>NZ_JAEHFV010000002.1 GCF_016522065.1 Flavobacterium agrisoli | reverse complement strand
ACAGGGCTAGAGTGAAACCTAAAATAACTAAAAATCAAAAGGATACCATTTAATTTCGGCTTAACTTAATGACATTGGGCGCGAGCGTCTCGCTCGTGAATAAATACAAATGAATTGCTTAATAATTTAGCACGATTTACAATAAACGCTTCCCAGTTGGCAAAGTCTCCCGACTTTTGCGCTTTTTAATTTTAACACATTTCTATTCAACCAATTAAATTTAAAACAGAGTAACTTTACGTTATGCAGCACAACCTCAACCGCTTCCTACAAGCACAAACAAACACCTATGCAACGGCACTCGAGGAAATCCAAAACGGACAAAAACAATCCCATTGGATGTGGTTCATCTTTCCCCAAATCGCAGGTTTAGGTTTCACCGATTATAATATCTTTTACGCCATTAAAAACATTAAAGATGCACAAGCCTATTACAACCATCCCATACTCGGTAAACGCCTAATCGAAATCTCCGAAGCCATTTTACAAGTCCAAAACAAAACCGCATTAGAAATCCTCGGCAAACCCGACTCCCGCAAACTCAAATCCTGCATGACACTGTTCCTACAATTACCCAATGCAGCACCAATATTCCAAAAAGTCCTCGACAAATACTACAATGCTGCTCAAGACGAAAAAACAATTGAAATTTTAAAAACTTAGAGAACCAATTTTGATGATCCTAAAAAATACCAAGCATCTAAAACGTCAGTTCGAGATTTTTTGAGTAGTAAAACGAAGCAACTAAATATCGAGAACCGCTGTTAATCATTATTCACCTAACTCTCGATTAACACCTGTCCATTTTTTGAACCAAATAAGATAAACCTAAAGATTTTTCTGTTAAATTGCAACTCTATTATCAGGTGTATCTTTCCATAGTGAGGGATTACACTGATAAAATAAGTACAATATACTTAGTTGTGCGACATAGTCAAAAAACCGCAAAAAAAGATATGAATTTAATTAAAGACGATTGGTTTACTGTAGAAAAAGTTGATAATGAAACTTATGTTATTAGCGAATATAAGCATTGGGAAGAAACGCATTGTTATTTGTTGAACGGAACAACAAATAGTTTATTAATTGACACGGGATTGGGAGTTAAAAATATCAAAGCAGTTGTGAATAAATTCGCAACAAAACCACTAATAGTAATTCCAACACATACTCATTATGACCATATTGGTGGACTAAGATATTTTGACAATTTTTATATTCACGAAAATGAAGAAGATTGGATTAATGGAAATTTCCCTTTGCCTTTGGACTTTATCAAAAATCTTTTAATAGAAGAACCTTGTGAATTTCCATTAGATTTCAATATAGATGATTATGAGATATTTCAAGGAAAACCAACTAAAATATTAAAAGACAATGATATTATAGAATTAGGAAATCGTACAATTCAAATCATTCATACGCCAGGACACGCACCAGGTCATATATGTCTATATGAAAAGGAAAAAGAGTATTTATATTCAGGAGATTTAATCTATAAAGGTAAATTAACCGCCTTTTTTCCAACCAGTGACCCAAAAACATACAAAAACTCAATTGACAAAGTGGTAAATTTGCCGATTAAAAAAATATTACCTTCTCATTTTGATTTGGATTTACAAACTTCAATTATAAAAGAAATTAAAGATGCTTTTGAACAAATTGAAAATGACGGTAAGTTAGAACAAGGCTCGGGTTTGTTTCATTATCAAAATTTCACAATATCAATTTAACAGAATGAAATAGAAAATTGGACTAAATAAAACTACGATCGCACAACAGCTACTACAACGGATTTGGGCAATTGGCTTGATGGAAAGTTGGTTTTGTATTTGGGATGATTTGGCATATCCGAAGAATGGGCTTAATTTAGTCCCAAACCCGCAGTAGTACCAAGACGTTAGTGGCAACCGCCGCGCAGAGGCAAGAATCTAACGCATTTTTAAAATGTAAAACTTCAAATTAGAAAATACTGAATGGGAAGAATTTAAGCATCTTTTTAAGCGTGAAGAAATTGCTGCAAAGAAAATTCTTTTAAATGAAGGTGAAATTGCTAAAAAAGCATTCTACATTGAAAAAGGTTGTTTACGAATATGCTTTAATAATAATGGTAAGGATATTACATTTCAATTTTTCTTTGAAGGAGAAAGCGTTTCATCAATTGAGAGCTTTAGAACAAATCAACCAAGTATATTTACTATCGAAAGTATAGAACCGTGTATCATACATTCTATTTCTAAAAAAGATTTACAATCAATTGTTGAGAAATCAAAATCAATAAAACAACAAGTAGAAGAACATACTTTTCAGCGTTTAATTTTTTATCAAAAATTATTTCTCTCCCATATCAAAGATAACCCTGAAAAAAGATATCTTGACTTATTTGAAAACAATCCAAAAATTTTACAACGAATTCCGCAACATTACATTGCTTCTTATTTAGGAATTACATCTGTTTCATTAAGTCGGATTAGAAACAGAAGATCGTAAATTTATTTATTAACAATTGTTATCGCTGAACAATACTTAACTTCTGAATTTTGTACTGTAATTTTAAACAGTAAAAAAATGAAAGTAGTTATCGTTTTCAACCATCCCTATGAAGGAAGTTTTTGTAATGCTATCTTGGAATCAGTTTCAAATGGACTTATGAAAGCTAAACATACAATTGAGCTCATTCATTTAGACAAAGACAATTTTAATCCAGCAATGACCGCAGCCGATTTAAAAGGTTTTCGTGATAAAAAACCAGTTGATCCAAAAGTAATCGAATACAGCAATAAAATAAAAAACGCAGACCATATTGTATTTATTTTTCCAATTTGGTGGGAACTTATGCCAGCAATGACAAAAGGATTTATTGATAAGGTTATCTTTCCTGGAGTTGCCTATGACTATACAAACGAATCAAATACAAGAATGAAACCTTTATGGAATAACATTCAAGGAGTGACGATGATTACTACCATGAATACTCCAAATTGGTTATATTGGTTACTTTTCGGAAATGCTATTAAGAAAGCTATGATGTTAGGAACTTTTTGGAAAATTGGGTTTAAAAATCGAAAATGGATAAGTTTTAATCAAGTTAAGATGGTGTCAAACGAAAAAAGAAAAAAATGGTTAAATAAATTGGAAAATAACTTTGCCGAATTAAAATGAAAATGGCAGCCACTAACACACCTCTTGCGCCATTTGCGAATTTAGTGGAATTACCGTTTTTAATCGTATTTTCGTTTAGCCGAAAATACTCGTTTTCATAAGTCGCAAAAGACCCAAGCTGCAAAAATGTTATCACCAACTTTCAATTGAGAGTTATTTCTTTTCTCCCGATTATAAAACCTCACCATATTTCTTGTACGTATTCACTGCTTCAAAGGCTATAAACTACAAACTCAAATACTAAAAGCTTGCGTTTTTTATATTTATCCTTCTCAGAAAAAACACACTACTCGCTACGGCAATAAAACCGAAACGCCGATTGAGCCATAAAAATAGCCAATTGCAGGACTTTCGGCCACTTCTTTTGTGGTATAAACAAACGCATAGGATAAATTCCAATTGTGCCTGCGATAGGCCAAACCTGCTTTTGCATTGAATCGAAAATATTCAATAGGAAATGTAACCGGAGACGTGTCACTAAACAAACTACCTTGAATGGTAGCATCGTATACCTGATACCGGATACTAGGTGCTGCATAAAAGTAAAATTCGTTGTAATTGTATTTGGAAGTTCCTACACTGGCACCCAACAACGAAGAATTCAGTAAAGGTAATCGTTTTTTAAATCCGATTCGGGCCACTAAACCGGTACTCATTCCCGTGAAAATGGTTCCAAAATCAGCGGTAGACTGCCAGTTTAAATCGAAGGTGTTTTGGATTTTGTTTTGGGATAATTTTTTAAAATACAACCCGTTAATTTGAAAAGCCAATGCATTTCGGATTTGATTTTCCCAACCATAAATGTTTTTGTAATTAAAAATTTTATGGAAATTTTCTTGAAAACCTTGCGCATACGAATTGGGACCAATAGTCCCCACCGCGAATCCCACTTTTATGGCATGCGAATCGGCTTTAAAAAAACCTTTTTCATAACCGGCAAACAGATAACCGGCAAAAGGTCGGTCGTTATCATCAACGGCTTCTGCGTTTACATATCGAGGCGTGTATACATTTTGGCCAATGTAAAATTGATTGGTGGTTTTAAATTCATTTTCTACGCTATTTTTTCCTACATAACGGTAAAAAAGAGTCAAGCCGTTGGTATAATACATGTCGTTTTTAGACGAGGTATACAAATCGTTGTCGGTAATTAAGCCTATTTCACTGGTTCGAATTTGGCTGTAACACAAACCCGAAATCAACAGTAAAAAAAACGTTTGTATTATTTTCATTTGTACGTCACTTTTCCGACGGTATGCATAATCCGCACAATTTTATTTTTGCGTTTGTTGATGTAACTCGAAGAGCCCGTTGCTTTAAACTTTCTTGGATTTGGTAAAATAGCTGCAATTCCGGCCGCTTCTTTCTCGGTTAAACTGGCACAGCCTTTTCGGTACCAATATTGGCAGGCAGCCTCTGCTCCATAGACACCATCACCCATTTCGATACTATTGAGGTAGACTTCCATGATCCGTTCTTTACCCCAAATTAATTCAATTAAAACGGTAAAATAAGCTTCTAAACCTTTTCTGAGGTAACTTTTACCTTGCCATAAAAACACATTTTTGGCTGTTTGTTGCGAAATGGTACTACCACCGCGAATTTTTCGGCCGCGTTCGTTGTTTTTATATGCTTTTTGCATCGCATTTAAATCAAAACCGCTGTGTTGTAAAAAAAGACCGTCTTCGCTGGCAATAACTGCTTTTTGCAAATTCATTGAAATGCGATCAATCGGCTCCCAATCGTGGTCAAAAAACACTTCTTTTTTATCCATTTTATTTTCGATGGCGCGAATCAACATCAACGGTGTAAAGGGAACAGGAACAAATTTAAAAAAAACGACCGACCCAATGGAAAGTCCAAAAAACCATAATGTTGCTTTCAATAAAAAACGTCCGATTTTACTTTTAGTGGAACCTTTATTTTTTTTTGCTGTTTGTTTGGCTTTTTTTGCAACTGGTTTTGGAGTAGGTTTTTTTGTGGCCATTTTAATCAAAAGGTAATTCGGTGGTACTTGGTTGTATGAATTGGTAAAATTACTTTTTTTGATACATTTTCCAATATAATCGACCTTTTAAAACGAATCCTTTTCCACTAAAATTAAGCAATCAGTAGCTCATGCGATTAAAAACTGCCAAATTTGAAAGATTTCCCTCAAGCAATGACTTCTTTTTATTATTTCTTTAAGAAAATCGGTCCCCGAAAAAAGAAACAAGGCTGATTAAATTTGTAATTTTAGCCCCTCAAAAACAAAAATTCTATGAAAAAATTAGTAATCACTGCATTCATATTAACGAGTTTAAGCACTATGGCACAAAATGTAATGTCACCAAAATTATTATGGGAATTAGGAAGGGTTTCGGCTTTGGGAATTTCGAAAGACGGAAAAAACATTGTTTATAAAGTTACCACGCCTTCGGTTGCCGAAAACAAATCGCATTCCAAACTTTACAGCATTCCGGTAAACGGCGGCACAGCCACCGAAATAACCGACAGTAAATCCATTTTAGCCGATAAAAACATTTCGCCGAATGGCAAATACACCGTTTATGATGAAGCTGTTAAAATAGAAAAAATCAACGGTAGCGATTTGTATCCAGCATTATCCAAATCGGGCGCGCAGGTATACGACGGTTTGAATTACCGCCATTGGGACACTTGGAACAACGGCAGCTACAACCACGTTTTTTATAAAGAAAACAAAGATGGCGCTGCCGGAATTGATATCATGGCAGGCGAAAATTATGATTCGCCACAAAAACCATTTGGTGGTGACGAAGATTACATTTGGTCGCCCGACAGCCAATCGATTTTGTATGTTTCCAAGAAAAAGGCTGGAACTGCCTATGCCATTTCTACCAATACCGATATTTACCAATACGATCTTGCCTCGAAAAAAACCAGCAACAAAACCGAAGGCAATATGGGTTATGATACCGCTCCTCAATTTTCGCCTGAAGGTCATTTGTCATGGTTGCAAATGAAAAGAGACGGGTACGAATCGGACAAAAACGATATTATAGTGGAAGTTAACGGCATCAAAGTGAATCTAACGGCACAATGGGACGGGACTGTGGATAGTTTTATGTGGAGCAAAGACAGTAAAAACATCTTTTTTATTGCCCCTATTGATGGAACAAAACAATTATTTGTGGTCAATTTTACTCGAAATACCAAAATGATTCCGCGTGTAAAACAAATCACCGATGGCTTATTTGATGTCAATCATATAGTCGGTTTTACCGAAAACACCGTTATAGTAACGCGTTCTGACATGAATCATGCAGAAGAAATTTTTGCCTATCATCTTAAAGAGAAGTCATGGAAACAAATCACTAACGTGAATACCAAAACCTATGACAATTTGGCTTTGAGCAAAACCGAAAAACGCTATGTTACCACAACCGATGGTAGAAAAATGCTGGTTTGGGTGATATTGCCACCTCACTTTGATCCCTCTAAAAAATACCCCACTTTATTGTATTGCCAAGGAGGTCCTCAAAGTGCCTTGACCCAATTTTATTCTTTCAGATGGAATTTTCAACTTATGGCGGCTAATGGTTATATTGTGGTAGCCCCTAACCGACGAGGAATGCCCGGACATGGCGTAGCATGGAACGAAGAAATTAGTAAAGATTGGGGCGGACAAGTGATGCAAGATTACCTTTCGGCTATCGATGATGTGGCGAAAGAATCGTATGTAGATTCTAAACGCTTGGGCTGCGTAGGAGCTAGTTTTGGGGGGTATTCGGTATTTTATTTGGCTGGAATTCACCAAAATCGCTTCAAAACATTTATTGCCCACGATGGCGTTTTCAACACCCAAAGTATGTTTGGCACTACCGAAGAAGTCTTTTTTAGCAACTGGGATTTTGGAGGTGCTTATTGGGAGAAAAACAATGCGGCTGCTCAAAAAGCCTACACTACTTTTAACCCAATGAATTATGTAGACCAATGGACAAGTCCGATTTTAATTTTTCAAGGCGGAAAAGATTACCGAGTGCCTATTGGACAAGGTCAAGAAGCGTTTCAAGCGGCTCAATTACGAGGTATTAAAAGTCGATTGGTGTATTTTCCAGAAGAAAACCATTGGGTTTTGCAACCGCAAAATGCACAAGTATGGCAATCCGAATTTTTTAAATGGCTTAAAGAAACCTTGTAAAACCAAGATTTTTAGTTATTTTTATAAAGCTACAGTTTGACTTTCTTTACCGATAAGTAAAACTGTAGCTTTCACTTTTTTATCAGCATCGCAACTTTCAACGTCATGGGTAACAAAAACGGAAATATTCCTTTCAAGGTCATTATTAGTTACATTGCTTTAGTAGCATTGGTGGCCAGCGTGGGATGGATTTTGTATTCGGAAAATGTGGTGTATACCAAAATTGAAGGGAAAATTGCCTTGGAAAAAAACAAAGTGTTGCGCATTAGTAATTTGTTTTCGAATGTATATAAAACCGAAAGTTTAGCTCGAAAAACCATACAATCCAATTCGGAAATTGATTTTCGAAATTACATTCAGCAAACCGATTCCTTGCAAATTCGAATTGACTCTTTAAAAAAAGTGGTTTCTAGCGATTACCAAATCAAATTGCTTGACAGCGTTACGATTTTGTTGAACGAAAAAACGCAAAATATTCGGCAACTCAAAGCCATTAAAAGTAAAACCACCGACGAAGCTTCGGTTAACGAGGCCATACAAGAACTCACCCAACTCGAATTTTCACTTCGTAAATTGCAGCTAAGCGATTTCACCAAAAATCCTGATAAACTCGGCAGCTACCAACGTAATGTTTTACAGCGTTATGTGGATTATCTCAATCAAAATATTCCTGATGACAGCTCTAACACGCTGACTAAAAAAGCTACCGATTCTATCTTATCCGCTTCAAAACGGTTGTTGAGCAAAGTAAAACTCGAAACCGAAAAAAAGAAAGAATCGCTCAGTTTACAAGAAAATAAATTGCTTACCAACGAGATTTTGATTTCGGATCAACTTCGAAAAGTACTTCGCATCATTGAACGCGAAATCATTTTTTATTCGATTAAAAACAATAACGAAAAAGAAAAATCGCTCAAAAAAATCAACCAAATTATTACCTATGCCGCCATTGTTGGGTTACTATTAACGGTTTTCTTTTCAATACTCATTACCAGTGATTTTTCGAAAACCCAATCGTATAAAAAACAATTGGAAATTGCCAACGACAAAACGCAAAACTTACTAAAAAGTCGCGAGCAATTGATTTCGACTGTGAGCCACGATTTAAAAACACCACTCAGTACCATTGTGGGTTATACCGAATTATTAGGCCATTCCGATTTGAATAATAAGCAGTCTTATTACACCAAAACTATTAAAAATTCATCCGAATACATTGCCCGATTGGTTCAAGATTTACTCGATTTTTCGCAGATAGAAGCCGGAAAAATTACCATCGAAAAAGCACCGTTCTCGTTAGATCAAACCCTGCGCGAAGTGGCCGCTAATTTGCAATCGGTTTACCAGCAAAAACCTATTGAGTTAAATCTTAACATTGATGAAACGTTTCAAAGACCTATTTTAGGTGATGCTATCCGCCTCAAACAAGTTTTGCTTAATATTATTGGAAATGCTTATAAATTTACCGCAAAAGGCTATATCAATATCAATGCATCGCTTTCGGCTAACGGGGAAATTGCCTTTATAAGTATTGCCGATTCGGGAATTGGAATTGAAAAAAATAGTCAGAAATTAGTCTTCGAAGAATTTGCGCAAGCCAATACTTCCATCGTCAAAAATTATGGCGGCACGGGATTGGGATTGGCCATTTCTAAAAAAATAATGACGCTGTTAGGAGGCGAATTATATCTTAAAAATAGCTCCGAAAAAGGAAGTATTTTTGAAATTCGGATGCCCGTTCATTTTGATTCGGATTACCATCCTAAAAGCTCTCCAATCCCGAATTTGAGTTTGAATTTAGCCCCTAAAACGGTTGTTTTGGTGGATGACGATGCCGATTTGCTAGGACTTTCAACAGAAGTTTTAAAAAAACATTTTACGGTTGCCGCTTTTTTAGAAGCCGAAAAGGCATTGGATTTTATGCAAAACCAAACTTTTGATGTATTGGTTACCGACATTCAGATGCCAAACATGACCGGATTTGAATTGGTTGCTGCTTTTCAAAAAAATGCGAATGAAAAATACCACAATGAGCCCATTATTGCCGTTACCGGTCAGTCGAATGTGAGCGAGGAAGTCTACCAAAAAGCCGGATTTTCGACCGTTATTAAAAAGCCCTTTTCGCCTTCACTTTTAATCGAAACTGTTACAGCGGTGCTCAACCATACTCAAATTCCACTACAAGCAAAAAAAGATAACGATACGAAAACAACGCAACGATATTCGTTGCAATTACTAGAAGACTTCTTAAATAAGGACACCGAAGCCATTCAAAAAGTACTCCAATCGTTTGTAACGAATACCCATTTGAATATGGACTTATTAAAAAGCCAAATTTCTGAATTGGATGGGGGAAGAATCAAACAAACCGCACACAAAATGGCGCCTATGTTCAAACAAATTGAAGCACATTCCATCGCTCGTATTTTGGATGATTTGGAATCGAACGATTATACCGCAATCGCATTGAATGACTTGTATCACGATTTGGAAGAGCAAATTACCGCACTTTTTACTGAATTAGAAAAAAGGATTTAATTAATATCGTACAACTTCAACTTGTTGTATAAAGTCTTGCGGGTAATTTTTAGCAATTTGGCCGCTTCTGATTTGTTGTTTTGTGTTTTTGCTAAAGCGTATTCGATGGCCTCTTTTTCATTTTCGGACAAAGAAAAAGCATCGGTTTTAGATTCTTGCGGCTGAAAAAATTCGGCTGGCAGCACGTTGGTTTCGATAAAATCGCCTTGTGTTAGTAGTGTGGCTCTTTTTACACAATTTTGCAATTCCCTTAAATTCCCAGGCCAATGGTAATGCTGAAAAATATGAATTACTTCTTTCGAAAATCCGATTACTTCTTTGTTTAATAAGGCATTGGCTTTATCCAAAAAGAATTCAGCAAAAAGCATTAAATCATCCTCTCTTTCGGATAATGAAGGCGAATGAATGGAAAATTCATTAATACGATGGTACAAATCTTCACGGAAATCGCCATTTTTTACCGCCTCACGCAAATCTTCATTCGTAGCGGTGATAATGCGTATGTCGACTTCAATTTCTTTGTTACTCCCAACGGGTTTTATTTTTCGTTCTTGCAAAGCGCGCAACAACTGTATCTGGTTTTCGTAGGATAAATTACCGATTTCATCTAAAAAGATAGTGCCTTTATTTGCCGCTTCAAAATAGCCTACTTTATCCGAAATGGCACCCGTAAAAGACCCTTTTAAATGACCAAAAAATTCGCTAGCCGCCAACTCTTTTGGGATGGCGCCGCAATCCACAGCAATGAAATTTTCTTCTTTGCGATTGCTTTTTTGATGAATGCTTTTGGCAATTATTTCTTTTCCGGTTCCGCTTTCACCGATGATTAAAACCGACATATCTGTGGGACTAACCAGTTGTATGTGTTCGTTTAATTTTTTGGAAGCAGCCGAAATACCTTGAACATAAGTTGTAGTAGGTTTAGCCGCTTTCGATTCCGGCTTCTTTTTTTTCTCCTCGACTTGTGTCCTGTTTTGCAAAGCATTACTAATCACCACTAAGACTTCATCGGGATTGAACGGTTTTGAAATGTAATCGGAGGCACCGTTTTTTATTGCTTTAACGGCAGTATTCACATCCGAATAACCCGTCATTAAGATTACGGGAGTTGCGGGATTTGCCTCTAAAAATTCGGCTAAAAGCGCAATACCATCTGCATCGGGTAAACGCAAATCGGTCAGGATTAAATCAAAGTTTTCTTTTGCCACAGCCAAACGCCCTTCGGCAGCCGAAAATGCAGTTGCTACCGTATAGCTGTTTTTGATTAGAAACTTTTCTAATAATTTGCAAAACGAAATATCATCTTCGATAATTAGAATCTTGGGCATTGGTTTGGACTGTTTTTACGCTAAAATAAGACTTAAATTATTGTATTTTCACAAAATTATGCAAAAAAAGAGAGGCCACATAAAGCAGCCTCTCTTCCAAAACATAAACCTAATCCACCTAATTATATTTTTAACCAGTTACCATTGACATCTGCTATCACAGTAGCCTTTTGGTCGTTAACTGCTATTTGTAATTTGTATTCCTTTTTATCGTTAACAAATGCTTTTTCGAGCTTTGCAGCAGGATAGGCTTTATTTAGTGCGGTTTGCACCGCAACAGGAACCGAATCTGGTGAAATTTCGGTATAGGTATCTTGCACAATTTTATTGAGTTCGATTACACTATACGTTACCACCGATGCGTAGGTTGTGAGGCCTAGCAAAACAAATGTTAGCGCTAAGGTTAACTTTTTCATGGGTTATTATTTTTTTATGATTTTCCCTTCAGCGTCGGTGAAAACCGTGTAACTTTTATCGCCCATAGCAATATCCAATTTGTACTCGGTGTTGCCTTCTTTTGCGTATGCTTTTACTAATTTAGCACCAGGAAAAGAACTTTCGATGGTTGATTTTACCGCTGCTGGTACAGCATCGGCTGCAATTTCTTTATATTCATCTTGTACCATTGTAATAGTACTTGATTGGGTTTTTACCGGATTAGTTGTGGCAAAAACATTTAGTGATCCAGCCAAAACTAAGGCTGCTACGATTAACTTTTTCATGTTGTTTTATTTTAAATGTTGTGATTTGATGAGGGGTAAAAAGGGCTTATTTTTGAATCCAATTTCCATTGGCATCAGCAAAAAGATTTCCTTCTTTATCTCCTACTTTCACATCTAATTTGTATTCTTTTTTCTCGTTTACATAGGCTTTAGTTACCACAGCATCTGGATAGGCTTTTTTAAGCGCTTCGGTAACCGCTGCTGGCAATTCTTCCAATTTAATTTCGGTGTATTCGTCTGCTACACTAACTGATTTTACAATTGGGTTTACATTGTGAGCTGTTGCTACAGTTGTTGTTAAACCTCCTAAAACGATTGCTGCTGATAAGATTAACTTTTTCATAATGATTCATTTTTTAATTTTTATTATTGATATAGACTACATTCTATTCTGTATTTTTTATTGTTGGATCCAAGTTCCTTTTTCATCTGCGTATAAGAACCCTTCTTTATCACCGATTTTCACTTCGATTTTGTATTCTTTTTTCTCGTTTACAAAAGCTTTGTTGATTACCCCTTCTGGATACGCTTTTTTAAACGCTTCGCTAACCGCTGCAGGTAATTCTTCCACTTTAATTTCGGTGTATTCGTCTGCTACACTAACCGATTTTACAATTGGATTTACGTTATTTGCGGTTGCCACTGTGGCTGATAAACTTCCTAAAAGGATCGCTGCTGATAAGACTAACTTTTTCATAATGTTTTATTTTTAATAGTTACTAGTATTGTTTACGCTTTGGATAATGAAATAACTGTGCCTGAAAATTTCAAAACAACAAAAAATCATAATTTCTTAAAAATCAGTTATTTAAAAAGTATGAAAATGATAGACTTTTAAAAAAAAGTGTGTAATGGGTACAAAAAGTGTGTACTTTTTACACAATTGGTTAGGTGACAAGCAAAAAAAAGCCACACATAAAGTGCGGCTTGTATCATAAAAACGTTTAACTAAAATTATTCAGCTAGCGGTTTCATTTTAAAAGTTTCCATAAAAGCGGTGGTATAATCCCCTTCAATGTATTTCGGATCATCCATCAATTGTCTGTGGAACGGAATGGTCGTTTTGATGCCTTCGATAACAAATTCATCCAAAGCACGACGCATTTTGCTAATGGCTTCTTCGCGCGATTGTGCTGTTGTAATTAACTTGGCAATCATCGAATCGTAGTTAGGCGGAATAGAATAACCCGAATAAACGTGTGTATCCAAACGAACTCCGTGTCCACCTGGCATGTGCAAGGTTGTTATTTTTCCTGGTGACGGACGGAAATCATTATACGGATCTTCGGCATTAATACGACATTCGATAGCGTGTAATTCCGGTAAATAGTTTTTACCTGAAATTGGAATTCCGGCAGCCACCATAATTTGCTCACGAATCAAATCGTAATCAATTACTTGTTCCGTAATTGGGTGCTCTACCTGAATGCGTGTATTCATTTCCATGAAATAGAAATTACGGTGTTTGTCAACTAAAAACTCAACCGTTCCCGCACCTTCGTACTTAATGTATTCGGCCGCTTTTACCGCTGCTTCTCCCATTTTAGTACGCAATTCATCCGTCATAAAAGGCGAAGGCGTTTCCTCTGTTAATTTTTGGTGACGACGTTGAACCGAACAATCTCTTTCTGAAAGGTGACAAGCCTTACCATAAGCATCCCCTACCACTTGAATTTCGATATGACGTGGCTCTTCGATTAATTTTTCCATGTACATGCCGTCGTTTCCAAAAGCAGCAGCCGCTTCCATACGTGCACTTTCCCAAGCTTTTTCAAGCTCTTCTTCTTTCCAAATGGCGCGCATTCCTTTTCCACCACCACCGGCAGTAGCTTTCATCATGACTGGATACCCAATTTCTTTGGCCACTTTTTTCGCTTGTTCAAACGATTCTAAAATACCGTCAGAACCTGGAACACAAGGAACACCTGCCGCTTTCATTGTAGCTTTGGCAGTTGCTTTGTCTCCCATTTTATCAATCATATCAGGAGCGGCACCAATAAATTTGATTCCGTGCTCTTGACAAATTTTTGAAAATTTAGCATTTTCAGATAAGAATCCGTACCCTGGGTGAATGGCGTCTGCATTGGTAATTTCGGCAGCCGCAATGATATTTGACATTTTTAAGTAGGACAAATTACTTGGCGGTGGCCCGATACAAACTGCTTCATCAGCAAATCTAACGTGTAAACTCTCTGCATCGGCAGTAGAATATACCGCCACGGTTTTAATACCCATTTCTTTGCAGGTACGAATCACGCGAAGTGCAATTTCCCCTCGGTTTGCAATCAATATTTTTTTAAACATCTCTTTTGAAATTTTAAATTATAAATTTTAAATTTTAAATTATTTGAATGAGTTGCAAATTCTTCATTCAAAATTCTTTATTTAAAATTTCTTATGATGGATCAACTAAAAATAAAGGTTGATCGAATTCAACTGGCGACATATCATCTACTAAAATTTTAACAATTTTACCAGATACTTCCGATTCGATTTCGTTGAATAACTTCATCGCTTCGATTACGCACAATACATCTCCTTTTCCGATAGCAGTACCTACTTCTACGAAGGCCGCTTTATCTGGAGAAGGTTTTCTATAAAATGTTCCGATAATCGGTGATTTTATAGTTATAAATTTCGAATTATCTTCGGCAGGTGCAGCAGGCGTAGCGGCAGCAGGTGCAGCAGGAGCTACTGGAGCTTGCGGTGCCACAGCTTGTTGTAAAATAGGCTGCGCTGGCAATTGCTGTACGTAAGTCGTTTCGGTGGTATTTCCTTCCAAAGTGGTTCTAATGGTAATTTTCACATCATCCATTTCTAACTTAACTTCAGCAACTCCCGAATTTGCTACAAATTTAATTAGGCTTTG
Organism: Flavobacterium agrisoli; assembly: GCF_016522065.1. Classification (GTDB taxonomy): domain Bacteria; phylum Bacteroidota; class Bacteroidia; order Flavobacteriales; family Flavobacteriaceae; genus Flavobacterium; species Flavobacterium agrisoli. The sequence goes on along the minus strand of NZ_JAEHFV010000002.1, from coordinate 743,590 downwards.
AATTTCTTTTAAATCCATAATGATTTGTTTTTAGTTTAATTTTTATTTGTGTCGTATGCCCATTTTAAGAAAATAGATCCCCAAGTGAATCCGCCTCCAAATGCAGCAAAAATAACATTATCTCCTTTTTTCAATACGTGTTCAAAATCGGCCAAAACCAAAGGCAAGGTTGCCGAGGTCGTATTGCCATATCTTTCGATATTCATTAAAACTTTTGAATCTTCTAAATTCATTCTACCCGCCGTTGCATCAATAATGCGTTTGTTGGCTTGATGTGGCACCAACCAATTTACCTGTTCGTTGGTTAGATTATTTCTTTTTAAAATTGTTTCGCTTGCATCGGCCATATTGGTAACCGCAAATTTAAAAACAGTTTTGCCATCTTGCATGATGTTGTGTTGTCTGTTTTTAACCGTTTCTTCGCTAGCTGGAATTAAAGAACCTCCAGCCGGAATTTTTAGGAAATCGCGCCCTACACTATCACTTCTTAGGTATTCGTCCTGCAAGCCCAAGCCTTCGTGATTGGGTTCGAACAAGGCCGCTCCGGCACCGTCTCCAAAAATAATACAGGTAGAACGATCGGTATAATCTACAATCGAAGACATTTTGTCGGCTCCAATTAACAATACTTTTTTATATCGTCCTGATTGAATATAGGCTGCCGCAGTAGACATTCCGTATAAAAAACTAGAACAGGCAGCTTGTAAGTCGTACGAAAAGGCATTGGTTGCCCCAATCGAACTGGCAACGTGTACTCCGGTAGAAGCTACCATCATGTCGGGGGTAGCGGTGGCCATGATAATCATATCGATGGTTAGGGGGTCCACATTTGCTTTTTTAATTAAATCTTCTGCCGCTTTAATGGCAAGGTAAGAAGTTCCTTTATCAGCATCTTTGAGAATTCTTCTTTCTTTAATTCCGGTGCGAGTAGTAATCCACTCGTCGTTAGTATCGACCATAGTTTCGAGTTCTTTGTTAGTAAGAACAAAGTCCGGAACATAGGATCCAACAGCGGTAATTGCGGCTGTGATTGTGCTCATTATATACTATTATTTCTTTTCAAATACGCTTTATCTGAAAAATTTATAAAAGACTTGAAAATTACAAAAAAAAATTGAAACAGATTGTCAGCTATTTCCTTATAAACCTGAAAGTTATACCCAACAAAAAAAACTCTCACATAGTGAGAGTTCTAATATTATTTGCTAAAATGCCTTACGCAACCGCTTCCGATTTATCGATAACAACTTGCCCTCTGTAGTACATTTTACCTTCATGCCAGTATGCTCTGTGGTATAAATGTGCCTCTCCAGTTACAGGACATGTAGCGATTTGAGCTACAGTAGCTTTATAATGTGTTCTTCTTTTATCTCTTCTTGTTTTCGAGACTTTTCTCTTTGGATGTGCCATTTTACAAAATTATTTATCCGTTAATAGTTGCTTTAATTTTTCCCAACGCGGGTCTATATCTTCTTCTTTATTACTCTCTTCCTTCTGTTCTTTTACGGCTAACTCTTCGAGTTTTGCCAAGGTTTCGGTTTTTAATGTCCCATCTTTAACCCCTGGATGAATTCGTTTTTGAGGAACCGAGAGCACAATCATTTCATAAATGTATTGCGCCACATCCATCTCAAATTCGCCATGAGGCAAAATCAACAACTCTTCGTTATCGTTGTTAAACGTTTCGCCAAAACGAACGATTAAATTCATTTTTCCTTTTACAGGCAAATCGAACTCTTCTCCTGTTAGATCACAAGGCACGTTTACGGTTCCTTTGTGTTTGAAACTCAACTCCAACATGGTGTTCTTTTTCTCAAAAACCAAATCGACTTTGATATCTGAATTTTGAAATTCGTCGTAATCAAAGTCCGCAAAGAACTTGTTATTTATCTGATACTCAAAATGGTGTTTCCCTAGCTTTAATCCTACAAACGGAATTAAAAATTCTTTTGTTTTACTCATCGCAACATCAATTTGAACCATTCTGCGCTCTTAATCAAGGGTCAGAATTGGGGTGCAAAGATATAAAATAATTACAAAACAAATAATCTTATACACCTTTTTTTGTTTATAACTGTTTTTCTTTTATCTTGAGTGGCTTAGCCGTAATTTCCTCATACTGTTTTCGGGAGCGAAAAATATCAATTGCCAAGTACACTGCTTCTTTAAACGAATTAAAATCGGCTATATCTTTTCCGGCAATATCATAGGCTGTACCGTGATCTGGAGAGGTGCGCACTTTGTTTAAACCGGCGGTATAATTTACTCCTTTACCAAACGCAAGTGTTTTAAACGGAATCAAACCTTGGTCGTGATACGCCGCTACAATGGCATCGTATTTTTCGTATTGGTGACTTCCAAAAAAGCCATCGGCAGGAAAAGGGCCAAAAACCAAGGTGCCTTTTTCAAACATTTTCTGAATAACCGGCTTCATGATTTCGTCATCTTCTTTGCCAATCACACCGCCATCGCCGCAATGTGGATTTAATCCTAACACGGCAATTCGAGGTCTAGAAATCGTAAAATCCTGAATTAAAGATTGTTTTACCGTTTCGATTTTTTTAGTAATTAAATCTTCTGTTAAATGCGATGCCACTTCGTTCAATGGCACATGATCGGTTAACAAACCCACACGTAAATTATCGTGCACCATCATCATCAAGGCATTTCCTTCTAGTTCTTGATGTAAATAATCGGTATGTCCCGGAAACTTAAATGTATCCGATTGAATGTTGTATTTGTTAATGGGCGCCGTGACCAAAACATCTACCAAACCTTCTTTTAAGGCTTGCGTAGCGGCTACAAAGGACTTTATCGCGTACTCGCCTACTTTATCATCGTTCACGCCTAAATTAACATCGACTCCTTCTTTCCACAGATTGTACACGTTGATTTTACCCGGCACGATTTGACTCAACTCATCGATTCCGTGTAACACCGCCGAAGACGTCATGCTTTTTTTGAGGTACGACATGATTTTTACATTGGCAAAAATAACCGGCGTACAGCCTTCTAACATTCTGGCATCTTCGAATGTTTTCAGTACTACTTCGCTTCCAATACCGTTTAAATCTCCAATTGAAATTCCAACTACTATATTTTCTGCATTTTTTATCATGTCTGGCGGTTATTTATTACTAATTTTGATGTTACAAATTTAGTAAAATAAAATCAGAATGTTTACCGGAATTATAGAAACCCTAGGTCGCGTGGTGCAAATTGAAGCCGAACAAGACAATCTTCATCTTACGATTGACTCGACCATTAGCTCGGAATTGCAAATAGACCAAAGTGTGGCGCATAATGGCATTTGCCTTACGGTTGTAGCCTTAGCCAACACACAGTATACGGTGACTGCCATAGCCGAAACCATTCAGAAAACCAATATTGGCCAATGGCAAGTGGGTCATTTGGTAAACTTGGAACGCGCCATGAAATTGGGCGACCGTTTGGATGGGCATATTGTACAAGGTCATGTAGACCAAACCGGAACTTGCATTGCCATAGAAAACGCCAACGGCAGCTGGAATTATACGTTTGAATATGATGCCGCTTTACATAATATCACCATCGAAAAAGGATCTATTACCGTAAACGGTGTGAGTTTAACGGTAGTAAACTCCAAAAACAACCAATTTAGCGTCTCGATTATTCCGTATACTTTTGAGCATACTAATTTTAATGCTTTTGAAGTGGGTACGGTGGTGAATTTAGAGTTTGATGTGATTGGGAAGTATGTTTCTCGATTGTATAAGAAGTAGTTTTGAGGGGTGGGTTGTGGGTTGTGGGTTGTGGGTAACTAGATTGTAGATATTGAGTTTGAAACTGGGAGACTCATACTTTTTATAGCCTCTCGACTGGACTCGAGGTGACAAATTTATATGTTTACTCTCTTGGTATTAGGCACTACTTTTCTTTAAGAGACTTACGAAGACTAGCATTTTGTTTTAGGAAAAATACGGTGAAAAACGGCTATTCTGCGAAATTGCATAGGGGACAAGAGCCAATGGATTGGGTCATCTTGCTTATTCTAAATCCATAATTATCCGTATGTTTTCTTTTATTTTTTCTATTAAATCACTTGGTAATTTCCCTATTTTTTTGCTTAATCTTTTATTGTCAATTGCTCGAATTTGATCCATCATTATATCACAATCTTCATGTAAATTGGCCATTCCTTTTTTAAGATGCACTCTTAGAATATCAGCATCCTCTTGAACATTTGTAGTTATTGGACAAACGATTGTTGATGGATGTGCGATTTTATTTAAAAGATCTGTTTGAACAACTAATACAAGTCTCGATTTACCCGTTTCAATCCCTATTTGAGGATTTAAGTCGGCAATCCAAATTTCATATTGATTAATCTGCATAGTCCATTTTTTCAAAGTCTTTTACCACTTTCATTGACTCTATTTTTACCAATTCAGATTCCGCTTTAAGTCGCTTTTCTAAAATTTGTCTTTTCTGAACTTTGTTATAATATTCTATTGCTTCATTTATATACCTATTTCTAGGAATACTTATTTTTGAAAGAATTTTTTCAGTTTCTCCGAATATCGAATCATCTATTTTAAGTGATACTGTTTTCATGTGCTTTAATTTGATATCACAAAGGTATATCTTTTTTATACATGAATTTATAGATTACGGATTTTTAGTCTTGTGTAAGGAGTGAATTGTGAGTTGTGAATTGTGAATAGTTCAAGTGAGGAGTGAAGAAGATTGCAGAATTGAGTTTGAAACTAGGAACTTCATACTTTATGAGACCTCTCCTTCGTCGAGGTGACATACTGTGGGTATTAGGCTTTTGGCATTGGACATAAGCGTGTTGGGATTTCTTTTTCCTTTGCTCGGGCGAAAAACCTCTCGATACGTTTTTTATTACGTTGCACTACATAAAAAACACTCGAGGTGACGGACGTTATTTTCTTAATCTGGCCTCTCGGCTGGGCTCGAGGTGACTTACTGTGGCGTTTGGTTTTTTTAGTCTTGCGTGAGTAGTGAATCGTGAATAGATTGTAGAATTGAAAAACCCTTTCAGAGTTCCAAACTCTGAAAGGGTTGGTACGATAACGCGACGCTATTTTAATTTTGTGCTTTTTGCTTTTGGGTATATTTGTGTATCATGTATAAACCAAAAAGGAAGGCAACCACTACTATCAAACCGATGTGGTTGTTGATTGGGGCAGGTTCTCCTGGAGGCTTAATTATTGGCCCTGGCGGATTTGGCGCTGCAAAAAAATTGCTAGTCGACCCTAAAAAGAACAACAAAACCAATAACACTTTATATTTTCTTTGCTTCATAATTAAAAAATATGGTTTTTTTTAAGATAAAAAAACACAAAATGGATTCTACTTTTACAATTATCTATTACAACACTAACAAAACTATACAACTACTATAATATTGTTCTTTTATCTCTGAAACCTATAGGTCTACTTAAAAACTACTTTCGTTGTTTGAATCTTCCCACTTTCTAAAATCACTTTAACAATTATTACCTGATTTGCACTTTTCAAATTTGAAATTTCTAAAACAGAATTATTTACTTTGTCGCTCTTGAAAATTATTTTTCCTGAAATATCAAAAACAACTACTTTTTTAATGTTATCTGCTTTACTATCAATTGTAATTATTTTATTTTTTACCAACACCGTCAGTTTATTCACATCAGATTCTATTTTATCTATACCTAATGAAGTATTGGTATATTTTAAGACAAAACGATCATTATAAACACCATCTAAAGATGTAAAAACATAATCACCCTTACGTAAATCCCAAACTTTTTTCTCTATTTTATCTTCTAAGTAAATAGGCTGATTGGCTAAATCTCCATCAACATGATCTATACCAATTTTAAAAGTTCTCACTACATTAGGTTTGTTTCCTAAATTTAAGCTAAAACCAAGTGGCACCAAGTCATCCTTTGAAAATGGCAATTCCCGTCCTTGTATAGTGTAATCAGTTGCCTCATTAATACTATAAAAATTAGCGTATACATTTCCGTTATAAACGAAACCATCATATAAATTATCGTGGGAATTGGTAGCCCCTTCTACATAGCCAATTAGTATTTGTTTAAAAAGTCCTTGACTATTAGTTAAATTTAACCAAACACGATGTTTTTCTAAAGCGGTAGATTTTCTAAATTTAAAAAATTGAGTATTATTCCCAACCACTCGCATGTCATTGGTAAAGTTAGCATAACCGTCTCCACCATCTACAGTATAATCTTCTACCGAACACACAATAAAAGATTGCCCTGCCGCAATAAAACCTGAAGGCACTTTATTATCGACGTCACTTTCTGCTGGAAGGCCTTCACCGGGAAGCGTAGGATTGGTTTCAGTTCCACCTACAAGACTATACATTGCATAATCATCTGCAGTATAATTATAATAATATTGACTGTTATAATCAGGGTTAGCAGGGTCATCTATGTGGGCAGGTGGCGTATTGTGTGTCCAAAAACTTAGTGTCCCTAATATATCATTTTGATTGGCTAAAATAAAATCATCTGCACTAATGGCTGATGGATATGGATTCCCTATTAAATTCCAATTCCAGACAGATAAAGGCACCGCAACTGGGCCATTATTTGGGACACCTTTAAAATCTGCTATTTCTGTATAAGGAAAGGTTACTTGTCTAGGAGCCTGAATAATGTAACCTACACCTGGCTGCATTATTTCAGTATCCGTTATGGCTTTCCAAGCGCCATTATCAACTTTATAACCTCTATACCCCTGCGCATCATCTTTAAACGTATCTGGTGATAACGCTCTAGCATTTTGATCTTTTATCGGAGACGACCAGTAGGTATAATCCAAGTATTTCATTGGTTCAGAATTACGTGTGTAAGTTATAACCCCTGTATTAGACTCATCATTAAGCTGCACCAAACTAGCTCCATCCTCAAATGTTAAAACGCCATTAGACCCTATACCAAAATTAGCTGTATTCACATCCAACCGATTAGCAACTGTAAAAGTATGACCCGATTTAAAAACAACTTTTGCATTTGTTTGGTCTGCTATGTGACAACTACAAGCCTCTACACTACCACCATCTTTTCCTGAATCATAATTACCATTAAAATCAACATGGTCATTAATAGTCGGCTTGGTAACTCCCGACCAAGCTGTACCATCCCAAGTTTTGGTCTCACCTGTACACTCTTCACTAACGGTGACAATACCAGTATTACTAAAAAAAACATCATTTTTATTAGCAGCCGATGACGCAGTAGTACCCCAAGTACCTCTATTTTTTATAGTATTCCCTAAAGTTAATAACTTCGCGGTATGATTTAATCCTGCGCCTAAATTGGCAACCACACCAGAAGCAATGGTAAGGTTATTATTTACAATAGTAGTTGCTCCGAAGGTTTTAGCACCGCTGCCTGAAAGCGTTAAATTATTATAGGTTGTTGTGTAAACAGTTTGATTAGTAGCATTGTAATTAACGGTTGCTTTCAAACCACTTAAATTAACAACAGCCCCTGAACTTATTGCTACTGGATTGGCATAAGACAATACCAAAGTTTTATCATAAGAAGCAGCGGGATATGTAATTGCTCCCGTGCCAGGATTAAAGGTAATAGGAGTTGAAAAGGTTGGCATAGTCAAAGTAGACACACTTGGTGCAGTATTCGTTGTTTTTATTTGACCTCCAATTTTTACAGTACCTGCTTCATGACTAAAAGTTGCATTATTAGTTTGGTTGGAAGCATAGACACTACTATAAAGTGATAAATCGCCAGTTATATTTAGGTTTGTAATTGTTGAATAAATTTTTGTTGGAGGACTTGAGGTATTTGGACTTGAAGAATCACCAACATCTATACTTACACAATTTATAGTTCCCATTCCTAACAAATACAATTCCCTTATACTAGAATTCGAGGAATTAACATAAATTCTACCGAAAATTGTTAAAATAATTCCCGAATTAACATTTAAATAACCCGAATTTGAATCCAACTCAATTGAAGCACAAGCGGCATTTGCTGTTATAGTAATAGTATGCGCTGTTCCAATTTTTACATTATCAGTATTTGAAGGAACTGTGCTTCCACTTGTATTCCAAGTTTCAGGATCATTCCAATCTCCTGATTTTATTGAAGTGAAAGTAGCAGCCTTTACTGTTGCTTGCACCACAACCAAAAACACAACGCTAAAAAATAATTTTATATTCATAAGTAATACGGTATCAATGGGTATATAATTGCGCCAAAAATAGGGATTTTTTTTTAACAAGTTGCTGGTTGGTAGTTGATAGTTGTTGGCTCTTTCGGCGGTGGGCGGTGGGCGGTGGGCTGATGGCTCATTGCTGATGACTGACTGCTGATGGCCGATTGCTCATATTTGCTGTGGTTCTCGACTGCGCTCGAACTGACAACTATCTCAAAACTCAAGTCTTATAACTCTTCACTCCTCACTATTCACTATTCACTATTTAAAAAACTATTTTACGCGTTACCACTGCCCCATTTTCCAATTCCACTTTCACTACCAATACTTGATTGGCAAGTTTGAGGTTTGCAATTTGTAACTGTGTTTGACCAATTCGTTCTTTGCTGTACAGCACTTTTCCCGACATATTATACACCCACACTTTGGCCATTGTTTCGGCATTTGCCTCAATACGAATATTTTTATTGGCCACAGAAACGGTTACCCCATTTGCAACTTTTTCAAAATCATCATTCCCTAAAGTGGTTGTACTGTATTTTAGCACGAAACGATCGTTAAAAGTCCCTTGATCCGTGGCAAAGGTGTAGCCCGCTTTGCGTAAATTATAGGTGATTCCGGTTAATTTGTCTTCGATAAACACGGCTTGATTGGTTAAATCGCCATCGGTTTCGTCTATAGCAATAGTAAAATTGCCAGCAATGGTGGATGAATACCCTAACGGAATTACATCGCTATTTGAAAATGGCCACAAACGCCCTTGAATAGTCAAGGTTTTGTTTTGCGCCAAACTGTAAAAATTAACATAGGCGTTACCATTATAGGTTTCGGCATCGTAAAGCGGTTCGTATTCATTGGTTGCTTCTGGCACGTACCCTACTAACAATTGCTTAAAAGCACCTTGCTCGTTGGTTAAATTTAACCAAATACGGCTTTTATCGCTATTGGTTTTTGAATTTTGACCTGTTTTTGCCTTACGACGCATTCCATTATTAAATATTACCTCACCAGTTGTTGTAGGCATGGTCTGGACAAAGAATGCTTGTCCCCCAGCAATTTCAAAATTATTTGAGCTTTCTAAACCAGTATCGTTCATTTGTGTTTTTGTAATGCCGACTGCATTATACACTTTGTAATCATTATTATTTAAATTTTTACCCGTTAATGATGGATCGCTATTGTTCCAAATGTAAAGAGACCCTTTGATACTGTTCTTGTTATCTTCTAAAAACTGTTCCGCATCGATAGCCGAAGGATATGGATTACCTACCAAATAATCTTTACTCCCTAGAGGAGTTTGGGTTGTTATAGTTCCATTATTAGGCACTCCTATAAATTGTACCGGTTGACTATATGTTTTACCAGAAGCAAAAGCTACTTCGTTATTACTGTAAGTTCCTGGTCTTGGCACGGCAATAATATAACCTTTTCCTGCTTGCATCAATCCCGTCCAAAATACCCAACCATTTTTCCAATAGTAGTAATCAGAGCGATAGGTATTGGGCGACAAAGCTTTGGCTGTTTGCCCGACAACTGATGACGACCAATAGGTATAGTCATAATTCTTCATTGGTGCAGAGGTACGTTTGTAAATAAAAGAACCAGGCGTTATCTGGGTAAAAGTTGATGCTTCGTTTTGTAACAATGAACCTTTATCTGCTATTACTAATTTTCCGTTTTCGTTGATATCTATTTTATTTATAACTGTTAAAGTTCTATTTGCCGGAACAGTCAAAATTTTACCTGCTGTAATCGTGCAAGAGCATACTTCTAAATCACTAGCCAAGGTTATATTATCTTCAATAGTAATAGCTGCACCTGAAGGCGGGGTAGTTATGCCATCATAGATAAAATCAACTTTTTCAAAATTAAATGCAACATTAGCAAACCCTCCATTTTCTTTTAAGCGTACTTCCATTTCGGTTGTTTCGTTTAAAAGATACTTTTCTCCAGCATTTATGAATTCTGCTTCTTTACCGTAGCCACTGCTAAGTTGGTATTTTCTTTCTCCATTAATATATACTTCTACATCATCATCGGCATTGACAAGCTTAATTTGATAATACCCACACTCAAACCCCTTACGGCGGTAACTTACTGTAAAATTATCATTTTGAATTGGAGCACCTTGCCAATTAGTGTAATTTGAAGGCGAGGTAGTTTTATTCCAAAAAGCTTGCGAATTGATATCCCGATTTGCATCTACATAATAACCGGCATAACTAGCTTTTAAAATTGGGGCGGCAAAATCTAAACTTGGCTTAGTAAAACCATACACATTCCACACCCTATCTCCAAAAGGTAAATTTACGCCATCGCCTTTGGTTAAACCATAGGAGAAACTCACCCTAGAAACACGTAAATTTTCGTAATATTCTAATCTAAATAAATGTTCACCAGCCGTTAAGTGTTTTTGTGCAGCTGTAGTCGTGTAATCATGGTCCTGCCAATTACTCATAACTGGAGTAGTTTCATCACCAACATACAAACGATAACCATCATCGCCACCTACAGTAAAATTATAAATTCCTGTTTCAGCAATAGTCACTTTCATTAAATAGGTTACAAAAAATTTATCAGTTTGTGCTGTTCTACAAAAATCATTTGGTCGAACACTGGTATTTCCTGTTATTGTGGCTTCCCCTACATTTCTATCAAAAATTGGACTCTCCGCCACAGTTCCAACATAAGTTGTTGCAGCAGGAGTGTCACCAGTATAGTTGTACACATAACCATTCCAGTAGTTAGCACCAGGTGCTAAAGGTGAAGGTGCAGTACAAGACAAAACGGTAATTGTTCCCGTAGCTGTCACCGAACCACAACCCCCTGTTAAGGGTATACTGTAATTAAAAGTCCCCGCCGTTGTTGGCGCACCCGAAATGGTAATGGTGCTATTAGCCCAACTAGCCGTTACTCCTGCTGGAAGACCGGTTGCAGTACCAATGCCTGTTGCTCCAGTGGTGGAATGGGTAATCGCTGTCATGGTTTCATTACGATAGACGGATGGTGAGGATGAGGCTTGAGTTACGGTATTGGTTGCTGTTGGCGTTATTGTTACTGAATATGGTGTACTAGCACCACAACTGTTAGTAGCGACCACCGAAACCGTTCCTTGACCAGAACCTATGGTGATGTTAGCCGAATTAGTTGACCCTCCGCCAGTGATTGCCCATCCTGTACCAGTAACCGACCATGTGTACGATGTTGCACCATTTACAGGTGTTATGCTAAATGCATTTCCTGTAGTATTGGCGCATTTGGTTGTTGGTACAGTTATAGCGCTAGGAGTAGCTGGAACGGAAGCAATTATCACAGTTGTACTAGTTGTGCGCGATGCATTATTAAAACAACTCCCACCGTTATATGTATAGGTAACAGTGTAGTTACCTGGTGAACTTGTTGAAGGAGTAATTGTACCTGTTGAACTGTTAATAGTTAGTCCTGCAGGAGAAGCAGAATAAGAACCTCCTGTTGTACCCGTTCGTGTTACGGCCTTTGTATCTGTTATAGACTTACAATAAGGACTTGATGGATATGAGATTGAAGCTGCACCAGAAGTAGAATACATCTTTGGAATTGAGCTTTCACTTGTTCCACAACTAGAAGAAGTCGCTCTTACTCTGTAATAATAAATTGTGCCTGGCGTTAAACCTGTTAAAATTACCTCTTGACCACCCACCTGTTTATTATTATAAGCAGACAAAATTGAGCTTGGCGTAAAATTAACATCCGTAGCAACATCTATATAATACCCTTCAGCATTTGGATTTGTCACTGCATTCCAAGTTGCTTTAAACCCATTACATTGCTGATCACTAGGCTCTCTTGTTATTGGAATGGATAATGACAATGTAGAAAAAAACATAGATTCAGAATTAGCACTTACTGCCCCACAACCACCATTTGCTCTTACTCGATAATAATACTTTTGACCCGGAGCTAGTCCTGTTAAAAAAATTTCTCTATTAGTACCTACATTAAAATTATTATAATTGGGTAAAATAGAACTGGTAGAAAAATCAGCACTTGTTGCAACATCTAAATAATACGTTGCATTGTTTACATTACCCCACTTTGCTTTAAAACCATCACATTTTGCCTCAGCAGGTTGTTCTTTAGAAGGAGCAACACATTGGGCATATACTTGATTAATATTTATTGTAGCCAATAACAATAGTAAAATTCTCTTCATGTGGTATTTTTCTTTTAAAGTGAATTTGCAATCCCTAACCCAATAAAACACTCACAACCAATGCTTTACTTTTTAAAAAGCAAGATTTCCTAAAACCTTGAAAAATTCTTACCTTTTTAATGAAATTGCTGAAAATATACCTGCAAAATTATTATGAAAATGATTTTCATTATCAATTTTACCGACTTTTAGATAAACTACTTGTTTTATCGACGAAATGCACTTTTGTTTTAATTTAACATTAAAAAAAACCGAAAAAACTTACTTTTGAAAGTGTTTTACACTAAAACTAAAACGCAAAAAGAAAGAAAAAAACTACATTTAAAAATAAAAAAAGCGAGCAACTGTTCTGGTAAGTGTCACTATAAAGTCTAGGCTCGACCTTAAACCATTGCGTCTGTTTTTTATTTAAAGAAGTGTAAATACAACACTTAGGTGGTGCAAAACAAAATAAACTGGTAGGTAAGAAATCATTTTCATATACACTTTTAGTTATGCTGCCTTTTTTAAGGCTCTGGTTGCGTTTGAAATGGCTTTCTTTTCTTTCCAGAGCATGTATTTTTGTTTGAAACGTGCCTTCATGAAGTTATCAAATTGGCGGCGCAAGGTTAGGTTCCACAACGAATGGGCTTTTACCCGCCAGGATTTGTCCCAAGCACGCAACGAAATCGAAAAACTGCCGTCTAAATATTTCATCCAGTGCCACCACCCTGTTGGCATAAAAAGCGTATCTCCATGCTCTAAAAAACACTCCACTCCCTCGACTCCCTTTAAGGCTGGAAATTTATCAAAATCGGGGTTTTCGATATCAAAATCTTCTAAGGCGTAGGTCGCAAACGGAATGCGGTACAATCTTGCTTTCCATTTGTAATCAAATAACAATACATGTTTGCGTCCGTGAAAATGGGTGTGAAAAATATGGGCCATATCGATGTCGTAATGCAAAAAAGTAACGGAGCCTTTTCCGCCAAAAAACATATTGGGGTATTTGTCTAAAAAACCGCCCATTAACTGCTTGGGTGCCCGATAATCATCTAATAATTTGGTAGCGTATTTAATAGGATCGAACAAAAAAATACGCAAATCGGTTGGCGTATCTTGAATTAAATTAATGTATTCCGAAAAAGGCATTTGGGTAGTGGCGGCATTAATAGGAGCCGCTGGATCGGCCTTAGCCGAATCGTACAAAGGCACTTCAACATTGCCCACGACTTCTTTCATATAGTCTAAATTCCACTTATTAAACGCCGGCCAATCCCGTGCTAAATTTCGTAACACTACTGGTTTACGGGTTTTTAGGTATTTTTCTTGGAATTCTTCGGGGCTAATGTTTTCGACAATTTCTATTGGGGTTAGGTGCAGTGCCATATTTTTAAAAAGCGGTTTAACTATAATTGTAAAGTTAAAGTTAAGAAAAAAAACATTCTGCTAAACTGCTGTTGGTTCTTGTAAAAGAAATTAAATTATGCTTTACATAATAAGCAGGTTACAAATACTCTATTTTTATGTTTTTGTAGACAATAAGAAAAATAAGTGGCATTGTAAGGCTTGTTTAAGGGATGCTCTAACTATATCGCTCCAATAATTTAGCACTCATTTCGGGATATTTTTGCAAGTTTTTTATGTATTGCGCACTTTTCATCGACTTGATGTGTTTTCAATTTTCATTGCTTGTGATAGGGAGACACAATTAATAACTACAAAAAGTGTCCAATCATCTGTTTGCGAAGTATAATGATTGCCGTAACCCGACGTATTGTGCATGGCGATTCTGTTTTCTACATTTTCCTGTGTAATGCCAGTATAAAATTTTTAAGTTTTGCAGAATAGAGGATGTAGCAACAATTCATAAAAAATAGCAGGTATAAAAAAAAGCACTCGAATGGAGTGCTTTTTTGTGGTCCCATTTTTCCCGATAATCATCGGGAGAACCAAGGACCACCTGTCCCGATAGCTATCGGGAGAGTCAGCTGCTCTATCTATATCGCTCCAATAGTTTGGCTCTCATTTCAGAATATTTTTGCAAGTTTTTTATGTATTGCGCACTTTTCATCGACTTGATGTGTTTTTCAATTTTCATTGCTTGTGATAGGGAGACACAATTAATAACTACAAAAAGTGTCCAATCATCTCCTTGCGAAGTATAATGATTGCCGTAACCCGACGTATTGTGCATGGCGATTCTGTTTTCTACATTTTCCTGTGTAATGCCAGTATAAAATTTTTTAAGTTTTGAAGAATAGATAATATAGCAACAATTCATAAAAAATAGCAGGTATAAAAAAAGCACTCGAATGGAGTGCTTTTTTGTGGTCCCACTTGGGCTCGATTTCTATAAGTCAACAACACTACTTATCAAGTACTTACAAATAATTTTAAGTGATAGGTTGCCTAATTAGCTGCCTTTTTAAGTTCCTTACAAGAAAGCTTTCAGTAATTGCTTCAAAAACTTTAAGATTAATTTTATTCATTTAACCTTTTCGTATATATCATAATTAACTTTATCTCCAATTGCAAATAAGTGAATTTTGACGTCTGAAACAAATACTACGCTATCTTTCATTACAAGAAGTACATTTTCTGGAAAACTTCTAACTAGTATATGATCTTTAAATTCCCAAGTACCTTGTTCTTCTATTACATCTGAGCATGTCATATAGCTTTTATAGTCTACCGTTTTATTGCTATTAAACTGATATGTATTTTTGCAATTATTTCCGGTATCAAAATAGCCCTCCCCTTTTACACTACCTCCACCTACAATCTCCCATTTTCCAATTAATTTATTTTGCTGACTATCCAAATCATTGGAATCATCACTACTACAACTACTGAAGCCTAAAACTATGGCATTCAATAATAAAAAAAGTATTTTTTTATTCATTTTTAATAATTTAATAGTTAATATAATTTTTATCAATTTTATAATAATTTGTTTCAAATATTTCTATAAACTCAAGTACATTAATAAACTGCATTTTATCTATATGTAGAATTAGATTTTTATTTATTGACCTAACCAAAGGAACTGTAACCTTTCCATCAAAGCTAATATCATCATTAAAAGTTGCTTCATACCTTTTTAACCATTCAATGACTCTTTTTTCATCTCCTATTACTCTTTTATATTGCCCAACAATGTAGTTATACTTAAGCTCTTCTTTATGAACCTTTAACACATCAAGAAGCTTCTTATATATTTCTATGAATAAGCAATTTTTATCCCTTTCATAACAAAGACAAGGAAGTGGAAATATATTATACTCTGCCCAGCTCCTCCATTTTTCACAGCTAGTAGTTCTAATAGCATTTTCAAAATCTTTTTTATGTTTATAAAGCCAACCTTGAATTTGACTTACATTAAGCATTACTTCTTGGCCTTCTATTTCTTGTAAAAAACTTATAAAATCAATCATTTAATAAATTTTATCAAATTGAGCATCTTTTTAAGAGTTAACACTGTTAATTGTTTCCTTTAAGCCCACTTAAGAAAACAGCAGCTGGAAAGCTGATTATGCCTAAAATAGCATAAAGATTATTCTCACCAAACATTTTAAAAATCCAGTATATCTCAGATAAAACAGGTAAGAACAATGTTATAATACCACTCCAAAATCCATGTGAAAAAGCTATAATAACTGTCCAAACATGGTATGAGATAAGTGCGGTTTGAAGTAGAAATGCTAGTAAATTTAAATTTCTCATATTTTTTATTTTGTTGATTTTGATTTTTTATCCTATATAATAATTAGCTCCCATCTTAGTAGTACAATCTAAGGATATTGGGTTTGAGAAGTTTAGTAGTTCTTCTTATAATTTTATTATACTAATTCCCTAAAAAACAAAAGATAGAAGCTAAAACAATACAGAATAATCCTATAATATTCAAAGTTCTCTTATTTAAAATAGAATAGGGTGGATATATTGAAAAAGCAAGAAATGGAATTACTAAAAAAGATAATATAATATTTAATACTATCGCTACAAACCAATTTATACTAAACCCACCTATTAAAGGGAATAAAGCAAAAATAAAGCTACTTACAAAATATAGAATTACACTAAATGATACTTCATTTAGGTTTTCTAAAGTATTATGCGAATGATATTGTTTATTCCTTTCAATTCTCCTAATTGTATCCTTATAAAGTGCTAAAGGAATATGAAATAAAATTATTGAAGTAACTAGTAAAAATGTTTGCATAATTTTTTAAAATTTTTCCATAGTAGATAATAGGTTAAAATAAATTTTTATAAAGCTTATTATCACTAAAATAGTTTGTTAGTTATTACGTTTTTTTTAGCTTAAAAATGAATTAATTGATTTTGTGTCATCTCTAAACTTTAAGATCCAAAATAATAGATAATCATTTACTTGTGTCTGAGTGAAATTTTTAAAATGATGACTGCTAATTTTTGAATTAAAGTCATTAATAAACTTCATCTTATTGACCTCTATATATCCTATATTTTGAAAATATTTATTAGCCATTTCTTTATTTTTTAATCTGTACATACCAAATTTGAAAATTTCTAATGAAATCTCATCTATAGCTCCATGATAATGAGCCTCTTTTATATTCATTAAATTAGGTTTTAATTCAGCAACCTTAACCATTTTAAAAATCAAATTAGATATTTTTAATTCATCAGGTGTCAATTCATTCTCTCCATATCTTGACACTTCTTTTATGATTTCATCTGCTATATTTTTTGATTTTTCTGAGTTGTCAAAATATTGAACTCCAAAGTACATTATTGCCAGTACTAGTAAAATTGAAATAATGGTAATTATATCCATGTTTTAAAAATTTAAATGTTGCCATATATGGCATTAACTTACAAACATAGAAATCTTTCCTTGACTTGCCAAATATGTCAAGAATGGAAAAATCAGATTTACTTAAAATCATAGGAAAGAGAGTTCAAGAGAATAGAATAATAAAAGGTTTATCTCAAGTTGACCTAGTTGGCAAAATGGAGGGCAATATTGATACAACAAATATTTCTAGAATTGAATCAGGGAGAACTAATCCTACTATCTACACATTGTACAGAATAAGTCAAGCTTTAGAAGTTGAATTAACTGATTTAGTTAAGTTTTAATGAAACCTTTGATTTATTTTTTATGTTGCCAACAATATAAATCTCCATCCTTTGATACACAATGTTTACATTGTTTTCCTGTACTTTTAGCCGTTGCTTGACACTGACTATAATTACAATCATAGTTTGTCTCTACAGTTAGAGAGGTTTTTTTTGTATTTTCTTCAAAATTAGGAGTTGCAAATAATGCTGAAACTACAAATCCAAATACTAACAATAATTTAATTTTCATAAAGCGTATATCTTTTATATTATGAAACAAAGATATAGCCTCATACTATGTGATTAAGATTGTTGCAAATTTGCAACTTTAAAATAGTTGCTGTTCAATTATAGGGATCTTTTTTATATCCCTACCAAAATCATCCGAAGTAATAATATAGTGATTGGCATATTGCTTATCCATCTTTTTGTAAAAAGCAGATTTTACTCTAGAGATATGCGTATAAATAGATTTACTATTGGGGTCAATTAAATCTTCTATGCTATTCATCATTTTGTTGTAATTAGACTGATTAGATATTTTAGAATACAAATCTTTTAGTTCGCTTTTATAAATACCCAATCTCTTAATATTTATACCTTCTGGATGATTGTGAAATAATAAATAAACTACTTTAGTTAAGTGACTCATTGAGATTTCTAAATCATTAAAGTCAGGTAAAATTATATTAAATTCGGCAGTGATTCTAATGTTGCTAAGTGAATCTATTTGAATCTTATTGGCAAAATCTGTTACTAAACTTTTAAGAATGGGTAAGGCAAACAATATTTGCCCTGACTCTTTTAAATCATTTAATTGGTTCTGAATTTCATGAATCTTTACAATTGTATCTTCATCAAGATTTTCGTATGGATTAACCTTATGGCTAAATTCCCTAGGAGAAAAATGATAATTACTTAACTCTTCATCTAGTACTTGTTTCTGAAAAGTAAAGTATTCCAGTAGTTTTTTAAATGGTTGCAAATTAAGATTAAAAAAATGCAAATCTTCACACTCAATAACACAAGCTTTATCATTATTAAAAAAAAGAAAACCTGTTTGTGTATTTCCAGTATAACCTAAATAATCCAATACTTGTTTTGTTATATTTGGATTAGGTTTGGGCTCTTTTATAGTATTCCCCAAATAAACCTCAGCCAATTCCAAAAATTCATTAAGAGGATTCTTGGAATTCTCATTTAAAAAAGAAAACTCTTTAAAATACTGTGTTTCAATTCGGGGAAAATAAAAAGTAATAATGTCATCAAAAATTAAACCTGGAGATTTAAGTTTAGAAAGATTTATAAAGTTTTTGCCACATTCTGCAAATAATGATTTTAAATAATCCAAATCACTACCAATATAATTAGCCAAGTGATAATTCTCTTCACAAACAGAATCAAAAAATATTAATGCATTTTTATCTAAATCAAATTCGGTTATATTATGATTGATTTTATATGGAATAAATTCTTCCACTTTAAACCCTTTAAAAACCTCATTTAATTCCAATTCTTTTTTTTACTAAAGTAGTAAAATTTGGCTATTATAAAAATATCTGAGAACTTTTGCATTTTACACACTCTTGTCCAAAACAACATATCTTAGGTTAGTGATTAAAAGAACTTCTTAAAGCTACATTGTTCCTTCTAGCTCTAAAGGATTCCATTATCACTAAAACTATAGTAGTCTTTCAAAGATACAATTAGATGATCTAGAAGCACTAGATCTAATAAAATGCAAGCTTCCTTAAGTTTTTTTGTGATTGCTATATCAGATTGACTTGCATTTAAGTTGCCACTAGGGTGGTTGTGAATCAATACTAGAGATGAAGCATTACACTTTAATGCTATAGCTAGAATAATTCTAATATCTACAATAGCTCCTGAAATGCCTCCTTTTGATAAGTTGTGGATGCCTAGAACTAAATTAGCTCTATTTAATAGAACCAATTTTACTTCTTCTTGAAATTCAATAAGATCATGATTCCAATTTGTTTTTGCTAGCTCAAACAACATTTGGCTATTAGTTACTTTTATCTTTTCAAAATTGGTATTTGAATAAGAAACTTTTATTTCTGCTACTTCCATAATTTAAAATTTAAAAAAATCCGTCCTTATTTTGTACACCTATATAAAGGATAATACGAAAAGTGGACGGATTGATAGTTTACATTACGAATGATTCGTTTTGCTGACCATTTTTAGAAAATGAATTTTCATTACCTAATAAGTTTTGAATTGCTTGATCTTCTTTTAAAGATTGGGTTAATTCTGGTTCATAGCGATACCTGTGATTTAAAGTAATTACTTCCCCAGTTTCTTTAATAGTGTACTCAAAAGGTTGGCAAGCAATTTTTTCTATAGTACCAGGCATTTCAGTACCAATAAGAGCTTTGCACGTTACTTCGTCAAATGTTGAAGTAATATTTGCTTTTTTAGCTGTCGCGTAGAATTGATTTGTTTTACTGCTTAAAACCATTTCTACACCGCTTTGAATTTCTAAAACACAGAATTCTTTTCCTTCCTCTGTTTGTCTTTTTACATAGTTAATAATACGTACCATAATTTTTGAATTTGAGTTGAACAATAGCTAAAATAAAAGCAGTAAAACATCTACAAAAAATTACAGCTTTCAACTTGAATTCTTAGATAGATGTTTTTTGATGTTTTTATTCTAGCCAGAAGATTTTTTCTCCTGTCCAAAATAAGTGGGGGTGTTTAGTGTTGTGGAGAAATAGAAATAAATAGAGAATAAAAAAACATTCTAAAAATTTTATAGAATGAGTAAAAAAATACTCGATTAGTAAAAAACACCTTTAAATGTTTATATCAATAAAGTACTGACAAAACAATACTCAAAAAATTCTACAGAAATAAAAACAAACTGTTTTAAGAATTTATCTAGACTCAAAAAAAAGTAAATTGCTATAAAGTTTGGCGGGGACTCTTTAAAAATAAAAAAAGGCACAGCCATCTTCTAGAGTCAGTTGTCCAAGCATTTTTTTTAAAATTATTTTTTTTATATATTTTTACTTTATGGCTGTACCTTTAAGAAATCTTTTCAATGAAAAATCGCATAGTGAATATTCAAAAATAATTCTCTCGAATATACCTGAGACTAGTTTATGTAAGCATGAAAACTTTTTTTCTCTCGTACATTATCACCTATCCTCTCCAAATAAATTTTATGATAAATTTACATCTAGTTTATTTTCAAATTTTTTAGACTCAACAATTAAGCACTCCAGCAATAGAAAAACTCTAATTGAATCTATTGCTTTTAATTTTTATGATTTAGATCAGGCTCTAAAAGCATTAGATGAAATTAATAATAAGGATATTCATGAAAAAAACATTTCACATCAAGAGGTTGAAGCTATATACGAAATTAGTAATCTGTATCTGTATGAATACTTAAAAATAAATGACTTAATATTAATGGGATTAATTAAACCCATAGCATATTATTTAAGAAAAAAAAACAATAAAGGAGTAGAAAAATTGGATATTTTTAATTGCGTAGAAACACTAGTTACAACAAAAGAGTTTGACTTTTTATCAAATGCATATAATCATACTATAAGAAATGCAATTGCTCATGGAAGTGTGTTATTTAATGGAAAATCAATGATATTTAGAGATAAAAAGAAAGAAATTTCACTTACCATTAAAGAGTTTATTAAAAAATTTGATGAACTTATAGATATAGTAAATGGTATAGCATACGCCTATAGAAAATTTTACTTAATAAATTTATTCGTTTTTGAAGAAAAAAATATATTAATTCCCAATTCAATTAAAATTAATGAATTAAAAACCAAAGCAGAACACTATGCTTGGAAAATTTTATACAACTATGACACAACTGTTAACCACAAAAAACAATGTAATTTGTACGTTTCAACTATATTAAACAGTAGAGATTTCATGAATTTATCTGCCTATCAGACTGCTATTTATTTGGAACATCTTATGCCAAATGCTTATGATACTTTATTTATTCAAATAAAAACGAAATTTAAAATGCCTTGTTGGCAAAGTTTTGACATGAACAAGCTCAGGGCTTATATAAATGATGGAGTTCAAGATATTATAACAGATGGTACTTATTTTTTTGATCAAAAAAAATTCGGAAAGAAATTAGACCATTTAAAGTCGTACAAAAACTTGTTTAGTAATCATTTAAATTATGGAAAATTAATTGAAAGTAGGTATATAAAGTTTCATAGTAAAAGTTTTTATAATGTTATTGAAAAACATTGCTTAGTCTTAAATAAAAATGCAATAGGAGATATAAAAAGTTTTATCAGGAACAATACTAAACTACTATTAAAAGAGGCTACAAATTTTAAAAACACAAAAACAATTTTTTTTTCAAAAGAAAAGCAATTATCAACCAAGTATATTAGAGTACTTATTTACTTAGAGAATATGAGGGAACGATCATTTGAAAACTCTTCGTTCAGTGATGAAAAGCTTATTGCTATTTTACATATGAATAAATCAAAAAAAATACAAAATGTTTTACCTTCATTTGGAGAAAAAGAAGAAAATAGATATTGTTCAATTTTTTGGAGTAAAAATCTCCCCACAATTAAGTGAGGAGATATTCTCAACTCAAAAACCAATGGTAGTCTCCACTACCAATTAGTGCTTTTGAAACACCTTTTGTAAAATCAAAGGCATTTACATTTCTATCCAGAAATGTGTCAATATAACTGCTCTTATTGGCTTGAGTAAAGAGGTTGTAAACATTCCAAAGGTTTATATCTCCTTGCTCATTTCTACAAAAGCTTTCATCTTCATAGTAATCTTTTGCTATGGTGTTAAGCTGTCCATCATTGAAGCTTAAATTAGGAATGCTCAACTTATCCTTTTTAGGTAAATGTTGGTATAGCCTAGCTCTTCCCAATAACTGAGCAAATTGATGTTCAGAGAGAGATAGCTTAGAGAATTGCTGCATTTGTACTAATTGCCTTTCAGTATTAAAATTGTAGAGGACCTCCATAATTTTACTCTCAAGCTCATGGTACGAACTTACCCGCATTTCCTCTACAAACCCATCTGCACTTACACAAAGATTACAACACACTTTTACTTGAAACCCAATGAAAAATTTAAATTTTTCAAAGGATTTTTTATTGTATAAATTCTCTAAATTGTAACTCCTTACTCCACCAATAGTGAGAGCAATTTCATTTCCATTGATAGTTTCAATAATACTTGGAATCCTAATGATGAAAGCCATCCTTTCAAAATATTGAGTTCTTTCGTGATCTAGTAAATCCCTTGCTTGTTTATGTATTGCATCAGGAGTTCTACCCTTTATTTGATGTGACACACGTATCTCTGGTTCATCAAAAATATGATTAGGGAATGCTTTACTAGCACAATCCTGAGCTAAGTTTATAAACTCCTGATGGGCAATTGTTCTTTCATTATCTTTAGAAAAGACAGGAATAACACAATCACTTTTTAAGACTTCTAAACCAATTTCTGATGTGTTAGCCTCAATAAAAGGTTTGGAAATAAAACTAGGTGCTTTAAATTCATTCAAACTACTAGCTAGCTCAATATAATTTGGGCTAGTAGGCATAACAGGTTTTAACTGGAATGCTCTTTCTGGGGATTCAGTTAATTGTAGCTCCATTGTTGCTAAATGTTTTAGGGTTTAATATTAATTCTTTTGCATTTATAGTATCTTTCTGAGTCTTAAAATCATACTCAAGTAATTCTCTCCATTCACTATACTGACTATATAACTTTGTAAGTTCAGCTATAGTTAAGGATGCTTTTATTTTTTGTCGTGCATCTTGTAAGTTAGTTCCACTGTTACACCATTCCAGAATCTTTTTTCCTGTGTGAGAATTGATGATAAACTCTGGTTTACCCATAAACAGACCTGTTCTGTCCTTGCTAGAAACAGCAAAATGTTTAATATCTACATCAAATACTATTGTAAATTCATAGTCCAAATCATTTCTTTGAATGGCTTTTAAACCTACTTTCTCAGGGATATATTTCCCATCTTTTTGGTTAAGTACATAATCTTGTTTAGTCCGCATTGTTGCTATAACATGTGCATCTGCTTGTAAAATCTTGTCTATGAATGCATTTTGTCTAGGAGTTACTTTTGCCCAATTGGAGAATGAATTTCCTGCCAAAGAGCTATGATAGTCTAACAACTCTTCCCAAGATTGTGAGATAGAATCTATAATAATTACTTCCATTCCCGCCTTTTCACATACATCAATTGCCTTGATGTAATTTTCAGGTGTAAATGGAGGTGTTAATGTTAGTACATTGTACTGACCTAAATGCGCATATAAATCTGCACTACCATTTTCAGTGTCAATAATAGCTATTTTAGAGAAATTGCCATTTGTTAAACCTTGTGCTAATAGTAAACTTGAATAAGTTTTACCACTTCCTGCACTCCCTTGAAGAGCTAGTTTTATTTTAGCTTTCTTCCTTTCTGATTGTCTTAATTGCATAAATAATAATATTTAAAATTGTTAATAATAGGATGAATGATTTTTTACTTAAATATTTAAAACAAAAAAAGCAGACACCTATTTCTAGATGTCTGCTTTTTATTTTGCAAACTTTGCTGCTTTTGCAACTATTGCATTACTTAACTTTTAATTTAATACAATCTTTCTATAATTTCCTTGAGAAACTTTACAAATGACTTTTTTACTTTCCCATTTTTTTAATAAATCATCAAAAGTTCTTGTAGCAAAACCAAAGTTTAATGCTATTTTTAATCCAGCAGCTCTTCTAAAATTTTCGGGAAGTCTTAACAGTAAACCTCTCTCAGCCATAGTTAAACTAATTGTTTTACTATTAAACATATCAAATACCTTCAAAGAATGGTCAAAAAGAATTTTTACTAACTCAATAGTAAGCTCAACATCCAAGTCATCAGCATAAACTTCAGCAGTAGTCTCATCAATTTGTTCGTACTTCCTTAAAATGGTTAATATCATAATTATTCTAAAACCAATCAAGCCCATTCTTCTTACAACTGATGTAAAATCAATTTTTCTAGTATCTCTAATAATTTGATCAGCCCTTGACATTCTTTCTTGAAAAGAATCCCATTGTAATTCAGTTAATTTAACATCAACTCTCTCTAATCCTTTAAGTTTGTCATATATCAATTTTACAACTCTTCCTGCATCATCAAATAAATCATCATAATTAATTGCTTGAGCTTTTGGAGAAACGTCTTGCCAACCCTGATAATCATTAAAATTGTAATATAAGAACCTACTAAATAACCCATTGCCTTTAGAATTTACAAGAGGCTGAACTTGATCTGGAGTTCCAGAAAGCACAATAGATAATTTTGGATTTTTTATACTATCATACCTATCATCTAATTGTCTGCTTATTGAAACTGTTTCGTGGTGAAATGCTTTTCTTAACAAATCTGAAAAATCACCATACTCATTCTTTAGCATCTTCGAAAGAGAATCAGCCTCACTTTCAAAAATCAATGAACTCTCTGATGAATTTTGTAAATGACTATGAATTTTTGATGAACTAGTATTCCCAGGAATAACTTTTAATTCTAATTTAGGCAAATCAAAATTTGTCCCTCTATTCTGGCTTCTGGTTTCTGCAATTTTAAGCTTGCTTGCTGCCACCACTGCTTCGTGAATTGGTTCTATTAATTTTTGAGACCAATTCATTACCCCCTTACCTGAGGCAGGTGGAGCAATAATAAAAGTATATAAATTAGCACATACTGTTCTTTTATTATAAACCCCAATAACATTTGGCAAACAAGCACTTAGTACTCCAACAGAAGATAATAGAATAACATCTTTTTCCCTTCCTTCAAAACAATCTACCAAGCCCTTTAGTAAGGGTGGCAGTTTTTCATATATATTTTCATTAACATATAAATTGCCATCTAAAGAAGAATTTACAACAACTTCTAATTTTTTGATTTTTTCAATCATAAATAATTTTTATTTAAAGTTTAAAATAGGGCTTTCCTATTTTTCGACTACAAAATTACTTTAGATAGAGAGGGAAATTTGGAACAGAATAAATCAAAAAAAAGAACATTTTTTTTTCAATGCTATTAATGGTATAAACTTTTTCTACCAACAATGTAATGTCTGAAATTTTTGATATCTATTATTTCTAGAGTTTCGGTAATATCTTTATATAATAAATCACGAGTGTGACTATTGTTGGTTGGCACTTGGAAGATGTGAAAAAATGCACCAATAAACTTTAATGCATCGGCATCCTTAGAGAATTCATCCCTTAAGGCATGATATAGCACCTGAGCATAATCATATTTAGTCTTTTCACCTAGTTTAGATAATATAACCTGATTAGTTGACGATAGTATTTCACCCTTTCTTTTATGAAAATTATCTTTATTTATACCATATCCTAAGCACATGGCATCGTATAGTTCTTTCAAAACAAAAAAGTTATTAACCTTAGTAGTACCGCTTGAATTGAATTTGAAGGAAATGGAATGTAAATCTATTTGATTATCGGCAAAAAGAAACTTCTCCAAAATATCAAAAAGAGATTTATAACCTTTTTTTAGTTTATCAAAGTCATTCAATAATTCATCATCTTTTTCATATAGTTTTGAATTCATCATCCATTGGTATTGCAGAGCACACCCAATCGTAACAAACTCTTCGATTGTCACACTTAAATCATGTCTAGCCATTAAGTCTATTAATAATCTATTATTAAATTTGGGGATTTCTGCATTTTTATAATTTAAAGAAAAAGACTTCGTTAGAGATTTAACTTCATCTGAAAAGTTTTCAAAACTCAACTCGTAAGTTACCATATCAGCAGAATTATATAACTCTGCTTCATTATTACTAGCACCAAATTTTTTCCATTTGTATAAAGCCATAACTAAAAATTTACTAAACCATAATTAGTAGCAAGGTCTGCAAAAACTGCAAACCTTGCAAATTAACTAATTCAAATTATCAAGCTTTCTTGATAAAATCTTCATGTGTTCACTTATTTTCTTTTGAACTATTTTACCATAATGTTCTTGAGTAATACTCATTTTTGAATGACCTAGCAATTCAGATACAATTTCCATAGGCACATCATTGTATAGTAAAACTGTAGTAGCAAAAGTCTTTCGTGCGATGTGATGAGTTAGGTTTTTTTCAATACCAATAATTTCAGCAATTTCCTTTAGATAGGAATTAAACTTCTGATTACTTATGACAGGAAATACAAACCTTAAACTACTATCAAAATATTCCTTTATCAAATTGTTACTTTGCTGAAGTAAAGGAACACTAATTAATTTCTGGGTTTTATCTCTTCTCATTTTAATCCACTTATTACCATCGAAACCAATAACAATGTGTTGTTGTTCTAATTTTCGCATTTCATTATATGCTAAGCCTGTATAACAGCAAAAAACAAACATATCCTTTACTTGTTTTAATCTTAGCTGTGAAAATTTGAAATTCTCTAATTTAAAAAGCTCTTCAGGCGTGACATAAACTACTTCTTTTTTTACTCTTTTTACCTTATACATTAAAAATGGGTCTTTTTCTAAAAAACCTTCTGAGATGGCAATTTTAACAATTCTCCTAAATCTTTGAATTGTTTTATTTATAGTAGCTTGACTGAGATTTTTTTCAGTTTTAAGAAAGAACTCATAATCAAGAAGAAATTTCAGACAAAGATCTGCAAATTCAAAGTCTTTCTTTTTAAACTGATATTTCAAAAAGGATTTCAACAGTTCTTTCGCTTGCCTGAATTTCCATAGTGTGCCTATAACATAATCTTTACCTACTAACTTCTCTACTTTATCATTATGCTCTTGAAACAGTTCCAAAATAGTTTTGCTCGATTTTCCTTTTTCTCCCTTATACTGTAAATAAATATCTTCAACATTAAAGGTATTTTGTTGAACTTGTAGAAATAAAAAAGCCTGATTAATTTTATTTTTAATCAGGCTCATTTGGGTATTTATATAATCATTTTCTTCATTGGAGGGCTTCGCTAATTGCTCTTCACTAAACCAATTTTCAGGTTTTATAAACAATCCAGTTGAAAAGGGTTTTCTTTTACCACTGAATGTGATTCTGCATTTTACAGGACATTTGCCCTGTTTGTTTGTTTTTACCTTATCCAATAAAAACAAAATTGATATTTTATTGATTTTCATTATAGTAATAATTTAAAAGTGGGGTACCTATTTTAATTATTGGAACACCTAAAAGAATGCCTTTTTTTGGCTTTTTGTATTTTTTTTAGTTGAATTGAGAATAGAGGAACCATCCTACATCCCTGACTTTAGGGCATAAAAAAAGAGCCCAAACAATCTTATCGATAGTTTGGACTCTTAATCTGTGGTCCCACTTGGGCTCGAACCAAGGACCACCTGATTATGAGTCAGGTGCTCTAACCAACTGAGCTATAGGACCCGTTTTGAGACTGCAATATTACTACTATTTTTTATGTGGTGCAAATAAAATGACTATTGATTGCCACTTTCCTTTTTCAGCAGAAATAGAATTTTATAAGCTATTCATTTTCAAAAAGATGATTTTACGCGATATCTTGACACAACTCAATTAAAACGCCGTTTGTGGTTTTGGGATGCAAAAAAACAATCCGCTTGTTGTCGGCTCCCAATTTGGGAAGATCATTGATTACCTCAAATCCTTCTGTTTTCAATCGTGCTACTTCGGCCTCTATGTCGTTAACCGCAAAAGCTATATGATGAATTCCTTCCCCTTTTTTTTCTAAAAAACGAGCAATTGGACTCTCGGGATGGGTAGCTGCCAATAGTTCTATTTTTTGTGTTCCTACTTGGAAAAAAGAAGTCAAAACGCCTTCGCTACTTACCGTTTCTGTTTTATAAGGCTCTACTCCCAGCAATTTTTCAAAAAGCGTATTGGAAGTCGCCATGTCTTTTACTGCAATCCCGATGTGTTCTATTGTGTTCATTTTTAGATAACGTTATTTTATAATTGCTTGACATAGGTACTAAAAAAACCGCATTCTCGTATAACTTCTTGGTAATATTTGGTGTCGCGATAGTGTTGTTGCAATTGTTTGAATCCATTCCACGCCAAAAAATTAGTTTTATCACTGTAAAAATCCCAATAATCCTTTTGTTGGAAATAATATCGATTGTTATAAAATGCATTTCGCTCGCATTTGGCCAACAAATAAACACATTTCGCTTTTTGTTCGGGTGTTTGTGCCGCTGCGAGTGCTTGTTGGTAATATTTTTGAGACAACGAATTATCTACAATCATTTGCATCATGGGCGCTCTAAAATAGGTCGGACTCGATCCATACCCGACTATGGAAATTTCATAAAAAGTACGCCCGTTCCCAAAATGACTGATGTTGTAAAAAGCATTTCCTAACAAAAGTGCGTTGTTGTACACCTCCTCTTTTTGTTCCAATTTGGTTTGCATCAACTGAATGGTTTCCAGAAAATTCAATTCAGTATATTTTCGTTTTTGATAGGCTAAATGGTCGCAATCGTGGCAATCTTTGATCGTTCCGTTAAATGGATTTCCATAAAAAACCTTTTTCCCTATACTATCATTTTCCTTCATAAACGCAATGGCTTCGGGAATTTTGTTCTGAAAAGTGGCTTGTACTGCTTGAAAATTTGAAATATCGGTCACTTTCAATGGATAAATCTCTGCTGCTATTTGCTCCAATTCCGTTTTGTTTTTCATCAGCAGAAAAGCTTTCATATCCAACAGGTTTTTCGGATTGTCATAAAAAGCATTTCCCCTACCCCAAATTTCGTATTCTGAAAACGAAAATAATTCGGCCATTACCGCATTATTTTGATCTTTAAACAAAGTCGCCAAATATTTTTTACTCCAATCCGCGGCGTGGTTGTATCTAAACTTGTCAGCGGCGGTTTTGGGCAATTCCTCGTATAACCAATGCAAATCAGCCAAGATTGTTTTTTGATTTGTGGCCGTAATAGACTCTATTTTACTGAGATTGTTTATAAAACGGAGCAAACGCAATTGTTGCTTGGCCAAAGTTGTGGGCGGAAGCTGTGTGGTTGCTTTATCAAAACACGCATCGGCTTGGCCATATTTACCGCTTAATGTTTGCAAATATCCTTTGGCCAATTGCCACATAAAAGGGTTATCGGTATTGGGTAAATTGGCTATTTTTGATACCAAATTCAATGTTGATTGGTTGACTTCGGCTATTTGCTTTTTTTTATTTTCCGCTAGTGATTTTTCTTTAAAAGTGAGCGCTATCTTTTGCTCTTGGTTGTTGATTAAACGGGTTAACAAATAATTCAAATGCGGACTCGAAGGCTGTATTTTTATAATTTCTTCAATCGCATTTTGCTCATCGCCATAATAACCACGCAAAGCCCAAAGTCCTGCTTTTTCTTCAGCCGATTTTGTCATTTGCAACGACTGATTCCAATCGGTGTTTTCCTGCGGATGAAAACTCGTAGCAGCCACCACGCGCATTTCGGGACATTTATCAAAAATGAGTCCGTATAAATAATTAGCGGTTGCATAGTTTTTGGCTTTATAATGCAAACTTGCGATATAACCTACTGCTCGATAATACAAAGTGTTTTTAGGAACGTCACTTTTGGTTGCATTAAAAAAGGCAAACGTATTTTGTTCCTGATTGCTATAAAAATAGGCTTTAACGGTCTGAAACCAATACCTGTTTTTTAAAAAAGGATCTTTGGTGGTTTGGTATTCTTTTTCGATGGTTTTAACCACTGCTGCATCCGAAAAGGTTTTTTTAGGAACGGGTTCGTAGCTCCATCTTTCTTCCGAAACCGAAACCGTTTCGAGTTGTTGCGCCAAATTCAAAAAAAAGATAAACGATTTTGTTTTTTTATCTTTTAAATCGATTCGAGAATACCAAAGTTGCGAAAAGGCATTTTGTTTTTTGGTTTTGAAATACAAATCCAAACCCGCTACATGTTGCCTGCTGGTATCGGTTAAGAAAAAACGAATTTCCTTTTCGGTCATTTTCTCTTTTAAATACGTTTGCCAATCGCGAATGTTTTGTTCGTTAAAACGGGAATTGTGATCCCGGTCGAAGCCAATTTCGTAAAAGAAATCACCCGACAAAAAAAGAGGCGCATAAGAAGCATCGGCAAAAGTTTCGGGGGCAAAATTCGTTGACCATTTAAAATCAAAATCCCAATCGCCACCCGCACATGCATACATGATGCCGTAAACCGACACCAATGCCACACTAAAAACGATTGCTAATTTCTTTGTAAACCGTTGTTTCATAATTTTTAAAATTGGCTTCGTCTAAATCGTAAAATATGATTTCTTCGGGCGTATCGCTCAGGTTGTCCGATAAATCATCGGCCATTTCTTTTAAATCCCGAGTGGTGATGGCTTCTATTTTGACCACATCGCCTTTTCGATAAAAAACACCCGTTCTAAAATTGGACTCGTTCACTTCAAATTGCGTATCCGAAATCATGCTAAAATGGTGATCCAATTGCAAATCTTCGATAGTCAATTTGCTGCGTAAACCCAAAATTCTATTCTCTCGAATGTGAATTCCCCAAGCGTAAATGGGCAAAGCCACTTTAAGAGGTAACGGGTAATTGGCCACACTTTTCAGGTATTTTTGTGCTATACTGCGGTCGTAAATAGAGTTTAGCGACTGAACCGCAATCGTACCCATATTGTAATACATTAACACGGCCGAATTTACAGGCGGTACTTTGGTTTGTTCGGCGTATTTAATTTGGTGCAAACGAATAGTGCCCGAAATTTTTTTCTTTGATTTTTGCTTAATGGCCTCGATAAAAGCCATGAATTTATCCCGAGACTGTATCGTCCAATCGCAATCAATCTGAATTTCCTCGCACGAAAGCTGGTTGGCAGTATTCATTTCTTGAATCATCTTGAGGACTTTTTCGACCAAATCGGGAACGCTAACTTTGGCAGACAAGAGGACTTTATTTTTCAAATACACTACAGGCACAATTGTTTTAACCGTTGGTTTTTGTACAAAATAAATTGGCGTTCGTGGGTACGCTTCTTCAGTAATGGGATGCAAATCGACATCAAAATAACGAATGTAGATTTTTTGTACCTCATTTGCTTTCAAAATTTGCTTCTCGGTTTGCGACAAATAAAAAGACGTTTTCCAATAATAAAAAGCCACCTGCGGCTTGTTAGTATCACTGCAGGAAGTTAGACAAAAAAGAAGCGCCGTTATCCAAAAAAACTTTTTCAATAAAAATTCAATTTTACTCAAAAGTAAGAAATATCAATGGTTTAAATAGGCATAAAGACTAGAAGTTTTGGCATATTACCGTTTTGATTTACTTAATAATTCGCTAAAAAATTTCGATTACAGTAAATATAATCGTTATTTTGTGGCATCACTTTAGACCTAAACTATATGTTGCAAAAGACGGCCAAAATCCTAGTTATCATTTTAGCATTTGCCCTACACAGTTGTGCCAAAAGAGGCTCTATCACGGGCGGATTAAAAGACACTTTAGCGCCGGTTTTAAAGTCGAGTTATCCTAAAAATTTCAGCACGCAGTTTTCTGAAAAAAAAATCAGATTGAACTTTGATGAATATATCAAATTAAAAAACATTAACAAACAGCTTGTTATTTCGCCACCTATGAAAAACGAGCCCATCATCAGTCCGTCGTTTGCTAGTAAATTTATCGATATTAAAATTTTAGATACTTTACAACCCAACACGACTTATAGTCTTAATTTTGGGCAAAGTGTAGCCGATAACAACGAAGGAAATGCTCTGAACCAATTTAAATATGTTTTTTCGACGGGTGATTATATTGATTCGTTAAAACTTGCTGGTCGTATTAAAGATTCTTATAGCAAAGAAGTCGATCATTTTGTTTCGGTGATGTTGTACGAAATCAACGAAAATTATACCGATTCGATTATTTACAAAGAAAATCCGCGTTACATTACCAATACTTTAGATAGTTTGGAAACCTTTCAATTGGAAAATTTAAAAGCGGGAAAATACCTTTTGATTGCTTTGAAGGATGCGAATAACAATAATAAATTCAACCCCAAAGAAGATAAAATCGGGTTTATCAAACAACCCATTACCATTCCGACCGATACCCTTTACGAATTGGAATTGTTTACCGAAAAATTGCCTTTAAAAGCCTACAAACCTACTCAAGCTTCAGGCAATCGGCTTTTGATGGGCTACGATGGAAAACAAAATTTTAAAGACGATTTACCTAAAATTGTATTAAAAAAGAACGATAGTATTGTACAAACCATTATCACTCAATACCCCAACAAAGATTCGTTGCAAATTTGGTATCCTTCGATCAAAGCCGATTCGTTGCAAATGGAAGTAAACCACCACCAATACCAAAAGCAATTTTCGTTTAAAATAAAAAATCAGAAAAAAGATTCGTTGGATATTCGAGCGGTACAAAACGGTTCCATCCATTTTAGAGAACGATTTACACTTGAAAGCGCTACGCCTTTAACCACTTTTGATGCCAATTTAATTCACCTTATTAATAAAGATTCGGTAGCGGTTCCGTACACTACTGATTATGATGTTTTTCTTCAAAAAATGTATTTGGATTTTGAAAAAAAACCATCAGAGAAATACCAAATCACCTTTTTGCCCGGCGCTTTAACCGATTTTTATGAGCAAAGCAACGACACTTTAAGCTATCAACTCAGCACCAAAGAAATTGAAGAATACGGCAATTTACGACTCGATTTAAAAAATGCCAAACGTTTTCCAATTCTCATTGAGTTAACCAATAAAAAAGGAGATGTGGTGGTTGCGAGCGCCTATACAGAAGGCGAAACTAAAATTGAATTCAATCTTTTAAATCCCGAAATGCTTAGTTTGCGCGCGATTTACGACGACAATAAAAACGGCCAATACGATGCCGGTAATTTTCTTGAAAAACGCTATTCAGAAGAAGTCCTGCATTTTTCGAAAGAAATTGATGTTCGGGCCAATTGGGATGTTCAACAGGATTTTGACATGAGTATTCCGTACACGCCAGAACCGGTCATTAAGCCTAAAAAGAAAAAAGAGAACGAAAAAGAAAAGGAGAAAAAACGCAAGCGAAACAGTAGTATCTTTTAAAGTCGCAACGAAAAATCATCTTGGTCTTTCAAAAAGGCCTTATTTTTTCGGGTATCCTCCAACACTTTTTTATCCAAGTCAACTATAAAAACACCCTCTGCTTCTTGTGGAACTAAAACTGGCTCTCCGAGGCAATCGTGCACTTGTGAATGTCCTGTATGTTCGTAACCGTGACCATCCAAACCCACCCGGTTTACGCCAACGGCATAACAAACATTTTCTATGGCGCGTGCTTGCAACAAAACATCCCAAGCTTTTATTCGTACGGTAGGCCAATTGGCCACATACAGCAATACATCAAAATCTTCGTTGTTGCGAGAAAAAACTGGAAAACGTAAATCGTAACATATTAAAGGACAAATTTTAAAACCCAAGTAGGAAACCAGCAAACGTGAATTTCCCTTGGTATAATGCTCATTTTCGTGGGCTAACGTAAACAAATGTCGTTTGTCGTAATACTGCCATTCGCCATTTGGAAAAACAAACAGCAAACGATTGTAGAAGTTATCGTTTTCTTCGATAATGAGGCTTCCCGTAATGGCTATTTTTTTTTGTACTGCTATTTTTTGCATCCACAAAACCGTTTCACCATTCATTTTTTCGGCCATCTTTTTGGCATTCATTGTAAAACCTGTGGTAAACATTTCGGGCAAAACCACCAGATTCACTTCCGAGATTAACGTCTTGATTTTCTGTTCAAAGAGATTCCGATTAGCAGTTGGATTTTCCCAAATAAGTGAGGATTGCAATAAAGCGACTTTCATAACATCAATTATTTAACTTAAAGATACATTTAAAATGGTTCTGTTAAAAACATGTTATATGCAAAATTTATGCAATTTTTTGCAAAAAAAATGCAACTATTAAAAAAAACACTATATTTGAAATGTGCTAAACATCCCAACCTTACATAACCACTATAGATAAAACATGAATTTATTACTTTTAACACTTGGCATTCTTTTTTTAATTGTACAAATTTCATGGTTTAAAATCAACCCCTTTTTAGCTTTTGTTTTCACTTCGATTGTAGCAGGAATTCTTTTCGGTTTACCCCTAAATACCATAGCCCCGTTAGTAGAAAAAGGATTGGGTGAAATGTTGGGGGCGATAACCTTAATTATCGTATTTGGGAGTTGTATCGGAAAAATTACGGTGACATCGGGTGCAGCTACAAGTATTGCGCAAACCGTAATGCAATATACAGGAGAAAAATACTTGCGATTGGGGATGATGATTACGGGCTTTCTGGTCGGAATTCCACTATTTTACAGCGTAGGATTTGTCCTCTTAGTTCCATTAATTTTTTCGGTTGCCAATCAATTTCAACTTCCTAAAGTCTATGTAGGAATTCCGATGTTGGCTTCGCTTTCGGTTGCCCATGGCTTTTTGCCACCACATCCTTCTCCTATGACTTTAACCAAAATGCTACAAGCAGACTTGGGTTTGGTGCTAATTTATGGCTTTATTATTGCCATCCCGACTATTTGTATTGCCGGCTTGTATTTTTCAAATTTTTTAAAAAACATCACAAGCGTAACTACGCCATCTGAATTTGATATAGAAAGCAAAAAAAACCATGAAAATATACCTGGCTTTGCGGTGAGTCTGTTTTCCTCTTTATTTCCTGTTTTTGCCTTAACAATAATGGCTATAATTCCCTTCATCACAGAAAATAAAAATATAATCACAATTTGCCAAACGCTAGCACAACCCACTATAATCATGTTAATTTCGTTGCTACTCTGCACCTATACATTAGGAATCAGACGTAGGAAACCGCTACAAGAAATTATGGCTGAATATGCCGATGCAATAAAAGATGTAGCTTTAATTATATTTATTTTAGGAGGTGCAGGTTGTTTAAAAGAAATAATGATTGCCAGTGGTGTCGATCAAAACATTGTGGCTGCGCTACAAAAAACCAACATCCATCCTTATTTTTTAGCTTGGGCAATGGCTGCCATAATACGTATTTGTGTGGGTTCGGCCACCGCGGCTGGTTTAATGACCGCCAGTGTTTTACTTCCGTTACTACAGTTCAATAGCATAGACCCCAATTTACTTGTTTTGGCCATAGGAGCAGGTAGCTTGATGTGTTCTCATGTAAACGATCCTGGATTTTGGATGTTCAAAGAATATTTTAATATCAGTTTAAAAGATACTTTTAAATCATGGACCGTTATGGAATCTTTGGTATCGGCACTCGGTATTGTATTTCTATTTATTTTAAACGCAATTATACACTAAAAGATGAATTTTTCAGCTCAAAAAAACTTTGAAGCCTTACAGCTTTCCTTGCCTCCCGCGCCACAACCATTAGGTATTTATAAACCATTTTTAATCGATGGAAAATACTTGTACCTTTCGGGACATGGTCCTGTACAAAATGATAAATCACTCATTATTGGTCGAATTGGAGAAGAACTCGACATAGAAGCAGGTAAATTAGCGGCGCAACAAGTAGGACTCACCATGTTGTCTACGATAGTTACGCACATTGGTAGTTTAGACCAAGTTAAAAGAGTAATTAAAGTATTAGGAATGGTAAATTGCACGGCTGATTTTTTAAAACATCCGTATGTAATTAATGGTTGTAGTGAATTGTTTGCGAAAATTTGGGGAGAAGAAAACGGAATAGGCGTTCGCAGTGCAGTAGGAATGGGCTCATTGCCAGATAATATTCCGGTAGAGGTAGAAGCATTATTTGAATTACAGTAAAACATGAACAATTGGTGGCAAATAACAAATGAAAAGGAAGTAGACACGCCTTTTTTAGCCGTGTATGAAGAACGCATGGCGCAAAACATGCAATTGGCCATTGCCATGATGCAAGGCGAATTACAACGATTCCGTCCTCATATAAAAACACATAAAACAGGCGAAATACTAGCTCTATTTAAAGTAAAAGGCATTGAAAAAATAAAATGCGCAACTATAGCTGAAGCGGAATTGGCCGGAATGTACGGTGTAAAAGACATCTTGATGGCTTACCAACCTGTTGGTCAAAAACTGAATCGTTTTATTCAATTGATTTTAAAATACAGCGACCTTGCATTTTCGTGCTTTGTTGATAATCTAAAAACAGTCGATTTAATACAAGTTTCAGCAGCTGAGTTTAATATTACTATAAAAGTGTACCTCGACTTGAATACCGGAATGAATAGAACGGGTATTGCTATTGAAGATGATTATATAGCAGTAGCAAAAGAAATACTAAATAAGCCCAACTTACATTTAGAAGGATTTCATATTTACGACGGTCATTTAAAAAGCGAAATTACTACTCGCCTGAAAGAGGTTTCAGAATCGTTTTCACGTATTCAAAAAAAGATACGCAAACTGGAATCTGAAGTTGATCGCAGTTTCAAAATAGTGGCCGGCGGTTCGAATACCTTTCCGTTTTATGCCAAGCAAACCGAAGTAGAATGCAGTCCCGGTACTTTTGTGTTTTGGGATGATAATTATAGTTTGCATTTGCCGGAACAAAAATTTTCACCTGCAGCATTGGTGGTAGGCACCCTTATTTCGCAGCCAACATCCACTACATTTTGTGTTGATATTGGATATAAATCGATTGCCTCCGAAAACCCAATTGAACAACGAATCCGATTTTTGAATGCACCAGATTTGATTCCCATTGGCCATTCTGAAGAACATTTAGTAGTAGCCAACAAAGGAACAGCTACATGGGAAATTGGTGATTTGGTTTATGGTTTACCCTATCACATTTGCCCCACGGTAAATTTGTACGAAACGCTTCAAATAATTAATTCAGAAAACAAACGCTACACCCAGTGGAACGTTTTAGCAAGAAATAAAAAAATTAGTATCTAAAAAATTGGAATATGTTTATTTTTGATGCCCATCTCGATTTAAGCATGAATGCGCTAGAGTGGAATCGCGATTTGCGAAATCCTGTAAAAACACTGCGGGAACTCGAAAAAGGCTTGACTGATAAGCCAGACAGAGAACGCGCCACGGTTTCGTTTCCAGAGCTTCGAAAAGGAAATGTCGGAATTGTAGTAGCCACCCAAATTGCGCGATACGTAAAACCCAATATTAGCATTCCGGGTTGGAATTCACCAGAACAAGCTTGGGCACAAACTCAAGGTCAGTTACAATGGTACAAATGCATGGAAGAAGCGGGGGAACTTTTTCAAATCACTAACAAACACACCCTACAACAACATATCGCATTGTGGAACAATGATGACCTTAATGATCAAAAACCTATTGGTTATATTTTAAGTTTAGAAGGTGCCGATTCCTTGGTTACGATAGATTATGTTGAAAGAGCCTATCAATACGGGCTTCGCGCAATTGGACCAGCTCATTACGGCCCTGGTCGTTACGCCAACGGAACCGATTCTTCGGGCAAAATGGGGCAAGCCGGACTCGATTTGCTTTCCGAAATGGAACGTTTAAATATCATTTTAGATGCCACTCATCTCTGTGACGATGCTTTTTGGCAAGCTTTAGACCATTTTAATGGTGCCCTTTGGGCGAGCCATAACAATTGCAGAAGTTTAGTGAATCACAACCGACAGTTTAGCGACGAACAACTAAAAGCATTAATTGAACGTGGTGCTGTAATTGGTGGTGCATTAGATGCCTGGATGTTAGTTCCTAATTGGGAACGCGGCATTTCAAAACCCGAAGCAATGAATTGCAATTTACAAACCGTATTTGAACACCTAGATCATATTTGCCAGTTGGCTGGAAACGCCCGTCATATCGGAATTGGCTCTGATCTGGATGGCGCTTTTGGCACCGAACAATGCCCGCACGATTTGGATACTATTGCCGACTTACAAAAATTGGTAACTATTTTTAAAAGTAATGGCTATAGCGAAAGGGATTTACAACACATTTTCCATCAAAATTGGATTGACTTTTTAATGAAAAATTGGCATTAAAGAAAATTCGTTTCTGGAACTCGCTCTTTGTATTTTGTAATTTTAGAATTTGAAGGAGATACTTCTGTTATCACATAATCAACTTCGGACAAGTTGGCGATTTTCATTTTTAAAGTAGTGTCTAATTTTTCAGAAATGGATAAAATAGCTGTTTTATCAGACGCTTGTATCATGGCTTTTTTAAGCTGAACCGTTTCCCAATCCGAGTCCGAAAAACCGCCGTCTATATCTAAAGCGTTGGTGCCTAAAAGCAATAAATCGGCTTTGATTGTCGCCAGTTGGTGGTAGACATCGCCACTTACACACATTTGACTGTATCTGGAAACGGTGCCACCGATCATGATGACTTTTACATTTGGTTTATCTAAAAGTTCAACGGCAGATAAAGGAGTAACTGTAAAAACAGTTAATTGTAATTCGTTTGGAATTAAACGGATGAATTCGCGAATTGTCGTTCCGCCACCTAATAATAAAATCATGCCGTCGGTTACCAATTGAATGGCTTTTTGTGCAATTGTTTTTTTGGCATCATCTGCATAAGGTGCAACGGCAGAGGTGTGATGGTAGGCTTTCGTCATCGCTCCGCCTTTTACTTTGATTAAAAGTGATTCGTATTCTAGTTCGTTAATATCGCGACGAATAGTGTCTTCCGAAACCAACAATTGAGCCGCCAGCGTATCAAAACTAACACGAGTATGCAAATTTATTTCACGAAGGATGTGATTTTTGCGCGCTTCTTTTGAAAAATTGACCGTTGTATTGGAATTCATTTTTAAAATTTTCATCAAAAATAACCATAATTGCAACTTAAAAATAGATTTTGCAAAAAATTTGCAAACCTGCTTAAAAATACTTTTTTATGAAATCATTCTATTCCTTTTTCCTTTTCATTTTGTGTGTTTGTCTCCATTCTCAAAATAAAAAAATAATACCGCAACCCAATCAATATACTGAATTGGGAGATAGTCTTGCGATAAGCGGCAAAATTCAAATTAA
The DNA here is from genome assembly GCF_016522065.1 of Flavobacterium agrisoli. Taxonomy (GTDB): domain Bacteria; phylum Bacteroidota; class Bacteroidia; order Flavobacteriales; family Flavobacteriaceae; genus Flavobacterium; species Flavobacterium agrisoli. The sequence continues at coordinate 704,077 of NZ_JAEHFV010000002.1, read as the reverse complement.
ACTCCCAAAAAAATGCAGCGAACAAGAACAAAAAAGTATTGCCTTATTTCAAAACGCCATCAATTCCAATTTTGATGATTCCAATTCAGAAGTAGAAGTCGATTTTCAAATTGAAAAATTAAAAACGATAGAATCCTATAGTATTCAAATAACAACTCATAAAATAAGTATTAAAGGGCAAGAAGTAGGTCTTTTTTATGCCGTTCAAAGTTTATTGCAATTACTTCCCAATAAACCCATAAAAAACGAAACGATTTATTTACCCACTCTCGAAATTCAGGATACGCCTCGCTATGCTTATCGCGGTTTGCATTTGGATGTGTGCCGCCATTTTTTTGCTACCGATGTTATAAAAGATTACCTCAATCAAATGGCTTTTTACAAATTGAACAACTTTCATTGGCATTTGACCGACGACCAAGGATGGCGTATTGAAATAAAAAAACACCCCAAATTAACTGCAATTGGGTCAAAACGAGCGCAAACATTAGTAGGCAATAAATTTGAACGATTTCCGCGCTTTTTTGATGGTCAGTCCTACGGTGGTTATTATTCGCAAGAAGAAATTAAAGAAATTGTTCGTTATGCTCAAGAACGATACATTACAATTATTCCTGAAATTGAAATGCCAGGTCACGCTACTGCTGCTTTAGCCGCTTATCCTCATTTAGCTTGTTTCCCCTCAAACGAATTAAAAGTGATTGAATCCTGGGGTGTTTTTGAAGATGTTTTTTGTGTCGGAAATGAGGAAACATTTTCTTTTTTAGAAGATGTTTTAACAGAGGTTACCGAATTATTCCCAAGCAAATACATTCATATTGGAGGAGACGAATGCCCTAAATCAAGATGGGAAAAATGTCCTAAATGCCAAAATCGAATGGCAAATTTGGGATTAAAAAACGAACATGAATTGCAAAGTTATTTCATCAAACGAATAGAACTTTTTTTAAACCAAAAAGGACGAAACATTATAGGTTGGGATGAAATTTTAGAAGGAGGTTTAGCGCCTAATGCCGTGGTAATGTCTTGGCGAGGCGAAGAGGGAGGAATTACTGCAGCCAAACAAAAACACGAAGTTATCATGACACCGGAAGATGTCCTATATTTAGATCACAATCAGGGTTTTTCGCCCCAAGAACCTTTAACTGTAGGGCGTTTAACTACTTTAGATGAAATTTACAATTATAATCCAACTCCAACACCCTCATTGACACCTAAACAATTGCAGTATATTAAAGGCGTACAAGGGAACTTATGGTCTGAATATGTTACAAATCCATCGAAATTAAACTATATGTTATACCCTCGGTTATTGGCATTAAGCGAAATTGCATGGACTAATATAGAAAATAAAAACAGCACCAATTTTAAGCAATATCGAGTTGCGCATCATTTAGAAAAAGCAGAACAACAACATCGCAATTACAAAGTCCCATCGCCACTTGGAGCTGAAAACTATGCTCTTATTGCTTCTCAATATACCTTAAATTTGAAACCCACCATTAACGATGGCCAAATTTATTATACCTTTGACGGTTATATTCCTGATGAAACCGCCGTTTTATATAAAAAACCGATACGCATTACAATACCCAAAAAAGAATACCGTTCTATCAAAATTATTCAAATAAGCAGCAGCGGAAAAAAAAGTGAAGTAACATCCATAACAGTGCGTAATCCAGAAAAAAAACCGGCCTTACCTATAAAGGCTACTCAAAACGGACTTTCATTTGCTTATTACAAAGTAAAAACCATTGCACAAACTTTGGATTTAGAGCTGGAAAAACCCGCAACAAATGGTGTTCATAAAGGGCCGATTAATGCTGAAAAATGGAAAACGAAATTAGAGCGTTATATTGGTTTGCAATTTACTGGTTATATCTATATACCCGAAACAGTAAATTACACCTTTTCAACCCTGTCGGATGATGGTTCCACTATGTTTATAGATGACGAATTAATTGTCGATAATGACGGTATACATTGGATGCATGAAGCTTTTGGAGCCGTTCGCCTAGCCAAAGGATTTCATAAAATCAAGGTTAACTATTTTGATTTAAGTGGAGGAACCACCTTAAAATGTTTTATACAAGCAGAAGGAAAAGAAAAAAAAGAAATTGAAGAAAATCAATTGTTTTATGAATAAAAAAAGCGCATCCAACTAAATGAATGCGCTTCGGTATAATATTGAAAAACTACTATCCTTTTAAACTTGCCGAAAGATATTCCCGGTTCATACGTGCAATATTTTCAAGCGAAATTCCTTTTGGACATTCGATTTCGCAAGCTCCTGTATTAGTACAGTTACCAAAACCTTCTAAATCCATTTGGTGTACCATGTTCATCACACGGTCAGCCGCTTCAACTTGTCCTTGTGGCAATAACGCATATTGCGAAACTTTTGCCGAAACAAACAACATGGCCGAAGAGTTTTTACAAGTAGCCACACAAGCTCCGCAACCAATACAAGTAGCGGCATCAAATGATTTATCAGCATCTGCTTTGTTTACCGGAATGGTATTCGCATCAATTGTATTTCCAGAAGTGTTTACCGAAATAAATCCTCCTGCATGTTGAATACGATCGAAAGAGCTTCTGTCTACCACTAAATCTTTAATTACTGGGAATGCTTTTGCTCTAAACGGCTCGATAAAAATCGTATCCCCATCTTTAAACATACGCATGTGCAACTGGCAAGTAGTCACCCCTCTGTCTGGTCCGTGCGCTTCACCATTAATGTATAAAGAACACATTCCGCAAATACCTTCACGACAGTCGTGGTCAAAAGCTACTGGCTCCTCTCCTTTATTGATTAATTGCTCATTAAGCACATCAAGCATTTCAAGAAAAGACATGTCTGGTTCAATTCCGTCGATTGGGTAATCAACGATTGCTCCTTTATCTTGGGCGTTTTTTTGACGCCATATTTTTAATGTAAGTTTCATCTTTTATAAGTTTAAAAGTCTTAAAGCCCAAAGTCATAAAGTCAAATTCTTAAACTTTTAAGACTTTTAACTTTCGACTTTCGACTAAGTCTTATTTATAGCTTCTTTGAACTAATTTAATGTTTTCGTAATTAAGAGGCTCTTTGTGTAAAACAGCATCGCTCGGTTTTCCTTTATACTCCCAAGCAGCTACGTAGGCAAAGTTTTCGTCATCACGCAGTGCTTCTCCCTCTTCTGTTTGGTATTCTTCGCGGAAGTGTCCTCCACATGATTCGTTACGGTGTAACGCATCTTTAGCGAACAACTCACCCAATTCTAAGAAATCGGCAACACGAATTGCTTTTTCTAATTCTTGGTTGAAGCCTTTATCAGTTCCAGGTACTTTTACATCTCTATAAAACTCTTCACGTAAAGCAGCAATTTCTTCCATTGCTTCGGTTAATCCTTTTTCATTACGAGCCATCCCTACTTTATTCCACATAATTTTACCTAATTTTTTGTGGAAGTGGTCAACAGAATGATTTCCGTTGTTGTTCATGAATTTATCAATAAGCGAGCGAACATTGTTTTCGGCCTCATCAAATTCAGGTGTATTTGTAGGTATTGGTCCCATTTTAATATCTGGAGCTAAGTAATCTCCGATAGTATATGGTAATACAAAATATCCGTCAGCCAAACCTTGCATCAAAGCAGAAGCTCCTAAACGGTTGGCTCCGTGATCTGAGAAGTTTGATTCTCCGATAGAAAAACATCCTGGAATAGTTGTCATCAAATTATAATCAACCCAAGTACCACCCATTGTATAATGCACTGCAGGATAAATCATCATAGGTGTAGTATACGGATCCTCATCAACGATTTTGTAGTACATTTGGAATAAGTTTCCGTATTTACTTCTCACTACATCGGTACCTAATTTGGTTACCAAAGCACTATCGTTTTCATCTAATCCTTTAATGTGCGCTTGTTCTTTTCCGTAACGTTGAATAGCTGCAGCAAAATCCAAATAAACCGCTTCACCTGTTTTGTTTACGCCAAAACCAGCATCACATCTTTCTTTAGCTGCTCGCGAAGCAACGTCACGAGGCACTAAGTTTCCAAAAGCAGGATATCTTCTTTCTAAGAAATAATCTCTATCCGCTTCGGCTAAGTCAATAGCTTTTTTCTTTCCTTCACGAATAGCTTGCGCATCTTCCAATTTAGCGGGTACCCAAATACGTCCGTCATTACGTAACGATTCCGACATCAACGTCAATTTCGACTGATGATCTCCAGAAACTGGGATACAGGTTGGGTGAATTTGTGTGTAACAAGGATTGGCAAAAAACGCTCCTTTTTTGTGGATTTTCCAAGCTGCAGTAGCATTAGAACCCATCGCATTGGTAGACAAGAAAAACACGTTTCCGTAACCTCCTGAACCAATTACCACTGCGTGAGCAGAATGTCTTTCGATTTCACCTGTAATCAAATTACGAGCGATAATACCTCTTGCTTTACCATTCACAATTACTAAATCTAGCATTTCGTGACGGTTGTACATTTTTATTTTTCCACGTCCAATCTGACGGTTCATTGCCGAATAAGCTCCTAACAACAATTGTTGTCCGGTTTGTCCTTGTGCATAAAAAGTACGAGAAACCAAAGTTCCTCCAAAAGAACGGTTATCTAATAATCCGCCGTATTCACGAGCCAATGGTACTCCTTGCGCCACACATTGGTCAATAATATTAGCCGAAACTTCAGCCAAACGGTACACGTTAGCTTCACGAGCACGGTAATCTCCTCCTTTTACAGTATCATAAAACAAACGGTAAACAGAGTCACCATCTCCTTTGTAGTTTTTTGCCGCATTAATTCCCCCTTGTGCTGCAATAGAGTGTGCACGACGTGGAGAATCTTGAAAACAAAAAGCTTTTACATTATAACCTAGTTCAGCCAATGTTGCTGCAGCAGAACCACCTGCTAATCCGGTACCAACTACGATAATATCTAAATTACGTTTGTTAGCAGGATTTACTAAGTTGATATGGTCTTTATAATCGGTCCACTTGTCAGCTATTGGGCCTTGTGGAATTTTAGAATCTAAACTCATAATTTATGCTTTTAAAAAGAAATGAATATAAATAGGAATTATTGCGAAAAGTAATGGAACAATTATCGCAAATCCTTTACCAAATCCTTTAATAATTGGAGAATATGTAGGGTTGTTTACTCCCATTGTTTGAAATGCACTTGCAAATCCGTGTAATAAGTGAAATGACAAAACAGCCATTGCCAACACGTATAATATAGTAGCGATTAATCCCGTTTGCGGATCTTGAAAAAAGGCAACCGTAATTTTGTGTAAATCTTTGTATCCTTCTTTTACTTTGATATTAGCCATACCATCAAAAAACTCGGTTCTGTTTTTGATTACCAAACCATTATCGTTTACTTGACCTACTGGAATATAACCTCCATCAGTAGTCAAATAAAAATCTTGTTTTTGACCTTGCATGTCAATACTTATGGTTTGCAAAGGCATTTTTTCGTCAAAATGCATTACTGCCCAAAAATTAACCATGTGTGTTACAATAAACACCAAAATTAAGGTTCCTAACACTGCCATGTTTCTAGAAGCCCAAGCACTATTTGCGGCTGCATTATTTTTTGCATAACCAATAGGGCGAGCTGCTCTGTTTTGAACTGTTAACATAATTCCATCAATCGCATGAAAAAGGATTGAAATGTACGTTAAATAAGAAAGTAATTTTACTGCCGGATTGGTAGTCATAAACAATGCATATTGGTTAAAATGTAATGCATCACTGAAAATTAATTGTAAATTTCCAGCTAAGTGACCCGCCAAAAACAAGCATAAAAATAACCCCGTTAGAGCCATCCAGTATTTTTTAGCTAATGATGACTTTAAAAGTGCCGATTTTGCCATAAGAATTAGAATAATTTGTTTTATATAATTGCACAAAAATAAGGCAATTCAGTTTCAACTACAACCATTTCGTTGTTATTTATAATGATTTTAAAAAGAACTACGTATACGTATTTTTACGTAATAAATTCAACAAAATCTAGATATAATTTTATAAAATCTAAAAATTAACGTTCCTTTTTTTTTATTTAACAATTTAACAGCTTGTTTCAATTGACGCTTTCTTTGTTAAAAAAAACATTTTTACGCTTTTTTTTTACAAACCAAACAACCCTAAAAAAAGTACTGCCGCATCAATTAAAATCCACTACATAATTTTACCTTTACCGGCTTCAAAAAAAAAGAGAATGAAAACAGGAATTGATGCTATTGCATTTGATGTTGCCAACATACATTTACCCATAAAAACGTTGGCAAATGCCCGAAATATTGAACCCGAAAAATTAGAAAAAGGTCTTGGCTTGCTTAAAATGACCTTTCCCGATGTGCACCAAGATACGGTTGTTTTTGGCGCCAATGCTTTAACCAAGCTCATCATAGCTAATAAAATTAACTTAACAGAAATCAGCCGAATTTATGTGGGTACCGAAAGCGGTGTTGACAGCTCTAAACCGATAGCTTCTTACTTAATTAGTTTGATGGAGCAGAAATTTGGTGAAGGTATTTTAGAAGAATGTGATGCAGTTGACTTCACTTTTGCTTGCATTGGTGGTGTTGATGCGATGCAAAATTGCCTCGATTATATCAAATTAAATCCAACTAAAAAAGCAATCGTCGTAACTACGGATTTTGCCAAATATGATTTGAATTCAGGCGGAGAATATACGCAGGGCGCAGGAGCAGTTGCCATGCTAATTACCGCAAATCCCAAAATCATTGCTTTTGATGACCATTGGGCAACCAGCACGAAAGGTGTTTTCGATTTTTTTAAACCCTACCGAGCAGTTTCTAAAGAAGAAATCACAGGAAACTCAAATAATGATGCTTGGTTTGATAATTTAGAAGCCGAAATCGAAATCCATAAAGACCAACCCGTGTTTGACGGCCAATATTCCAATCAATGTTATATGGATCGCACGCTCCATGCTTACTTTTCATTCAAAAAACTAAAAAATACTACCGAAACTCTGTACAACTCTTGGCATAGTATCGTGATGCATTTGCCTTATTCTTTCCAAGGGCGACGCATGTTATCCGAAATTTACGCTTTAGACAGTGCCGAAAAAATCATTGGCGATGATATTGCTCCAGCCGATTATCAAGTAAAAATCAAAGAAGTGGCAAAATCGGATAATTACAGAAGTTTTGTTGCCGAGAAATTACAACCAGCTGAATTGGCTTCTTCTCTAATTGGAAATTTATATACGGGTTCCATTTTCATGGGATTGCTATCGACTTTGGCTCATTTTTATGATACGAACAAAGAAGTTGCAGGAACAAAATTTGGATTCCTTGCTTACGGAAGCGGATCAAAATCAAAAGTTTTTGAAGGCACGGTTCAACCGGAATGGAAATCAGCTTTTGAAAATATTAACCTTTTTGAAAATTTAGCCGAAAGCGTAACCATAGATTTTGAGACCTATAAAAGTCTGCACAAAAAAGAACAAAAACAAAGTGTTCGAACTCCAAAAAACGAATGGGTTTTAGACCGAATTGAGAAAGAAATCCCTGTTTTGATTGGGGCGCGTTATTATAAATGGATTGATTAATTACATTTTTAAAACCAAGAAAAGGCCATTTCTAAACTCGAAATGGCTTTTTTATTAGAAAACTTTAAGAATTGTCAAACCTACACAATGGCATATTTTATTAATTTTGAACTTTACTTTAAAAACTCAATCCTAATTAAATATGAAATACCACCAAATAAATAGTTCGTTATTTATAAAAAACAGACAAAAATTTACTGCCAAAATGAAACCCAATGCCATTGCGGTTTTTAATTCGAATGACATTTACCCCATTAGTGCCGACAGTACGTTGCCTTTTTCCCAGCATAGAGATATTTTTTATCTGAGTGGTGTCGATCAGGAAGAGAGTATCTTGTTATTATTTCCAGACGCTCCCTACGAAAACCAAAAGGAGATCTTGTTTTTAAAAGAAACTAGCGAACATATTGCTATTTGGGAAGGCGAAAAGCTAACGAAAGAACGTGCATTTCAGGTTTCGGGAGTTAGAACCGTTTATTGGCTACAAGATTTTCATAAAGTTTTAAAAGAATTGATGAGTTATGCCGAGACCATTTACATCAATACGAATGAACATTACCGCGCTTCGGTAGAAACGGAAACACGCGAAGACCGTTTCATCAAATGGTGGAAAGCGACTTACCCGGCACATCAAGTAGCTAAAAGTAATCCTATTTTACAACAATTACGCTCGATAAAAGAAAGCGAAGAAATCGATTTGATTCAGCAAGCTTGCGATATTACCGAAAAAGGTTTCCGCCGATTGCTATCATTCGTAAAACCCAATGTAACCGAATACGAAATTGAGGCCGAATTAGCTCACGAATTCATCCGCAACCGCTCTAAAGGTTTTGCTTACACGCCCATTATTGCTTCTGGAAATAATGCGAATGTTTTGCATTATATCGAAAACAACCAACAATGTAAAACTGGCGATTTGATATTATTGGATGTAGCAGCCGAATACGCCAATTATTCCAGCGATATGACTCGAACGATTCCAGTTTCTGGAAAATTTTCCGAGAGACAAAAAGCCGTTTACAATGCAGTTTTGCGAGTTAAAAATGAGGCAACCAAAATGCTTACTCCAGGAACACTTTGGAAACAATACCACATTGAAGTCGGCAAAATTATGACTTCGGAATTACTTGGTTTAGGTTTATTGGACAAAGCCGACGTGCAAAACGAAAACCCAGAATGGCCCGCTTATAAAAAATATTTCATGCACGGCACTTCACACCACATGGGATTAGACACACACGATTATGGTTTGCTTCATGAACCTATGAAACCCAATATGGTTTTTACAGTTGAACCTGGAATTTATATTCCCGCAGAGAAATTTGGTATTCGTTTAGAGGATAATGTAGTGGTTCAAGAAAAGGGAGCTCCTTTTAATTTAATGCGAAACATTCCGGTTGAAGTAGACGAAATCGAAACTTTGATGAATTCCTAAAACACAAAAAGTCCCTTATTAATTGACAATAAGGGACTTTTTCTCATTTAAAACTAAAGCGATACTACTAGCTTATTTTTGAAATTTGAACATCTAATTCAAATTTACCTGTTGCTTCATTTTCGTTAATTAAGTCGAATAATTCTAATGCTCTGCGTGCATTTTTCTCTTCTTCTCTTTGCTCTACAACATACCACATCATGAATTCTTCTGTAGCATAATCGTTTTCTGCTCTACATTTTGCAATTACTTTATTTACAGCCTCTGTAACAGCAATTTCATTTTCTAAAGCAATCTCAAAAATTTCTTTAAAAGAAGCAAATTCTTGTTGTACTTCTGGAATTGATGGGGTAATCGCAATACCACCCATATCCGTAATATATTTAAATACTTTTAAGAAATGCTCTCTTTCTTCTTCGGCTTGCTTGTACATGTAATCCGCAGTATTTTCAAATCCATTGCGATCTAACCAAGCTGCCATCGCTAAATATTTATTGGAAGCATCACTTTCAATTTTAGCTTGCAGGTTTAATATTTTTTCAATTCCTTCTTTTAAAGAAGAATTAACTCTTAATAAATCTTTCATAACCATCCTGTTTTGTAATGTAAAATTACAAAAAACAAACCAAAGTGGTCAAAATAGGAGAAAATTTGTATTTAATCTAAGTAAAGGGCTTTTTTAAACTAAATCTGGTTTTAAAACCGAACAGAGTAAAGAGTGTAGTTGTAAGGTAAATTTAGTTCCGTTTAATAATTCGCGAAGTTGCACAATTTCACAAATAGTTAAGTTTCTGGAAAAATTACGTTGTGTAGTTTCGATTAATTGTAAATCGGATTTATCAGAAAGGTCATATAACATGTTAAGAACGTCAACACTGTTTACTTTTCGCTGAAATAATAAAAAATCCTGAACCTTGTATTGTGATTGTGTTCCAAAAATATGAAGTACTATTCTGTGGGTTACATCGCATTGATAGCTGTATCCTTTATCGGTTTCAAACAAAACGTTACTTTTCAAAGTACTAATTGAGCTCATTCTACTTACATTAATCGGTAGCAAATTTAAATAATAAATTATAAAATACAATATAATTAAGACTAATTTAAAATAACAAAATTATTCTAATTCGTAAAATAATCCCAATAACATGTTGCTGATAATATAATGCTCCTATTTAACCTGTGAATTTTATCAAAATCCGTAACTTTAATCCATCTTTAAAGACCAATGGAATAAAGTATCTAAAAATGAAAGCACACGAAATAGATTATCAGATTTTTGGTGAAGAAATGCAATACGTGGAGATTGAATTGGATCCACAGGAAATTGTTATTGCCGAAGCGGGCAGTTTCATGATGATGGAAAACAATATCCAAATGCAAACTATTTTTGGTGATGGCTCAGAGCAACACGGAAGCGGTTTGTTTAGTAAAATCTTAAATGCCGGGAAAAGAGTTCTTACTGGCGAAAGCTTATTTATGACGGCATTTTTAAATCAAGGCTATACTAAAAGCAAAGTTTCTTTTGCATCTCCTTATCCTGGAAAAATTCTACCTATTGATTTAACCGAATTTCAGGGTAAATTTATCTGTCAAAAAAGTGCTTTTTTATGCGCTGCCAAAGGGGTTTCTGTTGGGATAGAATTCTCGAGAAAATTAGGTCGCGGTTTATTTGGCGGTGAAGGTTTTATCATGCAAAAAATTGAAGGCGACGGCATGGCATTTGTACATTCGGGAGGAACAATGGCTAAAAAAGTATTAGGCCACGGAGAAATCTTAAAAGTAGATACTGGCTGCATTATTGGTTTTACCCAAGATGTAGATTATGATATAGAATTTATTGGTGGCATTAAGAATTCTGTTTTTGGTGGCGAAGGCTTATTTTACGCTACCTTAAAAGGTCCAGGGACGGTTTACGTACAATCTTTACCCTTTAGCCGTTTAGCCGACAGAATTATTGCTTCTGCCCCTCAAACAGGAGGAAACAGTAGAGGTGAAGGAAGTCTACTTGGTGGTTTAGGGGACTTGTTAGATGGCGATAATCGGTTTTAATTTATGAAAAGCTTCTACTAAAAGGAGCTTTATTTTTTAAGCACAATTAAAAACGATAATTTTGTAAATTGCTAAATTCATTCCCATTGAAAACTACTTCCTTTAAAAAAGCACAGATTTGTTATTCCGATACTGGAAAAGGAACTGCAATAGTTTTACTTCACGGCTTTCTGGAAAACAAAAAAATGTGGAACCATTACACTTCTTTTTTATCCGAAGAATACCGAGTAATCACAATAGATTTATTGGGTCACGGTGAGTCGGATTGTTTGGGTTATGTACACGAAATGGAAGACAATGCTAGAGCAGTCAATCAAGTTTTAAAAGATTTAAAAATTGAAAAAGCGGCACTTCTTGGTCATTCGATGGGCGGTTATGTTGTGTTGGCTTTTGCGGAATTATTTCCAGAAAAAACAAAAGGTATTATTTTACTGAATTCAACCGCAAAAGAAGATAGTGCGGAAAGAAAAACAAATCGTTTAAGAGCCATCAAAGCGGTACAACAAAATCTTTCGGCTTTTGTAAGCATGGCGGTTTCCAATTTATTCAGCGAAGACAATCGAAATCGTTTGATCGCCGAAATTGAAAAGGTAAAAAAAGAAGCCTTACAAACACCTCTTCAAGGTGTAATTGCTTCGCTAGAAGGAATGCGAATTCGTAAAAACAGGGAATTTATTTTACAAGAATCAACTTTCCCAATGTTATTGATTTTAGGCAAAAAAGACCCCGTTTTGAATTATGACGAGACCGTTCAACAAATTAAAGACACCTCCGTACAATTGGTTTCTTTTCCCGATGGACACATGAGCAGCATTGAAAATCAAGAAGAATTGATTACTATTTTACAGGGATTTCTATCCGAAATTTAAATTTATATTTTTTCTTCAAAAGGTGTTTTTTCATCTAAAATTTCTTTTAACAAAATCGCGATCTGTTGGGTATATTCCTCAATTATAAAAGATGTAATAATTGACTCGCTAGCTTTATCAGGTTTAAATTCAAAAGGCAAAAAGCCTGCTTTTAAATTTTTAAACGATATAATTCCGGCCTCAATAGGCATTCCATTCGCCAATTCTTGATACATAAAAGCATACGCTAAAACCTGAATTATTTTTTCGTTTTTAATATCCTCTGTCAAACCTTCCCATGACTTTAAAACCATGTTGCGTTTTTCTACTTTCCCCGTTTTATAATCCACAATTCGCAACTTCCCATTGCGTTCTTCAATGCGGTCGACATTTCCTTTTATAATAACCGGAAATGGCAAATCGGGGTGCAATAATTCTCTTTCGTATGTTTGCTCAAGCGCTATAATTTTAATCATCTCTCCATCGCGAATACTCTTTAATTCCAGATTTAAAAAATTGGTGATATTTCGTTTTGCAACTTCAAAAGCCAATAAATTTTTGCCTTTATTAATTTCACCTTCTTTGTAAACCAATTTAAACTGCTCTAGAACCTCTTTTTCTAATAAAGAAAAACACTGTTGAATCGCTTTTTCGGTTAATATTTGACCGATAAATGGTTCGAATAAAACCTTTAAAGATTCGTGAATGATGGTTCCTAACGTATTTAATGCGATATTTTCTTCCACTTCATCCACTTCTTTAATTTGCAAAATTCGTTGCAAATAAAACTGAATTGGATTTCGGATATAAGTGGTTAAAGAAGAAGGCGAAAAACCTTTTTTAGCAATTTCAAACAAACGTTCCATCACTTTTGATGTTTTAGAAATTACCATGGGAGAACTAGCTTCCTCGGGCAAATTGGGATATAAAAAAGTAGTTTTCAACGCATGATTTGGCTGTTTTTCGACTTCTAATTGGGTGATAAATCGGCTTTTTTCACCAGCATCAATACCGTCGCTTTCGGTGTTATACAAAAGATAAACATTAGAAGCGCGTTGTAACAAATGATAAAAATGATACGTATAAATGGCGTCTTTTTCCTTAAAAGTAGGCAAATCATATTCACGTTTAACATCATAAGGAATAAAGGAATTTTGCGATTTACCAGCAGGAAATTTCCCTTCGTTCATTGAAGTTATAATCACCGTATCAAAATCCAAAACACGGCTTTCCAGAACCCCCATTATTTGCAAACCATCCAGAGGTTCCCCTTCAAACGAAACTTCAGCTAACTCAATAACCTGTTTGTAAATAGTATAAAGTGTATCTATTTTATTAATGACTTGGTACTTGGAAAAATAAGTAGTTAGTTTATTAATCACTTTAAAAACAGAATAAACAAACGTTTTAAGTATAACATCATCTTTAGAATCGTTACTTAATTTTTCTTTAATCTGTAAGAGCAAATCCGAAATAGATTGTAATACCGCAACACAATCGGCATCCCATTTTTTAAAAAGGAGGATAAACATTTCTGAAGACCCCGTATATAATTCGGTAATTTTACGCTGTGTAATAAAGGTATAATTGTTTTTATTAATGAAATCTACAAGTGTTTGTGCTTGCGCGTAAGGTGCAACTAACGGATGATTCAAAACATCCAAAACATCTTTATAATAAAACAAATACGATGCATTATCTCTCGCCATAGCATTGGTATGCATCTTAAAAAACTTATTAACCAAAATCTGAACGGGATTATTCTTACTCGAATACCCCATCGTTATATTGAGTTTTTCGACACTATTAGGTAGCGAATGCAAAACAGGAAGTAGTAAATGCTCATCGCCTAATACTATGGCTGTTTTTTTTAAGGTCGCTACTCCAAATTCAGCAATCCGTTCCTTTACAATTGACCCCACAATTTTAGCTTGTCCAATCGTTTTAGGAGTTCCAATAACCTGAATGTTTTTAGGTTGAGCAAAATCATTCATAATCCATTCAAAAGGATGTGTTTTATACTGTTTCCACTTCGATTTGAATCGATTTATAAACAAACTCGCATCGTGTTGCGGATCATTTAAAAAAACCTGATCTATATCCCAATAAATGCTCGCTTTTTGAAGACCAATTAAATGCTGGATAATTTTTTCTTCTGCTGCATTTAAAGCATTAAAACCAGCAAAAAGAAAATATTTTTGTCCCAATTTTTCTGTAAATTGCTTAAGATTGCCAACTGCCTCCCTATAAATCAAACCTTGATAGCCTACATTATTACTCTTAAGATGTTCATACAATTGGTCATAATACAGTGGTAATAATTTCCAAAAATCAATATAATTCTCCAGTAATTGGGTTTTGTTTTCCACCGTAACTCCCCATCTTTTGATATCTTCAATATCTTTTAAATACGAAAGTATGTGCTGTGGATTTAGCAAATAGCGATCAATTTCATTAAAGTCTTGCAACAACATTTTTCCCCAATTCGCAAAAGACTCAAAAGTTTCTTGCCTTTCGATTGGAGTTATCTGAAGGTAAACCTGAAAAAACTCAAACAACAATTCGATAGAATCAATTGCCCGAATAGTTGCGACCTCTTGAACAAAGTCTTCTACACTGATTATTTTAGGAGCCAAAATATTAGACTGTATCTGCAAGGAAAGTGCTTCCATTAAAAAAACCTTTGCCCTTTTATTTGGCAAAACCACTACTAAATCAGCTAATTTATCGGCATGAAGTTCTAAAATTGTTTTTGCAATTTTATCTAAGAATCTATTATTTGACATAAGTATAAAAATAAAAAAAGCCATTCAATTAAGAATGGCTTTTTAAAATTATTTAAAACTGTATATTACAATTTTCCTTCATATTTAGAACCCACGTGAACAACTTCTGTTCTTCTGTTTTGAGCTCTACCAGCAGCAGTTTTGTTAGTTGCAACTGGTTTAGATGAACCATATCCTTTAGCAGATAAGTTTTCTGGATTGATTCCTCTTTCGATTAATGCATTCATAACAGCCTCAGCTCTTTCTTGAGAAAGTTTGTCATTGATTTTTGCAGAACCTGTACTATCTGTGTGTCCTTCAATACTGAATTTCGCGTTAGGATAGTTTTTCAAGATTTCTTTCATTGCATCTAATCTTTGTGGAGTTTGAGCATCACCTTTTTTGAAGGTAGCTTTTCCTGTATCAAAGTATACTGCTCTAGCGTTGATTTTAAGATCTTCTAAAGCTTCAGTAGTTACTTCAGGACATCCTCTGTTACTAGCTGGACCAGCTACTGTAGGACAGTCATCATCTTTATCAGCAATACCATCTTTATCAGCATCTAAGAAAGGACAACCTTGGTTTTCTTTAGGACCTGCTTCAGTAGGACATTTGTCATCTTTATCAGCGATACCATCACCGTCAGCATCTGGACAACCGTTTAATGCAGCTAAACCAGCAACATCTGGACAAGCGTCATCTTTATCAGCGATACCATCACCATCAGTATCAGGACAACCGTTTAACGCAGCTAAACCAAATACATCTGGACAAGCATCTGAAGCATCAACAATTCCATCACCGTCAGTATCAGGACATCCGTTGAATTGTTTTAAACCAGCAACATCTGGACAAGCGTCATCTTTATCGTAGATTCCGTCACCATCTGTATCTTTTCCTCCAAATTGGAAGATGATACCAGCAGTATGTTGGAAATGAGATGGAGCGTCTGGAGCACCAGCAGCATCTTCTCTATCACCAAAAGACCATTTGTAACGTGTAGCTAACTCAAGACCGATAGCATCAGTAAACCAGAAAGTCAATCCAGCACCTGGGTTAACTGTACCAAAGCTACTATCTCCGAAGAAAGTATAACCTCCACCAACAGATAACGAAGGATCGAACCATTTTGATCCAATTAATTCTTTGAAGCTATATTTAATAGTAGCATCAATTCCATAATACATTAAATCACCTGGATTTTCAACAACCATACCTCTACTGTCATGACCTGGCGCTGTTGGATCAAAAACAACAAATTTATCAATTTTATTAACCGACCCCATTAAACCAACAGAGAACCCAGACCCTACGTATCGAGACACGTTCAAGTAAGACAAAGAAGGAAGTATATTCCAGTTATCACTTACGTCGAATGGTTGAGAAAAATGTTGTTGGAACCAATTAACATGCTCTGGCCCAGCACTTGTTCTAGTATCCACGGCATTTACCCCAAAAGAGATAGCCCAGGGATTATTACTGTCCTGTGCGTGAGAAGAAAATCCCATCGCCATCAATACAGCAACTAAAAGTTTGTTAAGATGTTTCATACTTAATTTTTTTAATTACAATTTAGTTAATTATAAACAAAAGTAAGACGTAATTTTTTAAATACAAAGCAAAATGTTAAAAAAACTTACAAAATTTATCATTATTGCCTTACAAGCTCGAAATTAAGGAGTTACGCTTGTTTTTAACAATTCAAAACAAAAAGAGCTAAAGCAATTAAAAAAACACAATTAAAAACCTCTTTTCAATCAAAAAGAAAGAGATTTTAGCTTTTTTAAGACTTCCCAAGAACCATTTTACCTTGTTAAAACTCAAATCCTAAACTGTTAATTTTTAACAAGATAACCAATGACAAATTTAAACCCCTATCATAAAAAAACCACTTCAATATCTTCCCCAATATACACTAAAGCTTTTTCAACCACTTCGAACCCCATCAGCTCTATTACATCCGCGTATTCTAATAGTTGCGTATTGTATTTTGGATTTGGCTTACCTGTTTTATAATCTACCACATAAGCCTTTTTTAAAGAATCAAAAACCATACGATCTGGTTTTAAAATTTTTCCGTTTTGCTGAATTAACTCTTGTTCATTTAAAACCTGCATTTCATCATCGTAAAAAGAACTTAATCTAGGATGATAGATGATTTTATAAATCGTTTCTTTTACAATTTCTACTTGTTCTAAAATAATCAAACCCAATTCGAGTGCTTTATGCAGCGCCAAATCTACTTCACTTTTATATTTTATGAAGGACAAAATTTCGTGAATCACATTACCGTAAGCAATCGCTTCTCTTTGATGTGTCCCCCACATTAAAGCTTCTTTTTGAGCAATTTTCACTTTATTCAAATCAAAAACATCTTCGGTAAATGGAATAGTTTCTACATCTGAAATCGGATCGGATTTTGAGGAAATCCTGAAAAAAGCACCAAATTCGTACTCTAATTTATCCTCATCAAACTGTTTTTTTTGCTCTAAAAATCGAATAAAAAATGAAGCCATTGTATTCGGCCATTCGCCAGTTGACTTAGTTATAGTTTGCATTTGTGAAATAACATACAACTGTTCTTCAGCCCTTGTTAGTGCCACATATAAAACATTCACATTATCCAAAAGCTCTTCTTGCTTTTTTTGATGGTATAACTCAGAAGCCGAATCACCAAATTCAGCAACAGCACTTGTGTTATCAACCAAAAGTTTTGAAAATTCAAATTCCTCTTCATCTGCATCCAACCACAATTTATCTTTAGGTTTTTTGACATAATCTTCATCTGCAAAAGGCATGATCACTACCGGAAACTCCAATCCTTTCGATTTATGAATGGTCATAATTCGCACCGCATCATTTCCATCGGGAGACGGGATACTGAATTTGCGATTGTTTTTATGCCAATACACTAAAAAGTCCGCTATACCCGCTTGGTTTTTTATATCTTTTTCTAACACTAAATCTAAAAAAAACTGCACGTAGGCATTGTTCGAATGCGGTTTTACCACCTTTCGCAAAATCAAATCTACCGCCTCATATAGTGTTTTTTTTCGGATATCGGAAAATGAAAACGAAATCCCGTAACCCAATAACCAATTTTCGAAGACTACATCATCAGTGCATTGCATTCCTTCAGCAATAAAATCAGCCACTTCTTCAATCACAACAGCAGTTTGCCCTATATAATAAAGTAAATTTGCTTTTGCCTCTAGATTGGCTTTATTATGCAAGTATTCTAAAAAATGAATAATTACCCGAACTTCGGAGGCATTATTTATTAAAAGTGTTTCAGAGGAAATTAATGGGATTTTTTGTTCGGTTAAATAATTAGCAATAGCAACGCCTTGATCTTTTTTACGTGTTAAAATCACAATATCTTTATAATCAAAACCCTCTTTTTTTACTTTCTGAATGGTTTCAACCGTTTTCAACACATATCTTTCTACTTTATCCAACGTATCTTCTTCCGATTCGGTTTCGGACGAAGACAATTTCGGCAGAAAAGAAATATTTACATAACCTCCCTTTTTTGCATTATCTTTCTGAAAACTATGATTTTCATATAAATCTTTATAATCTGGATTATCGAAATGCCCCGAAAGGAAATTAAAAAAATCATTATTAAAATGAATCACCTCACTAAAACTGCGATAATTCGTATCCAAATGTGTTAGCTTTTTGTCGTTGTTGCTAAACGGATTCGAACTCTTACTCAACTCAATAAACTGTTCTGCTTTCCCACCCCTCCAACGGTAAATTGATTGCTTAGGATCTCCCACGATCATCAAAGTCCCTTTTTCTCCCGATTCGTCTTGACCTGCCAAAGCATTATCAATTAAGGGAATCAAATTCTCCCATTGCATTTGCGAGGTATCCTGAAATTCGTCGATGAAAAAATGGCGGTAGCGCTCCCCTATTCGTTCATAAATAAAGGGCGCGGGTTGGTTTTGAATTTCGCGATGGATTATCGCGTTAAATTCGGCAATAGACAAAACATTTTGTTCTTCTTGAATTTTACTTAGTTCGTTACTAACCGTATTCAAAAGCGAAAGTGGCGTAATATTTTTTAAAATAGCTTTATAAAAATGCACTTTATGAAACAAGGCATAAATCACCTTTAGTTTTTGCAACAAATCCGGAATCAAACTTTCGATAGCGTCTCTATCCGTAGCTGTTTTATTGATTTTAACATCTTCCACTTCGTGGTATTGTTTGTTTTTAGGATTAAATTTTCCATCAACAATACTTTGCAAATGTTTTGGAAAAAACCCACCAGAAAACGACTTTAGATCAATGTTATTTTTCTCCAACAACAGCATGGCTTCAGCAGCAATTGAAACGGTTTGTTTTTCAAATGCTGTGATTTGTGCATCAATCTTCGTTTTTACATCCACAAAATCTTCAATGGATTTCTCTTTAAAACTTAAAATCTCATTTCTGTTATTCTCATTAAAAATCAATTTTCCCGTTTCCAGAATTTCCCTTGACACATCCCAAGATTTATCATCATCAATTTTGGTCATTGTAAAATCAACTAAAAGTTTCGTCAATTTATCATCACGACCCGCTTGTGCAATTAAGGCATCAACCGCTTCAATTAACAAACTTTCGGTATCGAGCGTAACTTCAAAAGAAATTGGCAAATTCAAATCGTAGGCAAAAGCCCTAATTACGCGATGTGTAAATTTGTCTATCGTTGAAATATCAAAAGCCGCATAATTGTGAATGAGATGTTTGATGATTTGTTTTGATTTTAGCTGAATTTGTTCAACCGAAAGTTTAAGGTCTGGAGCCAAATCTCGCATCAAATCCAATGCTTTTGAAGAAGGCGTTTCTTTTGCAAATTCGTTCAAATTACCCACAATTCGGGTTTTCATTTCATGAACCGCTTTATTGGTAAACGTAATGGCCAAAATAGAACGGTAAGCATCATTTTTAGTTGATGAAAGAATAATTTTGAGGTATTCTTTAACTAAAGTATAAGTTTTACCAGAGCCAGCCGAAGCATCATAAATTGAAAAAGAAGGTCTTTGCATTATTTTTACATTTTATAACTGTAAAAATAAGACTTACAAAAGAGTATTTTGGAGAAAAAAATTATTTATTAAATGCTTTTTTATTAAAGACAATTAAAATTCCAACACCTGTAGATATGGCTACATCGGCCACATTAAAAATAGCATTGAAAAATTTAAATTCGTTACCCCCAACTATTGGCATCCAATCGGGGAAATAACCATCAAAAATGGGAAAATACAACATATCAACTACTTTTCCGTGAAACCAAGTGCCGTAGGGTGCATCCGAAAAAAGGGTTGCTAAATTGTGCGTGCTATCATCAAAGATAACACCGTAAAAAACCGAATCAATAATATTACCTGCTGCACCCGCAAAAATTAACGCAATGGCAGTAATCAGAAAAGTAGAGCTTTGTTTTTTAACTGAATCAGACAACCAATACGCAATACCAAAAACAGCAAAAATGCGAAAAACAGTTAAGATTAATTTACCATATTCACCTGGAATTTTAGTTCCCCAAGCCATTCCTTCGTTTTCTATAAATAAAATTTTAAACCAGTTAAAAACAGAAACCTCTTCGCCTAAAACAAAATTAGTTTTGATATAAATTTTAGAAAGTTGGTCAACTAATAATATGATAAAAATAAGCAAATACGCTTTTCGTAATGACATTTGAATAGTGTTTAGTGGCGCAAAAGTAACAATTTAATCAAAAAAAACGCTCCAAAAGGAGCGTTAAATATGGATTGGACAAAAAGGATTATCGTTGCATATTTTTAGCCTCGATACTCATTGTAGCGTGAGGCACAATTTTCAATCTTTCTTTCGAAATTAATTTACCTGTAACTTTACAAATTCCGTATGTTTTATTTTCTACTCTAAAAAGAGCATTTTTAAGGTCGCGAATAAATTTTTCTTGACGAATAGCCAATTGCGAATTTGCTTCTTTCGACATGGTTTCACTTCCTTCTTCGAATGCTTTAAAAGTAGGCGATGTGTCATCGGTACCATTATTTAAATCATTCATGTAAGCACTTTTTATCAAATCCAAATCGGCTTGTGCTTTCAGTATTTTATTTTGAATTATCTCTTTGAACTCTGCTAAATCAGCATCTGAGTATCGCGTAATTTCATCTACCATGGTTTATTATTTTGAAATTAATAACATCGTCTTTATCTCATCAAACTCAACTACCGTGCCGTTTTCTAACGCATCTAAGAAAACCAACTCTTCGGTTAAGGTTTCCGATTTTATATAACTCTCATTTTTCAAAATGGCTTCTTCTAAATTACCATTTCGTTTAATCTGAACTTTAATTTTATCTGTAACTTCAAATCCAGAATCTTTACGGATATTCTGAATTCGATTTACCAATTCTCTTGCGACACCTTCACTTTTCAATTCGTCTGTGATTGTAATATCCAGCGCTACTGTAATTCCGTTAGCATTTGCCACTAACCAACCTTCAATATCTTGAGATGTTATCTCTACATCCTCTATTGATAAAGTTACATCTTTTCCAGCAATTACAATATCTAGCGTTCCTTGCTTGTCTAATTGATTGATTTGCTCCGCCGAAAAAGCTTGTATTTCCTTAGAAATCAACCCCATATCTCTACCAAATCGAGGTCCTAAAGCCTTAAAATTAGGCTTAATTTGTTTCACCAAAATTCCAGAATCATCATTTAAAAGAACAATTTCTTTTACGTTTACCTCAGCTTTTACGAGGTCCGAAACCGCTTCAATTTGACTGCGTTGATCTTCGTCAAGTACCGGAATCATTACCTTTTGCAAAGGTTGACGCACCTTAATCATCTCCTTCTTACGAAGCGACAAAACCAGTGATGAAATAGTCTGCGCCTTCTGCATTTTACCTTCTAACGTTTTATTAACAAAGTTTTCAACGTATTTTGGGAATTCGGCTAAGTGCACACTACTGAATTTCTCTGTGTTTGTAGCTCCTGTAAGGTCACGATATAACTGATCCATAAAGAACGGCGCAATTGGCGCACTTAACTTACTTACCGTTAACAAACAAGTATATAACGTTTGGTAAGCCGCTATTTTATCTTGCGCATACTCTCCTTTCCAAAAACGACGACGACACAAACGCACGTACCAGTTACTTAAATTCTCCTGAACAAAGTCCGAAATAGCCCTTGCCGCTTTGGTTGGTTCGTAATCTTCGTAATACGAATCAACCTCTTTAATCAAAGTATTTAACTCTGAAATAATCCATTGATCGATTTCTGGTCGTTCGTTCATCGGAATTTCTGCTTCGCTATAAGTAAACCCATCAATATTGGCATATAACGAAAAGAACGAATAGGTATTATATAAAGTACCGAAAAATTTGCGTCGCACTTCCGCAATTCCTTCTATATCAAACTTCAAATTATCCCACGGATTCGCATTTGAAATCATGTACCAACGGGTTGCATCGGGACCAAATTCTTCTAAAGTTGTAAAAGGATCAACAGCATTACCTAGGCGTTTTGACATTTTTTGACCGTTTTTATCCAAAACCAACCCATTTGACACTACGTTTTTATACGCCACTTTATCAAAAACCAAGGTACCAATTGCGTGCAAGGTATAAAACCATCCACGAGTTTGATCTACTCCTTCGGCGATAAAATTGGCTGGAAAGTCTTTGTTTTCATCGATTTTATCTGTGTTCTCAAAAGGATAATGCCATTGTGCATAGGGCATAGCTCCCGAATCGAACCAAACATCAATTAAATCGGCTTCGCGTTTCATCGGTTTTCCTGATGGAGAAACTAACACCAATGCATCTACTACATTTTTATGTAAATCGACTAAATCGTAATTAGATTCAGACATATTTCCAATTTCGAAACCTTTAAAAGGGTTCTCTTTTTGAATTCCAGCTGCTATGGATTTTTCGATTTCATTGTACAATTCTTCAACCGAACCAATGAGGATTTCCTCTTGTTTGTCTTCGGTTCTCCAAATTGGCAACGGAATTCCCCAATAACGAGAGCGGGATAAGTTCCAGTCGTTAGCGTTTTTAAGCCAATTTCCGAATCGACCTTCGCCAGTTGCTTTTGGTTTCCAGTTGATCGTTTCATTCAACTCGAACATTCTTTCTTTCACCTCAGTTACTTTTATAAACCAAGAATCCAACGGATAATACAAAATTGGTTTATCGGTTCTCCAACAATGTGGGTAACTGTGAACGTATTTTTCAACCTTAAAGGCTTTATTTTCTTCTTTTAAACGAATAGCAATTTCTACATCCACAGAACGTTCTGGGGCTTCACCTTCGTTATAATATTCGTTTTTAACATATTTACCCGACAAATCACCTAAGTCGTTTACAAAACGCCCTTGTAAATCTACTAACGGAACAGGATTTCCATTGTCATCCAAAACTAACATTGGCGGCACTTCTGGAATTGCCTCTTTAGCCACTTTAGCATCATCTGCACCAAAAGTGGGAGCCGTATGTACAATTCCGGTACCATCTTCTGTAGTCACAAAATCACCCGAAATTACTCTAAACGCATTCTCTGGATTTTGATAAGGCAACACATAAGGCAATAATTGTTCGTAACGAATTCCTACCAAATCAGCTCCTTTGGTTTCGGTTAAAACTTGATACGGAATTTTTTTGTCTCCTGCTTTGAAGTTCTCAAAATCGGAAACTTCTTCAGAAGCAAAATATCCTTTACCAAATTGTTTTCCCACTAAATTTTTAGCCAAAACCACATTGATTGGTTCAAATGTATATTGGTTAAACGTTTTTAATAAAACATAATCGATTTTTGGTCCAACCGTTAAAGCAGTATTTGAAGGCAAAGTCCAAGGCGTTGTCGTCCAAGCTAAAATATGAACCGTTCCGAATCCTTGTAAAAAGTCTGGTAACTTTTCATCAATCGCTTTAAATTGCGCAACAATAGTTGTATCTGTAACATCACGGTACGAACCCGGCTGATTTACTTCGTGCGAAGACAATCCGGTACCTGCTTTTGGCGAATAGGGCTGAATGGTGTAGCCTTTGTACATCAAATCCTTATCGTAGATTTGCTTCAATAACCACCAAACCGTTTCCATGTATTTGGATTTGTAGGTAATATACGGATCTTCCATATCTACCCAGTATCCCATTTTTTCGGTCAAATCATTCCACACATCGGTGTAGCGCATTACGGTTTTTTTACAGGCTTCGTTGTATTCTGCCACCGTAATTTTGGTTCCAATATCTTCTTTGGTAATTCCTAATTCTTTTTCGGTACCAAGTTCAACAGGCAATCCGTGTGTATCCCAACCCGCTTTACGCTTAACTTGGTATCCTTTTTGAGTTTTATATCTACAAAAAATATCTTTAATAGCACGCGCCATCACGTGGTGAATTCCAGGCAAACCATTTGCAGAGGGTGGCCCTTCAAAAAACACAAAAGGCTCATTGCCTTCGCGAGTGGTTATACTTTTTTCAAAAATATTTTCTTGCTTCCAAAAATCAAGCACTTCCGACGCTACGGTTGGCAAGTCAAGTCCTTTGTATTCAGTAAATTTTGTACTCATTTTATCCTTTTCTTAATCGAGGTGCGAAAGTAATAAATTTATATCGAAAGTAGAAAATTGAAAGTCGAAAGTTACAGAAAGCGGACATTTTTGTCAGTAATAACAGTCTATTACGAAAAAACCTCTTTTAAAACTTCAAGTGATTTTGGTTTTTTGAATCCGTCTAAATGAAAGTGATAATAATCGATTAGTATTTTGAGCAACAATTGTCTTTCGATTACATGAAACACTTTTGAAGCATCATTCCATTTTAAAGTAATCAATTTTTTAAACAAATTGCTTTCGTGTTCGCTCAAAGTATCCGCGCTTTGAAAGTGACTAAAAACCCCTTCGTTCATTTCAAAAAAAGGAAAATCCAGATTAGAAAGATCAGGATAAAAACCAAAAAATTTTGTCATTTCTAGCATTACAATCAAATGAAAATTAGCAATTTCGTTGTGCTCATCTAACCATTTAAGGGTGTTTTCTAAAAAAACGAAAAGAGGCGTATTTTGTTCTTCTTCTTGAATAGAATGATGCAGTATTTCTGAAATAAATAACACCATTGTACTTTTAAAAATATCCGTATGAATGGATTGAAAAGACGTGGCAATTTTAAGTTCTTTGAAATGCTCTAGATTTCCTTTGTTTTTATGAACAGCTTCAATTTCCAAAACGGTCATAGGCTGAAAGTATGCTTTTTTTTGACTCGCTTTTTTTCCAGAAAAAGCATCGCGAACAAAATAGGATTTTAAACCAAAATCTTCGGTAAAACATTTTACAATCAGGCTTTTTTCCTGAAATTTTAAAGCCGAAATTACAATTGCTTTGGTTTTTACTTGCATTATAAATTAAAAAGATTGAAAGAGTGAAAGATTGAAAGATCAATTCTTTACATTAACGAATAATCATCAGTTTTTTTACTTTGGTTTCAGCTCCATCTTCGCATGCAACAAAAATCATGTACACACCCGAAGCGACTTTATGTTTGCCAAATGCGGTAGTATCCCATTCTATTGTTCCTCCTTCCGAAGTGGTTTCGTAAACTAAATTCCCTGAAATATCAGTAATTTTTACATTCGCTTTATCGATTAAACCCGCAATTTTCACTGTACCGGTAAAACCAGGCCGAACCGGATTAGGATAAGCATATAGATTGTTTAAATTATCGTTGGCTTGGGTTGCAGTACCTTTAAACGAAATCATTCCTTTGGCTGTGGCTAAAAAAACTTCGCCCGTTTTGGCATTTATTTTAATATCATTGATATTATTGCTTGGCAAAGGCGAATTATCAATTGTAAAGTGGTATAGTGTTTTTTGACCATTAGAAGAAACTAAAAACACCCCCGAATCAACAGTTCCAATCCATTTATTATTAGCACCATCCACTGCAAGTGCGGTGATAGACTGTTCGTACATTAATTCTTGAGCCAAACCGTCTTCTTCAATAATAATCGGGTTCGCTGTCAATTGATTTTGGGACTGAAAACTATTTACCGAACTTAAAACACGCAACCCCTTTGTTGTCCCAATCCATAATTGATTACGGTTATCCAATGCAATAGCACGTACATCCACGCTTGGTAAATTCCCTGTATCCTCCCCCGTAGTAATTTTTCTGAACAAATTTCCATTTTCCGAAAAACCCACTACACCATTTGTATTGGTTGCCAACCATTTCACGCTGTTTTTATCAATTACCATATTGGCATAACTAGTAGTTTCGGGATCACTCAATACCGAAGTCATGCTATAACTTTGCCAAGCACCATTGGCGCGCAAAACTTTCAAACCATTTTTAACCCAGCCGTTACCAATCCATAAATTACCCGATTTATCAAAAGCGGTCGCATTAACCCTAATATCAATATAATCGGGACCAAGTGCTGTAAGCGATTCTAACCCGCTATTGGTTTGATTGTATAAAATTTGCGGAACATCGTTTTCTACTTTCAACAAACCCGAGAAAAAAGAACTCGCATAGACCTGATTTTCATTGTTCGGATTTATGGTGATTCGGGTCATGGACTTTGCCTCTAAAACTTCGGAATAAGGAATATTCAACCATTTTCCTTCATTTAATTTGCTCAAACCATAAGTATCTAGCGGATACGGATTATAGGATGCCGTATAATCACCGTAAACCGCCCAAAGTGAATTTGGCACCACGTCTAAAGAAAAAATACTGTTTCGTTTGGGACCTTCGGGAGTAACATTTATAAACGGAGCCATCGCGGTCAAAGAAGATTCATACAAACCGTTTTCTTTTGTTCCGATGTAAATATTATCATTGACTAAAGTAGCACAAGTTAGACTAACATTCTCGGTACTTGAAAGTTCCGTTGAATTAATTTGGCGAATAACATTGAGTTGTCCTCCATACACATACAAAGTCCCCGATGTCGTAATTAAAAAACCCTCATTTACAGCCCTCACATCAGCGGCCGCTTGTGGTAAAGTTTGAAAAAAAGAAAATCCAGAAGCAGTATAACGCGATATATTGCCTGTATTTTCAACAGCAAGAAGTTGCGAATTGCTGGCCGCAACACCCACCCAGTTGCCCGGAATGACCACTGTCCATTGCAGATAATCAATTAAATTTGGATTTGAAAGAGTCGCTTTTCGAATACCATCGGTAGTGGCTGCAAAAATTTCATTTTGAAAAACTGCAGTTTGTTTTACGCTTATTTCGGCACCCGAATTTCCGATAAAATAAGTATCGCCAAATTGCAAGGTTTTTAAATTGAACTGTACAATTCCGAAATCACAAGACAAATAAAGCATTCCATTATACTCGGTAAAATGATTGATTTTTTTGGCCGTAACAGACAATTGTTTGTTGATGATATCAACTAGTTTAAGAATGGCGCCATCCGTTTGATTGACCACAATTAAAAGTCCGTTTTCATATCCGATAACTTTTTTCTGATAGGCTTCGCTGTAATAAAATGCAGAAATGGTTTGTCCAGACAATCCCTCAATAGTCGTAGTGGTTTCGAGTAGGTTTGTAGCTTGATTTTTCGAAAAAAAAGCGTTTTCAGAAGCGGCCAAAACTGCGGAAGAAGATTGCGAAATATCTTTAATTTCATTAAAAGAAAAATAGCCCTGCCAAAGCAATTTATTTTGCCCGAAAAAGCTTTGAACCAATAAAAGAAAAAAACACAGTAAAACCCTTGCTTTCATTATATAACTTCTGTTTTGAATGACAAATATAACACAAACAAAATGATACTGATTTTGTTCTTTTACAAATAAAAATGCCTTCCTTGACAAAAGCAAAGAAGGCAAGCTTAAAAATACAAAAACTAAACTAAACCTTGTGCCAACATAGCATCCGCTACTTTTACGAATCCAGCAATATTAGCGCCTTTAACATAATCTACATATCCATCAGACTCTTTACCGTAGTCCACACAGGCTGCATGAATATTCAACATTATATTTTGAAGTTTTTCGTCTACCTCTTCTCTTGTCCAATTCAAACGCAATGAATTTTGCGACATTTCCAACCCTGAAGTTGCCACACCACCCGCATTAGAAGCTTTTCCGGGAGCAAATAAAATTTTAGCCTTATGAAAAGCCAAAACCGCTTCGGGCGTAGACGGCATATTGGCTCCTTCGGCAACCGCCAAGCAACCATTGCTTATTAATTTTTCGGCAGCCGCCTCATCCAATTCATTTTGAGTAGCGCAAGGCAACGCCACATCGCAAGCTACATCCCAAGGGCGTTTTCCTTCAAAATAAGCAGCTTGTGGATATTGCTGAATGTATTCGCTAATACGACCTCTTTTTTCATTTTTCAATTCCATTACAAAAGCCAATTTTTCAGCATTAATTCCTTCAGCATCATAAATATAACCGTTAGAATCGGAAAGCGTAACCACTTTGGCTCCTAATTGAGTAGCTTTTTCAGTAGCATATTGGGCCACATTTCCAGAACCCGAAATAACTACTATTTTATCTTTTAAGGTTTGCCCTTTGGTTTGCAACATGCTTTCGGTGAAATAAACAGCGCCATAACCCGTAGCTTCTGGACGAATTAAAGAACCTCCAAACGCCATACCTTTACCAGTTAAAACTCCGGTAAATTCGTTTCGCAAACGTTTGTATTGTCCGAACAAATAACCTACCTCTCTACCTCCAACACCAATATCACCGGCAGGCACGTCGGTATCAGCACCGATATGGCGTTGCAATTCGGTCATAAAACTTTGGCAAAATTTCATGATTTCGTTATCCGACTTTCCTTTAGGATCAAAATCAGAACCACCTTTTCCACCGCCCATTGGCAAAGTGGTCAAACTGTTTTTAAAGGTTTGTTCGAAAGCTAAGAATTTTAAAATACTAAGATTTACAGAAGGGTGAAAACGAAGACCACCTTTATAGGGTCCGATTGCCGAATTCATTTGTATGCGATAACCACGGTTAACTTGAATAGTACCTGCATCGTCTAACCAATTAACTCGAAACATTATCACTCGCTCTGGCTCAATCATGCGCTCGAGTAACATTTTATTTTGATATTTTTTATTTTGATTGATAAATGGAATTACTGTTTCGGCTACTTCAAAAACAGCTTGTAAAAACTCGGGTTCGTGGGCATTTTTGGCCTTAACCCCTTCCATGAAAGCAGTAACATTTTGCGACATAAAATTAAAAGATATTGATTAAAGAAAACGTTTTCGTTGTTAATCACAAATATACCGAATAATGTTATTAAAATGAGTTGATTTAAGTATCCCCAAATGATTTATTTTATTGAAAGGAAACGAACCTAAAAAATAAAATATAGGTAGTAAAATAGAATTTTAAAACCATTCTTAGTAATTTTTTAGGGTTTTAGCTAATTATTTCAAAAAGTGTTTCATTTTCATATATTTGCCTAACAATTGACACCCGAATAAAATATGCGTAACCGTTTCGTTTGCATTTCTGCATCGCTTTTACTTTTTAGTCCTTTTGCCAAAGCACAATCTACCTTAGCACATGAAATTGGGGTTATTGCAGGACCTGTTGAATTTCGTTCGGATTTTGGTGAGCGCAATGATGCCTCAACGAATTTTGGAAACATGGGGTACAGTTTGGGTTTTGTACATTTTTTAAATTTCTCATACAATTCGAGACGCGAGACTTATTTTAACGAACATTTTAAAGTTCGCTCTGAAATATCTATAAACAAAACCAATTTAAAACACCACGGACAATGGGTTGAAGGCGACCCGAATCGTTTGGGAGTTCAGCAGTTGAAGGCAATGGGAGGTAAATCAACCGTTACGAATTTAGGCTCTCAATTGGAATATTTTCCGTTCATGAAAATTCATGATTTTGAGAATACGCTATACAGCTTTAGCCCTTATATTAGTGCCGGGTTGCAATTTAACTTTTACAAATCGGATATCTACTCTACTTTGGGAGAAATGGGTAGTCCTGAAGTCACTTTCCCTAAATATCTAGTTCCTTCTGACGGACATCCTTACGGATTTTCATCGGAAACAGGAGGCATTTGGTCGTTTGTTGGAGGAGCTGGTACGCACTTTAAATTATCCGAAATGCAAGATTTGCTTTTTGAAGCACGCTTTCAGTATTTTAGTTCGGATTGGGTTGATGGATTAAATCCGAATAAAAACACCTTTAAAGAAAATAAAAATAACGATTGGATGGTTTGGTTTACTTTTGGATATGTCTATTATTTAGATTAAACAAATAAATTCTATATACGTAAAATTCATTTTTAAAAAATATTTATAAAATCAAAAAGGCTGCCTCAAAAATCGAAGCAGCCTTTTTAAAACTAAATCATAACAGTAGGTTAAAACGTTATATTATTTATTTTTTGATAATCAATTTAGTTAAAACGCCTTGATTAGAAGTCACTTTTACTACATAAGTACCAGTACTCAAGCCGTTCATATCAATTGCGGATTGATTCCCTTTTTGCGATTTAACCAAAGCACCTCCTAAAGTATACACCTGTATTTGCTGAATTTCAGCATCTTGTAAATTGATATTCAACGTGTCTTGAACTGGATTAGGATAAACTGCCAAACTTGATTTAGAAACGGCATCAATTCCCAAAGTAGTTGTATTGTATGTTGTTTTAATGTAAAACAAATTAGTTGTATCCCCTTTAGTTATAGAATGCGTTCCTGCTGCTAAATTTGAAACCGTTACTATTCCGCCTGATGCTGTATAGTTGACTCCGTCTACTTTCACACGTTTGACAAAATCGCCATCAAAAACCAAAACCAAAGTACTTACCGCTGTGGTAGTAAAATCTATAGAAGTACTCGATTCCATCTTCAATCTTGAGGTTAAACTTAAACCATCATACGTAACCGAACCATTTGTTGAATTGATACTACCTGTTATAGAATAAAAACCACTCGTTTTACCACTAGCAGTAAAATTATGAACCATATCACCAGAAGGCACAGGAGTTGGGTTTACCGCATTCAAACTAATAGTACCCGTTTGGGCAACTGAAGTTCCAGCCGAACCAGTAGTACTCACACTGAAACTTACACTAGCAGTTGGAGTTCCCGAAATTGTGATGGTTTTGTTAGTTGTATTTTTAACAAATGTTATCCCATTGGCAGGCAATCCAGTTACGGTGGCATCGGTTGCATCACCTCCCCAAGTTAATACTGTTGTTTCGATAGCCTCATCGGTAACCACATCTTGCGAAAGACTTCCAGATGTCACCACTAATGTCTGCGCAGATGGCACTACAATTGTTTCGCCTTGTACCGCTTGTAAAGATGTTGTATAACCAGTTAAAGCTGCTTTTAAAGGTGCATTTACTGCATACGAAACATCATCAACCGCATTGTTAAAAGTCCATTTAAAGTCACCACCATTCAAACGCCCTGCATATTGCTCTACTTTTGTCTTAGCAACTTCTGGACTGTCTGGTGTATATTGATACATAACCGCCGAATTGGTATCGAAATTATTATAACCATTATTTCCATATCGGGATAAAACAGAAGCTGGCACTGTTTCCGAACGACTTGAAACTACGTACGCATCAAAATCGGTAGTAGCATCAATTTTTCCAGCAACTGTATACGTTGCATCGCCATAAGGAACAAAACGACTTTGCCCAACCATGTAGTTATTAAAGGCTTTAATTGACCCGCCATCCTCTTCAGAAAAAGTTGGGTAATTTTTATAATCATTAACCCCAGTTGATGGGTTGTACACATCCGATCCTTGCATAGAAGTCAACATTGGGTATTTACAGTTACGAAAATAATTGGCTTCCATAAACAAATCCGATCCTAGCGTAGAACCTGCACCATATTTTGAGTTTCCATCATAATAATTATTATAGATATGAGCCGAATAATAACGTACGCGTGGATGACGCGAATCGGAATGATCGTACCAGTTGTGGTGATAGGTTACATAACCCGGATCTGCTCCTTCACTTAAACCTAATAAATTACATTTTCCAGAATCCCAAAAGTGATTGTAAGAGAAGGTTACGTAATTTGATTTTTTACTATCCAAAGCACCATCTCCTTTTGCCTGATCAGCATCTCCTCCCGCATCTCCATAAAAGAAATCACAGTTATGTACCCAGACATACGCATTGTTCTGTTGTAATCCAATATTATCACCCTCACTGCTACTACAATTGATAGAACCAATATTTCGAATTTCAATGTTGGCCGCATTTTTTACACGAATTCCCCATCCATCTGCTGTAGCATCTTCACCTACCCCTTCAAAAGTGATATAACTAGAAGCTGTATTCGTATTTGTAATTCCATTTTCAATTACAATATCACCCCCAAGCAAGTACGAAAAGCCTTTCGTTTTTACTTGCCCAATCATACGAATAATCAAAGGTTTCGTTTCTTTTCCTTTTTTATATCCGTCTAAGATTGTCTGCAATCCTACACATGGATTTGTAGTGGCACCACTAACCGTTAAAGAAACAGTGTTCTTATTGTTTTCGGTTAGATACAAAATCACGG
The DNA here is from genome assembly GCF_016522065.1 of Flavobacterium agrisoli. Lineage (GTDB taxonomy): Bacteria > Bacteroidota > Bacteroidia > Flavobacteriales > Flavobacteriaceae > Flavobacterium > Flavobacterium agrisoli. The sequence continues at coordinate 671,862 of NZ_JAEHFV010000002.1, read as the reverse complement.
CATTTTCTTTCGGAGTTCCGTTTGCTTGGTAAGCCCCCGGAACTCTCCCCCCATTAAAAGCAAAACCCGAACGATCATGTGCTATTACATTTAAAGTTCCTGTAGTACTGCCTGCCGCTTCAGCACCTGAAATAACGGGTTTTACTGTAAGGGTATAACTTCCTGCAGCCAAACCCATCACATCGGCACGGAAATACGAACCGTAACTACGAATTAATTGATTGTCAATTTTAACATTGGTTTGCCCACCACCTGTATAATACACGTTGTAACTGGTTGCTCCTGTTACTGGTTCCCATTTGGCAAAAGCGGTTTCAAACCAGCCTCCCGATCCGGTAAATGTTACTGTTTGCGCCATTGATTTTACCGAAAGGAAAACCAAGGTCAAGATGAGTAAAGTTCTTTTCATACTTTTTTGATTTAAATAATAAGTTAAGTTTGGTTTATTGTCGATTATAAGATGTAATCGATTGCACGAATATATATCATTTTTTGATTTGATAAATAATTTTGAATTAAAAAATACATATCAAAAAAATAAACAATAATAAATGTGATATTCACAAATAATTCAGTTTATTATCATAAATTGAAAAATGAATCAAAAATCAAATCTTTCCTTGTATTAAATTCGAAAAAAACAAACCTAAAAGTTATTAATTTGATTTTTTTAAAGAATTAAAAATTTCAAAAAAAATCAAATATTCAACATAAAAAAAACAATAAAGTAAGAAAAATAGTAGTTATTAACTTTTAAGGAATAAAAAAAGCTCAGAAAAAACTGAGCTTTAAAGACTAAAAATATCCAAAAACAGCCTGATGAGGGGCTGAAGAATAAAAAAAATTAAAATAATCGCATCAATTCGAGCGCTTTAGAAATGGATTTTACCTGATCAAAAGTTAAAAGCAATCGCAAACCATTTACCGTTTGTTTTTCTTTCATTTTGCAAATCGAAGCATGTTGTTGTACAAATTGCAATACTTCTCTAAATTTAGCCGATTGGTAATAATCCGACTGTTGATCGGAAACAAAATAACCAATCATTTTGCCTTGTTTCATCACTAATTTTTCAATTCCCACTTTCGTAGCAATCCATTTTATGCGAATACTATTAAGCAGTGCAACGGCTTCTTTAGGCAAAGGCCCAAAACGGTCGATAAGTTTTCGTTCGTATTCTTGCAATTCTTGTTCTGTTTTAATAGCACCTAATTCGTTGTACAAAACCAAACGTTCCGAAACCGTGTTGATGTATTCATCTGGAAACAATAGTTCGAAATCGGTATCAATTTGCAAGTCTTTCACATATTCTTTGGTATCAATATTATTCTCTTCGGGATACAACTCTTTAAATTCATTTTCCTTGAGCTCTTCGATGGCTTCGTTCATGATTTTTTGATAGGTATCGAAACCAATTTCGTTGATAAATCCGCTTTGTTCTCCACCTAATAAATCACCTGCACCTCGAATTTCAAGATCTTTCATGGCAATATTAAAACCACTCCCTAATTCACTAAATTGTTCCAAAGCTTGCATTCGTTTTCGAGCTTCTTCGGTCATGGAAGAATACGGTGGGCAAATAAAATAGCAAAAAGCTTTTTTGTTACTTCTACCTACTCGACCTCTCATTTGATGCAAATCGGATAAACCAAAATTATTGGCATTATTAATAAAAATGGTATTGGCATTTGGCACATCCAAACCACTTTCGATAATTGTGGTGGCCACCAAAACATCAAATTCACCATTCATAAAAGCCAACATTAACTCTTCTAATTTCTTACCATCCATTTGACCATGTCCAATTCCAACTTTGGCATCGGGCACCAAACGCTGAATCATACCTGCCACTTCTTTGATATTTTCAATTCGGTTATTGATGAAATATACTTGTCCATTGCGCTCCAATTCATACGAAATAGCATCACGAATCAACTCTTCATTAAAGCCAACCACATTGGTTTCTATTGGATAACGGTTTGGTGGAGGTGTCGATATTACCGATAAATCACGAGCCGCCATCAACGAAAACTGTAACGTTCGCGGAATCGGTGTTGCCGTTAGCGTTAAGGTATCTACATTAGCCGCAATAGTTTTGAGTTTATCTTTTACATTTACGCCAAATTTTTGCTCCTCGTCTACAATCAACAAGCCCAAATCTTTAAAAACCACATTTTTATTCACCAACTGATGGGTTCCGATAATAATATCCAAAGTTCCCTCGGCCAATTGTTTTAAGGTTTCGGTTTTTTGTTTGGCTGATTTAAAACGATTCAAATACCCAATATTTACAGGCATATCCTTTAATCGTTCCGAAAAAGTACGGTAATGTTGGTACGCCAAAATTGTGGTTGGCACTAAAACCGCCACTTGTTTACTGTTGTCAACCGCTTTAAATGCCGCTCTAATTGCTACTTCGGTTTTACCAAAACCAACATCACCACACACCAAACGATCCATCGGTCGATCGCTCTCCATATCGGCTTTAACCTCTTGTGTCGACTTCACTTGGTCGGGTGTATCTTCGTAAATAAACGAACTTTCTAATTCGTTTTGTAAATAACTGTCGGGCGCATATTGAAAACCTTTTTCTAATCTGCGTTTGGCGTACAATTGAATTAAATTGAAAGCAATGTGTTTAACTCTCGCTTTGGTTTTTTGTTTTAAAACTTTCCAAGCGTTAGAACCTAATTTATAAATTTTTGGTGGAGCGCCATCCTTGCCATTGTATTTCGCAATTTTATGTAAGGAATGAATGCTCACATACACGATATCATTATCGGCATAAACCAATTTAATCGCTTCCTGCGTTTTACCTTCCACCTGAATTTTTTGCAAACCGCCAAACTTACCAATTCCGTGATCGATGTGTGTAACATAATCGCCAACAGCTAAAGTGGTAAGCTCTTTTAAAGTGATGTTTTGCTTTTTCGAATAGCCGTTTTTAATGGAAAACTTATGATACCGTTCAAAAATTTGATGATCGGTATAACAGCTTATTTGATGCTCTTCATCAATAAATCCTTGATATAAAGGCAGCACCACCGTATGGTATTGTTTGCGAATATTTTCGGAATTGGCCTCATCTAAAGTTTCAAAAATATCATGAAAACGCTTGGCCTGATTTTCGTTAGAACAGAGTAAATAATTTTTGAAGCCATTAAAATGATGCTCACTTAAATTATGCAACAACAAATCAAACTGTTTGTTGAATGAAGGCTGCGGCTGAATGTGGAATTCGAATTTCTTACTGCTTCTAAAAATGGGTTTTGAGGCCAATTCGATAACCGAAAAATCCAACGCTTTTTTTACAAATGTTTGCTGATTTAAGAACAAATGTTCTGGTCCAGCTTGTTTAATCTCGCCGCTTAATTTTGCAAAAGCTTCTTCGGCCTTAGCAAAAAGCTTATCCAATTGCGTTAAAAAATCTTCGGTATGTTGTAAAACCAATACGGTTTTTTCGGAAATATAATTCAAAAAACTTTCTCTGTTTTCTTGAATCAATTTGTTTTCCACATTTGGAATAATCGTAATTTTCTTTTGTGTGGCTACCGATAATTGGGTTTCGACATCAAAGGTTCGAATGGATTCGACTTCGTTTCCAAAAAATTCAATTCGGTAAGGATTATCATTTGAAAAGGAAAAAACATCCACGATACCACCTCGAACCGAAAATTCTCCAGGTTCGGTTATAAAATCCACTCTTTTAAATTCGTATTCAAACAGTACCTCGTTAATAAAATCGATTGAAATTTTATCGCCAACCGAAACTTTCAAGGTATTTTTATCCAATTCCTTTCGAGTAACTACTTTTTCAAAAAGTGCTTCTGGATAGGTAACAATTAAAGCTGGTTTTTTCCGAGAATTAATTCGATTTAAAACCTCCGCACGCAGTAAAACATTGGCATTATCGGTCTCTTCAATTTGATACGGTCTACGATAAGACGCCGGGTAAAACAGCACATCATTGTCACCCACAATTTGCTCCAAGTCGTTTAAATAATACGCCGCTTCTTCTTTATTTTGAAAAACAAGCAAAAAAGGCAATTCCGATTGTAAAAACAGAGAGCGGATTTGAAACGACAAGGCCGATCCCAATAAACCGCTCAAGTGCAATTTAATTTCGGTTTGACTCTGTAATAAATGTACTATTTGCCCGGTTTTGGGCGCGTTGTCATAGGTGTTATATAAGGCAGCTTTACTCAATTCGATGTTTTTAAAGGTATATTGGGTGTATCCGGAATCGCTCTAGCGGTATCTTTAAGCATTTGAATTAATTCGGATTCCCCTTCTTCTTTTGGTATTTTGTCCACTTCGACAATTTTATCCATTTGCCGTTGCAAAGACACCAATTCTTTGTTGATATCGCCAATTAAAAAAACCACTTTATCATCTGGAATTTTATCCAAATGAATAAATAAATTCATCATTTCGATTTTTGTCAACAGTACCGAAAGCCTGCTTTTTATGGCAGGATTATTAAACTGAGGTGGAATTGTAGTGGTTAAAAGATAGGTTTTTTTAACAATTGTAGTGGATTTTTTCTGAAAAGCTCCGATGGTTTTTTGCGGTTTTCCGCCTAATTCGGCCAAAAACGAACGCCACTCGTTCCAAGTAGATTGGGTTTCCAACGCTACTTCGTTAATTGGTTCGTTGTAAAAAGACCAATTTTTGCTAATGTTGGTAAAAATGACTTCTTTTCGTTTGGCTTCTTTTTGATTTTCGGCTAAACGTTTTTCGTTTGAATCTTGACAAGAAGCAAGTAATGCCAACAAAAAAAACAAACAGAATCTTTTGTAGTTCATGTATTTCGAAATTAGCTCACAAAGTTACAAAGTAATTTTACATTTCTGACCAATGAAAGGCCATGTTTAAACAGAGAAAAATCGTTAAATTTAAGTGAAACCTAGGTAATTGAAACGTATTTATACATTTCAAATAACCATTTCAGGAATTTCAGAAGCGATGATTAAATCGGCTTCGGTAGCATTAATGATGTGTTCTACAGAAACTCCCGGAGCGCGCTCTAGCAATTGAAAACCATTTGGCGTAACTTGTAAAACAGCCAATTCGGTAACTATTTTTTTTACGCAACCTACACCTGTTAGCGGCAAAGTGCATTTTTTCAAAATCTTGGATTCGCCCGCTTTATTAACGTGCATCATGGCTACAATAATATTTTCTGCCGATGCAACTAAATCCATGGCTCCGCCCATTCCTTTTACCATTTTTCCAGGAATTTTCCAGTTGGCAATATCCCCATTTTCAGAAACTTCCATAGCGCCTAAAATCGTTAAATCGACTTTTTTACTTCGTATCATGCCGAAACTAAAGGCCGAATCAAAAAAACTAGCTCCTGGCAAAGTCGTAATCGTTTGTTTTCCAGCGTTTATAATATCGGCATCTTCTTCGCCTTCAAACGGAAAAGGCCCCATTCCTAAAACACCATTCTCACTTTGAAATTCAACCGAAATATCAGCTCTAACGTAATTAGCTACTAAAGTGGGAATACCAATCCCTAGGTTAACAAAATAACCATCTTGCACTTCTTTTGCTATTCGTTTTGCAATTCCTATTTTATCTAACATTTTGTGGATGTATTAACTGTTTTTAGAACGAACCGTGCGTTGCTCGATTCTTTTTTCGAATTTAGCTCCTTGAAAAATGCGTTGCACCATAATACCCGGAATATGAATTTGATTGGGATCTAACATTCCGGCTGGTACTAATTCTTCTACTTCTGCAATAGTAATAGGGGCAGCTCCCGCCATACACGCATTAAAATTGCGAGCCGTTCCTTTGAAAATTAAATTTCCTGCCTCATCGCCTTTCCATGCTTTCACTATAGAAAAGTCGGCTTTAAAGGCTTCCTCCATGATATGCATTTTCCCATTAAACTCTCGCACCTCTTTGCCTTGAGCTACTTCGGTTCCGTAACCTGCTGGCGTAAAAAAAGCAGGAATTCCGGCTTGCGCTGCACGGCATTTTTCGGCTAAAGTACCTTGTGGTGTCAATTCAACTTCTAATTCACCCGAAAGCATTTGCCGCTCAAATTCGGCATTTTCGCCTACATAGGAAGAAATCATTTTTTTGATTTGCCTCTTTTGCAAAAGCAAACCCAAACCAAAATCATCTACTCCGGCATTGTTAGAAATACAGGTTAAATCTTTGGTTTCTTTAATAACCAATTCGGCAATCGAGTTTTCGGGAATACCGCACAATCCAAATCCACCAAATAAAATGGTCATTCCATTTTCAATTCCTTGAAGGGCATCTTGAACGCTAGTTACTTTTTTAGAAATCATATTACAGCATTTTGCTTTCTAAATTTACATAAATATTATGGAATCAAAAAATGAAGATTTCACAAAAAAGTACCTGCCATTATATTTGATTTTACAGAAAAGCAAAAAACAAAACTTTAAAAAAGCAAAAACCCACAACTTCTAAAAAATTGTGGGTTTTTAAATTTCATCTGAAACACTATAAAAAAGAAAGCTTACAATTCAAATTCATCTGTGTTTTGCTCTGGATTGATGGTGTCTTTTACTTTTTTAGGCACATAACAATCTACTTTTATAGAAAGATTGGCTGGTCGTTCAAAATTGCCTTTGGATACTTTTAGTTCTGGATCGGCATAACATTTTTTCATAAAATACCCCCAAACCGGCAAAGCGGCTGTTGCTCCTTGACCGTAGGTGATGCTTTTGAAACGTGCCGAACGATCCTCGCAACCTACCCAAACACCCGTAACTAAATTAGGTACCATCCCCATAAACCACCCATCCGACTGATTTTGTGTTGTTCCTGTTTTTCCCGCAATTGGGTTGGTGAACATGTAAGGATAACCCGTCCAGCGTTTATCGCCATTTCCGCCATATTGGGTACGCAAACGAGATCCAGAACCGCCTTCGGTAACGCCTTCTAATAATTTCACAACAGCAAAGGCAATGTCTTTATTTAAAACATCGTGTGATTCCGGAATTGGTTCGTAAATTACCTCGCCACTTTTATTTTCAATTCGGTTTAAAAATTGCGGTTTTACATACACACCTTGATTAGCAAAAGTACTGTAAGCCGCCACCATTTCTTCTACCGTAATATCTACTGCCCCTAAAGCAATAGAAGGCTGATTGGGAATATTCGTTTTAATTCCGAGTTTATGAGCCAAACTCACCACTGCTTCGGGGCCAGTGCGGTCGATTAATTTTGCTGAAATGGTATTGATCGAATTGGCTAATGCTTTTTTCAACGTCACCATTCCGACATACGTATTATTAGAGTTTTTTGGTGTCCAGGTTTCCGTAACATGATGACGTCCTACAGGAATCGTAAATGGCGCATCAATAATTGAATCGCAAGGAGACATATTAAGCTCTTCGATAGCCGTTGCATACACAAAAGGTTTAAAAGTAGACCCTACTTGACGCGCACCTTGTCCTACGTGATCGTATTGAAAATACTTGTAATTAATACCTCCCACCCACGCTTTTATACTTCCAGTTTGAGGCTCCATTGCCATTAATCCGGACTGCAAGAAATGTTTGTAATATCGAATAGAATCGGTTGGCGTCATCACCGTATCGCGCTCTCCTTTCCAAGTAAACACGCGCATTTTGGTTTTTACACCAAAAGATTTAATGATTTCGTCGTCTGTCTTATCAGCGCCTTTCATTACGTACCAACGATTAGAAGCCTTCATGGCTTGCATCATAATGCGGTTGGTTTCTTTTTCGGTAATATTCACAAAAGGCGCATTTTTATTGCCTTTTGATTGAATAAAAAATTCTTCTTGTAAGTTTGCCATGTGCGCTTCTACGGCTTCTTCGGCGTACTTTTGCATTCTCGAATCGATGGTGGTGTAAATTTTCAAACCATCTTTATAAATATCATAATCGGTGCCGTCTGGTTTTTTGTTTTCGGCAACCCATTTTTTCATGTAATCCCTAAGGTATTCTCTAAAGTAAGTGGCAGTACCTTCACGGTGACTTTCTAATTTAAAGTGCAACGTAATCGGTAAGGATTGCAAACTGTCTTTTTCGGCTTTGCTAATCATTTTTGCTTTTTGCATTTGCGCCAGTACCACATTACGTCGGTTTTTAACTCCAACAGGATTTCTAACCGGATTGTACAAACCTGAATTTTTGAACATACCGACCAAAATAGCCGATTCGTCAACTGTTAAGTCTTTCGGTTCTTTAGAAAAATAAGTTTGAGCGGCAGAGCTTACTCCAACGGCATAATTACCAAAATCGTACACATTGCAATACATGGCTAAAATTTCGTTTTTGGTGTATTGTCTCTCTAAACGAGTAGCAATAATCCACTCTTTAATTTTTTGTACAATTCGAAATGGCAAAAATTTAGAACCCTCGCCATGAAACAATTGTTTGGCCAATTGCTGCGTTAAAGTACTCGCACCTCCGTTAGTTCCTAAGGTGAAAACCGCACGAAGGGTTCCGCGGGCATCAATACCCGAGTGTTCGTAAAAACGTTCGTCTTCGGTAGCGACTAACGCATCGACCAAATTTTTGGGTAAATCCGAATATTTTAATTGCGATCTGTTGGTTTGAAAATACTTCCCAATAACCACGCCATCAGAAGAAATAATCTCGGTAGCCAAATTAGAATCTGGATTTTCTAAATCTTCAAACGAAGGCATTGGACCAAAAATTCCCCACGAAGCAAACAGGAAAAACGTGATGATTCCTAAAAGTCCGTAGCCATAAATTTTCCAAAACTTCTTCGTATAGTTTTTGTATTCGGTATTCGATTTTGCTGTATTGTTTTTTTTGGTAGCCATAAATGTAGTAATCTATTCTTTTGATTCAATTCTAAAACCAACATCTGTAATGCCTTGCAGTTCTTGTACTCCGGCCACTTTGCCCGATTCGCGAACTGCTTGTTTTATATGCACTTTATAATGTCCTCTAAACTTTACATTTTCTTTATAAAAAAGTTTGCTTTCTTTGATGTCCGAAAAGCCATTTCCCATAAGAGTCCCGTCGGGATTGGCCATTTGATACTCTAAAGTATCTACTTTAGTAAAACCATTTTCCATTTCGGTAGAGACAATTAAGAACAAATTGTTGTACGGAAAGTTGTTATTGGCTCTTAAATTCACAAACAAATCATACCTTTTGGTAGAGTCTAATTTTGGCAAATCAAAGGTAATTATACTGTCTTTATGCCATGCACTTCCAACCGATTGATAGGTATCAAACACTCTTTTTTTATCACAAGAAAAAAGCAGCACCGCCAAAAGAAGCAGTAGGATACTATTTTTTATTCTCATTTTTAGAATTCGTTATGGGTTTTTTAAACTCCTTATTTTTTCCTTCTGTGGGATTTTGGGAGTTGTTTTTATTTTTAGCCGGCTTGTTCGGGTTTTTATGCAATTTATTTGGATTCGAATGGCGCGCTTTTGGATTAGCATTCGGATTCGAATTCTGATTTGGGTTTTGGTTTGGATTGTTTTTGGCTTTAATTTCTGGTTTATTACCTTGCGGCACTAACACATTATCGCCTGTGTTTTTGCGTTTACGAGACGGTTTTTTCTTACGTTTTGGCTGATCAAAACGTGTTAAACTTTCTTGTCCCATAGCGTTATTGAAGTCTTTTTGAGGTTCGGCCTCGGTTTCAAGAGCATAATCTTCTAACGACGAAACTTTGTTTTTTAGTTTATTCTCGGCAATAATTTCTTTGACTTGATCGATTTTTAAAACATGCCAATTTGCAAAATTATTAGTGTATGCAAACCACATTAAACCCTTAAAAATATCTTGTTTTTGACAAATAGCATCTCCTTTTTCGGTGCTTAATTTTACATCATATTCCGGAAAATCCTTTAAGGCATCCAAATAAGTATCGAGTTCGTAATTCAAACAACATTTTAATTTTCCGCATTGTCCTGCTAATTTTTGCGGATTTAAAGAAAGTTGTTGGTAACGAGCGGCCGATGTGTTAACGCTTCTAAAATCGGTCAACCAAGTCGAACAACAAAGTTCTCTTCCGCAAGAACCAATTCCGCCCAAACGAGCTGCTTCCTGACGGAAACCAACTTGTTTCATTTCGATTCGGGTATTGAATTCTTTTGCAAAATCTTTAATTAATTGTCTAAAATCAACGCGGTCATTGGCTGTATAGTAAAACGTTGCTTTTGATCCATCGCCTTGAAATTCGATATCCGAAATTTTCATTTCCAACTTTTGCATAATCGCCAATTCGCGTGCGCGTACCTTCATTGGTTCTTCGCGCTCACGAGCTACCGACCAAATATCGATGTCTTTTTGCGTTGCTTTTCGGTAAATTTTAGGGATTTCATTAGCATCAGGATTAACGCCTTTTTTCTTCATTTGAATACGAACTAACTCGCCCGTAAGCGTTACAATTCCGATGTCATGCCCCGGAGAAGCTACTGTAGCTACAATATCTCCAATACTTAACGTTAGTTTTTCGGTATTTCTATAAAAATCTTTTCTTCCATTTTTAAAACGCACTTCCACGCAATCAAAAGGAGCATCGCCATTAGGCATACTCATATTCGAAAGCCAATCGAAAACCGTTAATTTGTTGCAGCTATCGGTGCCGCAAGTCCCATTATTTTTACAACCTTTAGGAGCGCCTCCGTCTGCGGTTGAACAACTTGTACATGCCATAATGTTATATGTAGTGTTACACAAAAGGTAACTTAAGTTCGTACTATCTTTAATCGGTAAAGATAGTATTTTTTAAAGTTAAGTTGCAATTTGTAAAAAGAGCGTTATCTCATAAATTTTTTATAAATAAGTAGCGATTTAACAAAATAAAGCTTCTTTTAAAAATTTCACCAACTTAATTTTCTATTTCAAGTTAAACCACATCAGCTTCTGCTTGTCAAACTATAACAAAACTTTATAGTTACTAGTAAATTCTTGAAATTAATCTTTGTAACTTTGCTGTTCATTAAAGTTAAACGTAAAAATAAAAAATATGTATCCAGAAGAAATGGTAAAACCAATGCAAGCGGAATTAACTGCTGCGGGTTTTCAAGATTTACATACTGCTTCCGATGTTGAAAATGCCATTAAAGCAGAAGGAACTACTTTGGTAGTTGTAAACTCGGTTTGTGGTTGTGCTGCAAGAAATGCGCGCCCAGGAGCAAAAATGAGTTTAGATGGAGCTAAAAAACCAGATCATTTGATTACGGTTTTTGCTGGTGTTGATAAAGAAGCGGTTGATGCGGCTAGACAACACATGTTTCCTTTTCCTCCATCATCGCCAAGTATGGCTTTGTTTAAAAATGGTGAATTGGTTCACATGTTAGAGCGTCACCATATTGAAGGTCGTCCGGCTGAATTAATTGCCGAAAACTTACAAGATGCTTACCAAGAATTTTGCTAAGCCGTAAAATTTTATAAATAAAAAAGGGGTTTTGTATTTGCAAAACCCCTTTTTTATTGGTCCATTTTTATTCATCCGAATCTTTTTCTTCTACATCTTTATAATCTGGATAAAGAAACTTGTTATACGGAAAACGTGTAATATGTATTTGCCGGACGGCCTCGTACACTCGTTCTCTAAATTCTTCAAAATTTTCTTTATTAGTAGCCGATATAAACAAGGCATTTTCGGCTCCTACTCGATTCATCCAAGTCGATTTCCATTCGCTTAGGGTATAATGTCTCGGTGTTTTTTCGGTCATTAAATCATCCTCGGCAATTGTAAGGTGTTTGTACGAGTCAATTTTATTGAAAACCATAATAGTTGGTTTGTCATTTGCTTTAATATCTTGCAAAATTTGATTTACCGAAGCAATATGATCTTCAAAATCAGGATGCGAAATATCTACTACATGCAACAACAAATCGGCTTCGCGAACTTCATCGAGAGTACTTTTAAACGATTCTACCAATTGTGTAGGCAATTTTCGAATAAAACCAACGGTGTCCGAAAGTAAAAAAGGCAAGTTTTTAATTACTACTTTCCGAACTGTGGTGTCCAAAGTAGCAAACAATTTATTTTCAACAAACACTTCACTTTTACCAATTGCATTCATTAATGTTGATTTTCCAACATTGGTATATCCCACCAAAGCCACACGAACCATGGCTCCGCGGTTGCTACGCTGAATTGCCATTTGTTTGTCGATTGTTTTGATTTTTTCTTTTAATAACGAAATCCGATCTCGAACAATTCGACGGTCGGTTTCAATTTCGGTTTCCCCCGGCCCGCGCATTCCAATACCTCCTTTTTGTCTCTCTAAGTGCGTCCACAAACCCGAAAGTCTTGGCAGTAAATATTGACATTGCGCCAATTCTACTTGTGTTCTTGCATACGAAGTTTCGGCTCTTTGAGCAAAAATATCCAAAATCAAATTGGTGCGATCTAGAATTTTACAATCTATAATTCGGGATATGTTTTTTTGTTGTGAAGGCGAAAGCTCATCATCAAATATTAAAGTTGAAATGTTATTTTCTTTTACATAATGATGAATTTCGTCAATTTTACCCGTACCCAAAAAAGTCTTCGGATTGGGTTTGTCCATTTTTTGCCAAAAACGTTTAATCACCTCTCCGCCGGCAGTAAAAGTTAAAAACTCTAATTCGTCTAAATATTCGGTAAGTTTTTCTTCATTTTGATTTTGCGTGACAATACCAACAATGGCTGTTCGCTCAAAATTTAATATTTCTTTTTCTAACATAGCTATAAATAAGCTACAAATTTAAGCAATTCTGACCACTAAAAAACAGCTTTAAGAGTTAAGTATCAAAAACAAAAAATCCAATTGCTTTAATTAAAAAACAATTGGATTTTTGAACTATTTTAAAATAACACTACTCGTAATAATAGGTGGCATCAGTCACTACCAAACCATCCCCTTCAATTACATGGCTGGTTTGCGGGTAATTTTGCGCATTATACTTGAATTTTTTACTAATTGGAGTGTACTTATCCGAAGTCGCTTTAAACGTCAATTCATTGTTCTCAGAGATGGATTGAAAATCGAACTCTTCGTCATAAAACGAAATTAACGGCGTTATCACTTTGTAATGAACGCCAAAAAGATTTTGAACGATTAACAAATCGGCCGATCCTTTGTCATCATACGTAAACATTTTTATCGATTTATCGCCCACCAATCCAGTATGTCGGGTTACATTTCCGTTATTATAAGCGTATTCCGTTTTTCCGATAATTTGCTTGTTTCGGTCGCGGAGCACACGGCGCGCAATCAATCCATTTTCTACCACATATTCTACATCTTCAACCAATTGTTGGTGGCTATTACTTCGTTTTGCTTCAGCTTTAATTCGAGCACCTTCATAGGTAAATTTGACACTTTTGGTTACATATTCATTACCTTCTTGGTATTTTTTACTAAATTGAAGAATGCGCCCATCTGGATCATATTTAAAACCCGTCACTTCTTTCCAGTCACTTCCAACCCGTTCTTTGGTTGTTTTGTTTAGGAGTCCGTTTTCATCATAAAAAAAATGCTGAATAACATCCGAAGTTTTCACTGAAGCCAATTTTCCTTCTTTAAAAAGGATGTCTTTGTTGATGATTTCGCCGTTTTTGGACGTTTTGTAGAATTTTTGAACGACTTTAATCTGTTTTAAAACAGGATACTGCGCATGCGCAATAGATACAGCCCACAAACAAAGGGCCGCTAAGTAATTTTTTAGCATAGGATTACATTTAGATTTGGAATTGCCAAAATACAAAATTCATCCCAAGACAAAAATTTTACAAAAGAAAAACTACAATTTTAAGTATTTTATCATCAATGCAACAAAAATTTCATGAACCAAAACCCAAATTTATTTCGTTTTAGAATGCATCCATTTATTCATATAATCCAACACAATTGGCGAAAAAGTTTGTTCAATTGTTGCATATTCACTAGGCAAACCCGTTTCGCATTCTTGAAATAAATGATTGGTATTAGCAAATTCATGTGTTGTAAAATCTTTATTATTTCCTTTTTGCAATGCTTTTTCAATAGCGTTCAAATTTTCTTTTGACGGAACCTGTGTATCTTTCGCTCCATTAATTGCCAAAACAGGACACTTCACTTTTTCAAGTGTAAGAGCGGGATTGTATTTTAGAAAATAGCGCGCCCAAGGGCTCGTTAATTGTTGAACATGCGCTGTTATAAATTGCTCTTTATTCATTCCGTTTGGCACTTCTGTAATAACAGCTTCTAAATACTTTTGCAGTTCCTTTTTTAATTGCTCCGTATTTTGCGAATCCATAACCATTTGATAAGCTTTTTGGTTGATTTGAGCCGTTTTTTCAATTTCAGATTCTGATTTTCCTGATGCTTTGGAAATAGCGCTTTGCTGTAACAACAACAATTCATCTCCTGGAATACCGGTTCCTGCCAATAAAACTATAAAAGCAACCTCTTTTGTATTTACCGCCACCATAGGAGCTATAATACCTCCCTCACTATGCCCAATTAAACCAATTTGTTTGGAATTAATTTCTTTTCTTGTTTTTAAATAAGAAAGTGCGCTTTCCACATCTGTGGCAAAATTGGCCGTTGTTGCCGATGCAAAATTTCCAGTTGAATTGCCAACCCCACGATCATCAAATCGTAAAACTGCAAAACCGCTTTTGGTTAAATAATCGGCAATTACTAAAAATGGCTTGTGTCCTGCTAATTCTTCATTTCTGTTTTGGGGACCGCTCCCCGAAATTAGAATCACAGCCGGAAAAACACCGTCATTTTTAGGCAAAGTCAACGTTCCAGCTAACGAAATGTTTGCTTTAGCATTCGTAAAGTTTACATCTTCAGCGAAATATGAATAAGGCTTTATGGGTTCTTGCGATTTTTTGGACTCTTTTTTCTCAATGGTTTTTTTCGATAAATTCAAGGGGAATTCTTGCCCTGATTGTTTAAAAACACCGATAATTTCATCGCCTTTTAATTCGCCTAGATACAAAATGGGTCCCACTTCAAATTTAATTTGCGGTTTTTCGAAAGTAGTTTTAGTCACTGGAATTCCATTGGCATTTTGATCAGGACTATCCATCGTCGATTTTAAACCCGCCTCTGTTTGAGTTACATTAAAAACCAATCGCAACTCTGCTCCTGGAACTTTTAACAAACCGTTCCATTTTCCCGTGATTTCCTGCGCATGCACCGGAATGAGATAAACAAACAAACTGAAAAACAAAACCGAAAAGATCTTCATAAAACTTTAAAATTAATGACGTATTTTTCTCTCAAAGATACAGAAATACCTATGCAGAAGTTATTTATTCCCAAAAATCTGAACATCGTCCAGCTGAAACGTACCATCTAAAGCCAAGTCTTTTCCGGAGCCATTGTATTTAAAGGCAATGTTTATGGTACCGGTATACGAAGACAAATCAATTGAGCCGCTACCCACAAATTGATACCACGGTGTTGCTTGAGTGGGTAACTTGGCTTGCAAAGGAATCCAAGTCGCTTTGGCAACGTTTAATCCATCAAAATTAGTTGAAACTAAAATTTCGAGTGAGTTTAATGGCGAATCGACATCTAAATGATGTTGAGCCGTTCTAAAAGTCAACACTTCTTTTTTGTATACATCCATATCAATTTTAGGGGTAATTAACCAAGCTGCATTTAAAGCATTTTTGGTCGAAGCAATATTAAATTCCGTGCAACCGTTGCCTGATTTTACGATTCCTTTCCAAAATTTAGTTCCAATTTGCGCGATATTGGCCCATCCCGGGAGTTTTAAAGTCACGTTATTTTCGACCGTTTGAAAATCTTCGGTAAAAAAGGGAACCGAACGTCCGTCGGTAATTTTAATATCGGCTTCATTACGCGCCAACAATTGATAATCGGCACCAAATTTTGTTAAAACACCCCTAACTGTTCCGCTTCCTTCGGGTACAATTGCACCCGCAAAACGGGCGTAGCTACTGGTTCTAAAAATCAAATGATTGCCTGTTTTATCTAGCAACTTCCAATTGGTAGCTCCGCCAACATCATTCAATTCTTCGTAAAAATGCCTGCCCAAAGCTAGATCTTCAAACTGAACTTCGTCGATTTCGACCAATGTATTTAAATTGGCATCATTAGCTACCGATTCTATAGAAAATTTTCGCACTAAATTCTCTTCGGTAACCGTTACACAAGAAGCATTTAAAACTTTTTTAATGTCGTTTTGCGCCACTCTGCCGACTGCCGCTTCTCCGTAACTGTTTACATACAAACTACCAATTCGCAAGCCTCCAAAATAAATATCCGTGAACTGATCTTGTAATTTCACATATACTTTATTGCCAACTCTGTAATTTACGTAGGTATTTGAAGCATCGACGCCGACACTAAATCCGCGAACGGGTTCTCGTTCGGATGGCAAAGTTTGTAAATGAATCGTTTTAAAAAAATTGCCCGATTCATCACTCGAAACCACATACGCCTGAATTACATCATCAAAAAGATATTCTTTAGCCGTAGCCGAACTTTGATTTTGAATGTCGCTCACTGTTTTGGTAACCACTAAATCGGGTTGTGTACAGGTTAACTCGGGAATTTGTGGTTCTTTAGAGTCGCAACTCATTACCAACCCAATCCAAATTAAGCTTGTTATGAAACTACCTTTTTTCATTTTATTCTGAATTATATTTTAAAAACTTACACTCATATTCACAAAATAGGTTCGGCCATAACCATAATAATATTTTGGTCCAAAAGAGGGATTTTCGCTGCTCACATCCTGATTCAATTCTCTAAAATTAGCATTTCGGGATTGTTCAAAACCACCCGTTTTGTAAACCTTTCCTAAAAGATTATTGACACTACCAAACAAGCCAACATAATTGGTTTTAAACCGCCATGATTTTCCAGCAACAAGATTTAAAAGACTTATGGCAGGCAATTTTTCTTGTTTAAGTAATTCACTAGCTCGCTCTTCGGTAGCTTCTGGAAAAAGATAGCCATTCACTGGATTTTTAAAAAACATTTTGGTTCTCGAAATAGGAGCCACCTCAACATATCTTTCATCCAAATAATTGCCATTTACGCCAATCCACCAATAATGCGGATCGCGGTATTCGAAACCCAAAGAAACAGCTTGTTGCGGAGTTCCGGCTACTTTGTAATTTTTTAAAACACTGCTACCAAAATCAAAAACGGGATTGGTGTTTTGTACCGAAGCTTGTGCGTCGTTTACCAATTTAACATTCGGATTATTCGCGAAACGGTATTGTCCATAATTGGCTGCCAGTATTGTTTTAAAGGTTGGACTAATTTGATACTCAAAACTTAGCTCGGCACCACAATACTGCTTCTGAATGTTACTGAGTGTTTGTCCAACAAAAGCATCGGTATTGTTGTGGTTAAATCCTTTTTCGAAAATTCCTTCTGCATAAAAAAAGGAAACATTTGTCCCATTTTTAAAATCCGAAAAATAAGCCGTGGCTCTGGTTTTCAATTTTGAAGCATGATAAACATAACTGCATTCGGCGCTACTAATGGTTTCGCTATCTATTCCTTCCACCACTGCATTATTCAATCGTGCATTCGGAAAAACATTTTGAAGTGTTGGTGCTTTGGTAGCATAATATCCGTTGACCAAAAACCATTGTTTACCCGATATTTTAAAGGTTACGCCACCCTTAAAGCCGAAATTCTCAAAATGTAAGGAAGCACTTTTTCCTAAAGAAGTGGTGGGATAAAGTCCGTTTTGAAACAATCCTTCACGTTGGTAATGGGTCACCGAAAAAGTTTGCGCGAGGTAAAAATCAATTTTCTTATACGTAAAACTAAATTGCGTAAACGCATCCGCAACAAGCGCTTGTAAATTGTAATTGTATCCGTAAATTTCATTCTCTTTGACCTTGCGATTGGGTTCTTGTAAATTGGATTGGGACTGATCGCCGGTGTAAAAGGCATCGATGTCTTCAAAAGGTGTTCCGCCCAACAAATCGGTTAAATATTGAAAATTATGCGATTTCAATTTCTTAAAAGATATACCTGCGTTAGCAGTAATCTGATCGGTTAATCGAGTATATACAGCCGAATTAGCCGAAAACAAAGCATCTTCTACCCGATCTTCATACAGCACATAATGACTTTTGCTGGGTTGATAACCAACAATGCGTCCATCGGCATCGGTAATGGTTTCTTGATTGGCTTTATACAAACTTTCCCAGTCAATTTGGGGTTGAGTCAAAAAAGCTTGTTTGCTTTTTTCTGCTTCGGTATAATTAGGCAGAAAATCACCGGAATACTCGCCATTATCAGATCCATACATAGACAAATAATAACTCGGTAAATTTCTGTAATACGTTGGGTCGGGACTATTCGCATTTTGATAATCAATCGCACTATTTGAAATACGCCCCCATTGGTAGGACACGGCCGAATTTAGTTGTGTTTTTTCATTTATTTTAAAATAATGATTTAACATTATCACTGGCTCACTCACTGTTTTAACGCGTGCATTTCGGATTTTGCCATTTTGCTCACCCCAATACGAATTGTATTTAGAGTTTGTTAACTGGGTTACTTCCTCGGTGTTGGGCGAATTTTTAGCTCTTTCGTTGGGCGTGTAAAATCCAGTAAAATTTAAAAATTGTTTACGGTTTATTTTTTTCTCAATACTAAGAAAAAAGGATTCGGCATTGTATTGGCTTCCATCGAAATAAGCTTGATTACCATATCTTTTACTAGCTGCAATGGCATAAGCCCAACTACTTTTATTACTACCCGAAGCATACGAAGCCATAGCACGCCAATTGTAATTGGTATTGCCTCCCGAAAAAGACAAGCGAGTCCCTTTCCGATACATCGAAGCACGAGTGGTTATAGCTTGAGTACCCAAAACTCCTCCAAAGACATACGGTGAAGTGGTGGTTCCTAAGGTAAATTCTTGGTTGCGCAATACATCATTTAATCCGCCCCAATTGTTCCATTGCGGACGGCCGTCGTATATCTTGTTCATCGTCACGCCGTTTAAAAGCATGGACGCATTTTCGCTGTCTAAACCGCGAATTCGAAAACGAGCTTGTGACCAATTGAAAGCCGAAGCCTGTAAAAAAACATCGCGAGAAGATTGCAACAAACTGGATGTATTTTCGGAAGTAGAAGCATCCTCATTTAAATCGGAATCGTCTAAAACAATCCAATTATTTTGCAGTTCGGAAACGACATTTTCTTCTAAAGATAAAATACCCAAATCGATTGTTTTGGAATTTGCTAAGGTAATTGGCAGTAACAATTCTTTATACCCTTGGCTTCTTACAGCTAATAATTGCTTCCCTCCGAAAGGTATTTTCAATTCAAATTTTCCTTCTGGATTACTCAGTTCCGTAATGTTGCTGTTTTGAATAGAAATTACCGCAAACGAAAGGGGTTTTTGACTGGTTTTAGTGATGATTTTTCCAAAAATACGATACTCTTCTTGCGCCGAAGAATGTAAAGAAAATAGAACAATAAAAATGAAAAGTAGTTTTTTATCCATTTACCGAAAACTGTTTAGTTAAAAGAATGCTTTAGCCATTTTTAAAAAAAGACTAAAGCATTTCAAAAAATCAGTTTTGGAAATTTATGCGCTACATTGCTCAACAACAATTTTGAACAAAAAGCAGGCAAATATAATTAAAAAACAATATAAAAGTATTTTCTTACAAAAATTATTCAATTGCTTTTATTCTCGAAACCATAAACGCAATTAAAAAACCAAATATTCCGATAAAAGCAAACGAAAATTGCAAGCCAAAAGCATCGGCAATATGACCAATTACAGGAGGTCCCATTAAAAAACCAAGAAAACTTACACTCGAAACCACCGTTAAAGCATCGCCTGGAGCCACCGTAGGATGTTTACCGGCCACGCTATATAAAGTAGGCACAATGGTCGAAACGCCCAAACCAACTAACATAAAGCAAAAAACACACGGAATTAAATACGGAAAAATAACCGCTGTAAGCAATCCGGTTGAAACCATAATACCACTAATTTGCAGGACTTTTTTTCTTCCAAATTTAGAAGTCATTTTATCGCCTAAAAATCGACCGCTTGCCATCATAATCATGAACGAAGTATAACCCAAAATCACTAACGACTCGGGTGCTTTTACAATTTCTTTAAAATATACGCCACTCCAATCAAACATAACCCCTTCACTCGCCATCGAACAAAATCCGATTACGCCCAACCAAAGCAAAGAAGCATCGGGTTTTGAGAAAAATTTCCCCTTTTTAGTGAGTTTCCGATCTTGCGCTTTTATTAGAAATTTGAAGTTCGAAATAATTAAAAGCAATACAACAGAAGCCACAATGCAGAAATGAGTAAATGGGTTTAAATCTAAAATTCCCATACCCAAACCAATTAAAGCTCCTATAAAACCCGCAAAACTCCACATGCCATGAAACGATGACATAATGCTGCGGCGGTATAATTTTTCGGCATATACACCCTGTGTGTTTACAGCAATATTGGATAAATTAGCAAATACACCAAATAAAAATAAGGCTATGCAAAGTGTAAATGGCGAAGTAGCCAAACCAATATTTATGAGCGCCAATGCATACAAAAGAACTGATAAAATTAGAATAAAATGGCTACCGTATTTGGTTACAATTTTACCCGAAAAAGGCATAATTGCCAATTGCCCTAGCGGAATCGCAAACAAAATACTTCCTAATTCGCCTTCGGTTAAATCTAAAGTGGTTTTAATATCCGGAATTCGACTCGCCCAAGAGGCAAAACACAAACCTTTTCCAAAATAAAATGCGTTTACTGCCCAACGTATTCGTAACAAATAGGAGGCTTTAACTCCCGCATAATTTTTTTTTATTTTGCCTTTAGGTCTAAAACGTCCGAGAAAATTTAAGTAAAACACGCCAATAATTTTAGAATGAAATATCAAAATTAACCAATTTATGCGCGATACTTTCTTAAAATTGGCAAATTCAAAAATTTACAACGTTGTATGTTTATAAGTTAATCACTTTTTGCGTCGCATTACTTTCGATAGCAGCTTCAATAATTCGCATTACATTCACGCCGTCTTGCGCGGTAACCGGAACTTCGGAATTTTGAGTGATAGCGTGGTATAACCCATCAAACAAATCATAATAATTACCTTGTAAAGTCGGAATTTTTTCGCGAATCACGTTACCCTCTTTTTCGGTATGCAAAAAACCTTGCAACGCTTCAGGCTCTGTTCCCCAATCTTCCAAATTTGGTTTTTTATCTAATTTCAATTCATCTTCTTGAATATCGCCACGCGGTTTTAAAAAAGAACCTTTTTTTCCGTGTAAGGTAAATGCAGGATGAGGTTCTCGGACAAAAAAACTGGCTTTGAGTCGCATTCTGAAATTCTGATAAAACAAGGTCAAATCAATCCAATCATCAACCACTGAATTTTCTCTGGTAATGCGAATATCGCCGAAAACCGCTTTAGGCAACCCAAACAAACAAAGCGCTTGATCAATTAAATGCGGACCTAAATCTTTTAAAATTCCGGCTCCTTCATTCACCGTTTCTTTATGGACTTTCGGGCTCAAGATAGGATTGTATCGATCAAAATGGAATTCGGCTTCTACCAATTCGCCCAACGCATTTTCTTGCAATACTTTTTGAACAGTTTTAAAATCACTATCCCAACGGCGATTTTGGTACACGCAGAGTTTTAGGTTTTTTGATTTTGCTAAATCGGCCAATTCTTGCGCTTCGGCAACCGTTGTGGTGAATGCTTTTTCGACCAAAGCATGTTTACCGGCCTCTAAAACTTTTTTGGTATATTCGTAATGTGTGGCCACAGGCGTATTAACTACAACCAAGTCTATCGAATCGTCTTGTAAAATAGCGTCTAATGTATCAAAACTCTTGACTTCAGGATAATCGTTTTGGATTAGTTTTTTAGAACGTTCCCATGAACCTACCAATTCAAAACCGGGATGTAGTTGCAAAAAAGGAGCGTGGAAAACTTTGCCTGACATTCCGTAAGACAAAAGTGCCGTTTTTATTTTTTTCATAATTGAGGTAAAAGGATAAAATTTGCGTTTATTTGGCTCTTTCGTATTGTTTAGGCCACTGAATATCGTCGTTTAAAAGAGCGGCAAAATCCAAAGGTAAATTCGGATTACGCAACGATTCTCGTCCAAACATAATCAAATCCGCTTGGTTTTCTTGTAAAATAGTTTCGGCTTGTTGGGCTTCGGTAATTAACCCAACGGCACTGGTTTTTATGTCTGCTCCTTTTTTGATATTTTCTGAAAAAGAAACCTGATAATTAGGTCCTACCGCAATTTTTTGGTGCGAAACCAATCCGCCAGAAGAAACATCAATTAAATCAACACCTTTTTGCTTGAGAATGGCTGCCAATTGAATAGATTCTTGCAAATTCCAACCGCCTTCTGCCCAATCCGAAGCCGAAATACGAACAAATAAAGGCAAATCCAAAGGCCATTCGGTTTGAACGGCTTCAACAATTTCTAGAGTTAATCGGATTCTATTTTCAAAACTTCCTCCGTATTTATCGGTTCGCTCATTCGATAAAGGCGATAAAAACTGGTGTAACAAATAACCGTGTGCGGCATGAATTTCCAAAACCTGAAAACCAGCATCGACCGCTCTTTTGGCCGCTGCTTTAAAATCGGTAACTACTTTTTGTATTCCGTTTTGGTCTAAAGCGGTTGTTTGTTCTTCATCATGATATCCGATAGCACTTGCCGAAACCGTTTGCCATCCACCTTGAGTCTTATCTAATTTTTTATTGCCTTTCCATGGAGCCGACACACTAGCTTTTCGACCGGCATGGGCAATCTGAATTCCTGGAATGGCATTTTGAGAAAGGATAAAAGCGTTTATTTCTTTTAATTTCTGAACATGCTCGTCTTTCCAAATACCTAAATCTTCGGGCGAAATTCTTCCTTCGGGCGAAACGGCAGTTGCTTCTTGAATAATCAACCCGGCGCCACCAACAGCCCTGCTGCCCAAATGAACCAAATGCCAATTGTTAGCAAAACCATCTTCTGCCGAATATTGGCACATAGGCGAAATGACAATTCTATTCTTGAAAGTGCGATTTTTAATAGTAAGGGGAGAAAATAATAAAGAAGCCATAAATGTAACTTTTTGTGTGGTGAAGCTACCAATTGTGTCTGATAGCGTTAAAAAAGTAAAGTTACAGTATCTCAATAAAAGTAGAAATCCAAATGTTTATTAATTAACAAACATTTAAAACCTTATGTATTATATTGCGCTGTCAAATAAAATAGAAACGTTACTTTTGTGCGTTAAAATATGAACTAAAATTACAAAATGGATATAGTTATCAAGCTCTCACAATTTTTATTGAGTTTATCATTACTGATTATTTTACACGAATTAGGGCATTTTATTCCGGCTAAAATGTTTAAAACTAGAGTCGAAAAATTCTATTTGTTTTTTGATGTTAAGTTTTCTCTTTTGAAGAAAAAAATTGGCGAAACAGAATACGGAATTGGATGGTTACCCTTGGGTGGTTACGTAAAAATTTCGGGCATGATTGACGAAAGTATGGATAAGGAACAAATGGCTTTACCACCTCAACCATGGGAATTTCGTTCTAAACCAGCTTGGCAACGTTTAATTATTATGCTGGGTGGTGTTACCGTAAACTTTATTTTGGCTTTTATTATTTATATCGGTATGGCGTTTGCTTACGGTGATACTTTTGTAAAAAATGAAGATATTAAGGACGGTTATGCTTTTGAACATCCTGCTATGCTTAAAGCCGGGTTTAAAACCGGAGATAAAATTATTTCGATTGATGGCCAAAAAGTAGAAAACTTCGATAGCGATTTGAATATGAATATCGTAATGGCTAAAAATATTGTTGTAGAACGAAACGGAAGTCAACAAACCATTACGATGCCAACCGATTTTGTTGACCAATTATCCAAACACGAAAAGGGATTGTTAGTAAGTTTCCGTATGCCTTTTGCCATTAGCGGTGTAGAAGAAGATTCTCCAAATACGGCATTACAAGCCAAAGATTTGGTATTAAGTTTAAACGGACAACCAATTCGTTATTTTGATGAAGCCGAACCAATTTTAAAACAAAATAAAGGAAAAACCATTCCGGCAAAGGTATTACGCGATCAAAAAGAAACAAACGTAAATGTCATCATTAATAAAGAAGGAAAATTGGGTGTTAGTGTTGGTAGCCTTGGATTGGCTTCATTAGAAAAGTTAGGTTATTACAAAGTAAGTACAAAAAATTATAGCTTCTTAGAATCGATTCCGGTAGGAATTCAAAAAGGGAAAGACCAATTAGTAGGCTACGGAAAACAATTGAAAATGATTTTTAACCCCGAAACTAAAGCCTACAAACAAGTTGGTGGTTTTAAAGCAATTTTTGATATTTTCCCAAATACTTGGAGTTGGGAAGTGTTTTGGAATATTACCGCTTTGTTATCGATTATGTTGGGTGTCATGAATTTATTACCCATACCGGCATTAGATGGCGGACACGTGATGTTTTTATTATATGAAATCGTAAGTGGTAAAAAACCGAGCGATAAATTCTTAGAAAATGCACAAATGGTTGGTTTCGTATTGCTTATCTCTCTATTATTATTTGCAAACGGAAACGATATTTACAAAGCCGTAATTGGCAAATAAAAATAGTTGTAAAAAAGAAGTCAAATATTTTTGATAAAGTAAAAATTCAATTATATTTGCACTCGCTAAAAAGAACAGCAACTTCCTCCTTAGCTCAGTTGGTTAGAGCATCTGACTGTTAATCAGAGGGTCCTTGGTTCGAGCCCAAGAGGGGGAGCAACTTTTTAGCAAAATACATACCTTTAAGGTAATTCCTCCTTAGCTCAGTTGGTTAGAGCATCTGACTGTTAATCAGAGGGTCCTTGGTTCGAGCCCAAGAGGGGGAGCTTAAAAAAAGACTTTACAGCAATGTAAGGTCTTTTTTTTTGCATTAATTCCAACACTACAATTTGGAGCATCAAAAAGTTATTCACAACCGACAACAAACGCTTACACCCGACTATACTCACTTAACAACCGATTCCTCTTAAAAAACTTTTGAAACTTTGCCATGTTGAATCGAACGAATCGTTTCTATTTTTATAAACCTTTTAAATTTTTACACGCCATGAACACATTAAGAAACAGAGTGCAGCTAATTGGTCATTTAGGCCAAGAACCAGAAATAAAAACATTCGACGGCGGTCGAAAACTAGCTACTTTTTCGCTTGCTACTAACGAAACGCACACCAATGAAAAAGGAGAAAAAACAACACAAACCGAATGGCATAACTTAGTAGCTTGGGGCAAAATAGCCGAAATAATCGAAAAATTTGTACCTAAAGGAAAAGAAATTGCTATTGAAGGCAAACTCACCCATCGCAGTTTTGAAGATAAGTCGGGCACAAAACGTTATGTAACCGAAGTAGTGGTAAACGAACTGCTTTTATTAGGATCCAAATAAGTTTAAATCAATTTTCTAAAACAACAACAAACCTCTTTTTCACCTAAAAAAGAGGTTTGTTTAATTACAAATAGCCCCTAATTCAAAAATAAAAAGACCAAAAACTTGAAAAACAAAGTGAAGTTAGTATTTTTATGCTAGTATTTTCTTATCAAAAATTTCAAAACTTGATTTATGAAAAAAATAGCTTTACTCATCATCTTAGTCTTTTCATTCGCAAATGCAATTGCTCAATCCGACACTTTAATCCTTAAAAATAAAGATGTAATTGTGGGAAAAATCAAATTAATGACGAATGGCGCTTTACAAATAGAAACCGATTACAGTAAAGACGATTTCAAAATAAAATGGAAAGAAGTCATAGCAGTGAACTCGACCACCTCACATATGATTAATTTAAGCAATGGAGAACTCCTTAACGGAAGTATTCAAACTGATTCCAAAACACAAAAAACCTACATTACCAATTTACAAACCCAACAAAAAAAAGAAGTAGATCTTTTTAATATCGTATATATTAAATCGGTAGATGATGGTTTTTGGGATCGATTAGATGCCAATTTTGATGTGGGTATAAAACTAACTAAAGCCCAAAACTTACAACAACTCAGCATCAATGCTGGTTTAGGCTACACCGCTAGAACTTGGTTTGCCTCTGCATCGTACCAGCGCATGCAATCCGTACAAGATGACATTGATCCTATTCGAAGAGTTGATACCGATGTGAGTTATATTAAACTTTTAAAAAATGATTTTTTTATTCCGCTCTCGGTAACCACACTTTCGAATACAGAACAAGACATAGACCTGCGTGTACTTTCAAAAGGCGGTTTTGGTAAATATATTGTACATAGCAATAAAAAATATTGGGGTGTTGCAGCAGGTCTTTCTTATAACCACGAAAAATACACCATAGAAAGCAGTGCCAACGAAAGTTTAGAAGCTTTTATAGGAAGTGATTTAAACATTTACGATGCAGGCGATTTTAGCATTCAGTCTAAATTAACGGTATTCCCAAGTTTGACAGAAAGCAAAAGGATTCGTACCGATTTTATGCTAGATACCAAATACGATTTACCTTTGGATTTTTACATTAAATTGTCGTTTGTATACAACCACGATAGCAAACCAAGTGCGGACACCTCCAAAAATGATTATGTGTTTCAAACCGGTTTTGGTTGGAAATTGGATTAAAAAATATCCGCACAACTAAACACTTCTTTTAACCTAACCCCTTTGTCTGTTTCTTGTACTGTTATGATTTGATTGTACGCATCGTGCTCTAAAAACAAATGATAGTTATTAGTGGCTGCTGCCTTTAAAAACGACTCTTTTTCATTTAAAGTCAAAAGCGGCCTAGTATCATAACCCATAACATACGGCAATGGTAAATGCCCCACTGTAGGAAGTAAATCGGCACAAAACACGATGGTTTTATCTTTATACTGAATATGCGGTATCATTTGTTTTTCGGTATGACCATCAACGTATAAAATTCCGAAATCCAACTCTTCCGAAAAACCAAATTCTTGTTCAGGCCGGTTTAAAAAGTGTAATTGTCCACTCTCTTGAATTGGTAAAATATTCTCTTTTAAAAACGATGCTTTTTCACGCGCATTTGGTTCAATTGCCCACTGCCAATGCTTTTCGTTTGTCCAAAATCGCGCATTTTTAAAGGCAGGCTCAAGACCTGTTTTATCTTTATTCCATTGCACACTTCCCCCACAATGATCAAAATGCAAATGTGTTAAAAAAACATCGGTAATATCATCTCGATGAAAACCATATTTGGCCAGAGATGTGTCTATCGAATGATTTCCCCAAAGCGAATAATAACTAAAAAACTTATCCGATTGCTTGTTTCCCATTCCGTTGTCAATTAATAACAAACGATTACCATCTTCGATCAGCAGACAACGCGCCGCTAAATCGATTAAATTATGTGCATCAGCCGGATTGGTTTTACTCCACAAAGATTTAGGAACCACTCCAAACATAGCGCCACCATCGAGTTTAAAGTTACCCGATTCAATTGCATATAACTTCATCTTACTTTGATTTGAAATTCTACTAACAAATCTAGAAAAATAAAGAGGTGTTTCCGAATAAAAAAAAGATTAAAACTATTACTGAATGGTCAAGCTAGAGCTTCCTATCAAATTGGTATTGTCAAAAATTTTCAAAAAGTAGGTTCCTTTACCGAAACGTTTTTCATACGGATTTAAAAAACCAAAAGCCGTTACATCTTTATTTTGATAATTAACATCCATTGCAAAACTGTAAATCAACTTCTTTTTATCGGCCAAAATTACTGATGCCCGCTCGCCTAAAATCAAATTGTTTTGATCAATAATTTGCACAAAATACGATTTAACGCCTGCTTTGGCTAACGCATTGGCTTGCACCAAAAAACTAACAACCAATTTATCTATTTTACTAGATTTATCTGTAATCATGGCATCATCGGCTTTTTTTTGTTTGATACCAAGCAATTTAAAATCTTTTAAAATCAAATTCTCTGCTTTTTCTACCTTAGTAATTAATTCTTCTTTTTGCCGAATCAGAGTATCTTTTTGCAAACTTTGATGGTACATTTTTACATTTTGCGTTTCAATTTCCGAAAGCAAATTTTTATTCTGCGACTTCAATTTTTTAATTTCGGCCGCACGAATATCCATAGTAGTTTGCAATTTACGGTACCGAATTAAGAAATTACTCAATTGTTGTGGACTCAAATTTTCGGTATTTTTAATCTCTTGCATTAACAACTCCACATTATTTTTTTCAACTGCCAATTCGGCTGCCAACGAAGTGTTTTCTGAAATTGCAATCTGATAAGACGCTTTTAAAAGATATAAAGAATCCAGGATTTTTTCTTTTTGGGCATTTACCGCCTGATATTCTTTTTTAAAATGCGCTACATCCTTCTTAAAATGAGAACGCATGGTGAATATACTCACTAAGTAAATAATAAAAGTAGCACCAAATAGAATTAAAATGGTTTTAGAAAAGGTTTTCATAAGATTTGGTTTGTTTTGGCAAAAATAAATCCTGTGAAGCAAAAACTATCACGTATAAATACGTATCTATTAAAAAATATTTAAGCATAAAATGAAAAAAAAGACATTTTTTACCCAAAAAGAAAAAGCAAGTTTAAAAAATTAACATTCTGACCAGTAAACAAAACATTCTTAAAAACCCGTGTTGTGTTTATTACAGAAAATTAAAAACCACGTCTGTTTTTAAAACGTTAAAATAAAATTTGTCTATCAGTGCATTTGTTATAATAATGCAAAGCACTATGAAAAAAAGATTTTTAAACACTATCTTTGCAGTCAATTTAGATGTAATCAATACAACAATGATAAAGGTTTCTGATACTGCCAAAAAGAAAATCATCGATTTAATGCAAGACGATGGTTTTGATGCCGCACAAGACTATGTACGAGTTGGTGTAAAAAGCGGTGGATGTTCTGGTTTGTCTTACGATTTAAAATTTGACAAAACCAAAGGAGATGATGATAAAATTTTTATAGATAATGACATTAAGATTGCCGTTGAGAAAAAATCGTTTCTGTATCTAGCCGGCACTATCTTAGAATATTCGGGTGGTTTAAACGGAAAAGGTTTCGTTTTTAACAATCCAAATGCAAGTAGAACTTGCGGATGCGGAGAGTCATTCTCTTTATAAAAATTAATTATAAAGATTTAAAAATTTAATTATTTAAAGATTAAAAAAATCAAGAATAGTTAAATAAAAATCTTTATAAGTTTAAAACACATTTACATAAGAATTAAATTCTATAATTAGAATCAATAAATGATTAAAAATTTCAAGAAGTATTTCAATCTTTAAATTTTTCAATCTTTAAATTTAAACAATGAGCAAATACACTGAAGACGATTTAAAAATCGAACTCGAAACCAAAGAGTACGAATACGGATTTTATACCAATATAGAATCGGAGACGTTTCCTATTGGTTTAAATGAAGAAATTGTTCGTGCTATATCGTTAAAAAAAGGAGAGCCAGCATGGATGACCGATTGGCGTATTGAAGCCTTTCGCGCGTGGGAAACCATGATTGAGCCAGAGTGGGCAAATGTACATTACGAAAAACCTGATTTTCAAGCTATTTCGTACTACTCCGCTCCTAAAGCTGTAGACCCAAACAAAACGTTAGACGATGTTGATCCTGAACTTTTAGAAATGTATAAAAAGTTAGGAATTTCCGTAGACGAACAAAAAATGATGAACAATGTTGCCATGGATATCGTGGTAGATTCGGTTTCGGTCGCTACTACTTTTAAAAAGACATTGGCCGAAAAAGGCATTATTTTTTGCCCTATTTCAGAAGCAATTCAAGAACACCCCGAGTTAGTTCGTAAATATTTAGGAACGGTTGTTCCGCAAAAAGACAACTTTTACGCCGCGTTAAACTCAGCCGTTTTTTCGGATGGAAGTTTTTGCTACATTCCAAAAGGTGTAAAATGCCCTATGGAATTATCAACTTATTTCCGTATCAACCAAGCCGGAACTGGGCAATTTGAAAGAACTTTAGTAATCGCAGACGAAGGAAGTTATGTTTCGTATCTAGAAGGATGTACTGCACCAAGTCGTGATGAAAACCAATTGCACGCCGCTGTGGTAGAATTAATTGCTTTGGATGATGCCGAAATTAAATATTCAACCGTTCAAAACTGGTTCCCAGGAAATAAAGAAGGTAAAGGTGGAGTTTACAACTTTGTAACCAAACGTGGTTTATGCGAAACCAATGCTAAAATATCTTGGACACAGGTTGAAACAGGATCTGCCGTAACTTGGAAATACCCATCTTGTGTATTAAAGGGAGACAACGCAATTGGTGAATTTTACTCTATTGCTGTAACCAACAACCACCAACAAGCAGACACTGGAACCAAAATGATCCATTTGGGTAAAAACACCAAATCGACCATTATTTCTAAAGGAATTTCGGCCGGAAAATCGCAAAACAGTTATAGAGGATTAGTACAAATTAGCCCGAGAGCCGAAAACGCACGTAACTTTTCTCAATGTGATTCGCTTTTGATGGGTAATAATTGTGGTGCACATACTTTCCCGTATATCGAAAGTAAAAATCCATCAGCTAAAATCGAACACGAAGCGACAACCAGTAAAATTGGTGAAGATCAAGTTTTCTATTGCAACCAACGTGGTATTCCAACTGAAAAAGCCATTGCCTTAATCGTAAACGGTTTCAGTAAAGATGTATTAAACAAATTACCTATGGAGTTTGCAGTAGAGGCTCAAAAATTACTGGAGATTTCTTTGGAAGGTTCTGTTGGATAATAATTAAACGCTTTGCTATGGACATCATTTTAAAAAACGTAAAGAAAAAAGATTTTCCAGTTTTAAAATCGCTGGCAAAATCATTGGGTTTTGAAATTGTTGAAAAAGAAGAGAAACCCTACAATCCTGAATTTGTTAAAGAAATTTTAGAAGGTCAAAAAGACATTCGTGAAGGACGTGGCATAAAAATGACTATTGAGGAAATAAAAGCTTTATGCAAATAATATTTACTCCGAAAGCTAAGAAAGATTTCGATTTTTGGGTCAAATCGGGTAATAAAAATATTTTGAAAAGAATCAATTCCTTGATTGATGATATACTCCTTCATCCATTTCATGGAATAGGAAAGCCCGAACAACTAAAACATAAGCTTTCTGGAGTTTGGTCAAGAAGAATTGACAAAGAACACCGATTGGTTTATGAAATTAAAGATGAAAATACAATAGAAATATTAAATATCCTTTCCCTGAAAGGACATTATTAATAAACAAAAGACAACACAATGTTATCAATAAAAAACCTTCACGCCTCAATTGGCGATAAAGAAATCCTTAAAGGAATCAATATAGAAGTTAAAGCGGGTGAAGTGCACGCAATCATGGGGCCAAACGGTTCTGGAAAAAGTACCTTATCGGCTGTTATTGCTGGAAATGAAAATTTTGACGTAACAGAAGGGGAAGTTTTCCTTGATGGCGAAGATTTAGCCGATTTAGCTCCAGAAGAAAGAGCGCACAAAGGAGTTTTCTTATCGTTCCAATATCCTGTTGAAATCCCAGGGGTTTCGGTAACCAACTTTATGAAAACAGCTATCAACGAAACTCGTAAAGCTAATGGTCAAGAAGAAATGCCAGCCAACGAAATGCTAAAAGTAATTCGTGAAAAATCAGAATTATTAGAAATTGACCGTAAGTTTCTATCGCGTTCGTTAAACGAAGGCTTTTCGGGAGGAGAGAAAAAAAGAAATGAGATTTTTCAAATGGCAATGTTAGAGCCAAAATTAGCCATCCTTGACGAAACAGATTCAGGTTTAGATATCGATGCGTTACGAATTGTGGCTAACGGAGTAAATAAACTAAAAAGTGAGAAAAACGCAATTATCGTAATTACACACTACCAACGTTTACTCGATTATATTGTTCCGGATTTTGTACACGTTTTATACAAAGGAAAAATTGTAAAATCAGGCGGAAAAGAATTGGCTTACGAATTAGAAGAAAAAGGATACGATTGGATTAAAGCCGAAAACTAGTTTACAGTTGAAAGTTAAAAGTTTTCACAACTCACAACTCACAACTCACAACTCACAACTATTAAAAATGGATTTAAAAGAAAAATTAATAGCGTCTTTCATGGCATTTGAAGAACGTGTCGACGTACACAGTCCTCTTCATGACATTAGAACGCAAGCTTTAAAAAACTTCGAGAACAAAGGATTTCCAACTAAAAAAGAAGAAGCGTGGAAATACACTTCTTTAAATACAGTTTTGAAAAACGATTTTACCGTTTTCCCTAAAAAAGAAAGTGCAATCGAATTCAATCAGGTAAAAAAATACTTTATCCATGAAATTGACACGTATAAAGTAGTTTTTATCGATGGGGTTTTTAGTTCGCATTTATCATCAACTACCCACGACGGAATTGACGTTTGTTTGATGTCATCTGCTTTGACCAAGCCTAAATACAAAATGGTTATTGATCGCTATTTTAATCAAATTGCCAGCAAAGACGATAGTTTAACATCTTTAAACACGGCATTTGCATCAGAAGGCGCTTTCATTAATATTCCACCAAAAAAAGTAGCCGACAAACCCATCGAAATCATGTATTTATCGACAGGTAACGAAGCGGCGCTGATGGTTCAACCTCGTAACTTGGTTATCGTTGGCGAAAATTCGCATGTACAAATTATCGAACGCCACCAAAGTTTGAATCAAAATCCGGTTTTAACCAATTCGGTAACCGAAATTTTTGCTCAAAAAAGGGCTATTGTTGATTATTACAAAATTCAAAACGATAGCAACGAAGCCAATTTAATTGACAATACTTATGTTTCGCAACAGCAAGAAAGTCACGCTTCGGTACATACCTTTTCATTTGGAGGAAACATTACACGCAATAACTTGAATTTTTATCATTTTGGAGAGCATTTAACAAGCACCTTAAATGGAATTTCAATTATTGGCGAAAAACAACATGTTGACCATTATACTTTGGTAAACCACGCACAACCAAACTGTGAGAGTTTCCAAGATTATAAAGGTATTTTTAACGATCGAGCAACAGGTGTTTTTAACGGAAAAGTTTTTGTTGATAAAATCGCTCAAAAAACCAATGCGTTTCAACAAAGCAACAATATTTTATTAAGCGATAAAGCTACGATCAATGCAAAACCACAATTGGAAATTTTTGCAGATGATGTAAAATGCTCACACGGGTGTACTATCGGGCAATTAGACGAAACCGCAATGTTTTACATGCAATCTCGTGGAATCCCGAAAAAAGAAGCCAAAGCACTTTTAATGTATGCCTTTTCAAATGCTGTAATAGAAAGCATCAAAATTCCAGAATTAAAACAACGAATTACTAAAATTATCGCCATGAAATTAGGGGTTAAATTAGGATTTGATTTGTGAAAAATGGAATAGTATATAATTGAAAAGGCGCTAAAGTTACATGCTAAACTTTGCGCCTTTTCTCTTTCTTAAAAGCAATACGGCAATAGAATTGCCTCAAAACAATTTTAGATTTAGTACCTTTGTAACTGGATTTTTTCTAAATAAATTATGTTAGACATTCACCAAATAAGAGCCGATTTTCCGATATTGAATCAAAAAGTAAACGGAAAACCATTGATATATTTTGACAACGGAGCTACTTCTCAAAAACCAAAAGTGGTGATTGATGCTATTTCTAAATATTACAATGAAATAAACGCCAACATTCATCGTGGGGTTCATACATTGAGCCAATTAGCCACAGATGCTTACGAAGAAGCGCGTTTGAAAGTTCAAAATCACATTAATGCCAAACACAATTACGAAGTATTATTCACTTCGGGAACAACATTCGGCATAAATTTAGTTGCCAATGGATTTGCTTCTATTTTAAAATCGGGGGATGAAGTTATGGTTTCGGCTTTAGAACATCACAGCAATATTGTGCCTTGGCAAATGTTATGTGAAAAAACCGGCGCGACCTTGAAAGTGATTCCTATGAATGAAAATGGCGAATTAATTCAAAGTGAATACGAAAAATTATTATCCGAAAAAACCAAAATCGTTACGGTAAATCACATTTCAAATGCATTGGGAACGATTAATCCTGTAAAACAAATGATTGCCAAAGCACATCAAGTAGGCGCAGCCGTTTTAATTGATGGGGCTCAAGCGGTTCCGCACTTAAAACCCGATGTACAAGATTTAGATTGCGATTTTTATGCGTTTTCTGGCCATAAAATGTGCGGTCCAACCGGAACCGGTATTTTATATGGAAAAGAGGAATGGCTTAACAAATTACCTCCTTACCAAGGCGGAGGCGAAATGATTAAAGAAGTTACGTTTGAAAAAACTACTTATGCCGATTTGCCGCATAAATTTGAAGCCGGAACCCCACATATTGCTGGAGGAATCGTATTAGGAACGGCAATTGATTATTTGAATAAGCTTGGTTTTGAAAATATTCAGGAACTCGAAAACGAACTATTAGCATACGGAACCAAACGTTTATTGGAAATTGAAGGTTTAAAAATTTACGGAACCGCGCCGAAAAAAACTGCCGTTATTTCGTTTAATATTGAAGGAATTCACCCTTACGACATTGGTTCTATAATTGATAAATTAGGAATTGCCGTTCGAACTGGGCACCATTGCACACAACCCATCATGAATTTTTACGGCATTCCAGGAACGATTCGAGCTTCTTTTTCTTTTTATAACACGAAAGAAGAGATTGATTCGATGGTGGAAGCTCTTAAAAAAGCCCAATCTATGTTAAGCTAATTTGTTCATCATGCGATTTTTATCTCTTTTCATTTGCATCATTCTATTCACCACTAGTTGTGCGAGTCAAAAACACCCAAAAATGAAAGAGGTCACTATCGAATATGAAGCGCAATCACGAGGTTTTTTTCAGAAAATAGTTATCCAAAATAAATTGGCTTTAATCACCAATAATCGAACGAAAAAAACCAAATCGATTGCATTAAGTAAAACGGACTGTAAGAACATCACAGCAGCTTATAACGAACTTAATCTAGAGAATTTAAACACGTTAAAAGCGCCAACCGAAAAACGATTTTACGACGGAGCTGCAATTGCTCATCTTACCATAACAGAAAATGGAAAAAAGTATGAAACACCTGCTTTTGATCATGGATTTCCGCCGCAAGAAATAGAAAAATTAGTAACTTTAATGGTTACTTTAAATACAAACAACACAAATTAATGACGATACAAGAAATACAAAACGAGATTGTAGACGAATTTTCAATGTTTGATGATTGGATGCAACGTTACGAATACATCATCGAACTCGGAAAAACGCTACCCTTAATTAAAGAAGAATACAAAATAGACGAAAATTTAATAAAAGGATGCCAATCTAAAGTTTGGTTACAAGGCGAACAAAAAGACGATAAAATTGTTTTTACAGCCGATAGCGATGCCATTTTGACTAAAGGAATTATCGCTATTTTAATTCGTGTTTTGTCTAACCAAAAAGCGAGCGATATTTTAGACGCTGATATGAATTTTATTGACGAAATTGGATTAAAAGAACATTTATCGGCCACACGGGCCAACGGATTGGTTTCGATGATAAAAAACATCAAAATGTATGCTTTAGCATTTGATTCAAAAAACAAAAATTAAAAAAAATGGAACAAGAAATAGACACTAACGAATTGGGCGAATCAATCGTAAAAGTTTTAAAAACAATATACGACCCCGAAATTCCCGTTGACATTTACGAATTGGGCTTGATTTACGACGTAATGGTAAACACCGATTACGAAGTTAAAATTTTAATGACATTAACCTCTCCAAACTGTCCGGTTGCCGAAAGCTTACCAAGGGAAGTAGAGGAAAAAGTCAAAAAAATTGAAAACATCAAAGATTGTGAAGTAGAAATTACATTCGATCCGCCATGGAGTAGAGATTTGATGAGCGAAGAAGCGAAATTAGAATTAGGAATGCTATAATATTAAGTTATCAGTAAACAGTTTTAAGTGAGCAGCTCATAAACTGACCACTTAAAACTGAATACTGAAAGCTACACAAAAATATGGACGAAATTGTAAACAAAGTCGCCAACAGCGTACTCGAAGTTTTTGATTTGGAAGATTATTACCCGAAGGGAATTCGAACCCAGATTGATTTATCACAGTGGTTGATCGAAGGTTTTTTATTAAAAGAAAAAAACTTTAGAGAAGATCTTAAAAACCACGATTGGTCACAATATCAAGACCATTACATTGCGCTAAACTGCAGCACCGATGCTATTATCCCGGCTTGGTCAACGCTATTAATAACCACGCATTTGGTTCCTTTTGCCAAAAAAGTGGTAAATGGCACGCTTGAAGATTTGGAAGCCAGTTTATATGAAAACCTATTACCAGAAATTGATTTTTCGGTTTACCAAAACAAACCTGTAATTATCAAAGGATGCTCTAAAAAACCCGTTCCTGTTCGTGCCTATCTTTTAGCCATACAAAGATTACAACCCTTTGCCCGAAGTATTATGTATGGCGAAGCATGCTCGGCTGTACCACTTTACAAAGAAAGCAAGAAATAATTTACACTTTGCATTAAGAAACAATTAACACTTTAAGGCTTTTTAGTATCTTTGTCTTACAAAAATACAATAACCTTTAAATTTGTTTCTAATGAAGAAGTTCTTAATTGCACTTTCACTACTAACATGTGCAAACTTTATACAAGCGCAAAATACCGAAAAAGAATTAGCTAAAAATACCGAAGCAGCTGTTAAGAAATTAGCAGATACCATTCCGAATGGCTGGACCAATAAAGGAAACATTTCTTTTTTATTCAATCAATCTAATTTCAACAATTGGGTTGCTGGAGGTGAAAACAATATATCGGGGAATTTAGGAATCAACTATGATTTTAATTATAAAAAAGACGATTTAAGTTGGGATAATAAAATCTTAGCTTCGTACGGACTTTTGCAATCGGACAATGCTAATTTTGAAAAAAAGACCGATGACCGTTTGGAATTCAATTCTATTTTAGGAAAAAAAGCATTTGGTGAATGGTATTACTC
Source organism: Flavobacterium agrisoli (assembly GCF_016522065.1). Classification (GTDB taxonomy): domain Bacteria; phylum Bacteroidota; class Bacteroidia; order Flavobacteriales; family Flavobacteriaceae; genus Flavobacterium; species Flavobacterium agrisoli. The sequence goes on along the minus strand of NZ_JAEHFV010000002.1, from coordinate 634,830 downwards.
TTTGTTTTTAAATTTTAGAACGCAATTCTCAAAAGGATACGATTATGGAACAGATGAAAATGGTGCCGAAATCAGAACGTACAACACCAACTTCATGTCTCCAGGTTATTTGACATTTAGACCTGGTTTATACTGGAAAAAACACGAAAATCTTCGCGTAAACTTTGCGCCTCTTACTTCTAAATTCACTTTTGTTGATAGCGATTTCACTTCAGTTCCCGGTTATATTGATGGCGATTATTTTGGAGTTGATTATACCAAAAGCATGCGATACGAACTGGGTTTCTATGCCTCTGCATATTACAAATTTGAAATTATGAGCAATGTAACCTTCGAAAACATTCTGAATCTGTATTCAAATTATTTAGAAGACCCTCAAAATGTAGATATAGATTACACCTTAAATATTGTAATGAAAATAAACAAATACTTATCTGCCAACCTTCAATTTCAAGCCATTTACGACGACAATGCTTTTGAAGGATTACAAACCAGAGAAGTTTTTGGTGTAGCCGTTAATTACGGATTTTAAATAGAAAAAACAAAACCAGTGCCTCAATTTTTTGAGGCATTTTTTTATTATAAATTTCATTTTATTGTTTGAAAATCAGGCAATAATATGTAAATTCATACTTTCAAAAAATTAGTTAACGAGATTTTTCTTTATTAAAAATCAAACTATGAAAAGCATTAATAAATTTATTAGAAGCGTTTCTTCCAAACCGATGGTAATTGTAATACTGTTATTCAGTTCGCAATTGTTACTAGCCAATGAAAAAGAAGGAAGTATGGAAGATTCTATTGCCGAAGTAGTGAGTTGGATTGCCCTGATTGTAGCACCAATTTTAGGTATAATTGCTTTTTTAATGGTTCATATATTACCTGAAAAAATTGCGGAAAAGAAAAACCATCCTCAAGCGCAAGCCATTAAAACATTGTGTTTGTTATCACTGGTTTTTGGCGGACTATTATGGCCGTTAGCTTGGTTGTGGGCCTACAGCAAACCTGTTTTTTACAAAATGGCCTACGGAACAGACAAAGGCGATTATCACGAAGAAACTTTAAAAGAGTTTAAAGAGCGTAAAAATAACGATGAGCCCGAAACACTTTAATAAATCGAATTTAAAATAGTAGATATATGGAAATTCTTTTACTCGGAATATATGGGTTTTTCGCCTGGCTTATCTTTTTTAAATTTAAATGGCTTCCTTGGAATACCACCTCGCAAGTTATCACTTATACCATTCCCGTGGTATTGATCGGTATTTTAATACTTTTTTTGAATTTATACGCACCTTCTTCTCATGATGTTCGGGTAATTAATTATACGGTAGAAATTGTTCCTTCTGTGACTGGACAAGTAATCGAAGTTCCGGTTGAACCGAATTCGCATGTAAAAAAAGGAGATGTATTGTTTCGAATTGATCCTACTCCATTTCAAAATGAAATTAAAAATTTAGAAGCTACCATTCCCAATTTAGCAGCCAAAATCATTAGCGCACAATATTATAACCGAGAGCTAAGTGCCCAACTTAATTCGGCCTCCGATCAAATCAATGTTGTGAATGCTAAATACGAACTCGCCAAAAAAAGATATTCACAAACCAAAGCATTGGCTGAATCTGGCGCAGGAACGAAATTTGACTTTGAACAAGCCGCCGCTAATTTAAAAGATCTAGAAGCACAATTAGGTGTATCAAAAGCAGCAAAAACACAGATAATCGAAAAGATGTCGGCGAAGTCCAGTACGGGAGAATTATCCGAAGTGGCACAAGCAAGAGCGAATTTGGCACAAGCAAAATCTCAAATTGAACAAGCAAAATGGAGGCTCGAACAAACTGTTTATCGTGCCCCAGCCGATGGAAGAGTAATAAATTTACAATTACGAGAAGGTGCCATGGCAGTACAATTACCCCTAAAACCGGTGATGAGTTTTGTAGAAGATGAACAATATATTGTGGCTTTATACGAACAAAATGAATTGCGAATGGTAGAACCGGGTAATGAAGCAGAGATTGCGCTACGCACACACCCCAATCAAATAATAAAATGTGAAGTTGAAAAAATTGTTTGGGCTACAAGCGACGGACAAGTTCGTATGAACGGAATAATCCCTCAAACAGGAGAACATCCACCAGCCGAGGAAAATCGCTTTGCAGTCCGATTAAAAGTAACCGACCATGATAAAGATACCTTTTTAGCCGCTGGAGCAGTAGGTGCTGGCGCTATTTATACCGAACACGGAAAAATAATACATTTGGTACGTAAGGTAATTGTGCGTGTTTCTACAAAAATGGATTGGTTGATCCTTAAACTTCACTAATGCAAAAACCAAGCAAACATAACATTCAGACATTCAGCGCGCAATTTGGAAAAACTTTACTAGTATTTTCCGTTTTGCTAGCCTTTTCTTGTAGAGTAAAAACGCCACCAAAATCAGAAGACTTACAAGAAATTGCCTTTACGAACTTTGCTCTTCCTTCCACTTGGAAAAGTGCGCCTACTGATGCCGTTATTAATGATACAACAGCTGTTGCTCAGAATTGGCTTGGCGATTTCAATGATCCTGTACTTGACTCTTTGGTTGCCGAAGCACTTCGTTATAATCCCGATTTATTAATTGGGAGTTCCAGAATCGAACAATCCGAGGGTTACGTTGCTTTATCAAAGGCTGCCTTACGACCTGCCTTAAACTTATTAGGTCGAGGTGGCACAAATATGGCACAAGATTTCAGCATGGGAATAACGGGAGTACTTTTAAGCGCTTCTTGGGAAATTGATTTATGGGGAAAATTACGGAATGCAAAAGCAGCTTCTATTGCTAATTATGATGCTACAGTTGAAAGTTACCATGCGGCTCAACTTTCAATCGCAGCAGCCGTAGTGCGAAATTGGTACAATGCCGCCGAAATTTATCAAGAATTGTTACTAGCTCAAGAAATGGTTAAAACCAATAACCAATTAGCCGATTTGGCAAAAAAAAGATTCGACATTGGTATTGGCAATCAAATAGATTATGAAATTGCAAAAGCCAATTTAAGTTCAACCAACGATGGACTTCAAAAAATGCAATTGGCATACAACAATCAAATTAGAGCCTTAGAAATTTTGATAGGTCGCTATCCAGGTGCAGAATTAGAAACAACTAAAAACTTAGCTATTATAGAAAATGAAATTCCAGCCGGTATTCCATTGCAAATGCTAGAAAGAAGACCCGATTTAAAAGCTGCACAAAAACGCTTTGAGGCCGCTTTTCATAAAGTTGAAGAAGCAAAAGCCAATCGATTACCCAATTTGAAATTAACTGCCAATTTTGGAGAGCTTACCAGCTCTTTCTTAAACTTGAAATCTGATTTTGAAAACCCCGTTTCGGGAGCTGGAGGTATTGCCAGTTTTCCGATTTATCAAGGTGGCGGAATAAAAGCATCTATTGCTATTAGAACTTCAGAACAAAAACAAGCGGTTTACGAATATTCCAAAGTAGTATTAAATGCCTTTAATGATGTTGAAAACGCACTAAATAGCACGCAAATTCTCCTTCAAAGGGAAAAATTCCTTTCCTCAGCCGTTACAAGCAGTCAAAAAGCATTTGAGTTAGAAAAACAGTTATACGAAGTAGGAAAAACCGATATGCGCTCTGTATCGCAACAGCAATTAAGTCTATATGCCAGCAAACTAACCCTCTTACGAGTACAAAACGAAAAAATCACACAACGCGTCAATTTGTATCTTGCGTTAGGAGGCAGCTTATAATACTTTAATAATCAAAGTTCTATTTCGATATTTAAACCCATTTAAAAACTATTAACAAACTTCAAGCTTTTGAAATTTGTTAAAAAAACGTACTTTTGCAACCGCAATGTTGTGAAGGCAACATTTTTTATATTTATTCTCAACTTAAATTCGTTTATAGCATGCAACTGTACAACACTTTAAGCGCAGAAGAAAGAGCCATCATGATTGATGATGCCGGAAAACAACGACTCACGTTGTCTTTCTATGCTTATGCGCACATTCAAAATCCAACTCAATTTCGTAACGACTTATTCATTGCTTGGAATCCGCTTGAGGTTTTAGGTCGAATTTATGTGGCCAACGAAGGAATTAATGCGCAATTATCTGTTCCTGCCGATCATTTTTATGCTTTTAAAGAGACTATTGAAGCCTATGATTTCATGAAAGGTATTCGGTTGAATGTTGCCGTAGAGCACGACGATCATTCGTTTTTAAAACTCACTATAAAAGTCCGCGATAAAATTGTTGCCGATGGTTTAAACGATGCCACTTTTGACGTAACCAACAAAGGCGTTCACTTAAAAGCAAAAGAATTCAACGAAATACTTGAAGACCCCGATACCATTGTAGTCGATTTTAGAAACCACTACGAAAGCGAAGTAGGTCATTTTAAAGGCGCCATTACTCCCGATGTGGAAACCTTTCGCGAAAGTCTGCCTATCATCAACGAACAATTACAAAATCACAAAGAAGACAAAAACTTAGTGATGTATTGTACTGGCGGAATTAGATGCGAAAAGGCCAGCGCGTATTTCAAACATCAAGGTTTTAAAAAAGTATACCAATTAGAGGGCGGAATTATTAATTATGCCAAACAAATAAAAGAAGAAGGTTTAGAAAGCAAATTCATTGGTAAAAACTTTGTATTTGATAACCGTTTGGGCGAACGTATTACCGAAGATATTATTTCGCAATGTCACCAATGCGGAAAACCATGTGACAATCATACCAATTGCGCAAATGATGGTTGTCATTTGTTGTTTATTCAATGTGATGATTGTAAAGCTGCAATGGAAAATTGTTGCTCAACTACTTGCCAAGAAACCATTCATTTGTCTGCCGAAGAACAATTACAATTGCGCCGTGGCAAACAAGTTGGAAATAAAGTTTTTAGAAAAGGAAAATCGGAAGTACTGACTTTTAAAAACAATTCCGAAATTCCAGCAAAAATCAATGAATCGGCTGAAGAAATAAATATCGAAAAACCTAAAAAAATAAAAAAACTAATTTTAGGTCGAGGTACCCATTTTTTTCCAAAAGCATCGATTGGTCAGTTTTTAATCGAATCGAATGAGATTAAAATTGGCGATCAATTGTTAATTAAAGGAAAAACTACTGGTGAAGAAGTGATTACGGTTTCCGAATTAATAGTAAACGGAAAAGAGGCTTCGACTGCAAAACCGGGTGATTCGGTTACTTTCAAACTCCCGTTCCGAATTCGTTTATCGGACAAATTATACAAAGTTTTAAACTAAAAAAGGTAAAAACAATAAAAGCACAAGATCAAATTTTGTGCTTTTATTGTATAATTATTTATTGAAAAATTTTCAGACCTGCAAAAACCGTTCTAGGTAAAGCAGGGCTATACACATAATTACTATCTCTATTTTTTCCGATATCAAAATCCGATTGGTATTGATCGAAGATATTTTTTATTCCGCCATACATTTCAAAATTAAGTCCGAATTTCTTCGAAGTAATGACATAGCCAATTTTAGTATTTAGTTCTGAAAAATGAGGCGTTATAACCATTTCGTCTGTATTTTGATTTGGTGCACCAGCAAAATGGGCCACTTTCATGACTCCCGTAAAAACATAATTCAGATTAAAATTCCATCTTGAATTCGGAGTAAAAGTTAAGACTCCAAATCCATACTGATTGGGTGTTCTCAAAAATTCGGCGGTAGGCGAAACACCTTCTATATAAGAAACCGGCTGATCATAAACACTTGATTGAAGGGTAAAACCTGTTTCGATTTGAATTTTTCGATTGTAATTGGCGCGTAATTCTAGGGTTGCTCCTTTAACAAAAGCATCTGGTCCGTTTTGTTTTTCGAATACTTCTCCAAATGCATCCGTTCCAATATTTTGAAGAACAAACGCCTTTTTTAAATGCGTATAAAAACCTTCCAAAGTAAAACCAGCTACCCAATTACTTGTTGCTTTATCATAGTTAATTGAGGCACTAAAACTTTCGGAGCGCTCTTCTTTTAAATCTGGATCATAAATCACGCGCGAAACCCCTCCTCCTGCAAAAGCAATATGCAAATCAGTATCAAAAGCTTGAGGAGCCCGAAAACCGGTTCCGAAACTAAATCGGAATTGAGTATTGTCTTTTAACTTATACAAGAGCGCCAATCGCGGACTCACAATCACATGTTCAACTAAATTATGGTGATCCAATCGAATTCCGGACAACAAATCCAACTCTGGCGTGATTTCCCAATCACTTTGAAAAAAACCACCGAAATCTTTAGTATGCTGATCCACTACATACTGGTACGCCTTGATTTCATCAAAAACGTTATCCGAAATATACTCGGTTCCTAAAGTCAAAACATTCGTCCCGTTAAAAAAAGAATTGATTTTATGATTCCACTGCAAACCACCTTGGAGCGTTTGGGTGTTCGAAATACCGTAAGGGGGTTGTAGCAGATGTTTTTCGATAGCTATGGGATCATCAGGAAAAACGCCCGTATAATGATTCCGATTCGTGTTTTGCCAAGCCGTATAAGCAATTAACGTATTTTTTTTATCTTCAAAATTAATTTGATAATCCAAACTTCCCAACCAAATTTTATGATTTCTTTCTTCCGATTGCTGGGTTAAATAAGCCGGTTCCGTTACCATTTCACCTCCAAATCGGTATTCATTCAAGTGGCTAATACTCCCTTCTATTTTTTGGTTTTCTGATGGAAGTACAAAAAAATTAATTCCAAACGAATTGTTATTTATTTTCGGAATTTCAGAGAAATTATCGCCATTGGCATCATAAAAATCCCGATTTCGATGACTCAAAAATAAAGAGATACCTGCGTTTTCGGCCTCGTTAACCAAAGTCGTATTCGCATTTAAATTAAAATCAGGACTATTTCCTTTTATGTTATAATAAGTAGAATTGAGTTCGAATGCATTTTTTTTGGGCACTTTCGTAATCACATTTACCGTTCCGCCAATAGCGCTAGAACCATACAAGGATGAACCTCCTCCCCGTACTACTTCGATGCGTTCAATCATGTTTACCGGCAATTGCTCCATTCCGTACAAACCCATTAACGGACTAAAAATAGGGCGACCATTTATTAAAATCTGCGAATAACCGCCTGCCAAACCGTTCATTCTTAATTGCGTATAATTACAGGTTTGACAATCCGTTTCTACTCGTAAACCTGGCTGAAATTTTAAACCTTCAGACAAATTGCAAACCTGCAAATTACTCAAATCTTTACTATCTAAAAGCGTAACCATCACCGGGCTTTGGGTTTTTCGTTTAAAAGTTTTGGTGCCCGTTACTACTATTTCATCTAAATAATTTGTGTTTTGAGGCACAATCGAGTCTTTTTGTTGACCGTATACACCTGACATAGAACACATAAAAACTAACAAAACTTTATTTTTCATTAAATCTTAATTTATTTTTAGACAAAGCTAAAAATTAAATTACAATAACAAAATTATATTCTTATATTTGCTTTAACAATTTTTACCAAATGACTAAATCATTAGAAGAAGTTAACCAATCCGTTGCTACTCAACATAAAAAAACCGGTTTCCGAAAAATATTAGCCTTTTTAGGCCCTGCTTATTTGGTAAGTGTGGGTTATATGGATCCCGGAAATTGGGCTACCGATATTGCGGGTGGTAGTCAGTTTGGATATTCTTTACTTTGGGTATTGCTAATGAGTAATTTAATGGCCTTGTTACTGCAAAGTTTAAGTGCCCGATTGGGAATTGTAACCCAACGCGATTTGGCTCAAGCATCTAGGGAAACCTATTCTAAATACATCAATTACATTTTATATTTTTTGGCGGAAATTGCCATTGCTGCCTGCGATTTAGCCGAAGTTTTAGGTATGGCAATCGGAATCAATTTGCTTTTTGGAATTCCGTTGATTGAAGGCGTTTTAATAACGGTTTTGGACACTTTTTTACTGCTATTTTTAATTAACAAAGGCATTCGAAAAATGGAAGCTTTTATTATTGCATTGGTAGCCATCATTGGATTTTCGTTTGTTTTTGAAATGATTTTTGCCGAACCCCAAATGGATCAAATTGTTGCAGGATTGGTTCCTTCTATTCCCAATTCGGCGGCGCTGTATATTGCCATTGGAATAATTGGCGCAACGGTAATGCCTCATAATTTGTATTTACATTCATCTTTGGTTCAAACCCGAAAATTTGATCGAAGCAAAGCCGGAATCAAGCAAGCATTGAAATACAATTTAATCGATTCGACCATCGCCTTAAACCTTGCTTTTTTTGTAAATGCCGCCATTTTGATATTAGCCGCTGCTACTTTTTATAAAAATGGGATGTTTGAAGTGGCCGAAATTCAAGATGCACATCAATTTCTAGAACCTCTTTTGGGCACTAAATGGGCACCCGTTTTATTTGCTGTTGCGTTAATTGCAGCAGGACAAAGCTCTACCGTAACAGGAACATTAGCCGGTCAAATTATCATGGAAGGTTATTTGCATTTGCGTATTCAACCTTGGGTGCGTCGCATTATGACGCGTTTAATTGCCATTGTCCCAGCTGTTGTAGTCATTACCATTTATGGCGAAAGTGTCACGGGTAAATTACTTATTTTTAGTCAAGTTATACTGAGTTTACAATTGGGGTTTGCTATCATTCCGTTGATTCATTTTGTGAGTGATAAATCCAAAATGAACGGTTTTCATATCAACAAAATCACACAAATAGCAGCTTGGATTATTGCTTCAATCATTGTTTCTTTAAATATAAAATTAGTTTACGACGAAATTGTAGGCTGGCTCGATTCCTCCGAAAACCCCGTTGCACTTTGGGTTACCGTAGTACCTTTAGCTATTGCATTTTTGGTTTTGTTGTTTTACATCATAATCAATCCGTTTGTAGCGAAGATAAAATCAAGAATGCACAACCACTCACCACATGCTTTGAACATTCAGTTTTCGGAACAAAAAATAAAACACCACCATCAGATAGCCATTTCGGTGGATTTTTCCCAAGCCGATGAAACTGCGCTGAACAATGCTTTTAAATTGGGCGGAATTGAAGCGCAATACACACTAATTCATATTGTTGAAACTGTTAACGCCTTGTTTTACGGACACGAAACAGACGATCACGAAACCAGTATAGACGAAAAATTGCTAAAAGAATACCAAGAGTTATTAAGCTCAAAAGGATTTAAAATCGAAACCGAATTGGGATTTGGCAAACCGCATAAAGTAATTCCCGAAATCATCAACAAAGGCCATTTTGATGTATTGGTCATGGGAACTCATGGCCACACCGGAATCAAAGATTTGATTTTCGGAACCACCGTTAACCAACTCCGTCACAAAATTTCGATACCTTTGTTTATTGTTAAAAAGTAGCTCGGCTTCTTCCAAATTTGAAAAGCCTTAACTTACAATCCGCAAATAATGACTTTCTCAGAAGAAAACTACCTTAAGGCCATTTATCATTTAACCAGCCATTCCAATTCGGGTGTTAGTACGAACGCGATTGCAGAAATGATGGAAACCAAAGCTTCATCGGTGACCGATATGCTCAAAAAATTATCCGATAAGGATTTTGTAAATTATAAAAAATACCAAGGTGTTTCTTTGACCGAATCGGGAAAATTAGAAGCCAAAATGATTGTTCGTAAACACCGTTTATGGGAAGTTTTTTTGGTAGAAAAGTTGGATTTTTCATGGGATGAAGTACACGAAATTGCCGAACAATTGGAACACATCAAATCGGAAAAATTAATCAATAAATTAGATGATTTTTTAGGCAATCCAACCGAAGACCCACATGGCGACCCAATTCCAGACGCAAAAGGACGTATTATTGCCATCGAAAAACAATTACTATCGGAATTAGTACCCCATCAATCCGGCGTTTGTGTAGGCGTAAAAGACACTTCTTCGGCTTTTTTAAAATACCTCGACAAACAAGAAATTGCGTTGGGTTCTACAATCGATTTTATTTCAAAAGAAACCTTTGATTTATCGTTAAAAATTAAAGTCGACGGAAAAGAACTTACCATTTCTAACAAAATTGCCTCTAACCTATTTGTCAAATTACTTTAAATAGTAATGATTATAAATAAAAAGTCAGGATTTCATCGTGTTGAAATCCTGACTTTTTTGCTTGTCCTCTATTTGCAAAATTACACGCCCAATTTTTTGGCTAAATCCGAAGGAATTCCGCCTTTGTTTACCATCAAAGCAGTTGTTTTGTATTTTACGAAATTTTTAGTCACAAATAAAAACCCTTGGTAATCGTTGGTGGCACCCCATGAATTTTTAACGATATAATATTCTTTACCCGATTGGTCTTTTGCTAAACCGATAATGTGCATGGCGTGATCATCGGTTGTTTGGTAGTTATCAAAAGCTTGCTGACGCATTTCTGGTGTAATATCAAGCTCCTGTTTTGGTCCATTAAACATGTCTTTTTTCTCCTCTTCGGACATATCATCAAACTTTTTGGTTGGAACATACGCAAAACCATTTTTCCAACTAAAACTTTTTTCACTTACATCGGTAGCCCAAGCAACGGTATATCCTTTTTTCAAAGCATTATCAATTACATCGGTCATTTCGTTCATTTTGATGTTGTACACTTGATCAAAAGACCAATTGTCTGGCACCATCAACATCGTTTTTTGATAATAGGGCGCATTGGTAAACGAAGACATTTCGATATAATCATCTGGATTAATTCCTACTACTTCTTTCGCAAAAGATTGCGGTGTATATTCTTTCCCTTTGTAATTGAATTTTTCAGGAACTTCGCCCAAATACGAATCGATAACAGCCGTATATGCTTTTTGCCAATTTGGAGTCAAAGTTCCGTTTGGATTTTTAACCACAGCACTTAAAACACCTTCAATCATGGCAGCCATTTCGGCAAATTTGTTTTTATCGGTTCCATAATTTAAACCGGTATATACTTCGCGAGGAACTGCTCCGTACTTTCGAAACATGTTGATAACATCGTGTGTTTCGCCACCATCTCCTAAAGAAACAGCACCGTGCATACGCACATAATTTATTCCTTTTTCGACATATACATTTCTGGCCGAAAATATTTGCGACAACTCAACCGGTTGTTTGCCCATGCGAATCATTTCCGATTCTAAATACGAATTGGTCGCATAACTCCAACAAGTCCCCGATGAACCTTGACTTTTTACAGAAGTAGTTCCTAAATTAATTTGTTCGGTAAATTTGAAACTGTTTTTGCTGTTGTCGCTTGCATTTAATTTAAGTGAATTCACCAAAATGTCCTGCGCGTTAACCGAGCCACAACTGAATAAAAACACAGTTGCAAGACCAAGGGTTTGCATTAGATTTTTTTTCATAATAATTTGATAATAGAAAATTTAATAAGCACATTTGAATTAGTATTGCAAAACAATTAAAAATAAATCAATTTGGTCACTTTTTTAACAAAATAGATTAACGAAGTAAGAAAATCATTGCGAAAAATGCATTCCGATTCGTTTTCACAAAATCATAATACACTGTTAACAGTTAGTTTTTTGTAACAAAAAAGTATAAATTCGTCAAATATTCAAAAATGAACTAAAACACTACGTATGGCTAGTATAAAACCTTTGTATGTATCTGCTTTTATTGCCTTAGCATTAGCAGGTTGTGGTGCCGGAAAACAAGCTGCCGTTTCGGCCGTTCCTATGAACCAAACAGCTCCTGAAGTAATCGTTAAAAAAGCCCCGCTTTCTGATAATGAACTCAAGCGTTGGAGTCATTTAGACTTAACAAAAGATACCATTCCGGGTATGAGCGTAGATAAAGCCTATGCCGAATTATTAACCGGAAAAACGGGTCAAAAAGTAATCGTTGGAATTGTAGATTCGGGTGTAGATATTGAACACGAAGATTTAAAAGGAGTAATTTGGACCAATACAAAAGAAGTTCCAGGAAATGGAATTGACGATGATAAAAACGGATTTGTTGATGATATTCATGGTTGGAATTTTTTAGGCGATGCTGTTGATGAAAATCTTGAAATGACTCGAATCGTGAAAAAAGGCGATGACGGATCGCAACAATACAAAGATGCTTTGGCTGCTTATGACAAAAAATACAGCAAAGCAATGGAAGACAAACAACAAGTAGACTTTTTATTGAATACCAACAAATCGATTCAAACTTACCTGAAAAAAGACCATTATACTATTGAGGATTTGAATGCGATTTCGACTACCGATCCGAGCTTAAATCGCGACAAAATGATCATGAGCCGTATTTTAGAAAATGCAGGACCTGATTTTGAAAGTGGCTTAAACGATTATAAAGAATACGTTTACAACCAGTTGAATTTTAATTTAAATAAAGAATTTGACGGCAGAAAAATCGTAGGCGACAATCCAGAAGAACTTAAAGACACCCACTACGGAAATAACGTTGTTTTTGGACCTGACAAAGAAAAAGCGTTACACGGTACACACGTTGCCGGAATCATAGCGCAAGTTCGTGGTAATGATTTAGGTGGAGACGGAGTGGCATCGGCAAATGTGGAAATCATGACCGTTCGCGCCGTACCCGATGGAGACGAATACGATAAAGACATTGCTTTAGCCATTCGTTACGCAGTAGATAATGGTGCAAAAGTAATCAACGGAAGTTTCGGAAAAAGTTTTTCTCCACATAAAGACTGGGTTTACGATGCTATAAAATACGCGGCCAAAAAAGACGTTTTAATTGTTCACGCTGCCGGAAATGATGGCTATAATATTGATGAAAAACAAAACATCAATTATCCTAATGATTCGGAAGATAACATTAAAGAATTTGCCGATAACGTAATTACTATTGGTGCGATTAACAAAACTTACGGACAAGATGTTGTGGCCGATTTTTCAAATTTCGGAAAGATTAATGTCGATGTTTTTGCTCCTGGTGAAGAAATTTACGCCACTGTGCCCAACAACAAATACAAATATTTACAAGGAACGTCAATGGCGTCGCCTAACGCAGCAGGTGTTGCCGCTTTAATTCGTTCGTATTATCCAAAATTAACAGCTCCTCAAGTAAAACACATCTTAATGAATTCGGGCGTTTTATTGCCAAATAATGTAGCTTTAGGTGAAAATAGCGAAATCAAACCTGCTTCAGAATCTTCTAAAACAGCGCGCATGGTCAATGCTTATTATGCCTTACAAATGGCCGAAAAAATGTCAAAAAAATAAAAAATAAAAACCTATTAATCCGATGGAAGAGCGAACTGCTCTTCCATTTTTATTATTAAAATAATCATGCAAAAAATTATTTTACTTTCTATTTTGAATCTGAGTTTTACCGCAGCTTTTGCCCAAAGTGCTCCTTATTGGCAACAGCACGTCGATTACAAAATGGAAGTATCGATGGACATAAAAACCTATCAATACAAAGGAAAACAAGAATTAATTTATACCAATAATTCGCCAGATACGTTACGTAAAGTTTATTATCATTTGTATCCAAATGCTTTTCAACCAGGAAGCGAAATGGATGCCCGTTTGCATTCGATAAAAGATCCCGATGGCCGAATGGTAACTAAAGTAAAAGACGCCGATGGAAAAGAGATAAAACAAAGCCGAATTGAGACATTGCAACCAAAGGAAATTGGTTTTTTAAAAATTACCGATTTTAAACAAGATGGTGTTGCGGCTCAAACCAACACTTCGGGTACCATTTTAGAAGTAACCTTAGCTAAACCCATTTTACCCAATTCTAAAACCACTTTCACGTTAAATTTCGATGGTCAGGTTCCTGTCCAAATTCGCCGTTCAGGAAGAAATAACAAAGAAGGCATTGAACTTTCGATGTCGCAATGGTATCCAAAATTAGCCGAGTTTGATTTTGAAGGCTGGCACGCCGATCCTTACATCGCAAGAGAATTTCATGGTGTTTGGGGAAATTTCGATGTAAAAATCACCATCGATAAAGCATATACAATTGGCGGTTCGGGTTATTTGCAAGATAAAAATACAATCGGTCATGGTTACGAAGATGCTGGTGTAACGGTTACCTATCCTAAAAAAGCAAAAACGTTAACTTGGCATTTTATCGCACCAAATGTACACGATTTTACTTGGGCTGCTGACAAAGAATACACTCATGATGTTGTAAAAGGACCAAATGATGTTGATTTACACTTCTTTTATAAAAATGATCCCAAAACTACTGCAAACTGGAAACAGCTTGAACCATTAATGGTTAAAGTAATGGATTATTACAATCATAGAGTAGGTCAATATCCATACAAACAATACTCTTTTATTCAGGGTGGCGATGGCGGAATGGAGTATGCGATGTGTACCTTGATGTTAGGAAGCGGAACTTTGCAAGGAATTTTAGGAACAGCAACACATGAGTTAGGACACTCATGGTTTCAACATATTTTGGCTTCAAACGAATCGAAACATCCTTGGATGGACGAAGGCTTTACAACGTACATAGAAGACAGCGCCTTAAATGAATTGCAAGGCGATCAAAAAGAGGCAAACCCATTTAAAGGAAATTATGCCGCGTACTACAGTTTAGTTAATTCCGGAAAAGAGCAACCACAAACTACTCACGGAGATCGTTATGATGAAAATCGTCCTTATAGCATTTCATCTTATGTAAAAGGAAGTCTTTTCCTTTCGCAATTGGAATATGTAATTGGAAAAGAAAATGTAGATGCAACTTTAAAAAGGTATTTTAATGATTTTAAATTCAAACATCCCACGCCAAATGACATTAAAAGAACAGCAGAAAGGGTTTCGGGCGCCGAATTGGATTGGTATTTAACCGATTGGACTCAAACCACCAATACCATTGATTACGGCATTAAAGCAGTTACTGACAATGCCGGAAAAACAACGGTTACTTTAGAAAGAATAGGAAGAATGCCCATGCCAATCGATTTAAAAGTAGCGTATACTGATGGCACTTCGGAGAACTTTTATATTCCTTTACGAATGATGCATTTCGTTAAATCGAATCCGAATCCAAACCAACAAAGAACAGTTTTGGCAGAATGGGCTTGGGCGATGTCAAATTACAGTTTTACAATAGATAAAAACAAATCGGCAATCAAAAAAATCACCATTGACCCAAGCGGATTAATGGCGGATGTGAAAGCTGCCAACAACTTTTTTGAAAATTAAAACAAATCGCATATCAAAATCAAAGCCGTACTTAGTTTACGGCTTTTTTTATGAAATAAAATTAAAACTAAAAAGACCCGTTTTTGTAAGAATTTTTAAATATTTTATGTAATTTTATTACGAAATATTTAACACGCTAAAATAATGGGTATGAAAAAAATATCAAAAATCCTTTTCATTTGCTTTCTGGGAATCTTTAATGGGTTTTCGCAAGAAGACAAAGCCGAGGAAAAAGAGGCAAGCGCTGCTCAGGCTAACAACCCTTTGGCCAATATGACTGCCATAAGTTTTCAAAATTACTATATGTCAAAATTAACCAACGCTCCCGAAGGTTCCTACATGAATACTACTTGGGTTCGTTTTGCAAAACCACTTGCGGCTGGTAAATTTTTACTTCGTGTATCTACTCCGCTGAGCACAGTCGGAATGCCTGATATTAACGGTACTTTGCGCACTACGAGTGGATTAGGAGATATAAATGCTTTTATGTCATACAACTTTGTTTCTAAACCAACTACTACAATGGGTATAGGTCCTTTATTGGCTGCACCAACCGCTACCGACAATGCGTTAGGTTCAGGCAAATGGCAAGCTGGTTTTGCGTATGTTGCCTTTTTTGCTAAATCGCCTGTGTTTCAATATGGTGCTTTGGTTACTTGGCAAACTTCTTTTGCAGGTCACGACGACCGTTCTAAAACCAGTTTAGGTGCCATACAACCGTTTTACTTTTGGCAATTAGGAAAAGGAACTTACTTGAGAGGTGCACCTATTTGGGTATTTGATTTTGCAAATGATAGTTACTCCGTTCCTATCGGAATTGGTGCTGGACAAGTAGTTAAAGTAAACAAAACCATGTTTAACATTTACTTAGAGCCTCAGTTCTCTGCACTTACCGATGGGGTTCAGCCACAATTTCAATTATTAGCAGGTATCAACTTGCAATTTACAGGAGGTTAATTCATACCTTTAATTATAAAAACAAAAAAACCAGTAATTTGTAATTTACTGGTTTTTTTATGTTTTTAAAAGCTCATTTATTTATGTTAATTTCTAACGCGATAAATTACGAGATATACCAAATCCCAATGTATAGCTATCGTAAGCATTCCATCTAAAATCATAATTAAAAGACAAACCTAGCTCCCATTTTTCGCCAATTTCGGTAGACCATTCGTAACCTACTCGGTTTAAAACCAGATTCTCTTCTTTTGCAAATTCAGCTCCCATTCCAAACAAAAAACTACTGTGTTTGGTGGGTTTGTAAATACCCATTAAAGCCGGTGCAATTGGATAACTTCTTTCCAGAATTGCTTCATCGCTATTTAAGTTTTCTTTTACTTCAATTTTTTCGATAATAAAATCAGTATGCAATCCTAAAGCCCATTTTTCAGTAAACCAGCAATTATAATCCAATCCCCAAGCTGGAATCGAAAGCCATTTCCTGCCACCTGATTCAGAAACTCCGGTCGAAATATTAGCATGACTCAACACCAAACCCAAGGTATGCTCAGGAAATTTTTTTGAACCTTCGTTTTCGCTTTCTTGACCAAAAGCCAATAAGCCCGTTGAGAAAAACAGAACAGCGAGTATGTTTTTTTTCATAATTAAAACAATTAGTACTTAAAAAAAGAACAATATACTACGTAAAAGTAAGAAATTTAATTCTTTTAGCTTAAAGATCTTTGGAGATAAAAAATTACATCCATAAAAAAACCGCTTGAAAATCAAACGGTTTTAAAATTATTTACACTACTTTTTTTTATAAATTCTCAAAAAAGTCATTTCCTTTATCATCTGTAATTATAAACGCAGGGAAATCTTTTACGGTGATTTTTCGAACGGCTTCCATTCCTAGTTCTTCAAAATCAACCACTTCTACTTTCAAAATATTATCCTGTGCCAAAATAGCCGCAGGACCACCCACAGAACCCAAATAAAAACCGCCGTATTTGTTACAAGCGTCCATAACTTGTTTAGAGCGATTTCCTTTGGCTAACATGACCATACTTCCGCCGTTTTTTTGAAATTCATCAACATATACATCCATTCGTCCCGCAGTTGTTGGACCAAAACTTCCCGAAGCCATTCCGTCAGGCGTTTTAGCAGGTCCTGCATAATAAACGGGGTGATTTTTAAAATAATCCGGCATTGGTTTTCCGGCATCCAAAAGCTCTTTAATTTTGGCATGCGCTATATCACGAGCTACAATGACAGTCCCGTTAAGTTTTAAACGTGTTTTGATGGGATATTGCGTTAATTTAGCCAAAATAGACTCCATTGGTTGGTTCAAATCAATTTCTACCGGAGCTTCTAAATGAGGTGCTGTTTCAGGTAAAAATTGTTTTGGATTGGTTTCTAACTGCTCCAAAAAGATTCCGTCTTTATTGATTTTTGCTTTGATATTTCGGTCAGCCGAACAAGAAACACCTAATCCAACCGGACAAGAAGCAGCGTGACGTGGCAAACGAATTACGCGAACATCGTGCGTGAAATATTTGCCTCCAAATTGAGCTCCAATAGCACTTTCTTGACAAATTTGTTGTACTCTTTGCTCCCATTCTAAATCACGGAATGCCTGACCTGCCATATTACCCGAAGTAGGCAAATTATCATAATAACCCGCAGACGCTTTTTTTACGGTAGCCAAAGTAGCCTCGGCAGAAGTTCCTCCGATAACCAAAGCCAAATGGTATGGTGGACAAGCCGAAGTACCCAAATCTTTGATTTTTGTACGGATAAAGGCTTCTAATGATTTTTCATTCAATAAAGATTTTGTTTGTTGGTACAAAAAGGTTTTATTAGCCGAACCACCTCCTTTTGCCATAAACAAAAATTCGTAAGAAGCTCCCTTTTTAGCATAAATATCTACTTGCGCCGGAAGATTCGAACCCGAGTTTTTTTCTTCTACCATGGAAATTGGTACAATTTGCGAGTAGCGTAAATTTCGCTTTTGGTAAGTATTAAAAATCCCTTTGCTTAACCATTCGGCATCGTCTACACCGGTGTACACATTTTCGCCTTTTTTAGCCATTACAATAGCCGTTCCAGTATCTTGACAACTTGGTAATTGCCCTTCGGTCGCCACAGAAGCGTTTTGTAACAAATTATAAGCTACAAAACGATCGTTATCGGTAGCTTCGGGATCATCTAAAATGTTTTTTAACTTTTGAAGATGCGATGTACGCAACATAAACGACACATCGGTAAAGGCTTCTTCTGCGAGTAACTCTAATCCTTTTGGGTCAACCGTTATAATTTCGCGATCACCTAATTGTTCCACTTTTACAAAATCAGAAGTAATTTTGCGGTATTGTGTATCATCTTTTAAGATAGGATACGGATCTTGGTATATAAAATCTATCATTTTTTTATTTTTTTACAAAGATAAAAAATAATAACGCCACCCCCTAGTTTTACTACTACGGATTAGCTTACGTCACAAAATTGATTACAGAAGATATAGTTGTAACAAGAACAATCTACTTTTTTTTATTTTGACCTGGCGCGTAAGCCTTAGCGCTTTTGCTACCCGACATTTTTTTTGGCTTGTCCAGGCGGAATTTTACCCGAAGAGGTTGTATGCACATGTGTACTACAACTAATTAAACTGGTTATTAAAAATAAAACCAAAAGTACGACAGCTACATATTTGGTGTGTTTTGTGTTTTTCATTGTGATTGGGGAAATAAGTTAAGGCATGCAAGTTAGTATTTTATTTAAAACGAACCCGTTTAAACAAAAAAGAGGCTATGTAAACACAGCCCCTTTTTGGAAATTAATTTGAAAAGTATTTTAATATTGATACGCTATTGCTTCTAATTTTGAATCAGTTTGTTTGGTAATAACCAAAAACGGCAATCCTTTTTCTGCAGCTTGTTTTTGCAAACGCAATTCGGCTTGTTTGATCCAATCGGCTTTTGATTGACCTTTTGGTTGGTGAATCACTGTTTTTAAGGCAACAGCCTGGTGTAATCCTGCTGTTTGTTCGTTTGCTAAAAACTGCACATTTTTGTATCCGTTTTTACCACTAACCTCAACTTTTGAGTTGTTTAAAATAACATCGTTTGTTGCTTTTTCAATTACTTTATCAACCGCATACGCACTAATCTCGTTTACGGTACTACTGCCTGGTAGTGAATAATAAACCGTATTGTTTTTGGTTGTAACGTAGTTGGCCTCGATTTTTTCGCCGTTTTGTTTAACAATAATATGCGTATCAGCAAAAATCAAAGTTGTAAATAAAGTAAGTGCAAGTGTGAATATCGTTTTCATAATGATTTAAATTTAAATTAATTGTATAAAATAATAGCCCAAAATATTGGGAAGGTTTTAAGCAACTAATTTAAATTCGGGAGGCGGATTTGATAAATCCATCGGTATTGATTTGGCTAAAGTATGAACCTTAAAAAAAGGTACTACCGAAGCAAGATTTACCTGAAAGTGAGCGGAAAAGGACGGTAAAAAATCGTATACTAATTCAAAAGTTTTGTCCTCAGTATCCGATTCACTTTCAGGTAATGCTTCTTTTTTTTCAATACTACTTTTTTCGGTAGTGGTTTTCAAAACAGACAACATGGTAGTACCAGCCCAAGGAAGAGCTAGCACCAAACAAATAAATAAAATTGCTATTTTTTGTGTCTTTTTCATTTTGAAAACCTTTAAAAAACAAATTCAAATTAACCTCTACGGAGACTACAATTTCAATTTTTGTCGCTTTTTATTTTGATGCAATATATTTCAAAAACCCAGTAAAATCAAGGTGTTTAACAGATTTTTGAGAAAAATACAGTAAAAAAATCAATATCAAAAAATTGACATTTTTAGGTCATTTCACCCTATAAAATAGACGGGTAAAACCCCAAATTAATTACCTCAAACAAAAACACCCCCTAAAAAGGAGGTGCTGTAGTTATTTTTATAATTTTCAGAATTAAGAAGGCGTTTTTCTGAAGAACATTTTTATCATAAAAAAGACGAATTTTATCAATTAATGACAGCCACAATCGTCCTTATCGCCACAGTTTTTTTTCTTTTTTGATTTCCAAAAAAACTTCCGAATTAAAAACAAAATGGCTAAAGCCAATATTAAAAAAGCAACAATTTCTTGAAACATATCTTTTTTATTAATGCAATACCTGATACGCAATTAAAGCCGTAACATAAGCAAATCCGCTCATTAAAACCAATTGTATAATTGGCCAACGCCACGAATTGGTTTCTTTTTTGGTAATAGCCAATGTACTAGCGCACTGCAAGGCAAAGGCGTAAAACAACAGTAAGGAAACACCACTAGCCAAATTAAATATTTTTTGTCCCGTAACCGGATTGACTTCTTCTTGCATTTTATTTTTAATTGTGGCTTCGTTATCGGTTCCTCCTACACTATAAATGGTAGCCAAAGTACCCACAAAAACTTCACGTGCGGCAAACGAACTAATAATAGCAATACCAATTTTCCAGTCGTAACCCAAAGGCTGGATAACGGGTTCAATAGCGCGACCCATGATACCGATATAGGAATTTTCGATTTTTTGAGACGCTATTTCATTTTCCAATTCCAATTCGGATAAATTTTGGGCTTCAAACTTTTCTTTTACAATAGTTTCAGCATTGTTAAAAGCTTCCCCTGGTCCGTACGAAGCCAAAAACCAAAGAATAATCGAAATGGCTAAGATAATTTTACCGGCTCCATACACAAACGCTTTTGTTTTCTCGATTACGTTAATCGCCACATTTTTAAACAAAGGCATTTTATAGTTGGGCATTTCGACTACAAAATAGGTTTTACCCGAAATCTTCAAAATTTTATTCAATACATACGACGATAAAATTGCCATTCCGAAGCCTAACAAATACAACAACATTAAGGTTAATCCTTGCAGATTTAGAATTCCAAAAATGCGTTTATCTGGAATTACCAAAGCAATAATAATGGCGTAAACTGGCAAGCGCGCCGAACAAGTAGTAAAAGGCGTTACCAAAATGGTAATTAATCGTTCTTTCCAATTTTCGATATTTCGAGTCGCCATAATGGCCGGAATTGCACAAGCTGTTCCAGAAATTAACGGCACCACACTTTTACCCGACAGCCCGAATTTACGCATGATTTTATCCATTAAAAATACGACGCGACTCATGTAACCGCTTTCTTCGAGCACTGAAATGAATAAAAACAAAAAGGCAATTTGGGGAATGAATATTAAAATTCCGCCAATTCCCGGAATGATTCCTTGCGAAATTAAATCGGTTAAAATGCCGCTTGGTAATTTTTCGGCCGCAACTGCGCTCAAATCGGCAAAAGTTGTATCAATAAAATCCATTGGAAGTGCCGACCATTCAAATATCGATTGGAAAATCAAAAATAAAATGGCGAAAAAAATCAGGTATCCAAAAAACTTATGGGTTAAAACACGGTCTAATTTCGAACGAAAATCGCGTGCAACCGAAGCATCAACCTGTAAACCCTCTTTTAAAACCTCATTAATAAATTGGTATCTTTTGATGGTTTCTTTTTGTTGCAAACGCTTTAAATCCGAATGTGAACGCGTAAAAGTACTCCTAATTTCGTTGCGTTCTAATTTTAAAAAATTCACATCTTGCGTAATTACCAACCATAATTTGTACAACAATTGATCGGGAAAAGTACTGTGTAATCGTTTAAAATATTCGGGGTCGATATTGGAAACTATGGTGCAAGGTTCACACGAAAGCGTTTTGTAAGTAACTATCAATTCTTTCAAAGCTTCAATTCCTAAACCTTTGCGAGAGCTCACCAACGCAATTTTAGTATTCAAGCGCTCTTCTAACTTTTCGATATCTAAAGTAATTCCTTTTTGCTCCATTCGGTCGGCCATATTGATGACTAAAATGGTCGGAATTTCAAGATCTTTAATTTGGGTAAACAGCAACAAATTACGCTTTAAATTTTCGACATCGGTCACCACCAAAGCTACATCGGGATATAATTTGTCGTTTTTATTAAGCAATAATTCGATGACC
Source organism: Flavobacterium agrisoli (assembly GCF_016522065.1). GTDB lineage: Bacteria > Bacteroidota > Bacteroidia > Flavobacteriales > Flavobacteriaceae > Flavobacterium > Flavobacterium agrisoli. The sequence goes on along the minus strand of NZ_JAEHFV010000002.1, from coordinate 612,680 downwards.
ACACTTTCGTCCATCGAGCTGGCATTCAAACTATAGGTTCCGGGTAAATCGAGAATATTGGCTTTAAAATTATGGGGTAATTTGCAAAAACCCATCTTTTTTTCGACCGTAATTCCGGGATAATTTCCAACTTGCTGATTAAGCCCTGTTAGCTGATTAAAAACCGAAGTTTTACCCACGTTAGGATTACCAATTAAGGCAACATTTATATTTTGTACGCTCATTATAAGTGGACTTCAATAAGTTCAACTTCAATTTCGCGAGCTGTTTCAATCCGAATAGCCACATGAGAACCGTTAATATCCAAATACAAAGGATCGCCAAATGGAGCTATTTGCAATAATTCGACATTGTTACCAGGCAAACAACCCATTTCTAGTAATTTTAGGGGCACTAGGTCAATATCAAAATCCTTTATAATGGCTTTATCGCCCTTTTTCATGGTGTGAATAGTATGTCTCAAGCTTATTTAGATTGAATTTAGATTGCAAAAATAGGGATTTAAAATGTATTGCTCCGTATTTTAACGGAATACATTCTCATAAAAATATCTAAAAAAAGCCTGAATCCTAAATAGAAACAGGCTTATAGATTAGTATAAAATGATTTACTCCTTCTCGCTTAAAAAGTCGATATCGGCTAACAAACGTTGAATTTCTTCTTTTTTAGTCCCATCATAAAAACCGCGCACCCTTCTTTTTTGATCGACCAAAACAAAATTTTCGGTATGTACCATATCGTAAAGTTGGTCGGGTCGACCCAATTTAACCGCTAAATACGACTTGCGTGCCATTTCATAAATTTTCTTTTTATCACCCGTTACCAAATTCCATTTGCTGTCCACAACACCGTGTTTGATGGCATACGCTTTTAAAACCGGAATACTATCTGTTTCCGGGAAAACCGTATGTGATAAAAGCATCACTTTTGGATTATTTAAAATCGCCGTTTGCACTTCAGCCAAATTAGTCGTCATTTTAGGGCAAATGGATCCACAAGTGGTAAAAAAGAAATCGGCTACGTAAATTTTGCCTTCGTAATTTTTCTGTGTAATGGTATCGCCATTTTGATTAACAAACGAAAAATCAGCAATTGTATGGTACTTGCTTTTGTATTGAATGGTGCTGTCTACCAATTCCGGATTTACATCAGCAGGGTTGTAAATGGGTAACGTTTTTGCAGGTTTTAGTTGCGAATAAATTAAAGATAAAGTCACTATCGAAAAAATGATAAGTCCGATAAAGAACTTCCGATAGTGATAAAAAAGGGATTTCATAACTGTTTTATTTGCTGCAAAAATACGAAATCGATACGTTTTTTAAGTTTATTAGCCGCTAACTTTCTGAGTAGCTACGTTAATTTAGGTTGAGCACCTACCATTTTCCCTGATCGCATTTGAAAAACAGAATCAAAATAGTTAACCAATAAAATAAACAAAAAAAACCTGCAATCCATTTTACAGGTGCAGGTTTTTTTAAATTTGAATTAGTAAGTCTTATAATAGTAAATGGGGATTATAAAAATTTAGGTTTTACCACCAACATCAACCAAGCCCAATTTTGATTGCTTTTATCATTTACAATGCGGCTCGGTTCAAAGTATTGCGAGTAACCTCCTTTTATGGCATATCCTTTGAATTTTTTTCCTACTACAAAATCCAACTCTGTCCCCATATAATCTTTGGTTAACGATTGTTCTTTGAAATATAAGGCATCCAAACCTAAGGTAAAATCGTGTTTTAAATTAGCCGAAATTCCCGCATGAAAATCGACCAAACCATTTGCGTTGGCGTAATTACCTACATAAAAACGATCCATGGTTCCGTTAAATTTATGATTGGTTCCGTATAATGGAAAAAATCCCATTGAAGTTGCGCTTTCTTTTCCTGAAATAATTTCGGTTCCTACCGAAGCACCAAAAACAGAACTCAGTTTAAAAGCCGCATCCAAACTCAACAAATAAGCATTATCTACCTCAACATCGTTCAATCGGTAACCATCTTGCAAATAGGCATTGGCACTTAATTTTACAACTTTTAAAGCATAATCCATGTGTAATCCGCCTGTTTTCAAAAATGATTTATTATCCGAAGCCAGTAAAGGACCAGCGCCATCGGGATCGGTTCCATCCTGAAATTCATTTCCTAAAAGCAACACACTCAAATTAAAAGCACCGAATTTTTTATTAAAATGTCCGAATACCATGTTTTTATACGAAAAAGCGGCAGCGGTATTGTAAATATTGTCTTGTCCATCTGAATTAAAAGCCAATCCAAAATCGATTGCATATCCGCCGGTATTAACTTTTAAAACACCAACATCATGCGTTCTGGCTTGTTGTGCCCAATCTAAAGCACCTAAAATACGTTGGTCATCATACGAAAGTTGTTGACGCCCGATTTTAAAAGAAGACTCCTTTGTCAATCGAAGATCGGCCCAAGCTTCTTGAACTCTAAAATTACTGTTGCCATTGGTTGCTGTTTGGGCACGATCGCCAAAAACAAACACTTCTTGAAACAATAAATAGGTATTGATAGTTTCTGTTTTATACCCTACTCCCAAGGCCGCTCGCACGTCGGTACGCCAATATCCTTCGGAACCTTCAAGAGCCGTTTTAGAAAATCCGTTGTTACGTAACTCCGTTCGAGGTCTAAATTCGCCTTCTAACGAAAAAGGCGATTTACTTTCTTGAGCAAAAATGGTGGCTTGAAATGCCAAACTGGCTGCTAATGCTATTTTTGTTAATTTCATGATTTTATTTGGTTTAGTATTTTATAATAATAGGTTAGTTACTAGTGGTTAATGTTCTAAAAAATCGATTAAATGTTTGCGATAAATATAATAATTTTCTGACTCCAAGATCGCTTTTCGTGTTCTAGGACGTTCAAAATCAATAGCCAAAACATCGCCAATTTTGGCTTTAGGCCCGCTGGTCATCATTACCACGCGATCGGCTAAAAAAATGGCTTCGTCTACGTCGTGTGTAATCATAACCGCGGTAATTTTTTCTTTGTTCCAAATGTCAATTAATACGTCTTGCAGCTGTCCTCTTGTTAACGAATCTAACATTCCAAAGGGTTCATCAAGCAATAAAACTTTGGGTTTAATAGCAAAAGCCCTTGCAATACCTACTCGTTGCTGCTCCCCTTGTGACAATTCGGATGCTCGTTTGTAAAAGGCACTCTCCATGCCAACCTTATACAAATAGTATTTGCAAATGTCCTCTCGTTGCTTTTTTGTTGCCTGCGGATATACTTTTTTTACCCCCAACATGACATTATCAATTGTGGTGAGCCACGGCATTAAACTCGGTTGCTGAAAAATAACGCCACGGTCGGGACCTGGACCTGTGATGCCTTTTCCGAGTACCGAAATATGACCGCCCGAAATTTCGTTTAAACCAGCCATCATACTTAACATCGTGGTTTTTCCGCAACCCGAATGTCCAATAATAGTTATAAATTCTTCTTTTTTTATTTGAAGATTTAAGTTTTCCAATACCACATACTCGCCATTTGGAGTGGGATATACTTTTTTCAAATTAACCAAATCCAACATAATTTGACTTGATGGAGCTGGCTGAATAGTTTCTTGTATGATTGTTTGCATGTTTTCTGGTTTTAAAATTCCCAACGTAAATCTTTCGGTTCTAGGTCTGGCAATTCGTAGATTGCTTCCGACTGACTCGCCACTTCGTTTCCTAAATCCATTAAATATTCGATAATGGCGTTTCGGGTATGTTTGAATTCGTCATCGTCATTCAATGCTGTTTTGTCTCTTGGTCGCGCAATATTCACTTTAAATTCGGGACCCAATGTAGCGCGAGGACCTGGTTTTAGTGGAATTATCCTATCGGCCATGTATAAAGCTTCGTCTACATCATTGGTTATTAACAAAGCCGTTCGTTTGTTCAATTCCCAAATTTTAAGAATTTCATCTTGCAAATTACCGCGAGTTAAAGCATCCAGAGCGCCCAAAGGTTCGTCCATAATAATCATTTCGGGATCCATTACTAAGGCTCTCGCCACTGAAACACGTTGTCGCATTCCGCCTGATAATTCTTTCGGATATTTGTGAATAGCGTGAGATAAACCTACCATTTCTACATATTTTTTTATACGCTCATCTTGCTCTTTTTTAGTCATTTTAGGAAATGCTTCGCGCACAGCCATTGCCACATTTTGGTATACGGTTAACCAAGGCAAAAGCGAATAATTTTGAAAAATAACGCCTCGTTCGTGACTGGTCCCTTCGATGGGTTTGTTTTTAAAAAGAATAGTGCCCGAAGTAGGTTCATGCAATCCGTTGATTAAGTTTACCAAGGTCGTTTTTCCGCTACCCGAAAAACCAACAATCGCTACAAATTCGCCTTCTTCAATATTCAAATTGATGTTGTCTAACACTTGTCCTTCGTATTCTTTCGCCGGATTGTATGATTTACAAATATTTTTTAATTCTAAAATTGCCATAACATTTTTTTTAGTGGTTTACATAGCTCCTTTATCAAAAGAAATCATTTTTTGAATGAACAACATGATGCGATCTAAGGCAAATCCGATAAGTCCGATGACAAACATGGCCACTAAAATCTTCGAATTCGAATCCATGGCGCCATTTTGAAATTCTTCCCAAACAAAAGAACCCAAACCTGGCGATTGCGCTAATAATTCAATCGCAATTAAAACCATCCAAGCAACAGATAAGGTGATACGTAATCCGGTAAAAATTAAGGGTAGAGAAGCGGGTAAAATAACTTTAAAGATTTTTTGAACGGGTCCTAATTTTAACACTTTGGCCACATTAATGTAATCTTTATCCACCGTTGAAACCCCCATAATGGTGTTAACCAAAGTAGCCCACATGGCGCATAATCCGACAGAGATGAAGGAAATTAAAAAGGAACTGTCTGAATCGGAATTTTTGTTCATGGTTTTTACAATCATAAACACTAAAAGCAACCAAACTACAGGCGAAACCGGTTTGAAAATTTGTATAATCCAGTTAATAGAAGAACGCAAAGTTGGATTTAATCCCAAAATAATTCCGATAGGCACGGCGATAAACATGGCCAATAAAAACCCAGCAAAAACAGTTTTTAAACTCGTCAAAATTTGATCTACAAACGAAGGGCGTCCGGTATAAACAATAGGTTTTAATCCTTGTGCTTCGCGCGATTCGTTTAGCGTAGCCGTTTTTTCTTTAAAGGCTTTTTTATCGGCTGCTATGCGTTTATGGTCGGCTAATAATTTTTTGTATGCGCCAAAAACCTGACTTGGAGAAGGCAATGTATTGGGTTGGCATTTTGGTTCGCCCGATTCCATACATACTTTCAATTTTTGAGCCGCTTCTTCTCCTTGATTGATTTTAGTGGTTTCTATTTTATAAGCCGCTTCTTTTTCGTAAAGACTGTTAGAACCCATTTGCCAAAGGCCGATAAATATAAAAATGGAGGCTATTGGGGCTACAATTCGTTTTAAAACTTCTTTAAAATTTTTTTTCGGTTCTTCGTTTGTAAGCAATCGAATAAGTGGTTCCATAAAACCCAATCCTATTTTTTTGAATACTTTAATAATGGCTTCTTTCATCTTTTATCTTATTTTTCGGTAATGCAATTGGTTTTTGATCTTTGCGTTTTTTTAATCGATTTTATTGTGGGTCACGTACCAATCGAAAATCAATCTCTCTCGATACGTATTGCCATTCTTCGGTAGTTCTTAAATACCCAACCAAGTCATCAAATCTATTCGACTCATTGGGTTTAAATTCAAACCAGGTTAAAAAATCAAATGGTTCCCCTAAATCACGGGCATGATACAATTTTCTGGAAATCGACTTTAAAAAAGGAACGCTGTAACCGATATGTTGGGACTGCTCTTCGAGAATTTTTCTTCGCTCAGCTTGCGTTAACAACCACCATTCAGCTACTTTTTGAATCGGGATAAAAGCAGCATAGGTAGCTTCGGGTTTTCCTAAAACAGCGGGTGTTTCGTCTAAAATTATTTTTTCATTTCGATTGGTGTACCTCAAGTTGCTTCCAATTCCGCTTACAATCCAGCGGCTTTCAACAATTGGCAAACTCTTATTACAAGGCTCAATTACAATTCTGTTTACCTGTTCTAGCCGCTCTCCTTTTAAGGTAGATTGCGATAAAACTTTCCAAACTCCAGTGTCTCCACCTATAAATCGGGTTAAGGTTTCGTTGGTCATCGTTTTTTGTTTTCGTATTAGATTGAAACAGAATTGCAAAGGGCACTTTTTTAAACATTAATCTTTGTTTCCAATTTTAAAAGAATTGATGTATTCGATTGGTTTTTTACCATCGTATGAATTACCATCAATAAAATCGGTAGTTGCTGGTTTATATCCGTCGGTTTGAGGAATATCTGCTTCAGGCATTTTTCCTTCTTTTACCAAAGCATTAGCTGCTTTAATCCAAATATCCGGACGGTAAATTTCTTTGATTTTAGAGGCATACCAAGCCGCTTCTTTTTTCTCTGGAATTTGTCCCCAACGACGCATTTGAGTCAAAAACCAAATACCATCTGAGTAAAAAGGATAGGTTGCATTGTATTTGTAAAACACATTAAAATCGGGCATTTTGCGTTTGTCTCCTTTTTCAAATTCAAACGTTCCGGTCATTGAGTTTGCTAATACGCTTTCATCAGCTCCTACATATTCGGGTTTTGACAAGATTTTAACTGCTTCGGCTCTGTTTCCTGGTTCATCCAACCATTTTCCCGCTCTAATAAGTGCTTTGGTAACTGCCACAGCCGTATTTGGATTTTCGGTTACAAACTTTTTAGTCATGGCAAAAACCTTTTCGGCTTTGTTTTTGTAAATATCATAATTGGTTACAACAGGCACTCCAATTCCTTTAGCAACCGCTTGTTGGTTCCAAGGTTCACCCACGCAATAGCCGTAGATCGTTCCTGCTTCAAGAGTTGCAGGCATTTGAGGCGGAGGCGTTACTGAAAGCAATACTTGAGCATCAATTTGACCTTGAATGTTATCGGCAGAGTACATTCCGGGATTAATTCCGGCTGCCGCCAACCAATATCGTATTTCGTAATTGTGTGTAGAAACCGGAAACACCATTCCCATTTTAAACGGTTTTCCTTCGTTTTTATAAGCTGCAATAACTGGTTTCAAGGCTTCGGCCGAAATAGGGTGTACTGGTTTTCCATCGGCACCTATTTTTACATGTGGTTTCATGGCTTCCCAAACTTTGTTCGAAACCGTAATGGCGTTTCCGTTCAAATCCATTGAGTAAGCCGTTACCAATTCGGCTTGTCTACCAAAACCAGAGCTAGCTGCAATAGGCTGACCGGCCAGCATGTGAGCACCATCTAACTGACCATCAATAACACGGTCTAAAATATTCTTCCAATTGGATTGAGCCTCAATGGTTACAAAAAGCCCTTCGTCTTCAAAAAAACCTTTTTCTTTAGCAATCGCCAAAGGAGCCATATCGGTTAATTTAATAAACCCGAAAGTAAGCTGTGGTTTTTCGATAGCCAACTTTTCTGTTGAAACTCCTTCGGTAGTAGCTTCTGTTTCTCCCTTTTTTTTGTCGCCTCCACAAGCTACCATCGCAAAAGCGAAAACACTTAGAAAAGCTGCTTTAAAAAATTTGGTTTTCATAACTTATTAGTTTTAGTTAATTACGTATTTGTACTTATTTTTAGCAAATGTATATACGTATTTTATTTAGATGGGTATGGTTTAGACAGTATTAATCCACTTTTTTAATAGTTTAAAAAATGTGTTTTGGCAGTTTTACATAAAAAACCTAGTAAAATCAATACATAACAAGTAGTTTTACTTACGTAAAATTTGAAAATTCACCTTGAAAAAAGAACTAATTTGAACTAAAAAAAGGCTCATTTTAAAAAAATGAGCCTGAATTGTTATAAAAAAACTACGTAGTTGCTTAACTATCTAAAAAGAAATGGTGTTCGGCAATTTCTTTTTTGAGTTTTTCAAAGTTTAAAATGGTAATGGTTTTGGATTTGGTATAAATGAGTTTTTCTTTTTTGAGTGCCGATAAAATTCGGATCACTTGCTCGTCCGAAGTTCCGGCGTAATCGGCTAATTCTTTGCGCGATAATTCGAGTTCTATCGTATTATTTAAAGGGTTTCCAAATTTTCGAAACAAATAAAACAACATATCGATTACTTTCTCGCGAACCGTCATTTGCGACATGGTTTTCACTTTTGTCTCGCTACGATTAAGTTCTTGCGCATAAAAAATCATGAATTCGTAGGCGACTTTGGGAACATTTTGCAAAACAGTTGCCAACATACTTTTAGAAAAATTACACAAAATGGTATCCTCCAAAGCCGTTCCTCCAATTTGATAGGTTTCGCCCGTTCCAAATCCACGATGCCCAATGATTTCGCCTTCTTTAGACAATCGTAAAATTTGTTCTTTACCGTTGTATCCCGTTTTGAGCACTTTTACGGTGCCTTTATATACAAAATACAAACCGTTTACAGGAGCGCCTTCCATAATAAACTGAGCGCCTTTTTTGCATTGTACAGTGTGTTTTTGCTGAATTAATTGCGCATCAAACGCTTCGATGTGCTCGATGTTTTTCTTAATCAAACAATTATCATTTCGGCAATCAATACAACTGTAACTCATTTGTTTTGCATTTTAAGGTGTAAATCTATAAAAAAATAGCGAACAAACTAAGTATAAATACGTAAAAAATAAGTAACTACACTTAGAATATGAAAATTTTATAAGATTAAAATTCCGAATTTGAAATCCATAAAATATTCTACGCTTAACATTCAATTTAAAAATTTTTGTATTTATTGAATTAATAACGTTTTTTATCAAAATATAATAATAAGTTTGTGAAGCTTACTAAACGTTATATAAAAATGAAAAAACAAACAACAAAACAGTTGTTTTATGCGATTCCTGCATTCCTCACTTTTGGATTTGCACACGCACAAAACAGCGCTGCCTCAGAACCAGGTATTAACCTATCGTACATGAACAAATCGGTTCGACCACAAGACAATTTTTTTGAATTTGTAAACGGAACGTGGTTGCAACAAACCATTATTCCAAGTGACCAAACCAGCTGGGGCGGCTTTAACGAACTGCGTTTAAAAACCGATAAAAATGCTTTGTCACTGCTTAACGAAGCCTCTAAAAGCAACCAATACAAATCGAATACCGATCAAGGAAAAGCCATCAATTTGTACAATACCATTTTGGATACAGTTGGTAGAAACAAAAACGGAATTGCTCCTTTACAGCCGTATTTAAAAAAAATAAATGCCATTAAAAACGTTCAGGATTTGCAAAAATACTTGGTCGAAATGGAACCAAAAGGCGGTGCCGGATTCATAGGTATTTATGTTGGCGCTGATAGTAAAAACAGTAACCGAAATGTAGTTTCTATTGGTCCGGGAGGATTAGGCTTACCAGACAAAGATTATTACAATTCTGACGATAAAGATTCGAAAGAGAAAAGAGAAAAATACCAAGCACATGTGGAGCGCATGTTGGCTTTTTTAGGCGAAAAACCAGCTGAAGCCAAAACAAATGCTGCTGCAATTTTAGCTTTGGAAACCGCAATGTCGGCACCTCGATTAAATCGTGTAGAACGTAGAGACCGCAGAAAGCAATACAACCCAACAGCGGTAAACGATTTAAACAAAATGATTCCTTCTTTAGATTTAAAGTCGTACCTCGCTAACATCGGAATGGCTAAAATTGACACGGTTATTGTTTCGCAACCTCGTTATATGGAAGCTTTGGATGTTATTTTAAAAGAGAATAACGTTTCGGCTTGGAAAGAATATTTAAAATGGCAACTTTTGAACCGATCTTCATCGCAGTTAACTACCGCAATAGAAGACGCGAATTTTGCATTTTATGGCACTACTTTAACCGGTGCAGAGAAAAAACGCCCTAGCGACGAAAGAGCCCTACAAACGGTAAACCGTACTATTGGCGAAGCTTTAGGTAAATTATATGTAGAAAAATATTTCCCAGCTGCTGCAAAAGCAAAAGCTCAGGACATGATTAAAAATGTAATGGCTGCTTACAAAGTCCGCATTAACAATTTAACCTGGATGTCGCCTGAAACCAAAGCCAAAGCGATTGAAAAACTGGAAAAATTAACCGTTAAAATTGCCTATCCCGACAAATGGGAAGACTACAGCAAATTGGAAATTAAAAGTGTTAAAGAAGGCGGTTCGTACTTTGAAAACAGCAAGAATTTGGCGCAATGGCATTTTCAAAATGATTTAGAAGACTTAACCAAACCGGTAGACAAAACCAAATGGGGCATGTCGCCACAAACCGTAAATGCTTATTTCAATCCGGCTTATAACGAAATTGTATTTCCTGCTGCTATTTTGCAACCGCCGTTTTACAATTATCAAGCCGATGAAGCTGTAAATTATGGTGGAATTGGTGCTGTAATTGGACACGAAATCTCTCACGGATTCGACGATTCGGGAGCACGATACAACGCCGATGGTAATTTAGTTGATTGGTGGACAGCCGATGATTTGAAACAATTTACTGAACTAGGTAGCGCTTTAGCCGATCAATACAGTGCTCTAGAACCGCTTCCGGGCATTCATGTTGATGGGAAATTTACTTTAGGAGAAAACATTGGCGATTTAGGTGGTGTAAATGCCGCTTACGATGGATTGCAAATGTATTTGAAACAACATGGAAACCCTGGTTTAATTGATGGTTTCACTCCAGAGCAACGTTTCTTTATTTCTTGGGCGACCGTTTGGAGAACCAAAAGTCGTGATGAAGCTTTAAAAAATCAAGTAAAAACAGATCCGCACTCACCGGGTATGTTTCGTGCTGTGATTCCGATTCAAAATATGGATGCTTTTTACCAAGCATTTGATATCAAGCCAGGAGACAAAATGTACGTAGCTCCAGAAAAAAGAGTTAAAATTTGGTAATAATCAAAATCGTCCCACAATGTTGGGACGATTTTTTTACATTTTAAACTTAAATTCATAATCTAAGATATGTTCCAAACGAGTACTCGAAATGGTTTTATAAGCCATTGATTTTTTCTTGAGAAACTTCGGAACTTTGACTTTTAATTCCTTCGCTTGCTGCGTATAAAACGATTTACGAGTAGGATGATTTGGCGCTACTGCGTTAAAAGTTTCGCCCCAACATTGCTGGGTTATAACCTCATCAATAATTCCCAAACAATCGTCTAAATGAATTAGATTTATTGGTGCATCAGCATCGGTATTTTGCTTTGTAGCCAAAATAGTTACCGGATTTCGATCGGGCCCTATTAAACCACCAAATCGCAAAACCGTAGTTGCAAAATGGTTGTTTTTTTGAAGTAATGCTTCTACTTCAAGCATTTGTTTGCCACTTTCGGTATCGGGTTCCAGCGGACTTTTTTCGGTAATCAATCCTTCTATCGATTTTCCGTAAACCGAAGTAGAACTGATAAAAAGGACGTTTTCTATTTTTGATTTTTCTATCTGAGGAATTATTCCTTTGATTTTATTGGTAAAACTTTCAGCTTTTTCGGCTCGCAATCGAGGTGGAATGGCTATAATGAGGGCTTGACTTCCTTTTAAAAAAGCAGTCATTCCTTTGGGTTTTTTACCTTCTTCTAACTGAATTAAAAAAGATTTTATTCCTTCTTTTTCTAAAATTTCTAATTTCTCAGATGAGGTGGTACTTCCATTTACCTGATATTTTTTTTCAAGTAACATTTTACCTAGTGGTAATCCTAGCCAACCACATCCTAAAATACTAATTTGTTTTTTCATGGTGTGTTTATTGGCGGAATCAAAATACTGTCGGTTGCGGTACTATCAACAGGAACAGTGTTTAGGATATAAACGCGAGTAGGATCATTTTCAACAGGCCGTGTTTTTATTTTTTGCTTAATGACTACCGCATCATTCAACACAAAAGGCGTTGGCATCATCCAATCGGCTCTTTTTTCGATTGAAAACAACGGATTCGAAAGCAAATCGAAAGAACTTTCGACTAAATCCATATCAAAAATGGTGTTTTTTTCAATATCAAATTCCATTTCCAATGGTTCGTTGTTTGCGACATAATAACTCACTATTTTTTTTCCTTTTCGCTCTAAAACTATTCCTTTTTGATTTAAAGAGGAAACCCCATTTGCTTTAAAATGATGGAATGTCATTTTCGGATTGGCAAAAATATCATATCGATTTACCTTGCGGTTTGGGACAATTTTAATTTTCAAATAACGGCGATTGCCTCGAATGGTGTCTTTCAGAAAGAATATGGACGGCGCCAAAAGTGTCTTCTTTTCGGCATCACGAGCATACGTAAAACGTGTATTGTATTTACTAAAGAAAGGAAAAAGGTTTAAATCGGTTGCCTTTTCTGGATTTTGCCCTAAATATTTTTGAGTCCATTCGTCTAAATTAACATCATAAGTAGCCCATTTGGCAATTCCGGTATCGGCATTGTACACATACAATAAACTATTTGATTTGGCTTTTCCGGCCTCATAACCCGATTGAAGGTGTGCCAAAACAAAACAGCCAATTGCTACTATAAAAAAGCCCATAGTCCAAGCGCCCTTTTTTTCGAAACTCCCAAAAATAGGCAATATTAAACCAAAGGTTAAAGCCGTTAAAATTGCACTTCCAAACATGATTTTTAACCCCAATCCAATTGGAAACATTTGAATAAAAGGCACAATAATCAATAATGCGGGTAAGCTAAATATTAAATTAAGAAATAGCGAATTACCCTGAAAAAGAGCAAAAAACGCCAACAAAATTAATCCGAAATAAACGGGAATAATCAAAAATCCGGCTCCTGGCAATACATTTGCCAAAATGGCATTGAGGACAATCCAAACCAACAAAGGCGCTACATAATGGTTCATTGTCCATTTTACATCCGAAAAATAATGGTAAAAGGCAAAACAAATAGCCAAACTTAACATTACAAAAGCCGCCATATAAGCATGACCATTATATGTAAATCCGTTTAAAAAATCGTTGTATTGCGGATAGAGAAAAGTTAAAAGTTTCCAGGCCATCATGGTAACCAAACCTACCATAATCGTCGATCCTAAAAAAGGAATAAAGCCTTTTAGAATTTCTTTCATTACAAAAATGCGCTTGGCAAAACCCAACAGTAAAACCAATAACAAAAGTCCCGCAGCTATTAAAGTCATGGGCAAAACCCATGCAAATGGATAATGGATAAATGCAAATGGAATTGAAAAATACACCTCATCCTGATTGGTTTGTAATTTCGTTAAATTGGTATTGGCAAAATAACGCAGTAACGGCATTAAATACGTTCCTTGGTGTGTAACCGAATTTGGATCGATGTGTTGGATATCATCTTGTTGGGTGTGGTAATTGTAATGCCCGTCAATAAAAGCAAAATTAAATCCTTGAATATTACCTTGTTCTCTAAAAACCGTTAAGTCGGTATCATTGGGCAACATTTTGTATACACTATACATCAACGAATTCGAAACGGGATATTTAACCCCGGCAGCCTGAAAACTAGCCACCATCGCTTCATTTCCCTTAGTGGTTTCCATCAACATATAACTCGGTCCAGCCGAACCTCGTGCCTCAAAATTAATAACTAACCCCACTTCTTTTGCCCATTGATGCTCGGTTACAAAAAGTGCCGCTCCGTTTAAACCTAATTCTTCGGCATCGGTAAATAAAATAATAATATCGTTTTTATGCGGTTGTTTGTCGTAAATAAAAGCTCGAACACCTTCTAAAATAGTGGCCACTCCCGAAGCATCATCGCTCGCCCCTTTTGACATCGAATGAGGTGCGCTATCATAATGCGATAATAAAACCAACGCTTTAGAATTTTGCGTTCCTTTAATTCGGGCCATAATGTTTTTAGACTTTACCAAATTGCCCCAATCGCTCATGGTATATCCTTCTTGAATATGGGTTTCTAAACCCAATTCGGTTAATTCGGATTGAATGTATTTGGCCACCACATCGTGATTAGAAGAGCCTACGTAATGCGGTTTTTGGGCAATATTTTGAATATGCTCCATAGCGCGATCGGTTGAAAACTCAGCAAGTGCTTCGTGACTTTTAGAATCCCAACGAGGCATAATGGTTAGATAGAATAAACCTAAAACACCTAAAATAAAAGCTATAGCGATGGAGGAAGAAAAATTATTTTTCATAGTACTATTCGAGGCTAAATTTCTTTTTTAACAAGCATGTAATAATCATTTTCTAACAACCGATAGCCTTGATCGTATAAAAAATAATACGTATTGCCCGTTTTAGTTCGCAAAATGTTGGTAAAAAAATCAAAATCAAAACCTTTGCTCAAGAGTTTGTCACGACTTGTTTTTCCTTTACCATCGGCGTTCAACTCAGACAAAATGCGGTAATTTTTACGCAGTTTATTATTAATATTACGCATAAAATTAGTGCTGTCTTTGTTCATTTTATTGTTGTAAGCATTCCGACAACAATCCGAACAAAACTTTTTATCTTCGCGACCAACTATTTTTTCGCCACATTCTAAGCAAGCTTTCATTTTTCAATCTTTTTGATATCGTACAAATCGGTTCTTCTGTCTTTTAAAATACGTACGCTTCCGTGTTCGTGCAATTCTTTCAGCAAATCCAAATTAACATCTACAATTAACGTCATTTCGGTATTAGGAGTGGCTTCGGCTTTGATTCCGTTACTCGGAAAAGCAAAATCCGAAGGAGTAAACACAGCCGCTTGTGCGTACTGAATATCCATGTTGTTAACTTTTGGTAAATTACCCACACATCCGGCAATAGCCACATAACATTCGTTTTCGATGGCACGGGCTTGCGAGCAATGTTTAACACGGGTATAGGCATTTTGAGTGTCGGTTAAAAAAGGTACAAACAAAATATTCATTCCTTCGTTAGCCATGATACGAGACAATTCTGGAAATTCTACATCATAACAAATCATAATTCCAATTTTTCCGCAGTCGGTATCAAAGGTTTTAATTTCCGAACCTCCTTTCATTCCCCAATGGTGTACTTCGTTGGGGGTAACGTGTATTTTGGTGTACATTTCCGAAGTTCCGTCGCGTTTGCACAAAAAGCCTACGTTATATAAATTACCATTTTCTAAAAGCGGCATGCTTCCGGTAATGATATTAATGTTGTATGAAATAGCAAATTCTTGGAATTTTTTTCGAATAGAATCGGTATATCGAGCCAATTCACGAATGGCTTCTGCCTCTGTTAAATGATTATAATCGGCCATTAAAGGTGCAATAAATAATTCGGGAAACAAGGCAAAATCGCTGTTATAACCCGAAACCACATCAATAAAAAACTCAGACTGCTCAAATAACGCTTCAATATTGCTTAAAGAACGCATTTGCCATTGAATCAATCCCAATCGAATTACGCTTTTATCAAGGTTGATTAATTTGGGGCTTTCGTCATAATAAATATTATTCCACTCCAACAAAACGGCAAATTCTTTAGAATCTTCATCGCCTTCGAGGTAATTTTTAATAACGCGCAATACATGAAAATCATTGCTCAATTGAAACGATAAAACCGGATCGTGCAGTTCTTTGTGTTTTACTTTTTCGATGTATTTTTTGGGCGACCATTTTTTAGCATATTGTCCGTAATTCGGAATGCGTCCGGCAAACACAATCGATTTTAAATTCAATTGTTCGCACAACTCTTTTCGCGCATCATACAAACGGCGACCCAAGCGCAAACCACGATAATCGGGATGAATAAACACATCTATTCCGTATAAAACATCACCCTCTGGATTGTGAGTAGAAAAGGTATAATTACCTAAAATCTCCAAATAGGTATGTTTTTTATCGATGCGTTTTTCGTCTACAATCAACGACAAAGCCGAACCCACCACTACATCATCCACTAAAATCACCAATTGTCCTTCGGGAAAAATAGCTAATAATTTCTCAATTTCGTCGGGTTTCCAATACGAATCGGCCATTTCTGGATACGACTTAATCATGGAATTTTTGAGTTGTTTATAGTCTTCAAAAGCCAAGTTGCGTAACTCTACTTTATTTATTTCTTTTTGCATAGTCGTTTTATAAGTTATCCTTCAACCTAAACAAATCGTATTTTGCTTTTGTATGATAAAGTATCATGGCAATTTTAGGTTCGAAATATTCTGAATTCTTTTTTGCTGTTTTTTATATTATTCCAATTGGTGATTGCTGACTTAAATCGAGAATATTCCCTTCAATAGTAGATTTTATTAAATTCCAATACTTGTGGAGGGTTTAACTAGTTACAAAATGTTGTACTAATCGGCCATCTATTTGAAAAGTCAGTAATCTCTCAAATATACAAAAAACAGTATCCAATTACAAACGGTTACAAATATGAAGAAGAGCTGAAAATATTAGTATTTGGTAATGCTTAAATGGGATGGATTTCATTTCGAATTAATGAAAACTTAGCGAAGTTTCTTATTTTGATTAACACTCATTTTAGATAATGAACTCTAAACAAAATCAATAAGATGCCATTACCGAAGAATCGATTTTAACTCGCTTCAAATTGGTTTTTAATAGCTTTTTCTACTCTCCAAAAAAGAATAAAAACCGTTACAAACATAAGCCCTAAACCTATATTCATATTAATCGTGTTATCAAAATGGGTAATGAAACTCAATAAAAAACCACAGGCGAGTACAAAACCCCATTTCATCATTTCTTTTGACGAATAGATTTGGGCGAAGTCCCATTTTTCCTGATTTTCCATGGATCTTTTAGTCCTGTATCCGTATAAAGAATTGATTTTTTTAGGCGGAAATACATACATAATGTAGCCCATAATCATAAATACGAATCCGCCTAAAAGGGTAATATTGTTTAACGGATTTTCAAACAGGGTAGTAAAAATTGGCTCTGTATCCATTTCTTATCTTTAAATTATTAATTTGAGTCGCATCATTTTTTCAAAATGACCGAACCCCATCTCAATTCAAATTTACAAAATGTTAGCCATAAAAAAAGGGTAAATTAATACCCCAAATACATTTCATTTATTTTTTTTACTATCACAAAGAAGTAATATTTGTAATGTTGATGCCTACAAAACAATCATCGGCACATTTTTGATACGAATACCCGCAAGACGAAATAAGTCCGTTGTTTTTTGTTTGAAAATAGGTGTCAGCACCTTCTCTTTTCAACAACCAATCGGTTTGTGCTTTATGGTAAACCTCATCTAAAGTGAGCAAATCCGCTCCTCGTTTATGCGAGCCTAAATTGGCTTCGTCTTCTGTCCATTCCTCTATAATTTCTAGCGCTCCATTAGTATCATAGTTGATTTGTCTCAAAATAAATTCCCTTTGCACTATTTTCCCTCCTGAAATTACAAGTGTAGTTTCGGATGTAATCCCAACCCAACTTCCTTGTGTTACTGTGTATGCATACGAATTATCAGCACTCGTTTTAAATTTTTGCCATTCTTGAAAGCTTTTTTCAAATTGAGATTCGTACTTCATTTCATCGGAATCACAGGACAAGCACATTGCACTTAACAACGCTATAAAAAAGATTTTGGTTTTCATATTATGATGGTTTTTAATAACAAGAGTGTTTTTTAGTTTAATGGTTGCGTGGAAAAGACTAAAAAATATGTTTTTTTTTACAAAATTAAACGCATCAAATTATAAAACAAGTTTTTCATATCCTTTAAGATTATAACAACTGCCCAAAATTGTATAACTTTAAAGAACTGATTAAACGATACTTTTAATCTTTTAACCCTTGAAATCATGACAGTTGCCATAGCCACCGTAATCGGAATTTTAATTGTTGCTTTTGCTTTATTTGTAAGCGAAAAATTTACGGTGGATAAAACTTCCTTTTTTATCCTACTAAGTTTGCTTTTGTTCGGAATTGTAACTCCCGAAGAGGCCGTTTCTGGGTTTTCAGACAATGCCGTTTTGACCATTTTATGCTTGATGATTATTGCTATTTGTCTCGAAAAAAACGGTGTCGTTTCGTGGGCGGCACAAAAAATAATTCCCATTATAAAACTGCCAATATGGATTTTTCTTCCGTTACTAATGATAACGGTTGGCTTTTTTTCTTCGTTTATTGCCACAACCGCTGTGGTGATTATTTTTATCAAATTGGTGAACGAACTCGACAAATTGGGCAAAATAGATCGCGCTCAGGTATTATTACCCATTTCGTTTTCGGGTATTTTAGGCGGAAGTTGTACGCTTATGGGAACGAGCACCAACCTGATTGTGTCGGATATTTCGCGAAAAAGCGGCTTGGGACGATTTGGTTTTTTTGAATTTTCGACTGCCGGAATTTTGTTTTTACTCATTTCGGTACCGATTGTGTATTGGCTTTCCAAACGATTTTTGCCGCGAAGTTCTAAAGAATCCGATGCTAATTTGCATTTGAAATATGGGTATATCACGGCGGTAAAAATAAAAGCCGAATCTAAACTGATTGGAAAAAAACCACATGAAACGGAGATTTGGGACGAAAATGACATTCGATTGGTCAAAATTCAGCGTGGAAAAAGGCATTTGAAAACCGATTTGAAATCGGAAATATTACAAGAAAATGACATTCTTTGGCTCGATTTGACCATAGAAGATTTAACTGCCAAAACCGAAACTTTGGGACTTAATATATTGGGTGTCGACCAAGAAGTTGTCGAAGAACATTTTACCAACGAATACCACGAAGTCATTATTTTGCCCAATTCGAGATTCATCAACATGTCTATTGAAGAATTCAATAATACCTTGCCCGAAAATGTGTATGTAAAAGGTATTAGTAGCGATAAAAAC
Organism: Flavobacterium agrisoli; assembly: GCF_016522065.1. Lineage (GTDB taxonomy): Bacteria > Bacteroidota > Bacteroidia > Flavobacteriales > Flavobacteriaceae > Flavobacterium > Flavobacterium agrisoli. The sequence goes on along the minus strand of NZ_JAEHFV010000002.1, from coordinate 593,862 downwards.
AGACCCAAAAACGGAAATTATTTCAAGAAGTTTTTTTCTAAAAAATTCATTATTCCTGGTAATCGTGTGCTTTTAACCGGAAATTTGACCGAGATTAAAAAGATTGCCAACAACAACAATTTGCTTTTTGCCAATACTATTATCACCAATCCTTATATTCCTACCTACAAAAAAGCGATCTCTTTTTTGGCCATTTTAGTTGTAATTGTTTTATCGGCAACCAATACATTTTCTATTTTAAAAAGTAGTTTAATTGGCGTGGGCTTGTGTTTGTTTTCGGGTAGTTTGCAACTTAAAGATGCCTACTCGGGTATCAATTGGCAGGTGATTTTTTTATTAGCGGGAATGATTCCCCTCGGAATTGCCATGCACAACACAGGTACCGATGTTTACTTAGCCGGGCATTTGTATGCCGTCTTAAAATCGGTGCCGACATCGGTTACTATTTCCATCATTTTTGCTTTTACGATGCTCTTGAGCGGATTTGTTTCAAACAATGCCACGGCCATTATCATTACGCCAATTGTAATTGCGGTTGCGGCTAAATTACAACTCAATCCAAAACCCCTTATTTACGCCGTGATGTTTGGTGCCAATTTTAGTTTTTATACGCCAATGGGTTATCAAACCAATGCCATTATTTACGGAATGGGCATCTATAAATTCAAGCATTTTTTAATTATCGGCGGAATTTTATCGGTTATTCTATTAGTGTTAGCGTCGTTTTTATTGCCGATGTTGTATTTGTAAAATGACTTTGTAAACTATCTTCCTACTTCAAAACATCTTCGTTAGGTGCCCATTTTTGTTGCCATTTTGGATACGCTTTTAATACTTTTTGAGGTTGATTGGTGTACCAAGCATAGCCTTCGCGGCGCTCTAATTCTACTTCGGCTAAGGAGTAGACAAACTTGCTATCGCGGTTACAAAATAAAGGACGATGTGTGCCCAATTCGTAATAACGTGTCCAAATGGGCGCAGCAGTCGAATCGGTCACCACACGAACATCATGGGTGATTTTTTTGTAGGCAGACTCCGTAGGCGCAATTTCAAAACGTTCTACCCGGGTGTTGTAAATTTTAGAATCTTCAAACCAACGCACGGCCGATTGAATGCATTGAATCATTTTTTGATCGGGATTTTCTTGTTCCATCAAAAACAAAACCACAGGTACACTTTCGGCATTACAAATACTTGGCGGTTCAAATTTTCGGGCCCAAGCTGGTGCTAAAGTCACCTCATCGTGCTGCTGACACCAAACAGTTAGTTTGTTGTTGTCTTTTATCTGCATGTTCAAAATACATTCAATTCCTTTTTGATAAGACGTTTGCACTTTCGCTTTTAAATTGGCATCAATAAAAGTATAATCGGCATCGCCACGCACAATTTGTTGCAACAACTGCATAATACCCATATAAGCACCATCGTTAAAAGTGATATGGCGGCTGTAATTGCTTTCTAACGGATAATATTGCGGCCAACCCCCATTAGGATATTGCGCCTGCATTATAAATTCAATTCCTTTATCAAATCCTTCTTTGTATTTTTTGGCTTTAGAAAGGGTATAAACTTGCGCCAAATAGGCAATATGCGTATAAGTGGTGGCATTATCAAATGTAGTATTTGTTGCCGATTTGGCTGCCAATACCTCCTGTTTTTGACTTTTGGTTAAAATAGCGCGCATGTCATAATTTTTGGGCCATCCCCCATTTTCTTTTTGAAAAAGCAAAATGTTATCGGCTATTTTTTCGTACTCGCTTTCCGCATATTGCGGTTGGTTTTCGATAGGATTGACAATATTGTGTTTGTCTTTAATATGGTACCAATGATTTACACCGTCAGAGAAAGGCTTGGTGCTGAGTACAACAGTGTTCTGCGATTTTTTCTGAGCAATACTCTGTTGAAAACACCCCATTAAAAAAGCGGCAGCTACAAACGTACTCCAATTATTTTTTGTGATCATTTTTTTGAAAATCTTTAAATTCGTGTAATTTGAAATTCGACTCTTCGATCTTTAGCTTCTCCTTCGCCCAGAGGCTTTTGATTACCATATCCTTTATAAGTCATTCTGTTTCGGTATATTTTTTTAGAAATCAAGTATAGGTAAACCGTTTTGGCTCGATTCCATGATAATTTTCGTTCTTTCGTATCCTTATCAATTCCGTCGTCGTATTTGGTTGGTGTACAACAAACGTGCCCTTGAATTTCAAAATAAATATTTTTCTTTTTATTTAAAATTGAAGCCACTTTGTCGAGAACTTTTTTCGATTCGGAAGTCAGGTGACTGCTGCCCATTTCAAACTGAATGCTGGCTAACGTAACATTATCGCCTACTTTTAAATTATCCATAAACGAGTTGTGCACCCCGTGACCGTAACTGTTTTTTTTGACCACAATTAAATCGACTCTTCGGTTTTTGGAACGTGTTTCGTGCAAATCATCAACGGTGTCGGTGCGAACAATCACTCGGCCTTTTCCTTCCAAAATGATAATTTTGTTTTTATTAAAGCCATTAACCAACAAAATTTCTTGCACTGTTGAAACCCGCCGATTGGATAATTTGTAATTGTATTGGTCGTTTCCTCGATCGTCGCAATAGCCATAAATTTGAATTGATTCGACTTTAGCCGTATCAATTTTAGATAAAAAACCTTCAATTTTTGTAATTTGCTTGCTGTTTAAGGAATATTGATCAAAATCAAAATAAACCGTTGTTATCGGTTTTTCTTGAGCCGATAAATTTCCTGCAAACAAAAGAAAAAAAAGTAGTTTTTTTACCATACTACATTTTTAAAATCGACTTATATTGCGTTTGATCGTTTAGTAAGGCTACCGCTTTTTTTATTTCTGAATTGTTATGCGCATAAAAGGCGTACAATCCTTCCTGATATTGGTATCGCTTGATTAATTCTTCTTGAATTAAATTGCTAATTTCCTTTTTGTTTTTATCCAATAAAAGAGATTCGCTTTTTTCAATAGCCGTTAACAATTGTTGGTATTCCGCTTGAATAGCGGTATCTATTTTATCTTTTTTCGCCGCTTCTAAGGTATTTTTTAAAGCGGTTTCGGTTTCGGTATCAAAAGCTATTTTATTGGTTTTTAAATACGATTTAAAATCAGCATAATCGGCATCCGACAAGTTCGGAATTTTGGCTCCCATATTCGGGTTTTTGTAATAATATGAGGTAGCATAATCAAAAATTCCGTCGTTTTTAAGCAAGGCAACGGTAATCGGACTCATTTTGGATTCTTCTAACTCAACATCGGGCAACACTCCTCCTCCATCAAAAACCGGACGCCCTTTTCTTGTTTTAAATGCGTTATAATTTTTGGCATCGGTTTTAATAGCAAGTCCATTTTTATCTTTATGCGCATAATCCAATGCCTGAATACATCTTCCTGAAGGCGTGTAATAGCGAGAAATAGTTACTTTTAGTTGTGTTCCATAAGTTAAATCAACCGAACGTTGCACCAATCCTTTTCCGAAACTGCGACTTCCTAAAACCACAGCACGATCCAAATCTTGCAAAGCGCCCGAAACAATTTCTGATGCCGATGCACTTCGACCGTTGACAAGTATTGCTAATGGAATTTGCGTATCTACAGGCTCTTGAGTGGTTTTGTAGGTTACATTGTTTTTTTCGATGCGGGATTTGGTGGTTACAATTACTTCGTTTTTTGGCACAAACAAATTGCAAATGGTAACTGCTTCGTGTAACAAACCGCCGGGGTTTCCGCGCAAATCCAATACAATTTGTGTAGCTCCTTGGGTTTTTAATTGTTCTAAGGCTTCTTTGGTTTCGTTACCCGCTTTTCGATTAAAATGGGACAATACGATGTAACCCGTTTTGGCATCAATCATGCCAAAATACGAAACCGATTTGATGTCAACTTCGTCCAAAACCAAAGTCGTGCTGTTGCTTTTGCCTTGTCGTAAATATTTAATCGGAATTTTGGTGTTTTTGGTTCCTTTAAGCAATTGCGCAGCATCGTCTTTAAAATCGGCCACCATCACATCGCCAATTTGAATAATTTCGTCGCCCGCTTGTAAACCCGCCTTATCCGCTGGATAATCTTTATACGGTTCGCGTACCAACAAGCGGTCTTTTTTTCGGGTCATCAAAGCACCAATTCCGGTATATTCGCCGGTGTTGTTTATTTTAAATTGTACTACATCTTGCTCATTAAAATACACCGTATACGGATCTAAACTAGCCAACATACTTTTAATGGCTTTATCCATTAAATCGGCCGGATTAGTTTCGTCTACATAATTGGTGTTAACGGCTTTAAATAAAGTAGTGAAAATTTCGATTTGCTTGGCAATCTCAAAAAAGTCATCTTTGAAACTCGTGCCTACAAATAAAAATGCCGAAGCAACAACCGGAATAACAACTTTTTTGGAAAAGGTAATTAACATGGGGTTTGGTTTTTCTTTTAAAAATCTAAAAATGACAATTTTAAAGATAAAACTACAATTTTTTTAAGAATTCTTATTCAACTCCAATCGAAAAAATAAAAATGCTAAATTATTTAACCGTATCATTTTCGATTTGTAAACGGAATTTTTCGAATAATTGAATGGTTTTAGTATTGATTTCCTCAAAAGTCAATCGGTCTTTGGTTTGATAAAATAACATGATCGAAAGTGACTGTGCACAATTATCGTGAATTAGATGTTTGTTTAATCGATAGGTTTCGCGCAAAACTCTTTTAAAATAATTGCGATCAACAGCTTTTTTAAAATACCTTTTGGAAACTGAAACACCCACTTTTATCTCTGGTTTTTCCGAAGAAGATTGGGTATGGTACACCAAACGCAATGGGAATTTGGAAACCGATTTTCCTTCGGTAAACAATAATCCGATTGCCGTTTTGCTTTTTAAATGTTCTTTTTTGGGGTAAGTACAATCCATTTTAAATCTCCGAAAACCTTATTTTCAGCAGGCAAAGTTACAATTTAAGCCCGAACCTGTAATTGTTTGTTTTTTAAATTAGTCTAAAAATATATTTATTACTTTTGCTTTTCATTTTTTTAGACATGCAAAAACTCATTTCGTACCCCATATCGGTTATATATTATGTCTTTTTCGGACTTTGTTTGGTTATTTTTCATCCCATTCAATGGTTTTGCTTAAATGTATTTGGCTATCAAGCACACAAAAAAAGCGTTGATTATCTTAACTTTTGTTTGTTAAAATGCACCCATTTGGTGGGTACAACTTATAGATTTAGTAATATCGAAAGCATTCCGAAAGGTGTTCCGATTATTTTTGTAGCCAATCACCAAAGCATGTATGATATTGTCACGATTATTTGGTACTTACGCCGTTTTCATTGTAAATTTGTAAGTAAGAAAGAGTTAGGAAAAGGAATCCCGAGTGTTTCTTACAATTTGCGTCATGGTGGCTCCGTGCTAATTGACCGGAAAGACCCTAAACAGGCAATTCCAACTATCAAAAAATTGTCTGAATATATTGAAAAAAACAACCGATCGGCGGTAATTTTCCCCGAAGGTACCCGAAGCAAAACAGGAAAACCAAAGGAATTTGCACAAAGTGGCTTAAAAATTCTTTGCAAATATGCTCCTTCTGCTTATGTGGTGCCCATCAGCATAAACAATTCCTGGAAAATGGTAAAATATGGTTTTTTTCCTGTTGGTTTAGGAAATCATCTTACCTTTACCGTTCATAAAGCGCTTTCTGTAAAAGAGTATGATTTTGACACCCTCATGAAAGAGACCGAAAAAGCAGTAGTAAGCGCCATTAAAATTTAAATTATATACAATGTCTATAAAAAACATTCGATTAGAAGTAATGCAGTTTTTAGAAAAAAACGTGGATAGCTTCGTAGAACAATTTTTAATCCCTGTCGAAAAAATTTGGCAACCGTCTGATTTTTTACCCGATTCTCAAAGTGAAAACTTTTTTGAGGACGTAAAAGAATTACGTGAAATTGCCAAAGAATTGCCATACGACTTTTGGGTTACTTTAGTAGGCGATACCATTACCGAAGAAGCCCTACCAACTTACGAATCGTGGTTGATGGATGTAGAAGGAATCAACCAAACCGAAGACCCTGCAAACGGCGGAAACGGGTGGGCCAAATGGGTAAAACAATGGACGGGGGAAGAAAACCGTCACGGCGATTTATTAAACAAATATTTATACTTGTCAGGTCGCGTGAACATGCGGGAGATTGAAATGACAACCCAACATTTAATTAATGATGGTTTTGATATTGGCACCGGAACCGACCCTTATAAAAACTTTGTTTACACCAGTTTTCAAGAATTAGCCACTTATGTTTCCCACAATAGAGTATCGCAAATTGCTAAGAAATTCGGCGATAAAAAACTCTCTAAAATGTGTAAAATGATTGCTGGCGACGAAATGCGCCATCACCATGCCTATAGCGAATTTGTTACGCGTATTTTTCAAGTTGACCCAAGCGAAATGATGTTGGCTTTTCAATACATGATGAAGCAAAAAATCGTGATGCCTGCGCACTTTTTACGTGAATCGGGTCAAAAAATAAGCAGCGCATTCGAACAATTTTCAGATTCGGCACAACGAATTGGTGTTTATACCTCTAACGATTACGTAGATATTTTACAAAAATTAATCGAAAAATGGGAAATTGACAAGGTAACCAACCTGACCGATGAAGCCGAGAAAGCCCGCGACTATTTAATGAAATTACCAGCGCGTATGGCGCGTATTTCAGAGCGAATTGTTATTCCGGCCGAATCTCATATTTTTAAATGGGTGGAACCAGCTAAATTGTAGATTTCAGATTAAGAATTTACAATTGATTTTACCCCTAATTTATAAGGCTGATTTTTGAGGTTTCGACTTTAAAAATCAGCTTTTTTGTTATCTTATATTAAAACAAAATAGACATGAATACTTCAGAACTCATTAATAAAACCATTCTTTTTGTAAAACAACAATTGGAAAATGCCGAAGGCGGACACGATTGGTTTCACATAGAACGGGTTTACAAAAACGCTTTGTTGATTGCCAAAAACGAAAATTGCGATCGTACCATAGTGCAGTTAGGTGCTTTGCTGCACGATATTGCCGATAGCAAATTTCACAACGGAGACGAAAGTATTGGCCCTAAAACAGCACGCGAATTTTTAACAGCTAACGAGGTTGACGAATCCGTAATTCAGCACGTGGCAAAGATTATTGAAAACATCTCATTTAAAGGCGGAAATTTTGAAAAAAACTTCCATTCTATCGAATTGGACGTAGTGCAAGACGCCGATCGTTTGGATGCCATTGGCGCCATTGGTGTAGCTCGCGCCTTTAATTATGGCGGGTTTAAAAATAGAGCCTTATACAATCCTGAAATTGCTCCAATTCTTAACATGAGCAAGGAAGAGTACAAAAAATCTACAGCACCTACGATTAATCATTTCTATGAAAAATTACTGCTTTTAAAAGACAAAATGAATACCCAAACTGGTAAAAAAATTGCCGAAGAAAGACACCGCTTTATGGAACTTTTCTTAGCACAATTTTATGCAGAATGGGAAGGGGAAAAGTAAGTAAGCAGAGGGTAGTTTTTTAAGTAATCCGTTTTAAGTACTTGTAATCAAAAAAGGTATCAGTGGTCAGTTTTTGAGGAATCAGAGTCTGACACTAAAAACTGCCCCCTGTAAACTTCATTTAAAGGCCTTTTTCTTTCATTTCTAAAATCACATCCGAAGCATTTTTGAAAGTAGGTGCTTGTTCAACAATACTTCCCACTCGTTTTTTATTGAGTTTAAAGGTAAGGTCGTGTTCGGTGGTGAATAATAATGCGGTTAAAAAAGGATTGTTCATGTAGGGAGCCAAAACAAAAAAAGTTTCTTCGAGCGAATGAAAACTTTCTACTTCTTCGGTTTTGTAGCGTGCAATTACCGACATTTTCATTTCATTGTTCTCTAATAAAACGGGGCGAACATAGATATTTTTCAATTCGGTATCGCCAATGGTCTTAGCCAAAGTCAATTTAGCGAAGGTTCTATTTTTAACACTTTTTAAAACCGCTTCCCAAAATTCGTTAAATACCGCCTGAAATTCCATTTTTTCCTCTTTATTAATTGCAATCGATTACAAAACTAAAGCTAATTATCAATAAGTTGTTTGAATTCTCGACGTTTTTTTAGCTCATTTTTACATTTTAAACAAAAAATTAGTTTCAAAAAAAGCAATTCATAATTCGAACTTAGTTAACAAACATTTAAGACTCCATATTTGTTAAAATAAAATCTCACCATTAGTTTTGTGGACTAAATGAAGCGAGCAATTAAACACTTTTTCTTTCTATCCGTTTTGCTAACTTTTAGCAACGGCACTTTGTTTGCCCATACATTACCTTTAGTTAATTCGGCAATGTATGCCACTTCGTATAGAGTGCACAATGCCATCATCAAGCGCAGTCATACTAATATTGCTCATTTATTTGACAATCATACTTCGATATCAGATGCGGTTTTTGAAACCTATGTTAAAAAAGAAATCCTAAATTCGGATAACGAAGAAGAAGATACCGAAAACCTAACTTCTAAAAAAGCCATCGACAAAATAAGCTTTTGCCCTTCGGTTTTCAAAACACACATTACACAAACTTTTTTTAAAAGCCTAAAAAAACCCGTAGCCTTTTGCCCAACGCAAAGCTATTTACCTTTAGGCAATTCACGCTACCTAATTTTCGAAGTTTTTCGAATTTGATTTACTTTTTAAACACCGCTGTGTAATTACTACACCCTGAATTCCATTTTCGTTTTTGCGAATTTGATGGAATCTAGTTTGGATTTGTTGCTATTTCTTGCTGCAAACTCCCCGTTTTTATTGTTTAAAAAGTTTAAAAATCATCATGAAAAAAACCGCATTTTTTATTGGCGTTATGGCCGCCTTATGCACTATTGGATGCCAATCTCATAAAGAAGAAAAAGAAGAAGAACGTACCTTTTTGGTCATGAATCCTATTGAAAAAGACACGACAATAACTAAAGAATACGTGTCGCAAATCCATTCGGTACGCCATATCGAACTGAGAGCTTTAGAAAAAGGATACCTTCAAAAAATAAATGTTGACGAAGGGCAAAAAGTGCGACAAGGGCAAACCATGTTTCAAATTATGCCAAACATTTACCAAGCGGAATTGCAAAAAGCAAAAGCCGAAGGAAATTCTGCTTCTATTGAATACGATAACACCAAGCTTTTGGCCAACAACAAAGTGGTTTCGGCTAATGAATTGGCACTTTCTAAAGCCAAATTAGACAAAGCAAAAGCCGAAATCATGTTAGCGCAAACGCATCTTGGCTTTACTACTGTAAAAGCACCTTTTGATGGTATTATGGACCATTTACACGTAAGAGAAGGAAGTATGGTTGAAGAAGGCGAATTACTTACTACCCTATCTGATAACAGCAAAATGTGGGTGTATTTTAATGTTCCCGAAGCGGAATATCTAAACTATGCCATGACTGCGCCACAAGGAAAAAAACAAGAAGTAGCGTTATTAATGGCCAACAACCAAAAATTTGATCAAAAAGGAACGGTTGAAACCATCGAAGGAGAATTTAATAACGAAACCGGAAACATTGCTTTTAGAGCGACTTTTTCAAATCCAAAAGGAATTTTACGTCATGGCGAAACAGGCTCTGTAGTAATGACTATTCCGTTAAAAAACGCCTTGCTTATTCCTCAAAAATCGTCATTTGAAGTATTAGGAAAACGATTTGTTTTTGTAGTAGATAAAAACAACGTCGTGCACCAACGCGAAATAGAAGTGGCTGCCGAATTGCCTCATTTATTTGCTATCAAAAAAGGACTTACTACTTCAGACCGTGTTTTAATTGAAGGAATTCGTTTGGTAAAAGACAATGAAAAAATTCATGTAAAATCCGAAAACGGAAAATCAGTATTTGCCAGTTTAGACGTTTACGCCGAATAATTAATGCTAAAATAAAAAGTCATGTTTAAAAAATTTATTCATAGACCGGTTTTAGCAATTGTTGTTTCGATAATCATTGTTTTTACGGGTTTATTATCTATAAATCAATTGCCGATATCGCAATTTCCTGATATCGCTCCCACCACGGTAAATATCTTTATAGCCTATCCCGGCTCTAACGCCGATGTGTTGGTAAAATCGACCTTAATTCCGCTAGAAACTGCCATCAATGGAGTTCAAGGAATGCGTTATATAGCCTCTGATGCTACGAGTGCTGGAGAAGGAACCGTTCGTGTAATTTTTGAACCCGGCACCGACCCCAATGATGCCGTAGTTCGTGTAAAAACCAGAGTCGATCAGGTAATGACCATGCTACCCGATTTGGTACAACGCGAAGGTGTTATCATTACGCCTGTTCAACCCAGTATGTTGATGTACGTTAACTTGTACACCAAAAGCAAGGATTACGATGAAAAATTCTTATACAACTATGCCTACACCCGTTTTGTGCCAGAAATTCAAAGGATTCCGGGTATAGCAACTGCTCAAATTTTAGGAAGCCGTAAATATGCAATGCGTGTTTGGTTAAAACCAGATCGTATGCGAGCTTACAACATTTCGGCAGAAGAAGTGTTGGAAGCCATGAAAGAGCAAAGTATCTTGGCTCGACCAGGTCGATTAGGAATTAGCTCGGGTAAAAAATCGCAGTCTTTAGAATATGTATTGACCTATCGCGACCGTTACGACAAACCCGAAGAGTACAAAGACATCATTCTTCGTGCCAATAGCGAAGGAGAAATGATTAAACTAAAAGATGTAGCCGATGTTGAATTGGGAAGTGAATTCTTTGATATTTATTCTGATTTAGACGGTGCACCATCAGCTTCTATCGTATTAAAACAAAACTTTGGAAGTAACGGTTCGGATGTAATTAAAGAAGTAAAAGCCAAATTGGCCGAACTGAAAAAAGATTTACCTCCAGGGGTGGACTATAAAATTAGTTACGACGTTTCGAATTTCTTAGATGCTTCTATCGAGCAAGTAGTACACACGCTTCGTGATGCCTTTGTATTGGTAGCCATTGTGGTTTTCTTATTCTTAGGTGATTGGCGTTCTACCTTAATCCCAATTATAGCTGTTCCGGTTTCGTTAATTGGTGCCTTTTTCATCATGCAACTATTTGGCTTGTCTATCAACCTGATTACCTTGTTTGCCTTGGTGTTGGCCATTGGTATTGTGGTCGATGATGCCATTGTAGTGGTCGAGGCCGTCCACGTGAAAATGCACGAGGAACATCTCTCGCCTTATAACGCTTCCAAAGCCATTGTGAGCGAAATTGGAGGTGCCATTATTGCCATCACCTTAGTAATGGTTTCGGTATTTATTCCGATTTCGTTTATGTCGGGACCGGTTGGGGTTTTCTACCGACAATTCTCGATTACCATGGCAGGAGCTATTGTGATTTCGGCATTAGTGGCCTTAACCTTAACGCCAGTTCTTTGTGCGATGTTGTTAAAAAATACGCACGGTCAAGCCAAAAAGAAAAGTCCGATGGATCGTTTTATCGATTGGTTCAACCGCGGATTCGACAAATTAACCGGTCGTTATGTGAGCATTTTACGTGTAATTGTAAACAAACGTGTGGTTACCTTTGGAATATTATTGGCCTTTTGTGGCGGAATTTTAGTCGTAAACAAAGTCCTGCCTTCTGGATTTATTCCTAGTGAAGACCAAGGTCAAATTTACGCCATTATTCAGTCGCCTCCTGGAACTACTTTAGAGCGTACGAACGATGCCGCAGTTAAATTGCAAAAAATTTGCGAAAAGCTAGACGACGTAGAATCGGTTTCGTCATTAGCCGGTTATGAAATCATGACCGAAGGACGTGGATCGAATGCGGGTACTTGTTTGATTAACTTAAAACCTTGGGACGAACGCGAACATTCGGTTACCGAAATCATGGAAATTTTGGAAAAAGAATCCAAAAATCTTGGAGTTGTTGTCGAATATTTCGAACCGCCAGCAGTTCCTGGATTTGGTTCATCGGGAGGTTTTTCTTTACGTATGTTAGATAAAACCAACTCGGGCGACTATCAAGAATTTGAAAAAATCAACAATGATTTCATGGCCGAGTTACGCAAACGTAAAGAATTGTCTGGTTTATTTACCTTCTTTGCTGCGAACTATCCGCAATTAGAATTGCAAGTAGACAACCAAGCAGCAATGCAAAAAGGCGTTTCTATCGAAAAAGCCATGGAAAACCTCAACATTTTAATTGGTAGTACCTACGAACAAGGTTTTATTAAGTTTGGTTATTTCTTTAAAGTGTATACTCAAGCCGCACCAGAATACCGTAGTTTACCAACCGATTTGGAAAAATTATATGTTAAAAATGAAGCCGGCGAAATGGTTCCGTATTCTTCTTTCATGAAAGTGGTGAAAAAATTCGGACCTAACGAAATCACGCGTTATAACTTGTACAACTCGGCAGCTATTCGAGGTTTACCTGCCAAAGGTTACACCAGTGCCGATGCGATTAATGCCATCAAAGAAGTTGCCAAAGCCAAATTGCCTCGCGGTTATGATATTGCTTGGGAAGGATTGTCTTATGATGAGGCTTCACGTGGTAACGATGCACTTTACGTTTTCTTAGTCGTTTTGGCCTTCGTTTACTTTGTGTTGGCAGCCCAATACGAGAGTTTCATTATTCCATTGGCGGTATTGCTATCCTTACCAATTGGTGTTTTTGGTTCGTTCTTATTCTTAAAAATGATGGGCTTATCTAACGACGTTTATGCGCAAATTGGTATCATCATGTTGGTGGGACTGCTCTGTAAAAATGCTGTATTGATAGTCGAGTTTGCCGTTCAAAGGCGCAGACAAGGCGCTACTGTTTTAGAAGCCGCTATCGAAGGTGCCAAAATGCGTTTCCGTCCAATTTTAATGACTTCGTTTGCGTTTATCGCCGGATTAATTCCGTTGGTAATTGCATCTGGAGCCGGAGCCATCGGAAACCGTACCATTGGAGGTTCATCGTTAGGAGGAATGTTCATGGGAACCATTTTTGGGGTAATCGTAATTCCTGGTTTGTATTACATTTTTGGTAAAATGGCCGATGGAAGAGGATTGATTAAAGATCAAAATTTTGAACCTGTTTCAGAAGAATTTGTACGTCATTCCGAAGAAGAAAGCGAAACCGAATCTCGTTTGAACAAATTGAGCAAACAATTGAAAAAATTAATGAAAGGAAACGAAAATGAATAAATCAATTTTCAAATACATCAAAATACGATGGAGTTTGTTGGCCATAACGTTAACATTCATCGTACTGCAAAGTTGTGTTCCGACCAAAGAAATTCGCGAAGAAAACAAATCATTGCCTAAAAATTTCGACAATGTTACTGTAGGCGATACACTAAATTCGGCACACATCAAATGGAAAGAATTTTTTAACGATACGCATTTAGTTGCGCTAATTGATACCGCTTTGGTGAACAACCAGGAATTGAATATCATGTTGCAACAGGTAGACATTGCTCAAAATGAAATCAAAGCCCGAAAAGGAGAATACCTACCGTTTGTAGGTATTCAGGCTGGGGCCGAGGTAGAAAAAGTGGGACGTTATACCAGTCAAGGTGCCAACGATGCAAACACCGAAATTCGTCCAGGAAAAGAATTCCCAGATCCACTACCTAATTATACTGTTGGCGCTTATGCTTCGTGGGAATTGGATGTTTGGAACAAATTGCACAATTCGAAAAAAGCTGCTGCTATGGAATACCTTTCTACCGTAGAAGGAAAAAATTTCATGGTTACCAATCTGATTGCCGAAATCGCTGATTCGTATTTTGAACTGGAAGCTTTGGATAACAAACTGGCCATTTTGAAACAAAATTTGGAACTTCAAAACAACGGATTAAAAATTATTCGTTTGCAAAAAGAAGCGGCAAAAGCAACTGAATTAGGAGTACAACGTTTGGAAGCTGAGGTTTTTAAAAACAACAGCGAGTTATACAATGTTCAACAAGAAATTGTTGAGACCGAAAACAAAATTAACTTTTTAATCGGTCGTTCGCCACAGCATATTGATCGCGATTCGGATGATTTTATCGAAAAAAATGTGGGATCGTTAAATGTCGGCATTCCGTCGCAATTGTTGGTAAACCGTCCGGATATCCGCAGAGCCGAATTCGAATTGCAAGCAGCAAAATTGGATACTAAAGTAGCTCGCGCTAATTTTTATCCTTCGTTTACTTTGCGCGCTGGAGTTGGTCTAGAAGCGTTTAGTTTAAAATTCATAACCGAAACCCCTGCTTCGTTGTTATACGGAATTGCTGGTGATATGGTCGCGCCTTTGATTAACAGAAATGCTATTAAAGCCGAATATTACAACGCCAACGACCGTCAACTGCAAGCCATTTTTGATTACGAAAAAACCATTTTGAATGCGCATATCGAAGTCTTAAACGGAATGTCTAAAATTGATAATTTAAACAAAAGTTATCAGCAAAAAGAGCACCAAGTAACAGCTTTAACCCAATCAATTGAACTTACGAATCAGTTGTTTAGTGCTGCCCGTGCCGATTATATGGAGGTTTTATTAACCCAACGCGATGCTTTAGAATCAAAATTGCAGTTGGTAGAAACCAAAAAAGACCAATTAAATGCCCGAATAAACTTGTATAAATCGCTTGGAGGAGGATGGAATTAGTAATTCAGCCCAAAACACTTCTTTAAGCAAAAAAAAGAGTCCGTTACGCCATAACGGACTCTTTTGTTTTATATCAAAAGCTAGTATTTGTTTACTTCCCTATAAAATCGGCTTTACGTTTCTCTAAAAAAGCAGTTGTTCCTTCAGTAAAATCGTGTGTTCCAAAACATTTTCCGAAAGCTTTTATTTCGACATCAAAACCATTTTTACCTTCTTTCGCATTAGCATTGACGGCTTTAATGGCTTTACTAATGGCATAAGGACCATTTTTAAGGATTTTTAAAGCAATATCCATGCAAACTGGTAGCAATTCTACTGGTGGCACCACGCGGTTTACCAAACCATACGAAACGGCTTCTTCGGCCGATATCATGCTTGCCGTCAAAATCATTTCCATAGCGCGACCTTTGCCAACTAACTGAGGTAACCGTTGCGTGCCTCCGTAACCCGGTATCAAACCTAAGGAGGTTTCAGGTAATCCCATTTTGGCGTTTTCGGAAGCAATTCGGAAATGACAAGCCATAGCCAATTCCAATCCACCGCCCAAAGCAAAACCATTAACTGCTGCAATAACTGGTTTTTTTAAATTTTCGATAAAATCGAATACTTTTTCTTGACCTGTTGCTGCCAAATCGGTTCCTTCTTCAATCGTATAATTAGAAAACTCGGCAATATCGGCACCCGCAACAAAAGCTTTTTCACCGCTTCCGGTTAAAATTATCACACGAACCTCGTTGTTTTTGTTCAACAACTTAAAAGCTTTATGCAAATCGGTTATTGTCTTTTTATTGAGCGCGTTTAATTTTTCGGGTCTGTTAATAGTCACAATCGCTATTTGATTTTCAATGGCAATTAAAAGATTTTCGTAATTCATAACCGTACGTTTTAAGAGTTTGTAATAGGCAAGCTTACTGTAAAAGTAGTACCCGAACCATAGCTTGTTTCAAAGGTAATTGTTCCCTTATAATTTTCGATGATATTTCGTATAATTCCGAGACCCAAGCCCATACCACTGGTTTTGGTGGTAAATTTAGGTTCAAATACACGTTCAATATCTTCTTTTTTGATGCCAATTCCGTTGTCTTTCACAGCAATTTCAACCGAATTTACTTGGCGTTTTACAGTAACCAAGACCTTTTTATCTTCTTGTTCTTCTGGAATGGCTTGCGTAGCATTTTTAACCAAATTGGTAATAATTCGGATGAGTTGTGTGCGATCCATTTTGGAAATGATCTCGGTTTCTTCACTTTCAAAAACCACATAATCTTCGTTGAAAATATCCAAGGAAAGTTCTACAACCTCTACCACATTCAGCGTTTCGTTTTGTTGAGCGGGCATCGAAGCAAAGTTAGAAAATGCCGAAGCCACCGCTGTCATGGTATCAATTTGCTGAATTAATGTTTCGGAATAATCGTTCATTTTTTGCCTCACATCGGGATCGTTAGGGTTAAATTTACGTTGAAAACTCTGAACTGTTAAGCGCATTGGTGTTAAGGGATTTTTAATTTCATGCGCCACTTGTTTGGCCATTTCGCGCCAAGCTTCTTCCCTTTCACTTTGCGCCAGTTTAATGGCACTTTTCTCTAGTTTTTCGACCATCGCATTGTAGGATTTGATCAAAAAATTAATCTCTTTACTACTGGCTTCCAAAACAATCATCTCGTTTTTCTGGTTCAAATTGGTTTCGCTTAACTTATCCGAAATGGTTTTTAACGATTTGGTAATGTAGGTAGATAAAAAATAGGCCAATCCAAAGGCCACTAACAACATGAACGAATACACTTGTCCTAACCGAATTAAAAAGGTATTCAATTCGCTGTCGTAATAACTATCATCTTCTACATAAGGCAAGTTTAAAATACCTAATGGTTTGAATTTTTCGTCTTTAATTAAACTATACGAAGACCGGTTTTTTACACCATCTCGGGTTTTAATATCTACAAAACGTTTTTCGATAGAAGAGCGTACTAACTTTAGAATGTAATCGGGAATTGGTGGCGCCACGGCATCAACTGCAAACGATTCTTTTGAGCTTTTTAAAAGTTTACCATCGAGGCTGTAAATATTAATTTCGGTGTTATGAATTTGAGCTAATTCATGAATTTTATCCTTAAAAATTAAATCCAAATTATTGGCTTTTAGCGGATAAGTGGTAGTTGCCAAAACATAATTTATATGTTCTTTTACAGCATTTTCTTTACGTTCTAGGCGCTCTTGATGGTATTCTTTGGCTTCATTTTTAAACTGAATAATCGAAATCGAGGCTAACAAAACCGAGGCAACAATAATCAAAAGAATCATCGAAAGGAAAATCCTAACGCGCAAGGAAAGCATTGATAATTTGAAGTTTAGCATATTTAAGTCGGTCGAAAAGAGTGAATCGTGAAGAGTGATTTTACATAACAACTAACCACTAATAACCAATCACTATTTATTTTTTTCTCTGATTCTTTTGTAAAATTTAAACCCTAGCATAATCAATATCGAAAATAAAAAGATTCCAACTACGCCATAAATCCAATTGAATGCATTTTTTAAAACTACCAAAAAAACAACTGCAAACAAAATAATCGTTGCCCCTTCGTTCCATAAACGCATAAAATTATTCGAATATTTTACCTGGTCGTTTTGCAATTGTTTGAAAATTTGATGGCATTTTGCGTGATACAAATACAACAAAAAAACAAATCCTAATTTTACGTGCATCCAAGACATTTGCAACCAAGCGTTTCCTATTTCGGTAAAAAACAACATCCAAAAAGCAAAAAAACTAGCCAAAATAGCCGACGGCCAAGTGATGATGTACCACAAACGATAGGCCATAATTTTATATTGTGCCTGTAAAATTTCTTTTTCGGGCGAAGGTTTATCGGCAGCTTCAACTTGATAAACAAACAAACGGACAATGTAAAAAAGTCCTGCAAACCAAGTGATAACAAAGATAAGGTGCAAGGATTTTAGGTAGTTGTAGATTTCCATTTAAGTCTTTTTTCTTTACTCTTTGTTCTATTTTCTATTTAGTCCAATCGTTTATCCAGTTTCCAACCGTTTGACACCATTCATCATCATCATTGAGACACGGAATAGCCAAGAAATCTTCGCCGCCGTTTGCCTGAAAATCTTCTTTAGCGCGCATGGCAATTTCTTCTAATGTTTCCAAACAATCGGTCACAAATGCTGGTGTAACCACCGCAATTTTTTTGATTCCTTTTGCTGGCATGTTATCAATTTCAACGTCGGTATAGGGTTCTAACCATTTATCTCCTGCCAATCGGGATTGAAAGGTAGAGGTGTATTTACCTTCGGGAATTTCCAGCAACTTCACAATCTCTTTGGTGGTTTCGAAACATTGATGACGGTAACAAAATTCATGTGCTGGCGATGGCGTGTTGCAACAAGAGCCATCTATTTTGCAATGTGATTTGGTTACATCGGTTTTGCGAATGTGTCTTTCGGGAATTCCGTGATACGAAAAAACCAACTCATCATAATCAAAACCGGCCAAATGTTTTTTCATAGAATCCGCTAAATTTTGAAGGTAATCTGGTTTGTTGTAAAAGGCTGGAACATCGGTAAATTTCATGTTTGGGAACTTCTTTTTACGAATTTCCTCGGCTTTCACCAAAATAGTCAAAGTCGACGCCATAGCATATTGCGGATACAACGGAAAAAGCAATACTTCGGTAACGCCTTTATCGTGCAATTCTTGCAAACCATTTTCAATAGTCATCGTGCCGTAGCGCATGGCCAAAGCCACCGGAACGTTTACCAAAGGCTGCACTTTTTTATGCATTCTTTCGGAAAGGACTATTAAAGGAGAACCTTCGTCCCACCAAATTTTAGAGTACGCATGGGCCGATTCTTCTGGACGTTTGCGTAAAATAATACCGCGAACCAATAAGGCACGTAACAAATACGGAACATCTATCACGTATTTATCCATTAAAAATTCGTCTAAATACGGTTTTACATCTTTGGGAGTGGGACTTTCGGGTGAACCTAGGTTTACTAATAATACGCCTTTCATTCTATTTTTTTTGCTTTAGGCTTTAAGCTTTAGGCTTTAAGCTTTTTGTTCTTGAAAATTTTCGGCAAAAGTAGTGTTTGTAGCTTTTGCTGAATATGATATTTATTACTTTATAGTTATTGTGGGATATAAAAAATCAATTTGTTTGAAGCGCTTACACAGATTTTTCATCATTAAAATCAATAATGTACACGATCTATACATTCGAATTTATTGACATTAAATATTTTTTTGGCGTAGTTCCAAATTTCTTTTTAAATGCCGCAATAAAATGGCTGCCAGTACTATAACCAATTTTAAGTCCAACTTCGTTAACATTATACGAACCGCTGTCTAATAATTTACGGGCAAAATCCATTTTATAGTCAAACAAAAAACCATAGACTGTATCGCCATAAATTTGTTTAAAACCCATTTTAAGCTTTTTTAAATTCAGACCAATTTCATCGGCTAGTTCTTGTAATCCAGGAGGTTCGGCCATATTGGCGATAATTATTTCTTTGGCTTTTTTAATTTTATATACATTTTCTTCATCAACCAAAAATGGGCATTGTTCGGCATTCGGATCTTCGGTACGATTAAAATACAAACTCAACAATTCGTACCCTTTGCCTTTGTAATACAAATTTTTGATAGAAGGATGCAAATTATAGTGAAACAACTGACTCAACACAATAGCCATAGAAGGCGTGATATTGCCCTCGTTGTAGTATTTTTTATCCTTATTATCCGGACTTAAAAAAGTGATATAATTGGCTTCGGAAGAAAATAATGCGTGGAATTTTTTAATGGAAATTACCACCGAAATCACCCACGAATTAGGTGCCAGTTCTAAGTTAAGTGGCAATTCTTTTTGCGGATTGTACAACAACAACGATTTTTCTTCGTGCAACTCTAAAGCATAATTACCTTGATTGAATAAAAACTTTGCTTTCCCTTTTATGCCAAAGTGAAACTGAATCAAACCGCTGCCAATTTCGCGTTGCGCATAAAACGGTTCCAATCCATCATTTTGAAAACGAATTAAGGTAAAATCATCTTCAATTTTGATTACCTCTTGTGAACTCATAGCGACATTTTTTTAGTAAAAATTATCTGTGAATTTAACTTTTTAATTTAGAACAACTCTAAATAAACCAATTCTGAAGTATTGATTTCAGTACAAAAGTAACCAAAATTACATAAATTCAACGATTTAGAATCAAAAAAACATGTAGCGATATAAATAGCACTTTTAGCGTTATTTTTATAAATAGTATAAGTCTAATTTTGTGGCACTTTCTTGAAAAGTAATTTTTTATGATGAACAACAACGTATCAAAGCACCTTTCTTTTTATTGCGTCGGATTGAGCTATAAAAAAGCCGATGCCGAAACAAGAGGTAAATTTAGTTTAGATGCGATTGCCAAAACACGAGCACTCGAACAAGCCAAAAACGAAGGAATTGAAAGCATCTTGGTCACCTCGACCTGCAACCGAACCGAAATTTACGGTTTTGCCGAGCACCCTTTTCAGTTAATCAAATTAATTTGCGATAACAGCCAAGGAACCGTTAATGCTTTTCAGGAAGTGGGTTTTGTTTACAAAAATCAAGAGGCCATCAACCATATTTTTAGAGTAGGAACCGGTTTAGACAGTCAAATTTTAGGCGATTTTGAAATTATTTCGCAAATTAAAACCAGTTTTACGCACTCAAAATCGTTCGGATTAATCAATGCTTTTACCGAAAGATTGGTAAATGCCGTAATTCAGGCCAGCAAAAAAATCAAAACCGAAACCGAAATTAGCTCTGGTGCTACTTCTGTTTCGTTTGCTTCGGTACAATACATCATCAAAAATATCGAAAACATTGGCAACAAAAATATTTTGCTTTTTGGAACCGGAAAAATTGGCCGCAACACTTGCGAAAACTTGGTAAAACACACCAAAAACGATCATATTACCTTAATTAACCGCACCAAAGACAAGGCCGAAAAACTCGCCGGTAAACTCAATTTAATTGTAAAAGATTATTCGGAGCTGCATTTAGAATTGCAAAAAGCCGATGTAGTGGTGGTAGCAACCGGTGCACAAAACCCAACGGTAGATAAAGCCATTTTAAATCTTAAAAAACCCCTTTTAATATTAGACTTGTCGATTCCGAAAAACGTAAACGAAAATGTGGAAGAAGTAGAAGGCGTAACATTAGTCCACATGGATTATCTTTCGCAATTGACCGATGAAACATTAGAGAATCGAAAAAAACACATTCCGGCTGCCGAAGCCATTATCGAAGAAATAAAAGAAGAGTTTTTAGTATGGACCAAAGGAAGAAAATTTGCACCCACTATTAACGCTTTAAAAGCTAAATTGAATGAAATTAAAAATTCGGAACTGAACTTTCAAAGCAAAAAAATCTCTGATTTTAACGAAGAACAAGCCGAAATCATCAGCAACCGAATCATTCAAAAAATTACCACTCATTTTGCTAATCATTTGAAAGAAGACGACACTATGGTCGACGAAAGTATTGAATGGATTGAAAAAGTATTCAAAATTAACACCTTAGCCAAGTAAATATTGCTTGTTAAAATCCGAAAATACAGCTTCGCAATTTCAAAAAAAAGCAACAGCCAATAAACTATTCCTTGCATGAAAAAAAAAACAATCCGAATAGGAACTCGCGATAGCGAATTAGCCCTTTGGCAAGCCAATACGGTTTCCAAAAAACTAAACGCTTTGGGTTTTGAAACCGAAATTGTAGCGGTAAAATCGACTGGAGATCTTATTTTAGACAAACCCTTGTACGAATTGGGCATTACCGGAATTTTTACCAAAACATTGGATGTAGCCATGCTAAAAGGGGAAGTAGATATTGCCGTTCATTCTATGAAAGATGTTCCAACAGCCTTACCTAAAGGCATTGTGCAAGCCGCCGTTTTGGAGCGCGCCAATACACTCGACCTATTAATTCACAAAGGAAATACCGATTTTTTACATCAAGAAGCTACCATTGCAACAGGCAGTTTACGCCGTCAAGCGATGTGGCTCAATAAATACCCACAACACCAAGTGGTTGATTTGCGTGGAAATGTAAATACCCGCATGCAAAAACTACATGACAACGATTGGAGCGGAGCTGTTTTTGCTGCAGCAGGTTTAGAACGCATTAACTTGAAACCAGAAAATTTCCTGAATTTAGACTGGATGATTCCCGCTCCGGCTCAAGGTGCTATGCTAGTAGTGGCAATGGAAAATGATAATTTTGTGTTAGATGCCGTGGCATTGCTTAACGATATCGAAACCGAAATTTGCACCTATATCGAGCGTCAGTTTTTAAAAACGTTAGAAGGTGGTTGTACGGCTCCTATTGGCGCTTTAGTCACGTATAACGAAGACGAAGATGCGCTTCATTTTCAAGGTGTTTTACTTTCTATCGATGGAAAACAAAAATTGGAAATCGATAAAACGGTCGCAATTTCTGAATGGAAAAAATTAGGTTTTTATGCCGCGCAAGAAATTTTGAACAACGGCGGAACCGAATTGATGAAAAACATAAAAGATACCTTAAAAAAATAGTTTTCACCCTCCCTTTATGAACAAAGCCATTCGCATTTTATCGACCAAAAAATTACAGCCCAATCAACGGCAGTATTTACTAAATGCCGAATTAAGCATTGTAGAAGCTAACTATATTGAGACCGAAAACATTCCGTTTGAACTAAAAGAGATTCACGATAATTTGATTTTTACCAGTCAAAATGCCGTGAATAGTGTTTTGAAACACCCCGAAATAGAAAAGCTAAAATCTAAAAATGTCTTTTGTGTAGGTTTGAAAACTAAAATTTTACTTTCCGAAAGCGGCTTTCAAGTGGATGCTTACACCAACTATGCCGCCGATTTAGCCGAAATTATTAGTTTGGTCTACGGAACTAAAAACTACACCTTTTTTAGCGGCACTTTACGAAAAGATACTTTACCCGAAATTCTCACAGAATCGGGTGTTGTTTTTAACGAAATTAACGTGTACGCCACAACTTTAAAACCGCAAAAAAACGAGGTGGCCGTCGATGGTATTTTATTTTTTAGTCCTTCGGCTGTACAAAGTTACCTACAACAAAATAAAATTAAGAATGAAATTTGCTTCTGCATCGGCGAAACAACCGCGGAAGCATTATCAAAAACAACCAAAAATATCGTAATCGCCAATCAACCTTCTGTTGAAAACACGATTATTCAATGTATAAATTATTACAGCAATACGCTTTAAGCAATTCGCAAAAAAGCAAAAAAATAAAGAAAAACTGCTTAAAGCCTAGAGCTTAAAGCCTAAAGCAATAAAAAATGTTAAAAAACGACCTATTTTTAAAAGCATTAAAAGGAGAAACAGTTGAACGTCCACCCGTTTGGATGATGCGTCAAGCCGGAAGATATTTGCCAGAATTCAGGGCTTTACGTGATAAATATGATTTTTTCACACGTTGTGAAACGCCAGAATTAGCAGCTGAAATTACGGTTCAACCGATTCGTATTGTGAAACCGGACGCGGCAATTTTGTTTTCGGATATTTTGGTAGTACCAAGAGCGATGGGAATTCACGTAGAATTGAAAGACAACTTGGGACCAATTATTCCAGATCCAATTCGTACCATGGAACAGGTAAATCAGGTTTTTGTTCCGGATGTAAATGAAACTTTAGGTTATGTTTTTGATGCTATCAGATTGACTAAGGAAATGTTGGACAATGAAGTGCCATTGATTGGGTTTGCCGGTTCGCCTTGGACGATTTTCTGTTATGCTGTGGAAGGAAAAGGTTCTAAAAGTTTTGATACTGCCAAAGGATTTTGCTTTTCAAACCCGGTAGCAGCACATACTTTATTGCAAAAAATTACCGATACCACTATTTTATATTTAAAAGAAAAAGTAAAAGCGGGTGTAAATGCCGTTCAGATTTTCGATTCTTGGGGCGGAATGTTGTCACCAGTTGATTATCAAGAATTTTCATGGAAATACATCAACCAAATTGTTGAAGCTTTGGCTGAGGTTACTCCAGTTATTGTTTTCGGAAAAGGATGTTGGTTTGCTTTGAACGAAATGGGAAAAAGTAAAGCGTCTGCCCTTGGCGTAGATTGGACATGTACCGCTAGAAATGCACGATACTTGTCTGGTGGAAATATAACGTTACAAGGAAATTTCGATCCATCGAGATTGCTTTCTCCAATTCCAACCATCAAAAAAATGGTTCACGAAATGATTGATGAATTCGGTAAAGATAAATATATCGTAAATCTAGGTCACGGAATTTTACCAAACATTCCTGTGGATCATGCCAAAGCGTTTGTGGAGGCGGTGAAGGAGTATGGGAATTAATAGTTGATAGTTGTTCGAGAAAACCATCAACCAACAAAAACCAACCAACAACTTTTATCATGAAAAATAAATTTTACGCCTACATACAAAAATTACAAGACTCGATAGTTACAGGACTCGAAGCCGTTGACGGAACTGCAAAATTCAAAGAAGATCTTTGGGAACGTCCCGAAGGCGGTGGTGGAAGAACGCGTGTGATTGAAAACGGAGCCGTTTTCGAGAAAGGCGGCGTAAACATTTCTGCCGTTCACGGAAAATTGCCAGAAACCATGCAAAAAATGTTTGGCGTAGGTGAAGCTGATTTTTTTGCATGCGGATTGAGTTTGGTTTTGCATCCTAAAAATCCAATGGTGCCAACGGTTCACGCTAATTGGCGTTATTTTGAAATGTATGATGAAGAAGGAAAAGTGATTCAGCAATGGTTTGGTGGAGGTCAGGATTTAACACCTTATTATTTGTTTGAAGAAGATGCAAAACACTTTCACCAAACCTGTAAAACAGCCTGTGACAAATACAATCCGGAGTTTTATCCAAAATATAAAAAACAGTGCGACAATTATTTCTGGAACGCACACCGCAATGAAGCCCGCGGACTTGGCGGTTTGTTCTTCGATTATTGTAAAGCAACCGAGCAAATGTCAATGGAAGACTGGTATAATTTCATCACCGAAGTAGGTAATAGTTTCTTGGAAGCGTATGTCCCAATTGTCGAAAAAAGAAAAAACCTTTCGTATACTCCAGAACAAAGAACTTGGCAAGAAATTCGTCGTGGCCGTTATGTTGAGTTTAATTTGGTGCACGACAAAGGCACTTTATTTGGTCTCAAAACCAATGGCAGAATCGAAAGTATTTTGATGTCGTTGCCGCCGCACGTGCAATGGGTTTATGACCATCATCCAGAAGTAGGTAGTGACGAAGAAAAGTTATTACAAGTATTAGCAAATCCTAAAGAATGGATTTAATAAAACCTAAATATCTGATTTAGAAGTTGTAATTTAGAGTTCTTTTAGAAGATATTTTGTTGCTAAAAAACACTTATTATGGAAAACATCAAAATCAAACAATTAACGCAAATGCAGTCTGGTAAAGGGTTTATAGCTGCCCTTGATCAAAGTGGTGGCAGTACACCAAAAGCGTTAACGCAATATGGCGTCGCCGAAAACAGCTATACGAATGACGAAGAAATGTACACCATCGTACATGAAATGAGAACTCGAATTATTAAAAGTCCTGCCTTTAATAATGATTATATCTTAGGTGGCATCCTATTCGAAAACACTATGGATCGTAAAATTGACGGTCAATGGACTTCTGATTATTTATGGAATCAAAAAGGCATCGTTCCTTTTTTGAAAGTAGACAAGGGACTTGAAACTATTTCCAATGGTGTACAATTAATGAAGCCTATTGCAGGTTTAAACGATTTATTAGACCGTGCCCTATCTCGAAATATATTTGGTACAAAAATGCGTTCGGTTATAAAAGAAGCCAACCCTAACGGAATTCGGGAAATAGTAAAACAACAATTTGAAGTGGCGATTCAAATTTTCAACAAAGGTTTGGTTCCGATTATAGAGCCAGAGGTTGATATTTATAGTAAAGACAAGCAAAAATCGGAAGAAATTCTGAAAGAAGAAATAATTAAACAATTGAATTTGTTGGATAATAGTGTGAAAGTCATGCTAAAACTTTCGATTCCAACTGTGAATAATTATTATAGTGAGTTAATGTCCGATTCGCATGTTATACGTGTGGTAGCTTTGTCTGGCGGTTATACACGAGAAGAAGCGAATGATAAATTGGCACATAATCAGGGATTGATTGCGAGTTTTTCACGTGCTTTATCTGAAGGACTCAATGCACAGCAATCCGAAGATGCCTTTAACACTACCTTAGAAAATTCAATCAAAGAAATTTACTCCGCTTCAAATCAATAATAATTAAAAATAATTCCATTTTAGAAAGCAAAATCTAAAATCTAAAATCTAAAATAAAATGTTCCCATTACAACGAGGTCGTCGTTTAAGAACCAACGAATCCGTAAGAAGTTTAGTTCGCGAAACCACTTTAAGTCCGTCGGATTTTATGTTTCCGATGTTCATTGCCGAAGGCGAAAACGTAAAGGTAGAAATTCCATCAATGCCGGGTATTTTCCGTCGTTCAATTGATTTGACAGTTGAGGAAGTAAAAGAATTATTTGCTTTAGGAATTCGTGCCGTAAATATCTACGTAAAAGTAAGCGAAAGTCTAAAAGACAATACCGGAAAAGAAGCTTGGAATCCCAACGGATTGATGCAGCAGGCTATTCGTGCCATCAAAACAGCTTGTCCAGAAATGATTGTAATGCCAGATGTGGCTTTGGATCCATACTCTATTTACGGCCATGACGGAATTATTACCAATGGAGATGTCGAAAATGATGCGACTAACGACGCCTTAGTAAAAATGGCTATTTCTCACGCAGAAGCGGGTGCCGATTTTGTCGCGCCTAGTGATATGATGGATGGTCGCGTATTGCGTTTACGCCAAGGTTTGGATGCAGCAGGGTTTCACAATGTTGGAATTATGAGTTATTCAGCTAAATATGCTTCGGCTTTTTACGGACCTTTCCGTGATGCTTTGGACAGCGCACCAAGAGAAGCTGATGTAGTTGTTCCAAAAGACAAAAAAACTTATCAAATGGATTATGCTAACCGCATCGAAGCTATTAAAGAAGCCCTTTGGGATGTTGAAGAAGGCGCCGATATGGTTATGGTAAAACCTGGAATTGCGTATTTGGATATCGTTCGTGAAGTAAAAGATGCTGTAAATGTTCCTGTAACCGTTTACCAAGTTTCTGGCGAATATGCGATGATAAAAGCCGCTGCCGAAAAAGGTTGGTTAGATAATGACAAAATCATGATGGAACAATTAATGTGTATCAAAAGAGCCGGAGCGAGTTTAATTTCGACTTATTTTGCTAAAGAAGCTGCGATTCTTTTGAATAAATAAGCTGATTAATATCATTTAATTTCCTGTTTTTTAGATTTACATTTGATATAATAAAAAAGAAAAAATGAAAAAAATTATACTATTGGGGTTAATTGCTCTTGCAATATTATCTTGTAAAAAAGAAAGTCAAGAATCTTTTGGAACAACTCCTGCAACCGAAACTCCTGAAATAACGCCAGAGGTTGCTTCACCAGAAGATTTAGGAAAATCACTTTTTGAAGGTAAAGGAAATTGTACGACTTGTCACCAAATTGATCAAAAAGTAATCGGGCCAAGTGTGAAAGATATTGCGAAAATTTACAAACAGAAAAACGGTAATATTATTAGTTTTTTAAAAGAAGAAAGTGAGCCTATTATTGACCCAGATCAATACGCATTAATGAAGCCGAATTTGGCTCTTACCAAAACATTTACAGAGGAAGAATTAAACGCTTTGGAAGCTTATATTTATTCAAATTTATAATTTTTTAGGAGCTTTTCCTGCTATACGCTATATCTCTTGTGGCGAACCCCGCCACAAGAGGATGCCGCTTCTATCAGGGCTAAAAACACGAAAACCATCTCACTATTGGGATGGTTTTCGTGTTTTCAAATCATTATTTAACCCCTCCAAAAGCCCCAAAGCAAGCATTTTTATGCAAAATCTCTGTACTAGAAAAACCCACTTTTTTCATCAAATCCAATTGATAGGTCATCGAGCGAGGCGTGTCCTCCATTTCGATATAATCAAATACTTTTTGCTGGTATTCTTCACCTCCATGTTGTTGCAAATAATCACCATATTTTTCCCATATCATTTCATTTACACCTTCGTGATCTTGTACCAACAAATCCGAAATCATCAAACATCCGCCAGGAGTCAAACAATCGTATAATTTCTTGAAAACAAATTCCCAGTCAGAATCATCTCTTAAATGATGCAAAACAGCACCCGCCAAGATGATATCAAAATGATTTTTGGGTAATTCAATTTCACGAATATCTCCTTGTATAGTGGCTACTTTTCCCGTAGTTTCTGCCGATACACGTCCTTGAGCTCGCTCTAACATTGGCAAACTCAAATCGATCAATGTGCAATCCAAATTCGGCACTTTAGAAAGCATTTTCAATGTATAATTCCCAGCGCCACAACCCAAATCCAAAACAGTCGTTGCTTTTGGTTTTATGGCTTTGGCAGCAGCGGTAATCAATTCTAATGAAATTTGAGCATCCATTGTGGCTACTTGTCCGGTTTCTAAATTGGCAAAACGTTCTACATCATTGTCAAAACGTTCTTTGATCTGATTTACAGTTGATTTTTTCATCACTTTCTTGTTTAAGTTCTATTGTCAAGCTGAGCGCAGTCGAAACTTTTTTTTCAAAAAAATATAAATCTCGACTTCGCTCGATTTGACATATTCGATTTTTATATTACAAACCTAAAATTTTTATATATGACTTAAAAATACTTATTTTTACATAAATCAATACCTAATAAGTATTTATGGAATTAAGACATCTAAAATATTTCCTCAAATTGGCCGAAGAATTAAGCTTTGTACGCGCAGCCGATAAACTATTCATTTCGCAACCACCATTGAGTCGTCAAATTAAAGAATTGGAAACCGAATTAGGAGCGACTCTTTTTGAAAGAAACAACAAAAGAGTAGTTTTGACCGAAGCTGGAAAATATTACCAAAAGGAAATCCAGGAATTGGTTCAAAATCTAGAACGCATCAATTTGACGACCAAAAAAATAAGTGAAAACCAAAGTGGCGAATTCCGAATTGCGTATGTGAGTTCGACTTTTTCGGGAGATATTTCGAAATTGCTTCAGTTTTTATCAGAGCACTATCCCTATGTGAATTTTCGATTGTACGAAGTGCCAACAGTCAAGCAAATTGCAGCTTTGGAAGAAGGTAAAATAGATTTAGGAATTATTCGAGCGCCTTTGCATTCGCCCAAAATCGATTCGCAATTATGGTTTAGAGACCGTTTTTCTCTTGTTTTTAATCGGAATCATTTTAGCCTTTCCTCCGAAGAGGATTTAGAAAAATTAAAAGAAGCTACTTTTGTGTTTTTCAATAAAGATTATGCGCCGTATTTTTACGATGCTTTATTGCAGATTTGTGCCAATTATGGGTTTTCGCCCAAAGTAGTTCATGAATCCAATAATATTTCGACAATTATTCAGTTGGTCAAAAACGGTTTAGGTATTTCGATAGTACCCACGGACATTCAAAAAAGTCATGATTATCCTGAGTTGGAATTTGTGGAAATAAAAAAAATACCGCTTTCAACCGATATTTTATTGGCTACGCCAAAAGGAAATCCATCCGGAATTTCGAAAGCAGCGATTGATTTTTTAATGAATCAAAATTTAAAAAATGAAGCCTAACGATTTAGAAACAGTGTATATCGATTCTCCACTTGGAATCACCAAAATCGTGGGTGATGAAAATGGTATTGCAGTAATTTCAGTTTCTGATGTCGATACAAATGAGATTTGTAAAGAAATTCCTGCAGTTTTACAAGATGCCGTTTCGCAACTTAATGATTATTTCGAAGGCAAAAGAACCGATTTTGATTTTAAAATAAATCCAAAAGGAACCGATTTTCAACAAAAAGTTTGGCAAGCTTTACTCGAAATTCCGTTTGGAAAAACATGCAGTTATTTAGATTTATCTAAAAAATTAGGCGATGTAAAAGCGATTCGTGCTGTAGCTTCCGCCAATGGAAAAAATCCGCTGTGGATTGTTGTTCCCTGCCACAGAGTTATTGGAACTGATGGTTCACTAACCGGTTATGCAGGTGGATTGTGGCGAAAAAAATGGTTGCTCGAATATGAAAACCCTACAAATCAGCAAAGTTTATTTTAGCCTTGTTTAAAATAGTAAGAATTTTACGCATATTTGTATGACTAAAATTAACTAAACCAATTGACCACACCTCTGGAAAATGATCGAAAAAATAAACCTCAACAACATCCTTTTTCTTGATATAGAAACAGTTCCCGAAACCGAAAACTACCAACAACTCGATACAGAAATGCAAGTTTTGTTTGAGCAAAAAACCCAATACCAACGAAAAGAAGACATTTCGGCAGAAGACTTTTATGAGCGAGCCGGAATTTGGGCCGAATTTGGAAAAATAGTTTGCCTATCTGTTGGCTTTTTTGCCAATAAAAATGATATTCGAAACTTTAGAGTGACCTCTTTTTTTGGTGAAGAAACCAAGATTTTAAAGGATTTTTCTAATTTGCTCAACAACCATTTCAATAACCCTCAACATTTGTTGTGTGGTCATAACGCCAAAGAATTCGACATTCCGTTTATTGCACGTCGCATGATCATCAACCAAATTGCTATTCCAGAAAAACTAAATTTATTTGGCAAAAAACCTTGGGAAATTCCACATTTAGACACTTTGGAATTGTGGAAATTTGGCGACTTTAAACACTACACCTCCTTAAAATTATTAACTAAAATCCTCGGAATTCCTTCGCCTAAAGGAGATATTGACGGGAGTGAAGTGGCTCACGTTTTTTATGTAGAACAAGACATTGACCGAATAGTCACTTATTGCGAAAAAGATACCATTGCCGTGGCGCAAATTTTTCTCCGATTACGCCGGGAAGAGTTATTGATTGAAGAGGAGATTATTCATGTTTAGCTTAAACAACCCTTTCAGAGTTTTGAACTCTGAAAGGGTTTCATATTAATTGCTTTTTCTATATTTACAAAAATTCTACATTATGGTATTAAGCAGATTTTGGCTGGTTATTTTTATCTCTTCTATTGTTTTTATTGTGGTGAGTCTGTTCACTTCTAACTCCTATACAATTGATTTTGTACTAAATGGAAAAAAGGATGACCCTATTTTGGTTTCCGAAAAATATTTGGAGGAGCTTCCGGCTTTTATACAAGACAGCATTCAAAAGTCGTCAGAGCAAACCTTTGTTCTCAATCGCGACGTAGCGAATGTAGATACCACATATGTTTATACCAACAAAACGGTAAAAATATTCAGCGGTGTACAAAAATCTGATGGATTATTACCTACTTGTAAAAGTACTCTAATCGATTTGATTTTACCTCTTATTGCATATTTGGCTTTCTTTTGCGGGTTGATGGAATTGTTAATTATTTCGGGAGCTTCAGGCAAATTGGCCAAAGTGTTGAGTCCCGTTTTTGTAAAAGTCTTTCCTTCTATTCCTAAAAACCATCCTTCTATTTCGTATATGACCTTGAACTTTGCCGCAAATTTCTTGGGTTTGGATTCGGCCGCTACGCCATTTGGACTTAAAGCCATGGAAAGTTTACAAGAAATAAATCCCGATAAAGACCGTGCAAGCGATGCGCAAATTATGTTTATGTGTTTGCATGCGTCGGGTTTAACTTTGATTGCCACTTCAATTATTGGTTATCGTGCTGCGGCCGGTGCTAGTAATCCCGCCGATGTTATGTTGCCATGTATCATCACCTCGTTTATCGGCACCATTGCTGCCTTTTTAATTGTGGGCATCAAACAAAAAATAAACTTTAAAAGCGCCTCTTTGGTTTTGGCTTTAGTTGGTTTGATTGCAGCCATTATTGGTTTGTTGATGTACGTAAACCACTTGGATTTAATAGGGAAAAACTATTTTACGTCTAATTTATCCAGTTTGATTTTAATTGCCATTATCGCTTTTACGTTGGTGTTTTCATTTAAAAATGAGAAAAAATTTGCCGAAGCCAACACCACCGTTTTTGATTCATTTGTAACAGGGGCCAACAATGGTGTTAAAACTGGTGTAACCATTTTTCCGTATGTTTTAGGAATGTTAGTTGCCATTTCATTATTTAGAAACAGCGGCTTGTTTGAAATCATCAGCAATTGGATTGCCTTCATTTTCTCGAATATGGGTGTCAATAAACAAATTACCGATGCTTTGCCTGTAGCTTTGTTAAGACCTTTTAGTTCGGCAGGCTCGCGTGGTTTTTTAATTGATTCGATGAATACTTTTGGAGCCGATTCTATGACGGGACGACTAAGCAGTATTTTTCAATGCAGTGCCGAAAGTACTTTTTACGTAATTGCCGTCTATTTTGGTTCTGTAAACATCAAAAACACTCGTTATGCATTAGGAACCATGCTTTTGGTTGATTTAATATGTGTGATCACTGCGATTTTTGTTGCCAGCTGGTTTTTTTAATTTTTCAAATTGTTTTCGATGAAATATTTTGCTTTTATACTTTTCTTTTTTGTAGCAATTTCTTGCAAAAAGAACGCATCTCAAATGGTTGATTATTCCGTAAAAAACGAAACCGACATACAGGCGTACATTAAAAAACACAAGCTGAAAGTTCAAAAAACAGCTTCGGGTTTGTATTATGCTATTACAAAACCAGGAACCGGAAAACAGCCCACCGCATCGGACAATGTAACCGTGGCGTACAAAGGGTATTTTTTAGACCAAAATGTATTTGATGAAAGTCCGAAAGAAGGCATTTCTTTTGGGTTAAATCAAGTGATTAAAGGATGGACAGAAGGCATTCCGCTTTTTACAGAAGGTGCCGAAGGTATTCTCATCATTCCTTCAAAATTAGGGTATGGCGATCAAGATTTTTCCCGAATTCCGGGTGGTTCCGTGCTCGTTTTTGATATACATTTGATTTCTGTGAATTAATTTTAAAACCAAATTCACTTCAGTATCCGCATTATTATTAACCGTTTCTTATCATTTTGATATGTGGAATATCATCTTCTAAATACATTTCGCCTTTAGCGATAAAACCGTGGCTTTCATAAAATTTTTGAAGGTACAATTGCGCGCTAATAGTAATCTTGTTTTGATTAAAATATTCGGCAATACCCGAAATGGCTTGTTGCATGAGTTCGTGTCCCCATTTTCGGTCACGGTAATTCTCGCTAATAACGACCCTTCCGATAGACGCATTTTCATAGGAAACACCTGCATTTAGCAAACGGGCATGTGCAACAATTTCATTTTGATAACTTCCTATTAAAAAAAGTGCTTCGGTATCTTTGCCATCCAAATCCAAATACGCGCAGTTTTGCTCCACTACAAAGACTTCACTTCGTAGTTTTAGGGTTTGATATAACTCCTCAATTGTTAACTCTTTAAACGGCTTTATTTTCCATTCTATTTTATTCATTGGGTACCGAATTGTCTTTTGAAACTACTTGAACCGATTTTAGAATGGCTTCTAAATTAAGCATCAAATCGCGTTCTTCGTTTGAGGGTGCGTAACAAAAACCTTCTAAAACCAAAACACGGTTGTAGGTTTCATCTAAAATTACATAATTAATAAAGGGCCCCATCATGAAATCATTTTGCAATTCCCAAGTACCTCTGGTTTCATAGGCATTTTTACCGTCTAAAGCAATGGCTTGAAAATACGGCGCATAGGCATCATCTGTCACCATTTGTGTTTCTTGTTCTTTGCCTTGAATGTATTTCCCGATTGAATCGCGTATTTGGACAATTTGACTAACTTTGTCTTTCTCTTTGTTCCACGAATGAAGTGGAATTTGGTATAAAAGCAGGCTCACATTACCTCCTACTAATTCTTTCTTGAGCCACATGAAGTTGCTTTTATGCAATACGTATTTAAAACCCGAGGGTACATCAAGCTGGATATGGAACTTGTTACGGATAAGGGTAGGGTTAAGTAGGGACTTGGCATTGTTTTTCTGGCACTCTTCTATTTCGGTTTTGCGGATTTGCTGAATAATGGCAGGCGCATTTAATTCGATTAGTTGGATGATGTTGGCGATGGATTTACCCGAAATTCGGAATACGTTTTGGGGTTTGGCGTATTGGTTTTTGGTGAGTTCGAATTGGGTGTGATCGCCTTTTTTGACCACAATGACGTTGCGCCCTTTGGTCATAAAACCTTCAAGCAATTTGATTGAATATTGGTTGATGGTAAACAGCGGTTCCTCTTTAGTGAGACCAAACACGGGTGAGGCCAATTTGTTTCGGAGGGTATCGCCTATTTCGCCATACCACAATTGGTCGTCAATAATCAAGGAAACGGTATTGATTTTGTTGACTTCGCGACTGTTTAGCTTGTCGTTTTTTTGCAAACAAGAGGCACATAAGAGTGCTACCAAAAAAGCGATACAAAACGATTTATTCATTGGAGAGAAACTAGAATGACTACCAAAAATAACGTATTTTTTTGGTTTAGCCGTTAATTTTAAGTTTCATTCCGGGCTTTAAATCTTTGGCCTGAATGCCGTCGTTCCATTTTTTTAAATCGGAAACAGAAATACCTGGGTATTTTTTGGCGATGCTAAACAACGAGTCGCCTTTTTGGACTTGATAGTTCATCCCTTGTGAAGAAACAGGTTGGGTTGTTTGCCTTTTGAATGCTGCCACAGCATTTGAAGCCGGTTCTACCACTACTTTTGGCTTTGTAATTACAGGAACTTCAACCACCTCAGCAGGCGCTACAATTAAACTTTTACCCACGGTAATTTTAGTCGAATTTAAATGATTCCATTCTTGCAAATCGGCTACTGTTGTGTTGTTGGCTTTGGCAATGGCTTCTAAATTATCACCCGATTTAATTTGGTATAGTTCAGGATCAGCACTATTTTTAGACGTTTTATTCGGCGTTTCTGCCACAACATCCTCTGTTTTTTTCTTGTTGCTTTTGGAGCTCACTTGGATCGCGTTTTCCTTCACTGCTACAGCCTTCACTGGCTCTTCTTTCTGAACTTGCAAGGTAGCGCCCGCGATAATGGCATTGGAATCTAATTTGTTCCAACTTTTCAATTCGAGTATCGAAACGTCAAATTTATCGGCAATGGTACTCAAATTATCTCCGCGTTGAATTTCGTAATATTTTACCTTGCCATTTGCTTTGTTGTTGTTTTCTGCAAAAGCTTCGGTATGTGGGTGAAGGAATTCAGGATTGTTTTTATTGGTTAAATACGCATATATCTTAGGCTCATTGGCTGTAAAAAGCGCAATTTTATCCAATGGCAATCGCAAATAATGCGTTTCGTTGGGATACACCGGAATCACTTTTAATTTGTAGGATGGGTTTAGTAATTCCACTTCTTTTTCGGGTACCTCTAACAAACTGGCAATATCTTTAAAGCTCATTTCTTGTTTTACCGCCACGGTATCGGTTTCAAAATGTTGGATGCTGGCTTTTTGAGGCACAATTCCGTGTTCGTTACGGTATTCGTACAAATACATGGTCGCTAAAAAAGCTGGTACATATCCTTGGGTTTCTCTTGGTAAGTACTTTTTGATTTCCCAAAAATTTTGTTTGCCTCCCGAACGGCGAATTGCTTTGGTCACATTTCCAGGTCCGGAATTATACGAGGCTAAAACCAAATCCCAGTCGCCAAAAATGGTATACATTTTAGACATATAATCGGCCGCAGCCTCACTGGATTTTAAGGGATCACTGCGTTCGTCTATATACGAATCTATTTTTAAATTGTATTGTTTACCGGTATGGTACATGAACTGCCAAAGTCCGGTGGCACCCATTCGCGAAACGGCTTTTGCATTTAGAGCCGATTCTACAATGGCTAAATATTTGATTTCGAGTGGTACATTTAACTTGGCAAACGCTTCTTCAAAAACCGGAAAATAATAATCGGAAAGGGCCATTAAACGACCTAATGATTTTCTTCGGTATTTTAAATACGATTTGATGGTTTTTTCGAGGCCTTCGTTGTAGACAATGTTAAAAGGTGATTTTTGGTTCATCGCTTGCAACCTTTGTTTGAGTACCTCGGTAGGTAATTCGACATCTACATCTGTTGTGTTGGTGTTTTCGGCTACTTCTTGGTTGAGATTGTTGTACAAATCCAAATCGACCAATTCGTTTACCCATAAACTATCCAGTTGGGCGGCTTTTTCGACTCTAGTAAACGATTGTTTAACTTGGTCTAAATAGGAAAGTTCGGTTGCTGTTTGAGGTTTTTTTTCTTGGGCGAAAAGGGCAGCAGAAAAAAGAAATAAAACTGTAAGAGTGGTATTTTTTACTAACATAATCTTAATTTCAACAAGGGGCTCACAAATTGCAAGATAAACTTTTTTTGCAAACTTAACTTGTTGAAATTAAAAAAATGTTTAAATCATGTTAAAAATGAGACAGTTAGTCTAAAATTGCCGCAATACCTGGCAACACTTTTCCTTCTAACATTTCGAGCATGGCGCCACCTCCGGTAGAAACATAACTCATTTTATCTTCGAATCCGAATTGTTTTACGGCCGCTACTGAGTCGCCACCCCCTACTAAAGAGAAGGCTCCGTTTGCTGTTGCTTCGGCAATATCATCCCCTAACGAAATGGTTCCTTTCGCAAATGTTTCCATTTCGAAAACCCCTAATGGGCCGTTCCATAAAATGGTTTTTGACTGCAAAATCACTTTTCTGAAATTTTCCAGCGATTTTGGACCTGCGTCTAATCCTTGCCATCCATCAGGAATAGCGGTAACCGCTACCACTTGTGTGTTGGCTGAATTTGAAAAATCATCTGCCGCCACTACATCAACCGGAATATGAATTTGAACTCCTTTTTCTTTTGCTTTTCTTAGGATTTCTAAAGCCAAATCTAATTTATCATCTTCACAAATAGACTCTCCAATTTGACCTCCTTGCGCTTTAATGAAGGTAAACGTCATTCCGCCCCCAATAATCATGTGGTCTACTTTGTCTAAAATATTTTCGATTACCGTGATTTTAGACGACACTTTAGAGCCTCCTAAAACGGCCGTTACCGGCTTTTCGCTGTCTTTCAATACTTTGTTTAAGCTCTCAATTTCTTTTGCCAATAAGGTTCCGAAACATTTGGCATCTGGAAAAAATTGCGCGATAATTGTTGTAGAAGCATGTGCTCTGTGTGCAGTACCAAAGGCATCATTTACATAAATGTCTCCCAATGAAGCTAATTCTTTAGCAAAATCCACATCTCCAGCTTCTTCTTCTGCGTGAAAACGCAAATTTTCTAACAACAAGACTTCGCCTGCTTTTAAATGTGCTGCTGCATCTTTGGCTTCGGCACCTACACAGTTCGTGGCAAATTTTACAGGAACTCCTAGTATTTCACTGACTGTTGCTACAATATGTTTGAGGGAATATTTTTCTTCTGCTCCTTTTGGTCGACCTAAATGCGACATTAAAATCACACTGCCACCGTCGGCTAGAATTTTATCAATGGTTGGTTTGGCAGCATCAATACGGGTCGTATCGGTTACCTTGAAATTTTCGTCTAAAGGAACATTAAAGTCCACACGGATGATGGCTTTTTTAGCTGCAAAATTAAAATCGTTTAGTGTTTTCATAACGTAGTTTTTTTCTTGAAAGTGCCACAAATATAGGACTTTTGGTTCACTAATAAATTTTAATAATTCAAAAAAACTTGCGTTTTATTTACGAAAACGTTATAATTTAGGCGGGGTTTGACTATGGGGTTTAACCGCAAGGGACGCAATGGTTTTGGATATGCTTGGTGGGGAATACGCAAAGGGCGCTGGGTGTTGTTGTGAGTTGTCGGTTGTGAGTTGTGAGTTGTTGTTCACCTTATAGTTGCTATTTTCTTTTTCCTTACCCCAGCCCTAAAGGGTGGGAAAAAGAAAAACACTGGAGGTGATGAGAGTTATTTTCTTTATGTGACCTCTCCTTTGTCGAGGTGACAAACTTTGCGTGTATGGGATTTCGAGTATTGGAGCTTTCCTTTTTCTTTACTCCAAACCTAAAGGGAGGGAAAAAGAAAAAAAGTCGAGGTGATGCGTGCTATTTGCTTTATGTCACCTCTCCTTTGTCGGGCTGACAAGCTGTGCGTAATTGGGATTTCGAGTATTGGAGCTTTCCTTTTTCTTTACTCCAAACCTGAAGGGAGGGAAAAAAAGTGCATTACTGTGGTAGATGGGTTAACCGCAAGGGGCGCAACGATTTTGGATATGCTTGGTGGGGAATACGCTAAGGGCGCTAGGAATTTTGTAAACGTTTCTCTAGAGTTTGGGGAGGAAGCAGATTCTTGTTTGCTTTTTTAACCGCAAGGGGCGCAATGGTTTTGCTATGGGCATTCACGTGGATTTGCACAAAAGCGATAACGAAATAACAAAGTTATTCGCTCCCAATAAGATTGGTACACTGTATTTCGAAATATCACGACCTTCAATTTTTTTAAATGTTCTTATTTGGCGTACATTTTTAAAAAAAACTGTTCGCGGAGTGGGATTTTAATTCATCTTTTTAAATTTTTTAGAATGTCCTTCATTAGAATTAAAATTTAAAATTAGAAATTGGTTTTTTAATTCAAACCGAATTGTTGCAAAGTTTGGATTGTTACAATTAGTGGTTATAGTACTATCATCTAGGTTAAAATTTCCAGTACTTATACTATCTTTTCCATAAGGGTCACACACAAAGCTGTTTGTTAACACAGTTCCGTCATTTTTAAATTCAATCATTATATCACTCTCAACTGGTCGAAAGGTTCCTTTTCCATCTCCTATGTCAATCAATTGCTCAATTAATTTCTATTTTCCAATCAATTTAGTTTCGGACTTGTTTTGATCATCATTAGAACAAGAAAATAAGAGTCCAATAGTTAATAAAAGTAAAATTTGTTTTTTCATGTTTTCTAAGTTTATCATTTAATACATAGATGTTTAGTTCTATAAAAGGTTGCGTCAAATTGGTTACAGCTATTGTAAAATATTTGTTTTTTTGGGTAATACCTCAACATTGGTGGATAACTCTGCAAGTAGCACTGCAATTTAAAAGAAAATTCTTAATTTTTTGGATTTGATACGAAAACCGAACTACTTATTAACAGTGGGGATTCAGTTGGTGGTTGGTGTAGATCAGGTTTTGCATTTGCTACTATTTTCTTTTTCTTTGCCGAGACCCTAAATCTTTTGATACGTTTTTTATTGTGTTGAACTCAATAAAAAAACTCGAAGCAACTGATGTTAAATGCTGTATGTGACCTCTCCTTTGTTGAGGTGACAAACTGCGCGTGATTGAGATTTCGAGTATTGGAGTTTTTCTTTTTCCTTACCCCAGCCCTAAAGGGTGGAAAAAAGAAAAACACTCTAGGTGATACGTGCTATTTGCGTTATGTGACCTCTCTTTTGTCGAGTTGACAAGCTGTGCGTGAATGGGATTACGAGTATGGGAGTTTTCCTTTTTTCTTACCCCAGCCCTAAAGGGTGGGAAAAAGAAAAAAAGTCGATCTGATGTGTGATCTTTCTTTATGTGACCTCTCTTTCGTCGGGGTGACAAGCTGTGCGTGTTTGAGCCGTGGGCATTCGGACAGCGGGTGTAAGAGCTTTTCTTTTTCCTTACCCCAGCCCTAAAGGGTGGGAAAAAGAAAAGTGGCTTCATACTTTTGATTATTTTTTCGTGCTTGACTGCGCTACAACTCACTGTTTGGCTTCAATTTTTCTACATCGATCGCTCTATGTTTTATAAACCTGGTAGGCTTTCGATTTCGTTTTGTAAATTTTTTAAGTGGCGGTTTATAATTGCCCAAACTATTGCATTATCGATACTATCATACGCGTGTACTAAGCGATTACGAAAACCAATAATTTTTTTGTCATTTTCGATATTAATTTCGAATTCGTTCTTTCTTAATTTATTTAATGCCTCTCCAATAATTACTAATTGTCTTTCAACGGCACTTTGCGTCTTAAGGTCTTTTTCATACATACTGAAATCGGTAATGTCGACCGTAAATTCGCGGATTAAATGTATCGCCATTAAGACGTCAGAGAGATACTTTTTGCTCTTTTCCGTCATAAATTAAAATTTTTGTGGAGTCTATGTTTTTTCGGAGAATAGGATTTTTAATGGATGCATTTGTCAATAAATCTACTTTTCTTTGAAAAAAAACTTCGAGTTTATCCCAAATAGACATTAAGATTTCTCCACGCTCAATCGGGTCTTCGTTATCAATCTCGATAAGCAAATCAATATCACTAGCGTCTTCATTGAAATTTTCGGTCACAGCAGAACCAAACGCATAGATATTTTTAACATTATGGTTTTTACATAATGTTAAAAACTCAGCTAATTTCATTTGTATAGACTCTTTCATCTTCATAAGCCTAAGATAGTTTATTTTTTTGAAAAATATAACTTTTCATTTTCAACGTTTTAGCATGGTCAGTTTAGGTTGATGGTTGATAGTTAGTAGTTGGTAGTTGAACACACAATTCAGATGAATCCACAATTCACAATTCACAACTAATCGTGTACTGGGCTTTGGGTACACGGACAGTTGCTGATGGCTTGTAAGAAATCGAAACCAAGGGTGATCATGTGGGTTCCGGAGTTGTAGGCAGCCATGTCGTTGGCGGTGATTTGGTAGGAATAGCCAAAATAGAATTTGGATTTGGAGAATCCTAACATGGGTCCAACATTAAGTGGTTTGCCGGGTTGGTCGTTTAAAAAACGATACGAGGCTCCTACCCAATAATAATCGTCGTAGCGGTTGTATTTGCGGTATTTGAAGTTTAAGTCGGTACTCGAACGGCCGTCGCTGGCAAAATATTGCACAAAAACAGAAGGTTCAAATTCGCTGAAGTTGTTTCCTTTGATGATTAAACCGGAATAGAGCTGAAAATTAGCTAACATCCCCGGTTCGTTGATGTCGAACTTATCCAAGTTCTTTTTTAAAATGTTACTGGCCGTAAAAGAGGCGTAAAAGCCTTTGTTGCGATACAATGCGGTTACATCAAAGTTATTGTTGGACGTATAACGGTTGTCGGTTACATACGGATCGACAGTAGCATCTCCGTAAGGCGGTCTAAACTCGTTGATATCGACTTTGAAATTGTTGAAATTATACGAAATACCAAACGAAAGGTATTGTTTGGAATAATAATCCAACACCAAGTGGTGTGCAAACGATACCCTTGCCCCTGTTTGGCGTGTATTTCCGTTTTTATCGTTGTAAAAAGACAATCCGACACCCGAGCGATCGAGTAATCGGAAATCGGCATATACGGCCTGATTATCGGGTGCATCTTTAACGCCCACCCACTGGGTTAACCCGTTCACTCTTATGCGCAAATTATCTCCAATACCGGCATAGGCCGACGATATTACAAAAGGGTTATCGGCTAGGTATTGGGTAAATGTAGGTAAATTTAACTCTTGGCCGTACCCGTAGGTAACAGCCAAAAGTAGTAAGGATAAAAGTGTTTTTTTCATGGTATTCTTTTTTATAGTTAACATCCGATTTGGGTTTAGAATGTTATCTGTATAGGGTAAAGTGACCAACAAATTCGCGATCGTCTTTTTTGTTATTCAATTTCAATACGTACCAGTAATCACCCGTTGGCAATTCGGCTCCTTTGTATTTACCGTCCCAACCTTGACCCAAGCGGTATTTACCCACTTCACGTCCGTAGCGATCAAAAATCACAAAGGTTAAATCTGGATAAATATTGGTACAACCTGGTGCCCAAGTATCTTGATTACCATCGCCATTTGGCGTGAAGTAATTCGGGATACATACATCGATATATTCGAAATACTGGGTTACTGTAGCCGTACAACCGTTTTTATCGCGTACGATTACCGTATAATTATCTGATTTGTAAATAATGAACTTGTTGTTGCTTGTAAACGGTTCGCCATTGAAGCTGTACTCGTAGTCGCCACCGCCACCGGTAGCCGTAGCCACGATTTCGTTCATATCGCCATCGGCAAGCGTTAAGGCCAATGGATCTACTTGGGCTACATCAAAAATGGTCGTCATTTTTTCGCAACCGTTGTTGTGTTTCGCTACTACAAAGTGCGGTCCAGGTGCTACATTAGCAAATACGTTGCTTGCTTGGAAAGTACCTGAGCCATCTAAATCGTATTGTACTTCAGCTGGATCGTTACTTGCGTCGATGGTCACGGTGATTAAATTCGCCGCTGCATTGTTCACACAGTCGTAGGTTACCTCAGCCGTTGGGTTTAAAATAACCGGATCTGGCAAGATTACTTCTAATTCTGACAAACATCCCATACTGTCTTTGATGTACACGATGTGTGTTCCACCCGAAAGGTTCATGAAATCAAATTGTACCTGACCTGCAACTCCAGCTGTATAGGTCGCATTGGCATCATCTAACACCACGCTATACGGTGCAACTCCACCTGCTACTGTAATACTGAACGCTCCGTCATCGTCGCCTTCGCAAACTTCAGGTTGGATAGACGTTGTGATTACCTGACCGTATAAAATATCGGG
This sequence comes from Flavobacterium agrisoli, assembly GCF_016522065.1. Classification (GTDB taxonomy): domain Bacteria; phylum Bacteroidota; class Bacteroidia; order Flavobacteriales; family Flavobacteriaceae; genus Flavobacterium; species Flavobacterium agrisoli. Next base: position 551,625 of record NZ_JAEHFV010000002.1, on the reverse strand, counting down.
TTGGGTAATATCAAAGTCGTTGATATGGAAACAGCCTAATTCATCTTGTACAATTACTTGGTAGTGCCCTGGCTCTAAATCTTCGAACACTCCCGAGTTGAAGAATTGGTCCATACGTGGTGAAATGGCAAATTGAATTTGACCTGTTCCTCCCGAGGCTGTCACTACATAACGACCGTTGTTTTCCCCATTACAAGTCACTGGCGTAGGTACTCCTGTACTGGTTAATGGCGTTAGTGGTTCTTCTATTACTTCTTGTACCGAAGTGGCCACACAGTCTACTGAATTTACACGAACCGAATAGGTACCCGCTACCAGTCCGTCAAAACGACCCGGTGTGCTTTGTACCGGTTGCGGACTCACAGCATTTCCACCTGCATCTAACAAGGTATACACATAGTTTCCTAAACCACCGGTAGCTTTTGCTACTATTACTCCCGTAGCATCACCTGTACAGTTTACTTTGGCATTTTCTATATTTAAGTCAACTACTAATGGCTCTAAAGTTGGCACTTCAATATCGTTAGAAATGAAGTCCACACAACCATTCGCATCTTTTACATAGTAATGGTAAACGCCTGGCGTTACCTCAAAAGAAACTGTTGAACTGAACGTTGCAGCCGAATAGGTTACATTATCGGTACTGTACGTATATGGCGCTGTTCCACCTGTAGCGGTTAAGGTTAACTGCGTAAGCGTATTACACGTTTGTGTACGCGTTACTGCTAAACTTGGTACCACTTCTGTTGGTTCTGCAATGGTTACTGGTGCCGATTCTACCGTACAATTCCAACCGTCGTTTACCGTAATCGAATAGGTTCCTGCACCTAAATTGGCAAATACCGGATCGATTTGTGGGCCAGAAGACACCACTGGATTTTGCGACAAGTAATTCAACGTATAGGTATAATTAGACCCTTGCCCACCTGTAGCCGAAGCCGTAAGGGTAGCCGTAGTATCACCATTACATAGTAACATGGTTACACTTGGCGTAGCCGTTACTGCAATAGGTGCTGGATTTACTAAAACAACAGTAGCCGTTGCAATACATCCGTTAGTATCACGAACATTTACCGTATAATTTCCAGCAGTTAAGGCTGTAAATTCGTATTGCGCCCCGTATCCCACTACCTCTGCACCGTCTTTGATTAATTGGTATTGGTAGGCCGTAGCACCTCCCACATTCCAACCACCTGCAGCACTTACTGTAATGGTTCCGTCGTTGTTTCCACTCACACACGTAATATCGGTATGTGTTTCGGTTAGGGTTAATTCCGCAGCCGGTTGTACAATAGTAAAGGTCGTGTTCACGGTACAGTAAGGCGTGTTCACCAAAGTAGCCGATACCGTATAATTCCCTGCTAACAATCCCGTTAAGCTTAACGGCCCTGCTGTTGCTGATGTACCCGTACTAGGTGTTGGGCCATTCACTACATACGTAAACGCTCCTGCCTCATTGGTTGGTGTAGGCACTGTGTCTACTAAGGTAATATCTACCGCTCCTGTAGCCGAACCGTAACAAATGACATCGCTGGTTTTCACCGCTTGCAATTGGAAGGTATTTGGGTTGTTTACATAATGTACTTTACGAATGCTACATCCTGTTGCCGGGTTGGTTACCGTGATGATGTAATCTCCGATTGTTAATCCTACGAATTGACCTGTTGTGTTATTTTGATTGTACGCATTACCATTCGTTCCTACTACACGATACTCCAATTGAGCTGGCGTACCGCCTGTAGTCGTTGCACTAACCGTAATGTCTTCTTCCCCAATACACGTTTTCGCGTTATTTATAGTTACGGTAATGTCCTCTAAATTGATGAATGGATCAATCGTAATTGGAGCCGTAGTTATGCCCGTACAACCTTTTGAGTCGGTTACCGAAACGCTATACGAACCACCTGCATAATTCAATTCGGTATACACATTTGAAGCCGAACGTTGTACGCTGATACCGTTTTTGAAGAATTCATAACTTCTATAATCTGACGAACCACCTGTTACGTTGGTAACTGAAATGGTAGCGCTATTGCTTGCATTTCCGCTGGTACATGCAAATTGTGTTATAGTTGGTGCGTTAACCACAATCACGTCTGGTTGTATAATTGTAACATCCTCTTGGGCTTCACAACCGCGACCTGAAATGACTCTCACGGTATAATCGCCTGCTTCTAGATTTGCAAAAACTGAAGCTGTTTGAGCTGGACGTAAAATATTTGTTACTCCTCCAATGGTTCTAGACAATTCATAAGTGTAAACTGGATTATCATTTACTCCTGGAGCATTTGGTGCTAGCGTAGCCGTAATTGTTCCGTTGCTGCCTCCGTTACAACTCACATCGGTTTTGGCCAATGTAAATCCGGTGATTTGAGTTGCCGCTATCAAATTAAGTGTAACCGTATCGGTACAACCTGTCGCCACATCACGAACCTGAACGGTATGCGTGCCCAGTGTTACTCCAGTAAAGGTATGCGTATCAGCCGTCACCACAGCTCCTCCATCTAGAGTAAATCTATAGTTTCCTGTTCCTGAGCCACCCGTTGCGGCTACCGAAATTACCCCGTTGTTCACATTACAAGCTGGTAAAGCGGTAATGCTTGCTTGCAAATCAATTGGTGCTAAAATTTCAACTGGTACTGGAGTAGCAATAGTACAACCGTTGGCATCACGCACTACTATATTATAAGTTCCAGGTGTATGTACCGTAAACACGTTAGAATCAACAAAACCAGCTCCAATACTGTATTTATACGGTGCCATACCCGTTCCTACATTTACGGTAAACGTATAACTACCATCTAACGCAGGGCATTGTGATAAACCAGCAATTGTAATATTATCAGGCAATGGATCTGTTGTAACAGTCACATCAATTTGATCCGTACAACCATTTGCATCTTGTACCCAAACATCCCAATCCGCAATAGTTTTGTCTAATAGTGCCGAAGGACTGTTTTGATAATTAGCTGCCGTAGGCACTACACTGTCTTGCACAAAAGCATATTTATACCCTGGTGTACCGCCTGTTGCTTGTACCGTTACCGTAGCATCTGTGTTACAAGTGGCATTGATTACCGGCCCTAAAGTTAATTGAACCGCTGTTGGCTCTGTAACCGTTGCTGGAGCCGAAGCCGCACAACCGGTTACATTATCCGTAATATTCAACGTATAACTTCCTGCTGGTAAATCTGTAATGGTTACAGTATCTCCAGAAATTGTTTGATTACCTAATGACGGATTTAGAACCGCTGTAAATGCTCCAGCATTATTTGCAACCTTAAACTCTAATGTACCGTTGCTTTGTCCGATACAAGAAACCGCTTGAGTTTGTTGTCCGTTAACTGTAATATTCACCAATTGTTTTACTTCATAATATTGTGTAGCAGTACAATCGTTTTCATCTTTTACTTGGAATAAATAGGTTCCAGCAGTTAAACCTGTGAATTCAGGATTTGTTCCATTAGAAACAACTGTAGGCTCCAATATAGTGTATTCTAAAGCACCCACTCCCGTTCCTGTTGTAGCCGTTACGGTTACCGTACTTGTAGTACTTGTAGATGGAGCACACCATATATCAGTTCCTGTAATAGAAGCTATTGCTGGTGGATTTAAGTCATCTATAGTAGTACTAACTGCTGCTGGAATGGTACAACCATTCGCATCGCGCACGTAAATGGTAACCGGCCCAGCAGTAGTCGTTTTGTACTCAAAAGTATTTGGCGTACCTGTATTGCTACCGGTAAAATCGGTCCCGTTGAAACTAAATTGGTACGGCGCCGTTCCTGTAGCAGGATCTACTGTTACGGTTACTACTGCTTGCTGGGCTGCATTGCCTGCGCCACAAGATAATGGTGTGGTAACATCGATAGTAGCAGCTAGCTCTAACGGTTGTGTAATATCTACTACTTGAGCAGTAGACAAACAACCTTTGGCGTCTCTTACGACCACGTTATAAACACCCGCATCATTTAAGCCTGTAAACAGATTTGAAGATTGCCATGTTACACCATTATCTTTACTGTATTCATAAGGTGCTAAACCATTTGCAGCGGTTACGGTAATCGAGCCGTTGTTACCACCAAAACAACTTACATTAACTTGGGTCTGAGTAAATGTTGGGGTAGTTTGCGGACTAGCCGTAATTACTCTTGAAAGTGCCGTACAACCTTGGTCATCCGTAACACGGAAAATATAAGTTCCTGGCGCATTCGCTACAATAGTATGCGTAGTTCCTGCAGTTGTAGCATTCCATGTTGAACCATTGTTACTTGAAACTTCATACGTTGTATACGTACCAGAACCTTGAGTTGCTTGTAAAGTAACTACAGCGTCTGGTGAAGCGAAACAGGTAATATCTTGTGTTAAACTGGCCTCTAACAACAATTGTTGATTAAATGTGTAGGTTGTTGAATTGACACATCCATTAGCATCTTTAATGTAGAATTTATACGTTCCAGGAGCATTTAAGGTAAAGTTACCTGTACTATTATACGTATTTCCAATACTGAATTCGTATGGAGCTACTCCGTTTGAACCTGTCAACGTTATATTCACAGGGCTACCATCGTAACATACTGTCGCAGTAAAGGCATTGATGGTTGGTTCTGAATCCAAAGTAATCGAGAAATTATCTTGTGTTGTACATCCGTTAGCATCTATAACATAAACCGTCCAATCACTTCCTAAACTGTAATCAAGAACTGCATCCGGAGAAGTAGAATAATCACTAGGAGCAGGTAAAATTGATGCTGCTGTTAATCCATACGCGTATTTATAATTTGGCGTTCCACCGTTAGCGACAGCTGTTACTTTAGCACCGAAATTACAATTTGCTGCTTTTACTTGGCTTCCAACTACGCTAAGCGGTGCTGTTGGTTGTGCAATGGTTACTGTAAAATCATCTGTACATCCGGTTGTATCATCAGTAACTGTTACTGTATAACTTCCAGCTATTAAATCTGTTAACGTAATTATATTTCCTGTTTGAGTCAATGTTCCTGTTCCTGTAGTTAACGCAGGAGTATAACTTCCTGTGAAATCTCCCACTGTAAACACTGCCTCGCCATTATTTCCATTGTAGCAAGCTACATCAGCTGTTACTTGACCCGAAACCGTGATGTTGGTAACATTTTCTACGGTATAGGATTCGGTGTAGGTACATCCGTTGGCATCGGTTACTTGGAATAAATAAGTACCTGGTAATAAGCCTGCAAAAACAGGATTTGTATTATTCTCCAAGAAGCTAGGTGCAATCATTTGATACGTTAAACCTGTTGTAACTGTACCAGCTCCATTTTGAACATTGCTCAACGCTACTGTACTCGTTGGACCTCCTGCTCCTTGTACAACACAATAAATTGGTGTACCTGTAATGTCCATATCCGTTGGTGGGTCAAGGGCAGGGATGTTGATTGTTTCTGAATCTATACAACCATTAGCATCTTTAGCCCAAATTGTAAAGTTACCTGAGTCGTATGTTTCAAAAACATTTTGTGATGAGAACTCTATACCATCTGTACCATAGGTATAACCTCCTGCTCCACCCGAAGCCGAAGCCGTAATTGTCGCTTTATTTGTACTATTTGCGGTACCACAAGTTAATGCTTGGGTTAATATAGCAGAAGCAATCACTGGGGATGGATCTATAATGGTAACATCTTCTGTTTCAGAACAACCTCTACCCGAGTTCACTTGAACAGTATAGGTTCCAGCTGGTAAGCCATTAAATACGTTTGATGATTGCGCTGGACGAGTTACTGGACCAACCATAATTTCATACGTATAATTTGGATTATTATTCGTTGCATCCAAAATTACTGTAATACTACCATTTGCATCTGTAGGACACAATGGTGCAATAGTGGTAGCTGTAAAGGTAACTGGAGTTGGAGCGCTCAAGGTTACAATCGCGGTTGTACTACAATTTGTTGGTGTAGCGGTATCGGTCATTGTAACTGTGTACGTTCCCGCTGGTAATCCAGAAATTACACCTGTTGTTTGATTTATAGTTACTCCAACTGGTGAAGGAGAAATACCGTAGGTATAATTTCCTGTTCCTCCTGTTCCTGACATGGTAATTACCCCATCATTAATAGCACATATTGGTAATGCCGTAAGTGCTGGTGTAGCTATTAAAGGCTCATCAATAGTAATTGGTTTACTATCGATACATCCATTAGCATCTTTAATAACAATTGTATGCGGACCAGAGTGTAGACCACTAACGATATAAGGTAATCCAGTAATTGGGCTAAAAGTGCTATTATCCAAGCTTATGGAATAGGTTCCCATTCCAGCTGTAACTTGAGTTACTTCAATTGCAAAAGTATCCTCCGCCACACATTTGTTTACTACAGACAAATCAATTTCCGGTTCAGGGTCTTTAGCAATAGTAACCGTTTCAGAATCAGTACAACCGTTGGCATCGGTAACCGTGATTGTCCATGTTGTATTAACATTATAATCCAACTCTAATACATTTGTGCTGCTGTTTACGGTAGTAGTACCTGCAACTGCACTGTAGATGTATGGTCCCGTTCCTCCTGTAGTTGTTACACGAACTTGAGCTGGTTTATCACAGGTTGCGTTCACATTGGAAACAATGCTAAGATTAACTGGTTGGGTTGGTTGACTGATTTCAAAAGATTCAGAACTTGTACATTTAGTACCATCTAATTCTGTCACTCTAATTGTATATGAACCTGCAGCTAAGCCTGTAAAACTATCACTAATTGATGTTAATCCAGTTACATCAATAGGACTTTTAACAACAGGAGTCGTTAATGGTAAATTTGTCAGTTGATCTAAAACTTCAAATTTCAAGGAAGTTGTTCCAGCACCAAATTCAGAAACTGTAAAATTTACTGTACCATTAGTAGTAGCAGGCGAAGTATTACAAGTGACATTCGTTGTTGTAATTGGATTAATTTTTATATCTGATAATGCAGGAATCTTAACTTCAACAATGGATGTACATAAATTATTATCTAATACTTGGAAATAATAGGTTTGACCAAAATTCAATCCTGTGAACTGTGCTGTAGTTGAAGATGTAGGTGCTTGCGAAACTCCTCCATAAATTGAATAAATATAATCTGGTGCAGATGGATAAGCGGTATCTAAAGCTAAATTAACTGTTGCTCCAATTTCACAAGTACCTCCAATACTAGGTGGTAAAAATTTTAAGTATGGAACTGTATTAATACGCTGTTTCTCACTTGTGAACTCACATCCTTTAGAATCCACAACTGTTACATAATAATCACCAAAATCAAGTGCATTACTAAAAACATAAGGTACTGTTGGTGTTGGTAAAGTCGTCAATACCTCTGTACGTAATACAGTATGCGAAGCATTTAATAATGAAACAGTAAATGGCGCACTACCTCCTGTAATGTCATTAATTTGAATGCTACCTGGCACGTCAGCTGCATTACATTGAATATCATTTGTTTGAATAACTGCAACAATAGCCGCAGGATCAGTCAAGGTAACATCATCACTAAACGGACATCCTTTCGCATCACGAATTACGTAAGTATACGTTCCTGCTGTTAAACCACCAAATATATTGGTATCCACAAAAGTTAGCCCATTATTGATACTGTATTCAAATGGAGCTTCCCCAGCTGTTGCTGTTAACGTAATCGAACCGTCATTGTAACCGTTACAAGTAGGGTCAACTCCGACACCCGTTCCTGCCACTATTACAGGAGTTGTTATTGTAATAACGTTAGTCTCTTTAGGACAACCATTAGCATCTGTAATTAGGAACTGATACGTACCTGCAGCAGTTGCTGTATAGGTAAATGTATTTCCTGTAACTGTAGTGGTTGCGCCATAAGTACCTCCGTTGTATTTTACTGCATAGGTAAAATCAGCTAAACCGCCATTAATGACTACACTTATTAGAGCATTTTCATTTCCAACTTCACAAGTTAGATCCTTCACTAAAGTCGCCACTGGATTTATCGCTGGGCTCACTGTAATTGATTCCGTATCGGTACAACCGTTAGCATCAGTAACAGTTACTTGATACGTTCCTGGGGCAACTGTAAAAATATTATTATTAGTGCCTGTTGGAGCAAATGCTGTGTTTATAGTATAGACAAAAGGAGCCACACCAATAGTATTGGTCGCTTCAATTGTAAATGTATTTCCAGAAGCCAAACATTGATTCGTTACGTCCAATGACAACACAGGGACATCATCCGTAGTAATAGTTACATCAATTGGTGTCGCAATGGTACAACCATTAGCATCTTTTACCCAAACATCCCAAGCAGTAGCTTCAGCAGGGTCTAAATTAGCCACATAACGATTTGTACCCGACACGTAATCGCTATCCGTTGGTGTTACTCCATCATGTACAAAAGCATATTTGTAATTTGGTGTACCCCCCAATGCATTAATAGTTACTACTGCATACGGCGTTTTACAATTGGCATTTACAACTGGATCTAAACTAGCGGTAACTGCTGTCGTTGGTGCAATAATTGTAACTGGAGCCGTTGCTGTACAACCTGTACCATCATCCGTAACTGTAAAAGTATAGTTGTTTCCTGCTGGTAGGTTACTATATGTATATGTATTGGTTCCTGTAGCAGAAGGAGTATAGGTGGCGCCTGTATCATTATTAGTTAAAGATTCCGCTGCGGTTCCTACTAAATTACCAATTGTAAAACGTGCACTTCCGGTACTAAAACCATAACACGCTACATCCGTTTTGGCACTTAAAACAGCCGTTACCTGAATTTTATCGTTCACGCGATACGATTGAGTTGCATAACAACCGTTGGCATCGGTTACACGGAAAGTGTATAAACCTGGGGTTAATCCTGTAAAAACACCGGTTGTTGCGCCAGTATTGTTTACCACAGGTCCAGTAACTATAGAATATGCTAATGGCAATACTCCTGTTCCTGCAGTTCTAGTAACTGTTACCGTACTTTCGGTAGTATTACATGTAATACTTGAACCAGAAATTCCAGAGATAGTTGGTGGGTTTAAACGCTCTAAAGTTCCGCTTCCAGAAATGGTACAGCCGTTAGCATCTTGAACCTCATAACTATATGGTTGGTCTAAACCATTGTCATTTAAAGTTAAAACGTTATTGGTAGTAAAACTTCCTGTTCCATTAAAACGATATCGGTAAGGTGCTGTTCCTGTTCCGGCCGTTACATTGATGGTAACAGTACCAGCTATTTTAGTTGATCCGTTGGTTGGATTACACGTAAAACCAACTTCAACTGCATCAGCTACTAATTGTGTTGGCTCTGTAATCGTAACATCTACTTGCCCTACACAACCTTTACTGTCTTTTACATAAAATGTATAAGGTGTGTCAGAAGCTGATAAATTATTAAAAGTAGGGTTAGTAGTAAATCCAGATGTTGCATTATTGCTATACGTAAATCCTCCTGAACCTCCTGAACCTTGTAAGGTAACCGAACCGTTATTTCCTCCATTACAAGAAACCTTTACCTGACTTGCGATTGCAACTTTAGGGTCAGTTATGGCTTGTACCTCTGCTGTGGCAATAGTTTGACAAGCTGGTGAATTAGAATCGGTAATTCTAAAAGAATAGCTTCCTGCCGTTGCCGTGGTATATACATTTGTAGGCATTGGAGTATAAGATATTCCTCCATTGGTAGAAACTTCATAAGTATAAGAGACTCTTCCTCCCGAAGCTGTAATTGTTATTTCAGCTTCTGGTGCTGTTGGAGAACAACTTAACTCTCTACTTACTTGCGCATTTGCACTTAATCGAGGGTAAACCGTAAGGGCTGCTGCTGTATTGGTACAACCATTAGCATCACGAACCGTTACCACATAAGGAGCAGTTCTTGAATTGACCGTGAAAGTGTCTGACGATTGGAAAGAAACGCCATCGATACTGTATTCTAATGGCAATACTCCTCCGGTTCCTGTAGCGGTAATGGTAAAGCCGTTATTTGAAGTAGCTGTACACTGATTGTCCAAAACCGCTATTACCGTAGGTGCAGCATCTAAAGTGATGGTTACAGTAGTCATTACAGTACAACCGTTGGCATCTTTTGCCCAAACATCCCACACTAAATTAGCTCCCGAATTGGTATCAACAATAATTGGATTCGCCGCAAAAGCTGTTGGCTCTGGCTGACCCGTAATAACTGCTGCATATGTATAGCCCGCAGTTCCTTCTGAAGCTGTTCCTGTAATTTGTGATTGGTCATTGTTACAATTCACATTTGTTCCTGAAGCATTTAGTGTTAACGCTGTTGGTTGTGCCATGGTAACTTCACGAGTAGCGTCACAACCTGTTGTATTGTCGGTAACGACCACATTATAAGTACCCGCACTCAAATTATTTAAAGTAAATGTACCCGCCGTTTGAGCCGTTACGGCAGTGCCATTATTAACTGTGTAACTATAAGTGCCTGAAAATCCAGAAACGGTAAAGGTTGCCGTTCCTGTTGCGTCACCATTACACAATACATTGGTACTGTTGGCACTCAATGCAATTGGAGTCACCGCATTAATGGTATGCGATTCTTCGTAATAACAACCGTTAGCATCGGTCACTCTGAAGTTGTACGTACCCGGTGCTAAGTTGGCAAATGAACCTGTCGTGTTTGAAGTTACTGCACCTACTGGCGAGGTTATCGAATAAGTTAAAGGAGCTACTCCATTAGTAGCGGTTAGTGTAAGTGTAGTTTGTGGTGCATTACAAGTAATGGCAGCTGCTGCAAATGTTAAATCCGTTGGTGGATTTAATCCATTAACGACAACTGATGTGTTAAATGGACATCCATTTGCATCGGTCACTACAATATTGATCGTTTGATTCGTACCGTTATCGGAAACCGTATATGTATTGCTTCCCGTTGTTATTCCGTTAAAAGTATACGTATAGGGTGATGTTCCCGTTGTTGGTGGTACAACGGTTACTACTGCCGATTGTTTCGCATTGGAAGTATTACAAGACAGTGGTGTTGTTACTGAGGCGGTTGTGGTTAAAGCACTTGGCTGTGTCAACGTAATGGTTCCTGTTCCTTCACAACCTTTACTATCACGAACGGCAAAATTATAGGTAACATCAGCTGATAAACCGGGATAAGTCGTCGTGGTTGTAAACGCACTACCGTTAAAACTATAGGTATAATTCCCTGAACCACCATTTCCAGCTAATATCACTTGACCATTATTACCTCCATTACACGATACCTGAGTTGGAGTAGCACTAACGGTAGGCAATGTAATAGTAGCTACCTGAGCTTGAGCAGTGGTAGTACAACCTGAGGCATCGGTAATTGCAAAATTATAGGTACCTGAAACAGCTGTTGGGTAAGAAATAGTACTGATTCCTGCAGCTAAAGTCGATGAAGATCCTCCGTTTACGGTATATGTATAAGGCTGTGTTCCTCCTGTTATGCCAATAGTGATTACCGCATCGGCAGCAGGATTACACGCTAATTCGGTTACGCTATTTACAGTAGCGCCTAATTGTGGAGCTACTACTATATTATTAATTGTATCATAACAGTTTTTACTATCTGTTACCACAATGGTATGGTTGCCTACTCCAACGTTGGTAAACGTATAAGAGTTAACTGCAGTTTGACCAGGAGCACCATCCAGACTGTACGATAACGTTCCGTTGCCTCCGGTTACGTTCACAACCAAAGTCGCGCCATCGGTAGCATTGTAACACAAATTAGAAGTGGAAGCCAAAGTAGCCGTTGGTGGCGTTGGATCGGTCACCGTAATCGTTGCCGAAGCCGGTGAGGTACAACCATTAGGAACATCTCTCGCCACTACGGTGTAGGTTCCTGCAGGTACATCGGTAAAAGTACCGCCATTATTGCTAAATGCTGTAACTACTGTTTTTCCATCAGCTTTACGTAATTCAAATTCATAAAGTCCTGTTCCACCTGTGGCAGATGCCTGAATAGTAGCACCCTCTGTACAAGTTGGTGGGGTTTGTTCTACTGCCGTAGCTACTAACGCTGCTGGTGCTTTAATCTCGGAGATAAAAGAATACGAACAAGTAGTTCCCGCCACATCGTTTTTCACGATTACTTGGTAAGTACCTGCTTCCAATCCAGGAACCGTCACCGGAGAAGTGGTAGATGTATTCCAAGTTACGCCATTATCTGTAGAGTAATAAAAACCAGTAGCGGTATCAAAGTTGGTAGCGGTAATGGTGATACTGCCGTCATTAGCACCGTTACAAGATACATCTTGAACCTGAGGCTTACCCGCATTAAAAGCTTTACTGCCGTCGATTTCGATAGGGAAGGTACGTTCGTTACCACATGATTTTGGGATTTGACGTACCCAAATGTCATCGATTAAAACATCATTTCCATTAAATTCGTTGCTGTAAGAACGTACGACAAAACTTAAATTATTATAAGCTCCTGGATCTAATGACAATTCTTTAAATTCCCATTTTTCGGATTTTGGAACAACCCAAGGATTGTTAGTATCGGTAGTAGCTACAATTGTTTCTGTTCCTCCTACGCCATTTAAGTTATTCACTAACTGAATAGTTAATTTCGGATCGTCGTGTGATGTTGACGTTTTAACAATTAAATTTTCTGCCCACAGCGAAATTATCACAGGCTGGTTAGGTATTACATCATTAATTGGTTTACTATATAATATACCTCCAATTCCGGCAGTACCGCCCACATTGACACATAAAAAACGTCCCAAAGGATCTGCTGGCACGGTATGATCTTTTGCCACAATCCAAGACCCACTAAATCTCGTTCTTATCGTACTAGCTACGGCATATTCTCCATCGTTAATCCACTCATCCTTATTGCATTTGTAGGCAGGATCAAGATGTGTAGTTGTTTCATCTTCAAAACAATATCCTGGGTTAATTCCTGGTGTCGTGGTGTAAGTCCCTCTACCGAAATCTTCTTGTAATAAATTGCTGTAACTCGAAACCGTTTGTACATTGTATTTTACACGTACATTATGCGTTCCCGAAGGAACATTGGTAAAGACATTGTTTGTAATCGGCGTATTGGCTACAAAGTCGCCTGTGCCGTTTTTTTGGATGTAGTATTCGTAGGTATAAGTGGTTCCTCCGGTAGTTTGCGGTTGGTTTACCACCACGGTAGCCGTAGCCGAACCGTCGCAATTGTATACGGTGTCTACATTATCGTCGATAACGGGGTCTGCTGGTTTTGGGTCTAAGGTTACTTTATACGGGATATTGAAAACACAACCTAATGCGTCTTTAACCGCTAGATTATAAGTTCCTGCTACTACATATTTTTGGCTATCTGGCCCCCAATTTTGACCTCCATCAAAACTATATTGGTAAGCTGGTGTACCGCCTTCTACATTGGTAATACGTAATAAGCCTGTAGGTTCAGTTCCTTGTAAAGGACCACAACCTGCTAATTCACCCACACCTGCCGAAGCGGTAACCCCTGATGTAGGTCCTGTAATAATGATGGTTTGAGCTGGGTCTAATGGACAAGTTATTGTTTCCGTATTATATCCATTATTTATTGGATAGGTCACACTAAAACGCACTAGAACATTATAGGTACCCGCTGTTAAATTGGAGAATGTTGCTCCAGTACTTGTTCCTTCTTTATACGTAGCGCCTCCATTAATACTATACTCTACTTTATAGCCCGTTGCTGGTCCATTTAAAGCAATGTTTATTTCGGCACGGTCGTCGTAGCAATTGGTATTGGTATGTGTTACGGTGTAGCTAGGCTTAGGGGCTGCGTCTACTTGTATGCTTACGGTTTCTTCACAATTGTTTTGTCCTACAACTCTAATGGTATACAAACCTGGCTCGTCTATTTCAATTTCATTAGAGGTTTGGAAAGCTGAAGAACCATTAACGAAATACGAAAAGTTATTGTTATAATTCCTATCTTGAGTAGTAACTACTTTTATGATTCCGTTTGTACAAGCTGTTAAGGGCTTAATTAAAGCTGGTTCTGCTTTGATTTGACCGGCAGCTTCAGTGATTCCAATTGAACCATTCGTATTACAATCTGGAGTTGAAACTGTATAATTATATGAACCTCCATCTAAATTTGTAAAAGTATAATCTGATGACGAAGTTGTCACTTTGTTTACAGAAGAACCGTTTCTAAAAATTTCATAGGTATAAGGTCCAGGCACATCATTGACTGCTACTTTAAGAGTTCCTTTATCACCGTAACATCTAGGATTTGTAATAAATACTTCGGACGTAATATCCCTTTTTCTAATTGTAATGGGATCTGTTTTAAATGTACAAGTTATTCCTGTTGCTCCTACTTGTTTGATATATACAGTATAAACTCCAGCTTGCCAAATATTAAAAGAATTTGCACCTGGATTTGGATCGTAATACCCATTTTCTGTTAAACTATAAGAATACCCAGGTCCTAATCCATCAATTGTTATATTACCTGCTTTATTACAAATAATATCTTTTTGTGATACATTAAAATCTAAAACATTTTTATACACATTAAAGTAGAAACGGTTAAAACACCCCCCTGCATAGTTAATTGTTAAACGGTATTGCCCCGCATTCTGAGCAGAAAAATTGTTTCCTGTTCCCACGGTTCTCCAAGTTGCATTATCCGTTTCATCGGCACAAGTAGTTCCTTGTACTGCAGCATTGCTACTAATTTCCCAAACTATATTGGTACTATCGGTAATGTTCGTAACAATGTCTTTTTTATCATTCGCACCACACAAATAAATATTCGGCAATTGTTTTCCATTATTTGTACAGGTAACGATTTCACTTGCAAAAGGAAGTACCGGGTTTGTGGTTGTATTTCCAAAACGCGTTACCACAAAACTTTGTCTAATCGAAAGACAAGGTGCTTTTGCTTTATTGTAAACATAATAGGTTCCCGGATCGGTAACGGTTAGTGTTCGGTTAGTTCCTAAAATAGTGCCTGAAGTATTACCATCTTTGTCAAAAGGCGATTTTGACCACTTATAACTTTCGTACAAGTCAGCCGCTGTCAAAATAGTATTAGCTCCACAAAGCGTTACTTTTTCTTCAAACTTACAGTCATCAACATCGACTAAAAAGTTTGTAGATTGTGGTATACCCACATTACAGGTGGTATACGACGACAAACTTTTATCTCCGAAAGTACCTTTATTGTATGTTCCTGAATATTCTGATAGTGCAATGTTTTGAATCACGTTCGAACACATATCACTGATCTGATTACAAGACTCTACCACTTTTACTTTAAGTCGAATAACGTAACGCGGATCTTTTTCTTCAACGTATTCTTTTGGAATGGTAAAAACAATGGTTCTTGTAGCAGCATCGTAAGTATAGGTTATTTCATAATTTCTACCATCTATTTTTAAAGGATCTGGTAAGGTTACACTTCCACTTGTATTTGAAAAGGTAGTATTGATGGGTAAAATATCCGTGATGGTAAAATTGGTAGCATTGTCGTTTCCTTGGTTTTGAAAACCAATTTCATAGGTTAACTCTTTACCTAGTCCGACTTCTTGATTTCCGATATTGGCTGGAGGATTTACCGAATAATCGTATACCTCTTTTGTTAAAAGAATTTTAGGTTCAATAATGTCAACGGCAAAAGTAGCTAAGAAAGCAGCAAAACCATCACCCCCTTCCGTATCGGTAAACATTCTAAAAGTACCACTAGTGGCTCCATTAGGTATAACTTTATTATCCGTGTTTGTTATGGAAAGATAATCTATATCATATCCCACATTATTTTCATTGGTAGGATTACGATTAGTAACATGCTGGTTAAACCTTGTAATACTAGCATTAAAAAAATTAGCTTTTGGGTAATCATAATCCTTTCCATTATTTTTTAAAGGAATGGGATTTAAAGAATTGCTTATTGGAGTAAATGACTCCCTTGCTGTAGAAGGAGGTACTAATCCGTTTATAAAAAGTAATCCATCACCTTTCTTACTATAATCCCCATCTAAAGCAGCCATACCAATACTTGCGTTTACGGGGAATGGACTCGGTAACGTTTGGAAACCATCAATTTGTATATCTACATTTAATAATCGATCTGGTCCTGCATCAACATTAGTCATTTTAGCGCCATCAAAAACAGCGATGTATTTACTGGATACAGTTGGACTTTCATAAATCACTACCAATGTCCATCCACCAGCTGCCCCCCCTCTTCGAATACCCGTAGTTGCTCTCATATTAGCAACAGTATATTCTCCATCTGCATCTGCTAAAGGTTGAATAATATTCGTAATATCTTTAAAACAAACGTATACCCCTTGATTGAAATTGTTAGCATTATTCCCTTTAAAAATAACTTCTCTAGGGTTATTTTTATCAGCAATAATATCTACATAATTGGAAGATCTTGGTACTCGTAATTTTACTTGGTTCCAATCATTCTCTGGATTACTTCCACAATTAAAACAATTACCATCAGTACTGGATCCGTTAGGATACATAGCCGACCAATACAAACCAGCAAAAACAATTCTTTTACAACCATTATTAATTGCCAAATTAGCACTACTGGAACTAAAAGTATTTTGACCAATTCCATTATTACCGTCAACGTCTAGATATTTTGCATCTAGCTCATTATTATCTCCTGCTTCATTAAATGGTATTGATTTATTTTTAGGAGTCAGAATTGAATTACCAATGAGCATAATATCTCCTTGAACCTTTAGGTATTTATTTCCATTACCGTCGTTTAGCCTTCCTGTAAAATCAGTTCCATTACTTTGAGCTTGAAGTGCTGTAACACATAAAAAAAAGAAAAAAAGAAAAACAAGTTCGATTGAAATTTTGAACTTCTTTAATAAAGTAGGTTTCTTCATGGTATTCTTAGGTTTGGGCTTTCGCGGTTTAACCGAGGGGCATCGGTTACACCGCTTTGGTCTGTTATGTTTTGGTTTTTTTATTTCGGTTTTCTGTTGTGGGTTGTGGGTTGTGGGTTTCGAACCTTCGACACGCTCAGGGATAGGCTTGCTTTGTCTGAAAACTCCTTACTTCTCACTGTTCACTCGCTTGACACCTCCCTAACCCTCCTCAAGGAGGGAACTGGAAGTCTGCTTTTCTTCTCACTATTCACTATTCACTATTCACTACTCACTCGCTTAACACCTCCCTAACCCTCCTCAAGGAGGGAACTGGAAGCCAGCTTTTCTTTTCACTCTTCACTTCTCACTCTTCACTCACTAGATTCCTCTCGATACGTTTCATTCCGTTTCTCTGCATAAAACACTCGAGGATACGGCATTGGACACTAATTCTCCAACTTCACGACTGCCATTTTTTCGTTGTACGGTTGTTTTCCTTTATTTTCTAGGGCTTTTTGGGCGTCGGTTAAACTATCAAATCGTTCGTAATAAATGTAATACTTACTGGTATTGACATTGTAGAAGAAATTGATGTCATTACGACCCGAAGCCACGGCTTTTTTCAAGAAATCATCGCGTTTGGCCACATCGCTATGTACGGCCAAAATCACGTAATAACCTCCTTTTTCATTCTTCACGTTTTTGATGATTTGCATGTTGGCTTGTTCTTCACCAAAATCAAAATCACTGGCTGTTAACGGCGTTGTACTCAACTTCGTGGTTTCTTTGATGCGTTTTAAAGCCGCTTGATCTTGTGCGTATTTACCTTGATCGTTTTCGAAATTCGCCCGTTTGATGCGGCGTTTTTTCTCAATTTCGGTTTCCACTTTAATTTTCTCTAAGTTGGATAACAAGGCAGCATTCGATTTTTCGGCTTGCGCTTGTTCTGCTTTTAAATCTTCGATTTTTTGCGCGTACATTTTGTTCAACGCATCGTTTTTATCCGGCACCGTTTTCAATCGGTCATTATACAACTTCGTTACGTTGTCTAATGCCATTTTTTGACTGCGGTTGACTTCGTTGATTTGGTTTTTAAGTGCTTCTAATTTGGCATTCTCTTCGGCTACGCTTTTGAAAACCAATTCTTTTGGCGCTTTGTAAATTCCTTTTTCGCTCAAATCGTTCTCCTCACGCATGTCATCTAATTCTTTTTGTTTAGAAGCTACGGTTGCGT
The DNA here is from genome assembly GCF_016522065.1 of Flavobacterium agrisoli. GTDB lineage: Bacteria > Bacteroidota > Bacteroidia > Flavobacteriales > Flavobacteriaceae > Flavobacterium > Flavobacterium agrisoli. The sequence goes on along the minus strand of NZ_JAEHFV010000002.1, from coordinate 533,588 downwards.
TCAACTGACCGATTAAATCTTGTTGTTTTTTATAATTTGCATCCCAATTATCGGTCAAATTATCAATTGATTTGGCGGTTTGGTCTTTTGCGTTTGCATTGGCCAATAGAGCTGCTGCTTCGGCATCGGCCTTGGCTTTCGCATCGGCGGCTAATTTCAATTGCAGTGCCTCGGCGTCCGCTTTGGCTTTTGCTTCAGCGGCTAATCTTGCTTTTTCCGCTTCGGCTAGTGCAGCTGCTTTTTCTTCGGCTGCTTGTTTGGCTTGCAAGGCTTCGGCGTCGGCTTTCGCTTTGGCATCGGCCGCTAATTTGGCTTTCAAGGCCTCGGCATCTGCTTTGGCTTTGGCGTCGGCGGCTAACCTTGCTTTTTCTGCTTCGGCTTCTTTTTTGACTTTTTCTTCCGCGGCTATTTTAGCCAATAACGCTTCGGCATCCGCTTTCGCTTTGGCATCGGCGGCTAATTTGGCTTTTAAGGCCTCGGCATCTGCTTTGGCTTTTGCTTCAGCGGCTAATTTTGCTTTCAAGGCTTCCGCATCGGCTTTGGCTTTCGCTTCGGCAGCTAGTTTTGCTTCTTGTGCCTCTGCATCCGCTTTGGCTTTCGCATCAGCAGCTAATTTCACTTTCAAGGCTTCCGCATCGGCTTTCGCTTTGGCTTCGGCTGCCAGTTTCGCTTTCAAGGCTTCGGCATCCGCTTTTGTTTTGGCTTCGGCGGCTAATTTAGCTTGTTGTGCAGCAGCAGCTTCTTTTGCTTTGGCATCGGCAGCTTGTTTGGCTTGCAACGCTTCTGCATCCGCTTTGGCTTTCGCATCGGCGGCTAATTTCGCTTTCATCGCCTCTGCATCGGCTTTCGCTTTGGCATCGGCTGCTAATTTGGCTTTGGTTGCTTCTGCATCGGCTTTCACTTTAGCATCGGCCGCTAATTTCGCTTTCAGGGCTTCGGCGTCGGCTTTGGCTTTCATATCGGCAGCCAACTTGGCTTGCATGGCTTCGGCATCGGCTTTCGCTTTGGCATCGGCGGCTAATTTGGCTTGTGCGGCACGTTCTTGTGGTGTTACGCGAGGTAATGGTGCTTTGTTGGTAGCTGCCACTGGTTTTCGCACCGGTGCAGGCGTTATCAAGGCGCCTTCTTCGTCCTCTCCGTAATAATAGTTTTTACTTGTAAATTTATACGCAATTACAAATTCATGAGAAGCGCCGAAATTGGAAAAATTTCCTGTTCCTTTTTCGTAATTGTATTCGATGGCAATTTTAGGACTGATGTTGACACCTAATCCGGCCGAAAAGCCATACAGGGTGTTGTATCCCCCCTGAGCCCATGCTCCTTGCGGAATGGTTATCATAGCCAAACCTGAAATAACTGTTTTTTCTTTTTTAAATTCGGAACGTACTAAACCTGAAAATTTACTTCGGTCGAAAAAGCCATACGAATCAAAATAACCCGTGTACATAGCGTGTACTTGCAGTCCTTGTTCGGGATTGTCTTTTAGCATTTCGGAAGTAGCAAAGTTATAGGCTACTAAATTGTTGACTGCTAATCCGACATCCCAAAATGCATTTCCGTAGTTAATACCGGGACTCACTGCTAACAACATGTTCGATGGCACATTATCTAAGGCGGGATCAGGATAATTAACCACAACTTTTCCGTTGTTGAGTCCACTTTTATATCCGGCCACATTTAAACCAAAAGTCAAATTACTTTCTTCTTGAAGTACCAAGTTGTGCGCAAAATTGGCGATTACACCAAAAGTCGTTAACACCCCATAATTTTGCTGAAAAACCCCTACTCCAATTCCTTCGTTTTCTAAGAATCTCCCTGAATAACTGAACAAGTAGGTTTGTGGTGCATCATCGAATTGTACCCATTGTCTTTTGTTATAAAAACTGGCATACGAAGCCGATTCACGAGCAAAACTAAAAGCAGGATTGATGGTATATCGGTTGAATTTTAAAGAATTTCGTACCGGTAAAGCAAAAGAAACCACTCCATTATCCGTTTCTTGTGCTTGGATGGAGGGGTTTAAGCCGTAAAATAAAGTTATGAATAGTAAAATTTTCTTCATATTATTTTATTACCGTTATCGATCCTTTTTTAACCTTATTATCCGCAGTGGTAATAATATAAAAGTACACTGGGTTTATATTTTTCACATCGAGTGCTGGTGTAGGCCAATCGTTTTGGTAATTGGTCGTGTCCAAAACCACTTCGCCATACGCGCTGATGATTTGTATTTTTACGTTTTCTTTGTTGGTATATTCTTGCGGTAAGATCCAAGTATCATTCACGAAATCGCCATTTGGACTAATTAAATTTGGAATATTCGCTACGTCTGGAAACGGATCAGGATCACTGTCGTATCGAATTATAAAAGGCAATTCTGTATTCACTGTACAACTTCCCGTTTGCGAAACCACTACTTTGTAATTTCCTTTAACTGTTGCCGAATAGGTTGCTGCGGTAGCTCCACTAATCTCTTTATCGTTTAAAAACCATTGGTAAGTTGGGTTTGGTGCATCGGTAGTAATTGCTACTGATACACTTTCTCCTGGAGTGATTACGGTGGTTTCTGGGCTTAATGGGATGTTTAAACTGGCGTTCAATTGGAATTCTTGCAGCGCAATAGCCGCATTGGCCTGGCATCCGCCGTAATCTACACTAACCGAATAGGTTCCGGCCGTTGCAGCCGAATAGGTTTGTTGGGTAGCTCCCGCAATAGCTTGATTGTCTTTGTACCACTGATAAGATTGACCTGCTGGTGTGCTTAAAGTCGTATGTCCTTCACTAGGACAGAATGGATTTCCTTGACTAGAAGTAATCGTAGCGGTACCATTAGTAGACGAAGACGTAATGGTTACGCGATTGGAATACGAATCGGAGGTACAGGTTCCGTAATTGGTCTCTACGTAATAAACACCTGGTTGCGTTACCGTATAGGTTCCAGAAGTAGCTTGTGCCACTAAAGTAGGTGGTACGTTAAGGGTTGGTGTGCTATTATCGCGGTACCAATTGTAGGTTAAAAAAGTAAATTCTAAAGGTGAATTGTTTACCCCGTTTCCGTTCGGATCAATTTTTAAAATATAACTGCCTCCCGAGCAAAATGCCGCAGCAGGAATGCTATTGTTAATGGTAAATTGGGTGTCGTGTGGTTTGTAATAGGCCGCGAAAACAGTTGAATTTTGCCCAGTAGTGGCAGGTGTGGTCGCTTTCACTCTAATTTTATATCCTTCACCTGAAGTGGAAGTAGGAAAAGCTACTTTGACTTGTGTTCCGGTTGTGGTAATGCTTCCTTTCTCGGAGGTATACAAAACAGTCGGTGTAGTAAAATTGCCCATGGGGTCGGACAATTCTACTACAAACTGATTATTGGCGTCTAACGAAGTTGAAGTAGCAAAATTAATTGTAACACCAAATTCATTAAAACTAGGATTTGCACAAGCTTGTGTAAAGGATAGAGTAGGCTTTCCTATAACAAACTGCGCAATTAAATTTTGTGACATTGGCATAACCAACATCCAGATAAAAAGAATTTTTTTAAACATTTGGGGCGTATTCTTTTTTAAAAATTCTTTGCCATTATTTTATGTAGTACAAGGAACTGCGTTTTACCACAATTCCTTGTTCCTGTGGTATTCTAACTAAATTGTTTTTGAAAATCTTATTTGCTTGAAGCCGAAGCCGTGATTTTTCCAATCTTCAAACGAAAATCGGGTCTTTTTGGATTCAACACATCAATAAACGTTTCGTTGTTATCACTTTGAGAATAAACGTTAAAGAAAATACTGTTTCCGTACCAGTTTTCTAAATCTTCGTTGTTAGAATTGTATTCGGTAAAGATGTTTCCTTTACACATATTGAAATACATTTCTTCAAATTTGATTTTCTTTAAGTTTTTATCGTTGATTTCGATTTGGTTGCTTAAGATTACCGCTGGGTTAAATCCTGAAATTACGCTGCGTTTCATTTCTAAAGAGGCATCATTACCTACATAAACAGCTTCTTTAACCAACCCTGATTGGATATCGGCGCTGATGTTTTGACTGTCGTTTAACATGGTAATGTTAGAAGCTGCCACTACGGTTTGTTTTTTAGTAAAATCGGTTTCCTCTTTTTTATCGTAAGAAGCTACTTCCATACAACGAGATCCATCTTTATTACTGGTTAAGTAAGAAGAACGCACGGCTAATGAATTGAAAATTTTACATTGTGTTCCTTGTGTAAATTTAAAATCGTCGTTGATTGAATGGTACGATACCAATTTTGACACATTCAAATCGCCACCAATCATAGCAAACGAGTCGCCACCAGAATAACTAACCATAATATTTTCCAAAACGGTTTTGTTACCCAATCCAGCCAACGTTAAGGCATTCATTGTGGAAGCTCCTTTTACTTTTTTACCGGCAAACTCGATACGCACAAAACGTAAAATACCCGAATTGCTTTCTGCATTGGTTCCTCCGTAAATGGTTAAGGCTGGATTTAAATCGTAGGTTACTGAGGAAACACCACCAAATTTGTTGATTGGTGCATCACCTAAAATAACAAGACCTCCCCAATCACCAGCTTTTTTCAAACCTTTATTTGATGTAAAAACAATAGGATCTGTTTCTAATCCATCTGCAATAATTTGAGCTCCTTTGGTAATAATTAAGGTTCCTTTTGTTTCGTAGTCGCCAATAATTACGGTTCCTGGCTCGATGGTTAAAACTGCATTGTTGGTTACGTATACTGAACCTTGCAATACGTATACGTTTCTTTTTTCCAATTTGGTGTTGGTGGTAATCATACCGGCCAAAATTTGATTGGCTTCACCGTACTCCACTTTATTTGGTTTGAATTCGGTCCAATTGTTTAACCAATTGTTATAACCGATAATTCCTTTCTCTTGTTGTGCTTTTGCTGAAGTGCAAACCATCACAAGAGCAATCCCGATAATGTGTAATGCTTTTTTCATAAGATTGTAGGTTTATGTTAATACTCAAGAACGCTTGTTTTGGGAGTTATTTTGGGCAAGGGACTTACTCGTTATTTTCCAAAACAATATTCTTTTAGGTGTATTATATTGTTATGAAATCAAACTAACTCCTTTGAAATTAATTGTATTCATTGAAAAGGTGTAATGACTTGATGGTGTTTTCGTAAAATAAAATTGCCGCTACTAAGTTGTCTTTATCCGAGTAAGGCATCATTTTACGTTGAAATTCAACCGTAGTATCCAAATAAGTAGTCGTTGCAACTACTTGACTGTCTTGAATTTTTTTGTTTTCATTGTCCATCGGAATCCCTAAATCGGCCATCGTTACTCCGGGTTTGGTTGCCAATGCTATGTAAGGAAGGGTTTTTGTTAACACTTTAATACGCTCGATATACAAATCTAGTAATTCGCCTTTTTGCATTGCTTTTAATTCATCTTGAGTATGGTATTTGCGAATGATGGCAGTTGTACTAATGATACTTTGCGGCGCATTTTTATTTTGAGAGGACACGGCCTCAGTTGTTAACAATAAAAATAAGCTTAAAAAGATAATTTTCCCTTTCATAGATTCGGTTTTAGAAATTCATTAATAAAAACAAAAATATATAAATTATGTTAATTTGCAACTTTGCAAAATTTTTTTTTAATAAATTAATGTCTCCATTTTAACAAAAATCCTTTATTCTGTCGGCAAAATTGGCATTTCGTCGGCTTTTTTTCTATAAGTGTTAAAATATGTTCCTGTAGTCATTTTCTTAAAATTTAGGATATTTTTAACATAAAAACTTTCGTATTATACTAAAAAAACGATGCTTAAATGGGGTCTGTGTAGAAAAATATTAACAGGGGGGTGTTGATAAAAAAGTTGCAAAGTCTCAAAGTCTCAAAGTCTCAAAGTCTCAAAGATTGAAAGATTGAAAGATTGAAAGATTGAAAGTCAAAAGTCTTAATACTTGATTCTTAATTCTTAATTCTCAAATCTAAAATGATTTTCCTTTTTTGGGATTTAAAAATGGGGGTGTGAATCCGCGTAATTCTATTATCTTTGTTTCATGTTATTTTCTGCAATTTTAGGACAAGATCATATAAAAAGTCATTTGAAGACTAGTGCTGCCATGGGGCGTATTCCGCATGCGCAGTTGTTTGTGGGGCCGGAAGGCTCGGGTACTTTGCCCATGGCTATTGCTTATGCACAATACATTTTGTGTTCACATTCAGAGGGAGAATCGGGCGGAAATACGGCTTGCGATTTGAAGTTTGAAAATTTAAGCCATCCCGACTTGCATTTTATTTATCCCACGGTAACCACCGAAGAAATTAAAAAGAGTCCTAAAAGCATCGATTTTATTCAGGATTGGCGCCGATTTGTTTTGGAAAACCCTTACGGTGGCCTTTTTGATTGGTATACCGTTTTAGATGTACAAAACAAGCAGGGTCATATTCGGGTGGAAGACGCGCAAGAAGCCTTAAAATCCTTATCTTTAAAATCATACGAAGGCGGTTACAAGGTTATGATTATTTGGATGGCCGACAAAATGAACATTGAGGCGTCGAACAAACTGCTCAAATTAATCGAAGAACCCGAGGCTAAAACCTTGTTTATTTTGATAACCGAAAACGAAGAAGATGTGCTGCAAACCATTCGGTCTCGTTGTCAGGTTTTGCATTTTAATGGTTTACATGAAACGGTAATTGCTAGTGCTTTACAGGAAAAGGAAGGTCTCGACGAAAAAACTGCCCTAACACTAGCCCATCAAGCGCAGGGAAATTACAATAAAGCGTTGCAATTGTTGCATCAAGACGAGAGCGAACTTCCGTTTGAACAATGGTTTGTAACTTGGGTTAGAGCCGCTTTTAGAGCTAAAGGAAATGCCGCAGCCATTCAGGATTTGATTGGTTGGAGCGAAACCATAGCCGGATTGGGTCGCGAGAGTCAAAAAAAGTTTTTACAGTATTGCATCGAGTTGTTTCGACAAGCTTTATTACTTAATTATCAAACGCCTGCTTTGGTGTATGTAGCGCCCAAAATGCCCGATTTTAAACTCGAAAAATTTGCACCCTTTGTCAACGGAAACAACATACAGGCTATTTTTGATTCCTTATCGGATGCACTTTATCACATTGAACGCAATGGAAATGCTAAGATTATTTTAACCGATTTGTCGATCAAATTAACCCGTTTAATTCATAAAAAATAAGATGAATAACATTGCCTCTCTCTTAATTTTAGCCTTTTTAGCCCTTACTTTTATCCAGTCGAGTTACGATAAATTGTTTTATTGGCAGGAAAATGTGAGTTGGTTAAAAAGTCATTTTGCAAAAACGCGTTTGCAAAACTTGATTCCGCAATCTTTAGTTGTTTTAGTTGTATTTGAATTGATTACCAGCGTATTGTGTGTAGTAGGTGGTATTCAGTTACTCTTACAAGACGGAAGGCAATACGGTTTTTACGGCGCTGTATTTTCGTGTATTACCCTTTTGATGATGTTATTTGGGCAACGTTTGGCCAAAGATTATGATGGCGCCCGAACAATTGCTATTTATTATATTCCCGCAGTGATGGCCGTTTATTGGCTCAGTTAATACTGCATTTTACTTTTAAAAAATCAAGATGAATCCAAAACACCCTTCCGAATCGTTGACCGTGCTTACCGATTTGGTTTTACCTAGCGAAACAAATCATTTAAATAATTTATTTGGAGGCGAATTGCTTGCCCGAATGGATCGTGCGGCTAGTATTTCGGCACAGCGCCATTCGCGCAATGTTACGGTAACCGCCTCGGTTAACCACGTTGCTTTTAGTCGCCCGATTCCGCTAGGAAGTGTCGTTACTATCGAAGCCAAAGTATCTCGCGCTTTTACTACTTCCATGGAAATCTTTATTGATGTTTGGGTGGAAGACCGCGAATTGGGAACCCGAAGCAAAGCCAACGAAGCCATTTACAGCTTTGTGGCCGTGGATGCCAATGGTCAACCCGTTCAAGTACCGCCTATAGTACCTGAAACCGAATTGGAAAAACAACGTTTTGATGCTGCTTTGCGACGAAAACAGTTGAGTTTGTTGCTTGCTGGCAAAATGAAACCAGCTGATGCCACGGAATTAAGAGCCTTATTTGTAGAGTAAAAAAGGCTGTTGTTGGTTTAAAAAAAAGAATTACATTTACATTCCATATAAGCCAAAAACAATCAAAATCAGTCCCTTAGTTGGGTATTGATTTTTTTTGAATGAAAGAAAAATTATAACTATTTAGATGAAAGAAAAGATGAGTTCAGAGAAAGAAGCTAAATTAAAAGCGCTGCAATTAACCCTTGACAAATTAGATAAAACATACGGTAAAGGTACCGTTATGAAAATGGGAGACAAAGCCATAGTAGAAGTAGAAACTATTTCGTCTGGCTCTTTAGGATTGGATTTAGCACTTGGTGTTAACGGTTATCCAAGAGGTCGTATCATCGAAATTTACGGACCAGAATCTTCGGGAAAAACCACTTTAACGCTGCATGCAATTGCCGAAGCTCAAAAAGCGGGAGGAATTGCCGCTTTTATTGATGCTGAGCATGCTTTTGACCGCAATTATGCCGAAAAATTAGGTGTTGATATTGAAAACCTAATCATTTCGCAACCCGATAATGGGGAACAAGCCTTGGAAATTGCCGAAAATTTAATCCGTTCGGGTGCCATTGATATTGTCGTTATTGACTCGGTAGCTGCCTTAACACCAAAAAGTGAAATTGAAGGCGAAATGGGTGATTCTAAAATGGGATTACACGCCCGATTGATGTCGCAAGCCTTACGTAAATTGACTGCTACTATTAGCAAAACGAATTGTACCGTGTTTTTTATCAACCAATTAAGAGAAAAAATCGGGGTTATGTTTGGTAATCCAGAAACCACTACAGGAGGTAATGCCCTTAAATTTTACGCCTCGGTTCGTTTGGATATTCGCCGTTCGTCTCAAATTAAAGATGGTGAAAATGTTATCGGAAACCGCACCAAAGTTAAAATTGTGAAAAACAAAGTGGCACCGCCTTTCAGAACAGCCGAATTCGATATTATGTACGGAGAAGGCGTTTCTAAAACCGGTGAAATTTTAGATATCGCGGTGGAATTTGAAATCGTTAAAAAATCAGGATCTTGGTTTAGTTATGGTGATACCAAACTAGGACAAGGAAGGGATGCTGTAAAATCTTTGATTAAAGATAATCCCGAATTGGCGGATGAATTAGAAGAGAAAATCAAAACCCAAATTAAGACATTAGCAGAAGCTTAAAACCTAGCCCGAATTTTTTTTTTCGGGCTTTTTTTATTTTTTTGGATTTCGACGCAACCTTTTCAATAATTTTGTGTCTAACTACAAGAGCCCCACTCTTTCTAACCAAAAAAATAAAGCTAATGTTCACAACCAAAACGCTATTCAGCAAAAAAACCAGAGTCAAACTTAGACGTGTGTTGCATTTCATTTCTGAAAAAATCATTCACCGCTAAAAAGACATTTCCCAATTTATTTACCTGATTTACTTTCATTATATTTCAGTAATTGTTGATGAATCAAATAATGGCAGCGATCCCGAAGTGCTTTTCGGTCGTCGTTTGTCATTCCTCTTGTCACAATTGGAGCGTGCATTTTAGCCCGCATCAAACCCGGACTTCCACTAAAAAAAGTATACGAAAAGCGTTTTTTGTTATCGGCATACGTTAAAGGTAAAATCGGAATTTGGTGCTCAATTGCCAAGCGAAAAGCACCTTCTTTAAACGCATCTAATACAATTGATTCATCATCGGGTACTCCACCTTCCGGAAAAATGCAAATACTCAAGCCTTGGTTTACTCTTTTTTGAGCACGAGCAAAAACCTCTGATTTGCTTTTAGAAGAACTTCGGTCGACTAAAATACAGGTTCGTTTGTAAAAAAAGCCAAAAAGCGGAATTTTAACCAACTCTTTTTTTCCCACAAAAACAAACGGATTTTTAATAATCGCCAAGGTCAACATAATGTCGGTCATGGAGGTATGATTGGCAATAATCATATAACTTTGGCCTTTTTGTAGCGCTTGTTCTTTTTCGACTTTGTAATAAAATCCCATTCCAAATAAGATAAATTTAGCCCAAATTCGCGCCATTTTAAAGAAATACGGATAACCACTTTCGGTAGCAATCGAAAGCAATAAAAACGGTAACATGACTACAATGGGAATTGCCATTAGAATGTAAAACCAAATGCGCCACAGCAGCCAAAAAGCAATTTTAAAAATTTTCATACATCCAAAAATACTAAAAGGATGGTAGTTTTTAAGAAAAGAATTCCGTTTCCAAAAAAACTTTCCGAAATTTGCGAAAAACTAAGCGAACTTCGCGGTTAAGAAAAAATTTAAAATGGCCAAAATACTTACAGGCGTACAAAGTACCGGAACGCCACATTTAGGAAATTTATTGGGCGCAATTATGCCCGCAATTGCCTTATCCAATGATCCTGAAAACACTTCTTTTTTGTTTATAGCTGATTTGCACTCGATTACACAAATTAAAGATGGCAAAACGCTGCGCGACAATACCTTTAGTGTAGCCTCCGCTTGGTTGGCATTTGGTTTGGATATTGATCGTGTGACTTTTTACCGTCAATCGGATGTTCCTCAAACGGCCGAATTAACGTGGTATTTGAGCTGTTTTTTTCCTTTTCAACGCTTAACTTTAGCCCATTCCTTTAAAGACAAAGCGGATCGCTTAGATGACGTAAATGCAGGTCTGTTTTCGTACCCCATGCTGATGGCTGCCGATATTTTACTATATGATGCCGAAATTGTACCGGTAGGAAAAGACCAATTGCAACATTTGGAAATTACGCGCGATGTAGCCTCTCGTTTTAACCACCAAATGGGTGAAACGTTTGTATTACCAGAGGCGAAAATAGAAGAAAACATTATGTTGATTCCGGGTACCAATGGTGGAAAAATGAGTAAATCGGCCAATAATTACATTAATATTTTCTTGGACGATAAAGCGTTACGCAAACAAGTAATGAGCATTGAAACCGACAGTACGCCATTAGAAGATCCTAAAAATCCGGATACCTGTAATGCTTTTGCTATTTATGCCTTATTGGCCTCAGAAAGTCAGATTGCCGAAATGCGCGCGAATTATTTAGGAGGAAATTACGGATATGGACATGCCAAACAAGCTTTGTTTGAGTTAATTTGCGAGAAATTTAAAACCGAAAGAGAAAAATACCACTACTACATGAATCATTTGGATGAAGTAGATGCCTTATTGAAAAAAGGAGCTGCAAAAGCCGCTACTGTAGCCGAAGTTGTTTTGCATCGTGTTCGTGCTAAATTGGGCTTTGAAGCGGTGTAATACTTACTAAATAATTGTCTTAATTCCTTTTTGAACGAGTATTCAAAAAGGAATTTTTTTTTAAGTTAACCTAAATCGCTTCAAAAAGTTTTCCTGGCAAGGGCCGAATAACCCCTTTGAGTTCCATATTTATCAAGGTTCCTGAAATTTTAAAAACAGGCAAATTACAAGCTAACGCAATGCTATCCAATTGTTCTTTGCCGCTTTTTACTAAAAAATCGTAAATCTTTTGTTCGTCGTTTTCGAGTGAGACAAACAACTGTTTTTGAATGTTTTTTTGTTTTTGCTGTAGGTCCCAATTGAGTACATACACCAAGTCGGCTGCAGAGGTTAACACATTGGCTTTTTGGGCTTTAATTAGATTATTACAACCCTGACTGTATTTGTCGGTTATTCTTCCCGGAACCGCAAACACCTCACGATCGTAATCAATCGCCATATTGGCTGTAATGAGTGAGCCTCCTTTTTCGGCTGATTCTATTACAATAGTCGCTTCGGATATGCCTGCTACAATGCGGTTACGCCGAACAAAATTTTCTTTATCTGGGTTAGACGAACTCCAAAACTCCGTTAAAAAACCGCCATTTTCTTCCATTTTCGCCATGTATTTTTTGTGAACTTTCGGGTAAATTTGATTGAGGCCGTGTGCCAAAACGCCAATGGTTTGCAAGCCACAATCCATGGCGGCTTGATGTGCTACAATATCAACACCATAGGCAAATCCGCTAACAATTATCGGATTTAATGGACTCAATTCTTCGATTAGTTTTTTACAAAAATCAACTCCATAATTGGTAATTTGTCGTGTTCCTACAATGCTAATCATTTTGGAATTGCTCAAATTTAAATTCCCAGCACCAAATAAAAGTACAGGACCATCGGGACAATGTTTGAGTCGCTCCGGATAATTTGCCTGATTATAGAAACAATACGAAATGTTGTTATTCTGAATGAAGTTCAGTTCGTTATCCGCTTCTTTAAATACCGCAGTGTTTTTCAGGTTTTTCAACAACCTAGTCCCCACACCATCAATGGCAGCCAATTGTGTTTTGGGTGCTTCAAAAACTGCTTGAGCACTGCCCAAATGACTTATTAATTTCTTGGCAATAACATCCCCCACTCCATCAACTCGGAGCAAGGCTAAGGTGTACCATAATTCTGTGTCGGACATAACAAATAATTTAGCGAAGTATAGCAAAAAAAACGCGTCAAACTAACATAATTTTATTTATCAATCCTAATAAATAGCTAATTAAATTTTAAGTTTTTTCTTATATAAAATTTAATACTCTTTTCAATATATCCGAATTGTTTTATTATGAAAAAAAGCTAAGTAATTGATTGTAAATTGTCTATAAAAAGAGTGTAATTGTTAATAAAAATTGTGAATAAAATTTTGATAACTATTCTCGTTATATAACTTTGTTAGTATGAAAATCGAAGTATATATTTCTCAGTTATTGTATCGTTATCAGTGTGTAACGGTTCCAGGATTCGGTGCTTTTTTAACCGAAATTCAATCGGCTCAGCTTCATGAAAGCAGTAATTCGTTTTTTCCACCTAAAAAAACGATTTCCTTTAATGCTCATTTGAAAAACAACGATGGTTTGTTGGCTCATCATATTGCGCAAGCAGAAAAAACGTCGTACGATTATGCCGTGAGTGCCATTGGTTTTGAAATCTTAAATTGGAAAAAAACAATAGCAGAAAGTGGTGTTTTAAACTTAAAAAACATTGGTTCTATTTCGCTAAATGCCGATGCACAGATGGTTTTTACACCGGTTGAGCAAAACAATTATTTGACTACTTCTTTTGGATTGCATTCGTTTGTATCGCCCGTAGTGAAACGCGAATCATTTGAACAACATTTGGAAACTTTAGAAGCCAATACAACGGAACAAGAAGTTATTTCACTTTTAGAAGATACACCAAAACGTTCCTATTCGTATTTAAAATACGCTGCCATTTTTGTATTGGGATTGACCGTAGCTGGAAGCATTGGTTACCCGATGTATCAAAATCAAATTGCGACACAACGTGCTGTGGTTGAACATGCGGTGCAAAAACAAGTACAAAACAAAATACAAGAGGCCACTTTTTTTATACAAAATCCGATGCCAGCTGTTACGTTAACCGTGGCAGAAAAAGCAGAAAAAAAATCCTATCACATTGTAGCGGGTGCTTTTAGAAGCGAGCAAGGCGCTCAAAAACTCTACCGAATGTTGCTTAACGACGGTTACAAAAATGCTCAATGCATTGGTAAAAACAAATATGGTCTATATCCTGTTTTGTACGGCAGTTATGCCACCATGCAAGAAGCTGAAAAAGTGCAACGTGAAATTCACAAAGCTCAAAATCCAGAAGCTTGGATCCTAATTGAAAGTTTATAAAAAACAAAAAATCCGATTGTTATATCGGATTTTTTTATGCATTTAAACTCGCTTTGAACATTTTAAGTTCAAACCAAGAGAATTTTTCGCCATGTGTTTCTTTTAAACCCGAAAGCGATTCTTCGGTATGTTTTAAAAAAGCCTCACTTAATTCTTCTCGTTTGTCGTCGGGCAACAAATCGGCTATAGCAATATGTTTGGATTGAATTAATTTAACCAAATGCATCTCGACAGTTGCAACAGTTAGTTTACGCATTTCGGCAATTTCTGCGACCGAAATTTGCTGTTTCCACAAATCCAAAGTGATTTCTACTGTGGTTTTTTTGGATGCTTTAGTCGTTTTTAGAGCCGCATATCGGTTCAGTGGCTCCTCTTCCTCTAACAAATTTTTATTTTCTGTTTTGAATTGCTCTTGAATAACATTTCGTTTTGTTGCAGCGTATTCTTTAATTTCGGGCGAAGTCATACTTTCTTTCGATATGGTTTTTCCGGCGCAAACGGTTTCCATCAACAACTTGGCTTTCATTAAACGCAACACCGCTTTGGTTTGCAATTCTTCCAAGGCGATCAACTCTTCGTATACCATTTTGGATTTTTTCTTACGTTGCACCTCTTCGATTTTATAGAGTAACGTTTCAACCAAATTATCTAATGTTGCTTTAAAATAATCGTAAGCTGCCTGCATTCGTAATAAAATGTATTGTAAATCAACTGCTTCTTTTCGAAACAGCACGTGCAGTTGTTGGATAAATTTCGTTGCCGGCTCCGTCAAACTTTCCATAATAAGCAATTGCTTTTGTGCCCAAATCTCCATCGGATTTTTTTCGGAAGTTTCGTTTTTATCTTGGTTGCTGTACACCAGATTACGCCATTCTTGTGTGAGATTTATCCAATCAAATGTGGTTACGAGATAGTGGTGCACGAAATTTTTAGTTTCTAAATGCAGCGATTGTTTTAAAATTTCTGGCGATGCTTTGTGTAAAGCGTACTTCATCACTTCTTCATCATTGGAAATTCCGTTCATTCGCAATGGAGAAAGCAAAATAAGCCCGTTTAAGGAACGCAAACGCGAAAAAGCTACATACGCTTGTCCAGGTAAAAAAACGTTTGATACATCGAGCGCAGCTTTGTCAAACGTCAACCCCTGGCTTTTGTGCACCGTAATGGCCCAAGCCAGTTTGATAGGAAAGTGTATAAAGGTTCCTAAAATTTCTTCTTCTACTTCCTTTGTAAGATTATTAACGGTGTACTTAATGTGTTGCCATTCAAAGCGTTCCACCTCTATTGTTTTGTTTTCTTCGGGAAAGTGCACGTGGATTTCTTCGGTGTTTAGTGTTTTAATGATTCCCATTTTTCCGTTGAAAAAATTTTTATCGAAAGACGCATCGTTTTTTACAAACATAACTTGAGCGCCTACTTTCAGTTGTAAAGTAGCTTCGAGCGGGAACATTTTTTCGGGAAAATCGCCCACAATTCGCGCTTCAAACGAAACTGTTTTTGCTTTTAACTCCTGCAAAGCCTCTTTGTTAATGGCATCGGCTTTGTGATTGTGCGTGGTCAAGGTAATATATCCTTCGTTCTTTTTTAGATCAAAATCAGGTTGTACGTATTGGTTTAATGTGGCAACATCTGCAGCCGTAATTTCATTGTTGCGTAAGTTGTTTAAAATGGAGATAAAACGACTATCCGTTTGTCTAAAAATTTTGTCTAATTCGATATACAAAGGCGGGTATTGTTGTATAACATGGGCGTGGAAAAAGAATTTGCCTTGGTAATATTTGCGTAGCGTTTGCCATTCTTCGTCTTTTACCACTGGCGGCAATTGTAGCAAATCGCCAATAAACAGCACTTGTACACCGCCAAAAGGTTGCGTATTTTTCCGAACGGTTTGCAGCATAAAGTCGATAGCATCCAGCAAATCGGCACGCAACATACTCACTTCATCAATTACCAATAAATCCATATTTCGGATAACGGCGCGTTTAATACGATTCATTTTAAAATGCCGTTGCAAGGTCCATTTGGTTTCGAATTTCACTTTTTCGTGAAGCAGTGATTCGTTATTATTGGTCGGAATAAAACCTGAAAAAGGCAATTGAAACATCGAATGAATGGTAACACCTCCTGCGTTTAAAGCCGCTATACCCGTTGGTGCTACTACAACGGTGTTCTTATGGGTAGTCGAAATGATTTCCCGCAATAAAGTCGTTTTGCCCGTTCCGGCCTTACCCGTTAAAAAAATAGAACGTTGCGTTTGGTTAATAAATTGGAGTGTGTAAGCGGCGGCGGCGGTACTATCTTGCATGAGGCGTATAAATTAAAAACGAAACTAGACCTTAAATATATTACATTATTTGTTTGGTTGTAAGGCTATTAAATGGAAAAAGCCCAAATCATTATTGATTTAGGCTTTCTTATTGTGTGTAAACTGCTTTATTTTTTTGTAGTT
The DNA here is from genome assembly GCF_016522065.1 of Flavobacterium agrisoli. GTDB lineage: Bacteria > Bacteroidota > Bacteroidia > Flavobacteriales > Flavobacteriaceae > Flavobacterium > Flavobacterium agrisoli. The sequence continues at coordinate 517,423 of NZ_JAEHFV010000002.1, read as the reverse complement.
GTAGAATCGGCAGGTTTATCAGCATCTTTCCCTTCTGCTTTATCCCCTGCTTTGTACTTGTCGTTCAATTCTTTGATGATTTCTTTAGTAATGTCGTATTTTTCTTCAGCATATAAAACGGTAGCAGCATCTCCAGTTCCGTATATGTACGAATACCCATTTTTCTTACCGTAATCTTTGATGAATTTTTTAACGCCACTCACTAACGAATCCATTTCAGCGCCACTTTCTTGTTGCAATTGTTGTGCTAATTGTTGTTGTGCGTAACCTAATTGTTGCTCTCTTTTTTGTAATTCTGCACCTCTTTTTTGCGCCCATTCTTGTCCGTTAGCTTGTGCTTGACTTTGAAAGTTAGCCGCATCTTGCTTAAAACGGTTAATTTCAGCTTGTAATTGTTTGCCTTTTTCTTCTGCTTGCGCTTTGTATTTAGCCTCTAAGTCTTTTGCCTCGGTGTATTCTTTCATTAAAACCGAAGTATCTACATAAGCTGTTTTTACTTCTTTAACTTCTGTTGGTTTGTTACACGCAACTACCGAAATAGAAAGTGCGATAATTACTAATGCTTTTTTCATTTTGAGAATTTCTAATTTTTATGTGTTTGACAAAAATATAAAAAAATAGACAGCATCGACATAAAGTTTAAAAAATGCGTCGTATTTTATAGTATCAATTTTAGTGATTGTAATTGTTATTTGTGATAAAATATAGTTATTAAGTTCAAATAACATAATTGTGTTTTAAGCCATTTTTAGAAAAAAGTAATGTTTCTTATTATAAAACACCTCATTCAGCTCTTAAAACGTTCTAAAAATGGTTTTTTTGATTTTGAATGACATAAATTAAGGACGAATACATACCGGTTTGCCTTGCTTTCCAATTTGAAAGTAATCCCACTCGAATGGCATTAAAATAATTTATTTTTCCTGATTTGTATTTTTCGGAAAGCAAACTCACATAAAAAGCATCAAACTTCATAGGAAGAACTTGCTTTACTTCCATTTTGACTTTTGAAAATAAGTTGGCAATTGCTTTTTTGGAAAAGTGCCAAAAGTGAATCGGCACATCGTAGGCCGCCCAATATTCTTTATAATAACATGCATCGTAGGATTTGAAATTGGGTACTGCCACAATTAGCGTTCCTGTAGGTTTAAGTAATCTTTTCAGTTCTTGAATTTGCAATTCTAAATCCGGCACATGTTCTAAAACATGCCACATCGTAATCACATCAAACGAATGGTCTTGGAGTTCCATAATATGCGATACAAATTGAATGCCTTTTGCTTTTGCAATTTCTCTAGCTCTTGGACTTGGTTCTACTCCCAACGTTTGCCAACCATTGTTTTTTGCTGTTAATAAAAAATCGCCTGTACCAGCTCCAATATCCAGCAACATTCCTTTTTGTGGCTGTTGCTTATTGATTAAATTTAATTTGTTTTCTAAAGCAATACTTTTTACTACATGATACGCTTTTTCAAAAAGTGACCTTTTATTATCTGTATGCGAAATATAATCTTCGCTTTCGTAATAACGTGCTAATTCTTCTTCGTTGGGTTGCGGACTGGTAAAAAGCATGTCGTTTGCTTCGTCATAATACAATTCGAAAACCTCTTGTGAAACCGAATGATCTTTAACTGTAAGGAAAAGTTTTGTATTGTCTAAATTCATATATTTTATAGAATGGTACTATTTTTAAAATTAATTCTGAAACCATTTTTTATTTTAGTATTCGGCTTTTTTCTAGCAAACAAAGGTGTTCGCACCGTAGTTTCACGTGGAACACCTTTTTTAAGAATTTCCTATCTTCCCATATAAATAAGTAATACCGAAATATCACTTGGCGAAACACCACTAATACGAGAAGCTTGCGATATGGTAACTGGGCGGATTTTTTTTAATTTTTGTTTGGCCTCGATCGACATCGATTTTACTTTATCGTAATCAAAATTTTCTGGGATTTTGACTTCTTCTAAACGTGCCAACTTATCGGCATTATTTCGTTCCTTTTCGATGTAACCCGAATATTTAACTTGAATTTCCGCTTGTTCTAAAATTTCTTGATCTAAGCTATTTTCATTTAGGTATTCTTGGACTTTTTCAAATTTCAAAATATCCTCTAAATCCATTTGCGGTCTTGAAAATATTTTAAACATTTTATCACCTTGTATAATAGGAGCTGAATCTTTTGCTTCTAAGATTGGGTTCGTCTCTGCTACCGTTACACTTGTTTCTTTAAAAAAAGCTACCATTTTTTCTGATTCATTACGCTTGTGTTCCATCCTTCTCAAACGTTCTTCAGAAGCCAAACCAATTTCATACGATAAAGGTGTTAATCTAAAATCAGCATTATCTTGACGTAACAACGTTCTGTATTCAGCTCTTGAAGTAAACATACGGTATGGTTCTTCGGTACCTTTCGTAATAAGGTCATCTATTAAAACACCGATATACGCTTCATCCCTTTTTAAAATAAAAGGTGCTTTTTCGTGCACTTTTAAATGTGCATTAATTCCAGCCATTAACCCTTGCGAAGCTGCTTCTTCATAACCTGTAGTTCCGTTAATCTGACCAGCAAAATACAAACCTTCTACTAATTTGGTTTCAAGCGTGTGTTTTAATTGTGTGGGTGGAAAATAATCGTATTCGATGGCATAACCTGGACGAAAGAACTTCACTTTTTCAAATCCAGCTACCGAACGTAACGCTTTAAATTGTACATCTTCAGGTAGCGAAGTGGAAAATCCGTTTACATACACCTCACAGGTATTCCATCCTTCTGGTTCTACAAACAGTTGGTGACGTTCTTTATCTGCAAAACGGTTAATTTTATCTTCGATTGAAGGACAATAACGCGGTCCAATACTTTTAATACGCCCGTTAAACATTGGTGAACGATCAAAACCCGATCTTAAAATATCGTGAACATCCAACGAAGTATAGGTCATGTAACACGAACGTTGTTGTGTTAGTGGTTTGGTTATATCCGAATACGAAAATTTATCTGGCTTGGTATCACCTTTTTCTTCATTCATTTTCAAATAATCTAACGAGCGGCCATCCACACGCGGTGGTGTTCCCGTTTTCATTCGACCCGCTTCAAAACCTGCATTTACTAAATCTTCTGTAATTCCGTAAGCGGCACTTTCCCCTGCTCTCCCTCCACCAAATTGTTTATCTCCAATATGAATCAAACCATTTAAAAAAGTGCCATTGGTCAAAACAACTGATTTGGATCTGATCTCAATTCCAAGCGAAGTTCTAATTCCTTTTACTTTACCATTCTCGATTATCAAACCCTTCACCATTTCTTGATAAAAATCAAGATTGGGTGTTGCTTCCAACATCAACCGCCATTCTTCTGCAAAACGCATACGGTCACTTTGTACACGCGGCGACCACATGGCGGGGCCTTTTGATTTGTTCAACATTTTAAATTGAATGGCAGTACGATCCGAAACAATTCCGGAATATCCACCCAAAGCATCAATCTCACGCACAATTTGCCCTTTCGCAATTCCTCCCATAGCCGGATTACACGACATTTGCGCAATGTTTTGCAAACTCATCGTCACCAACAATGTTTTCGATCCCAAGTTGGCTGCCGCCGCTGCCGCTTCTGAACCTGCATGACCAGCACCCACCACAATTACATCGTATTCTTCTAGAAACATTTGATTTGTTTTTTTTTAGACTCTTGGTTTTTTCAACCAAGTTTATTTATTTTATTATTGTTCCACGTGAAACACTACATCTTTTCGACTAGAAACATGAAAAAACCTAACCTGGTTTGGATTTCTAATGTTCCACGTGAAACAAATACTATATTAAATAAAAAATAGTTTTTAATTAAAGTTCCACGTGGAACAATTTAATTTTTTCTTCTTCTTTCTTTCGCATTAAATCAGCATCGGCTTCTGTTTTATCTTTGTAACCACAATAATGCAAAATACCGTGCGCCATAACTCGCAACAATTCTTCTGAAAAAGGAACATTAAAATCTGTTGCGTTGTCGCGTACACGTTCAACAGAAATAAAAACATCACCGTTTAATTCATTACCCACCGTATAATCAAAACTAATAATATCGGTAAGCGTGTCGTGATTGAGGTATTCTACATTGATATTATGTAAATAATCGTCATCACAAAAAATATAATTTAATTCCCCTTCCTTTTTATTTTCAGAAAGAATGATAGTCGAAATCCATTTTTCGTAAGCTGATTCGTTGCTTAATTCAAACGCTGTTTCGTAATTAAAGTTGACCATTTTTATTAAAATATTCTTGAACTTTTTTATTAAAATTCGGCTGCAAAGGTAGTGATTGTCTGTTTAATATTTCAATGCTATTTAAATAATCTAAAAGCGAAGATGGTAATGCTTTGGATGGGTTCGTAAAGTTACTCTTGTTAGTGTTTGATTCTCTTTTTGCATCCTCGCCCTGTTGTTGAACCGCATTTTCTAACTTCAGTAATTCTTGTTGAATTTGTAACGTGCGGCGTAAATTCTCATTTCTAAATCCTTTATTTAAAAGTTCTTTTTCTAATTGTTTCATTTGGTTAACCGCATTGTTACCGTTCGGATTCAACCCGTTTTTAAGCAATTCCTTTTGCAAGGCTTCACGCAATTGGACTTGCTCTTTGTAAATTTCAAACAATTCTTTCGCGTTTCCTTCTCCATCGTTACCCTCTCCATCCTTTTGAGATTGACCTGATTTAGATTTATTACCTTCGCCCTGTTTGCCTTCTTGCCCACTCTTTTTCATTCCGTCTTGTAATTGCGCTCCAATACCTTGCTGTTTTTTGATAATATCTGGCAATTGCATCCCGCTTTGACCGGGTTTATTTTGCGGAGTACCTTCACCCGAACCACTCATTTGCATTTGCATTTGATTCAATACATCACTTAAAAAATCGGCTAGTCTATTCGAAGCGGCCACCGCATATTGTTGGTGAGCGATACCTTTTGGAACTTGTACTTCGGTTAATGTAGATAAAGCATTGTCAACATTGTATAAAACATTCCCTATTTCTTTGGTAACCTCTTCACCCACTTTTGGATTGCGTAAGGATAATGCAAACAAACTATCATCAATATGTTTGAATTGCTGTTTGAGATTTTGTTGCACTTTTATATTTTTATTATAGGCCGAAGAACCCAATTTGATTTTTTTAAATTGCAACATAATGTCTTCCTGCGAAAAAGAATACGCTATTAAATTATCTAATATTTGGCGCAACATGGCCACATCCTCCTCTAACTGTTCTTGTTCACCGCCACTCATTCCTTCTTGTAACTCTTTACTTAAAGCCTTCATTTTTTTAGAAGCTGCTTGTTGGTTTTGCTTGGCAGAAGAAGCATTATTTTTTTGTAAATTAGAAGAAGCCTTTTCTAAATCCGATTTAATATCCTCCGCTTTTGAATCTGATTTTGGAACATCTAAAGGAGCTTTTAAGTCTTTATTGTCTTTTTGTAAATTTTGTAAATCCTCTTTTATTTTATTAAAATCATTATTAATTTCATTTTGTTTTTGAGTTGCATTGGGTGATTTGTCATTGGTAAGTTTTTCTTGTTGATTAGCCAGTTTCTGTAATTCATCCGAAAGTTGCTTTGCTTTTTGTTGCACATAATAGCGTTTGGTTAACTCCACTAATTGTTCCAAACTTTTGGATTGATTTTTGGAATGTTGTTTGAACGATTCTAATTTTTCAAACAAATTTTCATTGTTCATCTTCGTATTCAATTCTTTCAACTCATCCAAAAGCTTTTGGTTTTTTTCAATTTCCTTTTCAGTGTTATCCAATCTTTTTTGTAAACTTTCCAGGTTTTCATCCTTTTTGTCAACTTTCATTTTATCTAAATTCTGATTCAATTTTTCAGCAAATTGTTTCATCATTTGGTCCTGATTTTGCTGTTTTTTTATAAAATCATCAATCTTTTGTTTTTCTTTAAAATCACTTCCAGAACTTGATTTACCCAATTTATCTAATTTATCCAACTCCGAAAATTGTTTGTTTTGTGTCGTTAATGATTTGGAAAAACCATTCAATAGCGACTGCTGTTCTTCAAATTGCAATTGTCTTACTTCCGAATCGGTAGCCACTCTATCGGAAAAGACAGCGGACTTCGCACTTTTAAAATGGTGCGGTGAATCGTTATCAAAAACCTCAAAATAAAAATCATAATTTATTCCACTTTGAACAGGCAAATTACTGGGGAAAGAAAACACAAAACGATCGTAGTTTTCGTGTTTAACGGGTAATGTTCCACGTTTGGCAGTTTGTGGTTTGTTGTGTTCGTAATAGACAACTTGTAATTTGGATAAACCATAATCGTCAGACAATTGACCCAACAAATAACCTTTGGCTAGCTTTAAACTATCAGGAGCCGTTGTAATTTGAATCGTAGGAAACTGATCTTTTACAACAGCAAGCTGATAAGTCAACTTTTCGTAGTTTTTTACAGAAGCATTTGAAGTAATTATTTGATATTCTGTATTTTGACTAATATTTTTAGTCAAACTAAACTCATTTTCGGCCTTACTAAAAGAGGAAACAAGATTATTGGCTTTAAAATCAATTTTTTGAGTGGCTGCTGTCTTCATTTTCCAAGTGACGGTTGTACCTTCAGGAATTATGGCATTGCCCGTTCCTTTAATCCACTCTGATTTTCTTTTCAAATAACTCGGAAATTGCAACAACATATCAAAGTTAGCAATGGTCGGCACAGCAACAACTTCCAATTTATAATCGTTGGATAGTACTTCATTCGCTTCAAAATGGAACGGAATCGTCGAACTTGGTTTTGTAATTCGGTACTCGAAAAAACCTGGTTTCGTATTTTCCATGAAATAACTGGCATCACCCAAATGAATGGTAACATTCTCTGGAATAATTTTTCCTCTTGATTCCATCCTAATGACAAAATCTTTATCTTGTTCAGTTTGCAAAGACGTATTTAAAATTACAAATTCGAACGGGGCCGGCTTAGCAAAAGAAGCAGAATAATGCACTACTCTATTAAAACTTTGAGTCAAAATAGTATTGTTGCCCGAAATATAAAACATTAAAAAAATCAAAATCGGAATTAACGCTAGGGGTACAAATTTTTTATTTTCTTTAAAATTTATCGCAGCATTAAAAGGAATGGGTTGTAATGAATTTGCTTTTTGTTCGATTGAGGCCAGAACCAAATCGGATCCATTTTGATGCTCATTTAATTTAGACAACTGCAAAAAATTGAGCAGTTTGTCTTTTACATCAAAAAAATGGTTTCCTATAATTTTAGACGCTTCTTCATAATCGATTCCTTTTTGGATTTTAAACAATTTAAATAGCGGAAAAAGAATTAATCGCACCGCTAGAAATACTTCTACTGCAATAAAAATCCAAAAAAGCAAGGTTCGAAAAGCTGGAGATAGCCATAAAAAATATTCAACAAATAAAGTAAAAAGTAAGTACAACAATCCCAATCCTAAAAAAAGGATCATTCCTTTAATGAGTTCGTTGGTATAAAACTTTTTGACAAAATTTTCTAATTTGCTAAATATTAATTCGGTTGCGCTCACTTCAAAAATGTACTTTGTTATATAACCCATAAATGTAGTAATTTAAAACATACGTGCTACTTAAATATAAATTGAGATAAAGCACGAAATGGCAAGAGCAAAATTGCGTAAAGTCGTATCTTTGCGGCAAAATTTAAAAAAATGGCTAAGCAAGTTCGTGTGCGTTTTGCACCAAGTCCAACGGGACCTTTACACATTGGCGGTGTGCGTACTGCCCTATTCAATTATTTATTTGCCAAAAAAAACAACGGAATTTTTTATGTACGGATTGAAGATACCGATCAAACTCGTTTTGTTCCTGGAGCTGAATCGTATATTATGGAAGCTTTAGAATGGCTTGGTATTGCTCCAGATGAAACCGTTGGAAAAAACGAAAAATTTGGTCCCTACCGTCAAAGTGATCGAAAAGATATTTATCAAAAATATGCCAATCAATTAATCGAAACTGGTTGGGCCTATTATGCTTTTGATACACCCGAAGCTTTAGATGCACATCGGAAAGAGCATGAAGAACAAGGAAAAACCTTTATTTACAACCACCACAATCGTGAAAAATTAGACACTTCATTAGGGCTTTCTAAAGGAGAAACCGATAAAAGAATTGCGGCAGGCGAACATTTTGTTATTCGTTTTAAAACACCTGTAAATGAAACTTTGCATTTACAAGATATTATTCGAGGTGATGTTAAGTTTGATACTAATTTGTTAGACGATAAAGTATTATTTAAAAGTGATGGGATGCCAACCTATCATTTGGCCAATATTGTAGACGATCATTTGATGGAAACGACACATGTTATTCGAGGAGAAGAATGGTTGCCTTCGCTCCCACTTCATCATTTACTATATCGCGCTTTTAAATGGGAAGCACCCGAATTTGCCCATTTACCCTTAATTTTAAAACCAATTGGAAATGGCAAATTATCAAAAAGAGATGGCGATAAATTAGGATTTCCTGTCTTCCCTTTAGAATGGAAAACCGAAGAAGGAATTTCATCCGGTTACAGAGAAAAAGGATTTTTTCCCGAAGCAGTTGTTAACTTTTTAGCCTTATTGGGTTGGAATGACGGAACCGAACAAGAACTTTTTTCGTTAACCGAATTGGTAGAAAAATTTGATTTGAATCGTGTGCATAAAGCCGGAGCCAAATTTGATCCTGAAAAAAACAAATGGTTCAATCATCAGTATTTAATACAACAAAATGATGCGGATTTAGCCAAAGCCTTCACTCCTATACTGGAAGAAAAAGGCTTTTCAACACCAATTGATCTAACCACTAAAATTGTTTCTTTGATAAAAGAAAGAGCCCATTTTGTTACTGAATTTTGGGAATTAAGCGATTTCTTTTTTCAAGCTCCAGCAAACTATGACGAAAAAGCGCGAAAAAACTGGAAAGAAGAAACACCACAATTAATGAGTAATTTAATTTCTGTTTTAGAAAATATAGAAGATTTTACAGCTGCTACTATTGAATTGACTGTAAAAGAATGGCTGACACAAAATGAAATCGGAATGGGTAAAGTAATGCAACCTTTTCGTTTGAGTTTGGTCGGTGCTTTAAAAGGACCACATTTATTTGATATAGCTGAAATTATTGGAAAAGAAGAAACCATTACAAGAATTCAAAAAGCAATAGCTTCTTTATAAAAACAATACTACTAACTAAACAACGCCAAGATGCCGATACCGACACTTGGCGTTTTTTAATGTAATAAATCGAAAGAAAATTCGTAATTTGAGCCTTCTTAAACTTAATCAACAAATTATGATACCCTTATTCGTTATTTTATTCCTTGGTTTTATTGTATTGCTTTCCTCCTTTTTTACCGTCAAACAACAATCGAGTATGATTGTAGAACGTTTCGGAAAATTTCACAGCATACGCCAATCGGGATTGCATTTAAAATTTCCATTTATTGACCGAATTGCAGGACGTGTCAACTTAAAAATTCAGCAGTTGGATGTCGTAATCGAAACTAAAACCAAAGACAATGTGTTTGTAAAATTGAAAGTTTCCGTTCAATTCATGGTCATAAAAGATAATGTATACGATGCTTTTTATAAGTTGGAATTTCCACACGATCAAATTACGTCCTATGTTTTTGATGTGGTGCGTGCCGAAGTTCCTAAACTAAAATTAGATGATGTTTTTGAGCGTAAAGATGATATTGCCATTGCCGTAAAACGCGAATTAAACGAAGCCATGACGACTTATGGCTACAACATTATCAATACATTAGTAACCGATATTGATCCGGATATTCAGGTAAAAAACGCCATGAACCGAATTAATGCGGCAGATAGAGAAAAAACAGTAGCCGAATATGAAGCAGAAGCCTCTCGTATCCGCATTGTAGCCAAAGCCAAAGCAGAAGCAGAAAGCAAACGTTTACAAGGTCAAGGTATAGCCGATCAACGTCGTGAAATTGCCAGAGGATTGGTTGAAAGTGTAGATGTTTTGAATAAAGTAGGTATTAATTCACAAGAAGCTTCGGCCTTAATTGTGGTTACACAACATTATGATACCTTACAATCTATAGGTGCCGAAACCAATTCAAATTTGATTTTATTACCCAATTCACCACAAGCTGGTAGTGAAATGTTAAACAATATGGTAGCTTCGTTTTCTGCTTCGAATCAAGTAGGGGAAATGATGAAATTAGGAAATGACAAGAAACCTAAATCCAAACGCATTGAACCCGATTATAATGAAACGCTAGAATTAAATAAAAGCGATGAAGAACAAGAAGAGGAACAAAATGAATAAGAAAAAAAGAGGTTTTTTAACCTCTTTTTCTATTTATAAACCAACCAATTACATACGGAATGGCTCTTTGCAGTATTTTAGTATAATTGTTTGAAAAGTACTCGGTGTAGGAACCTATAAAATTAGAAACCATTTTATCAGGAGCTAAAGATTCTTTCGTTTTTTGTACGCTTAAAACCAACTTTTGATAATTGATTTCTTTTTCTAATTTAAGAATTTCGAGATCCTTTTCAATTTCTGCATACGAAGCGTATTTTTTCTTTTCCATATTTAGTCGTTAAAAAAGATTTCTGAAAATTTCTCTAAAATAGGCCCTTCTACCATTTTATCTTTGATAAGCGATAATAATAAAGTAACTAAAAGATACATCCCTCCTACTGCTAAAAAACCGTAAGTATAACTGTTAAACAGTTCGCTGAGTGCAAAAGCCAACGCTATTGAGGCGAATAACATCACCATAGACAAGCATAATAAAATTAACGTAAACTTGAAAATCAATGTGGTTGATTTCATTGCTACTTTAAAGCCCCATAATTTATAATAGGCCAAATGACTTTCTACATATTTTTTAGCTTGATCCTGAACATTATCGCCATGTTCTTTTAATTCTTCAAAGGCCATATCTATTGCTTACAATTACATAACAAAACAAGCACAAATTTCGTTAATTATGCTGAAATTTCTTTAAAATTAAAGAAAAATAGCCATTAATAAAACGAATTTTGTGCTTGCCACTATTTTTTAAAAAAATTATTTCTGGTATTTCGTGTTTTTAGATTTTAAATCAGCTAATTTACTTTCTAAAAAAGAAATCACTTCTTCTGTTTTGTAACTCATGTTTGAAAGCAAATCTTCGTAAGTTCCTTCTGCATCTTTTTTAACATGACTTAATTTTGATTTTAATGCATCAGTTGTAGCCGCTATCGTATCTTTTAAATTATGCGAAGTATCATCTAAACCTTCTTTTAATTTTTTACGGGTTTCAGATCCTTTTGCAGGTGCAAATAAAATTCCAATTCCTGCTCCGATAGCCGCACCAGTTACCAATGCTAATACTGTTTGTCCTGTATTTCGTGACATAATCTATAATTTTTAAATTGTTCACTAAAGTTACGAAAAAATAAGGATTTAAACTATTGGTTTTAAATTGATTAATATAAATTTAACAAGAATTAACATAGGAACTATATTATGATTTAAAATTAAAGGATTGAAAGATTGAAAGATTATAAAATCACTTAAAATTAAAAATAACATCTTCATACATCATTTTACGACTACTTCATACTAAAACTCATTATTATCTCTTTATATCAATTAAAAAAATAAAAACAATAATCGTATTCAAAAAGAAATAAAAAGCGTTTAAAATAAAAATATGAAGGTTGATTTTAATAAAAAAAATCAATAAAAAATTTAAAATAAATAGAAATAATATATAATAAAAAAAGCACTTCGAAAAGTGCTTTTAATAATTAAAATTTATTCATTAAATTTTCTAAAAATTCGGTTTCCCTTTCGGATGTACTCTTGGGTGGATTGTTTTGTAAATTTTCTAATTCGGGTTGAAGAGCCACTAAAAATGCAGCATTATCTAAAATCGCTAAATTTAGTAAAGCGCGTGAACGTACAAAAGTCGATTCACTTTTTAACGACATGCTGAATAACTTCATTATATCTTCTTTATTGTAATCGCTGAATTGTAAAAAAGCATATTTAATTAACAATTGCGCAAAAAGTAGCGAACTTTTATTATTGTTGATGTTCTTTTTAAAGGAATTTTGCAACAAACTATAATTCGAAATTCCAGCTATAGTAGCTCCAATATTTTTTCTAATGGCAATACGCTCTTCTCTCGTATTTACTTTAAAATATTTATTGATATCTTTTAATGCATTATTCAAGCTATTTTCTTCGCTTTTTCCTTTTTCGTCCCAAGAATCTTTCAAACCAACCGTCTTGTTGAATACTATTTTTGAAGCCGTTGTATCTTTATCTACTATAAAATAACCCAAACGTTGAAACTGAAACTGATCACCAGGTTGAACCTCTTTTAAACTTGGTTCTACATAACCCTTCGTAATTTGCAAGGAATTCGGATTGATAAAATCCAAGAAACTTTTTTCGGTATGACTGTCTGGTGCTTCATCCAAAAATAAGCGATCGTATAAACGAACTTCGGTTTCAATCGCATGTTCGGCCGACACCCAATGTAATGTTCCCGATACTTTTCGCTTGCTTGCTTCGGTACCGCTTCCACTCTTTGAATCAGCATCATAAGAAGCTATAATTTCTATTATTTGACCATTTTCATCCTTTATAACTGATTCTCCTTTAATTAGATAAGCATTTTTAAGTCGCACTTCTTTTCCAATTGTCAACCTAAAAAATTTAGCCGAAGCTTCTTCTAAGAAATCTTCTCTTTCTATCCATATTGTTTTTGAAAAAGGCACTTTTCTAAAACCAGCCGATTCATCTTCTTGGTTATTTTCGGCATCCAACCACTCCACTTCTCCATCGGGATAATTCGAAATGGTTAATTTAACCGGATCTAAAACCGCCATAACACGTGCAGCGGTTTTGTTTAAATCTTCACGTAAACAAAAATCCAATAAAGAAATATTGATGATGTTTTCTCGTTTTGCAACTCCGATGGTTTCACAAAATTTACGAATAGCAGCAGCTGTATAACCTCTTCTTCTTAAACCTGAAATAGTTGGCATTCTTGGATCATCCCAACCATTAACCACTTTATCTTGAACTAATTGTAGTAATTTACGTTTGCTCATTACGGTGTAGTTCAAATTCAAACGTGCAAATTCGTATTGATGTGGACGAACCGTGCTTTCATCATAAATTTGATCCAAAAACCAATCATACAATTCGCGGTGCATTACAAATTCTAATGTACAAATGGAGTGTGAAATTTGTTCGATATAATCACTTTCGCCATGTGCAAAATCATACATTGGATAAATACACCAATCGTTAGCAGTACGATGGTGATGGCGGTGTAAAATACGATACATCAACGGATCACGCATTAACATATTAGAAGAAGCCATATCAATTTTAGCACGTAAAACATGGGTTCCTTCTTTAAAATCGCCTTTTTTCATGCCTTCAAATAAGGCTAAATTTTCTTCAATAGAACGATTTCTATAAGGACTATTGGTTCCAGCTTGCGAAGGAGTTCCTTTTTGAGCCGCCATTTCTTCTGAAGATTGACTATCCACATAGGCTTTTCCTTTTTTAATCATGTCAACAGCCCAATCATAGAGTTGTTGAAAATAATCTGAAGCATAGCGTTCCTCCGCCCATTTAAAACCCAACCACTGCAAATCTTCTTTAATAGCATCTACATATTCTTGTTCTTCTTTAGCCGGATTGGTATCATCAAAGCGTAAATTTACAGGTGCATTGTATTTTAATCCCAAACCAAAATTCAAACAAATGGATTTAGCATGACCAATATGCAGGTAGCCATTTGGCTCGGGTGGAAAGCGAAAACGTAATTTATTTTGAGGAAAACCGGTTGCTATACTGTCCTCTATGATTTGTTCTATAAAATGGAGTGATTTCTCTTCTGAAGCCATATTTTTGTATATTTTTAGCAAAGATAAAAAAAAGCAGAAAGGTTTAGGCTTAAACTTAGGCTGTAGTACAATTAAAGTTATAACACCAACAAAATAAACATGAGCATCATTAAATTAAAAAATATCCGCACCTTTTCCTATCATGGTTGTTTGATTGAAGAGGGTAAAATTGGATCCGATTATTCGGTTAATTTGACCATTAAAGCCAATTTAAAAAAGTCAACTAAAACCGATCATTTATCTGATACTGTGGATTATGTACATTTAAACCGTATTGTAGTAGAAGAAATGGCTGTTCGTTCGCATTTATTAGAACATGTTGCCAAACGTATTAATAGACGTGTTTTAGACGAAATTCCGATGGTAGAAAAAACCATTGTTGAAGTTTCTAAAATTAATCCTCCTATTGGTGGCGATGTAGAATCGGTTACTATAAAAATGAAAGAAGTACGTAAACCCGATTATGGTTTATAAGGAGTTTTACAAAAATAGTTTTTAATTATATTTTGAACTTCGAAGAAATTAGTTACTTTTGCAGTCCATAACAATAAGGCGTCGTGGCCGAGTGGCTAGGCTGGGCTCTGCAAAAGCTCCTACTCCGGTTCGAATCCGGACGATGCCTCGGAATTAACCTCTCAATATGAGAGGTTTTTTTTTGAATAATTTTTAAAAAAAATTAGGTAAAGAAAAGCTTCGAATCCGAACGATAAATTGGAATTAACCTATCATATTGAGAGTTTTTTTTTTGAATAATTTTTTAAAAAAATTAGGTAAAGAAAAGGTTCGAATCCAGACGATAGATTGGAATTAACCTCTCAATTTGAGAGGTTTTTTTTTGATTAATTTTTAAAAAAAATTAGGTAAAGATAAGGTTCGAATCCGAACGATAAATTGGAATTAACCTATCAATATGAGAGGTTTTTTTTTTGAATAATTTTTTTAAAAAATTAGGTAAAGAAAAGGTTCGAATCCGAACGATAAATTGGAATTAATCTCTCAATTTGAGAGGTTATTTTTTGATTAATTTTTAAAAAAAATAGGTAAAGCAGAGGTTCGAATCCGCACGAAAGATTGGAATTAACCTATCATATTGAGAGTTTTTTTGAATAATTTTTTAAAAAAAATTAGAAAAGGAAAGATTCGAATCCGAATGGTAAATTGGAATTAACCTATCAACTTTGATATGTTTTTTTATATTACGTAAAAATTCTTCGGATCTAGACAGAAAATAGATATTTTACCTTTACATATCAATGTTTTGTATTCTATTATTTAAAAGAAATCGAAGCTATTTTAGCTTATCATATCTCCTTTTATTTTCATTATTTCAAGTGAAGCCATTCATCAATTAATAGCAATAAAAAAACCTCTTCGTTTATAAAGAGGTTTAATTTATTATATTGATTTGCTTTTATTTATCGATATTTTCAAAAGCATTTTTAACCATTTCTTTTTCTTTAGGAAACCAACCTTGGATGATTAAAACCAATCCAAAAACCATCAACACTACGCTTATTCCTTTTTTGATTTTTAAAATATTAGTTGGTGTCATTTTTGATTTTAATTGTTTAGCCAATACAATTTTAAGGCTATCAATGATTAAATAAGTACAAATTACGGTGGTAAAAAAGACCATCATTCGCGAGGTTTGCATATCTAATTTGGGTCCAACCGAAATAATTATAGCCATCCAAAAACCTAAAACTCCAATATTAATCACATTGAGTAAAAATCCTTTTACAAATAGTGAAGCGTAATCTCTTTTTAAAATATCGCGGTCAATGGCTTCGTCATCAATACGGACTTCTTTTTTTAATCTAACAAACGAAATTACGCCGTAAGCCAACATAATAATACCACCAAAAATAAATAAAGCAGGTTTATCTTCAAGGCTTTTAATTAAACGGTAACTTCCTAAATAAGCAATAGCAATAAAAAAAATATCTCCCAATACTACTCCAAAATCAAAAGCTATTGCAGCTCTGAATCCTTTGGTAATACTGGTTTCTATTAAAATAAAAAAGACAGGTCCTATCATGAAGCTTAAAAAAATACCCCACGGAATCCCTGTTAAAATATCATGTATCATTTAAATGTAACTTTATTCTTTTTCTTCAATTTTTCCACCTAAAACGGTTTTTTGATTGATTTGTTTTGGTTTACCATAAATGTAAATGGCACCTCCCGCATTTGTTTTGGCATCTACTAAAGTACTGGCGTTAATTTCCGCTTTACCACCAGCAGAAACGCTTACGGTTGTTTGGGAGGTTTTTAAATCTTTTGCTTCTAAAAAACCACCTGCACTCAAACTAGCGTTCATATTAGTAGCTGAGCCACTTGCATTTACAATTCCGCCCGAAACCGAAGTAACTTTTAGTTTTTCAACATCCAAATTCACCTCTACTTTAGCGCCTTCTTGTGCACTTAAATCAAATGCTGTTTGTTTAAAAACTTCTTTAGAACTGACAATACTACCTTCGTTTACATCGATAGTTTCAATGCGTTTAAAATACAATTTGATGCTCAAATTATTCCCTGAAAGTAATTTTGGAAATGGCATTCTTAATTTTAATTGTCCATTTTTGTTGACAATTTCAACTTCATCGCTTCTATCGCCTGTTATTTCGATTTTATTATCGTTACTATGAATCAATTGCACACTTAATTGATCAAAAACTTTTACTTCGTCAAAATCTCCTAATGGTTTATTGACTTGTCCAAAACTGAATTGTGCAGCTAAAATTCCTATTGCTAAAATGATCTTTTTCATACTTTTATCTGTTTTTTTTATTACTCTCCCGCTCTTCTTAAAAAATGAAAATCGAGTTGTTTTTTTACTAAATCGGCATTTTTAACCTTAACATATACTTCGTCTCCTAATTGCAAAATACGACCCGAAGTCGCTCCTACCATAGCATACTGCTTTTCGTCAAAAGTATAATAATCATCTTTTATTTCTCTAATTCGAACCATCCCTTCGCATTTATTTGAGACGATTTCTACGTAAATTCCCCATTCGGTTACGCCCGAAATAACACCCAAAAACTCCTCATTTTGATGGTCTTGCATGTATTTCACTTGCATGTATTTGATGCTATCCCGCTCTGCATTGGATGCCAAACCTTCCATGCTCGAACAATGCAAACATTTGGTTTCGTAAATTTCTTCGCTTACTGAAGCGCCTCCATCCAAATAAAATTGCAGCAAACGGTGTACCATAACATCAGGATAACGACGAATTGGTGAAGTAAAATGCGAATAATAATCAAAAGCCAAACCATAATGTCCAATATTATCGGTTGAATATTTGGCTTTACTCATGCTTCGAATGGCTAAAGTATCGATTAAATTTTGTTCTTTTTTACCGTTAACTTCTTCCATTAAAGCGTTTAACGATTTCGAAATATCACCTTTGTTTCTAAAGTCTATTTTATAACCAAACTTGGCAATTACCGTTTGCATGGCAATTAATTTGTCTTCGTTTGGCTCATCGTGAATTCGGTAAACAAAGGTTTTCTTTTGTTTGCCAATAAATTCGGCTACTTTTCGGTTGGCTAAAAGCATGAATTCTTCAATCAAATGATTGGCATCTTTAGAGACTTTAAAGTACACACCTTCTGGTTCACCGTCTTGATCTAAATTGAATTTTACTTCGACTTTATCAAAAGAAATTGCCCCATTTTGCATTCTTTTTTTACGAAGAATTTTAGCTAAATCATCTAGTTTTAAAATAGCTTCGGCAATTTCGTCTTTTACTACATACGAACTTCCGGTTATAGAAACTGCTTCCGAAATGGTATTTCCTTTCGTTTCAATAATTTCTTGAGCTTCCTCGTAAGCAAAACGCTGATCCGAATAAATAACTGTTCTTCCAAACCATTGGTTCACCACTTGAGCGGCTGGTGAAACTTCAAAAACGGCCGAAAATGTATATTTTTCTTCATTCGGTCGTAATGAACAGGCAAAGTTTGACAATACTTCTGGAAGCATCGGCACTACTCGATCGACTAAATAAACTGAAGTGGCTCTTTGATAGGCTTCGTCATCTAAAATAGTATCTTCTTGCAAATAATGCGAAACATCGGCAATATGGATTCCGATTTCAAAATTGCCATTCTCTAATTTCTTGAAGGACAAGGCATCGTCAAAATCTTTAGCATCTTTTGGATCGATAGTAAAAGTCAACGTATCCCGCATGTCACGACGTTTGGCAATTTCCTCTTCCTGAATTGAAGTATCAATTTTCTGAGCAAAAACTTCTACTTCTATCGGAAATTCAGCTGGAAGGCCGTATTCAGCCAAAATAGCATGAATCTCGGTATTGTGTTCACCCGGTTTACCAAGTACTTTTAAAACCACCCCAAATGGGCTGTCGGCTCGTTTTTTCCAATCTTCAATAGCTACCAAAACCACATCACCATTTTCGGCATCGCCCATTTTATCTTTCGGAATAAAAATATCGGTATACATTTTTGGATTTGCCGTTGAGACAAAAGCAAAATTGGGTTGAATATCAATTACACCTACAAATTCGGTTTTGTGTCTTTCGATTACTTCAATAACTTCACCTTCAGGACGTTTACCTTTTCGTCGGTTGTATACGTAAACTTTGACTTTGTCTTTATCTAAAGCGCGATTCAAATTATTGGTCGGAATAAAAACATCTTCGGTAAATTCCTCACAAATAAAATAAGCCGTTTTACGGCTCGTCATGTCAATAGTTCCTTCGTAATAATCTTGGCTAACAGCTTTAATTAAATACTTTCCAGGTTCGGATTCGATTAATTTTTTTTGAGAGGCTAAAATTTTTAAATCTTTGATTATTTGATTGCGACTTTTGGTATCGTCTACTTCTAATTTTGCCGCTATTTGTTTGTAGTTGAATGGTTTATTAGCATTTTGCGATAAAATTTTAAGTATCTTACCCGAAAAATCCTTATCATTTTTTATCGGCTTTCTAATTTTCTTACTCATATATCTTTTCTTATAAAGTTTAAAATTACAAAGAAGATATTATATATAAGATTTTAACGAGTATATTTATTAAAAATATAACTTTCGTATATTTATAAAAAAAAGGTCATGAAAGGCTTTAAAACCATTGCAGTTTTTAATTATCAACACGAAACGGTTGTTTTAAAACATTTGCTCGAGCAAGAAGAAATTCCGTTTTATTTTGAAAACGAAACCACCCTTTCTGTCGTTCCTTTTTACGCCACTGCTTTGGGTGGCATCAAACTCAAAGTACACACCACCGATTTTGAACGCGTTCAATCTATCATCGACAATTTAAACAGTCCACTTCGAATCGTTTAAATTTTCACTTTCCTCCTACCCTATAAAAAAATTTCATTTTTACACGTTTCAAAGTTTTCAACATATATTAAATACAACAATAAAAAAATTTTAAATTAAATTAATTTTTGATGGTTATTATAGCTTGTTAATAGGTGGTATAAATTTATTTTGAAAAGCATTGAAATGAAGTTTTAGTTAGTTATTGGGAGTTATTAACAGTATTATTTTAGGTTAAAGTATTTATTTTTAAGTCTTTTTAAAATGTAATTAACAATCGTTGAAAAGCAAAAATGATTTGATTTTGTAGATAAGTTCAATTTCGGTTTATTGTTAAAAATGATCCTTTTTGTATTGATAACTTTTCTAAAAATTCAAGAAACTTTATTAGGATTTTAAATTGCAGTTTTGGATTACGTTTTTTTTTAAAACATCCAAAAAAAAGTTCTCTTTTTCTTTGTGTAGTTATTAACATTTTCTGTTAATTTAAAGTTAACTGAATATCAACGAATTAAGTTTTACTATCAACATTCTAAAAAATTAACATTTAAAACTACTTATTGGTATTGATTATCACTGTTTTATTCATTTTTTATTTTTTTATTTTTTGCTAACTTATTGGTTTTTAGTTACATTATAGTTTAAAAATACATTATTTAGTTGTTAATTATTTAATAATCAATACGCTAGCTTTTTTTACACGTTAAATAAAAATTGGAAATAAAGTAGATGTAAATTTCTTTGGCTAAATTTGCACACACAACTTATTAATAATTGAAATCATATGAAAATTTCTATCGGAAACGATCACGCAGGACCCGATTATAAAAAAGCCATTGTTCAGTATTTAGAATCAAAAGGGCACGAAGTAACCAATTACGGAACCGATTCCGAAGCTTCAGTGGATTATCCCGATTTTGGACATCCAGTTGCCTCTGATGTTGAGAATGGTAAAGCCGATTTTGGAATTGTAATTTGCGGATCTGGAAACGGAATTGCGATGACGGTTAACAAACACACAGGAGTTAGAGCAGGATTATGTTGGACTAAAGAAATTGCGTATTTAACTCGTTTGCATAATGATGCTAATGTGGTGAGTATACCAGCACGTTATACGTCTATTCAACAAGCGGTTGAAATAGTTGAAACTTTCCTTGAAACTGCTTTTGAAGGCGGAAGACACCAAAATAGAGTTGATAAAATTGCTTGTCAATAATTTTTTTGGCGGTGCTTCGCACCAATAGTTATATGAGCTCAGTTATAAAACTGGGCTTTTTTCTTTTTTACTGACTGAATTTACATTAATTTAGTCAATTGACTGACTGAATTTACATTAATTTAGTCAATTGACTGACTGAATTTACATTTTTTTAATTAACTTTGATATTGATTTAAATTCCAACAACAATGAAAAGTTATTTAAAAAGAGCTGTTTTTGATAATTTCAGCAAAAAAGTTTTACCAAACAAAGTATTAATTTTGTTGGGGGCAAGGCGTGTTGGAAAAACAGAATTGATCAAGAATTATTTAAAAACCGTTCCCGCAGAAAGTTATTTACAACTTAACGGAGAAGATATTCACGATGCTAATTTATTGCAGGAGCGTTCTGTTTCAAATTACAAAAGACTTTTAGCCAATATAAATCTGTTAGTTATTGATGAAGCTCAAACAATACCAAATATTGGGTTAATTTTAAAACTTATAGTTGATAGTATTGACGGAATAAAAATTATTGCTACAGGCTCTTCTATTTTTGATTTGAATAATAATTTAGGAGAACCCTTAGTCGGGCGAAAAAACACCTTATATCTTTTTCCTTTGGCACAAATAGAGTTCAGTACAAAAGAAAATTACAAGCAAATCACTGAAAATTTAGAAGAGCGATTACTTTTCGGAGGCTATCCGGAACTCATTCAATATCAGGATTGGGAGGAAAAAAAAGAATATTTGAACGAAATTATTAATTCCTATTTGCTCAAAGATATTTTAGTTTTTGAAGGTATTAAGCAAGCTGACAAAATTTATAATTTATTGCGATTGATTGCTTATCAAGTAGGGAAAGAAGTTTCTTTGCAAGAATTAGGCAATCAGTTACAACTTTCTAAAAATACAGTTGATAACTATTTGGATTTACTTTCAAAAGTGTTTATCATTTTCAAAGTAGAAGGTTTTAGTCGCAATTTACGTAAGGAAATTGTCAAATCAAGCCGATGGTATTTTTATGACAATGGCATTCGAAATGGCATTATCAACAACTTTAACAGATTGGATTTTAGAAATGATGTAGGTGATTTATGGGAAAATTATTTGGCGGTAGAGCGTCTAAAAAAACAGCACTATCAAAAGATGCCGACCAACAATTATTTTTGGCGTACTTATGATCAACAAGAATTGGATTGGTTAGAAGAAAGAGGAGAAGTACTTGCTGGATTTGAGTTTAAATGGAATGAAAACAAAAAATCAAAAATTCCAACTGCTTTTGCAAAAGCCTATCCTGATGCTACTTTTGAAGTGATTAATAAACAGAATTACTTGGATTTTATAATGTAAATTTAAAATCATACCAGAAGTAAAAAATCAAAATTTGGATTGAAATTATTAACCAATATTTCAATAAATAAGATGTTTTCGAAGTTTTATGTCTGAAAAAAAGCATTCCCAAACCCGAACCAATTGTTCCGCCAATTGCTGTAAAAGTTAAAAGTACTTTTTCTGAAATTCTTCTTTTATGGTTTTTTGCTAAATTTTTATCATAGCCAATTAATATAAAAGCGATTGTATTAATGATTAAAAAAGTGTTCAATAAAATAGTCATTTAACTAAAATTAAGTTCCAAAGATATTATTTTAGCTTTTCAAAAAACTACAAAATGACCAACATACAATTCATCTCCAAGTCTGTTAATACAGCAGCAATACATATTCAAAACACCGTTCAATTATTACAGGAAGACTGCACGATTCCTTTTATTTCTCGTTACCGAAAAGACAAAACCGGGAATCTGGATGAGACTATTATTGAGCAAATTGCAAAATTGCAAAAGGATTATGAAACTATCGTAAAACGAAAAGAGGCGATTTTAAAATCTATAGAAGAACAAAACGCATTGACTCCCGAATTGAACAAAAAAATTACGGAGAGTTTCGATTTACAGGAATTGGAAGATTTCTATTTGCCTTTCAAAAAGAAGAAAAGAACCAAAGCCGATGTTGCCCGTGAAAATGGATTAGAACCTTTGGCAAAAATCATCATGGCGCAAAATAATGATGATGTTGACTTTATTTCGACCAAATATCTCAATGAAAATGTCATCAATGAAGAGGCCGCTTTGCAAGGCGCTAGAGATATTATCGCCGAATGGATTAATGAAAATATTTATGTTCGTAAGCAATTGCGTCGTTTGTACGAACGAAAAGCAACCATCACAACCAAGGTCGTAAAAACTAAAAAAGACGAACAAGAAGCTCAAAAATTCAATCAATATTTTGATTGGTCAGAACCGTTGACTAAAGCGCCTTCGCATAGATTACTGGCGATTCTTCGTGCCGAAAAGGAAGGTTTTATCAAATTTAAAGTCGAAGTGGATATTGACGAAGCCTATGATATCATTGATGAATTGGTTTTAAAAGGTCAAAGTCCAGCAACGCCACACGTGCAATTAGCGATCGAAGACAGTTATAAACGATTGCTAAGCCCTGCCATTTCTAATGAAGCCTTGCAAGAAGCCAAAGCCAAAGCCGATGCCAATTCGATTCAGGTTTTTGCCAATAATTTAGGGCAGTTGTTGTTAGCGCCGCCTTTGGGTGAAAAACGTATTTTGGCGATTGACCCAGGGTATAGAAGTGGTTGTAAAGTAGTTTGTTTAGACGAAAAAGGCGATTTATTATACAATGAAACCATTTATCCGCACGCGCCACAAAACGAAACAGCTATGGCGATGAAAAAGATAAAATCGATGGTGAATGCCTATAACATTGATGCGATTTCTATCGGAAACGGAACCGCTTCACGCGAAACCGAATTCTTCATCAAGAAAATCGCTTTTGATAAGCCGGTTCAGGTTTTTATCGTTTCAGAAGCTGGAGCATCAGTCTATTCGGCGTCGAAGATTGCGAGAGAAGAATTCCCAAATTATGATGTAACGGTTCGTGGTTCGGTTTCTATTGGGAGACGACTTTCGGATCCTTTGGCGGAATTGGTAAAAATTGACCCGAAAGCCATTGGCGTGGGGCAGTACCAACACGATGTAGATCAAACCAAATTGAAAGAGGAATTGGATTCGACGGTGATTCGTTGCGTGAATTCGGTGGGAATCAATATCAACACGGCGAGCAAGCATTTGTTGAGTTATGTGAGTGGAATAGGAGAGAAGCTAGCCGAAAATATTGTCAATTACCGCTCTGAAAACGGGCCGTTTGAAGATAGAAAACAACTCAAAAAAGTGCCTCGCTTGGGCGATAAAGCCTTTCAGCAAGGGGCTGCTTTTATTAGAATTTCTAATGCTAAAAATCCGCTGGATAATTCGGCGGTACATCCAGAAGCGTATGGAATTGTTGAGAAAATGGCGAAAGATTTGAAACTTTCGGTAAACGAGTTGATTGCCAATAAAGAGAAAACAGCTTTGATTAAAGCCGAAAATTATATTACGCCAGAAATTGGTTTATTAACTTTAAAAGATATTATCAAAGAGCTTGAAAAACCGGGATTAGACCCAAGAAAATCGGCCAAAGTTTTCGAATTTGATCCGAATGTAAAATCCATTTCCGATTTGAAAACCGGAATGATTTTGCCTGGAATAGTTAATAACATTACCAATTTTGGTTGTTTTGTCGATATCGGAATCAAAGAAAGCGGATTGGTTCATATCTCACAACTCAAAGCCGGTTTTGTGAGCGATGTAAACGAAGTGGTGAAACTCCACCAACATGTTGAAGTAAAAGTGGTTGAAGTGGATGAAGCTCGAAAGCGAATTCAGTTGACGATGGTGCTTTAAAATTAATTATCTTTGTTTTTATGAAGAAAAAAATAACCATAAATGACTTTTCTCCACATCTTTTTTGGGATGTAGATTTGTTTGGTTTTGACTTTCAAAAACACAAAGTTCATTTGGTTCAAAAAGTATTGGAATATGGTTTAATAACAGATTGGAACTTACTTAAGGAACTTTATGGCTTAGACCAAATTAAAGAAATTTCACTTAATTTAAGAAGTTTAGATGCTGTTACACTTTCTTATTTGGCAACCATATTCAACATTGATAAAACGGAATTTAGATGTTACAAACACAGACAGTTGTACCCGAACTTATGGAACTCCTAACGGAGATAATGAATGAAGAATTGTTTCGTGATTTTTATTTAGTTGGAGGAACATCTTTATCATTACAAATTGGTCACAGAAATTCGATAGATATTGATTTGTTTGGTAATTGTGAGATTAATCAAAATGAATTTATTGAAAAACTTAAAGAGTACGGAGATGTGATAGTTATTCAAAGCACCAAAAACATTTTGATTACTGAAATCAATGGAATTAAAGTTGATTTTGTAAATTATAAATATCCATTATTATCCGAACCAATCATAGAGGATAAAATCAGAATGTTATCAAAAATTGATATTTCGGCAATGAAGCTTAATGCTATTGCAGGACGAGGAAGCAAAAAAGATTTTATAGATTTATTTTTTTTGTTAAATGAATTTACTTTAAAAGAAATCATCGCTTTTTATCTTCAAAAATATTCTGATGGATCTGAATTTATGGTTCAAAAAAGTTTAACTTATTTTGAAGATGCTGATGACCAGTTAAATCCCAAAATGCTTCATAAATCTTTTAACTGGGAAGCCTGCAAACAAAAAATAATTCAAGAAGTTTTGAAATTGAATTAATCTTGGTTATTAATGGCTTAGAGCAAATACAGATTTATAATCATTTTTTACTTTTCCAAATAAATCCATCTAACATATAATGGGTAAATTGTGGCACTGTGAGTAGCGGTACCACTAAAAAATACCAACCCGAAAAATCTTTTGAATTTCCTAAAAACTGCTCATTCCAAACTAAAATTTCCCAAAGGTATTCTTCCGAAAAAGCAATAGAAATTAAGATTACTAAAAAGAGTAAAAGCCCTTTGAATTGTTTAAAATAATGTAATCTATTCAATTCTTCAGTTGATTTTTTATCGATTTCTTTTAGGTAAACTAAGGCTATGTAAGGGATTCCGTGAGAAACAACATTGAGTAAAGTAAAAACCAAATCGTTATTAAAATAGACGATTCCAAAAAACCAGGACATAAAAGTACCAATGATTATGGCATTTTTTGGTATATTAAAGTATTTGGTTTTTAGGAAGATATACAAAATTCGGATTACGTAAAAAAGAACAATTGCGCCATAAATCCAACTTAAAACTGTAATTAAAACTGGACTTTCGTAACGTATAAATTCATTTTCGACAAACCAATTAAATTTTCTAGGTGCCGATAAAAACCAATACAGCATTGGATAAAGTGTTGCAGTATAAATCACTAAATTATCAATCCAAGCCCATTTTTTAGACTCCTTTCGGGCATATAAACGCATAAAACCATATTGTTGTCGGATGAAGTGAAAAACAGCAATATAAGCCAAAACCGACCAAAAAACAGCACTTCCAAAAGAAAACAGAAACATTCCGATCAGCAAACATAAAATTGGTAGTCCAATCAATAACTTTTTCCTTTTCTGAAATTCATCAGAGACAAAATAGGTTTTGAATAAGGTGGCATAAACGTGGGCGACATCAATAAAAACAATTAGAAAAAGCCAAGTATAAAACGAATACTCCTCTTCGATTTCTTGGAGTTGACTTTGGAATAAAAACACTATGGCAACCACCAAAAAAGAGGGCGCTAATATAAACAGACTGTCTGTTTTTGCTTTATGAATCCAAGGCTGTTCCATCGATCATGGTATTTACTACGTTAATTCCTTGGTGAAAAGCTTCTTCAAAAATTGAGATTCCAGACAAATCGCTATGAGCAAAATAGATTTTATCAGCAACAGGTCGAGCGGCATCTTTTTTGGCTTGACCATAAATAAAACCAGGAACAGGACTTATCATTCCGTGTCCTAACAGATGAATTTCGATACTTTCAGTTGCTAATTCTATTGCTGGATGTGCTATTTTTAAATCATCAAAAACCATTTGTTTCCAATATTCTTTGGTTTTTTTGTACAAGTCTCTACGTGTTTTTTTCAAATCGGCAGATGAAAAACTATAGTAATACGTAATTACTTTTTTATCGTGAATTTGCTGTAACGATTGCTGTTGATCATACACATAACCCAATCCTTTGCAACCATAAATTACATTATCCCAGCACAGAGGAAAACTACCATTATCTCCCAAATCCGAAACCACTAAAGTCGCCAATAACCAAGGGGTATAGTGAAAATGCGAAGCCAAATCTTTTCGGTTTTCTAACAGATATTGGTTTACAAACTGTGGGGTTGCCAGCAAAATTTTATCAGCGGTTATGGTAATTGAGGTTTTTGTTTTATTGTCAAAAACTTTTGCTACAGCTTTATTATTGCTGATTTCAATTTGGTAAACTAAGTGGTTTTTTAATGATTTTCCTTTTACATATTTCTGCAAATGATGGGCTAATCGCGAGTTTCCTTCGGGCCAAGTGAGGACTGTATCTTGTTTGTTTTCAGAAGCATTTTGTTTTCTTCCGGCAAAATAATGAATGCCCGCATAGGCTGAAACATATTCGATCCCCAAACCAAAATCATCTTTACAGCAATAATCAATATAATTGTAAAGTGGTTTCGACGTAAAATGATTCTGCTCAAACCATTGCTTCATAGTGATGGAATCAAGTTTTTTTACCTCTTCATTTTGTGAAGATTCGGCAAGCGGAATCATAAACCAATACTTTCCCTGTTCATCTTTTTTGGTTCGAAAATCATCCATTAATTTGAAAAAACGAACTAATTCTTCATCTTCAGTTGGGGAATTTCCTTCCTTTGGAACCACGCCTTCCTGCCAATTATTTTTATAAAACAGGCGTTCATCAGGAGCAAAAGTAAGTTGGGTTTCATCAAACTTCGGAAAACCGTTGGAGTCGTAACCCAATATGATTTTTTCTTCTTCTAAAAATTGCAATAAAGCTTTATCTTCTAAATTTGGCAAAGGCAAATAGTGAGCGCCCAAAGGATATTTCGAATATTGATTTTCGCCATTAGATGAATTGCCTCCCAAATGGTCTTCCAATTCGATTATCAAAAAATCGGTAATTCCTCTTTTGGTTAATTGTCTGGCTGCACTTAAACCTGAAATTCCGCCACCAACAATCAAATATGGAATTGAAATTTCTTGCGTTGGTTTTGGAAAATTTTGAACACGAAGCCGGTGACCCAGTATGTGATTGGTCCCAGACAAACGTATCATTAACGTAATGACTTTTTCTTTACAGGCATCCAAAAAAGGAATCACGAGTAAAGAAGTTGCTATTATTTTGAAGAAATTTCTCCTTGAATTATTGCAATTTTCCCCATTCTTCATCGAAATAGCGTACTAAAATTTGGTTATCTAAGCGATTGATTTCGATGTCTTTTGAAATCATATCCTGAGAAAAATAATTGAAAGTATCGAACCTATAATTGTAAAAACGCAGGCCATTTACTTTTCGGTTTACAGTATTAAAAGTAGTTCCAAAACCATTAATGGCAATCGTAAAACCCCATTCTCCAAACGAAGGAACGTAGGCGTGATACGCATCAACTTGAGGAAAAACCTGTGCAACGGTTTTATTAATGCACCAAAACGATTTTGGCGCAAAATAAGGAGAAGTAGTTTGTATAACCGCCACAGCATCTGGATTCATTAGTTTTTGAACGGTGGCATAAAAGTTAAGCGAATATAATTTTCCCAAACTATAATTGGACGGATCCGGAAAATCAATAATGACCACATCAAATTTTTCTGAACAATTTTTTGCCCAAATGTAAGCGTCTTTGTTGTAAACAGTTACTTTTGGATTGTTGAGTGAATTATTATTAAAACCAGTCAAAATGGTGTTGGTTTTGAACATTCTGGTCATACCCTCATCCAAATCGACCAAAGTTATTTTTTTAACGGCTTGGTATTTCAAAATTTCTCTAACGGCCAGACCGTCTCCACCACCCAAAACTAAAACATTGGAAACATTTTTTGCCATCGAGAGGGCAGGGTGTACCAAAGCCTCGTGATAGCGGTATTCATCAGCAGAGCTAAACTGCAAATTGTTGTTGAGGTACAGTCGGTAATCGCTTTTATTATGGGTCAAAACGATTCTTTGATACGGAGTGGTGTTGGTATAAATGATATTCTCGCCGTACAGTTTTCCTTCTGAAAAAGACAAAATTCTATCAGAAAAAATAAAAGTGGCAAGCAATATTAAAAATGAGGCGATCGCTTTGGTTTTTAAAAAGTGTACTTTTTTTAATTCGTTTTTGAGTAAAAAACACAAAGCAATGGCGATGGAAACGTTAATCATTCCGAAAAACAACGAAGTGCCCATAATACCTAATTTTGGCACTAGAATAAGTGGAAATAGGATGGAGGCCAATAAGGCTCCGATGTAATCAAACGTAAAAACATTCGAAACCAAATCTCTAAATTCGACTTTGTCTTTGAGGATATTCATCAAGAGCGGAATTTCTAATCCCACCAGACAACCCGTTACAAAAACGAGGAAATACAATATAAATTGAAAAGAATATACGCTTTCGAATAATAAAAATAAAATAACCGAACTTAATCCGCCAATTAATCCAATCAAAATTTCAATTTCAACAAACGTATTGAGCATGTTTTTGGTCAGAAATTTTGAAAAATAAGAGCCAATTCCCATCGAAAACAGATAAACACCAATGATGAAAGAGAATTGTTTTACTGAATCGCCCAATAAATAACTCGCCAATGTTCCAGCAACGAGTTCATAAACCAATCCACAGGTAGCAATGGTAAAGACGGCAAAAAGTAGTAGGTATTCGAATTTTAAAAAATTTTTACCCATGAATTGCGGCACTAATAATCATGGAAATTCCAATGATAAAGGCTCCAAAAACAATTGCCAAAGCCACATTATTATTTTTTGAAATTTGTTGCCAAGTGTTTTCAGGAGTCAATTTTTCAATGATAAAATAAGCTATCAAAAGAATAGCAATTCCAATTATTGAAAAAACAATTGAAGCTAAAATGGGTCTCATAGTTATAAATTCCATAATATTTTGGTTTTAATTATTTGTGATAAAAACGGTTTACACTCGTTCGGTTGTTATTTGGTTTGTAATTTTCTGTCGATTCGCAATCGCAGATTTGGTTTCCCGACGTATTATAATAAACAAAAAGGCCATAGAAAAATAATCCTATTAGCAGAGCGAGGTAGTTATTTTTTATAAAAGGTATAATTTTTTCCATATAATTAGTTGTTATTCAGCCCATCTTCTTTCTTCAAAATTTCTTTCGAGATAAAACATTCCTACAACAAAAACAATCATAAATACAATGACTAACCAGACATTTCTCATTGAAGGGCTGGACCAGTTGGCTTGAATTTGTATCTTTTGATTTTGAATGTCTTCTGGAGCTTTCATTGGCGTAATGGCCAGATGGTATTTACCAGCAGCCACACCGCATATATTGAACTCTTCGGTTGGATTTCCTTCGGTCCAGTTTTCGCCATCCGTGTAACCGTGATAGTATTCGATGTCTTTGTTGGCATAAATTTCCTCGCCTGTGCTTTCATTTATCAGAGCCACTTGTACATTAGCCCAGGAATTATCAACGTTGGAATGTACTCTTACAGATAATGGTGCTGCACTTCCTTTTAAATCAAACGAAGAGGTTACGTAATCTTTCCGGATATATTGGTCAAAAAGAATTTCTGTATTCAGAACATTTTGTTCAACTCGGTCTTTATTGAGATACCAATTGGTTATAAGAATCAATACCGCAACACCGCAAAAGGTCAAACCTAAATTCCGAATATTGAATATAAAAGGCTGTACTTGCCCGATTCCTTTTTTGGATGGCAGGTTAGAGGTTCCAAAGGCTTTTTTGATATCATTCTTGGAAATGTGTTTTCCCAAAAAAGCGGTTTGCTCGTGACCAAATTTTTCAAAAGAAAGCATTAAAGGAGGGTTGATATATTCAATAAGTTCAATTTTATTGTAAATGTCAAAATCAAAAAAACCTTTTGCAGTCACTAATGTTGGATAATAATAATCGAATCGATCATAAGTTATATCTTCATGCTCAATAGTTAAAGGATGATTGCCTACTTTTTTATCAAATTCAATTTCGGTTAAAATAATCCAATGTCCAGCTGCTTCAGAAAGATATAAATAATTACCTTCTTTTCCTTCTAAAATATATTCTGTCCATTCAAATCCTCTGTTTTCTTTGATAAGAATTCCGGTTACAGTGTATTCTTTATCATCAAAAGTAGCGGATTTTCCAACATCAAATTTATCAACAAAGGGATAATATTGCCTTAGTTTACTATGAAATTTGAGTCCAACATCACGCGTATCTTTATAAACATAATTACAATTAGGGCAAGCAAAGGTTTCCACTTCAAAAGCAACCTCAAGTGTGGTAGTTTTATTACAATTAAAACAAGGAACGATCATAAACTATCGGTTAATTTCAAAATCTTTAATAATAGTTGCTTCAAAAAAGCGGATATATTCTTGAGCAATTTCACGTACTTTTTCCGAATTATCGACCATGTAATTGCATAAATAAATATCCAAAGTGAGTTGGTTAAATTCTGGCCAAGTATGTACACAAAGATGAGATTCTTTCAAACAAAAGGCAATGGTAAAGCTTTGGTTTTCAAAATCATGAATACTAAGCCCAACTTTTTCTAATTGGTATTTTTGAAGTATACTTGCTGTAAAAGCAACAAATAAATCACTACGGGTAAGTTTAGAAGTATTTGTGACTTCAAGTGTAAGTAATTTATGCAAGCCTGGCGAATAGGTTGGTGCTGTCATTTAAAAACTGGGGCAATCCAAATGTTAATATTTTATTAAAAGCGAATGTAATTAATTTTAATAAAGAAGAATAATTTCTTTTAACAAAAAGTAACGAAAGGATTTAAAGAAAAATTTTATGATTGATTTACTTCAAAATCACTTTTCTAGTAATAGTCTTAAATTCCTCAGTATCTATCTGAATGAAATATACTCCAGAAGAATAATTTGAAAGATTAATTTCAGTAGTTTCGGAGGTGACTTTTTGTTGTTTTATTAGGCTTCCTGATGAAGTAAAAACCGAAATTATTGATGCTTCGGGTGAATTTACAGTAAAATAATCTGCTGTTGGATTGGGATAAATCTTTACAATTGATTGCTCAATTTCAAAAGAATCAGCTGCCAAAGTTACAGTAGGAGGCAAATAAAAATTACCTGTTAGAGCCAATAAATACAAGGTTTTCAGCGTATGATTAAAATAACTGTTGGGTTCATTCAAATTCTTTAAATCAGTATAGGAAGCATCCAAATGCGTTTGATTATCACCACCCATTGCAGCACAGGCAAAAGCTCCAACAAAAGTAGCATTATGCCATTGTCCGCTAGCGGTTCCATTTTGGTTGTAACCGTCTTTGATATTAGAAGTCCCGCCCAAAGTCACTCGAACAAAATCAGATGATTTTTTGGAATAGGATTTGGCTTCTGGAGTGCCGTACCATAAATAATCAACTGCAATTCTCCAAGGAGTTCTGGCCGCATCATAACCGTAGTTTTTCCCTGAATTAGCGTAACCCGAAGCTTGAGACGAATAATTTCCAGAAGCATCGCACCAATCCGAAACCAAACTACCAACGGCTTTATTTTGAGTTAGATTATGATTGATTATAGTATAAGCTTTGTCGGCCACTTGATTCCAAAAAGTAATATCGTTAGTAAACGTTCCAAAAGAACGGTAATAGGCCGGAGCAAAGTAAGAGGGATTTGTTAGTTGACTTCCACCAAAAGCATCGCCGGGTTTTAAGACAAAAGTACTAGCTTCAACTTCATGATTTTTAATGGTAGTAATTAAGTTTTTAGCCTCATTTTTATACTTGATAACGCCCGCATTTGCCCATTGATAATCGGCAACAATTAGGGCAAAAGCAACATCTAATTCGGCATCAGTGGCGCCATTTGCGCCTGCAATTCCAGAGCAACCATTAATTTTCCAATTCATCACGCCATTTGCATTTACATTTTCTTTATAATAAAGCCAAAGTCCGTCAAAAAGCGTTTTATCCGCCATATAGGCCGATAATAACATGCCGTATCCAATTCCTTCCGAAACTGTTTGCGAAGGCGTATCAAATTTGATTCGATAACGGCCATTAGAGCAGGATTCTACAAAATTGGTTTTCCAAACGGAATAACTTTCCAAAGCATCTTGGCTATTTTTAGTAGTTGCCATTATACCATTTGCATACGTTTTATTGGCAGGAAATGATTGGGTTTGCGAATGCGAAATATAGCCGCAAAGGAGTAGGGCTAAGACAATTATTTTTTTCATTTTTATTGATTTGGGAGTATAAAAATACCTTTTTAGCACTACATTTCTCAATAAATTTTTAAATTTAAAAACAAAAAAAATCCAAACTGCAATTGTAAAAACAACAGTTTGGATTTTTAATAAAGAGTATTTAATTACTTACTCTTTCGAAGTATTTTCTTTTTTAGTAGTATCTTGATCGTCTTTAGCAGCGTTTTTAAATTCTTTAATTCCGCTTCCTAAACCTTTCATTAATTCTGGAATTTTTTTACCTCCAAAAAGCAATAAAATAACTGCAATTATAATAAGGATTTCTGTAACACCTAATCTTCCCATGATTAAAATAATTAATATGCCGTAGCCAATTGATATTTATTTAGGCAAAGGTAGGTAGAATTAGTTATAAACAAATGCAATTGCGCTCAAATATTTATTTTTAGCAGCGTTAAATATTTGATAAATTCTTATTTTATAGCATTTGATATTCCATTTCTAACGTTTTAGGACTAGTATAAATTAGTATATTTGCTTAGTAAATTATCACAATGTCCGACAAAAACAGCAAGAAAATACCCATCAAACATCGGTTGTTTAATAAACGCCGGTTGGTGATATTGAACGAAGACACATTTGAAGAAATAGTTTCGTTTAAACTTAATTTGATGAATGTTTTTGTAACGCTAACGCTCGGAGCCATATTTTTAATTTTAATTACCACATTTATTATTGCTTTTAGTCCGTTACGCGAATATATTCCGGGATATTCTTCGACCGAATTGAAAAAAAATGCCACCCAATTGGCTTTAAAATCCGATTCGTTGCAAACACTTTTACATCAAAATGAAGTGTATTTAAGATCGATCCAAAAAGTTTTAAAAGGCGAATTAGAATATGCGTCTTTCAATAAAGATTCTATTTTGGCAAGTGCCGAAGAAAACATTCCGTTAGAAGAAATGAAAGCAACACAAGCTGAAATGAATTTGCGAGAAAACGTTTCGAAAGAAGAAGCGGCAACTACAAAAAGCAAGACCAAAAAAACAAAAAAATAGCATGTCTATAAAATCAACTGCAGCCAAATTATTTGCCTATAAAATTTACTTTCAAACACGTGCTTGGGCTATGAAACCCGAGGAAACGCAAGCACAGGTTTTTCAAAGTTTAATCCGAAGTGCTACAAACACCGAATTTGGTAAAGACCATTATTTTGATCAAATCAAATCAGTCGAAGATTTTAGAAAACAAGTTCCCATTCGGGATTATGAAGATTTTAAATCCTATATCGAAAAAATTCGTTTGGGAGAAAAAGACATTCTCTGGAAAGGAAAACCACTTTATTTTGCCAAAACGTCCGGAACAACTTCGGGAGCCAAATACATTCCGCTAACCAAGGAGTCGATGCCGTTTCACATCGAAGCGTCACGAAATGCCATTTTGCATTACATACACGAAACCGGAAATGCTGATTTTGTGGATGGTAAAATGATTTTTTTACAAGGAAGTCCGATTTTGACCGAGAAAAACGGAATTAAATTCGGTCGTTTGTCGGGCATTGCAGCGCATTTTGTACCACAATATTTGCAACAAAACCGGTTGCCATCTTGGGAAACCAATTGCATTGAAGATTGGGAAACAAAAATTGACACTATTGTAGCCGAAACGATTGATCAAAACATGACGTTAATTTCGGGAATTCCGTCCTGGGTACAAATGTATTTTGAACGCTTGCAGCAAAACAGTGGTGGCAAAAAAATAGCCGAAATTTTCAAAAATTTTCAGCTTTTCATTTATGGCGGCGTTAATTTTGAACCCTACCGAGCCAAGTTTGAAAATTTAATCGGACGAAAAATGGACAGCGTTGAGGTGTTTCCTGCCTCTGAAGGATTTTTTGCGTATCAAGATACCCAAACCGAAAAAGGAATGTTGCTTTTATTGAATTCGGGTATTTTTTATGAATTCATCAAAGCCGATTCGTTTTTTGAAGAAAATCCCGAAAGAATTGGGGTGGGCGAGGTAGCACTTGGTGTTAATTATGCCATGATCATTTCCACCAATGCCGGTCTTTGGGGTTATAATATTGGCGATACCGTTCAGTTTACATCTTTAAAACCCCACCGAATTATTGTTTCGGGACGCATCAAACATTTTATTTCGGCTTTTGGAGAGCATGTTATTGGTAACGAAGTGGAGAATGCCATGAAACTAGCTATGGACGGAACCGATGTTCGCATTAATGAGTTTACCGTGGCGCCGCAAATTAATCCTATTTCGGGTTTGCCTTATCACGAATGGTTGATTGAATTTGAAAACGAACCAGCAGATTTAGAGCAATTTTCTCAAAAAATTGACGATGCCATGCGCCAACAAAATATTTATTATGACGATTTAATCACCGGTAATATTTTACGAAAAGTAGTCATTAGCAAAGTGGTAAAAAACGGTTTTCAGGATTATATGAAATCCATCGGG
Organism: Flavobacterium agrisoli; assembly: GCF_016522065.1. Taxonomy (GTDB): domain Bacteria; phylum Bacteroidota; class Bacteroidia; order Flavobacteriales; family Flavobacteriaceae; genus Flavobacterium; species Flavobacterium agrisoli. The sequence goes on along the minus strand of NZ_JAEHFV010000002.1, from coordinate 482,207 downwards.
AAATTGGGCGGACAAAATAAAATTCCGCGATTAGCCAATCACCGCGAGATTGCGGATAAACTACAAATACTCTAAAAAAGAGGTTATTCTTAATCCAAATTTAACCAATGTATTTTACTAAATTCGCTTTACAAATACCGAAAGTTAGTATCTTTCTTTTGTTTTAAAATTAAAAAAATATGGCAGAAACCAAACACATATACCGCACTAGAGCGCAAGAATCATCGGCAGCAATTGAAAAAATGTACATTACAATGCGCCATTTATTTAATCGTGGTTTTTACAAACCAATGGGTGTTTCTGGCGATACTTTACGAGAAGCCTTATTGGCTTTACGTCCAGAAATTTACGGATTTATAGGCGATGAAAAAGTAGAATTAAACGGATTGCTGTACGTGATTGAACGTTTACCAATCGGAATTGAGCAATGCCGATTTATTAATTTAACTTCGGATGAAGGTTATTCTAAATCGCATTTTGAAGCCATTGTTCCACCCAAAAGAAAACGTAATTGTTACCGCATTGATGCTGAACAAATGAATGTGGAGATTACCCGAGGAAGATCGGATATTTATGATATTTTAACGCATTTGACGTTTATTTTTATCGAATCGCATAAAATTAAAAACCGTGTTTTATTAGATGATTCGGGCGAATTATCGCGCGATTGGTTAAAATTAGAAGCGGCCGTGCAACAAACCAAAAAACTCTCGCTGGTTGATAAAGAAATTGCTATTTCGCATGTTGCTAATGTGTTAGGTCGTGCTTTCGAAGAAATATTGGATATTTACGATGCATTTGCCTCAGAAAAAAATCCAGATCGCTTTTTGCATGTTATTTATTGGCTAGGAAAGTTAGCCATTGAAGAGGTTTTAGAAAACAACAAACGAACCATTACGTTTAGTCCGATTTTGAGAGAACGTTTGGGACATCATATTCACGGAGAAATTTGGGCTACGAATATCAAAGAAGTCCTGAAAGAACAACAACTTTTAGACCGTCCTATTCATGTTATTAGTGCCAATATGCACAGTGTTATGAATTCGCTTTTTGCAACGCCTTTGTTAAAATCAAAATTTAAAGGCAAAGCCGATTTTGTTATTTATGAAGAATTAAGCAAATCGGGTGCAAATGATATTCGAAAACAAGTAGCAACTTTGGCCGAAAAAAACGGAATGATTTTTTTACCCGACACTTCGGGGACGAATATCGATGTGCAAATTTTTGATACTGCTAAAATTGATTGGAGTCTAACGGCTTTTCCAAAAGCTAAAGTAAAAGAACCACAACCAGTAATTATTGTAATGGATTATGCTTTTGGAGAGCAAGCTTATGAAACGGTCGATGAGCTTTTAAAACCCTACAAAAAAGATACGTTGCTTAATGTACAATCGGTTTCGATTATGGGAAAAGCAGGAATTTTAGAAGGAGGAAAAGGAGATATTATGATTCCGACAGCGCATATAAACGAAGGGACGGCCGATAATTACTTTTTTGAAAACGAGCTTACGGGTGCTATGTTAGAAGGCAACGGGATCGACGTATACGAAGGTGCGATGGTAACTGTTTTAGGAACGTCGCTTCAAAATCGAGAATTGCTTAAGTTTTTTCATCAGTCCACTTGGGGTGTAATCGGTTTAGAAATGGAAGGATCGTATTATCAAAAAGCGATTCAATCAGCTTCTAAAATCAGAAAAAGCATTCCGAACAATGTTAAAGTTCGATATGCGTACTACGCCTCGGATAATCCGTTAGAAACAGGAAGCACCTTAGCTTCTGGTGGTTTAGGAACAACTGGGGTAAAACCTACTTATTTGATAACCATTAAAATATTAGAGCAAATTTTAAATGGTTCCAACTAACCCATTAAATGGGATAAATAAAAAATTATCCAAACGAATATTATGAAAAAAATACTTATTACCGGTGCTGCTGGTTTTTTAGGATCTCATTTATGCGATCGGTTTGTTCAAGAAGGCTATCATGTTATTGGGATGGATAATTTGATTACCGGCGATTTAAAAAACATTGAGCATCTGTTTAAACTAGAGCATTTTGAGTTTTACCATCACGATATTTCTAAGTTTGTACATGTACCGGGAGAGTTGGATTATATTTTACATTTTGCTTCTCCAGCCAGCCCAATCGATTATTTAAAAATTCCGATTCAAACGTTAAAGGTTGGATCGTTAGGAACACATAATTTGTTAGGTTTGGCACGGGTAAAAAATGCACGAATTTTGATTGCTTCAACTTCAGAAGTATACGGAGATCCTTTGGTACATCCTCAAACGGAAGAATATTACGGTAATGTCAACACAATTGGACCTCGAGGCGTTTACGATGAAGCGAAGCGTTTTCAAGAATCTATCACTATGGCATATCATACTTTTCATGGAGTTGAAACCCGAATTGTTCGTATTTTTAATACCTACGGACCAAGGATGAGACTGAATGACGGGCGCGTAATCCCTGCTTTTATTGGACAAGCGTTACGTGGAGAAGATTTGACCATTTTTGGTGACGGTATGCAAACACGTTCGTTTTGTTATGTAGATGATCAAGTGGAAGGAATTTTCAGATTGTTGCATTCGGATTATGTGTATCCTGTAAACATTGGAAATCCAGACGAAATTACCATTAAAGATTTTGCCGAAGAGATTATTAAATTAACCGCAACCAATCAAAAAGTGGTTTACCATCCGTTGCCTGTTAACGATCCTTTACAGCGACAACCCGATATTACCAAAGCAAAAGAAATTTTGGGTTGGGAACCCAAAGTTTCCAGAAGCGAAGGAATGAAAATTACTTATGAATATTTTAAATCCTTATCAAAGGAAGAGTTGTTGAAAGAAGAGCATAAAGATTTTTCTGATTATATTAAATAGTGACTTCAACGATTCATCATTATCCTGTTTCAAAAAGTATTAATTTTTAATAAATTAACTTTTTAGAGCGCATTCGTTTCATTTTATAACTAAAAAAGGGGATTATATTTTTATAAATACTGTATATTTCGGCATTTTGAAAAGGAGCTCAATTTTGATTTTTTTCATATCAAAACCAATATAAACAATACGCAATGCATACTAAGGCAGGAACATACTCCGGATATATTCGTCCATTTTCCTATGTAGCTGATATTGTAATACTTTGTCTTTTTGGTATTAATTTTATTATTTTTCCCGATTACCAAATACAACTGTATCTTACGTTAAGTTTTTGTTGGATTGTAATTGCGCTTCATTTAGGCTTTTATGAGGTGTATCGGTATACAAAGGTCATTAGCATTTTAAATTGTTCGGCCAAGCAATTTTTACTTTTTGGTGTTGCTTGTTTAGCGCTAGTTTATTTATTTACAGAAACGACAAGTTATATGACCGTTTTTTGTTATATGGCTAGTGTTTTTTTTACTGTTATAAGTCTCAAACTTTTTATTTTTTATTTTTTAAAAGAATACCGCTTGCTTTTTGGTGGTAATTTGAGAAGTGTTGTTTTAATTGGAAACGCCAAAAAAGTAGCGCCACTTCATTCTTTTTTTACTGAAAATTTAGAATACGGTTATAAAGTATGTCAGTCTTTTTCGCTTGAAAAGAATAACGATTTACAACTGCAAGAAGCACTTGATTATGTATCAATTCACGATACTGATGAGATATATTGTGCCATGTGCGATTTGAATGAAACTCAAATGGAACGTTTGGTTAATTTTGCCAATACACATTTTAAAACTTTAAAGTTTATTCCGGATGAGAGCCAAATTTTAAGCGGCAATTTTGCATTTCAATATTACGGTTATTTACCCATCTTAGCTTTACGTGATATTCGTTTAGATGAAAAGAATAACCAAATTGCAAAGCGGTTTTTTGATATTGTTTTTTCGTTATTAGTACTCGTTTTTATTTTAAGTTGGTTAACACCCCTTTTAGCTTTATTAATAATATTAGAGTCTCCAGGTCCTGTTTTTTACAAACATAAAAGAAATGGCTTAGGCAAACATGTATTTGAATGTTATAAATTTAGATCTATGCAACTAGTAGAGCAAGATGCTTATAATCCTGTTTCTAAAAATGATGTTAGGATTACCAAAGTTGGTAAATTTTTGCGGAAAACCAGTCTTGATGAGTTGCCTCAGTTTTATAATGTTTTAAGAGGTGATATGTCGGTAGTGGGACCCCGACCGCATATGTTGCTTTATACCGAACAATATGCTTTAAAGGTTAATAATTTTATGATTAGGCATTTTATCAAACCGGGTATAACAGGACTGGCGCAAACCCGTGGTTATAGAGGGGCTGTCGAAAAAGATTCGGATATTATCAACCGATACAAATATGATATTTTCTATATGGAAAATTGGTCTATTTTGTTGGATATAGAAATAATTTTGACCACAATATTCAACATCATCAAAGGAGATGATAAAGCGTATTAGAATGTTTTTTTATTAATTAAATATTTAATTTGAAAATCAAGATTAAACCGTTTTTTAGCAGTATCAAAAACTTTTTGCTTCATTATTTGTATTGTTTCTTTTCCTGTTTTTGATATTTCAATCAAAGCGTTATTTAAACTTTCAAAATTACCAACTTGGGCAATCCACCCTAAATTATTTTCTTTTACAATAATTTCGCCTTCACCGCCGCTAAAATAAAGAACAGGGAATCCCAAAGCACCATATTCAAATATTTTAGAAGGCACAGAACCATAAATTCTTGTTTTAAGAGGCACAAGTGCAATATCAAAAGATTGAAGCTTTTCGTGTAGAATATTTCGCTCTAACATTCCGTGAAAGAAGATTTTTTTCTCTGGATTTTGCTTAATCAAATTCTCGATTTGTGATTTCTCTGCTCCGTCTCCAAAAATATGTAATTCGATATTTAGATTTTGTAATTCGATATTTTTACACAATTCAAAAACACCTTGTGCTACACCCAATAATCCTGCATAAAATAGTTTAATAGGTTCATTTACATTCGATGTAAAATACATTCCAGTGGTTTGATGTTCGGGAAAATTGCGGTACAAATGACATTCTTTTTTTGGAAAAATAGAATGAATGTGAGTTATAATTTCGTTCGATTGACCGAAGATTAATGTGGCTTTCGAATAAATAGATCGTTCAAAAAACAATGACACTTTGTGTGATAAACTGTCTTTTTTCAAAGCATTTAATTCAACTGCCGCCAAAGGCCACAAATCCGAAACATTCAAAATTATTTTTTTACGCATTAGCGAAATAACCAAAACCGATACAAATGATAGCAATAAAGGAGGCGATTGAACGACAACTTTATGCGGTGTTTTTTTGCACAATAAATAGAAAAACAAAACAGAAGAAAACGACAAAACCGAAAGTGTTCTTTTGAAGATGTTTTTGCTGACACTTGGATAAATCCAAAGGCGTTTTACTGTAATATTTTGAAGAGTTTCGGTTACTGAAAACTTGCCTTTGTATTCCGGAAATAACTCTCCTTTTGGATAATTTCCCAACGGACAAAGCACAGAAACTTTGTAATTATTTTGATGTAATTTCTGGGCCAATTGCTCAATTCTATTAGCGGCAGCTCCTTTTTCAGGCGGATAATAATTCGATATGATGAGGATTTCTTCCATTATTTTGAACTCGTTAAACTGAATTTGTTTGTGTGTTTTTTGACACGAATTGGTAAAATTTTAGGCTATTATAAGTTCGTGTAAATTTGTGAAATTCGTGTTTAATCTTTTATTTTTGAAGTAGAATATCAATAATTCGTTCTGAAGCTTTTCCGTCCCAAAGTTCAGGAATTCCAGCTTTTCGTTTTCCATTTTTAAGGAATTCTCCAAATAATTTTTCTAAATTTTCTATTGAAGTTCCTACCAAAGTATTGGTTCCAATGCTTTGTGTTTCGGGTCTTTCTGTATTGTTTCGCATCGTAAAACACGGAATTCCCATAACAGTAGTTTCTTCCGAAATTCCTCCAGAATCCGTAATCACAGCAAAACTATTTTTGATGAGGTACATAAAGTTTAAATACCCTTGTGGCTCTACAAAAAGGATGTTTTTCAGTTCTAAATTCGTTTCACCTAAAATAGCTTTCGTTCTAGGATGAATTGGGAAAATTACTTTTTTACCGTCAGCCATTTTGTCGATTCCTTGAAGCAATTTAATTAAGGATTGTTCTTGATCCACGTTCGATGGGCGATGCAAGGTAAGTATGATGTAATTTCTAGTTTCTAATTCAAATTCATTCCAAAAAATCGGTTCAAAAATTCGATCTAAATTTTGGTATAAAGTATCTATCATTACATTACCAACAAAATGAATATTGGCTGGATCAACGCCATATTTCAATAAATTTTCGGAAGCTAAAGTTGAGGTTGTAAAGAAATAATCGGTAATGCTATCAGTAACAATTCGGTTGATTTCTTCTGGCATTGTCATATCGCCAGACCGTATTCCAGCTTCGACGTGAGCGACTTTTATGTTTTGTTTTTTGGCTACAATCGCACAAGCCATTGTCGAATTGACATCGCCAACGACTAAAACCAAATCACAAGGATTTTGTTGTAATTCTTTTTCAAAAGCAATCATAATAGCCCCAGTTTGTTCTGCTTGTGAACCGCTTTTTACTTCTAAATTTGAATTAGGTTTCGGAATATTTAATTCTTCAAAAAAAGTATCGCTTAAGTTTTTATCATAATGTTGTCCCGTATGCACTAAACGATAAGAAATAGTAGCCCCTTCGTTTTGCTTTTTTTCAATCGCTTTGATGATGGGTGCGATTTTGATAAAATTAGGTCTTGCGCCTGTGACTAAGGTGATTTTCATTCTGCTTTTTCTTTTATTAACGAAACGAATTGTTTCAATTTGCCGCTTTTGCTTCGTTCCAGTTTTTCTTTTCTAACGAATGTAAAAATCAATCCTTTTTCCAAATATAAGGCAATTGCGGCTTCAATTTTCTGAATTTGTGTCAAATTCAATTCTATTTCGCTCACATAATCAACCTCAAAAGTATTGATTTTGGTTTGTTTGATGACAAATTCTTTCACATTACCATTGTCTTCGATAATGCTTTTTGTTATGTAATAAAATGTTAATCCGGGCGCTTTTTTACCGCTGGGTAAAAGGGCAAAATCATTGGTTCGTCCGATTAGTTTTTTTAGAATGGGTTTTTGAGGCGTGCTTTTTTCGTCTAAGATTCCAATATCACCAATTTCGTATCGAATAAACGGATGTGCGGTGTTAAATAACGAAGTAATCACCACTTTTCCCTGCATTCCATACGGAACGGCTTGGTTGTTTTCGTCTAGAATTTCAACAAAAAGTGTTTCCGCATTCACCTGCCATTCGCCTTGCGGATTTTCAAAAGCAATCAAATCCAACTCCGATGCGCCATATTCGTTCACAATCGGAATTCCCAATTGATTTTCTAACAATATTCTATCGTTTTCAAACAACATTTCAGAAGTGACGATGCAAACTTTTAAAGTAGGACAAATGGATTTTAAAACGATGTTTTTTTGCTGTAAAAATTTGGCAAATAAAACAATTGAAGAAGTATAACCGTTAATGTAGTCGAATTTTTGGGTTCTAAATTTATCTAAAAATCCTTCTAAAATTGTATCTGATAAGTCAAAAACAGGAAATCGATACCGATGCGATAAAAAGTCTTTCAAACGTTCTTTTTGGTAACCGATAGAATCCCGTGGCATTCCGTAAAAACGAGCTTGATAGGAATGATTAAAATCGATTCCGTGCCAGCCAAAACGCAACATATTTGATGCCCAAGTTAACGCATGACTGTATTTGTCTTTGGCAAAAATAAAAGGCGTTCCGCTAGAACCAGAAGTTTTATTAACAAAGCAATTTTGCTTTGTAAACCCTTTTGATAACCGATTTAGTAAAGGCTGTTGTAAGTCGGATTTGCTTAAAACGGGTAACTCTTGCCAATTTTCGGGAACCGTTTCGCCGAGTACTTTTTTGTAAAAAGGATTATTTTGAAAATGAAAAGCAACGATTTTCTTTTTTTTTCGATCTAAAAAAGAAAGATAATCCGGCTCGGATAAATTTAAAATATGTTGCAGTTCAGATTTTGCCTTATTTATCGGAAAACCGTTGAGTTGCAAGGAAACATCAAAAAGAGCAAACATACCGTTACATTTTAGTCAAAAATAAAATAACAAGCCGATTTTACCACTACCCGAAGCAAGTTTTTAATATTAAATTATTTTTTACGCCTAAAAGAAATTATTTTTGTACCGTCTTTTAAAAGACCGAAAAACAATTAAATATATCGAAAACATGACAATTTTATTATTAGGTTCTGGAGGTAGAGAGCATGCTTTTGCCTGGAAAATGACACAAAGTGCCTTATGCGAAAAACTTTTTGTTGCACCTGGAAATGCCGGAACAGCTGCCATTGCACAGAATGTAAATATTAGTCCAACCGATTTTGAGGCTTTGAAAACCTTTGTACTTCAAGAAAAAGTAGACATGGTAGTAGTGGGACCCGAAGATCCATTAGTAAAAGGCGTGTACGATTATTTTAAAAACGACGAAAGTTTACAACATATTCCTGTGATCGGTCCTTCTAAATTGGGCGCCACGCTTGAAGGAAGTAAAGAATTTGCTAAAGAATTTATGATGCGTCATAACGTTCCTACTGCAGCATACGATAGTTTTACTGCCGAAACGGTAGAAAATGGTTGTGCTTTTTTAGAAACGTTGCAACCACCTTATGTATTAAAAGCAGATGGTTTGGCTGCCGGAAAAGGCGTTTTAATTATTCAGGATTTAGAAGAAGCCAAAACCGAATTACGAAATATGTTGGTGAATCAAAAATTTGGAGAAGCCAGTGCCAAAGTGGTAATTGAAGAATTTTTAGATGGAATTGAGTTGAGCTGTTTTGTTTTAACCGACGGGAAAAGTTACAAAATTTTACCGATGGCTAAGGATTACAAGCGAATTGGCGAAGGAGATACCGGTTTGAATACAGGCGGAATGGGAGCTGTGTCGCCTGTGCCTTTTGCCGATGCTGAATTTATGGAAAAAATCGAAACCCGAATTGTAAAACCTACTATAGACGGTTTTGTAAAAGACGGAATTGATTATAAAGGATTTGTTTTTATCGGATTGATAAAAGTAAATAATGAGCCATTGGTGATTGAATACAATGTGCGAATGGGTGATCCAGAAACCGAAGTGGTCATTCCGCGTTTAGAATCGGATTTAGTAGCCTTGTTTCAAGCAGTAGCCAAACAAGAGTTAGACCAGTTTGAATTGAAAATTGATCCACGAAGTGCTACTACGGTGATGGTTGTTTCGGGTGGTTACCCCGAAGATTATGAAAAAGGGAAAGTGATTTCTGGACTAGAAACGATTTCAGAATCCATTGTGTTTCATGCGGGTACTACTTTAAAAGACAATCAAGTGGTTACTAACGGTGGTCGTGTTATTGCAGTAACTTCTTTTGGAAATGATTTTAAAGCAGCAGTACAACAATCCTACGCTAATATTTCCAAATTCGAATTTGAAAAAATGTATTTCCGACGTGATATTGGAAACGATTTATAAAAGGAAAAGCTGCTTTCGAGCGGCTTTTTTTATTTAAAATCTTGATTTCTTCTTTTTATCATATCATATACTTTAATGCCATTGGCATTTGCATAATCAGATAGTTTCGTGTCAGAAGTTATAATAAAATTACATTTTTCGGCCAATTGTAAAATAAGCGAATCAGTAATGCCAATTTCTGAAAAATATTCAGAATTTATAGATTGAGAGGTTGATAAATAATTTTCAGTTGTTTTTTCTATCAATTGTTTTAAATTATTGATATAATGATATTTATTATTTCCTGAAAAATTGTTTAATAAATTATCTACTTCCGTCCAAATATTTGGAAGTACTATTAGATTTTCTATATTTTCAATGACTTTTATTAAATTATAGAAGTCATTTTTAGTGTAAAGCGACGTTCGTTTATGCTTTTCTATTAAGTTTTCGTCAATTAAACCGACAATTAGAACAACTAATGCATTGGTATCAAATAAAATCATAATTTATGGAGTATACATGTAAAAACCCTTAAATTCTTTTTTATCTGTTATTTTTAGTTTTTTATAAATTCTTTCATAAGGAAAATTTTGTGATAATTGCGAAAAAGGGGATGTTCCTTTATTGTTGTTTTCTGTTAGATAAGAAACAACTATTTCCCAAATATCATCGTTTTCATTGTATTCAGCTTGTTCTAATCTAAAATCAATAAAAGAATCAGGTAGTATATCTGATATTTCTTTTTCTGCAATTTGATAAAGTTCTTTTAAAGCAATCATTATTGTTTATTTTTTGAATTAATAATGTTTTATAAAATTAGTAATTAAAACAATTTCATTCAAAAAAAAGTCCCAATCAAATGATTAGGACTTTTTTGTATTTTGAATTCTGAAAAAATTATTTCAAAAATGAGTGTGCTGTTGTATCTTGGTTTTCGGTACCGGCATCATCAAAAATACGCAATTGTTTGATCCAATATACGATCGCACAGGCGCAGATAATCATAAAAATCCAGTTAATGGTATTGGCACCAAACCAAGTTTGAAGTTCTAAAGAACGTAAAAAATCAAGTGGAGCAAATAAAAAATCTACAAAAAGAGATTGTATTCCTTCAAAAAAAGCTTTCATAACTTATACTATTATTATGTTATTTATTGTTTTATAACGAATTGAAGTCGATTGTGAATCTTTTTCCAACAAGTTAGTTTCGTTTTTTAAACAAGTATTATATTTACAGTCACAAAAGTATAAAATATCCGTATGATTACAAGCATTTTTAAAAAATCTACACCATTAAATTATTCCTTAATCATAATTTTGATGTTGTTGTTCTTTTTTATCTACCAATTTCAAGATCTTTCTTGGTTTGGTTCGGTGTTTGGCATCGCAGAAAAGATCGGATTATTATTGCTTATTTTTGGTTCTTTTTTGTTAACCAATTTCATTACAAAAAAAAACGGACTCAGTAAAGACAATACTTACGTGTTGTTTTTTAATTTTTTACTCTTGCTTTTTTTTCCCGATTCGTTTAGTAAACCGAATATTATTTTAGCCAATTTTTTTCTATTATTGGCCTTGCGACGTTTGTTGTCTTTGCAATCCTTAAAATCGGCCAAAGAAAAAATATTTGATGCTTCGTTGTGGATTTTAGTGGCTTCGTTGTTCCAATTTTGGTGTATTTTGTTTTTAGTATTGGTTTTTATTTCCATTATTTTTCACGTTTCGGGCGATTATCGTAATTGGATTTTGCCACTTATCGCTTTTTTTACCGTCGGAACTCTTTTTTTGGTAGCAGCTTTAATTTTCAATATTGATATTCTTTCTTTTTATCAAAATAGAGCTTTAGTTTATTTTCGCATTTCCTATTTCACCAATAATGCCCAAAATTGGGCGCTTTCTATTTATTTTACCGTAACCCTGTTTTTTGTATTGTCGATGTTAACGACCTTGTCCAAAAGACCGTTGTTGCTGCATGCTTCGTACAAAAAAGTCTTGGCCTATTTTTTTATTGCAGTTTTGGTTTATCTCATTTCGCCAAATAAAAGCAACGATTTATTGGTTTTTACCGTAGCGCCATTAGCTATTATGGCAACAAGTCACATTGAATTTGTACAGCATAAAATTAACAACGAATTGACGTTTGCCGTGTTGATTTTATGTAGCGTAGTGGTCTTTTTTGCGCAGTTATAATTTCGTTCCGTACGCCAAGTCGCCAGCATCTCCTAAACCAGGGACAATGTATTTTTTCTCGTTTAAATGACTATCTAAAGCACCCACCCAAAGCTGACAATTGTCGGGCAATTGTTCTTGTAAATAAGCAATTCCTTCGGGTGCGGCAATCACAACAGCAATATGAATTTCGGTAGGGTTGGCATTCTGCATCAATTTGTTAAAAACAGCGACTAACGAATGTCCCGTGGCCAACATGGGGTCCACTAACAAAAGGGTTTTGTCTGTTAAAGCATTCAAAGCTTGGTACTCAACCAAAATTTCAAATTCGGCATCGCCGTTGGGATGGTGTCGGCTAGCAGATACAAAACTATTTTCGGCCGAATCAAAATAATTTAAAAATCCCGTGTGTAGGGGCAAACCCGCTCTTAAAATGGAGCAAAGTACCAATTTATTTGCAATTTCGGTAGTTTCTTTGATGCCGAGCGGTGTTTGAATTTGAACGGATTTGTATTGCAGTTTTTTGCTGATTTCGTAAGCCATAACTTCGCCAATGCGTTCGATATTTCGTCTAAAACGCATGCTGTCATTTTGAACGCTAGTATTTCGTATTTGCGCTAAAAAATGATTTAACACACTATTGTTTTCAGATAAATAATGAATTTTCATAAGCTGTATGCAATGCGCTAGAAGCTGAGTTTATTTAAACTTTACCAAATTTTTTAGAAGTATAAATGTATAAAAAGTATCTTTGTAACTCTAATTAAATAAAAAATCATGTTTTCTAAATTAGCTTATTCTGTTTTTGAGCAAAGTATCCAAGATTATCATCAATTTGATAACGTAGATCAACCCATCAACAATCCTTATCCAAAAGATAAATTTGAGCATTTGTTGTACTTAAAAAATTGGATTGATACGGTTCAATGGCATTTTGAAGATATTATTCGTGATCCGCAAATTGATCCGGTTGCAGCGCTTACTTTAAAACGAAGAATAGATGCTTCTAACCAAGAACGCACTGATATGGTAGAGTATATTGATAGTTATTTTTTGCAAAAATACAGTCATATTGTACCCAAAGCCAATGCCAAAATCAACTCCGAAAGTCCGGCTTGGGCTTTTGATCGATTGTCTATTTTGGCGCTAAAAATTTATCACATGCAAGAAGAAGTGAATCGCACCGATGCATCGGCAGCTCACAAAGATAAATGCCAAGAGAAATTAAATATTTTATTGGAGCAACGTTCGGATTTGTCTACCGCTATTGAAGAATTGTTAACCGACATCGAAAACGGAGATAAATTCATGAAAGTGTACAAACAAATGAAAATGTACAACGACGATGATTTGAATCCGGTTTTGTATCAAAACAAAAAATAATTTTAGCTTCGATTTTCAGTCAATTGTCTAAAAAAACTACAAATATTGCCGTCATGCGACTCTCTGCAATGGGAGATGTTGCCATGACGGTTCCTGTTTTAAGGGCGTTAGTAACACAATATCCCAATGTGAATTTAGTGGTAATTTCTAGACCTTTTTTTAAACCTTTTTTTAACGGAATACCCCATCTTACTTTTTTTGCTTTTGATGAAAAAAAAAGGCACAAAGGGTTGCTGGGTTTGTATCGATTATACCGTGATTTAAAAGTATTTCAAATTGATGCTTTTGCCGATTTACACAACGTATTGCGCTCTAAAATAGTCCGAAATTTATTTGCGTTGAGTGGCAAAAAAGTTGCTTTTGTTGATAAAGGACGACAGGGTAAAAAAGAACTTACTCGAGCTGAAAACAAGGTTTTCAAACCACAACCCAGCATGTTTTCCAGACATCAAAAGGTGTTGGAAGAGTTGGGTTTTCCTATTGATTTGCAAAATCCCATTTTTCCTGAAAAATCCGATTTAACCGATGAAATTCTGGCAATTACGGGCTTAAAAACAGAAAAATGGATAGGCATTGCTCCTTTTGCACAATACGATTCAAAGGTATATCCGCACGATTTGATGCAAGAGGTTTTGGTTGGATTGGCTGCGGAGGATTGCAAAATCTTTTTATTTGGCGGTGGAAAAAAAGAAAGCGAACTGTTAGCATCCTGGGCAAAACCTTTTGAAAATGTCTTTTCGGTGGCTGGAAAAATCAAGTTGGAACAAGAATTACAGTTAATAAGTAATTTGGATGTTATGCTTTCAATGGATTCTGGCAATGCACATCTTGCTGCTATGCTGGGTGTAAAAGTAGTCACACTTTGGGGAGCCACGCATCCTTATGCTGGATTTTTACCGTTTAATCAATCAATGGAAAATGCATTAGTTTCTGATCGAGAAAAATATCCTTTACTACCAACTTCGGTTTATGGAAACAAAAAAGTGGCGGGTTATGATGATGCTATGCGAACGATTCTTCCAAATTTAGTTATACAAAAAATCCAATCGCTGTTGTAAAAGATTGGATTTTTAAGTTTTATAGCAAGATGGTTTTACACATCATCAAAATCAACAAAAATAACATCTGAGGTAGGATGAGCTTGGCAGCTTAAAACTAATCCTTCGGCGATTTCGCTATCGGTTAAAATAGAATTTTTAACCATTTCGGCAGTTCCTTGGGTAATGCGACAAAGGCAACTGCTGCAAATACCTCCTTGGCAAGAATACGGGGCATCTACGCCTTGTTTGAGTGCTGCATCTAAAATGGTTTGTTTTTGCGACATTTCGAAGGTGACTTCTTCATCATCGACTAAAACCGTAATTTTGGTATGACCTTCATGATTGGCAGCGGCTTCATTTTCCTGTGCTGAAGAGGTAAAAAGTTCAAACTTAATGGCCGAATCTTTTACATTTTTTTCTTTTAAAATTCCGGTTACCGTAGTAATCATTTCTTCGGGACCACACAAATAGAATTTATCAAACTCTAAGGCAGCATGTTTGTTATTGAGCACATAATTAACCGTCGATTTTTCAATTCGGCCAAAAAGCGCATTTTCTACTTTGGCCTGACTGAAAACATAATGCACGAACAAACGTCCTACATATTGCAATTGTAAATCGTGAAGTTCTTGATAAAATATCGTGTCTTCCACGGTTTTGTTGTTGTAAACCAAAACAAAACTACTTTGTGGCTCGCTTTTTAAAACCGATTTTATGATTGCCATTACGGGCGTAATTCCGCTACCACCCACAAAAGCGGCATAATTTTTTTGTCTATCAGAATCGGGTTCAAAGGTAAATTTACCTTCGGGTTCACCTACTTCTAAAACGGCACCTTCTTTTAGCTGCGTATTGGCAAATTGCGAAAATAATCCGTTTTTAACCGCTTTTACCGCAATGCGCAATTCATCACTTTCTGGAGCCGAACAAATAGAATAAGCGCGTCTAATCTCTTGATTATCAAGTGTTAATTTTAAATTTACATATTGTCCTGCCGTAAATTTATATTCGTTTTTAAATTCGGCAGGAACATTAAAAAGGATGGAAACAGCGGCTGGTGTTTCGCGTTTTATTTCTTTTATGATTAGTTTTCTAAATGACGGCATAAGGCAAATTTTTGTGCAAAAATAAGTAACAACCACTAAAATTAAGTATGAATTGGGAATATTTTAATTTTGATGTAATATTTTCTTACATTTAGCAACCAATTTAAAAACCAAAACGTTAACTATGTTTTTCAAATTTATTTACCTCGAATGGAAATCGTTTTTACGATCGGCTTCCTTTGGAACCAATTTGGCTTTAAAAATTTTAATGGCCTTTTTAGTAATTTATTTTACCCTTATTTTTTTGGCTATGGGTGTAGGCGCCTTTTATGTGCTTAAAAAAATGAATTTAGAACCTTTGGTCACTGTCAATAAATTTTTGTTTTATTATTTGTTTGCCGATTTGGTGTTTCGACTTATTTTTCAAGCTATTCCTGTAGTCAATATCAAGCCGTTGTTGGTGATGAATATTCAAAAAAACACCATTGTGCATTTTTCGCTTTGGAAAACTTTTTTATCCTTTTTTAATTGGATTCATGCTTTTTTCTTTTTGCCTTTTTCGGTCGTATTATTGCTAGAGGGGTATGATGTTATTGGTGTTTTGGCTTGGACTTTGGCGATGTTCTGTTTTATTTATGCCAATAATTTTCTGAATTTGATTCTCAACAACATCGATAAATTATTTGCTGTTTTTTTTGTAATTGTTACCGTTTTTGCCGGATTGCAGTACTACGATATTTTTGATATAACCGATTATACAGGCACTTTTTTTCAGCAGTTTTATGAAAACCCGATTTGGATTTGCATTCCTTTGGTTATCGTTTCTGTTTTGTATGTTTTTACTTTTCGATTCTTCAAACAAAATTTATACTTAGATGCTGGTTTGGCTTTGAAACAAGAACAAGCAAAAACGCAAGATTTAAGTTGGCTCAATCAATTTGGAACAATTGGAACTTTTTTAAAAAACGATATCAAATTGATTATGCGAAACAAACGTTCTAAAACGACCGTTTTTATGAGTGTTTTGTTTTTATTTTATGGGCTCATCTTTTTTTCGCCCGGAATGCATCAACCTAAAGTTATGCATGTTTTTGCAGGGATTTTTGTTTCGGGCGGGTTTTTGTTTGTTTTTGGTCAATTTGTTCCGAGTTGGGACAGTTCTTATTACCAATTGATGATGACGCAAAACATTCCGTATCGCGGTTATTTAAATGCCAAATGGTGGTTGATTGTAATTGTAACGGCAATTAGCACCGTTTTGGCCTCGTTTTATATTTTTTTTGGATGGGAATACTACCTGATGATTGTGGTGGGTGCCATTTATAATATTGGAATCAATTCGCAATTGGTACTTTTGGGTGGTGCGTATACCAAAACGCCAATCGATTTAACATCGAGCAACGGTGCTTTTGGAGACAAAAAAGCCTTTAATATGAGCGCCATGTTGCTTACCATTCCTAAATTATTGGTTCCTGTTTTGTTATACGGTGTCGGATTGCATTTTAATAACGAAAACCTAGGACTTCTATTAGTAGCCTTAACGGGTATACTCGGTTTTGTGTTTCGCAACAAGGTATTTTCGTTTATCGAAAGCAAATACAAAACAGAAAAATATTCGACAATTGCCGCTTACAAACAAAAAAAATAATCTTTTTCAAAAAACGCAAATCACCATGATACAGGTACAAAATCTTTCAAAATCATATAACGGAAATATTGTTTTAAAAATTGATAATTTAGAAATTCCAAAAGGTCAGAGTTTTGGTTTGGTGGGTAACAATGGAGCCGGAAAAACCACTTTTTTTAGCTTATTACTCGATTTGATTCGACCAACAACAGGCTTTGTAAACAATAATGGAGTACAGGTAAATACCGATGAAAGTTGGAAATCCTTTACAGGTTCGTTTTTGGATGAAAACTTTTTAATTGGCTATTTAACGCCCGAAGAATATTTTTATTTCATAGGCGATTTACACGGACAAAACAAAGCCGATGTGGATGCTTTATTAAACGATTATGTAGAATTTTTCAACGGCGAAATTTTAAATAATAAAAAATACCTTCGTGATTTATCCAAAGGTAATCAAAAGAAAGTCGGTATTATTGCCACTTTAATTGGTCGGCCAGAAGTAGTTATTTTGGATGAACCTTTTGCCAATTTAGATCCAACCACAGTAAATCGGTTAAAAAAAATAATCAAAAAATTAGCCGAAAATCCCGATGTAACGGTTCTGGTTTCGAGTCACGATTTGCAACATACCGTAGAAGTTTGTGATAGAATTGTGGCCTTAAATAAAGGCGAAATTGTAAAAGACATCCAAACATCAACTGAGACCCTACAAGAATTGGAAGTGTTTTTTGCGGTTTAAATTTCGATATCTCGAAAAGAAATGTATTTTTACAGGTCATTATACTAAAAACTGTTTTTGTAAGTTTATTGATTAAATCGTTTTCCCTTGAAAATCAACGTTTGTAAATATGTTTCTTTGTCGGTCGTTGGGCTGGTTATAATGGCTTGTTCTACCAAAAAGGACACTTTTTTGGCTCGAAATTCGCATGCTTTGAGTACCAAATACAACATTTTATATAATGGTCAAATTGCTTTCGATAAAGGAATGCAAACGGTAAATTCGGCCGAAACAGATAATTTTTGGGAAATACTTCCGGTGGAGCGAATGTTGGTTCAAGATCCATTTTCGGAAGAGGCTAGAGTTAAAAATCCTGACTTTGAATTGGCCGAAACCAAAGCCACCAAAGCCATTCAAAAACACTCGATGAACATTGGAGGAAAAGAAAAAAACTTCCAGATGGATGAGGCCTATTTGTTGCTTGGAAAATCCCGTTATTACGAAGAACGTTTTATTCCCGCTTTAGACGCTTTTAATTATATATTGTACAAATATCCTACTAGCAGCAACATTAATACCGCACGAATTTGGAGAGAAAAAACCAATATGCGTTTGGGAAATGAGGCGATTGTAATTAAAAACATCAATCAGATTTTAAAAGATGTAAAAGTAGACCCTCAGGCATATGCCGATGCACACGCTTTGTTGGCAGAAGCTTTTTTTAATATCCAACAAAACGACAGCACTATTGTTAATTTACAAATTGCTGAAAAATTCACGAAAAAGAATCCCGAAAGAGCCCGTTATCGTTTTATTCTAGGACAGTTGTTCCAAGCAAAATCCGAGCGTGATAGCGCGTTAGCCTACTACCAATCGGTTATTGATATGAATCGAAAAGGTGATCGCAAATACCTCATTCATTCCTACGCCAAAAAAGCCCAATTATTTGATTATGAAAATGGCGATAAACAAGCTTTTGTAGAACGGTACAATAAATTAGTCGATGATCGCGAAAACCGACCATTTTTAGATGTTTTGTATTATGAAATGGGTGTTTTTTTCGATAAAACGTCCGACCAACAATCTGCTTTAGAATTTTATAACGCTTCTTTACAAACCAAATCAGCAGATAACTATTTGGTAGCATCCAATTACCGCAATATTGGAAACATGTATTTCAAAAATACCGATTATACCCTCGCGGCAAAGTATTACGACAGTACGTTAGTAAAACTAAATCCTAAAAGCAGGGAGTATGTGTATTTGGAGAAAAAGCGCCTGAATTTAGACGACGTTATCAAATACGAAGCTATTGCACAACAAAACGATAGTATTTTGAAAGTGATAGCCTATTCGCCAGAAGAGCGGACGAATTATTATCAAAAATACATTGACCAATTACAAGCAGCGAATGCCGAAAAACAAAAAAAAGCGGATGAAGATGCCGAAAAACAAGAGAATTTAGCCCGAAGCAATCCCGATGATATAGCAGCAGCCCCTACACCTCCTGGCTTTTCTACCTTTGGACCACCAACCAGTGCTGATGCTAAAAATGTATTTTATTTTTACAATCCGACGACGGTAGCCTACGGAAAATTACAGTTTAAGAAAAATTTCGGTAATCGTACGGCCGAAGGGCAATGGCGCACTTCATTAGCGAGCATTAACCAAGCACTTGCTGATGGAGAAGCCGATTCAAAAGAAAGACAACAAGCTTCGGATTCGATCGTAATCGAGCCAAAATATACCGTTGCCTATTACACGGATCAATTGCCAACAGATTCCGAAAAAATTAGCAGTCTTAAAAAAGACCGTGATTTTGCGTATTACCAATTGGGACTTCTTTATAAAGAAAACTTCAAGGAATATGATTTGGCTAGCGAAAAGTTAGAACAGTTGCTCGTTTTTCAACCCGAAGAAAAATTAGTATTGCCTACCGAATATAATTTGTATAAAATATATCAAATTACCAATCCGAGTCGGGCGTCATCAATTAAAAACCAAATTACAACACAGTATCCCGATTCACGTTATGCGCAAATCATCAATAATACAGCGAGTGCCGAAACCAATATGAATAGTGCCGATGCGGTTTATAAAAAGTATTACGAATTATACGAAGCCGAACAATTTAGCGTTGTGTTAGATACTATTGATGATTTGATTCGTGAATATTCGGGAGAAGAAATTGCTTCGAAATTTGAATTGTTGAAAGCCAATGCATTAGGTAAAACAAAAGGATTAGCCGCTTATAAAAGTGGGCTAGAAGAAGTGGCCACTCATTATCCGAATAGCGAAGAAGGAAAAAATGCCCAAGATATTTTAGCCAAACAAATTCCGGTTTTAGAAAAAATGGAATTTACGACCGTTGATGAAAAAAACTGGAAAATTTTATATCAAATTCCAGCAAAGGATGAAAAGGCGGTAAAAGAAATTGAAACGAAATTCAAGAAATTCTTGAATGATGAAAATTACATGAAATTGACTTTTTCGGTAGATCAATATAATGGTGAAACGGCATTTTGTGTTATTCATGCCATTAAATCGCAATCCTATGCGTATGATTTGGCCAAATTGTTAAAAGAAGATAAAAAATATAAAATTCAACAAGAACCCATCGTAATTTCGAGTAGCAATTACAGCATTGTTCAAATTAAAAAAAATATCGACGCTTATACAGCCTTAAAAACCCCTTAGCCATGTTTCAAAAATCGCCCAAACCCAGTACAGATGTTTTAGGAAAAACAAATCGAATAGTTGAAGGAACCGTAATTACAGGCGATATTGTTTCTCAGGCCGATTTTAGACTAGATGGTGAATTAATTGGTAATTTTACTTCGAGCGGAAAAATTGTCATTGGACAAAAAGGAAAAGTAAAAGGAGATATTAGCTGTCAAAACGCTGATGTAGAGGGCGAATTTGCGGGAACATTAAAAGTGGAAGAAACACTCAATGTAAAACAAACCGCGCGCATTGAAGGAGAGGTAATTACAGGAAAACTTTCGGTTGAACCTGGCGCGAAATTTACGGCAACTTGTAAAATGTTACGTGAAGTAAAAGAAGATCCTAAAAACAATGGAACAAAACCCAAACCCAAAGAAGCCTAGCAAGTGGTTGGCATTAGTTAGTATTGCTACCCAAATGGGAGTGATCATTTATTTGTTTTCTCGCCTGGGAATTTGGCTCGATGAAAATCACCCTAGCTCAAGAGTATATTACTTTAAACTTTTAGGAATGGTTGGTGTGGTATTAGCTTTATACAACGTCTTCCGACAACTTAATGATATAAATAAATCCAACTAATTTTTTTAAACAACTAGAATGTTGCAATTTTGTGGCTTAAAAAGTAATTATGGATTTCAAGAAATATAAAATACTCTTGTATTTATTCGTTATTTCGGCCTTTTGTTTTGTTATTCACTTTGGAATTTTATTTTCTTTAGCTATTCCAACAGCCAATTTTCATCATTCTCTAATAAAAATATACGTATTGTATTATGTTATTTCAGTTGTTTTTTATACCGCTTTATTGTTTTTAGCCGACTTTAATTTTAGTTATGTGGGCGTTACATTTTTATCCGCAATTACATTAGAATTTTTTATAAGTTACCTCTTGCTAAGGCCAATTTTAGAAAATAAAGCAGCAATTGCAAGTACAGAAAAAGTAAGTTTTATCGTTGTCTTTTTTCTTTTTTTGATTTTTCAAACAATTCTAACTGCAAGATTATTAAATGAAAAGCATTAAAATCATCTTTCTTTAAATCGATACGGCAAAATAATTTTTTATATCCTTTTCCATATTAATAAAAAATGTACCTTTGCACCAAAATTTTAAGGACAGCAAAATCAATTATTTTAATAAGGTATGGTAATTTCAAAGAAACCTATCGGATTACTTGCAGTAATGCTTTTAGGGATGTTTACTTCTGTTACGATGGCGAATACAGTGACAGATACAACGCACACTACAAATGAAACCACTACTCCCGTAGAACATGTTGTGCAGGAAACTGAGGAAACTCATGCTGTAGCACACGTAGAAGAAGGGCATGAGGCATTATCTCCTAAAGAGAAAATCACCGAACATATTCAGCATCACTTATTAGACTCTTACGATTTTACTTTATTTTCTGATGAAGAAACGGGTCATAGTGTTGGTTTTTCATTGCCTGTCATTTTAATTGATAATGGCTTAAAAGTTTTTTCAGCATCAAAGTTTGAGCACGGAAAAGCTGTAGCTAATGTTGATGGTAACTATTATAAAGTATATCATAATAAAATTTATAAAACGGATGCTGCAGGAACTTTAGAAATGCATGAGGGTCATCCTATAAACGAAAAACCTTTGGATTTTTCGATTACTAAAAACGTGTTTTCATTATTGTTGACTGCGTTAATCTTAATTTTATTGTTTTCTTCTTTGGCTAAAACCTATAAAAAAGGTCCGAATGCTTTGCCAACAGGTTTTTCAAGAGTGTTAGAACCTTTGGTTATTTTTGTTCGTGACGAAATTGCCCGCCCAAATATTGGTGAGAAAAAATATAAAAAGTTTATGCCTTATTTATTAACCGTTTTCTTTTTAATCTGGTTGCTCAATTTAATTGGATTAACTCCATTAGGAATTAACGTTACTGGAAATATTGCGGTTACTTTTTGTTTGGCAATCTGTACCTTGATTATTACTAATTTTAGTGCAAATAAAGATTATTGGGGTCATATATTTTGGATGCCAGGTGTTCCGGTTCCAATGAAATTGGTTTTAGCTCCAATTGAAATTTTAGGAATTTTCACAAAACCATTCTCTTTAATGATTCGTTTGTTTGCAAACATCACCGCAGGTCACTCTGTTGTAATGGGATTAATTGCTATTATCTTCTTGTTCAAACAAACCTTGACAACAGGTGGAAGTATCGGAGTGTCAATGTTGTTGACTACCTTTATTTCGGTTATCGAATTGTTAGTTGCCTTCTTACAAGCATTTATTTTTACAATGTTATCGTCATTGTTTATAGGTATGGCAGTACAAGATCATCATCATGATGAGGATCATACCAAAGACGGGTTAGGAGAGCATGACAATGCTATAGTTTAAAAAAAATTTTGTTTAATTATATAAATCAATTATTATGACAATTCCAAATTTAGTGGGAGCTGGTTTAATCGTGATCGGTGCTGGTTTAGGTTTAGGTAAAATCGGTGGTTCTGCAATGGACGCTATTGCTCGTCAACCAGAAGCTGCAGGAAAAATCCAAACAGCAATGATTATTATCGGAGCTCTTTTGGAAGGTTTAGCATTCGGTGCATTAATCTTAGGAGCTTAATAAGCTTTATACAATCTGCAACGGTTGGTTGCAGATTGTATTTTATTTAAACAAATTTTTATAAAAATATAAATTTCATATAATGGAAAAGTTACTTGATCAATTTTCATACGGACTGTTTTTTTGGCAGTTAATCATTTTAGTAGTTTTAATTGTTTTGCTTGCTAAATTTGCGTGGAAACCAATTTTAAGTGCTTTAGAGGCTAGAGAAGATGGTATTAGAGATGCTATTGCTTCGGCAGAAAATGCTCGTAAAGAAATGCAAGCTTTACAGGCTGATAATCAAAGAATTTTGCAAGAAGCCAGATCAGAGCGTGATGCCATGTTAAAAGAAGCTCGTGAAATGAAAGAAAAAATGATTGCTGATGCAAAAAATGAAGCGCAAGCAGAAGGATTAAAAATGATTAATCAAGCAAAAGCAGCAATTGAAAACGAGAAAAATGTAGCTATGGCTGAGTTAAAATCTCATGTATCAAGCTTATCATTATCTATTGCTGAGAAATTATTGAAAGAAGAATTGGCTAACAAAGATTCTCAAACTAAATTAGTTGAGAAAATGTTAGGAGAAGTTAAGTTAAACTAATCAAGTTATGGCAGGAACAAGAACAGCATTACGTTATGCCAAAGCAATTTTAGATTTGGCTAATTCAAAAGGAGAAGCTGAAGTGGTAAACAACGATATGAAATTAATCGCATCCACTATTAAATCTAATTCAGAACTTAACGCGTTTATATTAAGTCCAACAGTTACTGTTGATGTAAAAGAAAATGTATTATTGGAAGTTTTTGCTCAAGTTTCTAATGTAAGCAAAGGCTTGTTTAAGCTATTAAGTGAGAATAAACGTTTTGAAATAGTTTTAAATATTGCTGAAGAATATTCAAAATTATTTGATGAAAACAATGGAGTTGAAACAGCTGTGGTTACGACTGCATTTCCTATGGATGCAGCTTTAGAAACTAAAGTTTTGGCAAAAGTGGCTACTTTATCAGATAAAAAAGTAAGCATTGTAAATAAAATAGATCCGTCTATTATAGGTGGCTTTATTTTAAGAATTGGCGACAAGCAATATAATGCTTCTGTTAGCAATGGATTACAAGTATTAAAGAGAGAATTGAGTAATTAATTAGTTTTATCACACAGTAAGTGTCTAAATTATAAAGTAAGATGGCGGAAATTAAACCTGCTGAAATTTCAGCAATATTAAGAAAGCAAGTAGAAGGTTTTGAATCTGGTGCTACACTAGAGGAAGTAGGAACTGTACTTCAAGTTGGAGACGGTATTGCTCGTATTTACGGGCTGTCGAATGTTCAATATGGTGAGTTAGTTGAATTTGAAAATGGACTTGAAGCAATTGTACTTAACCTTGAAGAAGATAATGTTGGGGTGGTACTTTTAGGACCTTCAACAGGTATCAAAGAAGGATCAACTGCAAAAAGAACGCAACGTATCGCTTCTCTTAAAGTAGGAGAACAAATGGTAGGACGTGTAGTAAACACACTTGGTTTTCCAATTGATGGAAAAGGACCAATTGGTGGTGACTTATACGAAATGCCATTAGAAAGAAAAGCTCCTGGAGTTATCTTCCGTCAACCGGTAACAGAACCATTGCAAACGGGTATTAAAGCTGTAGATGCTATGATTCCTGTAGGTCGTGGTCAACGTGAGTTGGTTATTGGTGACCGTCAAACAGGTAAATCTTCTGTTTGTATTGATACCATCTTAAATCAGAAAGAATTTTACGATGCTGGAAAACCAGTATTTTGTATCTATGTTGCTATCGGACAAAAAGCGTCAACAGTAGCAGGTATTGCTAAAATGTTAGAAGAAAAAGGGGCGATGGCCTATACTGTGATTGTAGCAGCTAATGCTTCTGATCCAGCTCCAATGCAAGTATATGCTCCTATGGCAGGTGCTGCAATTGGAGAATACTTCAGAGATTCAGGTCGTCCAGCTTTAATTGTATATGATGATTTATCTAAACAAGCTGTTGCTTACCGTGAGGTTTCTCTTTTGTTAAGAAGACCACCAGGACGTGAAGCATATCCTGGAGACGTTTTCTACTTACACTCTCGTTTATTAGAGCGTGCTTGTAAAGTAATTGCCGATGATGGTATTGCTAAAAACATGAACGATTTGCCAGATTCTATTAAACCTATCGTAAAAGGTGGTGGTTCTTTAACTGCTTTACCAATTATCGAAACTCAGGCTGGAGACGTTTCTGCCTATATCCCAACAAACGTAATTTCGATTACAGATGGTCAGATTTTCCTTGATGGAGATTTGTTTAACTCGGGGGTTCGTCCTGCAATCAACGTAGGTATTTCTGTATCTCGTGTTGGAGGTAATGCTCAAATTAAATCAATGAAAAAAGTGTCTGGAACTTTAAAATTGGATCAAGCGCAATTCCGTGAATTGGAAGCGTTTGCTAAATTCGGTTCTGATTTAGATGCTGTTACTTTAAACGTTATTGAAAAAGGAAAAAGAAACGTTGAAATCTTAAAACAAGGTTTAAATGATCCTTATCCTGTAGAAAACCAAGTAGCGATTATCTACGCAGGTTCTAAAAACTTGTTGAAAAATGTTCCTGTTAACAAAGTAAAAGAATTTGAAGCCGATTTCATTTCTTACTTAAATAACAAACATAAAGATACTTTGAACGCTTTAAAAGCTGGAAAATTAGATGATACCATCACTGATGTTCT
Organism: Flavobacterium agrisoli; assembly: GCF_016522065.1. Taxonomy (GTDB): domain Bacteria; phylum Bacteroidota; class Bacteroidia; order Flavobacteriales; family Flavobacteriaceae; genus Flavobacterium; species Flavobacterium agrisoli. Next base: position 456,659 of record NZ_JAEHFV010000002.1, on the reverse strand, counting down.
TGAAAAAGCGGCAAAAGAAGTATCTGCAAAATATAACTAAAATCAGTCAAAGGTCTTAAAGCGAAAAGTCTAAAGTCAGCAGTTTGACTAGAGACTTTTGGCTTGATGACATTATGACTTTAGACTATTATAAAAATGGCAAATTTAAAGGAAATCCGTAATCGAATTACTTCCGTTTCATCTACGATGCAAATTACATCGGCGATGAAAATGGTTTCTGCTGCAAAGCTTAAAAAAGCGCAAGATGCAATTACTGCAATGCGTCCTTATGCTGAAAAGTTAACCGAATTGTTGCAAAGCCTTTCTGCTACTTTAGATGGATCAGTTGGAAGTGAGTATACTACACAACGTGAGGTTAAAAAAGTCTTAGTGGTTGCCATTACTTCTAACAGAGGGTTATGTGGTGCATTTAATTCTAATGTTATTAAAGAGGTTAAAAACCGTGTTGATTTTTACGCAGGAAAACAGGTAGATGTTTTTGCTATTGGTAAAAAAGGAAACGATGTTTTGTGTAAAACAAGTACGATTTATGCTAATTACAGTAGTGTTTTTGATGATTTAACTTTTGATAATGTTGCTGCAATAGCTGAAACATTAACGGATTTATTTTTATCGGGCACTTACGATAAAATAGAATTGATTTACAATCAATTTAAAAATGCGGCTACTCAAGTAGTTCAAACAGAGCAGTTTTTACCATTAGCTCCTATTAAAACAGAAGATCCTGTAGCGGCTGCAGATTATATTTTTGAACCTTCAAAAGAGGAAATTGTTTTGACTTTGATTCCTAAATCATTAAAAACACAATTATACAAAGGTATTCGCGATTCATTTGCTTCTGAGCATGGCGCGCGTATGACAGCGATGCACAAAGCAACTGATAATGCGACTGCATTGCGTAATCAATTAAAATTGACTTATAATAAAGCGCGTCAAGCTGCAATTACAAGTGAAATTTTAGAAATTGTTGGTGGAGCTGAAGCTTTAAACGGATAATTTACTACCCAGATAAAAAAAGAAAAGAGCCAAATTTTGGCTCTTTTTTTGTGCTTTGTTTTTAAGGGAACAAACTAGCTTTAAAATCCCTGTTGCTTTGTTTTTAAGGGAACAAATAGCTTTATAGTCCCTATGCTCTGTTTTTTAATGGGCTCTTAGCTTTACCCAAAGGCTTTGTTTTTTTACGGGAACAACTAGCTTTATAATCCCAATGCTCTGTTTTTTTAATGGGATTTTCTTAGCTTTACCCATTGCTTTGTTTTTAAGGGAACAATTAGCTTCATAATCCCTGTGCTCTTTTTTGTAAGGGTGTCGGTAGCTTTATCACCCTATGCTTGTTTTTTTTTGGGAACAACTAGCTTTATAACCCAATATTTCCCTTTTTGTTTAAACAAATTTCTATTATTTTGAACAGTTTCACAATACCCAGATTTAGTGATTTTTGATTTTATTAAGTTTTTTTTATGTTAACTTTATGTTTTTCAAAATCTTACATTATAGGCTTTGTTTTAAATTAAGGTAAACCCACAGTTAATCGTCTGTTTTTATGTGTTAAAAAGACACTTAATCGCATAACATGCGTTTTTATAATTCGAATTTAATTCCTTGGGCTAAAGGAAGTGTAGTAGCATAATTAATCGTATTGGTTTGTCTTCGCATATAAATTTTCCAAGCATCCGATCCTGATTCCCTTCCTCCACCTGTTTCTTTTTCTCCACCAAATGCGCCTCCAATTTCGGCACCTGAAGTGCCAATATTTACATTTGCAATTCCACAGTCGGATCCATTAGTAGATAAAAACAATTCGGCTTCTCTTAAATTCGAAGTCATAATGGAAGATGACAATCCTTGTGGCACATTATTTTGAATGGCAATTGCATTGGTAACATCGCCAGAATATTTAATTAAATATAAAATAGGAGCAAAGGTTTCTTGCTGTACGGTTTCAAAAGTATTTTCCGCTATTACAATCGCCGGCTTTACATAACAATTACTTTCGTAACCTGATCCGGTTAAAATGCCTCCTTCTACCACTATACGACCTCCTTCAAGAACTATTTTTGAAAGAGCCTTTGCGTAGTTAGCCACCGCATCTTGATCAATTAAAGGGCCTACATGATTGTTTTCATCCAGCGGATTGCCAATTCGAAGTTGTTGATAGGCTTTTTGTAAGGCATCTTTAACTTGATCGAAAATCGATTCATGAATAATTAAACGACGCGTAGAGGTGCAACGTTGACCTGCCGTACCAACAGCTCCAAATACGGCTCCCATAATGGTCATTTTTAAGTCGGCATTTGGGGTAACAATAATGGCGTTATTTCCTCCAAGTTCTAATAATGATTTTCCTAATCGTGCGGCTACTTTTTGAGCTATTATTTTTCCCATTTTGGTAGAACCTGTAGCCGAAATTAAGGGTATAGCGGTATCGTTTGTTAAGTATTCTCCCAATTGGTAATCGCCATTAATTAAAGAAGAAATGCCTTCCGGAAGGTTATTTTCTTTAATAACTTCAGCCATGATATTTTGACAAGCAATAGCGCATAAGGGTGTTTTTTCAGAAGGTTTCCAAACGCAAACATTACCACAAATCCAAGCTAAAGCGGCATTCCAAGACCAAACGGCCACAGGAAAATTAAAGGCCGAAATAATGCCGATAATTCCCAATGGATGGTATTGCTCGTACATGCGATGGTTTGGTCGTTCGGAATGCATGGTTAATCCGTGTAATTGTCTTGAAAGTCCCACGGCAAAATCGCAAATATCAATCATTTCTTGCACCTCTCCGTAGCCTTCTTGTAACGATTTGCCCATTTCATAGGAAACTAACTTGCCTAAAGCTTCTTTTTTGTTCCTTAATTTATCTGCAAATTGGCGTACGATTTCACCTCGTTTAGGAGCGGGAATTTGTTTAAACTCGTTAAAAGCTTTTTTAGCTGTTTCGATTACTTTTTGATAATCTGCTTCGGTAGAAGCTACTACAGAAGCAATAAGTTGACCATCAACCGGTGAGAAACTTTGAATAATTTCGCCCGAAGAAAAGCTTTGAATTCCGGTCGAACTTCCTTCGTTCATGGCTTGAATATGGAGTTCTTCTAAAATTTCTTTTATTTTGAATTTTTCGGCTATTGTTGTCATGGTAACGTTATTTAGATGAATTGTTGTATTTTCGAATGATAAAGATACAATTCTTAACGGAGTTAATTTTAACTACCATTTCTGGCTGTATTCAACTGTTTAAACCATTTTTTAAATGAAAAGGAGTTCTATTTTTGCATTTTTGTTATTGGTAAGTTCAGGGTTTATTTTGGCTCAAAAAGACCAGCCGGCTTTTCAACTGATTCCGTTAGGGGTTATGGGTGGTATTGATGAAGCTAATCTTTCTTCGTATTTGTTAGCACCTATAAACAATGCTGATTTTATTTGTTTGGATGCTGGTACGGTGTATGCCGGAATTGAAAAAGCGGTAGCACATCAATCATTTGACGAAGTACCACTTACGGTTTTACAAAATAGAATAAAAGGGTATTTGATTTCGCATGCCCATCTGGATCATGTTTCGGGACTGATAATTGGTTCGCCCGCTGATGTTTCAAAAACGATTTATGCTTCGGGTTCCACGATGAAGATGATGCAAGATCATTATTTTAATGGAGAAACTTGGGCTAATTTTGGAGACGAAGGCCCGGGCTTTCAAATAAAAAAATATCATTTTCAAACTTTAGCTTTTCAAACAGAAGTACATTTGAAAGATACTCAAATGGAAGTAACGGCTTTTCCGTTGAGTCATGTTAATCCTTTTGAAAGTACGGCTTTTTTAATTCGTACCAACCAAGATTATGTGTTGTATTTAGGCGATACAGGGCCAGATAAAATTGAAAAAAGCAGTGCATTAAGTCAATTATGGAAAACTATCGCTCCTTTAGTTATAAGTCAAAAATTGCGGGCTATTTGTATTGAAACTTCTTTTCCGAACGAGCAACCCGATTCGTTTTTATTCGGCCATTTAACACCAAAATGGTTGATGGAAGAATTAAGTGCTTTAAAAAATGTAACTAATTTAGCAGCTTTACAAAAAGTAAAAATAGTGATTACGCACGTAAAACCACCAGTAGAAAAAATAGCGTTGTTAAAAAAGGAATTGATCGAATCCAATACGATGGGATTGCAGCTTGTTTTTCCCGAACAAGGGAAACGAATTGAATTGTAGGTGGAAATGAAAAACTATTTATAGCCTTTTTTTGATAGTATTTTATTGTAATCAAAAAATAAACAAAGATTTCTTTCGCACTTGTTACTATGACATTTTGGATATTTTTCAAAAAAAATCTTTGGTAGTCAAAGAGGTGCAAGGTTAGATACTGGATTAGGATGGCATATTATTCTAACCAAAATTTTGGTGTTAAATAAAAAACGTTTTGGGGCTTTGCGTTCGGGCGGGCTTTCAAAGCCGAAACGTTCAGCTAATATACAAATTTTAATAGAAGTACAAAATTTGAATTTTGTACTTCAGCCCGCCTGACGCAAAACCCTTGTTAGCAGAAGGTTTTTTATTCAATTCCCATCTTGTTTTGTGTACAATCGAAGTACAATGTATTATTCAAAAATATTTTGTTGCCCAACATTCCTGTCATCCCTGAAAATTTCATCATTGCATATTGTACTTGTGAAAATCCTTCAACATAAGTTACCTTGTTTAAAGTTATTTCTTGATTTTGAAATTGAATTTTTTGGTTACAATTTGTTGTATATGTGGTTAAAACTTTATCCCAAGATTGCGATTTTTCAATATCTATTTTTGAATTTGGTAGTTTTAAGTCTGTCCAAACTTCTTTGTTGGTCAACAATTCATAAGCACTTGTACCTGAATCAAATAAAAAACTTTCTTCTTTGTCTTTTAATAAACCTTTAAAGATGATTTTTCTTTTTTTGAATTTGAAATCAAATAGTTTTGTTTGAAATTGAGAAGGTGTTTTTGCTAAATTTAAAGCAATATAATTTTCTTTAAAATTGATAATGGTTTTTCTGTTTTCCAAAATGTCTGCACCAATTGTTCCAATTATTTTTAACGAAAGGTCATCCTTGTTATTTCCTTGATTGTAAATTTTGAATTTATCGGAAATGACTTTTGTTTTTCCGATATAGAAAGAAGTTTTTGCAATTTTTTCATTTACGGATATTTGAGAGATATTTTTAATTGATTCTGAATAAAAAACTGTGTAAGGCGAACCTGTATCAAATTGCAAATAATAGTTTGTTGAGTCTCCCTCAAAATATATGGGAAGTAACAGAACATTTTTCTCTTTACCCAACCATGTTAATGGAATAAATCCGCTTTCATTTTCTATAGCCAAATAATTTTCATCGGGCGTAAATTTTCGGTCAAAATAAATGTAGCCACCAAGTGCCGTCAAAACCAAAACGACCAAAAAGGTCAATACAATTTTCTTTAAAATTTTCATTTGATTATTTTTTTTGCAAATGTCAATTTTAGAAAACTTTTTCTGAACAAAAGTAATACGCCAATTTTACGTCAATTTGCTGACAAGTATTATAAATAGTTGATTTTTAAATTTTTATGTAAATCATTTTTATTGTTTAAACTAATGCCATTGAAAATGACTATCAATAATTTTAGGCAAAAAATGAGTAATAATGGTACTAAAAAAAGAGGAAAATGTAGCGATAATAATTTTTGAATGAATGGACTTGCGATTTGAGAAACAGCCAGTGCAACAGTTAAAATAATTTGAACACTTACAATGCTTTTTCCTAATTCTTTGTTTTTAGAATCTTTTGTTTTATATGTTAATATCAATGGAAAAAGAACTCCACCAAAAGGTATTAAAAGTCCAATTAAACTAGATAAATTAATTAATTTTGCTCTATCAAGTTTTACAATTTCTTTAGAAGGAATTAGCTTTTCGGGTTCCGTTTCAAAGATATTCGCTAAAGTTTTCAAAGTAAATCCTTTTGGAATTTTACCCGCCTCAATTCTTTGAATTGTCCTTAATGAAAGTCCACTTTTTTCGGCAAGTTCGCTTTGTGTTAAGTTTTTTTCTTCTCTTAATTGTTGTACTATTGATTTCATTGTCGTTATGTTTGCGGTCTGATAAACTTTCTGCTAACGTATCTATAAAATATAAAACATCATTGCGAGTTAGTACATTTTCGTCGTGTAAGTCTTATAGAATTATACCTAATTCGCCGTTGTAATAATCATTATTTCGATTGTTTTCAAATCCGTTTAAAGTTAAAAAACTTTTCACTTTAGATAAGTCTGTATTAGAGGTAATTAAAACATAGTTTTGTTTAACTATTGCATATAAAATTCCTTCGTTTTTTGTAAAACCAACTAAATCATAAGCGGTATCAGAGAAGAAAAAATTATGGAGTAATAAATTGTAAAAGTAGTCTTTCCAAGAGCTGTAATAAATGGCATCATTAAGTTTTATAACGTGCTCACTGTCTTTTAAGTAAACTTTTTGTTCAGCACCTTCACTCACATACTGAGAAAAGTCGACATTATTTACCCACAGTTTGTTTTCAGAAATAAATTTTTCTAATCTCTCTTTTTCTTGTTCTTTGAAATACTTTTCGTTTTCAATTGTTGCGCTTGTTTTTTCGCCATTTTTAAGGTAACCGGCGATTGTTTGGATAATTGTTCCAAACCTAATTTCGTTCTTTCCTGAAAGGATATCGCGTAGTTCATTTTTTAATGATTTATTCATTGACAAAGATAACAAAGATTTCTTAACTGTACTTTTAACTGTAATTACTCAAAATTGTAATCAAGTTATTTCTTCGCCACAAATCTCGAATCACTTTCCATAACAGTGCCACAATTAGCACAAGTTCGTAATTCCTTAGAATTGTAAAAATGCTCAAAATGTGGTAAAAAATCTTTTTCTATATCATTTAGTTCAAAATACACTTCGTAGAGTTTATGGTTGCAATTGTCGCAATGCCAAAGCAAACCATCAGTATATCCTTTTCCTGCTCTTTTCCTTTCTATTACTAAGCCAATTGAACCTTCGGAACGTACGGGAGAATGAGGTATTTTGGCAGGATGCAAATACATGTCGCCCGCATTGAGTTCCATTTCTTTGCGTTGACCGTCTTCTTGAATGACTACTTTTATAGTACCTTCAAGTTGGTAAAATAATTCTTCGGTTTCGTTGTAATGATAATCTTTTCGGGCATTAGGACCTGCCACAACCATTACAATATAATCTCCCGACTCGGTGTAAAGATTTTTATTCCCTACTGGCGGTTTTAGTAAATGACGGTTTTCGTCGAGCCATTGGGTAAGGTTGAAGGGTTTTGCAATTGCCATTAAAATACGATTTTATGATGAACAGCTAATTTACAAAAAACCTGGACAGATTAACCCAATACTTTTAACACTTCAGCAATGTTTTTTTGACTGTTTCCGATGTAAATTTTGCCATCAATGATAAAAACCGGGCGACTTAAAAAAGTATAATGTTCGAGAATGTATTTTTTATAATCACTTTCGGTCAAGTTTTTGTTTTTCAAATCCATCGATTTGTACAATTGTGCTTTTCGGCTAAATAGTGCTTCGTAGCTGCCTGCCAACTGTTGCATTTGATCTAATTCAGCTTCGGTGATGGGATTTTGTTTGATATCGTGGTACTCCAATTGACTGTCTTCAGGAAGACTTTTGATGATTTTCCGACAGGTATCGCACGAGGCTAAATAGTATATTTTATTCATGGTTTTGTTTTTGTAAAATTTCCATATAAAATTTTAAGAATATCAACATCGAATTTAATCCTCAATAATTTCAATCGTCACCGTCATGATTCCAGCTCCATTTCGTTTGACAATATCCATAAAGGCACGTTTCGAAAGGTCGATATCACGTGTTTTTACAAAAGGACCACGATCAGTAATTTCTACAATCACGGATTTTCCGTTAAGTTCGTTGGTTACTTTTACTTTAGTTCCAAAAGGTAGTTTTTTATGGGCAGCTGTGTATTTGTTGTTATCAAATTTGGTTCCGCTGGCGGTACGTTTTCCGTTAAATCGGTCGGCATAATAGGAGGCATGAGCCGATTTTTGATAGAGTTTTAATTTTAGTGGTTTTTCAAGAATGATGGTCGTGTCTTTATCAAAAATAGCGGTCTTTATTTTAGACATTTTTACGCTATCTTGTTTGATGGGTTGTGCAGTAGGTTTTGCTTGGCAATACAAATAAGTAATGCTAAATACCAATAATAAAAGACTGATGAGCCATTGAAAAAGGTTTTTTTTGTGCTTCATAATTTTTATTTTGTTCAGACTTGGGGAGTATGTTCAAATAATATGCCGAGATAAAAAAAGCCCTGTAAAAAGGGCTTTTAAAATATTAAAACCATAATTTCCATGGTATTCTGCTCAAGATTAAAAGTAAACCTAAACCATAAAAAATTGCAAATGATTTAAATTTTGCCGTGCTATCAGATGTTTTTTTATGTTTTGACCAACCAATAGTAATTAGGGCAATGGCAATAATATTAATTAGTGGATGCTCTAAAGAAGTTAATCGTAAAGCGGCATCGCTCATTTGTCCTAAAGCGGCTTTTCCAAAAGGCGAAACAAAATAAACTACAAAACCAATTACCAATTGAAGGTGTGTAGCAATAAGGGCAAACAAACCAATTTTGCGGTCTTTGTCTGTAAATTGTTTTTTTGAGGATAAACCCATTATAGCATTTATGATGGCTATAATTAACAAAAGGAGCACCAGATAGGCCCAGCCTGAGTGCATTTTTTGAATAAAATGGTACATAAATTAAAGATTGTTTTTAACAAATATAAATAAAAAACGCATAAAAAAAACGGCAAAATGCGATTCGCACTTGCCGTTTTGATATTTATTTAGATTCTAAATATTAGAAGTTGAAACGAACACTAAAGTTCCATGTTCTTCCTAATCCGAAGAAACCTCTGTTCGAAACATTAATACCTTTGTAAGTTTCATCTGTTGGTCCAGCTGCTGTTGAAGAAGTTAATTCAGAAAGATAAACTTCATCAAATACATTGTTAACATTTAAACGGAATGAGATAGAATCGAAACTATTACTTCCGGTTAAAAGTTTATAAGAGATACCCGCATCAACTAAATCGTAGTTAGGTAATTCTAAGTTATTTTTAACAGCACCAACATTAGAGTATAGTTTAGCATAATTTCTCCAATCTGCATCGACAGAAAATCTTGTAAAAATTTCATATTTGAATCCTAAGCCTAAAGTACTTTGAGCTGCGTCACCAACTTTACCACCGTCAACATCAACACTTTTTACTTCTAAAGTGTTAAAACTATCATCTCTGTATGTAGAAACTACTGAGTTTTGATATTCCCAATTTCCGAAAGAAGCAAAACCTGTAAGGTCTAATTTAGGCATTAATTTAGCAACAAAATCCAATTCGATACCGGTATGTAATTGCTCTAAACCTTGATCTGTTTTGTGAATTAAATCACCTACTGCTAAACTAGGATATTTTGTAACATCTGCTGCTGAAGCGGTTGTGGTAGATGTTGTTACTCTATCTTTCCATGATGTTCTGTAAGCATTTACACTAGCAGTAAATATTTTTGAAGAAAAAGTATATCCAGCTTCTAAACCTAATATTTTTTCATTTTCTGTAAAAGGATTAAGTTCATTAGTAAAATTTAAATAAATATTATCATGATATGGTTGACGATCATAATATCCTGCATTTGCATAGACAGTATGTTGGTTTGCTATTTTGTAACTAGTTCCTGCTTTTACATTAAAACCAACATTGTTAACTTTTTCTGATTCTTGTGCTTCAGAAATGTAATTATATGGGTCTGTACGTACGTGAGATTGGTTAGATACAGATCCTTGAAAGAAAGCTGAAAAATCATTTTTAGCATATTCTAATTGACCAAAAAGACCTCCGTAAGAAATGGTTTCACTATAATCGTAATTGATTTTTTGATTGTCCGCAACTTTTTGAAAAGTTGATTTCCATCTTTCTATTGAATATTCTTTATTTACAAAATGTACAGCAGATGTTCCACTTGATTGATGGTTTCCGTTTAGCAAAGCCTTAGTATCAGTCCAACTCGATAAACCTACAAAGTCAGAAACATATCTGTAGTGATCACCTGTGTAAGTTCTTAAATCAATACCAACATTCAGTGATAAATTTTCAGTTAATTGGTTTTTTAAGTTTGATACTAAACCATACCAAGCGTGATTGTTAGCAGATGATCGAATCAAATAAGCTCCGTTAGTACTTCTTCCGTCACTATTTCCAGTTCCGTTACCAATTGTTTGGTTCTTGTTGTACATTCCGTCAAAATTTATTTGACCATCTACTGCGGGTAATTTACTTCCGTAGCTACCTGTTCCTCCACCTCTTCCCCAAGAAGCGTAAGCTACTGTAGAAAGTTGTGTTTTCTCATTAATATCAAAATCCCAGTTTAAGTTCATTACTGGTTTGTGGTAGTAATTGGTTCTTTCAGATTTGTATTCTCCGTTTTGAGTTCCCCAGTTATTATTGTATTTTCTACCATATTTTTGGTAGTCACTAATTGCTTTCGTGAAGTTTTGATCGTGTTCTTGAGGAGCTCCAGTCAATAAAAAGTTAAAACTGTGTCTATCATTTGCTTTATATCCCACAGAAATAAAGTAAGTTTCACCTCTTCCGTAAGTACCATCATTATATCCGTCACCTTGCCAGTGAGAAAGCATAACACTTGTTCCCCAACCGCTTTTGCTCATTCCAGTACTGTAAGCAGCTGTTGTTTTAAAGTAATTGTCATTTGCAACACCTACAGAAGCAAAACCACCTTGTTTTTTGTCTGTCGCTTTTGTGATAAAGTTAACTGTACCACCTACTGACGAGATAGCTAATTTTGAAGATCCTAGACCTCTTTGAATTTGAACAGCATTAGCAATATCAGACATTCCAGACCAGTTTGACCAGTACATTTTACCGTCTTCCATTCCATTGATTGGTTGTCCGTTTAATAAAAAGGCTGTGTTATCTTGAGCAAAACCACGAACACTAATTCTAGAATCACCATATCCTCCTGCTTGACCTGCAACATACACTGATGGCGTATTAACCATAGTTTGTGTAATATCAGAAGTACCTACTTTGGCTTGAATGTCTGCTGCTTTAATTGTTGAAACCGCAATAGGAGTTTTACGATCTTTTGCTAAATCGATGATTCCTTTACCCATTACAACAATTTCATCAAGTTGATTAGAGTCGGAAGTAAGAACAATCGTTCCTAAATCTACACTTGAGCCGTTAGAAAAATTAAATTTTACAGTTGTATTCTCAAATCCTAAAAATGAGATAATCAACTCGCCAGAATTCATTTGCGTACTGAGAGTGAATTTTCCATCAAAATCAGTAGTAGTTGCTTGTGAAGTTCCTTTAATAGCCACATTAGCTCCTGGTAAAGAACTCATACCGTCACTTATGGATCCGGTAATTTTACCTTGGGCAAATCCAGCTGAAATAATCATGAATAATAGTCCTGTGAGTAACCAGTTTTTCATTGTTTTCATTTGAAGTTTTCTTTATTTGTTTTTGGCAAAATTATAACAAAAATATCAGATAGTGTTAGCAAAACGTTAACAAAGAACGCTTTTGCATTATTCATTGCGAATTAAAATGAATTTTTTAGTTAGATATAAATTTAATCTTGCTTTGTTGAATTTTTTGCTGTTTTTTTTGTTAAATCCTTAAAATTCAGACGGGTTTTTAAGTGCTATATTTTGATTAAAAGTATGTGTTTCGATGTTTTTAATGAAAAAAATGCATTGATTTAGAAATAATCAATGCATTTTTTGAATAGAATGGCGTAAAAAAACGTTAGCTGTTTTTTATAAAGTAGTTTAGTAAGAGTTCAGTAGAACTGTCGTGGTTTTTCACTACGCCCGATTCAATTTCTTCTAAAATAGAATTTGCCAATTGTTTTCCAAGTTCTACTCCCCATTGGTCGTAACTAAAAATGTTCCAAATAATACCTTGAACAAAAATTTTGTGTTCGTACATGGCAATTAAAGCACCCAACGTTTTAGGTGATAATTTTTGAATTAAAATGGTATTGGTTGGTTTGTTTCCGGTAAAAACTTTAAAGGGTAACAAAAAGGCCGCTTTTTTGGCTGAAAGCTCTTGTTTTTTAAATTCCGCTAAAACTTGATTTTCAGTTTTTCCATTTAAAAGCGCTTCGGTTTGAGCAAAGAAATTCGACATTAATTTGTCATGATGGTCTTTGTTTCCGTATAAAGAGTGCACAAAACCTATAAAATCGGTCGGAATTAGTTTGGTTCCTTGATGTATCAACTGAAAAAAGGCATGTTGTGAGTTGGTTCCAGGTTCTCCCCAGATAATAGTTCCGGTTTGGTAATCGACTGGTTTGCCATCGCGTCCCACACTTTTACCATTACTTTCCATAGTGGCTTGTTGCAAATAGGGAGCTAATTTTTTAAGATATTGGGTGTATGGAATCAAGGCTTCGCTTTCGGCGCCATAAAAGTTATTATACCAAATACTTAATAAAGCTAAAATAACCGGGATGTTTTGATCAAAAGCAGCTGATTTGAAATGTTCGTCCATTTCCTGTGCTCCCTTTAATAAGTTATTGTAATGTTCAAATCCTACGGCTAAACTGATACTCAATCCTACGGCGCTCCACAACGAAAATCGACCGCCAACCCAATCCCACATCGGAAAAATATTTTCTGGATCTATTCCGTAAGCTGTTACTTTTTCGATATTGGTTGAAACAGCTACAAAGTGTTTGGCAATGTCTTCGGGTTGTGCCGATTTTAAAAACCAATCTTTTATGGTAATCGCATTGGTTAAGGTTTCTTGAGTGGTAAACGTTTTAGAAACAATTACAAAAAGAGTAGTTTCGGGATTTAACTTTTTAATGACTTCGTTTACATGGTCGCCATCTACATTCGAAACAAAGTGTGTGGTTAAATGATTTTTGTAAAATTGCAACGCTTCTACAGCCATATCTGGGCCTAAGTCGGAACCTCCAATTCCGATATTCACCACATCGGTAAAAGGTAGACCCGAATATCCTTTTCGGATTCCGGACACAACTTCATGGGTAAATTGTTTGATTTTGTTTTTAACCGCAATTACTTCGGGCATCACATTTTTGCCATCGGCCATAATTACGGCGTTATCTTCAGCACGTAAAGCAGTGTGTAAAACGGCTCTATTTTCGGTTTTATTGATTAAGGCTCCACCAAAATAAGCAGCAATTGCCGATTTTAAATCGACTTCGTTCGCTAAATCAAGCAACAAATCAAGTGTTTCTTTGGTGATTTTATTTTTAGAAAAATCGACTAAAAAATCATTCCACTGGATGTTGAATTTTTCGGCTCTTGTACTGTCTGCCGCAAATAATTCTTGCAAAGTAGTTTGATGAGTGGCTTCAAAATGAGCTTGTAATTTTTTCCAGGCCTTTAGAGTGGATGGGTTTTCGGTATTTAAATTCATTTGGTTCCGTTTTTTGATGAGTTTTCCTCAAAAATAATTAATTCTAACCAATCGAACTAAAACTTTGCTTTTAAAAGTGCCTTTGTTTTATAAATTTCCGATGCTGTCCAATTCTCTTTTCAAAGGTTCAATTTCTTGTAAAAAACGGCTTTTGTATTTGGCCGAAAGCGATTCGCCTGTTGGTAAATTTAAGCGTAAAGGGTCTACTTGAACGCCATTTTTCCAAAAACGATAACACACATGTGGACCTGTGGCAAGTCCAGTACTTCCTACTAAACCAATTGTTTGGCCTTGGGCAACATGTTGTCCGCGGCGGACAAGAATTTTTGACATGTGTAAATATTGTGTAGCATACGTACCGTTGTGTTTTACTTTAACATAATTTCCGTTTCCAGCAGTATACCCCGTTCTTTCAACCACTCCAGCTGCCGTTGTAGAAATAGGAGTGCCTCTAGGAGCGGCATAATCGGTACCTTTGTGCGCTTTCCATCTTTTTTGAACAGGGTGAAAACGGTTACCCGAAAAGCGAGAGGTAATTCGGCTAAATTTGATAGGTGTTTTTAAGAATAAGTTTTTAAGCGTTTTTCCGTTTTCGTCGTAATAGGTTTTTTTACCAGTTGTTGTATCTTGTACAAAAGGAAAAGCGTATACTATTTTGCCTTTGTATTCAAAAAAAGCCGCTTCCAGTTCCTCGACACCATCGTAAATAGAATCGTTAATAAATCTTTCGTTGAAAATTAAGGCATAGCGGTCGCCTCTTTTCAATTTAAAGAAATCGACAGACCAAGCGAAGACTTTTGTTATCTGATTGGCCAAGGCCACATCTACTCGGTGGTTTCCTAAGGTTTCGGATAAAGAACCTTTTAGCACCCCACCAATTACTTTTCGTTTAAATGTTACAGGTTTGGTTTTTTTATAAGCCACCGGGATACTGTCTCGTAAATCGAGTACATAATACGTCAGCGCATCGGGTTGGTAAACAAATAATTGTAATTGGTTGGTTTTGTCTTTAGAGCGAAACAAAGTATAGGCTTTGTTATAACGCATGGTTCGCACATTAAATGAATCTCTTACGGTATTGACAATATCATACACACGTTTGTTTCCGATATTTTGGCTTTGAATGATGGTTCCGAAGGTATCTCCTTTTTTAATGGTATCGTGAATAACATTATAATCGGCGTAATTAATCCCAAACTCTACTTTTGCAGCTTTTTTGGGTTTTATAATTTTAGTTTCAGGTTTATCGGCCTCTTTTTGACACGATATAATTGAAAATAACACTATTATAATTACTCCTATTTTTCTCAAACCTTATTTTTTTTGTATTAGTATTTATTTTTCGCTACCCCAATTGGCTAATTCTTCGGCGCTCCATAATTCCGGGAAAAAGATTCTACGCTGAAATTTTGGGTGCATGTATTTTTGCCAATCGCTTCCGCCAGTTGCCTCGCCATTTCCTTGTCCGCTTTCTAAAATATATTTGATAGCTGTATTCAAATGTTGCATAACCCACGTAATGTTTACCGTATAATCAAAATGGCGCATTGCAGCAATAAGTTGTGGATTTTTTTGATCTTCGGCAGGCAGTTGTTTGAATTTTTGCCAAATATTTTTGGTTTTATACGTTTCCATTCGGACTAAAAATTCGGCTTTGTATTTTTTTTCGAATTGTTGTAACAAATACGACTTTTCACCGGTTTTGTAATCTTTTCCTGCTGCTTGCCAGTAGAGGTATTCAAATTGTTCGGCAACAGTCGTTTCGTTATTGATTTTTGATTTGAATCGATGGTCGGTTAGGTTGATGGTATCCGTTGCCGAGAATTCGATTAAACGGTATTGTGCACTTTGAAAACCACTTGCAGGAGTCAAAGTATTTCTAAATTTCATGTATTGGTCTACTTCCATGCCTTTTTCCATAACTTCAAAAGAGTTGGTGAGCATGTCAAAATAGCGTGTAATACGATCCAATCGTTCACTAAAAAATACCGTATCGATGTTTTCTTTTTCGGCAATTTGCTCCATCTCCCACAAAATCATTTTAAAAAGCAATTCGTTGACTTGATGGTACATGATAAAAACCATTTCGTCGGGTAGGGTAGAACGTTGAATTTGAAGATTTAACAATGCATCAGTTTGAATATAATCCCAATACGTAATGGGCTTAGACCATAAAAGACCTTCTAGTTGTACTTCTGTCTTTTGATTGATAGTCTGATATTTTGAGTCAATTTCTTTTAAAATTGATTCAGACTGTGCACTGATGTTCATTTATTGTTTTATTTTTAATGGACTTTGTAAATTTTTGTAGCCGTCAATATCGGCTTTTAAAGATCCAACGGCAAGATCCGCTTGAATACGAACAGGCAATTTGTTCTTGTCGTCTGTTATCCAAAGGGTTAAACTTTCCTTTTCTTTAAATACACGTCCGGCTTGTACTAAAGGTTTGAAAATCATGGTTGAAACGGTTCCAAATTTAGTTTTAATATCTTCACGACCAACAAATTTTAACTTAAATTTTGTGATTTCGTTATCAAAAAACATGTCGATTGCAATGGATTCTCCGGGTTTCATTTGATCGATTTCAGGATGATTTCGCAAGTAATAAAACGAAGATACAATATCTTGCACGTTTTCGGTTACGGCCAAACTTTTTTCGGATTTGTTTTTATAATCCTTTACCAAAACTTTGTTTTGTTCTTGATTAAAAAAGCCTTCTTGATTTTTTGTATAACCTCCTTCGTCTATTTTTCGAACATAGCGATAGGGTTTACCCGTGTTTTTATCAAAATAACTTTCGTACAAATCTTCGACTTTAAAGAAAAAACGCGACATACCGGTGGTATATCCTTTTCCAACGGCGTGGTATACTTTTTTATGATTAACAACAGCCTCTTTTACCGTTACTGTTGCGTAACCAGCGTTTACAATACCATAATGAATGCGAAGCTTGAACCATTCGCCAGTATCAAAGGCGGTGTCTACTTTGGGTTGAAAGCCGAATAAAGGAACTAAAAGAAGTAACAGTATAATATGTATTTTTTTCATAATTTCAATTTTGTGATTTACAAGGATATAAATTACAAATTTTATTCCAAAAATACCAAAACAAAAAAACTCAGCCTAACGACTGAGTTTTTATGCTATTAACTAACCAAAAAACTATAAATTATGAAATTTATATCAAAATCGGAAGGAAACCACCCCTTCCTGTTTTGCGAGTGCAAAGATAGATACAAAGCCAAGAAAAAATTCAATAAAAATTGAGTTTAACAAAACATTTGCACGGAATAAGGTGTTTTTTGGTTAATTTTTTGATAAAATGAAAAAATAGTGCCAATTTACAATGTTCCTCTCAACATTTGTTCTCTTTCAATCGATTCAAAAAGCGCTTTAAAGTTACCTGCACCAAAACCTTTTGCCCCCATTCTTTGGATAATTTCAAAAAATAAAGTCGGACGATCTTCTACAGGCTTGGTGAAAATTTGCAACAAATACCCTTCTTCATCGGCATCAATCATGATACCTAATTTTTGTAGTTCCTGAATGTCTTCTTTAAAACGGTGCATGTGGTTTTTTAATCGTTCCGGAATAGCATCGTAATAGGCTTGGGGTGGTGTACTTAAAAATTCGACGCCACGTTCACGCATTTGGGCAACAGTAGTGGTAATGTCATCGGTTGCAACAGCAATGTGTTGAATGCCGGGACTTTCATAGAAATCGAGATATTCTTCAATTTGTGAGCGTTTTTTCCCTTCGGCTGGTTCGTTTATTGGAAATTTAATTCTGCCATTGCCATTACTCATTACTTTTGACATTAAAGCCGAATATTCGGTAGTAATTTGTTTGTCATCAAAAGATAAAAAGTTTACAAATCCCATTACGTCTTCGTACCATTTTACCCAGGTATTCATTTCGTTCCAACCTACATTTCCTACCATGTGATCTACGTATTTTAGGCCCACAGTGGTTGGGTTATAATCCGAATTCCATTCTTTGTATCCCGGTAAAAAAGTGCCTTTGTAGTTTTTGCGTTCCACAAATAAATGCACCGTTTCGCCGTAGGTATAAATTCCGGAACGAACTACTTCGCCCATTTCATCAAATTCTACGGTAGGTTCTAGATAGGGTTTGGCACCTCTTTTGGTGGTTTCTTCAAAAGCCGATCGGGCATCATCGACCCATAATGCTACAATTTTAACTCCATCGCCGTGTTTTTTTACATGTTCGCCAATGTTAGATTGGCTGTTTAAAGCGGTAGTAAGCACTAATGTAATTTTGTCTTGTTTAAGGACGTACGAGGATTTGTCTTTGAGGCCAGTTTCTAATCCGGCGTAAGCATAGGATTGAAAACCAAATGCCGTTTTATAAAAATGAGCAGCTTGCTTGGCATTTCCTACATAAAATTCGATATAATCGGTTCCTAAAAGAGGAAGAAAATCTTGGGCGCCTTCAAATATTTTTTCGAGACCGTAGTCTACTGGTTTTAAGTCTTTATTCATAATGTTGCAATTTTAAAAGAAACAATTCAGCTGTGTGGGTCAAAATGACAGTTTTTTGTTATTCGCACCAGGATTTGTAATAGTTTCCATCGTCAATTTTTAAAGCTTCTTCGGTTACTTGTAGCGGTTTAAAAGTGTCTACCATTACCGCTAGTTCGGCCGTTTCGGTTTGACCTATGCTTCGCTCCATTGCTCCGGGAGCTGGACCATGCGGAATTCCTTTTGGATGTAAGGTTATATGTCCTTTTTCGATGTTGTTCCTACTCATAAAATCGCCGTCAACATAATACAAAACTTCATCGCTATCAATATTACTGTGATTATAAGGAGCCGGAATCGCTTTGGGATGATAATCATATAATCGAGGGCAAAAAGAACAAACTACAAAATGAGCCGTTTCGAAAGTTTGGTGTACCGGTGGCGGTTGGTGCACGCGTCCGGTTATGGGTTCAAAATTATGAATAGAGAAAGCATACGGAAAATTATAACCGTCCCAACCGACCACATCAAAAGGATGCGATGCATACACCAATTCGTGCAGCATGCCTTCTTTTTTTATTTTAATTACAAAATCGCCTTTTTCGTCGTGGGTTTCCAATTCGGTAGGTAATTTAAAATCGCGTTCGCAAAACGGTGCGTGTTCTAAGAGTTGTCCCGACTCATTTTTGTAGCGTTTGGGGGTATAAATCGGCGCTGACGATTCTACAAAAAGCAACCGATTATCGGCAGTTTCAAATTCAATTTGGTAAATAATTCCCCTAGGAATGATGATGTAATCGCCGTATTCAAAAGGAATATTTCCCATAAAAGTCCGCAATTTGCCTTTCCCTTTATGAATAAAAAGGAGTTCATCGGCATCGGCGTTTTTATAAAAATAAGAGTTTAGGGATTCTTGCGGAGCGGCCAGTCCAATACCGCAATCGCTATTGGTTAACAGTATCTTACGACTTTCTAAAAAATCTTTTTCGGGCGCGATTTCAAATCCTTTTAGCAGTAGCGATTTAATGTTTTTTGCAATGGCAATTTTAGGTTCTACCGAATAAGAGGATCGAATTTCTTTGACTTGCGTTGGGCGATGCGTATGATATAATAACGAGGAATGTCCGTGAAAACCTTCGGTTCCAAAGAGTTGCTCGTAGTACCATCCGCCAGTTGGTTTTTCAAATTGGGTGTGTCTTTTAGGAGGAATAGCTCCTAAGGTATGGTATAATGGCATGACGTTTTAATTAGATAATTAAACAATGAGATTACTAGAAAATGCGACGGAATGATTCGTGCATTTCCTATTCACAAATCATTCAATTATTCTGGATTTCTTTTGATAAGAAATTGCAGATGTGCTAATAAACCACTCCATTTTGTTTTCATTCTAACAAATATCGTAATTTTAATTATTGAAATTTACAAAATTTAAAATTCATATCCAATTTTAAACCAAGTGTATCCTTTACTAAGTTCTGGAGACCAAGTGTATTTTATTTCAATAGGCCCAATTCGGCTTTCTAATCCGTAACCTACTGCATAACCAGAGTAATCGGGAAGGGAAATCCATTCTACCGAATCAAATAAATTGTCTTTAATATTAGCATAATTAGCCGAAAAATTCACGTGGTTTTTTCGAAGGAATTCATAATCTAAAGTGATTACCGATTTGATATAACTGTCGGCGGCAAGGCTAATAAAATCATAGCCATAAAAATAATTAAAATTGTTGGTAGGTGCGTAGCCATATCCGCCCAAAGCAAAATTAAAAAAAGGTACGCTTTGTTTACCGATGGCAAATCCGGCTTCCGATTCTATATGCAAGGAAAGTTTCTTAAAAAAGGTAAAAGCACCCCCAATTTTTCCTTTAGCAATTGAAAATGGATTGAATTGTCCCGTATAATTAGACGAAGCCAAATAGGTTTGAAAGTCGCCCGAAAAAAACCAGCCTTTGCTCGGAAAATTCTTTTTGTTGTAAGAATCAAAAACGGCATAACCAAAAAGACTAAAGTAGTTGCTTTTATCAATGTTTGAATCGACTGAATTGATAGTTTGCGAACTGATGTTTAAATATTGAAATTCGGCACCACCACCAATTAAAATTTTATTTAAAAACAACGATTGAAAGTAAGCTCGATTGGTTACATCTAGATAATCGGTATTGATTAAATTATCGTCGTTATCATAATTGAGAACACTACTAATATTGGGTGTAATGTTGCGGTTAAATCGGCTGAGTTTGGATTGAAAACCCCAACTAATGTTAAATCCGTTTTCGATATAATAATCAAAAGTGTACCTGAAATTATCACCTAATACCACATCAAACGAAAGATTGTCGTTTTTTAAAAATGTTTTTTTGCGGGTAATATTTAATAACAAACCACTTTTGTAAAGTCCATCGTAATGCAAACCAAATTTCAAAAAAGTTTGCGTTGGGTTTTCGACTAAAGTTAAATTGAGATCGTCTTTTTCTTCATTTTTAGATAACGAATACGAAATTACACTAAAGTTATCGGTAGCATTTAAATTGTTAATTCCGGTTTGTAAGTCCAAATAACTAATAGTGGAGTTGGCTTTAAACCGTAGTTTTCCGGTAATGTATTCTTTAGTATATCCTTCAATTTTTGAATAATTGATGTCTTTAATTTCGAGCGTATCACTAGCTACCTTTAAAGGTGGTTTGGTATAAAAATCATCGGGTTTTACCAAGGCTTTTAATTTTTCGTACACTACAAAAGAGGCTTCTTCGCCTTTACGAATAATTTCTTCGCCTTTATCAAAAGAAACCACACCATAGTCACGAATATCGGGTTTGATGTATATATCGGTATCTCCAATTTTACGTTTCATTTTTTCAATAGATTGCAAATTGGTAATTTGAACCAGAATTTTTGTGGCGTCTTTAAGGTTTTTACGTTTGAGTAAATCGTCTTGAACATCGACTCCAATAATGATATCAGCACCTAATTTTTTAATTTCATCAATCGGGTAATTGTTAACCACGCCGCCATCAACCAACAATTGGCCGTCGATTTCTACAGGCGAAAACAAGGAAGGAAACGAGCTACTAGCCATTATGGCTTGCGCTAAATTCCCTTTGTTAAGTAATACTTGCTTCCCGGTTTCGATATCGGTACCAATACACAAAAACGGCGTTGGCAAATTGTTGAAATCTTGAATGTGTCGTACATTCCGAGTCAAACTACTTAACAAATTGTAATTGTAAATTCCTTTGGATAAGGCCTGCGGAATTCCGATTCGCATTTGGCTAAAAGGTAAGGTAATAGCATATAAGGCATCGTTTCTTTTTTCGTAGAAATTTTTTGAAGCTCTCGGAATATAATCGTTTATTAAATCATCAAAATTGGTTTTTTGAAAGATTGAATCAATTTGTGCGGCATTATAACCCGATGCATACAGACCTCCAATTACCGCGCCCATGCTCGTCCCACCAATATAATCGACTTTAATTCCAGCTTCTTCAATAACTTTTAAAACACCAATATGCGCAAAACCTTTGGCGCCACCGCCACTTAAAACCAAACCAATTTTAGGTTTTTTATCGGTTGATGGAATTTTGGTTTGACTATAGAGTAAACTACAACATGAAAATAGTGCAAACAGCAAAAAAATGTTCAATCTCGCTCCAAAGCAGTTATTCAGAAGGGAAATACGAAAAGGAGAAATTGAAAATTGCTGTTTATGAGTCATAAATTAGTTGTTAGTCTGGTAAAATTCGGTAATTTTTTTTGCTTTTGAAACTCCAATTACAGTAGAAATTTCGTTTTCTGTTGCTAATTTTAACCTTTTAACACTTTTAAAATGTTTGATGAGGGTTTGCATCGTTTTTTCGCCTATACCCGGAATACTTTCGATAGAAGAATTCAAAGCTGCTTTACTGCGTTTGTCTCGGTGAAAGGTAATACCAAATCGGTGGGCTTCGTTACGTAACTGCTGAATAATTTTTAAAGTTTCGGATTTTTTATCCAAATACAAGGGGATCGAATCACCGGGATAAAACAATTCTTCTAGCCTTTTGGCTATTCCGATGATCGCAATTTTACCTCGCAACCCTAAATCGTCTAAACTTTTTAATGCCGATGACAATTGACCTTTTCCTCCATCGATAATAATGAGCTGTGGCAAGGGTTGGTTTTCTTCTAACAAACGTTTGTATCTTCGGTATACGACTTCTTCCATCGAAGCAAAATCATTTGGGCCTTCCACCGTTTTAATGTTAAAATGGCGGTAGTCTTTTTTACTCGGTTTGCCATCTTTAAAAACCACACAAGCGGCCACGGGATTGGTTCCCTGAATATTCGAATTATCAAAACATTCTATGTGTCTCGGTTCAACAGGCAATCGCAAATCTTTTTGCATTTGTGCCATAATGCGGTTGGTATGACGGTCGGGGTCTACAATTTGCAGTTGTTTGAGTTGCTCTATTCGGTAAAATTTAGCATTTCGAATAGATAAGTCCAATATTTGCTTTTTATCGCCCAATTGCGGAACGGTAATTTTAATATGATCTCCCAAATTTATTTCAAAAGGTACAATAATTTCTTTTGAAAGTAACTGAAAGCGTTCGCGAAGTTCGATAATAGCCAATTCCAGCAATTCTTCGTCGGTTTCTTCAAGCTTTTTTTTCATCTCTAACGTATGCGATCGAATAATGGCACCATGCGATATTTGCAAAAAATTGACATACGCCGCACTTTCGTCCGATACAATCGAAAATACATCGATATTGGTAATTTTCGGGTTTACAATTGTAGAGCGCGATTGGTAATTTTCTAAAACTTCTATTTTTTCTTTGATTTTTTGCGCTTCTTCAAACCGTAAATCTTGCGCCAACGTGGTCATCATTTTTTTAAAATCCTTCAAACTTTCCTTGAAATTTCCTTTCAAAATTTCGCGAATTTTATTCACGTGATTTTGATAATTTTCTAGGGTTTCCATGCCTTCACAAGGTCCTTTGCAATTGCCAATATGGTATTCTAAACAGACTTTAAATTTCCCGCTTTCGATGTTGTTTTGATTCAAATCATAATTGCAAGTTCGCAGCGGATACAATTCTTTAATTAAATCTAAAATGGTATGCACCGTTTTAAAATTGGTGTAGGGGCCAAAATATTCCGAACCATCTTTGATCATTCTGCGGGTTGAAAAAATACGCGAAAAAGGTTCGTTTTTGATGCAAATCCAAGGATAACTTTTGTCGTCTCGCAACAAAACATTGTACCGTGGTTGCAAGGTTTTAATTAAATTATTTTCCAGCAACAACGCATCGGTTTCGGTAGGCACCACAATGTGTTTGATAGTCACAATTTTACGGACTAATACATTGGTTTTGGCGGTATCGTGAATTTTATTGAAATAAGATGAAACTCTTTTTTTAAGATTTTTGGCTTTTCCTACATACAAAATTTTCCCCTCTTTGTCATAATATTGATAGACTCCAGGATTGTCCGGAAGGGTTTGAATTTGTAAGTCAAGCGCTGTTTTTTGCATGGAATAAAGTTCTGAAAAGTGGTATTTTAAACGAAATAAAGGTACAAAACGATGTTTTTTTCTTAATCTTGTATTGTTATCAAATTTACAAAATACAGCTTATAATTTTTACATTTAAGGTTTATTTAAGTTATGAAAGAACTCTTACCCATGATCATTTTCGGCGAAACGGTTTTACCTGGCGAAAACAGAACCATTAATGTTGAGATTGCGCGTTTGCATACCACCACCAAACTTAATATTCCGGTTATCATTCGGCGTTCTAAAATTGCGGGACCTACGGTGTTGTTTTCTGCCGGAATTCACGGTGACGAAATTAATGGTGTTGAAATTGTGCGTCAAATTATCAGCAAAAAAATTAACCGTCCGGCAAGAGGAACCATCATTTGTATTCCCATTATCAACATGTATGGGTTTGTGAATAAAAGCCGCGAATTTCCCGATGGACGCGATTTGAATCGGGTTTTTCCGGGAAGTAAAAAAGGTTCGTTAGCCAGTCGGTTTGCCTTTCATTTGGTTAAAGAAGTACTTCCTTTAATTGATTATGCAGTCGATTTTCATGCTGGTGGTGCAAGTCGATTCAATGCTGCTCAAATTCGATTAACCGAAAATAACCCCGATCTGAAAGCGTTAGCCGATGTTTTTAATGCGCCCTTTACCCTTTATTCCAAAAATATTGCAGGTTCTTTTCGAAGTGCATCCGAGAAATTAAAAGTCAAAATGTTGCTTTTTGAAGGTGGAAAATCACTTGATATTAACGAAGATGTGGCCAATGAAGGCGTTAGAGGTGTAAAACGATTGTTGCGTTATTTGAATATTTTAGATGAAAAACAAGTAGAAGAACCCGCACTTTATCCGAGTATTTACATTAAAAATTCGGTTTGGATGCGCGCCAAATGTTCGGGTTTGTTGCACGATTTTAATACTGTGGGGAGTTTTGTAACCAAAGGCACTATTTTGGCTACCATTACCGACCCATTCGGTAAATTTGAACGAAAAGTAAAAGCGCCTCATGATGGGTATGTAATTAATGCCAATCATTCGCCCATCGTGTACCAAGGGGATGCTATTTACCACATTTCGAAAACTGTAGTTAGCACTAAAGAAAATGGATTATACTAAAAAAGCACTTCGCATTGCCTATAAAAACAAGAGGCAACAACTTTCAGAAGCGGATATAGAAACAAGTAGTATCGCGATTGCCAATCAATTGCTGCGATTGCCTATTTGGGAAAAAAAGTATTTTCATATTTTTTTATCGATAGTCAATCACAAAGAAGTAGATACCGAATTTATTTTGCATTTATTAGCCGGAAAGGACAAAGATATAATCATTTCAAAATCGGATTTTGCTACCCGAAAAATGACTCATTTTTTATTAACCGATACGACCAAAATCAAAACAAACGAATTCAATATCCCCGAACCGGTTGATGGTATTGAAGTGCCCAGCTCTAAAATCGAAGTAGTTTTGGTGCCACTTTTAGCATTTGACACTCTAGGTCATCGCGTAGGATACGGCAAAGGATTTTACGATCAATTTTTATCCGAATGCAAACCCGAAACCATTAAAATAGGCCTTTCTTTTTTTGAAGCCGTACCGAAAATTGAGGGAATTTTTGAAACCGATATTCAATTGGGTTACTGTGTAACTCCCCAAAAAATTTATACGTTTTAAGGCTTTTTTACTTCTTTAATATCGGCTGAATTGATCCAACCTTCGCTTCCATCTGTAAGTTCAATTTTTTTCCATTTGTCTACCGTTTCTTTCACGTACACTTTTGTTCCTTCGTGCAGCACAAATATAGCCGAGGCAGCTTTTTGCGGTTCACTGTGCACCTCGGTCATTTCTGCAAAAACAATGGCAGGACGGTCGTTTTCGTATCTGGTTTTTTCAGAAATTCCAGCAAAGAGAGCCAATACCATCAAAAAAAGCATAACAAACATCGTGATGAAATACCATCTTTTGGCCAACGTTGTTTCGGAAAAATAATAGCCAACAAAGCAGAGTAAAAAAGCAAAAGCAAAGCCTACTGCCACCCAAGCCCAAGTATTGTAAGTAAAAATGCCAGTAAAATTCTCCAGTAATTTTGCAAAACCTACTTTAGGAACTTCTTTAATTTCATCGATGGTTAGTTTTTTGGCAAACTTCAAATTGTTTAAAATCGTGGGGTCGTTTGGACGTAAAACCAATGCTTTTTCATAATTATAAATAGCAGGTGCTACTTTGTTCAAACGATAATTGCAATTGGCAATATTAAAATACAAGTCGGCCGACTCAACTTTTTCGTTTTTCAAAACACTTTCGTATGCCGTTAATGCCTCTTGGTATTTTCCGTTTTTGTATAAATTGTTCCCGTTTTCAAAGCCTGATTGAGCAAAGAAAACTTGAGTTATCAATAAAAAGAGAAACCGTATATTTTTCATAATGATAATTTAAAAACCAAATGTATTTCCATTTTATCGGGCCAATTGTTTTTCTAATTCCGAAATAATCACCACTGCTTTATCAAAATCATCCTGAATAGTAGCGCTCGAAGCAGGCGCATAACGTGCAAATTCGCAATTTTCGGTTAAGTTGATAAACTTTTGTACCGATTCCGGATTGGCATTTTTATTCAATAACAATTCTCGGATATTGTCTTTGCTCATTTCGGAAGTTTCAATATGCAGTTTGGCTTTCAAGAAATTATGCATGGCTTTTTCGAGAGCAATGTAAAAGGCTTCTTTATTGGCCAATTGTTTTTTGGCTTCGGATAAATATTTTTTAGCCAATTTGTTGTTTCGTCGAATGCGATTTCCGGTTACATCACTATCTATTGCTTCTTTTTTCTTTTTAGCCAAAATGATGATTGGCAAGCAGATAAAAGGTAATAATAACAAGCCATAAAACAACGTAGAGCCATAAAAATCGGGACTATTAATAGGCGTTAAGTTGGTTTTTAGATTGATGTATTGAAATTGCTCTCCTTTCGAAATTTGATTTTTTGGAGTTCCGCTGTTGGAAGCCAGGTTCGGATCTGTGGCAGTTGGGCCATCCATTACATTAATCATAATCTCGGATGAGGTTATGGTTTTGTAGGTTTTGGAATTGGTATCGAAATACGAAAAGGTCATCGGTTTGATGGCATAATTTCCTTTGTATTGCGGAATTATGGTATAACTATCCGAAATTTTACCGTTCATTCCCGATAAATTGGTGGTTACCTTTTCGTCGTGTACCGGATCGTACATTTCGAGGGCATTTGGCACCACTGGTTTAGGTAACGTAAACAATTTTAAGTTTCCGCTTCCTGAAGCCGAAATAACTAAGTCTAAACTTTCGCCATTTTTCAAAGTCGTTTTGGATGGAATTACTTTAAAATCAAATTTTCCAACTGCTCCAGTAAAATTGGCTGGTTTATTGGCTTCTGGTAAAGGTTTTACGTTGATGGTTTTTGCACCAGCCGAAACACGTTTGTTTCCTTCTGTAATTTGCACCCTTCCAAACATATCTCTTCTGTTGGTCGGCAGTTGCAAATCAATATCCATCGAAAGGGGTTCAATTTCTAATTTACCCGATTTTTGTGGATATAAAACGGTTTTACGCAATACCACGTATCGAAATTTTTCGCCTTTGAACATGCCTTCTTCAGCAACCAATTGTTTGATATCGATATTTTGACTCCAAAAATCATTGTATTTTGGCTTGTCTAATTCACGCCAATTTGTAATACCGATGTTGTAACTAAAGTACAATTTATACACTACCGTAATGGGTTCATTTACATACGGATTGGTTTTTGAGATGTCGGCCACCAAATACAAATTGTCATCTGCCGAAATAGCCTGAGGCGCGTTTGGATCTCGTTCTTGCGCAACAGCATTTGTTACATTAATTTTTAAGGGCGATGTTTTATAAACCTGTCCGTTGTATTCGATAGCGGCTTGTTTGATAACTAGCGTTCCTTTTTGATTGGGCATCAAAAAATAAGAGTAAATTTTCTCGAATGAACTACGACCATTTACCCATGATTGACTGACTTGTTGGCTTGGTCCAGCAATGACTCTAAAACCATCAAATGACGGGGGCACAAAATTGTCCCCATCTACATTCATTACAAAATCAATACGTAATCTTTCGTTCAAGCCGAGCGTAGTTTTGCTCACTTTCGCCTCAAATTGCACTTGGGACCAAATGGCTTGAAAACTTAATAATAGTATAAAAAGATATTTTTTCATTTTGATTTTCAACAATAGAAAATGTTATTTTAAATTTTTCTAAAAAACAATTACCAGTCTTTTTCGGTTTTTACTGGTGCGCCTTTTACTTTTTGAGCGTTTACTTTATCTTGTATTTTCTTCTCTTCGTTATTAACCGCATCTAATAAATTTTGCATACGATCTTGCGAAATTCCGCCGGGCATTGGTTTTGGTTGCCCTTTTTGATCCTGCGGATTGTTTTTTTTAGGATCTTTATTTTTATCGCCTTCGTCCTTTTTATCTTTATCTCCTTGACCGTCTTTTTTGTCTTGATCCTTATTTTTATCTTTATTCTGATCTTTATTTTTATCCTTGTTTTGGTCTTTTTTGTCTTTGTTTTTATCCTTATTCTGATCGTTTTTCGGAGGATTTTCTTTTAAAAGTTTTTTAGCCAATGCATAGTTATAACGAGTTTCATCGTCGGTTGGGTCGTTTCGCAATGCATTTTTGTATGCCTCTACTGCTTGGGTGTAATCTTTCTCTTTCATGAACGTATTGCCCAAGTTGTGAAAAGCTTTGTGTTTTTGTGCTTTGGTTTTGGCATTTTTTAAAGCTGTAGCATAAGCATATTTGGCTTCGCCAGCTTGATTTTGTTTGTAAATGGTATTACCTAAATTGTAAGCAGCAGCACTTCGGTTAGGAAATTTAGATTGCGAAATTCGGTAATTAGCTTCGGCATCCGTATAATTTTTTTGCGCATATTCTTCGTTGGCTACAGGCAAAGTTTTGTCTTTTTCCTGAGCCGAAAGGTAGGCTGAAATACAGAGTAAAAAAGTTAAAATAAGATGTCTCATATTGTTTTTTATTCCTTATAAAACGGTTTTATAAGTTATTTTTTTTCATTAAATAAATTCAGGTCAATAATCCAGCTGGTTTTTCTTTCTAATAAAAACACATCTAAAAGCAGTAAAAAGAAAGCAAACCCTAGGAACCATTGAAATTGCGACTGAAATTCGGCCATTTGAGTAGCTTCGAATTCGGTTTTTTGAATGTTATCTAACGCATTTTTTACATAATCAAGTACTTCTTTAGTGCTGTTTCCGTATACATAACCGCCTTTTGTAGCTTTTGCAATTGCTTTTAATCCGTCTTGATTGAGTTTAGTAATCACCACTTCATTGTTGTTATCACGCTGAAAACTTTTGACCACTCCATTTTCTTTTAAAGGAATAGTACCACCTTTTTCGGTTCCAAGTCCGATGGTAATGATTTTCATGCCAATTTTGTTGGCTTCTTCGGCTGCGATTTCGGCGCCTTCCGAATGGTCTTCTCCATCCGATAATAAAATCAATAATTTGCTGGTTTTGCTTTTTTCATCAAAATAGGTAGCCGATAATTTGATAGCTTCATCCAAAGAAGTTCCCTGCGAAGAAACAATACCTGGATTCATATTTTGAAGAAACATTTTGGCTACACTATAATCACTAGTGATGGGTAAAACCGGAAAGGCACTACCGGCATAAGCTACAATTCCGATGCGGTCACTTCCCAATTGGTTGATAATTTGCGAAACAATTTGTTTGCTTTTTTCCAAACGGTTGGGTGCTACATCTTCGGCAAGCATACTTTTAGAAACGTCCATAGCAAACACAATGTCAATTCCTTCGCGTTTCACCGTTTCCATTTTAGTTCCTATTTTCGGATTGACCAAACCGATAATTAAACAAGTGAGTCCCAAAAGTACCACCACTAGTTTAAGAACAGGCTTAAAACTAGAACGATTTGGAGCTAGTTGTTGCACTAAATCCAAATCACCAAATTCGCGTTGTTTTTTTCTTTTCCAATACAAGTTGTAAAAGTAAATCAACACCAAAATGGGGATGATAATAAAGAGGTATAAATATTTTTTTTCGTCTAATTCCATATTCTTATAAATTCCAAAACGATAAAGTCTGGTTTGAAAATAGTTTTAAATAAAACTGCGATACACGGTATTTCGTAAACCAATTTCGATTAAAACTAAAAGACCAGCCAATAAAACAAAAGGACGGTATTTTTCGTCGTAATCATAAAATTTTAATTCTTCGATTTCGGTAGTTTCGAGTTTGTTGATTTCTTTATAGATTTCGGCTAATTTGCTGTTGCTTGTTGCTCTAAAATAAGTTCCATCGGTTTTACGTGCAATGCTTTTCATCAATTGTTCGTCAATTTCTACTTTCATATTTCTAAATAAAAACTGGCCGTTTGGTGCAACCGCATACGGAAATTGTGCCATTCCGTTGGTTCCAATTCCAATAGTATACACTTTAATGCCGTATTGTTTGGCAATATCCGAAGCCGTTTCGGGCTCAATAAAACCAGCATTGTTTACACCGTCTGTCAATAAAATAATGACTTTACTTTTGGCTTTACTGTCTTTTAGTCGGTTAACTGCCGTGGCAAGTCCCATTCCAATTCCGGTTCCGTCTTGTAAAACATTGTCGTATTTGATGCTTTTAATGGCTTCTAAAATCACGGCTTTATCACTTGTAACAGGCGTTTTGGTATAGGCTTCGGCTGCATACAAAACCAATCCGATTCGGTCGTTTGGACGTTCCATGACGAAATCAGAAGCTACACGTTTTAAAGCTTCCATTCGATTTGGTTTTAAATCTTTCGCCAACATACTTCCCGAAACGTCTACCGCCATGACAATATCAATTCCTTTGGTGGTTTTGGTTTGGTTGCTAATATCAACAGTTCGCGGTCGAGCCAGCGCTATTATCAAAGAACACAATGCTAAAATACGCAACACACTTAAATACGGTTTAAGTTTTGCAGCAAGTGATTCGGCACCCGAAAAACCTTGTAACGAACTTATTTTTAAAGTAGCCGTTTGTTGGTTTTTTTTCCAAAACAACCAAATTATAGCAAGTGGAACCAGCAAAAACAACCAAAAGAATTCCGGATTTAAAAACGTTATTTCTCCCATTAGTTTTGTGCTTTTTGAAGTTCTACTGAGGCTAATATACGTTCCGACATTTGGTTGGCATACATGTCGCCTTCTTCATGATACAAGGCAATTTGTTGTAAGCCACCGTCTTGACTAAACATCAAGATTTCGTAATACATTTTGGTGCTTGTTTTGGTGTTTTCATTCAAAAAAGTAAAAGTTCCGTAACCTTTTATACCCTGAATGCCTTCTTTGGTTTGAAAATCTTCTTGTTTTACAATCATATTTTTAGCGCCTTGTGCTTCGGTATATTTTAGCGAAACCTCAAGGGCTTTATTCAAATCAATATTAGGTTGCTCTTCTTCTCCGTTGGCATTAGGGGTACTTTTATATTTGGCGGTAGAAACCATCAAATAAAAATTATCAAACAAACTACCGTAGGCAAAATTTTGCATTTCTTTAATGAGTGCCAAACCTTCTTTTGGAAGTACTTTACTAATATCAACGCGTTTTAAAACTTTGGGCGTTTCAATTTGAACAGCGGGATTACCATAGGCACTTTTTACCCATTCGCCTTCTAATAATTCTTTAGAAGGATGCCCTAAAACATTGTCTTTTACATAAGCAAATCCTTTGGTAACAATAAAAAAACCAGTGGTTACAAATAGCAAGGCAACCACACTCACTATGGTAATTAGAATGCGCTGTTTTTGCTTTTTCTTTAATTGAGCCTGAATTTGTTTTTGCCTTTGCGCTTCGTTTAATATATCTTCTTCTTCGTTAACAACATCTTGCGGAATGGCTTTATCTAAAGTTAAAATGGCTTTCTGAATTTTGTTTCGATCTTCGGTAATTTCAAAATCTAAAGGTTTTGATTTGGCAAATTTCACCAAATCAGCCTGACGTAAAACACGTTCTAAATTGGAAACAGTTTCGGGGGTAAGGGTCATTTTCTTTTTAACCGAAGCAGCTTGTAAGGCCACAATCAATTCTGAAGTAGTGCTTTCCATCGCCGGAACTTCAATCGCTTCTTCAATATAATTTCGGGCAATATCGGTTAATTCACTGTAATATTCTTTGATTTCGCCTTTTTGCCAAAGTTCTTTTTTCTCCAAATTGTTTAATAAACTTGTGGCTTTTTCTATCGGTGTTTTGTAAACTTCTTCTTCAATGTGTTTCTTTTGTCTTTTTTTGATGAAGAAATAAATTCCCAAACCAACTAGCGCTATAATGACCAAGCCCAAAAGGTATTTCCACCAGTTACCCCAACCTTCTTTAACGGGGATAATGTCTTTGATGTCGTACATTTTTTGTTGTAACGTGTCCACTTTTACCGCTGCAACTTCTATCGAAATCGAATCGGTTAAGAACGGTTTTTTGTCGATTAAAATTTTGATACTCGGAACGGTGTATTTTCCAGAATCAAACTGAGTTAAACCGTATTTTTTTATCAATTCGTATTGATCTTCTTTTTTGATGGTATCAATAGGATAAGATTCGATTACTTCTAACGGACCAATATTTTTAAGTTTCGGAAAAACTACCGATTGTGTGGGTTTTACAACTGCTTTTACGCTTAGTTTAAACTCAGATCCAAGTGGTTTTTTGAGGGTGTCAATACTGGTGGTGATTTGCTTTTGCTGAGCAAAGACAAATACCGGAAGTAAAAATAAAAATATGTAAAATTTTAATTTCATAAAAAGTAACGGTTGTAGTAGTTTGATTTCCTTTTTGGAGTTAATCAAAATCTTAAATTCTTATCTCGATTTAAAATAACCTAATAGTTTTGTAACATAACTTTCATCTACTCGTGTGTTAACCACACCGGCACCCGATTTGCTAAACGTTTCTTTGAAATAAGAAACATTGTTCACGTAGTTTTTTTCGTAATTGAGGCGAATGGATTTGGATCCGGTATTGATGGTTTTGGTTTTTCCCGATTCGGCATCGAGCATGTCTACCATTCCAATATCGGGCATTTTTTCTTCGCGAATGTCGTAAACCCGAATGCCTGTAATATCGTGTTTTTTTGCTGCGATTTTTAGTGTTTGTTCGTAATCGCCCGCCATAAAGTCCGAAATCACAAAAACAATGGCTTTCTTTTTTTGTGTACCCGATAAAAAACGAAGTGCTTGTGCAAGATCGGTTTTTTGACTTTTGGGTTCAAATTCGATTAATTCGCGGATGATTCGTAGCACATGCGAACGTCCTTTTTTGGGCGGAATGTACAATTCGATTGTATCCGAAAACAGAATCAATCCAATTTTATCATTATTGGTGGTAGCCGAAAAAGCCATAGTGGCGGCAATTTCGGTAATGATGTCTTTTTTAAATTGATTTTTTGATCCAAAACTGGCCGAACCCGAAATATCAATCATTAACATCATGGTTAATTCGCGCTCTTCTTCAAAAACTTTTACATAAGGTTCGTTGTAGCGTGCGGTAACATTCCAATCGATGGAGCGTATATCGTCGCCAAATTGATACTGACGTACTTCGCTAAAAGTCATACCTCGCCCTTTAAACGAAGTGTGGTATTCGCCCGAAAAAATATGATCACTCAGTCTTCGGGTTTTTATTTCAATTTTACGAACTTTTTTGAGTAGGTCTTTTGTTTCCATTTCATTTGGTTGTTGGTTGTTGGTTGTTGGTTGTTGGAAAAATCCATCAACTAGTAACCAAAAACTATCAACTTTTTAAGGTACTTCAATCTCATTTACGATTTTGTTGATGATGTCAACCGAAGTCACATTTTCGGCTTCCGCTTCGTAGGTAACTCCAATTCGATGGCGCAACACATCGTGTACTACGGCACGAACGTCTTCTGGAATTACATAACCACGACGTTTGATAAAAGCGTAACATTTGGCGGCAGTGGCCAAGTTGATACTTCCACGTGGCGAAGCACCAAAACTAATTAAAGGTTTTAAATCGGCTAGTTTGTATTTTTCTGGGTAACGTGTGGCAAAGATGATATCTAGAATGTATTTTTCGATTTTTTCATCCATATACACCTCACGAACGGCTTGTTGTGCACGCAAAATTTGCTCTACCGAAACCACTTGGTTTACTTTTTCGTAACTGCCTTTTAAATTCTGACGGATAACAAAACGTTCTTCGTCTAATTTTGGGTAGTCAATTACGGTTTTAAGCATAAAACGGTCTACTTGTGCTTCGGGTAATTGGTAGGTACCTTCTTGTTCAACAGGGTTTTGTGTAGCTAATACCAAGAACGGGCGGTCTAATTTAAAAGAAGTTTCGCCAATTGTTACTTGTTTTTCTTGCATCGCTTCTAACAAGGCCGATTGCACTTTGGCAGGGGCACGATTAATCTCATCGGCTAACACGAAATTGGCAAAAATAGGTCCTTTTTTTATCGAAAATTCGTTGTCTTTAATGTTGTAAATCATTGTTCCGACAACATCGGCAGGAAGCAAATCGGGCGTAAATTGAATTCGGCTAAAAGAACCATGAACGGCTTGGGATAAGGTATTTATAGCTAAAGTTTTAGCAAGACCTGGAACACCTTCCAACAAAATATGCCCTTGACCTAATAAACCGATTAACAATCGCTCGACCATGTGCTTTTGGCCTACAATAACTTTGTTCATTTCCATGGTGAGAAGGTCGATAAAGGCACTTTCTCTTTCAATTTTTTCATTAATCGCTCTAATGTCTAAAGTCGTTGTGTTTTCTTCCATATAAAGTTTTTTATAATCGTGTGTTTAAGCCTAAGATTTGAGAGTGCAAATTGATTATTTTTTAAGAAGTAAGATGTTAAAGAATGGTTAAAACTTCGACCAATTCTCTAATTTTAAGGACGAATTGTGATTCTATTTTTATATTTTTAAGAACTTTAAAAGACTTATTTTAATCTGGGTAAAATATCTTTGTAAAAAACCGAAAAAAGTCATGAAAAAAGCTGTCTTATCGCCCATAATTGCTGGCACAATGAATTGGGGAACTTGGGATAAAAACCTTACATTTAAAGAAATGGAAAACCTAATTCAGGTTTGTTTCGAAAATAAAATTACCACTTTTGATCATGCCGATATTTACGGTTCGTATACCACCGAAGCCGAATTTGGTAAAGGGTTAAGCATAAGCAAAATTAATCGCGAAAAAATACAATTGATTTCGAAATGTGGTATACAAATGCCAGCACATGATAAACCCACCAAAGTAAAACATTACGATTATTCTAAACAACACATCATCCAATCGGTAGAACAATCTTTGCAAAATTTAAAAACCGATTATTTGGATGTTTTTTTATTGCACAGACCGAGTCCGTTGATGCAAGCAGATGAAATTGCCGAGGCAGTACAAAAACTGCAAACCGAAGGGAAAATAATCGATTTTGGTTTGTTTAACTTTAGTAATTCACAAACCGAATTAATTCGACAAAAAATTCCAGTACAGTACAATCAGATACAATTTTCGGCAACTAATTATGAACCGATGGTCGATGGCAGTTTGGATTATATGCAGCTTAACGGAATTAGACCGATGTCGTGGAATCCGCTTGGGATTGTTTTTAGAGAAGATAAAAAGAAAACACGCCGATTAAAAATTTTATTGGGAAATTTGGTCGCAAAATATGGCTTGGGAGCCGATACAATTTTACTAAGTTGGGTGTTGCAACATCCAGCCAAAGTAATTCCAATAGCAGGAACAGTCAACATTGCCCGAATACAATCCTTGCAAAAAGCGGTTAATTTAAAATTAGATACCGAAGATTGGTTTGCCATTTGGACCGAAAGTATGGGCGAAGATGTGGCTTAAAAAGAATTAAAAATCAGTATGAAAAAAACAGTTTTAATAACCGGTGCTACCAGCGGAATAGGCAAGGCAACTGCCGAATTACTCGCGCGACATAATTTCAATTTAATTTTATGCGGTCGACGCAAAGAACGACTGCAAAAACTCCAACAAGAACTTTTATCATTTACCGATGTGCATATTTTGTCATTTGATGTTAGCGATAAAAAAGCCGTTTTTGAAGCACTCAATTCCTTACCGCCAACTTTTGCTTCGGTTGAAGTTTTGATAAACAATGCTGGTAATGCTCATGGTTTAGATCCTATTCAAACAGGCGATATAGGCGATTGGGATGCCATGATTGATAGCAATGTAAAAGGATTGTTATACGTTTCGAAAGCAATTATTCCGATGATGATGGAACGGCAGTCCGGACACATCATCAATATCGGTTCTACTGCGGCAAAAGAAGTGTATCCAAACGGTAATGTTTATTGCGGAACTAAACATGCGGTGGATGCCATAACCAAAGGAATGCGTATCGATTTGAATCCGTATGGTATTCGAGTTGGCGCGATTCATCCGGGAATGGTCGAAACCGAATTCAGCGAAGTGCGTTTCAAAGGCAATACCGATCAAGCTTCCAAGGTTTATAAAGGATTCGACGCATTACAAGCCCAAGATATAGCCGATATTATTCATTTTGTAATTACCCGACCGTATCATGTTAATATAGCCGATTTAATGGTAATGTGTACGGCCCAAGCTTCTTCAACCATCGTTCATAAAACCAGTTAAACTATGATTAATAAGCGCCTTTTAATTAAAAATTTGCTCGCTCATAACGATGAAAGTAGTTTTTACGATAAAAAGCGCCAATTGAATTTGCATTCGCGCGAGGGTAAGGCCAAATTTTTAAAACACATTTGTGCCTTATCCAATTCCAATCCCGCAAATAATTCCTATATCGTGGTGGGAGTAGAAGATCAAGACAACGAAATTGTAGGCGATGACTTTTTTGATGACAGTCGCATTCAGAATTTGGTCAATGCCTTTTTAGAAAATCCGCCCAAAATTCAATATGAAAATGTGCCATTTCCGAATTTACCCAAAGACAAAGTAGTAGGCTTGGTTACCATAAAACCCAACAGTCAAACGTCGTATTTTAAAAAGGGAATTCACACCATTTTGGCCAATAGCTCTTTTGTTCGTCGGGGTAGCAATTCGACACCACTTGAGGGTGAATTGGAGAAAAATTATCAAAATACCGAAACAGTAATTGGTATCGAAAATAATTCTCGAAACAGCATTCAGCATACTTTGGATGGGGTTATCGATTTTATGAATTTCCGTCATAAAGACATGTCGCCGAAGTACAAGGTTTTTAAAGAACTTTTTGTGATTTGTTGGGCAGGTGTTTCGCATAAACACCGCGATACAACCTATTTGTCTCGAGTTGATATCGAGTTGATTAACGAACAAATAAAGCTTTTTTATTCGGCTCAAGATGTGGTGACCATTACCTATAACGAAGACAGTTTTACCATTTTAGAATACGTGCCACTTGGATTAAATGACAAAACGAGTTTTTATCCGTTAGAAGAACAAACAATTCGGTTTTTTGATAATGGGTACTATAAAATTGATCGAAAAATGTTGTTTCAGCCTCCCGAATTTAATCGAGCCATGTTGCATCATATTTACAATTCCAATTTGGCTTTGTTAGATAAATTAGAAAAAGGAAGGGTTTTATCCGAAAGGGAACGACTTGATTTAGAAAATCTGCCTTCTACATTTATGATTTGTTATCTCAATGGTTTTGATGATGCCAAACAAAAACTCATTGATGCTAAGTTGCTATTAAAACCGTTTTCTCAAGTTTATTCTTCGTTTAAAGAATCTTTGCGAATTTTGCGTAAAATGAAATACGACGTGCAGTAATTTACAAGTATTTTAAATAGTTTTTGACGCTTTCGTACGGAAAGACAATTTCTTTTGGCCCATCGGCATACGACGCCACTTCATACGAGTTGTAATATAACAGCAATCCTTGTTGCGTATAAAACAAATTAAGGGGTAATTGAAATTGTTCTTTTTCAAACATTAAGCCAGTACTGTTGATGTTTTGATTTGCTGGAATTTTGTATTTTTTTCGGAAGGCGGTTTCGGCAAATTTTAAAAATGCATTTTTATCGGTAAATAAGTCTTCCATTTTGATGGATTTTCCCGTATTGGCATCAAATAATAACGAGCGAAATCCGTGATAACCGTGTGCGCCGCCGGTATACGTTTCGTGCTCCACTTTGATATTGATGATTTGATCCGATTGGTGTTCAATATCGGCCTTAATGTGCGCAAACCAGCCAAGTGTTTCATCGGGATAGGTTTTTTTCATTTCATCATAAGACCCTATAAAAGCTTTGGTTAATCCGTTATAATCGGAAACATTGTATGGTTTTTCGCCAAAATAGACAATTTCTTTGATGGTATTTAGGGTTTTAGTATTAATGCTATCTGCCATAACATCAGGCCCTTTTGCTACCGGAATGGTGATTTTAATTTCGGGACAATCGTCGGTACAGGGTAAGGATGATTTTGCGGTAAAAGTTTGTGTTTCAAAAGAAAGTTCTTTGGAGCAACTCACAAAAAGAAGCAGTAATGAGGTATAATAGAAATATTTTTTCATCTTAAAAATGTTGGTTTTACACAAAGATAACGAAATAGGTTGGGCAGTTGAAATATTAGCACTTCAAAATAGCACTTCAAAAAAGTAATATAAATTGTTTAAAATCATCTAATTGCGATTTTGTTTTCTTTTATTAAGATAATTTTAGCATCTGTTTGGCACTAAAAACGATTACCGAAATGTTTACTAAATAAACCAAAGTTTTGGTTATTTTTGTTTTATCAAATTTTACGACTTCAATTATTTTGGGATTATATAAAAATCTTTTTAAACAAACCGCTATTTATGGTTTAGCCACAGTGCTGCCACGAATGCTTAGTTTTTTATTAGTGCGCTTGTACACCGGAATTTTGCCCACTGCAGAATATGGCGAAGTTTCGATTGTCTTGTCTTGGATGGTGTTTTTTAATGTGGTGCTTTCGTATGGAATGGAAACTGCCTTTTTTAGATTTTACAGTGCCGAAGAAGATAAAGAAAATGTAGTGGCAACCTCTACTATTTCGGTATTTTGGTCTTCCATTATTTTTTTGTTTGTGGCTTTGATTTTTAGGACTACACTGGCATCTTGGGCAGAAGTTGAGGTGCAATATGTCACTTATTCAATCTGGATTTTGGTTTTGGATGCTCTAGTGGTTATTCCGTTTTCTAAACTAAGAGCCAACCAAAGACCGATGGTGTATGCGGCTATAAAAATTGGAAATGTAGCGGTAAATTTAGGTCTTAATATCTTCTTTTTGATTTTTTTACCCTCGTTGGCGCAGCAGCATCCAAACTCATTTTGGGATAATATTTATTTTGAAAACTTTGAAATTGCCTACATTTTCATTGCCAATTTACTAGCGAGTTTGCTCACCTTTATAGTGCTTTCGCCCAATTATTTATCGCTTAAAAAAGGTTTTGACGCCAAGCTTTGGAAAAAAATGATGCAATACGGTTTACCTATTTTAGTTGCCGGAATTGCCTTTGCGGTAAACGAACATTTTGATAAAATTTTGCTCGGCTATTTATTGCCCGAAAATATTGCCAAAGCCGAAGTGGGAGCCTATTCGGCTTGCTACAAATTGGGCTTGTTCATGGTTTTGTACGCCACCGCTTTTCGATTGGGTATTGAACCTTTCTTTTTTAGCCACGCCAAAAACGCCAATGCTCCCCAAACCTATGCGGTAATTACCAAATATTTTGTGATTTTAGGGTCGCTTATATTGTTAGGGGTTATAGTTTTTGCTGATATTTTTAAAATGCTATTACTCGACAACAAATCGTATTGGGAGGCCATGAAAGTCGTTCCGCTGATTATTTTAGCCAATTTCTTTTTGGGTATTTACAACAATTTATCCGTTTGGTATAAGTTAACCGATAAAACCAAAATTGGTGCTTATATTTCTATAGTTGGTGCTATCATTACCTTGGTTTTAAACTATTATTTAATTCCGAAATACAGTTACTACGGTTCGGCTATTGCAACGATTTCGGCATACGGAAGCATGATGTTGATTTCGTATGTTTTGGGTAATAAATACTATCCGATTCCGTATGATATGAAAAAAATAGGTTCCTATTTAGGTGTTTCAATCGGGTTTTCGGTGATTTACTTTTACGGATTTAGAGAGAATTATTTTATCGGAATTCCGATGCTTTTAGGTTTCATGTATTTTATTTACTACAACGAAAAAGAGACCATTTTAGGCATTCTCAACAAACGTTAATTTTTACGCTTTTAATTTTAGATTATGAAAATCAATATTATAAATAAGTCGCAACACGCTTTGCCTAGTTATGAAACACTAGCTTCGGCCGGAATGGATTTACGAGCCAATTTAGAAGAATCGATAGAGTTAGCTCCTATGGCAAGAGTTATTGTTAAAACCGGACTTTTTATCGAATTACCAATTGGTATCGAAGCGCAAGTACGTCCGCGCAGTGGCTTGGCGGCCAAACACGGCATTACGGTGCTGAATGCGCCGGGAACTATCGATGCCGATTATCGTGGTGAAATAGGTGTAATTCTAATCAATTTATCCCAGGAACCATTTGTAATCGCAAATGGAGAGCGCATTGCTCAATTGGTCATTGCCAAGCACGAAAGAGCCGAGTGGAATGAAGTTGAAATTCTTTCGGAAACGGAAAGAGGAGCAGGCGGTTTTGGAAGCACAGGTGTTAAATAAGATTGTAATAGATCTCCAAATAAAAATAAACAGATAACTAAAATAACCAAATCAAATGAAAATAATTGTACCAATGGCAGGAAGAGGCTCGCGTTTGCGTCCGCATACATTAACGGTTCCAAAACCACTAATTCCTGTAGCTGGAAAACCAATCGTAAATCGGTTAGTGGAAGACATTGCTAAAATTTTAAAAGAACCTATCGAAGAAGTGGCCTTTATTTTAGGCGATGAAGCTTTTTTTGGTGCCGATGTGGTGGCCAATCTTGAAGCTTTAGCACAAAGTTTGGGAGCCAAAGCCTCTATTTACAGACAAGACCAACCCTTAGGAACTGGTCATGCCATTATGTGTGCAAAAGATTCGCTTTCGGGACCAGCAGTTGTGGCCTATGCCGATACGTTAATCCGTGCCGATTTTGAGTTAGATCCTGAAGCCGATGCGGTTATTTGGGTAAAACAAGTAGATGCACCCGAGGCTTATGGCGTGGTTCAGTTAAACGAAAAAAACGAAATTATAGAGTTGGTTGAAAAACCGAAAGCATTTGTAAGCGATTTAGCCGTAATCGGGATTTATTATTTTAAAGATATTGCCGTTTTGAAAGGGGAACTTCAAAATGTGTTGGATAATAACATTCAGAATGGTGGCGAATATCAAATTAATGATGGTATTAAAGCCATGATGGCAAACGGTAAGGTTTTTAAAACAGGAAGTGTAGATGAATGGATGGATTGCGGAAACAAAAATGTAACCGTTGAAACCAATTCGAAAATGTTAGGTTTTTTACAAAATGATGGCGAAAGTTTAGTAGATGCTAGTGTTATTTTAGATAATGCGACCATTATTCCGCCTTGTTTTATAGGCAAAAATGTAACGTTAAAAAACAGTACCATCGGTCCGAATGTTTCGTTGGGAGATAATGCCAAAATCCAAGATAGTGCGTTAAAAAATAGTTTGATACAGTCAAATGTCGAAATAAAAAACGCTAACTTAGACAATGCAATGATAGGAAATCATGTAAGTTACGACGGTAACTTTACCAGCATTAGTATCGGTGATTATTCGGTTTTTGAATAAGTTACACTAAACCAACAAAAATGAGAAAAAGAATTTTGATAGCAGTTGCAGTTTTGGG
This sequence comes from Flavobacterium agrisoli, assembly GCF_016522065.1. Taxonomy (GTDB): domain Bacteria; phylum Bacteroidota; class Bacteroidia; order Flavobacteriales; family Flavobacteriaceae; genus Flavobacterium; species Flavobacterium agrisoli. The sequence continues at coordinate 415,299 of NZ_JAEHFV010000002.1, read as the reverse complement.
TTATGTGCCAGGCGTTTTGGCGCAGACAGAACCCGAAGATGTTGCTATGGCAACCGATGCGTATCAAGATTCTTTTTATGAATCGCTATTGCAAAAAGGAATAGAAAACTACGATAAAGCCATTGTTTCTTTAGAAAAATGCCTTCAAATTAAACCCAATGACGACGTAAGTTATTTTGAATTGGGCAAAAATTATTTGGCTTTAAAAGATTATTCCAATGCCAAACGGAATTTTGAGCAAGCAATTAAAATTAATCCTTCTAATAAATGGTATTGGCTAGGGGTTTACGATGTGAGTTTTCAAACCAAAGACTATCCATTAGCGATAAACACCATTCAAAAAATTATTCCGTTTGACGAAGAGTACAAAGACGATTTAATTTCGCTTTACATGATTACCGAGCAGCCCGATAAGGCGTTAGCATTAATAAAAGAAATGGATGATAAATACGGAAAATCACCCGAACGGTCGGTTTATAAAAGCCGTATTTTGTCACAAGGCAATTTTCAAGATGAAGAGATTGACACTTTAATAAGCAACATCAATCAAAATCCGAAAGAAGAATCCAATTATATCGCTTTAATTGCTATTTATGGCAACCGAAATGAACTCGATAAAGTCATTGCCTTAGCAAAACAATTGGAAAAAGAAATTCCCAACTCAGAGTGGGCACAGGTGAGTTTGTATAAAAGTTATTTGGATCAAAACAGACCCGATAAAGCGCTTCCGGCTTTGTATACCGTTTTAGGAAGTTCTACTGTGGATATGAAAATCAAACACCGCGCATTTAATGAATTTTTAATTTTTGTATCCAAAAACCCGCAGTACGAATCCGAATTGGATAAAGCCATTTTGTATTTCAAAGATGATACTACCGTGGATGTTTCGAAAGAAGTGGGAAAGTTTTTTCAAAATAAAAAACAATTTGATAAAGCAGCACATTTTTATGAACAGGCTGAAAAAACGCAGAAAATACCGGATGTAGAGACTAATTTACTGTTGATGCAAACCTATACTGAGACCAAACAATTTGCCGAAATGGAAAAACAATCGCAAGAAATGATTGCAACTTTTCCATCACAACCCGAGTTTTATTTTTACAATGGCTTAGCTAATAACCAATTAAAACAATTTAAAAAGGCAAAAGACGTTTTAGAAATAGGCATAGATTATGTAGTAGATGACCCAACTGCCGAAGTAAATTTTAATGTGCAATTAGGAGAGGCGTATAACGGCTTGGGCGATGTAAAAAAGAAACAACTGTATTTTGACAAAGCTAATTTGTTGTTACAAAAAAACTGAATCGTATGAAAAAATATATTTTATTTATAGGGGTTTTACTCTTAAGCTTAACTGCCTGTAAAACCAAACAAGCAACCACATCAGAGGCCGTGACAGTTGAAGATTTGGCCACCAAAAAAATAATCGACAAACACTACGAAAATCCGCTCGATTTTAAAACGTTATACATTAAAGCAAGTGCAAAATATATCGACCAGAAGCAAAATCAAAATGTTACGGCCGAGATTAAAATCGAAAAAGACAAGCAAATTTTAGTAAGTGTTCGTTTTTTAGGTATTACCATGGCAAAAGCATTGATTACGCCTACTTCGGTGAGTTATTACGAAAAAATTAAAGGCAGTTATTACGAAGGTGATTTTACGAGTTTGAGTAAATGGTTGGGAACCGAGCTTAATTTTGAAAAAGTGCAAAATTTGCTTATTGGAGAAGCTTTGGATAATTTGAAAAACGGAAAATACAAACAAATAGATGCTGCACCTTTATATCGTTTAGACGATCAAAAAGAGTCGGCATTAAAACAATCGTATTATTTTGATTCGGAACAATTTTTATTGCAAAAGGAGCAAATTACACAAACGGCAGAAAATATCATGATTCAGGTTGCGTATGGCAATCATAAAAAATTTGAACAAGGGAATTTGCCTACTAGTGTTACCATCAATACCATTCAGCCAAAAGGCAAAACGGATATTAATTTAGATTATAATTCCGTTTCTTTTAACGAAGAACTTTCTTTTCCATATAGTATTCCAGATGGTTATAAAAAGGTTATAATTAAGTAAATTTGCAAAAATATATTTTTAAGATGCCAAAATTTTTCCTTAGCGCCGTATTAGTATTGATCTCTTCTTTGATGTGGGCACAAGATTCCCAACAAGAAAAATTAGAGCAACGCAAAGCTCAAATACAACAAGAAATCAAAGCCAATGAAAAGATGTTACAATCGGTTAAAAAGAAAGAGAAATCGGCTTTGAACGAATACTACATTCAGACCAATAAAATCAAATTAAAGCAAAAATTAATTAGTACAACCGAAAGACAAACTAAATTGTTGAGTAACGATATGTACCTGAATCAATTGAAAATAAATCAATTGAAACGCGATTTAAAAGTATTGAAAGAAGATTATGCTAAGATGATTTTAAAATCATACAAAAGCCGATCCGAACAAAGTCGCGCTATGTTTATTTTGTCTTCCGAAAGCTTTTTGCAAGCTTACAAACGCGTTCAGTACATGAAGCAATATACTAATTTCAGGAAAAGTCAAGGCGAAGAAATCGGAGCCAAAACCAAGGAATTGGAAAGTATAAATGCACAATTGAATGGCCAACGTGAGACCAAAAAGAAATTCATTGCCGAAAATGTTAAGGAACGTCAGAATTTAGAAAACGAAAAGAAGGAACAACAAAAGTTGGTCAATTCGCTTAAAAAAGATAAAAACAGTATTACCAAGGATATAAAATCAAAACAAGCGTTGGCTAAAAATATCGACCGTCAAATTGATCGTTTGATTCGTGAAGCCATTGCTGAAGCCAATAGAAAAGCCGCTGCCGAAAGAGCTAAAGCCGAAGGAACCAAAGCCCCATCTGCCGCTTCGGCATCTAGTACTAAAATTGAATTAACGCCCGAAGCAAAAATTTTGGCTGCTGATTTTAGAGCCAATCGTGGTAAATTGCCTTGGCCAGTTGAAAGAGGATTTATCTCGCAAGGTTATGGTGATCAGCCGCATCCTATATATCCAACTTTAACTGTACACAATAGTGGTGTGGAGATTACTACCGAGCAAGGTGCTTCCGCTCGTGCCGTTTTTGCGGGTGAAGTAACGAGTGTGATTGTTTTATCGCCAGTTAATAAAGCGGTGATGATTCAACACGGAAATTATTTTACCGTATATCAAAACCTAAGTTCGGTTTTTGTAAACAAAGGAGATAAAGTAACCTACAAACAAGAGATAGGAAAAATAAGAACCAGTGGTGATACCGGTAAAACAACCATTAAATTCTCGGTTTTACAAAACACGACTTATAATAACCCCGAAGGGTGGTTAATTAATAAATAATAAAAAACGGAGCAATTAGCTCCGTTTTTTATTGCTGTTGTTGTTTCAATTGATCTAAAACTTCCAATTGTTGTTTGACATCCGATGAAATTTCTTTTAAGGTTACATCGTTAATTTCTTCAATTTGACGTCCATCTTCGTAGCCCACCGAAACACAAACCGAAAGTGTTTGTACGGCAATTCCTTTAAACGTACCTTTTATTGGAGTACAATCGGCAAAATTTCGACCTACGGCCAAACGAACATGGTTGTCATTGGTCCAAATGTTGTTGGTAGGATCAATACCCAACCAACCTTCATTAGGTAAATAAACTTCCACCCAAGCGTGGGTTGCACCTTCGCCTCTAAGGCCGTTTTCGTTCGGACAAATGTAACCGCTAACATAACGAGCCGGTATGCCAGCAGTGCGCAGAAGTTGCAATAACAAATGAGCAAAATCTTGGCAAACCCCTTTTTTATGATCTAAAATTTCATCAATCGTGGTTTCTACATTGGTTATGCCTTTTGTATACGTAAAATGCTCATAAATATAAGTACTGCAAAGTGTGGCAATTTCTAAGATGGTTTTATCTTTTAGTCCAATTTCGTTTAAAATATTCTTAATTTGATCTTGTTTTTGAATGCCCTCGGGATACGAAAGTCGCAATAAGAAAATACTATTGTTTTTTTCTTTTTCTACATCTTTTACATAAACAGGCGTTAAAGCGGGTAAGCTTACAGATGGATTAACGCGTACCAACATACGGGATTCAATTGTCATTTCGGTGTGGGGTTGCAAAATATTGAAATTGCCCATCCGATTGCCATAAAAATCTTGTGCAATGACCACTTCGGGATTGTGCGTAATTAAAAGTTCGTATTGTAAAACTTCTTGATTTTCAAAATTATACGGAAACAAACGAATTTCGTTAATGCTCTCTTTGATAGGATAATTGTATTGGTATTTGGTAATGTGAATAATTTTGAAAACAGCCATAAATTTTAGGTATAGGAAAAAAACAATTTCGAAAAATCGATTGAAAACTGAATCAATTGTTTTTTAGTTTGAAATAAAAAATCCTCTAATTGTGCATTGGTCAAGTGATGGTAATCGGTAAAATCGACATAACTTTTTAGGCGCCCAAATTGATTCAGCAAACTTCGGGTTTCACTTTGGTTGCTGTTTTTAAACAAACAATTCAAATAGGTGTTTATGAAATCTAAGGTATACACCACCGAATGCGCAAAATCTTCGTTAAAAACAACATGCTGTACCACTTTGCGGTTGTGCGAAATGGTACTGTAGCTTTTTAAATACAATTCGTAACCGCATAACGAGAGCAATAACCTGCGCCAATACAACAAATCTTCTTCGCCATCTAGATTATACTGAATCGGTTCATAATAGGCTTGTGTCATGGTAATGGTTTGCAAACAACGCTCAATATGTTTTCCGATGTTCGAAAAACACCAACCCAAACCGCGGGGCATGGTAACTTGCAAGATTCCGTTGTATAAAAGCAAATCTTTACTCATTTTTTTAACGACATTCAAAGCATCTGAGGTTTCTAATTTTTTGGGTAAATCGGGCGCATTCATAAAATGATACATCGAATTAATATGCTCCCACAATTCGATGGTAATTTTGTCTTGAGAGCCACGGGCATTTTCACGCGCTTTGAAAATTAAATTTTTAACCGAATTATCATTACGGTCATCGCAAATAATGTATTTCAAAACATAATCAGTATCAAATTGTTTCTGCGAAATTTCCTCGACACTTAAATTGGTATAATACTCTAATAAAGGTTTGTAGCCATAATAATCGTTAATTTCTTTATCAAATGATAAGAGGTAACCCGTATTTAAGGTTAACAACATACCATCTGTTCGTTCCATATAACGATTGAGCCAAAACATTCCGTCGGCAACTCTGCTTAACATAGCCTATAAGTTTAATTAGTACTGATTTTTTTGAAGTATTTTTATTTTAAAATCCAAGTGTCTTTACTGCCGCCCCCTTGTGATGAATTTACGACCAAAGAACCTTCTTTTAAAGCAACTCGAGTTAATCCACCGGGCACAATTTCTACCCCTTTTGGGCCACAAAGTGCGTAAGGTCGTAAATCAACATGGCGTAATTTTAATTTTCCGTCAATCAAACAGGGCACGGTGCTAAGCTGAATAATGGGTTGGGCAATAAAATTTCTCGGATTATTCACAATGGCAATTTTGGCTTCTTCCAACTCTTCTTCGGTAGCTTTGTTTCCCATAATCATTCCGTACCCGCCACTTTGGTTGGTTTCTTTAATAACCATCTGATCCATGTTTTTAAAAACCAATTCTCTTTCGTCTGCATTTTCCATTCTGTACGTAGGCACATTATTCAGGATGGGTTCTTCGTTTAGATAATATTTAATCATATCGGGCACATAGGCATACACGGCTTTGTCATCGGCAACCCCATTTCCAACGGCATTTACCAAAGCAACATTTCCTTGGCGGTAGGCGCTCATAAGTCCCGGAATTCCTAAAGTGCTATCGGGTTTAAAAACCAAAGGGTCTAAGTATTCATCATCCAAGCGGCGGTAAATAACGTCTACTTGTTTTAGGCCCGAAGTGGTTTTCATGTATACTTTGTTGTTATTTACTACCAAATCACGCCCTTCAACTAACGGGATTCCCATTTTTCGAGCCAAATACGTATGTTCATAATAAGCAGAATTGTACACGCCTGGAGTTAGCAAAACCACATTGGGATTGGAAATATTTCGGGGAGAAAGTGACACTAAAATATTGTGAAAAAGCATCGGATAACTGCTCACCATACTTACTTGGCTGGCGGCAAACATATCCGGAAAAATACGTTTGGTAATTTCTCGGTTTTCGAGCATATAACTCACGCCACTGGGACATCGTAAATTATCTTCTAACACATAAAACTCGCCTTTTGCTCCTCGAATCAAATCGATACCGGCAATGTGAACATGAATGTCATACGGTAACTTAATGCCTTGTACTTCTTGAATGTAATGCGGACACGAAGCGATTAATCCCGCCGGAATAATTCCGTCTTTGATAATGTTTTGTTGGTTGTAAACATCTTCTAAAAAAAGATTTAGCGCCGTTAAACGTTGCTTGATGCCGTTTTCGACAATTTGCCAATCTTCTTGGGTAATAATTCGGGGGATAATGTCAAAAGGAAAAATGCGTTCAATTCCTTTTTCATCATCGCTATACACCGTAAAGGTGATGCCTTGATTCATAAACATGTCCGAGGCTTGTTTTTGTTTGGTGCTCAGACTTTTGTTCGAAAAGCTTTTTAATTTTTCAAAAACAGGGCGATACGAGGCTCTAATGCCTTCTTGGCTAAACATTTCATCCCAGCCATACGCATTTAGTTCGGGTGTAAATTTTGTCATGGCTATTTATTGAATAATTAGTAAATGGATTATTATGTTTTTAAATAATCAATGTTTTGACTAAAATTACGATATTTTTAAGCTAAATTTATCTTTATAGTAAAAATTATTCAATTTTTGAGATTGTCGTTTTTTTGGCAAATAGTTTTTGCGAATCAGCCGAAATAAAGAATATTTTTTTTGCTTGTTCGCAATGATTTTGGTGATTAAATTTGTTTTTGAAAGATTTCGATTAGGCAACTCTTCTGTTAATAGTAGCATAAAAGCACAAAAAAGGGACATAAAATCAATAGCTTCTTATTTTCAGAATAGCGGATGACTTAAAAAATAGTATTTTTGCAGTATGGAAACAAACAGACAAAAAAAAATAGGCGGTGTCATCCAGAAAGATTTGGTTGATATTTTGCAAGGTGAAGTGCGAAAAAATGGAATTACCAATTTGATAATTTCCGTTTCGAAAGTGAGTGTAACGACTGATTTATCTGTGGCCTCTGTTTACTTGAGCATTTTTCCGCAAGAAAAAGCCAAAGATACTTTGGCAGCTATTAAAACCAATAGTACTTTAATTAAACACGATTTATCGCAACGCGTGCGTTTGCAATTAAGACGTGTGCCAAATCTTAATTTTTTTATAGACGATTCTTTGGATTATATCGAAAAAATAGACAATGCCTTATCAGGAAAAGAAAACCCTATCGAAAATCCAGATTTGTTAGAAAAACGAAGAAAATCGTAATTTGAAATTCCCCTTATACATAGCCAAACGCTATATTTTTAGCAAAAGTTCTAACAATGCTATCACCATTATCAATCGCATTGCTAGTTTGGGTATCATTGTGGGTACAATGGCTTTGTTTGTGGTTTTATCTGTTTTTAGCGGACTTAAAGAGTTTAGTTTGTCGTTTACCAACGAAATTGATCCCGATTTAAAAATAGAAAGCGCTAAGGGAAAATCATTCGAATTTACTGCTGAAAATTTACGCCAAATCAAGGGCATTGAAGGAATTGAATCGTATACAAAAGTAATCGAAGAACGTGTTTTGTTCGTTTTTAAAAATAAACAACAAGTAACCTACCTAAAAGGAGTCGACGAAAATTACCAAAAAGTCAGTAATATCCAAACCCGATTGTTTAGCGGAACTTGGTTAAAACCCGAAACGTTTCAGGTGGTAGTAGGTTTCGGAATTTGTCGCAATTTTTCGATGGGTATTTTAGACTTTGAAAATCCGTTGCAAATTTTTGCACCCAAACCAGGCAAAGGAACCATCGATTCGCCGGAAGAAGCTTTTAATAAAACCGAAGTTTTACCCGTAGGTATTTATTCCATTTCCGAAGATTTGGACTCCAAATACGTTTTTGCCGATTTGCAGCATACGCAAGAATTATTGCAGTATAAACCCAATCAGATTTCGGCAATTGAATTTGATTTGAAACCCGATGCTAACGAAAAGCAAATAAGCCAACAATTAGCCCAGATATTTAAGCAAAAAATAGTCGTAAAAAACAGAGCGCAACTTAATGCTTCGTTGTACAAAATGCTCAATACCGAAAATATTGCCGTTTATTTGATTTTTACCCTAGTGATTATTGTGGCGCTTTTTAATTTAATTGGAGCCTTGATTATGATGATTTTAGATAAAAAACAAAATTTAAAAACGCTTTTTAATCTCGGAACAGAAATCCGTGGTTTACGTCAAATATTTTTATTGCAAGGAACCTTACTCAGTTTTTTTGGTGGTCTAATTGGATTGGTTTTGGGGATTATTTTAGTGCTATTGCAGCAACATTTTGAACTCGTCATGATTACGCCAACCTTGGCATATCCCGTTGTTTTTTCTTTTGAAAATGTTATTATTGTCATGATTACCATTTTGATTTTAGGCTTTTTAGCTTCGTTAATTGCAAGCAGTAGAGTTAGCAATAAGCTGTTGCATTAAGATTTCAGTCTTACAAAACTTCCTTATATTTACTGTCTTAAAATTCACTGTATATGATTGTTTCTGCCTAATCCTATTTTATTTTTTTAGAATAATTAGGATACTTACGTTTTTCTTCTTTTTCAGTTCAGATAAATGAAATCTGGGCAACTTTTATTTTTATCCTAAAGTATCATGACAGAAACAGTTATAAAGAAAAGTTTATTTTCTAAAATTTTCACCACATTAAAACAAGCGCTGAAAGGCGACGAATCATTTGATTACACAGCCGGAAGCATTAAAAAAGCCGTTATCTTATTAGCTATTCCGATGGTTTTAGAAATGATGATGGAATCGGTTTTTGCTTTAGTCGATTTGTATTTCGTCGGACATTTGGAACACAGCAGTTTTGCGATTCAGACCGTTGGTTTAACCGAATCCGTTTTGACCGTTATTTATTCTTTGGCAATTGGAATGAGTATGGCAGCAACAGCAGTTGTGGCTCGTAGAATTGGAGAGAAAGATCCCATTGCAGCTGCAAAAGCCGGAATGCAGGCTATCATAATTGCATTAATCGTTAACAGTATAATGAGTATTTTCGGAATAGTTTATGCGAAAGACATTCTGATTCTGATGGGATCCTCTGTTGAATCTGCCGAACACGGTTACCGATTTACCCAAATCATGATTGGATCGAGTTTGTGCATTATGCTTTTGTTTTTGATAAATGGCATTTTTCGTGGCGCCGGAAATGCGGCAATTGCCATGAAAAGTCTTTGGATCGCTAACATTTGTAATATTATTTTTTGCCCGATTTTGATTAACGGTTTAGGTCCCGTTCCGGCTTTTGGGTTGATGGGAGCTGCTTTGGCAACCACTTTCGGAAGAAGTATTGGTGTTTTGTATCAGGTGTATCATTTGTTTTTTGGAAGTGGTGTTTTAAAAATTAAAATCGCCTATTTTGTTCCCGATTTTAAACAGATAAAAGCGTTGGTTAAAATCGCAGCTCCCGGAATTTTACAGTTTGTAATAGCTTCCTGCAGCTGGATTTTCTTAGCACAGCTAGTGGCCAAAACGGGAGGTGATCAGGGTTCTGCAGGTTATCAGACGGCTTTGCGAATTATGATGTTTTTTATACTTCCGGCTTGGGGTTTAAGCAATGCAGCAGCTACTTTGGTTGGGCAAAATTTAGGAGCCAAACAAATCGAACGTGCCGAAAAATCAGTTTTCACTACGGCTAAATATAACGTGATTTTTATGGCTTCGATTATGATAATTACATTGTGTTTTGGAAATTATATTATTTCTTTTTTCACCAATGATGAAGGAGTAAAAACGATTGCAACTGAAGCTTTACATATTATGTGTATCGGCTTTATTTTCTACGGGATTGGAATGGTTTTAATCAATACCTTCAACGGGGCAGGAGACACCTGGACACCAACCGGAATTAATTTCTTCGGTTTTTGGCTGTTTCAAATTCCGCTGGCTTATGTATTGGCAAAACATTTTAATCTGGGACCAAAAGGTGTTTTTATTGCAATTCCGGTTGCAGAAACCGCGATAACTTTAGCGGGGATTGTTCTTTACAAAAGGGGAAGATGGAAACGCACTTTGGTGTAAAATTTAATTACAGATTGATCGGTTCTGTAAACAATAATGGGCTTTTTTTTCTTTGTGCGTACTGAAATAATTTCCATGCTGTCGAAAATTAGTTAGTTATAAAATGATATTAAAATTTATAGAAACTTTAAAAAATTAATTTATGAAAAGGCTTATTATTATTATTATTATATCTGTAATTTCGTGTAATAATAAGGAGCCATTGAAATTAATATCTGACAATAATTCAGCAACTTATTTTCGAGAAAAGTTATTTAATAAAAAACTTATGGACAGCCTAAACTATCTTGTATTGAGTAAAGGTGATACTTTGGCTTATAATGAATTAAAAGGAATTCACTACATAGGAGAACAAAAATTTACCGGGTTTCTATATTATGCATTAATAATGTCCAATAAATATAATTACAAAGTAGCTTCATTCGACGTTTATGATATTTTAACAACTGAGAAGAAATTTTTAGATATAAAGACCAAAAAAATGGCTAATGAATATTTATTAAAAAGTAAATAATATGATAAGTAGCCTCGGTTAGTTTTAGAATGAGCCGAATAGATTTAAAAAGTAAAAAGACCTTCAAATTTTCAAATAAAGGTCTTTTATATTTTAAACAAATTCATATCCTGCATAAACCCGTTCAATTTCTTGCATAATAGCGAATAAATCTTCTGGAGCATCAGTAGTTACTAATTTTTGTTTGTATTCTTTAAACGAATGAATTCCTTTGAAATAATTGGTATAATGGCGACGCATTTCTACAATTCCCAAACGTTCTCCTTTCCATTCCATTGACCATTTTAAATGATTTCTGGCAGCTTCAACACGATCACCAACGGTTGGAGCAGGCAAGTGCTCACCAGTTTTAAAGAAATGTTTGATTTCGTTAAAAATCCACGGATAACCAATCGCGGCACGACCAATCATAATACCGTCAATTCCGTATTCATTTTTATATTTTAATGCTTTTTCCGGACTGTCGATGTCTCCGTTTCCGAAAATAGACATTGTAATTCTCGGATTGTTTTTTACACGTGCAATATGCGACCAGTCAGAATGCCCTTTGTACATCTGCGCTCGGGTTCTGGCATGAATGGTTAAAGCTTGAACACCAATATCCTGAAGCCTTTCGGCAACTTCATCAATATTGATGGAGTTATCATCCCAGCCCAAACGGGTTTTTACCGTAACAGGCAAATCAGTTCCTTTTATAACTGCTTTGGTCAAACGAACCATCAAATCCACATCTTTCAAAACGCCGGCACCAGCTCCTTTGCACACAACTTTTTTTACCGGACAGCCAAAATTGATATCGACCAAATCTGGTTTTACCGTAGAAACAATTTTCGAGGACATTTCCATTGCTTCTTCATCACCACCAAAAATCTGAATTCCGACAGGGCGTTCGTAATCAAAAATATCCAATTTCATGCGACTTTTAATGGCATCCCGAATCAATCCTTCCGATGAAATAAATTCAGAATACATCATGTCAGCTCCGTGCGCTTTGCATAATCTGCGAAATGGCGGATCACTAACATCTTCCATCGGTGCTAGTAATAAAGGAAATTCGGGTAATTCTATGTTGCCAATCTTGACCATCTTCATTATTTTTTGCAAAATTACAACTTTTAGTTCAATTAAAAAGATTCTGAGTTTCTAAGACGCTAAGGTTCTGAGTTTTTATACTTGTTTAATTTTAAAAAGAAAAACTCAGAATCTTAGAATCTCAGTATCTTAGCAACTTAGAATGAAGTTACCTATAGTCAAAAAACCGAATTGGTTTTCGGCTCATCGGATTAAAAACCAATTGATTTAAATGTTCTTTGGTGGCGAATTCAATTTTTGGCGTTACTCTTAATTTGGCTCTAAAGTGATCTTTTATTTCTTGTAAAAATTCGGGAGTCTGATTTTTTACGGCAATTTTTATCAGGATTTCATCGGTGCCTAAATCGCTGGTCGAAATTTCGATCAAATGATTTTCGATGTTGTCAAAACTGCTCAAAATATCATTCATCGCTGGCGGATAAAGTGTTGTGCCTTTGTATTTTATCATTTGTTTTTTGCGCCCGACAACAGGCCCGACGCGTAACGTATTTCTGCCACAAGCGCAAGGTTCGTCGTGAAACTGAACCATATCGCCGGTTTTAAAACGAAGTAACGGCATGGCTTCAATTCCTAAAGTAGTAAAAGTAAGTTCGCCAGTTTCTCCCTTTTTTACAGGCTGATTATTTTCGTCTAAAACTTCTACAATAATCAGTTCCGGATGATGATGCCCGCCTTTTCCTTGTTCACATTCGGTAAAAGCAGTGCTCATTTCAGTCGAAGCATAAGTGGAAAACAACTTGATATTCCACTTTTCGGTAATTTTTTTTGATAAAATATTCATAGAAAAATCCTGTTCACGCAACGATTCTCCAATGCAAATGGCACCTTTTATGCCCGAATTGTTGTAATCGATTCCGTGAATTTCGGCATATTCAATTAATTTTAAAAGAAACGAAGGAACTGTAATTAAATAAGAAGGTTTGTATTTTAAAATAGAATCCCACTGCATTTCCGGAATTCCGGCGCCAACACGAATAACGCCGACTTTCAATTTTCGAAGACCCAAAAAATAAGCCAGACCCGCCATAAATTTTCGGTCGATGGTAGTCATTAATTGTACAACATCGCCTTCTGTAATTCCGGCGCAGGCAAAAGAAATGGCTTCGTTATAAGCCAGCCGATCCAAATCAGAATCGGTTAAACCAAAAGTCACCGGATCGCCTAAAGTGCCTGATGTTGTAGCGTAATCGATAATTTTGTGCTGCGGAACACACAAAAAATCATCATTGTATTGTTGCAAATCTTCTTTAGTGGTAACAGGTAAAAATTGTAAATCTTCGAGGGTTTTTATTTTCGAAATGTCAATATTTTGTCCGGCAAAAAGTCTTTTGTAAAAGGGGGAATTTTGGCTAATGTAAGTTAAAAGTTCTCCTAATTTCTGTTCCTGAAAAATTTTAATTTGTTCTAAAGTATCTTTTTCTATTGCTGGAATCATGGTGATTTTCTTTTGAGTTTTTTCAGATATTCTTGAATTTTTGCTTTTTCAGGAGCAGTTGTAATTTCTTTGGATACTGCTTTTTCAAAATTTTCCCGAGCCCGATAGAATTCTTTTTTTTGATAAAAGTACAATCCTGCTTTGTAATACACAACCCAATAATCGGGATTTAAAGCCTGATAATGTTGAATAAAATCATCTGAAATCGTTTGTTTTTTTTCTAGCAGCGAATCGATTTTATGATCTTCAGTTTTAAATTTTTGATAATTGCTATAAGCAGTAGTTTCTAAAAAAGGATCTTTGGCAATATTTAAACGTTCTTTTTGAAGAGATTTTACAGAATCGTTTTTAGGCAGATTGAAAACAGCATTTAAATCATAACAGACAAATTCGCCCAATTGATAAGGATTTGCAGAGACCCATACCAGTTTATCTTTAGGTTTGAAAATAATGCCATGATGCGCTATTAATTGATTTAATGCTTTTTCGTTTCCATAACCCAACGGAATATTTTTTAACCCCTTTTTATCACGAAGAATTTCGGAAACTGTTACCGGATTTATTTTTGGATTTTCGGCTAAAAGTTCCTGAATTCTTTCCCATCGATATTCTGAATGACTTTCTTCCCGAAACTTCCTATTGCGTTTGTCTTCTTTAAAAACGGCACTCTGAAAATGATTAGAACAAATTAATTGATTGGTATTCGTTTCATAAACCCCCATTTTTTCTGGCGAAACTTCAATTAAAATCGCTTTGTTATCGTATGCGCTTCCTACCATTATTGATTCAGAAACGAAGACTTTTCTTTTTTTGGCAATAGCAATGGCTTCGTCTATATTTTTGGCATATTGTAAAATTTCGCGGGTCAAAATAGAAATAGGCGTTTTCGCACTAAGCGGAATTTTGGATTTCGCAGCATTAATTGTAACAGTTACACCTTCCAGGTTCATGCCCGAAACTACTCCAATCATGCCAGGCCAGGTCATCATCATAAACGGATGTCCTTCTTGGGGTTTTATAAATTCAACGATTTTATTTTTAGCAAAATCATCATTGACATAAAAATCAAAATTACGTCCTAAAATGATATTTCCGTCTTCCGATTTTTCATTCCATACTGCAAATGAAGAACAGCCTACCAAAGCTAAATCTTGTAGAGCATGACCAATATCGTGTGCGCCATGCAAATACAAACCGCGTTGGTATTGAGGTGCAATGTTGTCCAATTCATGCGAAGTATACGAAGAAACGCCAAAAATCTCGGTTTGATATTCGGGTTGAATGTTTAAATATAATTTTCGGTTGTACCATTTTAGAAAACGACTCAGCATTTTTTGCTGAAAGTTTGAAGGCACAAAATCTTCTATTTTAGAGAAGAAAACCTGCTGTTGTTTTTTCAAAAGTGAATCTGTTAAAGCTCCGGTAGTGAGACCAATTTCTAATGGATTTCCTTCAACGTATAATTCCCAAAGACCTTGTTTGTTTTTAAAAAACGAATTTTTGCCGGAAACAAAAACCGAATCGGAAAGCGGCCTAACAACCGGTTTGGTAATAGTATAAGCACTAAGATCAGGAAGGTGTTTGGCCGATTTTGAAACACCACAAGATACCAGCAGGCTTAAAAAACCGATAAATAAACAAGAAGTTAGTCGGTTTTTCATAGTAGGTTTAAGTATTAGCCTGCTTAATTTTAGTCATCAAATATTCTTTTCCAACAATTTCTGCACAAGTGATTACCGCACCAATAGTAACGCCTAAAACGCCATGCATGTTGATACTTTGCCCGGTTAGATACAAATTGTCTAATTTGGTTTTTGACGGAATCATAGTTTTCATCGGATCATTTGAATCTTTAACATAACCATACATGTTTCCCCGGTCGCCTCCAATATAATCGCGATACGAAAGCGGGGTTGAGGTATGAATCGATTGAATGCAGTCTTTTATTCCGGGAAATTTTTTTTCGATTTTGTCTAAAAATTTCGATGCTTTTCTGTTTTTAAATTCTTCATAACTTTCGCCACGATTATTTTCTTGGGCAACGGTATTAAACGTATCGGCCCAAGGCAAGACATCTTCATATTTCATGTACGTTAAAAAGGTCATGCCTTCGGCCCAGATTTCTTCTTTTTTAGAAGCATTCATCGAAGCCATAAAGGTTTTTGGCCACGAATTTTCATCATAATCATAAGAAGTCCAAACATCATCTGCACTTTTAAAATGGTAATAATTATGATTGATATACTTGAACGTTTTGGATTTAAAAACAATATACAAGCTAAATGCTGAAAGTACACTATCAAGATTTTGAATGCGGTTAAAAAAGGGCTTTCTAAAGTTTTCCTGTCCCACCATTCTCAAAGTTGTTTTCGGTTCAATATTCGAAATAAAAAGAGAGCCTGCGATTGTTGTTCCGTCTTTTAATTCAACATAATGGACCCGATTATTATTGACTGCAAAACGGATTACTTCTTTGTGTTTGTAAAATTCGCCACCGTTTTTTTTAAGCTGCTTCAACAATTGTTTGGTAATCTGACTGCCGCCATTGATACAGCGCCAGGCACTTTCGATGTAGGAGTTGGTAATGAGGGCATGTACATAAAAAGGCGATTTATCGGCAATGCCCGCATATAGAAAATTAGAACCTGCCAAAATTGCTTGGAGCTTTTCATTTTGGGTAAAAGATGCGATGGTTTCTTTTGTATTTAGCGTAAAAATTTCAGGGCCATATTGGCCTTCCGAGTTTACATTATAAAGCGGAAAAGAGGCACAGACGGATTTGATTTTTTTGCAGTAATTTTTAAGATTTGTTTTTTCTTCAGGGAAATATTTTGTCAGTTGTTCAATGAAATTTTCGAAACCCTGTGCATGCGGATATTCGGTATTATCCTCTTCAAAAGAAATAATATCGAATGCATTTTTGTCTAATTGTTTCAGATTTAATTGATCGACAATACCCAAATAGTTGAAATATTGATATAGATTTTGTCCTTTACCTAAACCTCCGATATAATGAATACCAGTATCAAAAATGGTTTTGTCCCGAACAAATGTCTGAAGATTTCCGCCAAATTGATTGTTTTTTTCGAGCACACAAACGCTGTAGCCTTCTTTTGCCAGAATGATAGCCGAAACCAATCCGCCTAAACCGCTGCCAATTATGACTACATCGTACTGTTTTTTCATCCTTTTTTCTTTAAAACGATTAAAGCATTTTCTTCGGCAACAATTTCAAAATCGGTTAACTGATTTTTCAAGCGGGAACAATTCACTAAAATTATAGAAGAAGCAACTGGAATTATTTTTTTGATTTCTTCTTGATAACTTTCGCTGGAAATTAGAACTGCATCGTAATGATTTTCAAGTGGCAATTCTAATTTTTCGAGATACGTTATTTTTCTCTTTTTAGCTGAATAATTGGTTTTGGCTACCGCGCGTTTTTCTTCATCATTTATAAAAGAAACTATTTTTCGCTGTGGTTCCTGTAATGCCAGTAAAACATCCAGTTGCCCGTAATCGTTGGCTAAATGCAGAATTTTAGCTTTCGCCGAAAGATACTGATTTAAAAGGTAATAGGTTTCTAAATTTGTTTTTACATCTTGTTTTACAAGTTGTACAACGTCATTTTCTTTATAATCGTAACTGGCAATAAGCATTTTTTTGAAATAATCTGGGCCTTCTAATTCTTGTCGGATTTTATGAAATTTGGTTTTGAAAAAGGTACTGATTTGCTTGGTTCTTTCGGTATAATTTTTCCCGAACGAATGATTTTCGGGTGTAATTCTTTCTAAAATCGTAACCGTTAATTTTCCGTGATGAATAACAAAATCGCCTTTCGGAATTAACTCCGAAGCGCCGTGAATTACAATCGGGAGAATATCCAAATTGAATGTTTCCGCTAGAAAAAAAGCGCCTTTATGAAATCGTTTGATGACGTTGCTCTCGGAACGGGTTCCCTCAGGAAAAACCATTAAAGAATAACCTTGTTCTATTTTTTTTCGTAAATGTTCAACTCCACCTTCCAAACCTTCCGAAACGGGATAAAACCCAGCTTTTCTCACCACACCGCCAAAAATAGGTGAGTTATACACCCAATCGCTTACCAAGAAAATGATTTTCGGACTCAGCATCCCAATCGCTAAAATGTCTAAAAATGAAGCATGATTGGCAATAATTACGGCCGGTTTTTCAAACGTTACATTGAAATTATTCACTACTTTTTTGCGAATAAACGGATTGGAATACAAGACCGATTTCATGAATTTTGAAATCACATATCGGAAAGCTTTCATTTTTGATTTTTTGCTAAAAGGTAAAATCGGCATAATCGTAAAACTGAAAACCGACATTACGATGCCGCCCAAACCGTAATAAGCAAACGAAATTACACCATGAACAAAAGTGGGCAACTGAAAAGGCGGATTTCCTTTTTCTGGTCGATTCGATATTACCAGTTTAAACAAAATCGGGTAGAAGATAAACGTGATAATTAGCGCTGCAAAAACCCCAATTAACGAAACCGATGAAATGGATTTTAAAGCAGGATGTTGTGCAAAAATCAGGGCACCAATTCCTAAAATGGTCGTGATAACCGCTAGAATTATCGAGGTTCTGTAAATTGCTATTTCATTTTTGCCGGTCGTATATTCTTTTTGAAGCGCACTGGTCATGAAAATACTAAAATCAACTCCGTGACCAAAAATAAGGGTACACACAATCATACTGAAAATATTCATCTGAATGCCAAAAATGCCCATAATTCCTGCGGTTACAATTCCCGTTAACGCAATCGGAATACAGCTAACAATTACCAATTCGATTCTTCTGAAAAAGAAAAACAGAATTAAAATTACAGCAAGAAAAGAGTAATTTACCAGTGAATTAAAATCGGTTTTTAAAGTGCTGAAAAACGTTTCGTTCATCTGCTGACGATCGATTGCAATTATATTTTCTTTAGTTGAAGCCGATTTTACAAAAGCGTCTCGTTGTTTTGGCGATACTTTTACTAAAGTTGAAATCGTATAAAAACCATTTTTTTCGGTTATGAATTCTTGTAAATGAAGCGCTTTGATTTTGAGGAATTCAGCCGCAGAAATGGGTTTGAAATCAAAATCTAAATGATCAAAAAACAACGTATAAGTCGAAGGTTTAAAGCCAAGTTTAGCGCTTTCAGCAATTAATTCCGATTGTACGAATTGTTTTTTCTGTGAATTCCAGAACGAATTCCATTTCTTGATTTTTTCGATTTGTTCTTTTTGCGAAAGCACAATACCGCCAACAGAACTAAAGTTTAAAATTTTATCTTGTTGTTTTTCTTTCGATAAATCTTTAAAAAGTCGGCTGTTGTGTTGTAAAACTTCTTCCATCGTTTTTCCGTACGATGCGACATAAATGGTTTTGGAAGTTAAACTCGTACTTTCTTCCAATTGTTTTTCGGCAGCTTTGATTTCGTTCGGAATAAAATTCAGTTGCGATAAATCGTTATTAAATCCGACATTATTATATGTGAAAAAACAAATAATCGTAATGATAGCACAAAGTCCGATTAAGATTTTATTGTTATGAAAAGAAAAATGCGCCAGTTTATCGATTACATTTTTCTTTTGTTCTGTCGGATTTCCGTTTGGTTTATATAAATGAGGAACAATCAAAAGCGAAAAAACAGCCGAAGCCATAACGATTACGGCAGCAAAAATGCCAAGGTCATTTAGCGCATCTGATTTTACAAAAAGCAGACATAAAAAAGCAACCGCCGTGGTCGAACTGCTCATGATGACCGGCATCGTGATGTCTTTGTACAAGGTTTTAATATCGCTGTTGTGTTTGTAGTGCGTAAGAATATGAATGGAATAATCGATCGTAATTCCGAGTAAAATTGAGCCAATTCCGAGCGAAATGGCCGAAATTTGTTCCTTTACAAAGTATAAAAATGCCACCGCAAACAAACCACCAAACAGTGTTGGAATAAAAATGATAATCGGAATCAGGATTTTACGGTAAAATAAAATCAGAATCAACATTAAAGTAAACATCGCGATGGATGTGGTCAAAATGATATCATGCTTAATTTGATTAGCATTGGCAACCGCAATTAAAGCTGAACCAAAATAACTAATCGAAGTTTTTCCTTTAAATTTCGTATTTAGATTTTCCTGAATCGATTTCAACTTTTCAGCAAAAATGGTATTCTTAGCCGTTTCGCTTGATGGAATATTGGAAGTGATAAAAAGTAATAATTTGGTTTTATCTTTCGTCATTACAAAACCATTTTCGAGCGTAAAATCGTCACCTAGATTAAGTTGCTGTAATTTTTTTAAAGCAATGAACGAAATCCCAAACGGATCCCGCTGTATAAAATCTTTTGTAATAAATCCGGAAGGCGAAATAATCGATTTGTAATTTCCCTGAACCGTTGCGGCAATGCTGTCTTTTTGCAGTTTGTATTCGATGCTCGCATAATCTTTTTCATCTAGAAAAAGTGGCAGGTTTTGGTAAACAAAATCAATCGTTTCCTGAATGTTTTCTTCGTCAATTTTTCCTTGAATTCCGCTGATGAAAGGTTTGCAGGAGTTGGAAACGCTGTCTGAAAAGGCAGTCGCCATTTCTTTCAAATCATCGACAGAACCTTTTTTTTCGAGTTTGAAAATAACGGTGGTTTTATCTGCAAAATTGAGTTGTTTTAAAACTTTAGCGGTAACATCAGCCTTATCGTTTGTTGGAATTAATTTGGTAATGTCTTCTTCAAATTTGATTTGAGAAGCGAAAAATCCGAACATAAAAAGCATCAAAACAGCCAAAAAAACCGATAGCGATTTTCTTCGAGTTACAAATAAATGAATGGCGTAAAAGTAGTGATGCATGATTTAAGGAGAATTTTACCCAATACTAATGGCAAAAATAACTATATTTTTTCGACCGCTTTTTGGGAGAAAGCCGTTAAAAGTAAATAACTAATCAAACCAACGATTAGCGCCGAAACGGATGCTAAAATAAGACTTCCTACGATATATTGTGTAGCATTTTTTTGAATATCATCAAATGTGAGCGAACTGTCTAAAATTAAAATGGAATCATTAGCAACAAAAAAGCTTCCCATTTTAAGAGATCCATAAATTACAAACGGAATAAAAGGTGGGAAACTCACATTAGAAGCCAGATAAGCAATGACTTTGTTGAGTTTGAATAAGGCGGCAAAAGTAAAAAGCAAAATGGTCTGAAAGCCCCAAAAAGGCGAAAACCCAATAAAAATTCCCAAGGCAATGGATGCCGATTTTTTGAAATTAGAATCATTACTTTCTAAAATATCTTCGAGAAAGAATTTTTTAAATCCTTTTTTTTTTGCTTTTCTAAAAAAATCACGCGGTTTGATGTAGAGCAAAGCATTGGTGACCAAAACCGTATTTAGAATGCTGATTCGGGTAAAATCACGAAACGGGCGAAAATGCGAAACCCGCTCGGCAGGATCGTACAAAACCTGAATCGGAATGTTTTTTACTGTAATTCCTTTCCATGCCGATCGTACTATTACTTCAATTTCAAACTCAAATTTATTGGTGTAAAATCGTTTTGGAAGCAACAGAAGCGGATACAAACGAAAACCAGACTGAGTGTCGTCGAGCTTAATCCCGGTTTCGAACTTGAACCAAAAATTCGAGAATTTGTTACCAAAACTGCTTTTTTTGGGTACACCTTCTTGTGTCATGTTGCGGCTTCCAATTAAAAGTGAGTTGGGTTCTTTTTGAATTTCGTCAATAAATTTCGGAATGTCGGAAGCAAAATGTTGCCCGTCAGAATCGATGGTGATGGCGTATTGAAAATTTTGTTCTAATGCTTTTCTGAAACCATTTCGAAGCGCACGTCCTTTTCCTAAATTTTGCGGATGATGAATTTGTGTTAACTGCGAATACGATTTTAAAATTTCGCTCGTAGAATCAGTTGAACCATCATTGACGATGATGATATTTGTGGTGAAATCTAAAACAGCATCCACTACTTTTTTCAGTGTTTTTTGATTATTGTAGGTGGGAACAATAACGCAATAGTTAGTCGAACGAAGCAATTCTTGCTGTGATTTCATGAGGTTTATATGAGTTTACTTTACAAATTGCTTCTCTTTTTCGGAGAAACTTTTTGACTGTAAAACAAAATCTTTTAAATAGGCTTTTAAGGCTGCATTTTGCGAAGCATAATGATCCGTCAGGAATTTTTTATCCTCTTTGATATTTTTTTTGTAACCGGTTATCGGCGGAACATTTTCCTGAATACTCAATCGAATCATACGGATTTCGATGTTAGTCGGTTGTTTTTTTACGGTAGATTCTAAAAGTAACGCACCTTCTTTAAAGCGATCCATTTTGTCTTGTACTTTTTTTTCGAGCTTCGAATCTAACAAAATCGAAGCCGCTTTATAGGCAACTAAAATGGGTTCGTCATCTGTCGAAATACCAGTTAATTTTGCTGTGAATTCTTTAGCATTTGCATCCGATTTGGTTACAGTTTGGTATATTTTTCTAATTTCAGTCAAATCCTGAGCACCTACAAAATTTACCCACAATAACAATGTTAGCAGCAGTTTCATCTTTATATTTTTTTAAAAATTGTACTCAATTTCAAAGCAACGGTATCGTTAAAATAGGTGGTGTTTTTTACTTTTACCAAATTGTCTTCGGTTAGGCTAATGTCCAATTCCAAACGCAGTTCCGGATTCACTTCGGGATTAATTAAAGCCATAAATTTGACATTAGAAAGTGTTTGCATCATCAACGTTTTTTGCGTCAAGTTCTCGGTTACTTCTTTAATAATCTGAATCATGCAAACACCAGGCATAATCGGATTTCCCGGAAAATGACCTTTGAAAATTTCGTGTTTTTCATTAACCAAAATCGTAATCGTATGTTTGGCATCTGCTGTTTTTTCTTCCGAAAGTATTTGGTAAAAGTCTTTTAAAACCATAGTTTATTTCACTTTAAACGTATAACTAATTCCAAATTGGAAAACGGTATTTAAGATAAGATCATCATAATAGTAGTTGCTATCAATACCATCGTATCCGTAAATATCGATTAAACCTTGTTTAAATCGTGCTTCAAAACCTAATCCGTTCGGTAAAGTATACCCAATACCTCCAACAATTGAAAAGTCGGTTCCAATAGGATTATAATCGTATGCAGGAAAATTATCATCTGTTTTAATATCTAATGAAGGACCGCCTAAAATATGAAATCCGCCTCCGCCAAAATGAAATTTAGCAACAGCTCCAATAGAGATATAATTTAAATCGTAATTTACAGTACGCGATCCCGGTCCTCCAATTTCAAATTCACGAACTTCTGCACCTTGTCGCGTATAAGTCAATTCAGGCTGAAGTGTAAAATATTTATTGAATTTTATCGCTACAAAACCCCCGGCATAAAAATCTGATTTAGGATCGCTGTCAAAATTGGTCAGGTTTGAAATGTTTAAACCGCCTCGAATTCCGGGGCTTACGGTTACTTGCGCCTGTAATTTCACAAGACTCATTAAAAATACAAAAGCGATTAGGGTAATTTTTTTCATTTTATTTGGTTTAAGATTAGAATTAAGAATTGTTTTATTCTGATTTAAAATAATTTAACTCGATTTTTAACTTGATGTTTTGATGTAAAATGACGACTTTTTGAGCAAAACTATCGTTTTCGGAAGTAAAAGTAATTGTTATTTTTTCTTTTGTGTGAGAGGCACGAATGATTTTTTCCAATTTCGACTCTTTTTTAGTTAAAAAAAGATAGTTATCCTGATTACCATCGGCTGATTTGTAAATGATAAAGTTTTCATTTTCAAAAGCTTGCTCAATTTTAAAATCTTGTTTTAATAACAATCGAAAATCTTCTTTTAAAGTGTTAATCAGGATTTTTCGGTCTAATTCTGATACTATTGAATGGATTTTAAAATCGTTTTCAGAAATTTCAAAATCGAGTAGTTTATTGCCAAATTCGGTAGTAAAAACAACACGGTGCGTGGTATAGTTTATTTTTTTGGCAATGAAAATCCCAGACATTTCGTGACCGTACACCGAAATATTAGTTTTGTAAACATAATCGTTTTTCGAATTGGCAAAATAAGGAACTTCAATTTTGGTTTGGTCTAATTCTTTTGGTGTATAGTTTTTTGAAACCGAACTGCAAGAAACCAAAACAAGCAGCCAAAAGCAATTAATTAGTAAAAACGGATTCGTCGATTTTTGCATTGATTACTTTATTTTTTAGTACAATTCGGGTATAATCTTCAGAGGATTCCAGCAATTTTACCTGAACCACACTAGCATCTTCTTTATCAAAAGTCAGTTCAATTTGTTTGATGTATTTTTTCAAAGTCGCCTCTTTCGGAATGAATTTTGCCAGATTTTTACCTTTCAATTTAAAATACGAAATCGTAAATGCCGCATCGTCAAACATGTTGCCGCTCACGCTTCCAACAATCAATTTGTTAATTCTTGCAAAGATTTTGCTGTTGCCAATATCAACCGCACTTTTCTTTCCTTCGTCGTTAATCAGAATTTTTCCGTTCTTGAAAACGATGCTGTAATTATATGGTTTTTTGTATTGCCAAGACAACAACGCCGGTTCTTTAAAATACATTTTCCCTGAAGTTTCAATGTCTTTTGACAGAAAATCCAAATGTTTGTACTGAACAAAATCGGTACTTAAGGTTTTGATTTTTTTCGAAACCACATTTACTTGTTGCTTAAAAGTGCTAATTTCGGCCTCGGTCATTTTTTGTTCTTGCGCCGATACATTCAAGCCGATTAGTATAAAAAAGAATAAAAATAGTTTAGTCCGCATAAGCTTTAAGATTCAAAAGTTCTTCCACAGAAACCACTTCATAATTGTTTTGCTGTAAAAATTGCAAAAACTGTTCCAATACCAAAACAGAGTGCTTTCCCGTGTCGTGCAAAAGTACAATTCCGCCGGGAGAAATTCGTTTTTTAATTCGGTTCAAAATTAATTGTTGATTTTTTGTGCCGCCGTCAAGCGAACGAATATTCCAACCGATTACTTTGTGTTTTGTAATTTTCAAAGCTCTTCGAATCGAAGGTGTCGTGACTCCATAAGGCGGACGGAAAAAGTTGATTTTTTTGGAGGTGTATTTTTCCAGTAATTTGTCTGTTTTTCGGAGTTCATCTGTTATTTTATCTTCATGATATAAGTCGAAAAAAGTAGCATGACTGTACGAATGATTTCCCACTAAATGACCTTCAGCAATCACTTTTTCAAGAATTTCTGGATGTTTTTCGATATTTTTTCCAATGCAGAAGAAGGTAGCTTTGGCATTGTATTTTTTTAAAACTTCTAAAACTTCCAAAGTAAATTCACTTGGGCCATCATCAAAAGTTAAAGCGATTTTTTTTTCTGTTTCTAACGGATTATGGCAGAACGCTTTTACATGATAATTCGAAGAAATTCGAGCAGAACCAAAGGCATTTATTCCCAACCAAATCAAAAGAATTAAAACAAACCACCCAAAATGTATTGCCGTGTAAAGATTCAGAAGAAGTAGTAAAAGCAATAAAAATATAAAAAAAACAGATATGTTTTTATGCGTTATCATTTGGAAAGTAACGTAAAACTATGATTTTTTCCGTTTACCTGATTGTATAATAAAATGGTGTTATAAGCTGATTTTGTAACCGAATTTACTTTTACAATTTCCGGAATTTCCTGCGTTTTTAAAATTTTTGACGCTATCCACAGTCCAAAAGCCGAAGCGGTGTCGTATGCGCCGCACAAATGTTTGTAATACAATTGCGGTGTTTGGTCAAAAGTATTTTCAGCTAGATTTTTATAAAAAATATCCGATTCTAAATTTCCGTCAAAACCTAAAACAACAGCATCAAGATTGGAGATTTGTAAATTATTGTTTCTTAAGAACGTAATTATTTCCGATTCGATTTCGGTTTCTTCCAGTTTGTTTTTAATTTCAACATCCAAAATTTCAGCATAAGTTGACTCTTTTCGTTCATTTTCTAATACAAAAAAACTCGCGCCTTCGCCATACACAACGCCGGTTGAATTAGCATTTAAAACGTTGGAAGGTAGATCGCTTTCTTTTTTGATTCTTCCGGCTAATTTAAAAAGAGACAAAGTATATGCACCATTTTCATCAACACCACCCACTAAAATTGAATTCGCTTCTTCTCCTTCAATCTGCATTTTGGCATCCAAAAGCGCCGCCTCAAAAGAAACGGCGCCGTTGACATACGTAAAATTGTAACCTTTGCATTCTAATGAAAGTGCGATTTGTGCACCAACAGTATTATGAGTCGACTGAATAAAAGAAGTTGGCGTTAAAAATTCTTCGTTGTTGTCCAGAATATTTTTCAGGAATTTTTCAGAATCTTCGATGCATCCCAAACCCGTTCCGGTAATAATCGCGTCAACATTTTCGATGTTCGCATCTTTCATCGCCAAAGCCGAAGCTACGATTCCGTTTTTGACACCTTTTGCCATTCGGCGAATTGCGGCAGGAGAAATATAATCTTTGTAAACCGGAGGAACAATCGAAAGAACCGTTTCGTTTGTATTAACTACAGCTTTTTCTAAAAAAACAGTATCAAATGTTTTTTGAGTCGAAATACAACTTACTCCATTTATAAATGTTTTTTTCATTTGCTTTTAGAAAATATAAGGGTTGAACAATTTCCGCCAAAACCAAAAGAGTTGGATAAAACGTGTTCTATTGGTGCCTTTTTTAAAGTAGTCTGCGGTTTCAAATCAAATTCTTCCATCGGAATTTCGAAATTCAAATTTGGATAAATGACATTGTGTTGAATGGCCAAAACGGAATAAACTGCTTCAATTGCAGCCGCCGCTGCTAAAGTATGACCTGTATAAGGTTTTGTTGAACTAAAAGCGGGCACTTTTCCATTTTCGTAAATTCGAAGTAACGCTCTTCCTTCCGATAAATCATTATTGGGCGTTGCGGTTCCGTGAACGTTGATGTAATCAATTTCAGTTGGTTGTAAACCCGAAACTGCAAAAGCTTTTTTCATCGCTAAATAAGCGCCATCACCATTTTCTGAAGAGGCCGTTTGATGAAAAGCATCGTTTGCATTTCCGTAACCCGAAACTTTGGCCAATACTTTTTTGTTGTATTTCTGAACCATTTCATCTGATTCTAAAACCAAAAAAGCGGCTGCTTCACCTAAGTTTAATCCTTTTCTATTGTTGTCAAAAGGTTTGTTATAATCATCGGATAAAATCATCAATGTTTTAAATCCGTTGATGGTAAATTTTGCCAAAGCATCTGTTCCGCCTACAATAACCCGATCTAATTTGCCGGTTTTGATCAGTCGAGCGCCCAACATAATGGCATTTGCTGCTGAGGAACAGGCCGTACTTATTGTGGTAACCATTCCTTTTAAACCTAATTCTGAAGCTATTTTTTCCGCCACATCGCCACCGTCGTGACAGGAAATGTATTTAATCAATTCCGGATTTTCGAAATAATCGTAATAATGGGTTTCGGTCATGTCCATTCCGCCCACACTCGTAGCCGAAATCAATCCGGTTCTACATTCGTTGATTGAGCTAATTCCGGCATTTTTAACCGCTTCTTTGGCAGCCAAAGTACCAATCAGCGCTGTTCTCGAAAAATTATTGTTTTCAGAAAGCTGTAATTCGGCAACCAGTTCTTCGTTGGTTTTTTTGATTTCGCCCACCTGGATTACATCAGCATGAACCGTACGAATATTTTCAATACGGGAAATACCGATTTTATTTTCGATTAACGACATATAATTTTCTTCGACTGAATTTCCAATCGAAGAAATAATTCCCATTCCGGTTATGGCGACTCCTTTCATCTAATTTAGATTTTAGATTTACGATTTTAGATTGTGAACGTTATCGACGTTTTAAAATTTGACAAAGTTGTACATTTTCAGATTTCAGTAAGATTTTCAGAAATCCATAATCTAAAGGCAGCAATCTTCAATTATTTGGTTCTGTTGGCGCTAATATAAGTTGCCATCGTTTCGATTGATTGGAAAATGGCTTTTCCTTCTTTCGGGTCAACCAGTTTAATACCGTAATCTTTATCTAAAATCACGATTAATTCCAAGGCATCAATCGAGTCCAAACCCAAACCGTCTCCAAACAAAGGGTCGTTGTCGGCAATGTCTTCTACGGCAATGTCTTCTAAGTTTAAAGTGGTGATGATTTTATTTTTTAATTCTTCTTTTAATGCTTCCATGATGCGTTTTTGTATAATGTATTGATAGTTTCGTTCGTGTATTCTGTGTTTTCTTCCTTACCGATGAGGCAAAGAAACGCTTTGTAATGGTCATTAAAAAATTCGACCCAACCGCAAAGCACCGTATCAGCTTTATCCGAATTTAGTAAAATAGTTGCGTAATTCGAGATAAAATCCGTGTTGAAAGTATCAAATATAAAGAAAGAATTTTCACTTTTCAGCTGATGACGGATACTTATTTCGCCCAAGCAAATATTAGGCAGCGTATAAACAAAAACTGCCGGACTCGGATAATAGTTTTCTTTGTCTGAAATCGATTCTTGATATTTTACATCGGTATCCAAACTCGAAGATTTATTGGCCAAAAGCAAAGCGATATTGTTTTCTGTTTCCGCAGAAATAATCGGACTCAAAAGCAGCTCTGTACCCAAAAAAGCCAGTTTACTCAACCCATCCATTTTGAAAAACTTCGGATATTGAATGTCAAAATTGCGATAGGCTTGTTTGGCAAAATCAGCAAAATCGGTTGGTTCCGTTTTGAATGCTGAAGTTCCATTCAAAACCATTTCGTTGTTTTGGATGGTGATGTAGGATTGTATGTAGGTTTTTTGAGTCATGAGACATATTCAAAATTATCAGACAATTGTTTTATTTTTTCTTTCCGATTTGTTTTATCTCTTTATCAAAATCTGAAATGATTTTTTGAGTTTTATTGAACTCATCATATTCTTTAATGGCTTTTTTATCAGCTTGAATTTTCGATATTTTGCCTTTTCCTTCTAGAATTTTATATTCATTAAATGAAAGAAACTTATTTACACTTGTTGCTAATTGTTCCATTGTGAAAGTATTTTCTCTTTCAATCAAACCTTCTATATAATCGAAATAACCTGTAACTGTTCTTTCTAGTTGAGTTATTTCTTTCTCTTGTAAATAGTTTTTAGCAACTATAACATCTGATTTTATGATTCTTCCATCAGGAGCATTTTTCCAAGTAGTAAGACCCATATTCTCCTTTTCCTTGTCAGCATTTTTATGAATAATTTCTGCAGCAGTATTTCCAGTTATAGCAAAGTGAAACTTATTTTGAACCATAGCATAAAAGTTTTTGGTAACTTCTGAATTTCTATCATAATCAATACTGCATTCTGCAAAAATATCACTTACTTGTTGGTAAATGCGACGTTCGCTGGCTCGAATCGAACGAACTCTGCGTAATAATTCTTTGAAATAATCTTTTCCAAAAACGGTTTGCCCTTGTTTTAACCGTTCATCATCTAGTACAAAACCTTTGACTATATATTCTTTTAGAGTTTGGGTTGCCCATATTCTAAATTGAGTTGCCTTTGCTGAATTTATACGATATCCAACCGAAATAATAGCATCTAAATTGTAAAATTTTTGATTTCTTGAAACTTTACGATTACCTTCAAATTGAACTTGTAAGATTTCCTTACAAGTTGAATTTTCTTGCAATTCTTCAGATTCATAAATGTTTTTGAGGTGTAGTGTAATATTTTGAGGTGTAGTACCAAATAACTCACTCATACCTTTTTGCGTGATCCAGACAGTCTCATCTTGCACAATAACATTAACCCTAACATTTCCGCTTGGATGATTATAAATTATAAATTTAGTTTCATTATTTTCCATCTCTCATTTTATCTTTTCAAAAACAACAGCCGTATTACAACCTCCAAATCCAGAAGCTGTTTTCAGGAAATATTCAATAGTCGCTTTTTTATTTTTCTCAATAACATTTACAGTTTCACTCACACCAATTTCATCAAAACCTTTCGATTCAAAAAGCATATTTTTATTTGCCGATTCAATTGCAATTACCGTTTCCAATAATCCCGAAGCGCCCAACGTATGACCGTAAAATCCTTTTAAACTATTTACCGGAACATTTTGTAAATCCAAACGATTCAAGGCAATCGCTTCCATTTCGTCGTTGTAAGGCGTTGCAGTTCCGTGCGCGGAAATATAATCTAATTTATTGGCTTCAATTTTTGCTTCTTTCATTGCATTCTGAATACTTCTGAATAAACCTTCACCAGTTCTTGAAGGCCCGGAAATATGATTGGCATCGTTGATTGAACTATCGCCAATTACTTTAATTGTAGCATTTTTGGCTTCCGCCGAAACTAAAACAGCAGCTGTTGCTTCACCCAAACTTACTCCGGTTCTGTTTTTAGAATACGGTTTGCAAGGCAAATTGCTCATGGCCTGAAAAGCATTAAAACCAGACAATACAAATTCGGATACTTCATCGCCGGCAACGACAAAAATGTGATCATAAAGCTCCGACTGAATCATTCTTTTTGCCACAGAAATGGCTAAAATTCCGGAAACGCAGGCATTTGAAACTACAATTGGCTGCGTTTGAAATCCGAAGAAATTCGCAATATTTTGAGCTAAAATAGCTAAATGCGCATTGTTGAAACTTTCTTCAGAATTGTCTTTTAAAGCCGTTACATTTCCTTTTGTTGTTGAAAGTATAAAAGCGGTTTTCGAATTCAAATCAACTCTCGAATTTTTGATTATCGGCTCTAAAACCAAAATCATCATTTTCTCTAAGCGGGAATAGTTGGTTTCCGAGCTGATTTTTTCAAAAGCAGGGTTTATTTTTTCATCGCTGATAATCGAAGCATAAAATGAATTAGGCATCAAAGAAATGTCATTATGCAACTGAATCCCGGAATCACCACGAAGAATCGCTTCGATGTTGGATGCAACATCAAAACCTAATGGCGTGATACAATTCGTTTCTGTAATGTATATTTCTCTTAACATTTTATGATTATTCCTGTATGGTTTTTATGATACGCAGATTTGGTAGATTTGACACAGATTATTTATTTTTTAATTTGTGCTATTTCCTGAAATTTGTGTCTATTTCAACAATCCCACTTTCCGTTTCCATTCCTCATAAAAAGGAGGATTGGTCAACATTAAATTTCCTTCTTTATCTAAAAATACTTGAACGGTTTCGCCTGTACAAGCAATTTCTCCTTTTTCGTCTATAATTTTAAAACGATAAATGATTTTGGCGGCTGGCGTATCAACAACGCTGGTTTCTATTGTGATCACATCGCCATAGCGCAATGACAATTTATGTTCGCAGGTCGATTTTACAATTGGTGTGGTGTAGCCTGTTGCAGCAATATCCAAATAGGTCAGTCCGTGTTGGCGACCAAAAGCTTCTCTTCCATCTTCAAAATAGGTAATATAATGGCCGTGCCAAACAATTCCGAGCGGATCGGTTTCATTAAAACGAATTCTGATTTGGTGTGAAACCGTCAACGCTTCGACTTCGTTAGACAGCTCTTTTCTTTTTTTCATAATACAAAGCGATAGACGTGGTGAATAGAAAAAACAAAAATAGCAAAGATAAATTTGGCAAAATATCGAGGAAAGAAGCTTGGCGCAACAAAACATCGTAATATGCTTCGAGTCCCCAATTCATAGGAGAGGCTTTGGCAAAAACTTGCATAATTTTGGGCATAGCAAAAACGGGTACCCAAACACCGCCAATGGCTGCTAAAATGATGACACTAGTTGCTCCAAAAGGTGCCGATTGTTCTTGTGTTTTTGCAAATGTTCCAATTAATAAGCCAAAACCGATGGCGGCTAATCCAGCAAATAACGTTACGACAGTCATCAAAAACAAATGACCGTTGAGGTGCAAAGGTGGTAAGCCAATTTGTGGAAAAAAATAAACGGCCAGGGCAAGCATCATTAAAAACTGAATTAGGCAAATGACCAAATACAAAACAGTTTTACCTCCCAAAACAATAGCATTCGAAACCGGATTGGTAAGCAAACGTACAAAAGTGCCTTGTGATTTTTCTTTTACAATGTTGATGGAAAGCGGGATGACAATAAAAAAAATGGCGAATAACGTCCAAGCAGGCACATTGTGTTGTACGGAGTTCGGGCGGATTTCTTGATTGTTAATTTTGGGAACAATTTCTTTAAAAGTGATGAGCTTATCTTCTTGAAAATGAATGGTTTCTTCGCCTAATTGTTCTTGAAAAGCGCTGTAAATAGTTTGGGTTTCTATTTGCGAAATCATTTTATCTACCGCATTCATCACGCCGTCTTTGAAACTGTTTTGTACCGCAGGATCAAAATAAAGTTTAACTTCTTTTGGAGTAGATTTTGTTTTGGAAATGGAAGTAACCGAATCGTTCATGCCAACACTATTCACAATTTGGGTGACATTTTCTTCGATTTTGTTTTGCAATGTCTTGCTCAGGTTTTCCGGAATCACAATGGCCAATTGGTACTCTCCTTTGTTTACCAATTCTTGAGCCAAGGATTCGGTTAGTTTTTTGTCTTTGACTTGGGAAATGACTTCAAAAGAATGGCTTTTACCTAAATTTTCGAAAACCGATTGCGCGATTTTTCCGTGATCGTTATCCACCAAAAGAATTTGAATTTTGGATTGTGTGGCCGATTTAAAAGTGCTGTCCTGAATGATAGTTACGGTGATAACCAAAATCAAGGGCATGACAAAAAGGGTAAGCAAGCCACCAATATCGCGCTTTAAAAGCAGAAATTCTTTGATTATGGATTGTGCTAATTTATATACCATCTCGCAATTCTTTTCCGGTTAATGCAATAAAAACGTCTTCGAGATTTCGCGCGTTTTCGGTAGTTTCAATTAAGCTTGACGGCGTTCCTTTTGCATAAATTTTGCCACGGTCTAAAATGGCAATATGGGTGCAGAAATCTTCGGCTTCAGCCAAATGATGCGAGGTGTAAATAATCGTAGTGCCGTTTTGATTCAATATTTTCAAATAATCCAAAATGGCATTTTTAGACTGAACATCAACACCAACGGTTGGCTCATCCAAAAACAAAACTTTAGGATTGTGCAGAATTCCAGCAATCAAATTGACACGGCGTTTCATTCCGCCCGAAAAGGTTTCAATACGTTTGTCAGCAAATTTTAAAAGTCCCAAAAGGTCTAAAGTTTCTATTACTTTATCTTTCAAATCAGCACCTTTTAAACCATACATACTTCCAAAATAGTGCAAGTTTTCTCTAGCGGTCAAAGTGGGGTACAAAGCATATTCCTGAGGAACAACACCAATAATTTTTTTGATTTTTGCAGCATGATGCTGATAGTCTAAATCATCAATCAAAAAAACGCCCGAAGTTGGTTTTATCAATCCGCAGAGCATCGAAATTAAAGTGGTTTTTCCGGCGCCGTTTGGTCCTAATAATCCAAAAATCTGACCTTCGTTTATTTCCATCGAAACATCGTTCAAAGAAAACTGATCGGCATCTTTATACTTTTTCGAAAGAGATTCTATTTTGATAATGGTTTTCAAGATATGATACGAGATTTATATAATGTGCTATTTTAAAGGTTATATGTTTTTTAATGGTTTTATCAGTATTTTGACTTATGACTTTAAAACGTTTGACTTACTTAACTAATTGCTTTTTTTAATTTTTTGAAAAAGATTTCCTCACGATTGGCAATGTCTAAAAGCGCATCTGCAATTGCGTTATAAGCATCTTCTTTAGCGCTTCGGTTTTTGT
This sequence comes from Flavobacterium agrisoli, assembly GCF_016522065.1. Taxonomy (GTDB): domain Bacteria; phylum Bacteroidota; class Bacteroidia; order Flavobacteriales; family Flavobacteriaceae; genus Flavobacterium; species Flavobacterium agrisoli. The sequence continues at coordinate 382,171 of NZ_JAEHFV010000002.1, read as the reverse complement.
AAATGCGAGAAGCCTCTACCGCAAAATCACGCCATAAATCACCAATTTGCGTCATTTCTTTAGAAAGGTCTTTTAATTCTTCATTGCCTAAAATAACGGATGCTTCTTGCAAAAACGCGGCGTAAATAAATCGAAAACCACCGCCTCCGGTTCCAATCTCTTCCTGCATTCTAACCATTTGTGCCAAATAGTGATTTGCTTTTCGAACGCCGTGTTTGGCTGGCCATTTTCGAATTCTTCTGGAAACCAATCGAATTCCGCGAACACCGACTATGGGCATAGGAGCCAGCATATCGCGACAGGTATTTTTAATTCCTTTGATAATGGCACTTTTAAAATCAATTTCTTTCGGAATTTGAATGGGATAATACATTTGTCCTTTTGGCGCAAACGCACCTTTAGCAAAACGCACTTTTTCTAATTCGGCGTGCGTTAATGTGGTAACGGTTTGCATCACCGGATCACTAATTAAATAATCGGTTTCGGTTTTTCCGTAAACCACTAAATTGTGCGCGTTGAAATGAAAACGATACTCGTCTGGAAAATAAGTAAGGTTGTACACCCCGACTTGTAATCCGGTGGGAATGTTATTTTTTAAATTTTCTTCCAATGCTTTATTCGCATTGGCTACAGAAGAAAATTTTTGTCTTTTTATGGTAAGGTGTAAACGTTTGGCGACTTTATTAAAAATGTGTCCAGGCAAGGTTCTATAACTGATGGCCGGTGCATGATTGACTTTTAAGAAAGGCAAATACACGAACAAAAGCCCGGAACCAATACCAAAAACCATCGGTTCGCTGATGTTCAGTCCGTTGTTTTTTAAAAGGTTCGATGCTACTCCGTTTTCACAATGAGCAGCCTGATGATGTGTAAAAGTAACTTGCATTAATCGGTTTTAAAATTTTTTAATTCGGCTAATGAAATGTCAAAAGCAGTAGCATATTTTTGTAAAGTTTTGTCACTTAATTTAGCGAAAACAGCAGGCTTAAAATGTCTTTTTACGCGCCATTTCCACATTTCTACATATCCTGCCAGAATAGAAAGATCCATTTTATGGAGTTCCATATAATAGCAAATCGGACTCACTTCGCCACGTTTCACTTTCAGTTTGGCTTCTTCAGCGCGTTCTTTTATATCGTCGATTGCGTTGGAAAGTGCGATGGCTTTGGGCTCCCAACCCGTACTTAATGCCGTGGTGTAATTGCCGTTTTCGTCGGTAGCATATACCAATTCTTTTAAGTCTTTTTTACTCAAATTAGGATCGTGCTGTGGTACATTTTCTTTTTCCATGATAGCGGATTAAAATCAAACTTTTGGTGTAATTGTCTTTTGAATAAACAAATTCATTTCGCATTCTAAAAGCACAGTGGTGGCTAAAAAAATGGTGCAACTCATCGCGCACAAAGTATAATCGTCACCGACAAATTTAGAAACTAAAGTCGCTTTAGTGGTAATGGTTTGGTTAACGTTTGGAAGCGAATGGATTTTTACTTTTTTCAAAGCACTAATAAAACCAATTACACTCACCTGCTCGTTTTCGGTACCATCTTCTTCAAAAAAATACTTTTTGCCTACAATGGCAGAACAGGTTTGCGCAGCATTTTCTATTAATCCCGCTTCAATAAAAACGTTTTTAGTTACAAAAATCGTATCTTTTTTGATTTTAAAACGAGTTGTTACGCTTTCGACATCTAATTCTAATATACAATCCACCATTAGCATTGGTGCTCGGTGAGGTAAATAATTTTGAATGTTGATAGCCGTTTCCATTTTGTTATGATTTAGCCAAAACGGTTTTCATTTGTCCTTTGGCAATTTCTTCATTATTTAAAGTGGTTACAATATCGACTAAAGTTACACCTGCAAATTCTTGTAAAATGGTTATTTTAGACTGAATGCTGTCGTGTACTTTTGGCAATTTTTGTATATCAATTTGTTTGATGGAGCCAATGTAACCTGTGGGTGCTTTTTCGTTTTTTAAAAAAAAATGATAACCAGTATGTAGCGCCACTGTTTGCGCCATGTGTTCGATTAAACCGGCTTCTAAAAAGGTATCGTTTTGAATAAAAACAGCCTCAGGATTAATGGTAAAACCTGCTACCAATTCGGTTTCTGAAAAAGTCAGCATGCTGTCTACCATTACGAAAGGAAATTTTTGCGGAATCAATTGGGCTACTTTATCTTTATCTAACACCATGATATTTGTTTTAGCAAACGGTTAAATAGGCATAGGCAAACGAAAAACGACCACTTTCGGGTACACTTAACAAAATGCGTTCGCCTTTTTTTAATTTACCCGAATTCATGAGTTCTTCTAGTGCAATGTAGATTGAAGCCGAACCAATATTGCCTACGGTTAACAAGTTCATGAACCATTTTTCTTCCGCAATATCTACTCCTTTTTCTTGTAAACCTTTTTGAAGGCCGTTTACAAAATAGTACGAAGAAACATGGGGTAAAAAATAGTCAATTTTATCGGCTGTAATTTGATGTTTTTCTAACGCTTCGCACATGCTTTGAACGCCTTTTGGCAAAATAAATTCGTCTAATAATTTCACATCTTGTTTTACCGAAAAAATAGATTCGTTTAGCCATTGCTCGGGCGAAAAATCATTCCACGGTTTAATGTCGCCGTTGGCCAATTTTTCACCTCCGGCATACATGCACGCTTCTAATTCGTAAGCATACGAAAAAGCCTCCATCCATTCAATTTTTAAAGAAACGGGCCCTCGAGGTTGATTTTCTAGTAAAAAAGCGCCGGCACCATCAGAAAGCATCCAGCGTAAAAAATCTTTTTTAAAAGCTATAATAGGTTGTTCTTCTAGACTTTTTAAGTTGATGATTTCGTGGTTGTATTTTTGAGCAGCGAGTCGGGTTGAAACTTTTTCAGACCCAGTGCAAATGGCATTTTTAGAATTTCCGGATTTGATAGAAAGAAAGCCGTATTTTAAAGCATTCATGCCCGAGCAACAAATTCCCATCGACGAATTCAGTTCTACCGATTTGTTTTTGAGCAAACCGTGTACCATGGCGGCATGCGAAGGAACCAAAACATCGGGCGATGAAGTTCCGCACGAAAGTACTTCTAATTCTTGGGCGCTAAAATCGGCATCAAATAATTGTGCAATGGCATTGCGGGTTAATTCGGCATTGGTGTGGGTGCTATTTCCTTCTTTATCTACGGCATAGTAGCGACTCACAATTTTATTATTTCGCAAAATAATGCGACGCGCTTTAGAAGCGGTATCGTTAATCAAGCCCAAATAGGTTTCCATTTCTTCGTTCGAAACGGGTTGGTTGGGTAGGTATTTTGCTGCTTTGGTAATGTATACGTCAAACATAGTATGTGTTGGGCTTCTACTAAACTCCTTGATAATATTGAGTTTCTTTTTTTATTTTATTTCGTTTAAATGGATAGGTAATAAGATGCAATATATAGACTATTGGCGAGATTATCCATATAGCCAAGAACAAATACACCGAAAATAGTTTCAAAAGTTGTTTTCGTTGTTTGGGATGCTGATGTATAAAGGTGGACCATTTTTTAAAAATTTTATTGGCCGTTTTATCTACCGTTACCAAATACGAACTTATTCGAACGCCATCTAAACTAACGAGTTTGGGTTGTAACAATTCGAAGTTGTTTTGTAACAAGGCAGTACGAATGGCAAAACCAAATTTAGTAGCTTCCTGAATGTCTTTTTCCGAAACACCTGGCAATGGGAAAAAGCCCAAATAGCGTTTTTTGACTCCCGAAAACATCCAATGAACAATGGTAATAACGCTAATTAAATTGCCCACTCGGTCAACCAAGGCAATATTTCCGACTAATTTTGCGCCATTTGTTTTTAGTAATACTTTTATTTTTTCTTGAGCCAAAATCCACATGTTACGCGAACCGTTAATGGTGACTACCGGCGTGTTTTTCATTATTTTTTGAGCAGATTCGCTTTTTAAAAATGAATTAATGGGGATAGAAGGCGATAAATACCAAACTTGATAATGAAAAAGAATTAAATCAAATCTCATTTGGCTAAGTGCTTCGTGCATTGGTTCTAATTCGGTCGGAATCTGTAAAAATGATTCCGGAAAAGCATCAAAAAAAGTGGTTTTATTCCAGGGAAAAGGAAATGCTTTTTGTGTTTTTATTTGATGAAAATGAACGTTAATATCGGCAGATTCTACAAAAGGAAGGGCCAAGTTTTGTGCAATAGTTTGCAACTGCCCTGACTGAGAATAATAAATTACTAAAACATGCTTCATGGAGCGGTTCTTTTGGTTATTTGGTAAATTCGCAGTTTTAAAAACGAAAATAGAAATTCAATCGAATCAAATATATTCATTTTACGCTAATGCAAACTAGCATTTTTCCGAATTGTTGTTTTTCCAAAAATCAAAATAATTGAACCATTGCAACGGGTATCGCGAAAGAATTTGGCTAACACTTTCAGTATAAGCTTGTAAAAGAGCCTGTTCGTCTCGGTGTTTTGTTTCGGTTGTTCGGGCATACAAATGATAATGCAGTTTGGGCTCTTTTATTACATACACAAAAACAACTGGCACTTTTAATCGGGAAGCAATTAAAAAGGGGCCAGCCGGAAAATGAGCTTCTTTTCCTAAAAACGATGCTTTCAGCGATTTTGTCCCTTCAAAATAACGGTCGCCGGTAAAACAAACCAATTCGTTTTTGGCCAAAGCCGCATTGATTTCGAAAATATGCGATAAGTCGTCTTTAATGATGATGAACTTAACGGTCGATTTTTGTGTAACCCCCTCTAAATATTTTTTTATGGCCGAATGTTCTAAATCGGAAGTAACCAAATTGATTTGAAAAGTAGGGTCTATATCGGCCAAAAAGTGTTCGGCAATTTCAAAATTACCCACATGAGCACTAATTAAAATACCTCCTTTTTTTTCGGCAAGCAGGTTTTTTAAAACGGTAATGCCATCAAATTCGTAAGTAAATTTGTTTCGTAAACCCGCGTTAATAGCCACTTTGTCTATAATGGTTTGGCCAAAAGTAAAATAACTTTTGTAAACCATTTGTTTGGATTTAAAATACGAGAATTTTTTTCTTTTTCGGAAATAGTAAAATATAGCGCGATTGCTCTTTTTTAGAAATAGGAAATAATAAAAAGCGACAAAGTACAAAAGACAGTACGCAAAAGAAATTCCGGCATTTTTGATTAGAAACACAAAAATTTGATAGCCAAGAACGGTGCCTTTAGATTTGCCATCCCATTGACTCATTATGCTTTTTTTGCGGCTAATTTTTGGTCAATTAAATTATAAAAATCGTCAAAACTAGCAATGCCAGCAAAATCGGCTTCGACTAATTTAACTCCAAAATTAGATTCAATAGAAACCACTAAATCTACATAATCCAAACTATCTAGCCCTAAGGTATCTTTTAAATTCGCATTTGGATGAATATCATCACCATCAACCTCAAACTCTTCAATCAAAAAACCATTGATTTTTTGTATGATTACTTCTTTATTCATTTTTTATTTAAACTTTTTAACTACCAATGCCGAGTTGGTACCTCCAAATCCGAAGGAATTGGACAAAAATATATCAAATTTTTTATTTAAGGTAGTTTTAACTAAATTTAATTTGGCCGAGTCTTCGTCTGTAGTATTTAGATTAATATTTGGTGCAATAAAGTCGTTTTGCATCATCAAAATGGAATAAATTATTTCGCTGGCCCCCGCCATCCAGCATTCGTGTCCGGTCATCGATTTGGTCGAACTAACATAAGGGTTGCTTTCGCCAAAAATCTCAAAAATGGCTTTGGCTTCGTTGGCATCGCCCACTGGTGTTGAGGTTGCATGCGCATTAATATAGACAATATCGGCTGCTTGCAATTGGGCATCGTCTAAAGCACGTTGCATGGCGGTAGCGGGACCTTCAACATTTGGTGTTGAAATATGACCTCCGTTAGAGGAAAATCCGTAACCCGAAATTTCGGCCAAAATAGTAGCCCCACGAGCCACGGCCGAATCGTAACTTTCTAAAATTAATGTAGCACCTCCGCCACTTGGTATAAGTCCGTCGCGGTCTTTATCAAAAGGTCTTGAGGCTTTTTGGGGTTCGTTTTCGTGGTTCGAAAAAACGCCTAATCCGTCAAAACTGCTCATGGCATAAGGGTTAATTTCCTGTGCGCCACCTGTGATAATCATGTCCTGAAAGCCGCCTTTAATTAAAAAATAAGCCAAACCAATGGCATGTGATCCGCTGGCGCAAGCTGCACTTACGGTCAAATTGATGCCTTTCAGTTTAAAAATGGTCGAAAGGTTCATGGTAACGGTCGAATTCATCGATTTGAAAATGGCACCCGAACCAATTAAAGCAGTGTCTTTTTTTTCGCGAACAATATCCGTTGCTTCAATAATGGCTTTAGAAACGCTGTCGTTTCCGTACATAATGCCTACTTCGTTGTTTTCAAAAAAAGCGGCATCAATTCCGGCATGTTGCATGGCTTCGATAGTGGCCATATAGGCGTACTCGGTTTCTTCGCCCATGCTAATGCGTTGTCTTCGAGTTAATAAATTTTTCAAATCGGGTTTAGGTACCATTCCGGTTAAAGCCGATTGAAATCCAAAAGCTTTGCGTTCGGCGTCAAATTGAATGCCCGATTTTCCGTTGTATAACGATTCTTTTACTTCGTTTAAAGAAGTTCCGATACAAGAATAAATTCCCATTCCGGTAATTACAACTCTTCTGTTCATCGTCTTTTTAAAGTAATTTTTTAAGAATAGATTCCTCCGTTAATGTTGATAATTTCTCCTGTAATGTAACTTGCTTTTTTTGAAAGTAGAAAACTCACTAAATCGGCTACTTCTTCTGCTTCTCCAAAGCGGTTTACCGGGATTAATTTTAGTAACTCTTTTTCGTCTAATTCGCTAGTCATATCGGTTTTGATAAATCCGGGAGCAACAGCATTTACAGTAATATTTCGTTTGGCTACTTCCTGAGCCAAGGCTTTTGTAGCAGCCACGATAGCTCCTTTGGCAGCCGAATAATTGGTTTGTCCAGCAGTGCCTTTGACACCCGAAACCGAAACGATATTTACAATACGACCGTATTTATTACGTAACATTTTTTGAATAAAAAACTGGGTAACATTAAAAAAACCGTTTATGCTGGTGTTCATCACGCCATTCCAATCTTGAGGTGTCATCCACATAAACAAACCGTCTTTGGTAATGCCGGCGTTGTTCACAATGGCTTCTACTAATGCATCCGGATTTGCTTCTTGCCATTGGGTTAAAACCGTTTGTGTTTCTTCCCAATTGGCCACATCAAAACGTAAAATTTCGCCAGTTGCACCCGCTTGTTGAATTTCTTGCAAAGTTGCTTCGGCGGCGGTTTGGTTAGAATGATAATTAATCAGGATATGATAGTCAGATTCAAGAGCCAATTTTTTGCAAATGGCGCTCCCAATTCCTCTAGACCCTCCTGTTACTAATACGCACTTCATACTTATATTTTGTTGTTTTTTGAAATAATTTAGCATCGTCTAATCATTGATTTTAAGAGTCATTTACTAGGGCTTAGTACAGACTTTTATAAAACAACTTAATGCTATCAAATTTTGAACTGACATCCCTAGTTTTTTACTTCTTTAAAATTAATTATCTTCTTTTTCAGTGCTAAGATCTTCTGTTTCAAAGTCCCAAATCTTTTCCGCTCCTTCAACAGGAATAAATTTGCCATCATTTACCAATCCAAAGGTATCTCCTTTTTTTACCCAACCCGTATTATTGTTATAACGCCCAACGTCGTCGTATTCTGTTGGTATAATAATTGCTCCTGCGGTATTGATAATTCCCCATTTTTCGTTCTCTTTTACTCTAGCAAAACCATTTTTAAAAGACCGGATGATGTCGTATTTTGGTGGTACAACAATTTCCATCTTGGTGTTGATAATTCCCACTTTTTTGTCTTTTTTTATGAAAGCAATACCGTCTTCAAAATGATACAATTTGTCTGAATCAGGGGCTTTTAGTACTTCTCCCTTCATATTGATGTATACCCAGTTTTTGTCTTTGGATACAATACAAATACCGCTATTAAAATGCTTTATATCATCAAAAATGGCTGGAATAATCCAATTTCCTTTTCTGTCTATAAATCCCCACTTCCCATTTTCTTCTACAGCCGCCAAGCCTTCTGAAAAATTTTTCGCTGCCTCGAACTTGGGCGCAATTGCAAAAGTACCTTCTTTTGAAATGTATCCAAGTTTTCCATCTTTTCGAACTAGAGCTAATTCTTGAGCAGTCCCAAATTGTATGGCTAATAAAAGTGCGAAAAAAGCTTTTCTCATATCAATTAGAAATTAATCAATACTATAAAATTAATTTTCAATCAAATAATCTTTTACATTTTGAACAAAAGGATACATAACCTGATCTTCTTTAAACGTTGGAATAATTGTGCGGATATCGGCATACCATTTTTGGGTCACCGAGGATATTTTGTCTTTTTGTTCTAAATAATCAATGGCCTGCACAATAGTAATCATTTCGATAGCCAAAACTTCGAAGGCATTTTCGATTACTTTAGAAGTAATTACGGCCGAATTGGTTCCCATACTTACAATGTCTTGGTTGTCATTGTTATTTGGGATACTGTGCACGTACATCGGGTTGGATAACATTTGGTTTTCGGCGGTAGTCGAAGTAGCTGTAAATTGCACCCCTTGCATTCCGAAGTTAAAACCCAATGTTCCTAAATTAACAAACGGCGGAAAAAGTTCGTTGATTTTCGCATTCAACAAATAATTCAATTGCCGTTCGGCTAACATGGTTAATTTGGTTACGACTATTTTTAGTTTGTCCATTTCTAACGAAATATAATCGCCATGAAAATTACCTCCGTGATACACGTGTTGGTTTTTAACATCGATAATCGGATTGTCGTTGGCCGAGTTGAATTCGTTTTCTAAAACCGTGCTAACGTTTTGTATGGTGTCCCAAACCGGACCTAAAATTTGCGGTACACAGCGTAACGAATAATATTCTTGTACTTTTTCTTTAAAAATATCTTCGTTGTTTTCGCCTGTATATAAATGGTCTTCTCTCTTGCGAATTAGGGTGCTGTCGGAGAGGTTTTCTCTCATTTTAGCGGCAATTTCTTGCTGCCCATTATGACGTTTGGTTTGGTTTAATTCGGATGAAAAATGATCGTCGTAAGCTTGTACCATTTCGTTAATAGCGCATGAACATTTTACCGACCAATCGACTAATTTTTGAGCATAGTGCACGTTAACCACGCCAATTCCCGTCATAACCGAAGTCCCGTTGATTAAGGCCAAACCTTCTCTAATGGCTACTTCAATCGGTTGTAGGTTTTCGAGTTCAAACACTTCTTTAGTAGGTCTGCGTTCGCCTTTGTAAAAAACTTCGCCTTCGCCAATTAAAACCAAAGCCAAATGCGAAAGTTGTACCAAATCGCCACTAGCACCCACACCACCATGTTCAAATATTAAGGGTGTAATGTCTTTGTTGATTAACGCTGTCATTAAATGAATAACCGACGGGTGAACACCCGAATTTCCTAACGAAAGAGTATTAAGACGTGCCAAAATAGCTGCTTTAACACATTTAGCCGAAAGTGGTTTTCCGGTACCCGACGAATGGCTTCGAATCAAATTGTATTGCAATTGAATGCGGTCGGAATCCTTAATACGGTATTGCGCCATCGGTCCAAAACCCGTATTCACACCATAAATCACTTTGTTTTCTGAAAAGCTTTTCAAAAAATCAAAACTGGCATTTACACGTTCTAAAACACGCTCACTTAAAGAAACTTTCTGATTTCCAAAAAGGATGGATTCAAACTCTTGTAAACTTAAATAGTCGTTAATGGTACTCATTTAAAGCAATTTTATTGTGCTAAATTAATTTTATTTATTAAAATAATTATACTTATTTTGATGAAAGCAAATGTAAGGTAATAATTAGTAACAAAGTATATATGCAAAAGGAGTTTGTTGATGTTTTAGTAATTGGAGCAGGGCCTTCGGGTTGTGTTTCGGCGGCTTTTTTGCAGCAAAACAATGTGAAAGTTAAGGTGGTAGAAAAAACACATTTTCCCCGATTGGTGGTGGGCGAAAGTTTGATTCCGAGGGTAATGGACCATTTTGAAGCAGCCGGTTTGTTGGATTGCTTGCAAGCGATGAATTTTGAAAAAAAATGGGGCGCTCGATTTATTAGAGGCGAACAAATTTGTGTTTTTGATTTTTCGGAAAAATTTTCGGAAGGTTGGGATTGGACTTGGCAAGTGCCTCGCGCCGATTTTGATAATGCTATGGCGCAAGAACTCATCCGAAAAGGAATTGATTTGGAATTTGGTTCGGAAGTGATTGCGGTAACTTTTGAAGGTAAAAAATCCATTACGACAATTAAAGATCAAGATGGAAATGAGAAAGAAATCCATGCCAATTTTATAATTGATTCGAGTGGTTATGGGCGCGTATTGCCTCGTTTATTGGACTTGGATGCTCCTTCGGGTCTGAGTCCGCATTCGTCTATTTTTACGCATGTTAAAGAAGCCAATAGACCGCAAGGGCAAGAAGGAACCATGATTTCTTTCGATATTTTAGAAACCGAAGTTTGGTTGTGGGTAATTCCTTTCTCCAACGGAAATACGAGTTTGGGAGTAGTAGGGCCAACCGATTTTATTAATTCGTTATCAGAAAATCAAAATACGAAAGAAGCTTTAGAAAAAGCCATTTCGCTATCGGATTATTACGTGAACCGATTTGGAGGCGTGCCTTTTTTATTCGAGCCTGTAAAACTCGAAAATTATTCGCGTTCGGTAAAACAAATGTATGGCACTGGTTATGCTTTAACGGGTAACAGTACCGAGTTTTTAGATCCCGTTTTTTCGTCGGGTGTGGCTTTTGCAACCGAATCGGGTATGTTGGCGGCCAAACTGTATTTAAAAGAAACGGCTGGCGAATTGGTGAATTGGGAAACCGAGTATACCGCCTATATGAAAAGCGGAATAAATGTATTTACCACTTATGTAAAAGAATGGTACACCGGAAATTTACAAACACTGTTTTTTCATCAACCCGAAAATTTAGATGTCAAACGTAAAATTTGCGCGGTATTGGCAGGCTATGTTTGGGATGAGGAAAATCCGTTTGTAAAAAAGCACGAAAATGTAATTAAAAATATGGCCTATATTTTAAACATGGAGGCCGAAAAACAAAAAAGTCCTGACTAATTCAGGACTTTTTTTTTATTATTTATAAGCGTTTCTCAGCAATAGTTTGGCCATCGATTTGGCCGTTTTGGCATACCCTTCGCCAATTCGGGACTCGTTGCTGAAATTGTTTCCGTATTGATCGCCGGGTGCTTCGTTGCTGGTAATTTCTAGCATCACATTTTCTTGATTATTGGTTTCTACAAATTTCAAAATAGTCGAAACTTTAGCGGCTTGTTTCATTACACCGGCATCCCATCCTGGATAAATCCAAACGGTTTTCACTATTAAAGTATACGGAACATTTTTAAAATCTTCCTGAAAAGCCACATCTACATGCTCTTTAAAATAGATGTGATTGGCAAGCTCTAAAAATTTTAAATTCCAAATGGTTTCTTTGGCCGAAGTCCATTTCTTTTTCCAAATATCGCCTTTGCTGCCGCCTTTTTCATTTAAATCGTTAATTCGGTCTTCTACATATTGGGCTTCGGTTTTGTTGTCTTTCATCAGTGTAAAATCGCTGTAATCAAAAACCACATTAATTTTGGTTTGGTCTTTTAAAAAGGCAAAATTTCCGTTCGTCACTTTCATGTCTTGGGCAAAGGCATAGCCCGAAACGAACAATAGGGCAAGTACTAGTTTTTTCATAATAAATAGGTTGGGTTAAGGTTTTCAAATGTATCTTTTTTTCGAATATGTTTTGAATTTCAGAAAAAAATCACGCTTAATTATTTTGAATTGAGAATGAGTTCCGAATCCACCGGCTGCTTATGATATGGAAAAGCGTTTTTATTTACCGCCAAAAATTAACTATTGATTCCGAAAGGCTATTCGGCTATTTTGTAATTTTGCAAGATGTATGCTTTAGTCGATTGTAATAATTTTTATGCCTCCTGCGAACGTGTTTTCCAACCGGAATTCAACGGGAAACCAGTTGCGATATTATCCAACAACGATGGTTGCGTTATTTCGAGAAGCGAAGAAGCCAAAGCTGTTGGAGTTCCGATGGGAGCGCCGATATTCAAGATTAGGGATTTGGTACGAGAAAAAAACGTTACCATATTTTCCTCTAATTATCCGTTGTATGGCGATTTGAGTAATCGGGTAATGGCTATTTTGGGTCAATTTACACCTAATGTCGAAATTTACAGCATAGACGAAGCTTTCTCGAATTTTGACGGACTTTCCGTTTCCGATTATCACGATTACGGAATCCAGATGAAATCCAGAATTCAGAAATGGGTAGGAATTCCGGTTTGTATTGGCTTTGCCGAAACCAAAGCGTTGTCTAAAGTAGCCAATAAAATTGCTAAAAAATTTCTCGAAAGAACAAAAGGCGTGTATGTTATTGATACGGAAGAAAAACGCATCAAGGCTTTAAAATGGACGAAAATTGAAGATGTTTGGGGCATTGGTTACCACACTATAAAAAAAGTAAAACTTCGTAATATTCATACCGCGCTCGATTTTATTCAGCCGCAACACGAAGCTTGGATAAAACGGGAAATGGGTGTTATCGGACTGCGGTTAAAATACGAGCTTGAAGGAAAGTCGGTTTTGGATTTAGAGCCGGTTTCGGAGCAAAAAAAGAGCATTGCCACTACAAGAAGTTTTCCGAAGCAAATTTCCGATTTTGATTCGTTGCGGGAACGTGTGGCTACTTTTGCTGCCGTTTGTGCCGAAAAATTACGCAAACAAAAATCCTGTTGCCATACTATAATTGTCCTGCTGGTGATAGATAAACATACCATTACTACGCCCAAATATTATTTTAATCGAGCTGTGACATTGCCTTATGCAAGCAACTCGACCTTGACTATTTCGAATGCCGCAATCGAAATATTAAAGACAATATACCAAGAAAATCAAGGAATAAAGTTTAAAAAAGCAGGCGTTGTGGTAACCGATTTAATTGATGAGGATAAAAAACAATTTCAATTATTTGAAGAAGAAAATCCAAAACACCTTGCTTTGATGAAAGTCATGGATCAACTCAATACCAAAATAGGAGATCGAAAAGTAAAACTGGCCACGCAGGATTTGGAACGGACTTGGAATATGAAACAGAATTTTTTATCGTCTAAATATACGACCGATTTTAGAAAATTACTTGAAGTAAAATGTCTGTAAAAAAAGAACAAAAATTAGATTTTTTTCAGCCCGATTTCGAAAGTGAAATTCGGATTCCTTACATAAAAGAAGGTGTTTCGGCCGGATTTCCGTCGCCGGCTGCCGATTTTATGGAAAACAGTATCGATTTGAATAAAGAATTAACCGAAAATCCGCTGGCTACTTTTTATGTTCGAGTGAAAGGCAATTCGATGATTGATGCCGGAATAAACGATAAAGATGTTTTGGTCGTGGATCGTAGTTTGGAACCACAAAATAACAAAATCGCCATTTGTTTTGTAGATGGCGAATTTACCGTAAAACGAATTCAGGTTGAACAGGACTGCTTGTATTTACTGCCCGAAAATCCAAATTATACTCCAATAAAAGTTACCGAAGAAAACCAATTTATTATTTGGGGAATGGTAACCTATGTCATAAAAAAAATCTGAAACCAAACGAATTTAGTTTCAGATTCTTTTAAATTGAAAATACTATTTTTTACCAGAATTTTACGTAAAGACCAGCAATTGCTAATAAGGTAATTACAATCATTACCATCGTTTGTGGTTTTACTTTGAACATTTCCGAATCCAATTCAAATGCTTTAGGGTTTACTTTTGGCCCAGTTAAACTAATCAATACCATAGTTAAAGTGGTAAAGAAGAATGACAATCCCATGCAAATGTGGAACGGAATTTCGAAACCACCTTTTCCGTTTGGATAAGCGGTATAAATTAACGTTTCGTTTCCGAATAAAGCAGGTGCATATTCATTGAATAAAACCGATAACAAGAAACCTAAGATTACACCAACAATTGCGGCTGTTCCTGTAGTTCTTTTCCAGAACATACCCAACACGAACATAGCAAAAACTCCAGGACTAATAAATCCGGTGTACTTTTGGATGTAAGTAAATCCTCCTGTACCGCCAATTCCGAGTACATCGTTCCAAGTAAATAAAACGGCTAACAGCATCGCTCCAAAAACGGCAATACGACCAATGTTTACTTGTTGTTTTTCGCTTGCATTTTTTTGAATGTATTTTTTATGAACATCTAAGGTATAAATCGTAGAAATGGAGTTTACTTTACTCGCCAAAGAAGCTACAATTGCCGCTGTTAAAGCCGCTACCGAAAGTCCTTTGAAACCAGTAGGCAAGAACGTTAAAATAGCTGAATAAGCACCATCTTTACCACCTACTAATTGAGGTAATTGTCCTTCTTTGTACAATACAAATGCAGCAATACCAGGCAACATTACAATTAAAGGCATCAATAATTTTAAGAAACCGGCAAATAAAATTCCCGTACGAGCGGTTTGCAAATCGGCACCCAAAGCTCTTTGTGTGATGTATTGGTTACAACCCCAGTAGTTCAAGTTGATGATCCAGATACCTGCAGCATAGGATAATAAACCTGGAAAAGTAAGGTATTTGTCAATTTCCAATTGAGTAGAAGTTGGTGTCGGTCTTGGAATAATCATTTTGAAGTGCTCAGGCGCTTGTTCCATCAATACGTTGAAACCAGCAATAGCATTTTCGCCTACTCCAAAAGCTTTTCCAACAGTGGTAAGTGCAATATAAGAGGTCACCAAACCACCGATAATTAATACAGCAACCTGAATAACATCGGTATACGCTACTACTTTCATTCCACCTAAAGAGATGAATAAGGCAAAAATGGATAAACACACCATGATAATATGCAAATAACCACCGCCAGCTAATCCATCAATGGCAACCGCACCTAAATATAAAATCGAAGTTAAGTTCACAAACACATACAAAAACAACCAAAATACAGCCATAATTAAAGCAGTAGATTCGTTATAACGCATTTTTAAAAATTGCGGCATGGTATAAATTTTGTTTTTAAGATATACCGGGATAAACCATACGGCTACAATGATCAAAGCTACAGCAGCCAACCATTCATAAGCGGCAACTGCAATTCCTAAAAAGAAGCCTTCACCACTCATTCCGATGAATTGCTCTGCCGAAATATTCGAAGCAATAAGTGAGGCTCCAATTGCCCACCAAGTTAGATTTCCTTCGGCTAAGAAATAGCCTTTGGCATCTTGTTCTTCTTTTTTACGTTTGCGAAAAACACTGTAGCCGTAGGATGCGACTACAATAAAGTAGACAATAAAAATCGCATAATCTGCGAAAGCTAAATTTTGACTCATTTGATTTTAATTTTTTTGATTGGTTATTTAGGTTATTTTCTCGAATTATTCTGCGCCTCACTTGCAATAAATAATTAGAAATGTTTTTATTCGCTGTTTTTTTTGTCAATTTCTGAAAGCCAAATATAAATAATTTTATTTTTAAAAAAATTTTAAATGTGATTTTTACATTTTTTAATTTGCTGTTTCCGTTTTTGAATTGTGTTATTTGTAACGATTTGTTAAATCGATGCTGCAAATTACAATACATTGTTTAACTAAGGGGGGATTTTTGTATAATTCGCATCCTATCAATTGTTAATTTTTAGTAATTAAAAGAATATCACTTGTTAATCCTTCACCACTTGCTCTGATTTTAATGGTTTTTTTATTGTTTTCAGTTTTTAATAGTACCGTTGCAATGCCTGCTTCTGCTTTTACTGGGTTTTCGCCAATCAGTTTGGCATTTCCTTCTATTAATTCAAATTGAATTTTGTCTGTTGTATTCGGAATCACCGTACCATTGGTGTCGGTTATTTTAGCATATACAAAAACCATATCCGGATTGGAAGGATTGATAACTTGACCAGATAGGTCATAAGTTAACTTTATTTGAGTCGGTTTTTGTGGAGTGGTTACGGCAAAGTCGGTTACTTTTTTGCCTTTAATTAATCCTTCGGCTCGCAAGGTTCCTGCTTTAAATGCATCGAGCTGAAAAATAAAAGGAGGATGGGTTAAGTTATTGCTATTGGCATCTACAAAAGGTTTTTGTTTTCCAAATACTTTATCATTTAAATAAAGGATAACTTCATCGCAATTACTAAAGACCGTTATTTTTAAAGTCGATTCGGGCGTCCAATAATTGGCGATGTACACCATTGGTCCCGATTGTAAAGGTTTATTTAAAACAATATCGGCATCGCGTTGACTTTGATAGAAAAAATGAGCGAATTTCGGAATTCTAAAAATATCCGAAATACCCGAGCTTTCTAAATCGGAACTGTATCCTCGGTTGTAATCAAACATAAGCCAATTGGCCTCGCCAATCGTGTTTTTTCCTTTTCTGTTGGAGTTAGAAGCTTCCTGAAAATTATAAGCTTGTTGCAACAAACGTTTTTCGCCATCGGCACGTAATTGTCGAGAGGTACGTTCGTTTTCTTTTAAATCGGCAAAATCGGTTTGGTTAAAGCCAGCATTTTGCGCATAATATTCCCAATCGCCATATTCGGCAATAAAAATTTTGCGATTTCCTTTTTTGTAGTTGTTCCAATAATGAGGCGCTTTGCCGTGTTGTCGTGCCGGTATGAACAAATCGTAATTAGCATTATCAAGCCAACAAGCGGTATAATTGTGGTCAAAAGGCAATTCTTCTTTAATGATTTGTGTGGCTTTTTCCATAAAGGCGTTACTCATTCGCGTTTCGTTTAGCGAGGCTTCCCAAAAGATGATACTGGGATGGTTTCGGTCACGGCGGGCCATATCACGTAAATCTTGATAGGCGTTTTGCTGAAAAGTCTCGTTGCCAAAAAACTGCCAGCCCGTTAAGCTGTTCATGACTAAAATTCCGAGTGAATCGCAGGCACTTAAAAAAGCTTCGGCATGTGGATAGTGTGACATTCGAACAAAATCAAAACCAGCATTTTTTATTTTCACAGCGTCGCGAAATTGCGCTTCATCCGAAAGGGCATAACCCAAATAGGGATATTCTTGGTGTTGGTTGGTGCCGCTTATAAATAGTTTTTCGTCATTCAAATAATAACCGTCTTCTTTTAGTTCCGATTTTCGAATTCCGATTTTTTCAAACTGCGAATCGGTTACTTTGTTATCGGTTAACACCTGCACTTCCAATTCGTACAAATGCGGATTATGAATTGACCATAAATGCGGATTTTGTATGACTATTTTTTGGGTAAAAGCGGTGTCGGAATTAGTTTTTAATATGAATTCTTCCGATTTATAATTTGTTTTATTTCCGTATTTATCTTTCAAAATAAATTGTAAAGAGGTCTTTTTATCCGAAGGAAATTCGTTTTTCAAGTGTACCTGAATAGTTCCCGAAGCTTCCTTTTTCGTAGCGTTTTCAAAATTCACATAAAGACCTCCGCTGGCCATTTTGTTGGCGGCAACAGCATCGGTAATGTATAATTTTGAAGTGGTAATCAAGTGCACATTTCGGTAAATTCCGCCGTAATAATTAAAATCCAAATCCTTAAGTGGTTTTCCAGGTAAAAAATTGGGATTGTCTTCGTTGTTGACTTTTACTTTAACCGTTGCTTTTTTATTTTGATTTAAAAACGGAGTTAAATCTATTGTAAAAGGCAAATAACCACCTTGATGCCGTACTAATTTGCTGTCGTTAATCCATACTTCGGCTTGTTGCATTACTCCTTCAAAATACAAAAAGGCTTTTTCGTGTTTTGATAACTTTTTCGAAAAGGTTTTTTGATACCAACAATTGCCTTGAAATTGATTGTTTACGACTAAAGGTTCAATTTTAGCAGTATGCGGTATGGAAATTTTTTCCCAATTCGAGCTGTTGTTTTTCTCTCTTTTAAATTCCCAATCCGATCCAAAATTTGTTTTAGTTCGGCTTTGTGCTTGGCTTTGTTGTGCCGCCAAAAGGAGTAATAAAATCAAGAGTAATGGAAAATATTTTAGGAGTATTTTCATGTAATTCGATATGATGAAATAAACAAAGCAATAAGACAAAAATCAAAAATAACGAAACAGTTTAATTAACCATACTAGTACCTACCAGTTTTTTTGTAGCTTGCATTCAAAAAGGCTTTGGATTATGAAATACATAGTGGTTCAGGACAACCAAGGAATTCCGAAATACAAACAAATTATTCATTCGATTGAAAAAGCGGTTTCGGAAGAAAAATTGAAAAAAGATGAAAAATTGCCCTCGGTTAACAAAATATGTTTGGCGTATTCCTTGTCACGCGATACTGTTTTGCAAGCTTATGACGAACTCAAAAAAAGAGGTATTGTATATGCTATTCCGGGTAAAGGCTACTATATAAAAAGTACGGACATTGCCGTAAAACAACGCATTTTTTTACTTTTTGAAGAACTCAATTCGTTTAAAGAGGATTTGTACACGGCGTTTTTAGATGAGGTTGGCGATCATGTAGAAGTTGATATTTATTTTCATCATTTCAATCCAACTGTTTTTCAAAAACTCGTTCAGGATGCGCAGGGTAATTACACGAAATACATTATAATGCCAACCAATTTGACCAATGCCGCAGCGGTTATTAAAACCCTACCGGCTAATGAAGTGTATATTCTGGATCAGACCAATTCGGATTTAAACCAATATCCTGCGGTTTTTCAAAATCATAAAAAAGATATTTATGAAGGGTTAACAGCCGGAAAGTTTAAAATTGATAAATATGAAAAACTAATTTTAATTTTTCCCGGTTTCCGAGAACCTTTGGGTATGAAAGATGGTTTTGTGAATTTTTGCAAAGATTTTTCGTTTGAGTATGAAGTGCTTGCCGAATTCAAAAACCGCAACATTGCCAAAGGCGAAGTCTATGTTATACCGAATGATCGTGATTTGGTAGCGGTTATCGAAAAAGCGAAACAACAAAAGTTAATTTTGGGTTCTGATTACGGAATTATATCCTACAACGAAACGCCTTTGAAAAAAGTGGTTGAAAACGGAATTACCACCATTTCGACCGATTTTCAAGCAATGGGACGCCTTTTGGCTCAGATGATTTTGAAAGGGAAAAAGCAACAAATGGCTAATAAATTTTCGTTGCTTTTACGAAATTCTTTGTAATATTTTTTTGTTTTGAATTTAAGGTGAAAAGCATCATTACAAATTCAAAACAAAATTGTTAAGCAATTTATCTTCGTATTTATCTTTGTCAAATTTGTACAAATAAGAGCCTTTTCGAGATGACTGCATGTCTTTTTCATCTAATTTTATTAAAATATCAAGCGAATTGATTTTACTGATAAAGTTACGTTTGTCTAATTCTTTGCTCAAAATTGCTTCGTATAATTCTAACAATTGACGCATAGTGAATTTTTCAGGCAATAATTCAAATCCAATTGGTTTTATAGAGGTACGGTAACGCAAACGGCTAATGGCAAAACGCAACATTTGATTGTGGTCAAAAATCAAATTAGGAGCTTCCGACACGCTAAACCATTGCGCATGGTAATTTTTAATTAATTCGGCATTGTGATTTTCGATATTAATTAAGGCGTAATATGAAACCGAAATGGTTCGTTCTACAGGATCACGGTCAATTTCGCTATACGAATGCAGTTGTTCCATATAAATATCATGTAGCCCAGTATAAGTATTCAATATCCGAATGGCAGCGCTGTTCAAATCTTCTTCTTTTCGTAAAAAACCACCAATTAGTGACCACTTTCCCTTTTCTGGTTCAAAATCCCTTTTAATAAGTAAGATTTTTAAACCGTCTTTATCGAATCCAAAAATGATACAATCAACGGCCAATAAAACTTTATCTACAGCACTGTATTGGTTAAGCATATTTTACAATTTTGAAGTAAATATATAAACTTCAACTTTTTAATCATAATATGTTAATGTATTTTGTACACTTAATTTTATTGTCGCTTTATTTTATTCGTT
Organism: Flavobacterium agrisoli; assembly: GCF_016522065.1. GTDB lineage: Bacteria > Bacteroidota > Bacteroidia > Flavobacteriales > Flavobacteriaceae > Flavobacterium > Flavobacterium agrisoli. The sequence goes on along the minus strand of NZ_JAEHFV010000002.1, from coordinate 362,058 downwards.
TTCTGAAAATTGTTATAAATAGATTTCCTTTCAAAAAGTTTTAATTGTGAGGTTTTTCAAAGGGAATAAAACTTCTTAAACTTATTTTTGATAGTAATCTCTTTAGTTATCTTATCTATTATTTATAAGTTTAACGTTTAAATTATTTAAAACGTTTTTTTAAAGTGTATTTTTTACGCAATTGATTGTTTGATGCCTATTTTAAATTATATTTACAAATGTAAAAAGAACACTTGTGGTGTTTTATATACAAATGGTTACAGTTTTTTTGATAAGGTTATGAGTTATAAATTCTATTAGATTAAACTAAAAAGAAAATCATGAAAAAAACAATTGCAATAGCAACATTAGTATTACTGGCGAGTCAATCGCTTTTTGCACAAAAAGACAAAACAGTGGTGAGTTTAAAAACCGATGAAAATGCGCCCATAATCAGTAAAAATATCTACGGACATTTTGCAGAACATTTAGGGCGCTGTATTTACGGTGGATTTTTTGTGGGAGATACTTCTAAAATTCCAAACACCAATGGCGTACGAAATGATGTTGTGATGGCATTAAAAGAGTTGAAAATTCCAAATTTAAGATGGCCGGGTGGTTGTTTTGCAGATACCTATCATTGGAAAGACGGTATCGGACCTCAAGAGCAAAGACCAACAATCGTAAACAAATGGTGGGGAGGTGTTACCGAAGATAATAGTTTTGGAACGCATGATTTTTTAAATATGTGCGAATTGTTAGAAACCGAGCCATATTTGTCTGGGAATGTTGGGAGCGGAACGGTTCAAGAATTGGCTGATTGGGTACAATACACCAATTTTTCAGGTAAAAGTCCGATGAGTGATTTGCGTGTAAAAAACGGTCGTAAAGAACCTTGGAAAGTAAAATTTTGGGGAATTGGTAATGAAGCTTGGGGTTGCGGAGGTAATATGATGGCAGAATACTACGCCAATGAGTACCGTAAATATGCGACATTCATGTCGGATTGGGAAAATACAGGTGGTATAACGCGTATTGCGTCCGGAGCCAACAGTGGTGATTATCACTGGACCGAAATTTTAATGAAAAATATTCCGCTTAATATGTTAGGAGGAGTAGGAGTTCACCATTATGCAGTAATTGACTGGAAGAAAAAAGGAGACGGCAGAACATTTACCGAAGAAGAATATTTTAAAACCATGCAATCGGCTCTAAAAATGGAAGAGTTGGTTACCAAACATGTTGAAATTATGGATAAATACGATCCAAAGAAAAAAGTTGCCATGATTGTAGACGAGTGGGGAGCTTGGTATGAAGTAGAGCCTGGAACCAATCCTGGATTTTTATATCAGCAAAATACGATGCGTGATGCAGTATTAGCAGGAGCTACTTTAAATATTTTTAATAATCATGCTGATAGAGTAAAAATGGCCAATTTAGCGCAATGTATTAACGTATTACAAGCGGTCATTTTAACCGATAAAACCAAAATGATTTTGACGCCTACTTATCACGTAATGAAAATGTATGCGGTTCACCAAGATGCGCAATTAATTCCAGTAAATTTCACCTCGCCTAAATATACGGTTGGAAATGAAAATTTACCGGCCATTTCGGTATCGGCTTCAAAAGACAAAAACAATGCAGTTCATATTTCAACAGTAAACATAGATGCTTCCAAATCGCATACGATCGAGGTAGACCTAGCGGATTTCAAACTAAAAAATATTACCGGATCCATTTTAACATCTTCTAAATTACAAGACCACAACACTTTTGAAAATCCATCAAAAATTACAACCAAAGCATTCAAAGGTTTTGAAAACAAAAAAGGAAAATTGGCCATCACCATTCCTCCTTTCTCGGTTGTAGTTTTAGAAGGAAAATAAATATAGTGTTATGAAGAAATCAATCCTTCAGTTTAGCTTAACATTAGTTGTTTTAACCGTCAATTTACAGGCTCAGACTAATAAAACTGTTGAGGTAAAACAAAATAACCCAATAATTACAGATAAATACACGGCAGATCCTGGTGCTTTGGTTTATAAAGACAAAGTCTATATTTATGCAGGTCATGATCAGGCGCCAAATGATGTCAATTCATATCGAATGAACGAATGGCTGGTATATTCTTCTTCAGATATGAAAACCTGGAAAGAACATCCGATTCCGTTAAAACCAACCGATTTTTCTTGGGCAAAAGGTGACGCCTGGGCAAGTCAGGTAATAGAAAAAAACGGAAAGTTTTATTGGTTTGTAACCGTTACCCACAACGAAAGTATACATGGGAAAGCCATTGGTGTTGCCGTTGCCGATAATCCGCTTGGCCCTTTCAAAGATGCTATCGGAAAAGCGTTAATCACCAACGATATGACTACGCAAACCAAAATCAGCTGGGATGATATTGACCCAACGGTTTATATTGATGATGATGGGAAAGCTTATTTATACTGGGGAAATACCGTATGCAAATACATAAAATTAAAAGATAACATGATCGAAATGGATGGCGAAATTCAAACAGTCGATTTGCCAAAATTTACCGAAGCGCCTTGGATTCACAAACGTAAAGACTGGTACTATTTATCGTATGCTTATGATTTTCCTGAAAAAATTGCCTATGCAATGAGTAAATCTATTACCGGACCTTGGGAATTCAAAGGGATTTTAAACGAAGTAGCCGGAAACAGTAATACCAATCATCAGGCGATAATTGAATTTAAAGGGCAATGGTATTTTGTGTATCACAACGGATCTATTCCAACACATGGAGGAAGTTTTCGTCGTTCCGTTTGTGTTGACAAACTATTTTATAACAAAGACGGCACTATGAAACGTATTGTGATGACAACAGAAGGAATAGCGAATTAAATATCCTACACGCGCATAATCCAAAATATATTTTCCAAAACATAATTCTTAGGCATGTATTCTCGCTCTGTAAAAGTGACTTTTAAAACACTGTTCCATTCAACTCAAAAAACACTTTTTTTAGTTGTAGCATTATCATTTTCATTTTCTTCAATCGCTCAGATGAAGGAATTTAAGCTACAAGAAGTACGATTAACAAGCGGACCTTTTAAGAATGCGCAGGATGTTGACTTAAAATATATTTTAGCCTTAAATACAGATCGATTATTAGCACCTTATTTAATTTCGGCCGGACTTCCTACCAAAGCAGACCGATATGGAAATTGGGAAAATATTGGACTGGATGGACACATTGGCGGACATTATTTATCGGCATTGGCCATGATGTACGCATCGACTGGAAATGTAGAAATCAAGACTCGTTTAGATTACATGCTTTCAGAATTGGCTCTTTGTCAGGATAAAGACGGAACGGGTTATGTTGGAGGAATTCCCGAAGGAAAAGTTTTTTGGGATCGTATTCATAAAGGCGACATCGACGGAAGTGGCTTTGGATTAAACAATACTTGGGTTCCCATTTATAATATTCACAAACTTTTTGCTGGTTTGATTGATGCGTATAATTATACCGGAAATCAAAAAGCAAAAGACATTGTTGTAAAATTAGGCGATTGGTTTATCGAATTAATCAAACCGCTTTCGGAGGAACAAATTCAACAAATTCTAAAAACTGAACATGGCGGTATCAACGAATCTTTTGCCGATTTATATCTAATTACAAAAGACAAAAAATACCTGGAAACAGCTGAAAAGCTTTCGCAAAAAGCCATTTTGGAGCCGTTACTCAATCATGAAGATAAGTTAACCGGATTACATGCCAATACGCAAATTCCAAAAGTGCTTGGTTTTGAAAAAATTGCCACTTTATCCGATAACAAAACATGGTCTGATGCTGCGCAATTTTTCTGGAAAAATGTTACCGAAAAAAGAAGTGTGGCTTTTGGAGGAAATAGCGTAGCCGAACATTTTCACCCGACTGATGATTTTAGCGGAATGCTGAAATCCAATCAAGGGCCAGAAACCTGCAACTCCTACAATATGGAGCGTTTGAGTAAAGCACTTTACTTAGACAAAAACGATGTGAGCTATCTGGATTTTTACGAGCGTACCTTATACAATCATATACTTTCGAGCCAAGAACCTAACAAAGGAGGTTTTGTTTATTTCACACCTATCAGACCGAATCATTACCGCGTGTATTCGCAACCAGAAACCAGTATGTGGTGCTGTGTGGGAACTGGACTTGAAAATCATTCCAAATACGGAGAGTTGATTTACAGCCATTCGCAAAATGATATTTATGTGAATCTTTTTATTCCATCAACTTTAAATTGGGAAGAACAAGGAATAGCATTGGAACAAATCACAAAGTTCCCTTATGAAAACAACAGCGAAATAGTTTTGAAACTTAAAAAAAACAAAATCTTTGCTGTAAATATTCGTGTTCCGAAGTGGGCTGAAAATTTTGAAATTTTAGTCAATGGGCAGTTGCAAAAAACCGAAGCCAAACCAAACAGTTATGCAAGTCTGAATCGCAAATGGAAATCGGGAGACAAAATAAAGGTGAGATTCAAAAAATCAACACATTTAGAAAATTTACCAGATGGTTCCAATTGGGTTGCTTTTGTGAATGGGCCAATTGTTTTGGCAGCCAAAACATCTACCGAAAATTTAGACGGACTTTTTGCCGATGACAGCCGAATGGGACATGTGGCAAGCGGAAAATATATTCCTTTGGATAAAGCGTATGCTTTGGTGGGCGAAAAAGGAAGTTATCTTTCTAAATTGAAGGACTTAGGAAACACGCGTTTTCAATTGGATTCTTTACAGTTAGAACCTTTTTTCGAAGTGCATGATGCCCGTTATCAAATGTATTTTCAAACTTTTACAAAAGAAGAATACAAAGAAAAACAAGCTTTGTTAAAGCAACAAGAAATAGAAGCGATGGCTATTGAAGCCAAAACGGTTGATAAAATAAACTGCGGAGAGCAACAACCCGAAGTGGATCATCATTACAAAGGCGAAAAAAGCGATTCTGGTTATGATGATGGGCTTTTCTGGAGAAACACTCGCTCTTATATTTCCTATCAATTGGTTAATAAAAATAAGGAAGGAAAAATTATCGAAATCAGTTTTTTAGGCAATTATAAATTGGATAATCTTGAGGTTTTAATCAATGAAAAACCAGTAGAAATTATTTCAGCAACTGATAAATTAATTCGTTTCAATGTGCATAAAGATGAAATTTTTACTTTAAAAATAAAATCAAAAGACGGTCGTCCAACGGCAAAATTGCATCAAATACGAATTGTAAAATAAAACGAAGAATGAAAGTATATTCGAAATTAAACTCATTTTTAATGTTTCTGATTCTTTCCATAGGATTACAAACATTCGCACAAGATATAACTGTGCATGATCCTGTTATGATTAAACAAAAAGACAATTACTATCTTTATTGCACAGGAATGGGGATCAGTGTTTTTAGTTCAAAAGATTTAAAAACATGGAATAAAGAGCCACAGGTTTTTACCGAAAAACCCGTTTGGGCTGATGGTGTAGCGGCTAATTTCAAGAACCATATTTGGGCACCGGATATTACATTGCACAAGGGTACTTATTATTTATATTACTCGGTTTCGGCTTTCGCCAAAAATACTTCGGCGATTGGAGTTACCACCAATACAACTTTAGACTCAAAAGATAAAAATTACAAATGGGTCGATCAGGGAATTGTCATTCAATCTATTCCGAATCGAGACCTTTGGAATGCCATTGACCCAAATTTGACCTTTGACGAAAACAACACACCTTGGTTGGCTTTCGGTTCGTTTTGGGAAGGACTCAAAATGGTCAAATTAAATTCAGATTTAAAATCCATAGCCCAACCGCAAGAATGGCACACGATTGCCAAACGTAAACGAACTTTTGAATTAAAAGACAATGACCCCGGAGATGCGGCTCTCGAAGCTCCTTTCATCTTCAAAAAAAATGGTTACTACTACCAATTCCTTTCTTGGGACTTATGTTGCCGAGGAAAAGAAAGCACCTATAAAGTAGTAGTAGGTCGCTCTAAAAATGTTACGGGTCCGTATGTCGATAAAGACGGAAAACCTTTAAACGAAGGTGGAGGAACATTGCTCATTCAAGGAGACAAAGATTGGTTTGGAGCCGGGCATAACAGCACTTACACTTTTGACGGGAAAGATTATATCATTTACCATGCGTATAGCTCCAAACAAAACGGACGTCCTGTTTTACAAATCAAAGAATTACAATGGGATGCTGATTTGTGGCCGACCTTGTAAGGCATAATTATAATTTTAAAAAAAGATTGATACAAAAAATGAATAATTTAATAAAGAATACCTTATTGTTTTTTCTACTTCCAATCTTAACGATAGGACAAATAAAATCGGTTACCTCTCAAGATGGTAAATTACTATTGAATTTTTATATAGATCAGGGGATTCCTTCATATTCTGTAGAATATAATAAAAAAGTATTGGTCGAAAAATCTCCTTTGGGACTTGTAACCAATCACGGAGATTTTTCAAAAGGAATGACATTTCAATCTGCTAAAGAAAACACTATTGATGAAAAATATGAATTGGAAAAAATAAAAGTTTCTTCTGTTCATTATCAAGCAAAAGAAATTATTTTGACTTTGATGAATGAGAAAAAACAGCATATCGATTTTATTTTCAGAGTCAATAATAATGATGTTGCCTTCAAATATTCATTGCCACAGGAAGATGAAACAGCTTGTTGTGTGGTTGAAAAAGAGATTTCAGCATTTAATTTTCCTCAAAACACGACCACTTTTTTAACCCCACAAGCAACTCCGATGATTGGTTGGATGCGAACTAAACCAAGTTATGAGGAAGAATATGTGGCTGATGAACCTGTAGGGACTCCATCAAAATACGGTGAAGGATATACTTTTCCAGCACTTTTTCATGTAGCAAATAATGGTTGGGCGCTGGTTTCAGAAACTGGTGTTAATAGTTCTTATTGCGGATCTCATTTGAGCGATGGAATCAAAGACGGAGTTTACTCAATCGCTTTTCCTAACCCAAAAGAAAATAACGGCAATGGTACTGCACAACCTGCTATGAGCCTTCCGGGAGAAACGCCTTGGCGTACGATAACAGTTGGAGATAACCTCAAACCAATAGTAGAAACCACAGTACCTTTTGATCTTGTAAAACCACTTTATGAACCTTCACAAAAATATAAGTATGGGCGAAGCACTTGGAGCTGGATTATGTGGCAGGATAATAGTATCAATTACGAAGATCAGGTTAAATACATCGACCTAGCTTCAACAATGGGGTACGAATATGTTTTGATAGACGGACTTTGGGATAAGCAAATAGGTCAAGACCGCTTACCAGACTTATTCAAATATGCACAATCTAAAGGTGTGGATGTTTTTCTGTGGTATAATTCAAATGGATATTCAAATGATGCGCCACAAGGTGCAAAATACCGTATGAACAATTCAATAGCCAGAAAGAAAGAAATGAAATGGCTAAAAAGTCACGGAGTTAAAGGCTTGAAAGTTGATTTTTTTGGAGGCGATAAACAAGAAACAATCAAACTTTACGAAGATATTTTATCAGATGCCAATGAATATGGTTTGATGATAATATTTCACGGTTGTACCCTACCAAGAGGATGGGAAAAAATGTACCCAAACTATGTTAGTAGCGAGGCAGTTTTAGCATCCGAGAATTTGATTTTCACACAACACGCAAACGATAATGAAGCATATAATGCTTCATTGCATCCTTTTATCAGGAATGCAGTCGGCTCTATGGAATTTGGTCCAGTTTTGCTAAATAAAAGACATAATAAAACAAATGACGGCGGACAAACGAGAAAGACAGGAGATGTATTTCAATTAGCTACGTCAGTCTTATTCCAAAGTTCGGTTCAAATGTTTGCCATTGCTCCAAACAATCTGCAGGATGCACCTTCATTTGCAATAGACTTTATGAAAAATGTGCCTACTACTTGGGACGAAACACGTTTTATAGAAGGTTACCCTGGAAAATACTGCCTATTGGCCAGAAGACATAATGACAAGTGGTATGTGGTTGGAATAAATGCTACGAAAGAACCTTTAAAATTAAAAGTGAATTTACCAATGCTAGCCGGTAAAGACGCTTCCTATTACTCCGATGAAAAAGGAAATAAACCCGAAATGAAGAATATAAAAATCAATAAAAATGGGGAAGTTTCTTTGACAATTCAACCAAACGGAGGAGTGATTTTATTGAATTAATTTAAATCAAAAAAAAGATAGCCTTAAAAAGTTTACTGTATAAAACTAAAATTTAAACTTAAAAAAATACAAAATAATGAAACCAAATTTAATCACAAAAATAGCCCTTTCTGCCGTTGTTTTGGCAAGTGTTGTTTCTTGTTCTGATAAAAAAGAACAAAAAGAAACATCTAAAGAGGAAGTTGCTACTATCGCAAACACAAAAGGTTCTAACAAACCGATTGTGCTGCAAAGAGCAGATCCGTTTATCTATAAACATACAGATGGGTATTATTATTTTACAGGATCTGTACCAACTTATGATGCGATCGAAATTAGACGTGCAAAAACGATTGCTGAATTACAAAATGCAGCACCTTTTAGAGTATGGGAAAAACACGCTAGTGGACCAATGAGCCGTCACGTTTGGGCTCCAGAAATTCATTATTTAGATGGAAAATGGTATGTGTATTTTGCGGCAAGTAAAGAAGATGATATTTGGAGATTACGACCTTATGTTTTGGAGTGCTCCGGTCAAGATCCTCTAAAAGATAAGTGGAAAGAATTAGGACAAATGCAAGCTGCTGATAACGACCCAAAAAGTTTTACTGATTTTTCGCTAGACGGAACTGTATTTGAACATAAAGGCAAACGTTATTTTTGTTGGGCAGAAAAAACAGGCGGACAATTCGCAGCGTCTAATTTGTATTTAGCCGAAATGGAATCGCCTATCAAATTAAAAACCGTTCAGTTCATGCTCACTACTCCGGATTATGATTGGGAGCGCATTGGTTTTTGGGTAAATGAAGGGCCAGCATTCATTAAAAACAAAGGAAAAATTTACATCACTTTTTCGGCAAGTGCTACAGGAGCTTGCTATGCTATGGGTATGATGGAAGCAGACGAAAATGCGGATTTATTAGATAGAAATTCCTGGAAAAAATCGAGAAATCCAGTTTTAAAAACGAACGCATCAAAAGGTATTTACGGACCTGGTCATAACTCTTTCACAGTGGATGAAAACGGAGATCCATTAATGATTTACCATGCAAGGGATTATGAAAATGCGGTTGGAGATGCAAAAGTGGTACCCGCGACTGATAAGAGACCGTTAAAAGAGATTGTGGCTGACCCGTTATACGATCCTAATCGTCATGCAAGAATGATGAAAGTAAAATTTGATAAAGAAGACAAACCATTGTTTGAATTTTATTAATCAGGAAAGTGCAAGAGTCTGTGAAGAATGGAAAGAAATTATAAAATGAAATCAAATTTAATTACAAAAATTACCCTTTGCGGTCTTTTACTAAACGGTTTATCAGTACTCGCACAAACCAATCTTGAAGTAAATACCGCACAAACCATTGCCAAAATTCAGCCAACAATGTACGGTGTCTTTTTCGAAGATATCAACTTTGCTGCCGATGGTGGTTTGTATGCTGAAATGGTAAAAAATCGTTCTTTCGAATTTGCCTCTCCACTTATGGGTTGGTGGCAACCCAATAGTAAAAATCATTCTTTAAATCAGGAATCTGGTATTGCCACGCCAATGCGAACTTCTGGAAACGCAAACAACTCTGATTTTTGTAGAATTATAATTAATAATGACAAAGGATACCAAATCGTTAATGAAGGATTTCGTGGAATGGGAGTTATAAAAGATGCCAAATACAATCTTTCCTTAAAAGCAGCCAACCACAATAATGGCATCAAAAAGATTATTATTCAATTTATTACTAAAGACAAAAAAGTTTTAGGCGAAACAACTATAGTTCCAACAGATACGAATTGGAAACAATATTCTTCTCAAATCATTGCTACTGAAACCGAAGCGAAAGCACAACTGAGAATCACTTTTGAAGGAACTGGAACGATCGATTTGGATATGATTTCATTGTTCCCAGAAGAGACTTGGAACAATAGGAAAAATGGTTTACGTAAGGATTTGGTACAATTATTATACGATTTAAAACCTGGATTTTTACGATTCCCAGGCGGTTGTATCGTTGAAGGAAGAACATTGGAAAACAGATACCAATGGAAAAAAACGGTTGGCGCTGTAGAAGATCGAGAAACCATGATTAACCGTTGGAATACCGAATTCAAACATAAAGATGCACCCGATTATTTTCAATCTTTTGGTTTAGGTTTTTTTGAATATTTCCAATTGTCAGAAGATATAGGTGCAGAACCGCTCCCGATTTTAAGTTGTGGAATTGCTTGTCAATACAATACAGGCGAATTAGTTCCTATGGAAGAACTAGATCCTTATGTACAAGATGCTTTGGATTTAATTGAATTTGCCAATGGAGCAGTTACTTCAAAATGGGGGAAATTGCGTTCTGATATGGGACATCCAAAACCATTTAACCTAAAATTTATTGGGGTTGGAAATGAACAATGGGGACCACAGTATATTGAGCGATACAAAGTTTTTGCAGAAGCGATAAAAGCAAAATATCCAAATATGATTATAGTATCAGGTTCGGGACCTTCGCCTGACGGAGCTTTTTTCGATTATGGAATGCAAGAACTTAAAAAGTTAAATGCTGAAATTGTTGATGAGCATTATTATAAAAATCCTGAGTGGTTCAAAGAAAACGCAACGAGATACGATAACTACGACAGGAAAGGGCCAAAGGTTTTTGCAGGTGAATATGCCGCGCATCCTAAAGGTGTAGAAGATGGAATGAAAGAAAATAACTGGTTATCAGCAGTGTCTGAAGCCGCATTTATGACTGGTTTAGAACGCAATGCAGATGTGGTTCATTTAACTTCTTATGCACCCTTGATGGCTCATGTTGATGCTTTTCAGTGGGCTCCCGATATGATTTGGTTTGATAATATACATTCTTTTGGTACAGCCAATTACTATGTTCAAAAGTTGTTTTCTACCAACAAAGGAACTGATGTTGTTGCCATTACAAAAGATGGAAAAGCCTTGACAGGTCAAAACGAGTTGTATGCCACTGCCGCAAAAGACATAGACAAAAAAGAATTAATTGTGAAACTTGTTAACACATCTGCGAAAGCGCAAGACGTTGCTCTTAACTTGTCTGGAAACGCCCTAGAATCTAAAGGTAAATTAATCCTTATGACACATTCCAATTTAGAAGATTACAATACTATTGCTGAACCTACCAAAATAATTCCAACTGAAAGTGAATACAAAATGAAAGGTAGAAAAGCAGTATTGAATTTGCCTGCTTACTCTGTTGCTATTTTAAAATTAAAAATAAAATAAAGTTATGGTTTTAGATATTTAATTGAAGAAACACATAATAATAACATTCAAGAATGATGAAAGTAAAATTTGATAATGATATGAAATCTTTGTTTGAATTTTATTAATTTAAAAAAGTGTAAAATAAACACTTATTAAAAAGAGAATATTATATTTGTAACCTAAAAAAGTAAAAGTCTTTTAAGATGAAAAATTATGTAATTGGCTTAGATTACGGAACGGATTCTGTTCGTGCTGTTTTGATAGATGCAGAAAATGGCCATGAAGTAGCATCAAACGTTCATTATTACCAAAGATGGAAAAACAAGCAATATTGCAATGCTGCCATCAATCAATTTCGTCAACACCCTTTGGATCACATCGAAGGACTTGAAAATACAATTAAAAACGTAGTGCAATCGGCAAATATTCCTGCGGAGCAAATCAAAAGTATTTGTATTGACACTACTGGTTCTTCTCCAATTCCTGTGGCAGCTGATGGAACGCCATTAGCATTAACTCCAGAATTTGCAGAGAATCCAAATGCCATGATGATTCTTTGGAAAGACCATACTTCTATTAACGAAGCCGATGAGATAAATAAATTAGCGGTTTCTTGGGGAGGCGAAGATTTCACTAAATACGAAGGTGGAATTTATTCGTCTGAATGGTTTTGGGCTAAAATTTTACATATCGCTCGTGAAGATGAGGCAGTGAAAAAAGCAGCACATACTTGGATGGAGCATTGTGATTTAATGACGTATTTGTTAGTTGCTGACAAAGATGTAAAATCATTCAAACGCTCACGTTGTGCAGCAGGCCATAAAGCAATGTGGCATGACGATTGGAACGGATTACCTCCAGTTGAATTTTTATCAAAATTAGATCCGTATTTAGCTGATTTAAGAGAAAACTTATTCGATGCAACATTCACATCTGATGAGGTTGCCGGAACTTTAAGTGAAGAATGGGCAACTCGTTTAGGCTTAACTACAGATACTATAATTGCAGTTGGAACTTTTGATGCGCACTCGGGAGCTGTGGGAGCAAAAGTGGATGAGCACACATTGGTTCGTGTAATGGGAACTTCTACTTGCGATATTATGATTGCTGATAAAGAAATCATCGGTTCAAATTGTGTTCGTGGAATTTGTGGACAAGTTGACGGCTCAGTAATTCCAAATTACATCGGATTAGAAGCTGGACAATCGGCTTTTGGTGATGTGTTGGCATGGTTTAAAGAAACGTTGAGCTGGCCTTTGGATAATTTGGTTTACAGTTCAAACCTTTTATCAGACGATCAAAAAATTAGATTAAAAGAAGAAGTTGAAAATAATTTCATTAAAACATTAACCCAACAAGCAGAAGCTATTCCGTTGTCAGAAAGTATTCCAACGGCTTTAGACTGGGTAAATGGACGCAGGACTCCAGATGCGAATCAAGGGTTAAAAGCGGCAATGACCAATTTATCTTTAGGAACAAAAGCACCACATATTTTTAAAGCTTTAATTAATGCGATTTGTTTCGGTTCTAAAAAAATTGTTGACCGTTTTGAAGAGGAAGGTGTTCGAATTGATACCGTAATCGGAATTGGTGGAGTAGCGCGCAAATCGCCTTTCATCATGCAAACGTTGGCTAATGTTTTAAATAAACCCATTAAAGTTGCGGCTTCAGATCAGGCACCAGCTTTAGGTGCGGCTATTTATGCAGCGGTAGCAGCTGGAATTTATCCAAATGTTATTGAAGCAAGTAAACATATGGGGAGTGATTTTGAAAGTGAATATCATCCAGAAGCGGATAAAGTGGCTGAATATGCTAAAGGAATGGCATCTTATAGTGCTTTATGTGAATTTGTAGAATCAATTACAAAAAAATAAAAACATGAGTTCTATTTATAAAAGTTTAAAAGAAGAATGTTACGAAGCCAATATGGAGCTGAATGCTTTGAATTTGGTGGTTTACACTTTTGGAAATGTTAGTGCGGTGGATAGAGCAAGAGGAACTTTTGCCATTAAACCGAGCGGTGTTCCTTATGAGATTTTAAAGCCGGAAGATATTGTTATTGTTGATTTTGATAACAATATTGTGGAAGGAACTAAACGTCCGTCGTCTGATACCAAAACCCATGCGTATTTATACAAGCATTGGGAAAATATTGGCGGAATAGCACATACACATGCAACCTATTCTGTGGCTTGGGCGCAATCGCAAAGAGATATTCCAATTTTCGGAACTACTCATGCCGATCATTTAACATCAGACATTCCTTGTGCTGCGCCAATGGAAGATAACTTAATTGAAGGGAATTACGAGCATAATACGGGTATTCAAATTTTAGATTGTTTTACAGAAAGAGGACTTTCTTACGAAGAAACCGAAATGGTTTTGTTAGGAAATCATGGTCCTTTTGCTTGGGGAAAAAATGCTGCTAAAGCCGTTTACAATTCTAAAGTTTTAGAGGTAGTTGCAGAAATGGCGTATTTGACTTTGCAAATCAATCCGAATGCACCAAGATTGAAAGATTCATTAATCAAAAAACATTATTTACGTAAACACGGAAAAGATTCGTATTACGGACAATAAAAAAGATTGCAGAATTAAGAAAATAGAATAGAGAGAATAGATTTTACTAAATCTTGAAAAACAATAAACGATAAAAAAATATACTAAAATGATAGATATTTCACAAAAAGAAGTTTGGTTTGTAGTAGGAAGCCAGGAATTATACGGACCGGAAACATTATTAAAAGTAGCAGAACATGCTGCAATTATGGGAAAAGCTTTTGATGAAGCTTCTCAAATTCCAGTAAAAATCGTTACTAAAGACACTTTAAAATCGCCTAAACAAGTTTTAGATTTATGTTTAGAGGCAAATTCTAATAAAAACTGTATCGGTATTATTACTTGGATGCACACTTTTTCTCCAGCAAAAATGTGGATTGGTGGTTTGACAATTTTAAACAAACCATTATGTCACTTACATACACAATACAATGCTGAAATTCCATGGTCTTCAATCGATATGGATTTCATGAACTTAAACCAATCAGCTCACGGAGATAGAGAATTTGGATTTATGGTATCTAGATTACGTAAAAAACGTAAAGTTATAGTTGGTCACTGGCAAGAAGAAAGAGTTTTAACAAAACTTGGAAACTGGACAAGAGTTGCTTTAGGTTGGAATGAATTGCAAAACTTAAAAGTAGCTCGTATTGGTGACAATATGCGTGAAGTTGCCGTTACTGAAGGTGATAAAGTTGAAGCGCAAGTGCGTTTCGGAATGTCTGTTAATGGATATGATTCTTCAGATGTTACTAAACATATCGAAAAAGTTACTGATAAACAATTGGCTGATTTATTAGCAGTTTATGAGTCTTCTTATAACTTAACACCACAACTTTTAGAAGGTGGTGCACAAAGAGATTCTTTAGTTGAAGCGGCTAAAATCGAATTAGGTTTGAGAGCTTTCTTAGAAGAAGGAGGATTTGGAGCCTTTACCGATACTTTTGAAAATCTTGGAGTTTGGAAACAATTGCCAGGAATCGCAACGCAACGTTTAATGGCAGATGGTTACGGTTTTGGTGGAGAAGGTGACTGGAAAACTGCGGCTATGGTTCGTGCTTTGAAAGTAATGAACATTGGTCTTGAAGGAGGAACTTCTTTCATGGAAGATTACACCTATCACTTTACACCTCAAAAATCATACGTTTTGGGTTCTCACATGTTGGAAATCTGTCCCTCTATTGCTGACGGAAAACCATCTTGCGAAGTACATCCATTAGGAATTGGAGGAAAAGAAGATCCAGCTCGTTTGGTATTCAACTCTCCAGCTGGTGATGCTATCAACGTTTCGTTGGTAGATATGGGAACTCGTTTCCGTTTAATCGTTAACGAAGTAACTGCTGTTAAACCAATGGCTGATTTACCAAAATTACCTGTAGCTCGTGTACTTTGGGATTGTAAACCAAACCTTGATGTAGCTGCTACTGCTTGGATTTTGGCTGGTGGAGCGCACCATACTGTTTACAGCCAAGCAATTACTACTGAGTTTATGGAAGATTTTGCTGATATTGCTGGAATTGAATTATTAGTTATTGACCAAAACACAACAATCCGTAATTTCAAAGATACTATCAATGCAAATGAAGCTTACTTTCATTTGTTTCAAACAAGATTGTAATTAATATATTTGTAATAAGGTGCCTTTTAGACAAGGCACCTTGTTTTTTATTAACTATTAACTAAAAAAACAATTTATGAACGGTTTACAGAAAGGTTTTCTTGGATTAAGTTTATTGGCTTTAACTGCGGTTACAGTACAATGTAAAAGCGAAAAAAAAGAAGAAAAAGAAGTTGTTGCAACACAACAAACTGACAGTGTTTCAATTGTAAAATCAGCTTATGGAATTACTCAAAAAGGTGATTCTATTTCGAGTTACAAATTGAAAAACCAAAACGGAATGGAAGTAGATATCATTACTTACGGAGGTATCATTACTGACCTAAAAGTTCCAAATAAAGCAGGAGTTTCTGAAAATGTTGTGATTGGTTTTAATTCAATTGATCAATATCAAAAACCGAATCCTTTCTTCGGAGCATTGATTGGAAGATATGGAAACCGTATTGCAAAAGGCAAATTTACTTTAGACGGAAAAGAATACAAATTAGCAACTAATGACGGACCAAATCATTTGCACGGAGGGCCTGAAGGTTTTCATAGAGTGGTGTGGACTGCAGAAGAAGCAAAAGGTGGCGAAACAGCTACTTTGAAACTGAAATATGTTGCCAAAGATATGGAAGAAGGTTACCCTGGAAACCTAACTGTTTTTGTGACCTACACTTTAAACAAAGACAATGCTTTGGATGTAACCTATGAAGCTACTACTGATAAGAAAACGGTATTAAACTTAACACAACATTCTTATTTTAATTTATCTGGAGATTTTACTAAAAATGTCTTGAATCAAGAAGTAATGATCAATTCAGATAAAATCGTTCCTGTAGATGCGACTTTAATTCCAACTGGAAAATTAGACGATGTTGCGAATACTCCTTTTGATTTTAGAACACCTAAAACAATTGGTAAAGAAATTGAAGCTACAAACGAGCAATTACAAAGAGGTAAAGGGTACGATCACTGTTGGGTTTTAAACAATCCAGAGCCTGGAAAAACGGTTGTAGCATCTGTTTACGATCCTTCTAACGGAAGGTTTTTAGAAATTACTACAGATGAACCTGGAATTCAGTTTTATTCTGGTAATTTCTTAGATGGAACTTTACCAATGAGAAATGGCGGAACCTATGCACACAGAACTGGACTTTGTTTAGAAACGGAGCATTATCCAGATTCTCCAAATCAAAAAAACTTTCCAACGACTGTTTTAAGTCCTGGTGAAAATTATAAAACAAAAACTACCTTTAAGTTTTCGGTAAAATAATAGAAAATTTTAATTATTGGTTTTCAATTGTTTTAAAACCCTTGATAGTTATTCTGTCAAGGGTTTTTGTTTTACATAACAATTACATTATTATATTTGGGTCTTATTAATAAATGTAATCTGCAATTTTTGAGAATGATGATTTACGTATTAATTAAGTTAGCCCCAAAAATATAATAGTATGATAAAAACTTTAAAAAGTGTTTTTAAAAAAATATTTTTATTTTTTATTCCTCTATGTTTTCAATACAGCAATGCTCAAATAACCCTTACTAATAATGTTGGAACTACGTTAGTTAAGAATGATGTGCTTTCTTGTAATCAAGATCAAAGTTGGGCAAGAATATTTAAATTATCTGATTTTGGGATTAAACCCAATGAACAATTTATCATCAATTCAGGACAGATTGGAATTAGTAAATCTAATATTAAGGCAAATTTATATGTTACTGTTTATAGTATTCCTAGTAATTTTTCTGGATTACTGGGTTCAATTAATGGGTTAAAAACATTAGGAAGGGCGGCATTTGGAGTAACTCCAATTGTCAATGGCGTTCCTGAAATTGTTCAAACCGAATTTGAAACACCTATAGTTGTTCCTGCTGGAGTTGATAGAATTTTAGTAAATGTCAGTAGGATTAAATTTTCTGACTATACCATTTTGGAAGAAATTCTTGTTGCAGGTACTGTAGAAGATAAAGGTGAATCTTTAAGTGGTTGTGGATATTCGCACAATTTAGTTTCTACAAAAAATTTGGTTCCCCCAGTTCCTAATGCGAACTTCTATATCAATGTAACTGGCGAAGTATCGAGTATAAAAAGCGAAGGAAAAGTAACCAAACTCTCTCATAATGTATGTGATGATGTAAAAGACGCGGATATTTATTCTTGTGGCTCTACTTACATATATTGGGCAAAAGATTTTACATTAAAAGATTTTGGAATATCTGATAATGAAGAATTCGTAATTAGATCTGGTCAAGTTGGAATTAGCGAAACAGGTTCTTCCCACTCAGAGATTAGTTTTAATATTTACAAAATTGATGACAATTTTCCGGCTTCTTTTTCCGAAAGTGATTTAATTGGTAGTAGTCAAATTCAAAGCCTCCCAACTAGTATTGGCTATGATTTTTCATCCAATATAATACAAGTTGATTTTGATACACCTATAACAATTCCACGAGGTGTTAAAAAAATTTTAGTTGAAGTTTTTAAAGGAATTGGATGGGGAGATGGTCTAGCTTTTATAGCAGGATCTGGTCAAGATAATGGTACTTCCTGGCAAAGAGGATGTACTTATCAACCTGGAACTTATTACAATTTTGATAATAAGTACGTATCAACAGCTGATTTTGGTTTTCCCAACGCCAATTTCTACATCAACGTAACAGGAAATGTAAAAAATGTTACCAATCATTTTGAAATGAATTTTTCAAATATCTGCTCAGAATTCTTAAAAGAATTTAGTATTGATGACTCATCTAAAGTTGCTTCTGTACAATGGAATTTTGGAGATCCAACTTCGGGAACAGCAAATACATCAACCGATTTGTCACCATTTCATGATTTTTCTGTAGATGGAAATTACACAGTTACCGCTATAGTTACAGGAAAAGATGGAACTGTTGAAACGTTAACGGAAACAATTGATGCCAAAGAACCACCAAAAGCTTATGGGATTAATAATATATATGCATGCGAAAATAGTTTTAACACAGGTTTCTCAACTTCTTTTGACACTTCAACAATTACGCAACAAGTATTAGGAGGGCAGACGGATAAGGATGTTACTTTTATTGATGGTAAAGGAAACAAATATGAATCACTCCCTAATCCATTCACAAATACGATCAAAGATCGAGAGACGATAACAGTAAGAGTAAGTCATAAAGATAACCTTTGTTGCTATTCCGAAACTACTTTTGATTTAATAGTAAATCCGTTGCCAAACTTATCGGCTATTTCCAATTTAATTGTTTGTGATGATAATACAGATGGTTTTGGTCAATTTGATTTAAAGTCATTAGAAACATTAGTTATTGGAGGATCAACAGATATAAATGTTGAATTCTATCATCAAAATGGTCAAAAAATAGTAACTCCATTAAATACAGTTACCAATTTAGTGATCAAGGAAGAAACGATAAAAGTAAAAGCTATCAATACAAGTACAAATTGTTATAATGAATCGAAATTTAAGCTGATAGTAAGTCCAGTTCCTGTTGCAAATTCTTTGCAAGAATTAATAGGTTGTGATGACAATAATGATGGAATTTCGGAATATTTTGACACTTCGAAGATTGAGACTATTGTTTTAGGAAATCAGCAAGGATTGAAGGTTTCATATTTTGATACTAACGGAAATGCATTGACGAGTCCATTGCCTAATCCTTATACTAATACAACAAAAAATGGAGAAGTAATAACAGTTAGAGTGACAAATATTTCAAGCAATTGTTATCAAGAAACACCATTGGTTTTAAAAACGACTTCACAACCTCAAATTAATAAACCAATAAATAAATATGCTTGCGATGAAGGAAATGGTTATGCTACTTTTGATATGTCTACTATCGAAGCAGAGATTATAGGAAACCAGTCGGGCTTAAAAATAACCTATTTTGATAGCAATGGAAATCAATTACCAAGTCCTTTACCAACATTATTTAAAAATACTCAGCCAAAATCACAAATAATAAAAGTAAAAGTAGAAAACCAAGTAAATAGTCTTTGCAATTCTGAAACAAGTTTTAATCTAATCGTAAATGATCTACTAAATGTAAATATTGAAAAAACTTATTTTTTATGCGATTTAGAACCTTTTTTGCATTTAACTACAGATGCTAATTTTGATAGTTATACTTGGAAATTTGAAAATGGAGAAGTTATTTCAAACACCCACGAAGTAGACTTAAATAATTCGGGTAATTATACTTTAACTGTCGGAAAAATTCTAAATGACATTTATTGTGAAAATAGTTTTGAATTTGAATTAATTCGTTCTGTACTTCCTTCTATCAAAGAGATAAAATATAAAGAATTATCAGACAACAACTTTATTGAAATTATAGCAGGAGGTGATGGTGACTTTGAATATTCTATAGACGGTGTAAATTATCAAAGAGATAATATTTTTTATAATGTTCAAGGTGGAACTTATTTGGCTTATGTAAGAGATAAATTAGGATGCGGGGAAAATTCGAAAGAAGTCACAGTTATTGATTATCCAAAATTCTTTACTCCAAATAGTGATGGGTTTAATGATGTCTGGAATATAAGCGGTATAAATAAGTTTCCAAATGCTAAAGTATCAGTGTTTGATAGATATGGGAAATTATTAATAGTGTTATCTTCAAAAGACAGTGGCTGGAATGGTTTTTATAACGGAAAGGAAGTGCCATCTGCGGATTATTGGTTTAAGGCTAATCTTGATGATAAAACTTTTATTTCTGGGCATTTTGCACTAAAAAGATAGAATTTTTATCTGTATTTTTTTTATTTAAGGAACTTTGCCAATGCGTGATTTTATATTTTTACCCTGTTTTTAAAAAGAAACAAAAATGAGTTTAAAAGTAGAATTTAAAGTACAAGCTAACTGGAAAAAAGACTTACTTACGGATCGAAAAAATTATAAAAACCACACGGTTTCTATAACAGGAAAACCTGATCTAAAAGTTTCGGCTGCAAAAGAGTTTAAAGGAAATCCTGAATTTTACAATCCTGAAGATCTGTTGTTGAGCAGTTTGATTTCATGCCAGATGATGTCTTATTTTTACGTTTGCCAAAAACACAAAATAGATTTGTTAAGTTATTCAAGTACTGCAGAGGGTGTGGTGGAAGTAAATGAAACAGGAAGCGGCAAATTTATAGAAGTCGTGTTATTTCCGAAAGCAGTTATTCAGAATGAAAAACAAATTGCTCAAGCTATCAGTTTGCATCACGAAGCACATCAACTGTGTTTTATTGCCAATTCATGTAATTTTAAAATTATAATTTGTCCTACTTGTGAAGTTGAGCAGTAAAGACTTTATTTGATTTTAGATAAATAAAAAGCCCATAAAATTATTTTATGGACTTTAAGTTTTAAAAAGTTAGAGACTGAAACTATTCAATTTCGGTAACTCTCATCGTATTCACCATTCCTTTTTCTTTAATTGGCATGGCAGCTAAGTTGATTAAATAATCTCCTTTAGAAACATGGCCTTTTTCTTTGGCAATGTCATTTACATCGATAACGGTATCATCTGTACTTACATCTTTGTCATAAAAATAAGAGCGAACACCCCATAAAAGGTTTAATTGTGTTACAATTCTTTTGTTAGATGTGAATACTAAAATATGCGAATTAGGTCTCCAAGCCGAAATTTGGAATGCAGTATAACCACTGTTTGTTAATGTACAAATTGCTTTTGCGCCAATTGTGTTGGCCATTAAAGCAGCTTGGTGACAAATCGTTTTGGTAATAAAACGTTTGGTTTTAATTTGTGGTGTGTTTTGTGGTACTTGGATAAGCGGAGAATCTTCAACTGCTTCCAAGATTTGTGTCATTTTTTGAATTACTTGTACCGGATAATTTCCAGTAGCCGTTTCACCAGATAACATTACGGCATCTGCACCATCCATTACAGAATTGGCTACGTCGTTTACTTCGGCACGGGTTGGTGTCAAACTTGTAATCATGGTTTCCATCATCTGAGTTGCCACAATTACCGGAATACGAGCAGTTTTGGCTCTACGAATCAAATCTTTTTGAACCAATGGTACTTCGTGAGCTGGTAATTCAACACCTAAATCACCACGAGCAACCATTAATCCATCGCAATAGGCCACGATTTTATCCATGTTTTCTAATGCTTCTGGCATTTCGATTTTGGCTACAATTGGAATTTTATAATCAGAATGTTTGTCGATTAATTCTTGAAGATCTTGTAAGTCACGAGGCGTTTTTACAAAGGATAAGGCAATCCAATCTACTTTTTGTTCAATTGCAAAAATGGCATCGGCTATATCTTTTTCAGTTAAAGCAGGTAACGAAATTTTGGTATTAGGTAAGTTAACTCCTTTTTTCGATTTCAATTCGCCACCTTGAATCACTTTGGCGGTTACTTCGGTTTTTTTGTCTGTTGTAAGGATTTCGAAAATTAATTTCCCGTCATCTAACAAAATGCGCTCCCCTGGATTTACATCATTTGGAAAGTTTTGGTATTTCATAAATACTCTTTCCTTGGTGCCTAAAATGTCTTCGGCAGTAGTAAAAGTAATCACGTCACCGTCGTTTACAATTACACCTTCTTCCATAACGCCCACGCGTAATTTAGGTCCTTGTAAATCTCCTAAAATAGCAGTAGTATATCCAAATTCGTCGTTTAATCCGCGAATAATGTTTATTTTTTCTTTAACTCCTTCGTAATCTGCATGCGAAAAATTAATTCTAAACACATTCACACCTGCGTCGATCATGTCTTTAATGATCTCACGTGTACTGGTTGCAGGCCCAAGTGTGGCTACAATTTTTGTTTTTTTGTTTGTAAGCATTCTATTAAAAAATTAAATTGTTTTTT
Source organism: Flavobacterium agrisoli (assembly GCF_016522065.1). Taxonomy (GTDB): domain Bacteria; phylum Bacteroidota; class Bacteroidia; order Flavobacteriales; family Flavobacteriaceae; genus Flavobacterium; species Flavobacterium agrisoli. Next base: position 339,657 of record NZ_JAEHFV010000002.1, on the reverse strand, counting down.
GATTTTATTTTACTAGTATCAACTTCGTAAACCGTTGATATGGAATCAATGGTGTTTAAAAGTTGCAGTATTTTTAATATATCGAAAGCTTCCTCACTCTTTTCAACTTTTAAAAAATAATCAACTTTTTTGAATTCCGGTAGCAAATATACTTTTGTTACTACTTCCGTAATTGTTTCTGAAAATAAATCGTGTTGTTCGGGATTTTTCAACACTTTTATTTCGATTTTATTCTGAATTAAATTCCAATCCATGGTATTTTCTTCATCATAAAAATAAAATCTTGAAAATTGACTGTTTTCCTCCTGAAAACTAATTTCGATTTCATTTTTACTTTTACTTAAATTGATTGGCAATTTTTGATTGATAAAATAAGCGAGTCTATAATCTTCTAAAGAAGTGTGAATTGCAATTAAATTATAATCAATTTCATCAAATTCGCCAAGATCCAATTTATGTACGGCCATTGTCTTGTCAATTTAAGCTGTAAATATAGCATTTCTATCGGAGCTTAAATAATATCGAATGGTTTGTTTTTGTTAAATTATAAACGATAACGTTATAGACTTAACTTATTTGGCTTTGCTTTTATTCATTTTTTCTTGAAAAGCAAAATAGGCTCTTTGCGAGGCTTTTTCTTCGGCTTTCTTTTTAGAAGTGGCTCTGGCTCTGGCTACAACTTTCTCGTCAATACTTAATTTTACGCCAAATAATCGCTCGCCTCCAATGCCGTTGTCTTCAAAAATATCATAATGAAAAACGTGCTTTTCTTTTTGGCACCACTCAATTACCAAACTTTTATAACTGATGACTTTTCCTTCTAACCTCGGAATGTCCACGTACGGTTCGATCACTTTTTTATGGATAAATTTTTCGCAAAAACCATATCCTTTGTCTAAATAAATGGCTCCAATTAACGATTCGAATATATTACCGTGGATGTTCTCGCCAAAATGTTGAACGGGAACTTTACTTTCTATAAACTGAATGAGATTTAAATCTTTTCCTAATTCATTTAAGTGCTCCCGGCTTACAATTTTAGAACGCATTTTGGTTAAATAACCTTCGTCGCCAGTAGGAACTTCATTAAAAAGGTGGGCTGCAATTACCGAGCTCAGCATAGCATCGCCTAAAAATTCTAATCGTTCATAATTGATAGGATGTCCTTTTTCGTCGAGTTTGTTAGAGGAACGATGTGTAAATGCTTTCTTATAGTTTTCGATGTTGGTTGGCTGAAAACCAAGAATTTTCTGAATAGAATCAAAAAAAATCCCGCCTTCTTGAGAACGGGATTTTGAAAATATTTTTTTGAAAATACTCATGATCACAGTGATATTATTCGGCTACTTTTTTAAACAAAACGCAAGCGTTATGTCCTCCAAATCCGAAAGTATTACTCATTGCTACATTGATTTCTCTCTTTTGAGCTTTATTTAGCGTTAAGTTTAATGACGGATCAATTTTTTCGTCAACTACACTGTGGTTAATCGTTGGTGGAACAATCCCGTGTTGCATGGCTAATATAGAAGCAATCGCTTCGATAGCACCTGCTGCACCTAATAAATGTCCAGTCATTGATTTAGTAGAATTGATGTTGATAGTTTTAGCATGATCTCCAAAAACATGGCTAATTGCTTTCAATTCGGCAACATCACCAAGGGGAGTCGAAGTTCCATGGGTATTGATATGATCAATGTCTTCAGGCTTCATTCCGGCATCACGCAAGGTGTTTTCCATAACTGCAATTACTCCAATTCCTTCAGGATGCGGAGCGGTTAAGTGGTAAGCATCAGATGACATTCCGCCACCGCCTATTTCGCAATATATTTTAGCACCTCTAGCTTTTGCGTGTTCGTATTCTTCCAGGACTAAAGCTCCAGCTCCTTCGCCTAAAACAAAACCATCGCGCATTGCATCAAAGGGTCTTGATGCTGTTTCAGGACTTTCGTTTCGGGTTGATAAGGCATGTAAAGCATTAAAACCACCCATACCAGCAATGGTAATGGCAGCTTCAGAACCACCAGAAATGATAACATCACACATACCCAAACGGATATAATTGAAAGCATCAATTAAAGCATTTGCCGAAGAGGCACAAGCCGATACAGTAGTATAATTGGGTCCCATGTATCCATTTCGCATCGAAATATGAGCAGGAGCAATATCGGCAATCATTTTAGGAATAAAAAACGGATTGAATTTAGGAGTTCCATCGCATTTCGTGTAATAAATTACCTCGTCTTGAAACGTTTCTAAGCCTCCAATTCCAGCTCCCCAAATAACACCTACACGGTTTTTTTGTACATTATCATCAGTAATACCGGCATCTTTTATCGCCTCGTCACTAGCTGCAATTGCGTATTGAGCAAATTTATCCAATCTACGAGCCTCTTTACGATCCATATAATCTTCTACATTGAAGTTTTTAACTTCACATGCAAATTTTGTTTTATGTTTTTCGGTATCATAATAGGTGATAGGGGCAGCACCACTAACTCCATTGATCAAGCCTTCCCAATATTCTTGGATATTATTACCAATAGGAGTAAGAGCACCTAATCCTGTTACAACCACTCGTTTTAATGTCATAAATTATGTCTTTTGTATGCTTAAACTAATAAAACCCATGCTTTCTTAATGATTTGGAATTTAAGAGCAATGGGTTACTATAGAAATGTTTTTGATTGAAATTCAACCCAAAATGGAATCTTGAAAAAATAACAACACCCGACTTTAGAATTTTCTAATAAAAATCGGGTGTTTGGTGTATTATTTTTTAGCTTCTTCGATGTAAGAAATAGCTTGACCTACAGTAGCGATGTTTTCTGCTTGATCGTCTGGAATTTGAATATCAAATTCTTTTTCGAATTCCATAATAAGCTCAACAGTGTCTAATGAGTCAGCTCCTAAATCATTAGTGAAGCTTGCTTCTGTTACAACTTCGTTTTCGTCAACACCTAATTTGTCTACGATAATCGCTTTTACTCTTGATGCAATGTCTGACATAATCTTTAATTTTAGAATTTAATTTGTTGGCAAAAATAAAAAACTTTATTTTAAAACAACACTTTAGTTAATAAATGTAACACTAATTTATAAAATTAATTTTAACAAAGCTTTTATAAAGCTATTTATTTTCGATTTTTATTCCGTTTTTTGCATAAATTTAATTGAGATTATTCATGAAAAAAATTATCGTTTTTGCCTCAGGATCAGGTAGTAATGCCGAAAATATTATTCGGTTTTTTCAAGATTCACCTTTGGCTAAAGTGGTTTTAGTGCTTACTAATAATGCAAATGCAAAGGTTATAGATAGGGCTAAAAATCTTCAAATTCCAGTCGAAATATTCACTAAAACCGACCTAAATGAAGGCAAAGTACTACAAATTATCAACCAAATCTGTCCTGATTTGATTGTTTTAGCCGGCTTTTTGTGGCAATTTCCTAAAAATATAATCGATGTTTACCCGAACGCTATAATTAACATTCACCCTGCGCTTTTACCTAATTATGGTGGTAAAGGAATGTATGGCATGCACATTCACAGGGCTATAGTCGAAAATAAAGAAGCTGAAACTGGAATTACAATTCATTATGTAAATGAAAATTACGATGAAGGCGCTATCATTTTTCAAGAAAAAGTAAGTGTAAGTGATTTGGATACTGCCGAAACGGTTGCCGAAAAAATTCACGGACTGGAACAAATGCATTTTCCAAAAGTGATAGCGGATTTGCTTACCTAATTCTCATATCAAATTTAGTAATGAAAAACTACGAAGTACATATATATACGGATGGAGCTGCAAAAGGCAATCCCGGTAACGGAGGCTACGGAGTAGTGATGGAATTGGTTGGAACAACGCACCGAAAAGAATTTTATGAAGGGTTTCGACTAACAACTAATAATAGGATGGAATTGCTAGCCGTAATTGTAGGGTTAGAAAAGTTAAAAAAACCAAACAGGAACGTTTTAATAATTTCCGATTCGAAATATGTAGTGGATTCTGTAGAAAAAAAATGGGTTTTTGGTTGGGAAAAAAAAGGTTTCGCTGGAAAAAAAAATCCCGATTTGTGGAAGCGATTTTTGATTGTTTATCGCAAACATCAAGTCGATTTTAAGTGGATAAAAGGGCACAATAATCATCCTCAAAATGAACGCTGTGATCAATTAGCGGTTATGGCTTCGTTAAAAAGCCAGTTGTCGGTTGATTTTTATTATGAAAATGAAGTTTCTTAATAGGTAGTTTTGTTTGTTGATCTGTGTTGTAATTTGTTGTCTTTTAGGTGTTTTTGATGTATAACACCTTTTTTTATTTATGAAAACTTTCAGACTTTCAAACTTTGCAACTTTGGTAGTTATAAAGTATCTTTGCACTTTAATTCCAAATTCAAAAAATGAATAAATTATTGATCGTTGGAACGGTAGCGTTCGACGCAATTGAAACACCTTTCGGAAAAACGGACAAAATTTTAGGTGGTGCAGCAACTTATATCGGTTTATCAGCATCATTTTTCAATCTGCAATCGGCTATAGTTTCTGTAGTGGGTGATGATTTTCCTCAAGAACATTTAGATCTTTTAACTTCCAAAAACATTGATATTTCGGGAATCGAAATTGTAAAAGGCGGTAAAACGTTTTTTTGGAGTGGTTTGTATCACAATGATTTAAATTCTCGTGATACTTTGGTAACTGAGTTGAATGTTTTAGCCGAATTTCAACCAAAAGTACCTCAAAATTATAAAGATGCAGATGTGGTAATGTTAGGAAACTTGCATCCACTAGTACAAAGTAGTGTTTTGGATCAAATGGAGGTAAAACCCAAATTGGTCGTTTTGGATACTATGAATTTTTGGATGGATTGTGCTTTGCCTGAATTATTAGACGTAATTAAACGTGTAGACGTAATTACAATTAATGATGAAGAAGCGCGCCAACTTTCAGGTGAATATTCATTAGTAAAATCGGCTGCCAAAATTCAGGAAATGGGGCCTCAATATGTGGTGATTAAAAAAGGAGAGCACGGAGCGCTTTTATTCCACAATAGAGAGGTGTTTTTTGCGCCCGCTTTACCGCTTGAAGAAGTTTTTGATCCAACCGGAGCAGGAGATACTTTTGCTGGTGGTTTCTCTGGATTTATTACGCAAAGCGAAAATATTTCTTTTGAAAACATGAAAAATGCTATTATTTACGGCTCTAATTTAGCTTCCTTTTGTGTAGAGAAATTTGGAACCGAAAGAATGGAAACGCTCAGTAAAGCAGAAGTTGCCAGTCGATTACAACAATTCAAGTCTTTAACTCAGTTTGATATAGAAATATAATGCCCGATAGCCTCGATAAAACGGGGCTTTTTTTATTACATTAAAACACAACTTACAACAACACAAATACAAATACCATGAGCGACGCTATAAAACATGAATGTGGAATTGCATTAGTAAGACTTCTAAAACCGCTTGAATACTATAAAGAAAAGTACGGAACTGCTTTTTACGGAATCCAAAAAATGTATCTGATGATGGAAAAACAGCACAATCGTGGTCAAGACGGTGCTGGTTTTGCTAGTATCAAATTCGATGTTGAACCAGGTCAGCGATATATTAGTAGAGTGCGTTCAAATCATTCGCAACCAATTCAAGATGTATTTGCTCAAATTAATGCTCGGATAAATGAAGAGCTGGAAAATCATCCTGAATATGTAGACGATGTGGCAGCACAAAAAGCCAATATACCTTACATAGGAGAATTGTTTTTAGGGCACGTGCGCTACGGAACGTTCGGTAAAAACAGTATCGAAAGTGTACATCCTTTTTTACGTCAAAGCAATTGGATGCATCGTAATTTAATTTTAGCGGGTAACTTTAATATGACTAATGTGAAGGAACTTTTCCAGAATTTAGTTGAATTAGGTCAGCATCCAAAAGAAATGGCAGATACGGTTACCGTGATGGAAAAAATCGGCCATTTTTTAGATAAAGAAGTAATGCAATTGTATCAAGATTGTAAAGCCGAAGGATATACCAAAAAAGAAGCTTCGCCTGTTATTGCAGAACGTTTGGATATTGGTAAAATCTTAACTCGATCAGCTAAAAACTTAGACGGTGGTTATGCTATGGCGGGACTTTTAGGTCATGGAGATGCATTTGTTTTTAGAGATCCTGCTGGAATTCGCCCAGCTTATTTTTATCAAGATGACGAAGTAATTGTGGTTGCTTCGGAGCGTCCGGTAATTCAAACTGTTTTTAACGTGGCTTTCGAAAATGTTCAAGAAATCGAACCAGGAAATGCTTTAATCATCAAAAAGAACGGAACACTTTCGATGGAGCAAATCTTAACACCAACTGTTAAAAAAGCGTGTTCGTTTGAGCGTATTTATTTTTCAAGAGGTAGTGATGCCGAAATATATCAAGAGCGTAAAAATTTAGGTAAATTGATTCTGCCCGCAGTTTTGAAATCAATTGATAGCGATACCGATAATACTGTTTTTTCGTATATTCCAAATACTGCCGAAACGTCTTTTTACGGAATGGTCGAGGCTGCACAAGATTTCTTGAATCAACGTAAAAATGATTACATTATTGCCAATCGAAATACGCTTACAGCCGATTCACTAAGGGAATTGTTGGCGGTGAAAATCCGTACTGAAAAAGTGGCGATTAAAGATGCCAAATTGCGAACTTTCATTACAGAAGACAGCAGTCGTGATGATTTAGTCGCACACGTTTATGATGTTACCTATGGCGTTATTAAACCGACAGATAATTTGGTAATTATTGATGACAGTATTGTTCGTGGTACTACTTTAAAAATGAGTATCATTAAAATGATGGATCGTTTACAGCCTAAACGCATCGTTATTGTGTCCTCTGCGCCTCAAATTCGTTTTCCTGATTGCTACGGAATTGATATGGCTAAGCTGGAAGGTTTGGTAGCTTTTAGAGCGGCACTAGCCTTGCTCAAAGAACGAAACCAATACCATATTGTCGATGAAGTGTATACAAAATGTAAGGCGCAAGAAAATTTTGAAGATAAAGCGGTTGTAAATTATGTTACGGCCATATACGAACCTTTTACAGACCAAGAAATATCAGATAAAATTGCAGAGATGTTAAGCTCGCCAGAAATAAAAGCAGAAGTTAAGATTATCTTCCAAACGGTTGAGGATTTGCATAAAGCGTGTCCTAAAAATTTAGGAGATTGGTACTTTACAGGAGACTATCCAACGCCAGGAGGTAACCGCGTTGTGAATCGTGCTTTTATGAATTTTTACGAAGGTAAAGATGCCCGAGCATATTAATAAAAAGTTAAATAATGCATTTCATCGGATTTATTTGCCGTTAATCCTGAATTTTTGGCAAACGAAGGAGTCTAAAGTACTTTTGATATACCATAACATTAGTAGGTTAAGTTTATGGTAGATTTGGGGCAAAAAGGGTGGATTTATTCCACCTTTTTTATTTTCTTCACTTTGCCCAGTCTGTTATTGTCAAATCTCAATTTTTTCTTTTTCTATTTTATAATTCCTCAAAATTTGCAGATAAACGATTTTTTAGGTTTTTTATCTGATTTGTGAGAAAAATAGGATTACTTATTGTATATTTACTACACTATAATATTAGTAGGTTAAGTTTATAGTAGATTTGGGGCAAAAAGGGTAGAAGTAATTCTACCCTTTTTTGTTATTATAAAATATCCAAAATATTGTAAATCAGTATTTTAACGATTTTATTTGTTTTTAATCAGATTTTATTTTGTTTTAAAGACATGCTTTTTACATTAGAGTAACCATTAACAATAGTAGGTTAAGTTTATGGTAGATTTGGGGCAAAAAAGGTGGAGCAATCCACCTTTTTTATTTTGTAAATTAATTGAAATGAAAAAGCCGTTGCATTTTAAATGCAACGGCTTTACTATTTAATCTTTAAGATATGTTTTAGTCAACTAAAACAATAACCTTGTTGTCTTTTAATTCGATGGTTCCCGATTCAATAGCTAAGGTGTAGTTTTGATCGTTAACTTTTTTGAACTTGTATGCAACCTCTTTGGCAAAATTAAAACTAGTAGCTGTAATTTTTACTTCACCCTTTCCTAAAATAGAAACAATAGGCGCGTGGTTGTTTAATATTTGAAAACTACCGTCAACTCCTGGTAAAGTAACTGAGGTTACTTCGGCAGAGAACAAGGTGGCTTCTGGTGATACTATTTCTAAAATCATAATTCTAATAATTGATAATTGATAATTGTCAATTGATAATTATCAATTGAATTACGCTTCAGCTAACATTTTCTCTCCAGCTTCGATTGCATCTTGAATAGAACCTTTCAAGTTGAATGCTGCCTCTGGAAGGTGGTCTAGCTCACCATCGATAATCATATTAAATCCTTTGATAGTATCTTTAATGTCTACTAAAACTCCTGGGATACCTGTAAATTGTTCTGCTACGTGGAACGGTTGAGACAAGAAACGTTGTACACGACGCGCTCTTGATACCGATAATTTATCTTCTTCAGAAAGCTCTTCCATACCTAAAATCGCGATGATATCTTGCAATTGTTTGTATTTTTGAAGAATTTCTTTAACTCTTTGTGCACAATTATAGTGATCATCACCTAAAATTTGTGGAGTCAAAATTCTTGAAGTAGAATCCAATGGATCAACTGCAGGATAAATACCTAACTCAGCAATTTTACGAGACAATACTGTTGTAGCATCTAAGTGTGCAAAAGTTGTTGCTGGCGCAGGGTCAGTTAAGTCATCCGCAGGAACGTAAACCGCTTGTACCGATGTAATAGATCCTTTGTTTGTAGATGTAATACGCTCTTGCATAGCACCCATCTCTGTTGCCAAAGTTGGTTGGTAACCCACTGCAGATGGCATACGACCTAAAAGTGCCGATACTTCAGAACCTGCTTGTGTAAAACGGAAGATATTATCTACAAAGAACAATACATCTTTACCTTGGTCAGATCCAGCTCCATCACGGAAATACTCAGCAATAGATAATCCTGAAAGTGCTACACGAGCACGAGCTCCAGGTGGCTCATTCATTTGTCCGAAAACAAAAGTAGCTTTAGACTCTCTCATTCCTGGCATATCAACTTTAGACAAATCCCATCCTCCATTTTCCATAGAGTGCATGAAATCTTCTCCGTATTTAATAATTCCTGACTCTAACATCTCACGAAGCAAGTCATTTCCTTCACGTGTTCTTTCTCCTACTCCTGCGAATACTGAAAGACCACCGTGACCTTTTGCGATATTATTAATCAACTCTTGAATTAATACTGTTTTACCAACACCTGCACCACCGAACAATCCAATTTTACCTCCTTTTGCATAAGGCTCAATCAAATCGATTACTTTAATACCTGTAAATAAAACTTCAGTAGAAGTTGACAATTCATCAAATTTTGGAGCTTGTCTGTGGATTGGTAATCCATTTTCTCCTGTTTTTGGTAAATCTCCTAAACCATCAATTGCATCTCCCACTACATTAAATAGTCTTCCGTATACGTCTGGACCAATTGGCATTTGTATAGGTGTTCCCATTCCAACTACTTCGTATCCTCTACTTAATCCATCTGTAGAATCCATAGAGATGGTACGAACGGTGTTTTCTCCGATGTGTGATTGCACTTCAAGTACTAATTTTGTACCATCTTTTTTAGTGATTTCTAATGAATCATAAATTTTTGGAAGTTCAACATCTTTTCCGTTGAAAACAACATCTACTACTGGTCCAATGATTTGGGCAACTTTTCCTATTACTTTTGACATTACTTATGTGTTTATTAAATAGCTATTTAGGTTTAACGAAAATACCTCTTTTTTCAGAGCGCAAAGATAATTTTTTAAAATCTAAAATCAATATTTTTTATATAAAAAAAGGTGTTTTTTTGAGATTGTTTTTTATTGTTTTATTTTGGTAATTCTGATGTCTTTTATAATATTGCTTAATTCGAAGATTTGAATGTATATAGCAACGAATAAAAAGGCATAAAAAAAGAGGCCGTTTTAGAGACCTCTTTCATGATTTAGTTTATTCAACCGTTACGGATTTTGCTAAATTTCGTGGCTGGTCGACATTGCAACCTCTTAAAACAGCAATATGGTAGGATAAGAGTTGTAAAGGAATAGTTGTAATTAAAGGTGATAAGGCATCAGAAGTTTCTGGAATCTCAATTACATAATCAGATAATTCTCTAACCTGAGTGTCTCCTTTGGTTACTACTGCAATTATTTTTCCACTTCTCGATTTTATTTCCTGAATGTTACTTACAATTTTGTCGTAATGCCCTTGTTTAGGAGCAATTACAATTACAGGCATTTGCTCATCAATTAAAGCAATTGGACCGTGTTTCATTTCGGCAGCAGGATAACCTTCGGCATGAATATAAGAAATCTCTTTAAGTTTTAAAGCGCCTTCTAGTGCAACAGGAAAGTTATACCCTCTTCCTAAATACAAGCAATTAGTTGAATCTTTGAATTTTAAAGCAATTTCTTTCGTGATGTCGTTAGTAGATAAAACTTCTTTAACTTTTTCGGGAATAATTTCCAATTCCATCAAATACCTGTGGTAATCCGAGTTGGATAAAGTACCTTTTGCTTTAGCCAAACGAAGTGCCAGCATAGTCAATACCGTGATTTGGGTAGTGAAAGCTTTGGTAGAGGCAACTCCAATTTCGGGTCCGGCATGTGTATAAGCTCCAGCATGACTTTCTCTAGAAATTGAGGAACCTACCACGTTACAAACGCCAAATACAAAAGCACCGTTTTCTTTAGCTAATTTTATTGCGGCCATAGTATCGGCAGTTTCACCTGATTGTGAAATAGCGATGACCACATCTTTTTTGTTAATGATGGGATTACGGTATCTGAATTCGGAAGCATATTCAACTTCAACCGGAATACGTGCAAATTCTTCAATAACATATTCCGCTACTAAACCAGCATGCCATGAGGTTCCGCAAGCCACAATTAAAATGCGTTCTGCGTTTAAGAATTTCTCGATATTGTCTTCAATACCGGCCATTTGTACGATTCCTTTGTTGGCGTTTAAACGGCCTCTGTAGGTATCTTTAATTACATTAGGTTGTTCGTAAATTTCTTTCATCATAAAATGATCGTAACCACCTTTTTCAATTTGTTCTAAATTGAGTTGTAATTCTTGAACAGTAGGAGTAACTAAAGAATCATCTTTAATTTTTCTGATTTTGATAGGTTTGTGCAAGCGAATATTAGCCATTTCGCCATCTTCTAAATATACGGCATTCGAAGTGTATTCAATAAATGGCGTAGCATCTGAAGCAATAAAATATTCATTTTCTCCAATCCCGATAGCTAATGGACTTCCTAATCGAGCCGCGACTATTTCTTCTGGATTTTTTATATCAAATACAGCAATTGCATACGCACCAACTACTTGATTAAGTGCTATCTGAACCGCCTTGCCTAATTTTGTTTTTTCAGTTTTTTGAATTTCTTCAATCAAATTTACTAAAACTTCGGTATCGGTATCCGATTTAAAAGTATACCCTCTGTTTTTTAATTCTTCTTTTAGAGGTGCATAATTTTCGATGATTCCGTTGTGGATGATGGCTAAATTTCCGGAATTGGATAAATGTGGATGCGAATTAACATCATTAGGTACACCATGAGTGGCCCAACGTGTATGACCAATTCCGATGGTTCCTTTAGTGTCGAGTTCTGCTTTGGCTTTTTTTTCTAAATCAGAAACTTTTCCTTTTGTTTTGCAAAGGTTGATACCTTTTTCATTGTATAGCATTACTCCGGCGCTATCGTAGCCTCTGTACTCCAATCGTCTTAATCCTTTTGTTACGATAGGATAGGCTTCACGATGACCAATATATCCAACGATTCCGCACATAGTATTTTATTTTAATTATTTGGTTTTGTATAATAAATTTGAAGCTTCAATTTTTTGTCTTCAGGAACATTGTTAGTACTTCCGTATAAAACAGTTCCTCGCGCGCTCATAACAGAACTCTTTGGGACTTGGCTAATTAGAGAATTGGCTGTTTTAAGTGGATTAAAGCCTAAAATTGCTTGACTTTCCGAAACGACTAAACCTAATGTTACATTTTGACTATCGGTGTTTTTAATCAAATTTCGTATATATTCCGTAATACGAATTTTGTATGAGATTCCTTTTTTAGTAGTCGTGTCTGTGGTGATATATCCGCCGTATAAACTGGGTGTAAGGAAATCAACCAAGGCTTGGTCGTTGGTTAAATCGTAAAGATAAATGTTATTCGGCTCGTTGCTGTTTGCCATTTTATCCGTATCGATATAAAAAATCAAATTGGCTTCATTAATTAATAATTGATTTTTTTTGTAACGCAAACGCAAATCGTCCAATTCATCCGAAACTCCATTTGGTCCTGTGGTATTGCCGTTTTCGTCATAACCTAATACATCGCTTTTGTCAAAAAGATCAATTATCGACATGGCTCCTTGACCGCCTCGGATGTATAACCTTTCATCACCAACGGTAGTGTTAGCTGAAGTAGTAGCGGTTGTGTAATTGGTATTTGAGTTACTTTCTTCTAATAACGAAATGGTATTGCCTTTTAAATTAAGGACAATTGTTTTTTCTTCTGTTTCGGTATCGTCATCGGTAGTGCTTTCGGTTTTAGCTTTATATGTAATCGTAATTTGACCTTCTGCAAAATTCATCAAAGCTAAATTACTTGGGCTGGAACCTGATTTTTCTACTTTAAAATACAACCCTCTGAAATAATTGGTAAAAACGTCTGCTGAAGCCAAGTTAGAAGCGCTTGTATTTAGTATTTTAGATTGAAAATAATCTTTATTTAAATTAAGCTGCATTTCTGGTGCACGGTATGAAGTGGTTTCTTTTTCCGTTTCGGGATCGGTAGTTTTAATTACGATTTGAGATTTATCAAAAAAGAATTCATCATTTTCTGTTTTGTCTTCCGAATCGTTTAAACGAGTTCCTTTTTTTTGTGAATCAATAGTCGCATTTTGATCAGTATAATACAATTGTTGATTTTGAAAATCAGACGATGGGTCTAAATTTCGAAGGTAATAACCCGATTCGTAAACGCTTAATTTTAATTTTCCATCAGCAGCGCCCGAAATCGAATCTAATGCATATTGACTAGAACCGTCTTCATTAACAGTAGTAACATGGCTGAAATATGGAATTGTTAAAACCACACTTTCAATTTCTGGATTTTCGCCAATAACAGGAGCGTAACTGCTAAGTTGAACTTGAGTAACAAAATTAGCGGTTTGCGTGCCAAAAGCAGGGTCATCGTATATTCCTAATGAATTGGATGCTAAGTTATTGGATGCTACTGCTGGCACTTTTTCATTGTAAGCAAGCAGGTTAGAACTGTATATTTCAAAGTCAAAATCATTATCCCCGATAATATCAGATCCAACAACATTGTAGTCTTTATCACAAGAACAAAATAAAATAACACTTGCAGCAAAAGCAATTTTCTTAAAAAAAGAAGTGTTTAACATTGGTAAGTAAAAAGTTTTAGATTATAGAACCTCATTTTTATAAAAGTTGGTATATGCTTCTGCAAAACCTTCTTTGGCGGTGAAAGGTAAAAAAGGTTTTCCTGAAGATTCTATAAATTTTGTTAAACTTGAGGAAACGTTTGGCGAAGCAATAATCACACCATCCGAATGCAGGATACTGGTTTTCATAATGTTTTCGTAATTAGGTGTTTCTAAATCAGCAATCGCTTCGTGCGGAACATCATCAAATTTAACTTTGTTAATCATTTCAATATCTAACGTATTGTCAAAAGATTGTCCGTAAACCGATGTTACAATTTTAGTGTCCGAAAATAAGGCTTCGTTTTTGTAATAATGTTTCATGTAAACCGGTAACATGGCGGCCATCCAGCCGTGAACATGTATAATATCGGGAACCCAGTTTAGTTTTTTTACTGTTTCAACTACTCCTTTTGCAAAAAATATAGAACGTTCGTCGTTATCGGGGTACATTACGCCTTCTTCGTCGGCAAAAGTGGCTTTTCTTTTAAAATATTCGTCATTATCAATAAAATAAACCTGAATTCGTTCTTTGGGTATAGAGGCAACTTTTATGATTAAAGGCATATCTAAATCATTGACAACCAAATTCATACCCGAAAGACGGATAACTTCGTGTAATTGGTGTCTTCTTTCGTTAATATTTCCATATCTTGGCATGAAAATTCTTATCTGTCCTCCTTGATCATTAATCATTTTGGGTACATCGTAAGACATTAAAGAAACCTCGTTTTCAGCTAAATAAGGCACCACTTCAGATGATACATATAATATCCTCTTTTCTTTCATAATTGTAATTTACTTAATTCATTGGAAATAAAAACGATGCAAAATTACAAAATTTTATGCAGTTATTAACTAAAATATTAATTTTGCACCTAATTTTAAAAATACCACCATGCACGTTTTTAATGGTAAAGCCGATTTGATAGCGCATTTAAATTCTATTAAAACCGCACATTCTACGATTGGATTTGTTCCCACAATGGGGGCCTTACATGAAGGGCATTTGGCCCTGATGAAACGTTCTTTACAAGATACAGATTTTACTGTGGTGAGTATTTTTGTAAATCCTACACAGTTTAATAATCCTGATGATTTGGTTAAATATCCACGTACTTTAGAGGCTGATGTGGCTAAAATGAACCAATTGAATCCGGATATTATCGTGTATGCACCAACTGTAGACGATATTTACGAAGGCAATACCGTTTCGCAACATTTTGATTTTGATGGATTAGAATTTCAGATGGAAGGTAAATTTAGACCTGGGCATTTTGATGGAGTGGGCACCGTGGTTAAACGTCTTTTTGAAATTGTAAAGCCCGATTTGGCCTACTTTGGAGAAAAAGATTTTCAACAATTGCAAATCATCAAAAAATTAGTTTCGAAGTACAAATTGGGAATCAAAATTGTCGGTTGTCCGATTTTTAGAGAATCCAATCAATTGGCCATGAGTTCGCGTAACGAACGGTTAACTCCCGAAGAACGAAGTGAAGCTTCTTTGATTTATGACACATTAAACGAAGTAAAAAATCGCTTTCAAACCGAGTCTATTGCCGAAATTTCAGCATGGGTAAGTAGTGTTTTTGATGCTCATGAACGATTTGATTTGGAGTACTTTGTAATTGCCGATGCAAACACTTTGGAAACCCAAACCGAAAAAGAGTCTAACAAGAATTACCGTGCATTTATTGCTGTTTTTGTTAATAATGTGCGTTTAATTGACACCATTTCATTAAATTAATTTACTTTTGTGCCATGCAAATTCAAGTAGTAAAATCTAAAATACATCGTGTAAAAGTAACGGGTGCCGATTTAAATTATATTGGTAGTATTACGGTCGATGAAACCTTAATGGACGCTTCTAATATTATTGAAGGCGAAAAAGTTTCCATTGTAAATATTAATAACGGCGAACGTTTTGAAACTTACGTCATTAAAGGCGAACGCAACTCCGGCGAGATTACACTTAATGGACCCGCAGCTCGAAAAGTACAAAAAGACGATATCATTATCATTATTTCGTATGCCACTTTAGAGTTTGAAGAAGCTAAAACTTTCAAACCGTGGATTATTTTTCCTAATGAAACCAATAATTCTTTAACCTAAAAGAATATAAAATAACTTCTAAATGCGTTTTTTAAGCGCATTTTTTTTTGAAATAAATTCACGATTTTATTAAAATTTTCCTTTTCCAGGCAAAGCATTTGCCAATTGAAAAAGCAAATAAAAATGCTATATTGCTGCTTTATTTTAGAAATTTTTAATTTTAGTAATGTCCCCATCATGAAAAAAATTTACCTACTTATTTTATTAGTAAGCTTTTCGGCTTTTTCGCAAAAAAAAATAATCGAAATCAATTCGGTTAAACTCCATGAAAAAAGAACTCTATCTATTGTATTGCCGCCTTCTTACGAAACCAACCCGGATAAAAAATATCCTGTTTTGTACCTTTTAGATGGCGATTATTTACTAGAACCTTTTCAAGGGGCGCTTAATTATGGAATGTATTGGGATGATTTGCCCGAAGTAATATTGGTTGGAATTCATCAAGACCAAACCCGTTATGACGACTGTACGGTAGATGAAATACAAGGGATTCCATTTGAAAAAGGGGCTCAATTTTTTGAATTTATTGGAACGGAAGTGGTAAATCATGTAGATGAAAAGTTTCGAACTTCTTCCTTCCGGATTATTGCAGGGCATGATACCACAGCAGGGTTCCTGAATTTTTATTTATATAAAGAAAACCCACTTTTTAACGCATACATTTCGTTAAGTCCCGAATTAGCTCCAAAAATGGAAATGCGCATACCCGAGCAATTTTCAAAAATTAAATCGCCTATTTTTTATTACCAGTCTTCGGCCGATGGCGATATAAAAAATATTAAAGAACCAGTTGAAAAACTCGATCAAAACATTAAAATTACCGAGAATAAACTCATCAATTATAAATACAATTTTTTTAAAAATAGTACCCATTATTCGTTAGTCTTATATTCTATTCCGAATGCTTTGTATCAGATTTTCGAGGCTTATAAACCCATTAATTCGGCCGAATTTAACGATAAAATCATGACTTTAGAAACCGGTTTTGCCGATTATTTAAGTCAGAAATACGAGTATATGGACAAAACATTGGGAATCAAAATCCCGATGCGAATGAACGATTTTAAAGCGATTGAAACCGCTATTATGAAAAAGCAGGCCTATGATGAATTAGAGCCTTTAGCTGTGATTGCAAATACCGATTATCCGCAAGCTATGTTGGGCGAATATTTAATGGGAGTGATGTATGAAAAAAGAAGTGATTTTAAACGTGCTGGGAAACGCTATCAAGTAGCTTCTCAAATGGAACCCATCGATAATTTAAATAAAGATGTCATGTACGAGAAAATGGAAGAAATGAATACGCTAAGTGCTAAAAAATAATGTCAAAAGTTAAAACCTCCTTTTTTTGCCAAAAATGTGGCGCACAATATGCCAAATGGCAAGGACAATGCAATTCTTGTAAAGAATGGAATACTATTGCCGAAGAAATTATTCAAAAGCAAGAAAAAGTAGCCTGGAAAACAGAATCAAGTCCAGTGACCAAAGCACCCAAACCTTTGCGGATTAACGAAATTGATTCGACTCAGGAAATTCGGCTTGACACGACCGATGCCGAATTAAATCGCGTGTTGGGTGGTGGTCTTGTTCCAGGTTCATTAACGCTTTTAGGAGGTGAACCGGGTATCGGAAAAAGTACGTTGTTGCTGCAAATATCATTACACCTGCCCTATAAAACGCTGTATGTTTCTGGAGAAGAAAGTCAAAAACAAATAAAAATGCGTGCCGAACGCATTACCTCTAAAAGCGACAATTGCTTTATTTTGACCGAAACCAAAACGCAAAATATTTTCAAGCAAATTGAAGCTATAGAGCCCGAAATTGTCATTATCGATTCGATACAAACGCTTCATACCGATTATATCGAATCAACCGCTGGAAGCATTTCTCAAATTCGAGAAACTACCGCCGAATTGATAAAATTTGCAAAAGAAAGTAATATTCCGGTAATTTTAATCGGACATATAACTAAAGACGGTACTATCGCAGGACCGAAAATTTTGGAGCACATGGTTGATACGGTTTTGCAATTTGAAGGCGATCGGAATCATGTATATCGTATTTTAAGGTCTTTGAAAAATAGGTTTGGTTCTACTTCCGAATTGGGCATTTACGAAATGCTGGGCAGCGGTTTACGCGAAGTAAATAATCCTTCCGAAATTTTGATTTCACACAAAGACGAAGAACTTTCCGGTACTGCCATTGCCACTACTTTGGAAGGGATGCGCCCTTTAATGATCGAAATTCAGTCCTTAGTAAGTACCGCTGTTTATGGAACTCCCCAACGCAGTACAACGGGTTATAATGCCAAACGATTGAATATGATTTTGGCTGTGCTCGAAAAAAGAGCCGGATTTAGATTGGGTGCAAAAGATGTTTTTTTGAATGTTACTGGCGGAATTTCGGTTGATGATCCAGCCATTGATTTGGCTGTGGTTGCCGCAATTTTATCTTCAAATGAAGATATTGCGGTGCCAAAAGGATTTTGTTTTGCTGGCGAAGTTGGTTTATCGGGTGAAATCCGACCGGTGAATCGCGTGGATCAACGTATACAAGAAGCCGAAAAATTAGGTTTTTCTACCATTTTCGTTTCCAAATACAATAAAATCGCCTTAAAAAATACCGGAATCAAAATTGAATTGGTGACCAAAATTGAAGATGTTGCGGCTTATCTTTTTGGTTGATTTTTTTGGTTTTAAAAAAGAATAAAAAAAACAGTAACTTTTTTGGTTACTGTTTTTTTATGAGTTTACTTTTGTTTTTTCGGATTCCAATCGTTTAAAACGTTATCCAAATCGTATTTTTTTAAATCTTCTTTTTTAAGTTGATGCGACCACGAAACACGCTTTGAAATTTCTTTCGCACCCTCACCCGAGCTACCATATTCAGCATAATAAGCTGTTTTGTCTTTGTCGGGAAAGCGTTTGTCAATCCAAGGATTCCATCCTGCTGGAATAATATGTTTTCCCATTTTTGTGTTAATAAAAACGGTTTGTGCAAACGGTCTCCAAGGACGACCTAAGTATACTTTTTTTACCGAATCACTAGCGGCAATCAATTGGCAATCCACAAAAACAAAACCGTATTTTTCTCCTTCTACGGTAGATGCTGCTGTAATGTACGAATCTTGCAAACTCTCAATAGTGCATTTTTTGAAATAGGCGGTAGTGGCACCAAAAATAAAATCGGTCGTTCCGCTGATGTAGCAATTTTCTAAATAATTACGAACTCCATCACGATCTAAATAAACAGTATCTTGATTGCCTAACAAACGGCAATTTTTTACAATTAATTTATCGCATTTGGTATGTAAAGCTACTGCTTGCCCAACGCGTCCAGCTGTATTTTCGATGGTTAAATTTTCTAAAACGCAGTTATCGGCTCTAATTAATAAAGTATACGAAGTTGACGTGCTATAGGTCGTTTTACCTTCTTTTGAATCTTCAGGACGTAATGGTTTTCCCGAAAAATCATTGTACGAAATAATCGTTTTTTCTTTGTTTTCGCCTATTAATTGGATGTTTTTTTTAGAAGATGGAATTTCTAATTTTTCAAAATACATTCCGTTTTTTATCGAAATAATAGTGGTTCTTTCAGAGTCTTTTGGTACATTGTTTAAGGCTTCCTGAATGGTTTTGTATTCTCCAGAACCATCTTGTGCAACGGTTATTTTGAGGGGTTTTTCAGGGTCAAAGGCAAACGAAAAGGAGGTGGTTAGTAGCAATAAAAATACTAAAAATGGTTTCATAGTTAATTGGGTTAAATTTTGTGCAATGAGGTCAAATATATTATTTTAAATTTTACATTTGAAGAAATAACCCGAAATCTATAAAACAGATTGCTTTAAATTTGGGAATCGGTAATGTAATTGTATTGTTTTTCATGAAAATTCAAAAATCAACCCTAATTCTGTCGCTTAAAATTTTTGCGGTGCTTTTGCTAGTTGTTTTATGCGGCGCCTATTTTTTTAGAGCGACCCTTTTGCAACAAGCCCTTGCTAAAATCACGAGCAAAATGAATACCGATTACAACTGTTTTTTTTCGGTGAAAGAAAGTGCTTTTGAAGGAATTTCGAATGTAAAATTAAGTCAGGTCATTTTAGCACCAAAAAATTCCGATACGTTACTGAATATTCAGCATATTGAAACTGAAATTGCCTTGTTGCCTTTGTTGGTAGGCGATATTCAACTAGGAAAATTGCAGTTAAGTAATGGCTATATTCAATTGACTAAAAAGGGTAAAATTAGAAATTTTGATGCTTTTTTGAAGAAGGATTCTGATGATATTCACAAAGATGATAAACGGGATTATGCGGATTTTGCCTATCGACTTATTTCAAAAATGTTGAATTTGGTTCCTGTGGATATGAAAGTTGAAAATGTGACTTTCAAACTTAACGATAACGAAAAAAAAGCAACCTTAAAAATCAATCAATTGATTTTGGCTAACGAGCAACTCAATACCCAATTGGCTATTAAAACCAACACTTTTGAGCAGCGTTGGCGCATTAACGGTTTTGCCGATCCCCGAAATAAACAAGCCGACATCCGGTTTTTTAACTTAGACACCGGAGCCATTAAAGTGCCCTATTTAGACGAAAGGTATCAATTGATTGCTAGTTTCGATTCCATTCGATTGAATATTGATAACATTCAAAAATCAAGAGGCAAACTGCATATAGATGGTTTTTCTTCGATCGTAAATTTAAAAATCAATTACCCTAAAATTGCCAGCAAAGACGTATTGATTAAAAATGCCCTTTTTGATTACCGTTTTTTATTAGGTGAAGATTTCATCTCGGTTGATAGTACTTCTACCATGCAACTCAATCAAATCAAATTGCATCCGTATGCATCGTATCAAACGGCCAACGATACCATTTATACACTAAAAATTGCTATTCCTAAAATGCAGGCGCAACATTTCATCAACTCCTTGCCAAATGGATTGTTTACACATTTTGAAGGCATGAAAGCGACAGGTAATTTTGACTATAAATTGGATTTTAAATTCAACAAAAACAAACCCAATACGTTGGTTTTTGACAGTAAGTTGAATAAAGAAAACTTCAAAATTCTACAATATGGCGAGGCTAATTTGAATAAATTAAATGGTGAATTTACCTATCGTGCTATTATCAATAATGTTCCGCAACGGCCTATTTTGGTAGGAGTGGCCAATCCAAATTATACTCCTTTGACCGACATTTCGCCTTATTTACAAAAATGCGTTTTAACATCTGAAGACCCTTCTTTTTTTCATCATCGAGGTTTTATCAACGAAGCGTTTAAACAATCTATTTTAAAAAACATCCGAACCAAAAAATTTGCAAGAGGCGCTTCGACCATTAGCATGCAATTGGTGAAAAATGTGTTTTTGACCAGAGAAAAAACGCTTTCACGAAAATTAGAAGAAATTTTGTTGGTTTACCTACTCGAAAACAATCGAATTGTAAGCAAATCTCGAATGTTAGAAGTCTATTTTAATGTAATCGAATGGGGACCCAATGTGTACGGAATTGGCGAGGCAAGTCGTTTTTATTTTCAAAAAGCACCATCCGATTTAAATTTGAATGAATGTTTGTTTTTAGCGTCGGTTATTCCGAGTCCGAAAAAATTCATGTATAAATTCAATAATCAAGGGAATTTAAAAGAATTTGCCATCAAAAATGAAAAATTCATGCGTAATTTAATGTTGCGAAGAGGTGTTTTGGTGACCGAAGATACCGTTGCTCAAAAACCAATTCAGGTTTCCGGAAATGCTCGATCGTATTTGCATATTACAGTCCCCGATTCTTTAACGATTGCCAACGATTCGATTAAAGAGTTAGACGAATTCGATTTTTAAAAACAAAAAAAGCACCTTTTCAATTTTAAAAAAAGGTGCTTTTTTCTGAACTAAATCAAGTGCTTAAGGAGCTGGATTTGGACTAATTTTATGTACTGCTTCAATTTCTTCTAAAACCGTTTCTGAAAGCGTTAAGTTAATAGATTCGATGTTTTCTTTTAATTGCGATAAGGAAGTGGCTCCAATAATATTGCTAGTTACAAAAGGCTGTTGCGTTACAAAAGATAATGCCATTTGCGCCATATTCAAGTTGTGTTTTTGAGCAATTTCGGAGTACAGTTTAGTAGCTTGCGTACTTTGTTCGCTGTTGTAGCGCGAAAATTGTGGAAATTTATTGATGCGCGCATTGGGTAATTTTTCGCCAGTTAAAAACTTTCCAGACAACACGCCAAACGCCATTGGTGAATACGCCAAAAGGCCTACATTTTCTCTGTAACTTATTTCGGCATTACCAATTTCGTAGGTTCTATTTAATAACGAATAGGGATTTTGAACCGTTTTAATTCGAGGTAAATGATGTGTTTTGCTTTCTTCTAAAAAACGGCTAATCCCCCAGGGCGTTTCATTTGATAAGCCAATGTGCTTGATTTTTCCTTCTTTAACAAAACGATCCAAAGCGGTTAGCACTTCGTGAATGTTGTCTTGCCAAGCATCTTCTTCTAATTTAAATCCGAGTTTGCCAAAAAAATTGGTTTTGCGTTCCGGCCAATGCAGTTGGTACAAATCAAGGTAATCGGTTTGTAAACGCTGTAAACTTTTTTCTAATGCATATTGAATGCTGGCGGCCGAAAAATCGTTTTTTTCGCGCATGTAACCAAAATTAGGATTGGGGCCGGCAATTTTAGAGGCTAATACAATTTTATCTCTATTACCTGTTTTTTTGAGCCAAGTACCAATAATTTTTTCGGTGCTACCGTAAGTGGCTTCACGAGCCGGAACAGCGTACATTTCGGCTGTGTCAAAAAAATTCACGCCTTGTTCTAACGCATAATCCATTTGTTGGTGTCCTTCGGCTTCGGTATTTTGTTCGCCAAAAGTCATGGTGCCCAAACATATTTTACTGACTTTAATATCGGTGTTGGGTAAAGTGGTGTATTTCATTTTTTTCTTTAAGGTTCAAAAGTTGCAAAGAAACAAAGGTACAAAGTGATTTTTCAAATCGAAATGTCTCAAAGGTTAAAAAAAGTACAAGATTTTTTGGTTGATTCTGCATGGGCTACAAAATTGGGATGGAAACAAAAAAGGCTCAAAGATTTTTCTTTGAGCCTTTGCACCTTTGTTCCATTAAACCTTAAAATGCAGTTTGGAATTGCTTTTTTTAATCAATTTCGTTCAACATGTCGGCAATTTCATCCAAACGAGGCGTTAAGATAATTTCGATACGACGGTTTTTTGCTTTGCCTTCATTGGTAGCATTGCTCGCTAGAGGCGAATATTCGCTACGTCCCGCAGCAGTTAATTTTTGCTTGTTGATTTTAGGATTTTCTGTCAAAATGTTCACTATGGCAGTGGCTCTTTTGGTTGATAAATCCCAGTTGTTGGCAATTGGTCCCGAACCCGCGTATGGGTCGTTGTCTGTATGACCTTCAATTAAAACATTTAAATCAGGGTTATCGCCTAAAACTTTTCCTAATTCAACTACCGCTTTTCTACCTTCGGTTCCTACGGCCCAACTTCCCGAATTGAATAACAATTTGTTTTCCATCGAAACATATACTTTTCCGTTTTTTTGCTCAACGGTAAGTCCTTTGCCTTCAAAACCATTTAAGGCTTTCGATAACGTTTCTTTCAAGGTGCGCATGGCAGCTTCTTTTGCGGCAATCATGGCTTCTAGTTCTTTTAATCGGTTGGCTGTTTTGTCCAAACGTTCTTGTTCGGCTGCTAAGGCTTTGCTTTTGGCTTCGAGTTGTTCGAGCAACTCGCGGTTTTTATTCATGTTACTTTGCAAAGCAGCATTGCTATTTTTTTCGAGAGCATCATACGAATCTTGCAATACTTTTAATTTTTGTTGTGAAGCAGCGTAATCGGCTTTTTGTTTTTCGAGTTCGGCTTTGGTGTTGTTTAAATCTTTATTTAAGTTATCCTTATCTAACTCTAATTGGTTTTTTTCTTTTTGCAACGCTTCGTTGGCATCGGCCATTTCGCGGTTTTCTTTTTTCAGGTCTGCGTATTTAGACTCTAAATCGGTATATATTTTTTTAGAAACACACGAAGTGCTCAAAGCTAAAAGGAGTAATCCGAAAGCGGCTTTTTTAATCATAATTTTTAGATGTAAAAGGATTAACGTTTTTTTGTTTTTGAAATTGCTACAAGAATAATACCATTAATCGTCAATTTCGACTAAAATTGGGCAATGGTCCGAGTGCATGGCATCTGGAAGGATAACGGCTCTTTTGAGTTTGTGTTCTAAGTTTTCGCTAACCAAATTATAGTCAATGCGCCATCCCTTATTATTTCCTCTGGCTCCAGCTCGGTAGCTCCACCACGAATAATGGTGAGGTTCTTTGTTAAAATGCCTAAAACTGTCTATAAAACCCGATTTCATAAAACCATCGAGCCAAGCGCGTTCTTCGGGCAAAAATCCCGAAACCGTTTTGTTGCGAACCGGATCGTGAATATCAATGGCTTCGTGGCAAATATTATAATCGCCACAAATAATCAAATTCGGAATAGTGTTTTTCAGTACGTTGATATAAACCTGAAAATCATCCATATATTTAAACTTATGATCCAATCGGGCAATGTTGGTTCCCGATGGCAAATACAAACTCATTACCGCACACGAATCAAAATCGGCGCGAAGGTTGCGGCCTTCAAAATCCATGTGTTCAATTCCGGTTCCAAAAACAACATTATTGGGTTTTATTTTCGATAAAATGGCCACGCCACTATAGCCTTTTTTGGTAGCAGGATAATAATATTGGTACGGATAACCCGCTTCGGTTATAGCTTGAGTCGGAATTTGTTCTTCGGTGGCTTTAATTTCTTGTAAACAAATAACATCGGGATTGGCTTGTTGCATCCAATTTATAAATCCCTTAGAAATTGCGGCTCGAATACCGTTAACATTATACGAAATAATCTTCATTTGAATTTTTTTTTGAGTTTCAAATGTAATAAAAATGACTAAAGTTTGAATTATAAACCCAAGAAACTACCGTTTTTTGTTATCTTTGCTCACTGCTTTAAAAAATAAACAATTACATGGGTTTAGTTACCGCAAAAGAAGTTGCCAATGCAATAAATGTTAGTAAGTACGGCGTGTTAGGCACGTTTTCTGGCTGGGTACTTATGAAGGTGCTAAAAATTTCTACACTAAATAAAATATACGATCGCAACAAACATTTAGAAGATGTTACTTTTTTGAATGCGATTTTAGACGATTTACAAATAAAATTTGAAATCCCGGAGGAAGATTTAAAACGATTGCCAAAAGACGGCGCATACATTACCATTTCCAATCATCCGTTGGGTGGTGTTGATGGCATTTTATTGTTGAAATTAATGCTCGAAAGAGAACCTAATTTTAAAATTGTAGCTAACTTTTTGTTACATCGAATTGAACCTCTTAAAAAATACATCATGCCGGTAAATCCTTTTGAAAATCATAAGGATGCCAAATCGAGTGTGGTGGGACTCAAGGATACTTTACGTCATTTAAAAGAAGGTAAACCGTTAGGGATTTTTCCTGCCGGAGAAGTTTCTACCTATGTTGATGGGCAATTGGTGGTTGATAAACCTTGGGAAGAAGGCGCAATTAAATTAATTCGGAAAGCAAATGTTCCGGTGGTTCCTATTTATTTTCATGCCAAAAACAGCAAGTTGTTTTATTGGCTCTCTAAAATAGACGACACCTTGCGTACCGCCAAACTGCCTTCGGAGTTGTTGACGCAAAAAGACCGCATTATTAAAGTTCGTATCGGAAAACCCATTTCGGTTGCCGAACAAAATGAAATAGAATCATTTGATGAATATTCGGATTTTTTACGCCGAAAAACGTACATGTTGGCCAATCCGTTTGAAAAAGAACACAAACTGTTGCAAACACCTTCTTTAAAATTGCCTAAAAGTCCAAAGGAAATTGTTACGGCAACGGATCAAACCAAAATAGAAGCAGAGGTTAAAAAGTTACGCGACAATGACTGTCGGTTGTTACAAAGTAAAAATTACGAAGTCTTTTTTGCCGATGCGAAAGCCATTCCAAATATTTTGCACGAAATTGGTCGTTTGCGCGAAATTACCTTTAGAGAAGTAGGCGAAGGCACTAACGAATCGATAGACATCGATAAATTTGATCAATACTACCACCACATGTTTTTGTGGGATGAAGAAACCAAGAAAATTTCGGGCGCTTACCGAATGGGACTGGGATCTGAAATTTATCCAAAATACGGAATTGAAGGTTTTTATTTGAATGATTTGTTTCGATTTGAGCCTGAGTTAAACGATTTGATGTTGAATTCGATTGAAATGGGACGCGCCTTTATTATCAAAGAATACCAACAAAAGCCAATGCCGTTGTTTTTGCTTTGGAAAGGAATTATTCATACCACTTTACGTTATCCGGAGCATAAATATTTAATTGGTGGTGTGAGTATTAGCAATCAATTTTCGGATTTTTCGAAATCATTGATGATTGAGTTTATGAAATCGAATTATTACGACCCGTATATTGCGCAATACATTCATCCTAAAAAGGCCTATAAAGTCAAATTGAAAGATGCCGATAAAGATTTTATTTTTGATGAAGCCGAATCGGATTTGAATAAATTTGATAAAATAATCGACGAATTAGAACCGGGTAATTTACGTTTACCAGTTTTGATTAAAAAATACATCAAACAAAATGCACGTGTAATTGCTTTTAATGTTGATCCGTTATTTAACAATGCCATTGATGGTTTGATGTATATCAGAATTGCCGATATTCCGGATAGTACCATGAAGCCTGTTATTGAGGAATTTCAATTGGAATTAGAACGAAAATTAGCAGAAAAAGACGAAGAATAAATACAGTCTTCTGTAAAAATAAAAAATCCCACTAGTTAATAAAGTGGGATTTTCATTTTATAAAGTTTTAAAACCAAGGTTTTTTATTCACTTGATAGGTTTGGTAAAAATCTTCATCTGTTTTTGTTAGATAAATAATGCCTTCAATAAAAGCAATTATTCCAGCTAAACCACAGGTTATAACTCCAATCGCCAATTGAATTATGCCTTCTTTAGTATATCCTAAAACAAATTTATGCACACCTAGAGTGCCAAAAAGCAAGGCTAATATTCCGGCTACAATTTTTTTGTTTTCTTGTCTTGGCGCTTGGGGTTGGTTCCATTCTTCAAAAGGGGTTGCGTTTTCCATTTTTATAGTAATTAGGATTATTAAAATGCTTCAACATTTCCAATATAATTCATTTTATCTAAATTATCTTCAGAGTTGTTTTTGTTAAATTTTGAAAACAATAATAAAAAAAATAATCATACTTAAAACATCAAAGTATGATTATTTTTACATAATCGATTGCGAATCAATAGCGGTTTTGGTATTTAGTCCTTGTAAATGGCTATAATTTTATCCACAATTACTTGCGCTAAGCGTTCGTGACTTTCAAAAGTCCAACCGGCCACATGAGGCGATAAGAGCACATTATCGGCTTCTAATAAATATTGAAAAGCTTCGGGAGTATTTTTATCTTGAAACAAGGTTTCAAAGGATAGTTTTTCGTATTCCAAGACATCTAATCCAGCTCCTAAAATTTTTTTTGATTGTAAAGCAGTGACCAAATCAGCCGTTACAATGTTTTTGCCTCGTGAGGTATTGAATATCCAAAAGGGTTTTGAAAAGGCATTAATAAACGAGGAGTTGACCATTTTATCGGTTTCGGGTGTCCAAGGTAAATGCAAACTGAGTACCTCTGTTTTTTCTTGAAATTCGGCCAACGAAACCTGGCGAGCATTGTCATCGCCCACGTTTTCTTTAATGTCGTAGCAAAGAACTTCTACGGCAAACCCGCGTAATTTTTTAGCAAACCATTTTCCCATGTTGCCGTAACCAATTATACCGACCACCTTTCCGTCTAGTTCATGACCACGGTTGCTTTCTCGATTCCATTGTCCAGAACGAATTTCTTTATCTGCACGATTCAAGTTGTTAAAAAGAGATAAAATCATTCCCAAAGTATGCTCGGCTACAGCATTCCGGTTGCCTTCGGGAGCAGCAATAAGCTGAATCCCTTTCTTTTCGGCATAGTCACAATCAATGCTTTCTAATCCGGCACCCACTCGGGCTATAAATTGCAATTGCGGTGCAGCATCAATAAAAACCGAATCAATTTTAAATCGACTGCGAATAACGATGCCATGATAATCTTTAATTTTAGCTTCGATTTCTTCTTTTGAAGAAGTAAAATCGGCGTAATTTTCAAATCCAGCGGCTTCGAGTTCGTTCCAAAGTACTGGATGATTGCTGTCTATATGTAGGATTTTTTGTTTCATAATACAAAGTTATCAAAAAAAGGGTGCTATTTATTTTGAAAAGTATTTCGGATGTTGCTATAAAAATTGAAAATGCAATTCCATTTTGTTTTTTTCGAAAAGGGAGCGGTTTCATTTTTTATTGGTGATATTTTTTTAACTTTGAAAATTATGCAATTTTTCGCCTAATATCATACCAAAACAAGCCTATTTTATAATGAAATTAACTAAAACATTCAAAGTCTTTTTTGAAAACGAAAAATCGGGAGGTGTACTCTTGATATTTGTAACCTTACTATCTCTTTTTCTGGCCAACTCAAGTGTATCTGCCGATTATATTGGTTTTTGGAACACGCATATCGGCCATCATACAGTAACCGATTGGATTAATGATGGTTTGATGACCATTTTCTTTTTGTTAATCGGACTCGAATTAGAACGCGAAATTTACAAAGGAGAATTGTCGAGTATTAAAAATGCGGCTTTGCCTATTTTTGGTGCTTTAGGTGGTATGTTGGTTCCGGCGGGTTTGTATTTGTTGTTGAATTATGGAACGGCAACTCAAAGCGGAGCTGGAATCCCGATGGCGACCGATATTGCTTTTGCTATCGGAATATTGTCGCTGTTAGGAAATAGAGTGCCAAGCTCTTTAAAAGTATTTTTAACGGCTTTGGCTGTAATTGATGATTTGGGCGCTATTTTGGTCATTGCCATTTTTTATACCAAAAGTATTGCGTTTTTAAATTTGGCAATTGCTGGCGGCATTATGGGATTTTTGTTCATCTTAAACCGAATGAAAGTTCAAAATTTAATTCCGTATTTAATCGGAGGTGCTATTATGTGGTACTACATGTTAACCTCGGGTGTTCATGCTACTATTACCGGAGTTTTATTGGCATTTGTAATTCCGTTTTCGGGCGGGGGACCAAGAACGAGCTCGTATAAATTACAGCATTTTTTACACAAACCCGTTTCCTTTTTTATTTTGCCCTTATTTGCTTTGGCCAATACTTGTATTGCAATTGGCTCCGATTGGCACGAAGGTTTAACGCACTTAAATGCATTCGGAATCATCTTAGGATTGGTTGTAGGAAAACCGGTTGGAATTTTATTATTTGCTTTTTTAAGTGTAACAGTGGGCGTTTGTGCATTGCCAGTTGATCTTAAATGGAAGCATATTTTAGGAGCCGGAATGTTGGGCGGTATAGGTTTTACCATGTCTATTTTTGTAACCATTTTGGCTTTTTCAGATCCCGAAATTATTACCTATTCCAAAATAGCCATTTTAATTGCCTCCTTAACTTCTGGATTTTTCGGATTCGTTTATTTGAATTCTATTCTAAAATCGAAAACCAAAAAAACACGAGTGGTACATCAGCATCAAAATTAATTTTAGAGTTTAGTTAAAAAAAAAGGACTTTCATTGTGTTTGAAAGTCCTTTTTTGATTTTTATTTGAAGGTATTGCCCACGCCTTTATCGGTTCTGACTATTTTTTGAATAGTGCCATCTTCATTAAAATAAAGATTTTCGGCGCAAGTAACGCGTTGCTTCTTATTACAATCGGAGGTTTTGTCTTCAATCCATTTGTGGTAAAACAAAACCCATTTTCCTTTAAATTCTACGATAGAGTGATGGTTGTTGCTGTCGTTTTCTTCATCCATAATCACACCTTGGTATTTCCAAGGGCCTTTTGGAGATTGTGCTGTATAATACGTCAAAATCTGATTGTCTTCTGGCATCGTATAATAATAAATCCCCTTGCGTTTAAAAACCCAAGGACCTTCTCTTTTGGGTTTGTAACCGCCCATATCCATGGTGTACAAATCGCCTTTTACACTTAATAAATCAGCTGCCATTTCCGCAACCAAATAATCGCCTCCACCATTAAAGTAGATATAACCTTTGCCATCATCATCAATAAATAAGCAAGGGTCATTGGCGTAAGGTTTGGTCCAAAGCGGTTTTCCTATAGCGTCTTTAAAAGGACCAGTAGGCGAATCGCTAACCGCAATGCCTATTCCCATCCATTTGGTACTGTTTTTTGGATTAACACGGTCTTTGAAACCATTCCCGGCCGGAAAACAAAAATAATATTTGCCGTTTTTGTAAGCACAATCGGGAGCCCAAGCAAAATTATCGGCCCAAGTTAAATCGTCTACTGTCATACAAGCGCCGTGATCGGTCCAGTTTACCAAATCGCTCGAGGAAAAAACATGCCAGTCTTTCATAAAAAAATCGGGTTGGCATTCGATATCATGGGAAGTATAAAGGTACATTTTACCATCTTTCCAAACGTGAGCAGAGGGATCGGCTGTTTTGATGTTACTGCCAAAATTTAACGGATTTTGAGCCAAAGTTGCTAAAGTGGATATGAGTAAAATACCAAGTAAAAAGCGTTTGTAGATCATAATTTGGATTTTAATTTCCTTTAATTTGATTTAACGATGTTTTGATTCCTTTGATTAACGAAGAACTAAACCCGTTGTGTTCCATTTCGTTTAATCCTACGATGGTACAACCTTGAGGCGTTGTTACGCGGTCAATCAATTGTTCGGGATGTACTTTTTCTTCTAATAACATTTGTGCAGCTCCTTTTACGGTTTGTGCAGCAATAGCTAATGCGGTTTGCGAATCAAAACCGATTTCGATTCCGGCTTGCATAGAGGCACGAACATAACGTAAAGCATAAGCCGTTCCGCAGGCGCCTAAAACGGTTGCAGCATCCATTAATTTTTCGTCAATAACAGGGGCGGTTCCTAAATTCTGAAATAAATCAACCAACGGTAAAGCAGCTTCTTTGTATTTTTCTGGATACGAAATACAGGTGGCCGATTCGCCAAATTGTGCCGCAATATTTGGCATGATACGAACTACTGGCAAAGTATTGTTTGTTTTGGTTTGCAACATTTCTAACGACAACCCACTCACAGCCGAGGCAATTGTTTTGTTCTGAATGACGGGTAAAATTTCGGCTAAAACGGTGTCTACCTGATAGGGTTTGATGGTTAAAATAACCACATCGGCCTCTTGAATTTGATGTTTATTATCGGATGAAACCGTAATTCCTAATTCTTTTAAATGCAAAATACTGGCGGTATTTCGGCGTGTTACGGTTACTTGGTTGTTTTTTGAAAATTTGGCAATTCCAACGGCAATAGAAACACCTAAGTTTCCTCCGCCTATAATGTGTACTTTCATTGTTGTTTTTTATTATATGTTTTGGTTAGTTAATTTTTAAAGGGATTAAAAGCCGAGAATTAATTTGGCGACCCAAAAATACAGCATAATGCCAAAAACATCGTTGCTGGTAGTAATAAACGGACCTGTAGCAATAGCGGGGTCTATTTTGTTTTTGTGTAAAAATAAAGGCACTAATGTCCCCAACGTGGCGGCAAATAAAATAACCACAATCATCGAGATTGAAATGGCAAATCCCACTAAATATTGTTGGTACATAAGGGAATGATACACCAATAACAATAGCGAAATTATAGTTCCCGAAACCATAGAAACGGTTATTTCTTTACTAAAATAATTGCTGCTAAATTCTTTTAAAGTTCCGTTAGCCAAACCTTGTACCACTATTGCGGAGGCCTGTACGCCAATATTTCCGGCTGTGGCCGAAAGCAAAGGCACAAAAATGATAAGGGTAGTGTATTTTTCAAAAGCACGTTCGTTGTCTTTAAGTACAAACGAAGCAATAATTTCAATAACAAACCCAATTAAAAGCCAAGGTAAGCGCGCTCTAATTAATTCTACAATGCTATCGTTGGTTTCAATATCTTGTGTAATACCCGCCGCCATTTGGTAATCTTTATCGGCTTCCTCCTTGATTACATCTACGATATCGTCAATGGTAATACGGCCAACCAAGCGACCTAATTCGTCTACTACCGGTATAGCCTCCAAATCGTATTTTTGCATGATACGCGCTACTTCTACATCGTCGGTATCTACATTTACAAAGTTTAATTTCCGGATGTAAATGTCCGAAATTTGCGTTTTAGTTGAGGTTGTAAGTAAATCTTTTAACGAAAGTCTGCCTTTTAATCGGTTTTCATCATCTACCACATAGATAGAATGTACTCGCGAAACGTTTTCGGCCTGAATACGCATTTCTTTTACACAAGTTAGCACATTCCAGTTTTCATTGACTTTTACAAGCTCTTTCCCCATTAATCCTCCGGCCGAATTCTCGTCGTAACGCAACAAGTCAACAATGTCTTTGGCGTGTTCTACGTCCATCAACTCGTTGATAACTTCCGCTTTTATTTCTTGCGATAATTCGGCAATAATATCGGCAGCGTCATTGGTATCTAATTCATCCAGCTCTTCGGCGATTTCTTTAGGCGAAAGGCGACTTAAAATATTTTCACGTAAATCGTCTTCTAATTCTAATAAAATTTCGGCGGTTTGATCGCTATCTAAAACCTTAAAAATATAAGTGGCATCTTCAAAATCTAATTCATCCAGAATTTCGGCGATATCAGCATGGTGCATATCGTTCATTAAAACGGCCAATTCTTTGTCGTTTTTTTCGGCGATATGTTTTTCTAATTCGGCAATTAATTCTTTACTAACTTTAAATTCCATCGGCTTCTATTTTTTGAGTTAGTGCAATAAATTCTTCCACGCTCAATTGTTCTGGGCGTTTGTCAAAGATAGTATCTTCTCTCAAATTGTCGGATAGTTGCAATGTTTTCAAACTGTTACGTAATGTTTTTCGGCGTTGCTGAAAGGCTGTTTTTACTACTGTAAAAAATAATTTTTCGCTGCAAGGCAAACTAAAATCTTCTTTACGTTTCATAATCATGACACCCGATTTTACTTTTGGAGGTGGATTAAACACATTTTCATCAACCGTAAATAAATATTGCGTATCATAAAAAGCTTGGGCTAAAACCGATAAAATGCCGTAGGTTTTGGAACCTTTTTTCTCGCAAATTCTCTCGGCAACTTCTTTTTGAAACATCCCCGAAAATTCCGGAATTTGGTTTCGCAATTCCAAAGCTCTAAAAACAATTTGACTCGAAATATTATAAGGGAAATTTCCAATTATGGCAAATTGTTCGCCTTTAAAAATTTCGTTTACATCGTATCTTAAAAAATCTTTCGAAATAATTTTATCATGCAATTTGGGATAATTGGCTTCTAAATAGGTTACTGATTCGGTGTCTATTTCAATGACATAGGTCGTAATGGGTTTTTCGAGCAAATATTTGGTGAGCACGCCCATTCCAGGTCCAATTTCTAAGACCGAATTGTAGCCTTGAAGGCTTAATGAGTCGGCAATGTCTTTGGCAATGCTTTCATCTTTTAAGAAATGTTGTCCTAGGTGTTTTTTAGCTTTAACTTTTTCCATTTTGCTGCATTTTTATGAGCCTAGTTTGTAGTCTCAACGATTTCATTTTTAGATATTAATGCTCTGAAACTACTTCCAATTCGGTACGAAAGGAAAGCATTTTGTCGGCAAATAATTGTAAGGCTTCTTGATCCAATTGCGCTTGGTGTTTTTGATAAAATTCTTCTAAAGAAGCTTTACTGTCGGTTACATATTGGGTCGAGTAGGTAATACCGCCCATTTCTTCTTCAACTAAAACTTTTACCATACGCGCCGAGCTGAATATTTTGGTATTCAAAACGGCAGGAATGTGCGTTTTTTGCATCCAGTTTAACCATTGGTCATGCACGCTTTCGTGTATATTGGTTGTTACGTTGTATATAATCATGAGTATATTTTTTATAACGTTTGGATTAAAACGTTAACTTCTTTCTGTTTTATAAATTGCTGTCGCCGCGAAGGGCGCGGTATTTTTTTCGTGCTTCAACAAAGTAAATGCTGTCTTGATGGTTGAAAATGATTTTTTCGTACAAGGGCTTTGCTTTATCGGGATTGTGTAATTTTTCGTTATAAATTTCGGCCGAAAAAAATAAGGCTTCGTCGCTGTAAATGCTTTCTTTGTGTTGGTCAATAATAGTTTGATACTGAGCCAAAGCCAAATCATATTGCTGTAATTTTTCGTAGGTTTGACCCAAACGAAGCAGCGTAACACTTTCAATTTCGTTGCCTTTAAATGCTTTTAAAACCAATTGAAACTGCGCTACAGCTTCGTCTTGGCGGTTTTGATAAACCAAATAATCGCCTTTTGCAAAAGCCTTTAAGGCCACTTGTGTTGAGTCGGCAATGGTGTTGTCGTTTATCAATAAAAAATATTCTAGCGCATCGTTGGCAATAAGTTGTGTGCTGGCCGATTTTAAAGTCTTAAATTGTTTTAAAGCCCAAACAAAATCGGTTTTAAAATAGCTTGTTTTAGCGGCTTTTAAACTGGCTTCGTGCGCCAAAACATCATTTTTTAAATCAAGTTCTATTTGCGAATAATACAATAAAGCTTGATTGAATTTTTCTTCAAAGAGCAAAATATCAGCCAATTCCATTTTAGCATCGGCAATTTGATAATTGTTCAGCGGTAATTCGAGGGCGTTTTGCACCATTTTTCTCGCTTCTTCCGGTTTCTTTAAATTAAAAGCCGTAAAATGCGCTTGAATAAGCTGCAAAGATAAGGTATTCGGGTTAATTTCGAATTGTTGCAATAAGGCTTCCAATTCGGTTTTGAGTTGTGGATAATCCTTCTCCGTAGCTTGCTCAATTTTAATGGTCATCAAATCGGCATTGGCCGGAATGAGAATATCTGGATTGGTTGTGTTTTCGGTTACAAAAGTCAAAATTTCTTGTGCGGCCGTTTCATCGTCTTCGTCTAAAGCAAATTGAGCTAAATTGAGAATACTCGCCAACGATTCTGGATTGCGTTTGTAAATGGCTTTTTCTTGTACAAATGCTTTTCCAAATTCTTTTTGTTGCACATAAAACCAACTCAAATAGTGGTTCCAAAAAATATCTTGGTTTTTTTGCGTGCGAAGAATTAAGGCTTTACGCAAGGCATCGCTAAAACCACTTTCCAATGCTTCGCTCATATAGCGTGACAATTGCATTTGAATCAAATTGCTGTTTTCTTGGTTTTGAAAAGATTCGTCGAGCAACGTATCAATCATCAAATCGGTTTTGCCTAATTGCCCGTAGAGCAATCCAATTTGAAAATTAAAATTGTATTGTGGTTGTGCTTTTGTAGCGGTTTGATAGGCTTTTAAAGCATATTCGAGCAGTACTTTTTTTTCGAAAGAATTGGCAATGCCGTAAACTTCATTTGGGTTTTGTGCAATTTTTTCGATAGCCTGATTGTAATATTGATTGGCTTTGGAATCGTTTTTTTGCAATTGGTAATTGTAACCCAATTCGACTAAATAAGCACCTTGTTTGTATTTGTTAAAACGGGACTCAATTGTTTTTTCAGCCAAATCGTATTGTTGTAATTGCTGGTAACAATCAATAGTGCGAAGAAAATATTGGGTGTTAGAAGGCGAGGCTTTTAACAGTTCTTCGTAGCTAATTTTAGCTTTTTCAAAGTCGCCTCTTTCGTAGTAATATTGGGCGAGTTGTTCGTTTTGAGCGAGTGCCAAAGTAGACCACAACAAAACGATATAGATCAAAAGATTTTTCATATTCGGTTTTTAAATGTTGTAGTCTCAGTTTGCAGTCTCGGCATTGGAAACCGAGACTATAAACCGAACACTGATTAATCTATAATGTCAAACCCACAATAAGGACGTAATACTTCTGGAATTACAATACCTTCGGGTGTTTGGTAATTTTCTAAAATTCCGGCTAAAACGCGTGGCAATGCCAAAGAGCTTCCGTTTAAAGTGTGTGCCAATTGGTTTTTGCCTTCTTTGTCTTTGAAACGCAATTTTAAACGATTGGCTTGAAAAGTTTCAAAATTAGAAACCGAACTAATTTCTAACCAACGGTCTTGTGCCGTTGAAAATACTTCAAAATCATAAGTCAAAGCCGAGGTAAATCCCATATCGCCGCCACACAAACGTAAAATTCGGTACGGTAATTTCAATTCTTGTAAAATATGTTGCACGTGTTCTACCATTCCGTCTAATGCTTTGTATGAATTATCAGGGTGTTCAATGCGTACAATTTCAACTTTATCAAATTGGTGCAAACGATTTAGACCACGAACGTGAGCACCATAAGAACCCGCTTCGCGACGGAAACAAGGCGTGTATGCTGTGTGTAAAACTGGCAAATCGTTTTCGTTTAAAATGACATCTCGGTACAAATTGGTTACCGGAACTTCTGCTGTCGGAATCAAATACAAATCATCTACGGTAACGTGGTACATTTGCCCTTCTTTGTCGGGTAATTGACCAGTTCCGTATCCCGATGCTTCGTTTACCAAATGCGGCACTTGCACTTCGTTGTAACCTGCGGCGGTGTTTTTATCTAAAAAATAATTAATTAAAGCACGTTGCAATCGAGCTCCTTTACCTTTGTAAACTGGAAAACCGGCACCAGTAATTTTGGTTCCCAATTCAAAATCAATAATGTCATATTTTTTTACCAATTCCCAGTGCGGTAAAGCACCTTCGTGTAAGGTTGGAATTTCACCTTGTTGGTAAACGTTCAGGTTGTCTTCGGCCGTTTTTCCTTCTGGAACAATATCCGCAGGAAGGTTGGGCAATGTATACATTTTTTGAGTTAGTGCAAAAGCCAATGCTTCGGCTTTGTCTGATAAATCTTTGCTTTTTTCTTTTAAGGCAACCGTTTTTTCTTTTAAAATAGCTGCTTTGGCTTTTTCGCCCGCTTTCATCAATTCGCCAATGTCTTTGGATAATTTATTAGATTCGGACAAAACAGTATCTAATTCTACTTGAGTAGCACGGCGTTTTTCATCCAATAAAACTACTTCTTCAACAACACTTTTGGCATCAAAATTTCTTTTTGCCAAGGCCTTGATTACTTTTTCCTGGTTTTCTCTAATAAATGTAATTTGTAACATAGTTGAATTTTTTAACTATTAAATTTCGTATAAGCGAAGCAAATTTAAGGAAATGTTCGAGACTTAAAGGTAAAGTTTCATGCTATTGCACCCTTTTTTACTACTTTAGGTCCTAATTTACTTTTGAAGCAATTAATTTAAAAGAAGAAAATTACATGCGTTTGATTTCGTGTCCGACTATTTCTTCTAAAGTGGTAAAAATAGTTTCTATCGGAAGGGCTTGTAAATCAGGGTGTGATTTTAAAAAGGCAGCATTGAGTTCCGTTAGATTTTCTTCTATTTTAGCAAAAGAATTTTCGTTGATTGCATCTCGAATGGCATTTACGCCTTCTAATTTTCCTTTAAAAAACTTATCACGTTTTACAGTACTCATCAAACTTACTTTTTTGACTTGCTGCTGAAAAAACACCAAATGATCGTTGGCACCAATTAGCTGTAAGCCCTCTTCAAGCAACAAATTCAATTCGGCATCCCAACCCGAATGATAAACAAATTGAGCAAATTCGCCTTGTGTGCATTGTGCCACGTAATAATCTAGGTAATAACTTAACAAAGCATCGTCGTGAATAAGTTCGTCGTCAAGTCCTTCTTCTCGCATCAAATTGATAATCGAGATATTAGAATGGATGATGTCTTGTGGATTAGGACTATTAAAGGCATTTTCAGATACAATAATGGGTAAGTTTTCCATGGTATTTACTTTTAAAAGAAATGCAAATTTCGGATAAATATTTGAGGGATAGAAATGTGTTTTATTTTTGAAAATTCAATGAAATAAGATTTTTAAAAGGTAAATTATTTGTAATCAGTAATTTAATGTTCTTCGAGGAATTCGAGTAATTTTTTTGATTTTATAAAAGTGGCAAATCTACCTGCCAAAAGGAGCATTTGTTCTTCTTCGTCAGTGATTTTTAGTTTGGTTTGAATTTGTGAAGCGTATTCGTATAAGAGTAAAATTTGGGTTGAAGAAAGAGCTGGAAATTTATTATTTTCTAAACTAGCAAGCATAACTTGATTGTTGCGGTTTGTTCTAAAACTTTTTAAGCCAAAATCGTTGATTAATCTTAATTTAAAACTTTCATAAAGCTTTTGCCAATTACTCTCTGTGTTAGGGGTGTTTCTTAATTGCGTTACAAATTGATTGTACTCTTCGTTTTTATTTAAACTATTCAAATAATCCCGAATGGTTCCAAAGCCTATAGTGGTGTAATTTGAAGTCGGAATTCCCGATTTTTCGAGTTCTAATTCTACATCCTTATCAAATGTGATGTATTTGGTTAATACGGTGTAAAGCGTTGCGGTTTCTAGTAAATTAAATAAATTGATTTTTTGGTCGGCTATAAAAGCGCTTTTTTTTCCTTCTCCCAAACAATCTATAAATATGGCTCTTTTATTATGGTTGTTAACCTGCAAATCGCATGAAAGAAGTTCAATTAAAGTTTTGTAACCCATGTTTTCAGCAGCGCCTCCATCAATAAGACAAAGTATTTTTTCTTGATCTTTAATTCCAAATTTTACTTTTGGCAGCACTCCTGGGAATGCCGAACTAGCTGTAATGGCATAGGTGAGGGGAAAAAGATAACCATCGTTATAACCTTCTTCTGTTAACGGAATTGCGGCAACATTGGGAGCTAAAGAAGCGTTGATCCACATTGATTTTAAAATATGAGGCATAAAAGGAAATCTTTCGCCATTGTTGTACGCTGCCGCATTCGCTACTAAGATTGGTAAAGTTTGGTTTTTTGGACTGTTTTTTGGAATAAAAAAATCCGATAAAAGCATTTGCGAATTGAATTTTGAGCTGTTTTCGGGATTGGTAATGTCGTATTGCAGAACCTCTAAATCCAAACGTTGGGTCATTGAAATTTTTTCTCCCTTTTCATTTTTTTTATTGTTTAACAGAGAAAAAGCATTAGCGGTTTTGTTTACCTCAGATTTGTAAATATTGGATTGAGAGAAGTAAAAATCATAAAAAGAAGATTCATCTGGTAAAAGTTTGTTTTTAAGAAGCGTTAAATAATAACCTGCCGAAAAACAACCCCCAGATACGGTTGAAAAATAATCAATTTCGGTTAGTACATTGTGTTTGGTTTTTTGAGATTTTAGGTTTTCTAATTCTAAAAGAACGCCTAAACTAAAAAATTCTGCTCGTGATCCGCCGCCAGAAATGCCAATTCCTAAAGCAATTTTTGGGTTTTGTATGTTTGTATTTCTGGTTTGAACAGATTTGTATTCCGTTAACGCAACAGGAGGAATTGCTTGATAATGAATCTCGGAGAAAAGCTCAATTTTATCGCCTGAAAAAATATTGATTTTACTTTGAGCTCTAAGAGTACTGCATAGTAAGTTTAGAAAAATTAGCGTAAAAATTCCTTTTTTTATCATGTCTTCAAAGCATTATAACGTATAATTCTAATTTAAATATAAAAGTAGTTATTTTGGGAATGAAACGGTTAAATGTTTGAATATTAACTAAAATAAGCCGCATTTATCATGCAGCTTATTGTACTTTTTAATCTTTAATTATTTGGTTTTCATCGGAGGTAAATCGAAAGCTTTGGCTTCGTGTTTGAAGTTGGCTCGATGTGTTCCATCGCAAAAAGGTTTGTTGGCCGATTGTCCACAACGGCAAAGTCCTAAAGCCGTGCGTCCTTCTAAACCATAAATTTTTCCGTCTTGATCCATAATTTCAAAATCGCCATCAATGCGTATCGATCCGTTGTCGTTAATGATAAGTTTGGTTTTGCTCATGTCGCTACTTTTTATTTTTTTAAAAGCAAAGTTTGCAAAAATTATTCTGAAGATACTATATCGTACTTTAGTTTAAATTGGTTCTATTTTATTAGTCAATACCGATAAAATCTTCTTTTATCTAATTAATATTGAA
Organism: Flavobacterium agrisoli; assembly: GCF_016522065.1. Lineage (GTDB taxonomy): Bacteria > Bacteroidota > Bacteroidia > Flavobacteriales > Flavobacteriaceae > Flavobacterium > Flavobacterium agrisoli. The sequence goes on along the minus strand of NZ_JAEHFV010000002.1, from coordinate 299,885 downwards.
TTCCAGTCTTAATGATTTCTAATTCATAATGTGGTTATTAGGACGACGTAAACATAAGAAGACGAAATTTATTCGGTATAAAAAACACTTATTTTTTTTAAAGTGTTTTCTTATAGAAGTTTGTTTTTTTAGTAAATTAGTTTAGTTTTTGAAAGAAGTTCAATTTAAAATCAGCAAGTTATATGAGAAAATTATTAATTGCGAGTTTCTTGCTATTGTCCGCTATAACATGGGGTCAAGAAATAGAAGAAGAGGAAGTGGATGCCAGCAACCCGCTTTCTAAAGGTTGGAATATATATCAAATTTTCCGTATAAAACCGAACTTGTTGGATATGCAAAACATTGTAAATTTTACTACCGATAAATGGTTTTATAGAGGTGCAATTGATTATAATAAAGCACATCCTGGCGACTTGAATTATGGATCTACTTCTTTTTTAGTTGCCAAACTTTTTAAATTATCTCCAAACAATCAATCTTGGAAATCTCAATTAGGAGTGGGGGTTGTTATCTCCGATTCTAAATTAAATGGATTTAGCGGTGGTGTAAATTTAGTAGGGATTCAATCTAATAAAAAATGGAAATTCGTTGAGCTATTTACGTATCAAGTAAACAATACTATTGAAGCGCAATATGGAATTTATTATAAATTCACAAAAGATGGCCTTTGGGAAGTTCGATAGCATCCCCGAATGTTGTTTAATTTAGATACTGGAAAAAATGAAATACCGGCAGGAGTAGGTTTGGGACGAACCATAAGAGCTAAGAATTTTATTGTTTACCTTTATTGTGAGCCTGAATATGATTTTTATGCAGAAGATTATTTAATTTATACTGGGGTTAAAGTTATTTTGTAAATTTTTAATATAAGATTTTAATATAGAAAATGGATTTTAGATTTTATATTATAAAAGAGCCGTTAAAAAAATATTTAACGGCTTTGTCTTTCTATAGTATTAGGGGATTTTAACGTTTAAAAATGGGTGATCTTTTGGCTAAATAACCCAATGTAATTTTATAGGCATCTTCGGTTTGCCAAAAAGAGTTATGATCTTGCGTATAAATATTTTCTCCTTGGTCGGTATATACGTTCATGGTTATGGTGGTAGAATAGTTTTGCGTAGCATAATTGTAAGTACTGGAGTTAGCTGTTGTTTTGTTTTTAGAATTTTCTTTTACATCTACTGATCCGTAAGAAGAGTTGGTGACCGATGTTTTTACTATAGATACCAAACCGTTTACAATATAGGCTACTCCTAAAATATTGGCTATTTCATCAATAGTATGCGCTTGTAAATTGCTTTCGTTTATGCCGGCTTTTGCCAATAAAGCATTGGTTGTCATCGGGTCTTGAAATTGAATTTGAACCGCATTTTGCTTGAAATATTTATAAGTTTCGAGCTGAATTTTTTGTGTCATTAAAGTATTAGAAGTTTCTTGATCTTTAATATATCCAAAAGGCAAAATTGCCGCCTTGTTTTGATGGTTTTCAGTATTTAAAGCCGTAGTGCTAGGTGCGGTATTAAAATTCTGAACACGACCCGATGCAAAAGTAATTTTGATAATATCCGAAAATTTAACAGGATATTCAACGGTTTCGTTTTTGTAAACAAAAATCAAATCGTCTTGATTCATTTTCATTACTTTTCCTTGCATTTCTTCTCCATTTTTCTTCAAGATCACATCGTTTTGAGCAAATGCAATGGCCGAAAAAAGCAACATTAGAAATAAAAAAAGTGTTTTGGAGGTTTTAGCTAACATAACGATTGTTTTTACTGAGTTGATAACAATCAAAATTAACTCAAAAATTTCAGACTTACAGTGTTGGTTTGCTGTTTTTTATGAAAAAAAAGTAAGAATTGTATGTTTTTTTATTGGTTACAGAAATCCTTTTTGATAGGTTTAAAAAGAGTTTCCTGTTTTTTGCAGCTAAAAAGGAACAAATAAGAACTCAAAACCTAACATTCAAGCTTTGGCTACGTGTTTGAAGTTAGCTCGATGTGTTCCATCTCCAAAAGGTTTTTGACCGAATGTCCACAACGGCAAAGTCCTAAAGCCGTGCGTCCTTCTAAACCATAAATTTTTCCTTCATGATCCATAATTTCAAAATCGCCATCAATGCGTATCGATCCTCTGTCGTTAATGATAAGTTTGGTTTTGCTCATGTCGCTACTTTTTATTTTAAAAGCAAAATTTGTAAAATAATTTGGTGTGGTTTGCATGCTAAAAACAGTTTAAAACAAATCTTTTTAAGATAATTTGAAACCTATTTCTCTTTTTTCGAGATAATAAAATGAAATTCCACTCAAGAAATACAGTCCAACATCAATCCAATCGGCAGTATATCTCGAATTGACTTTTGGCAAATAATATTCAAAGAAAAGGGAATAGTAGCAAGCTAGAATTAAAATAATATAAAGGGGAAGCCGAAAGATTTTGTCATTTTTAATCAAACGAATTAAAAAGGTAATAAAGCCTAACACTAACGGTAAACACAGAAAATCAGTAATATAATTGCTGATTAATAAAGGTAATGAGAAATGAGATTTTTGCAAACCATAAATAGTTAAAGCTATTAACAACGCCATAAAATACAGTATTTTTCTCCACATAATTTTGATCCATTATTCTTATCCGGCAGCTGCAGCAATTATTGCCGCAATAAGACCACCCAAAATGACGGCAAAGAAATACCATATTGCATAAGAAACTTTAAAAAAACCTCTAATTAATATATTTGAATGTTCTTCGCCACGCTTTAAAAATGCGCCCAATTTACTTGGTTTTTCTGCGCTTTGTTTTTCAATTCGTGTCTTCATTGTTTTTTCACGAGCTAGCTTTCGCTTCAAAACTACATTCAAAATTGTCCCACAATTACTACAGTAATCATTGTTGATGTTTTCTGTTGCACAATTTGGGCATTTTATGTACGTCTTGCTCATGTCTTATTTTTAATTGTTAATTTAAGAAAAAGGGATGGATATTTTCTTTTTAGAATTTAATTAATTCAATAAAAATCGCTTTTTTTTTGCCTTTTATTTCATTTTACATTCGGCTTATAGTACTAATTGTCATTCAAAAAAACCATAAAACTGTCAATTGTATTGCTTATTTTTGCAGCCAATAAATTTGAATTATGTTACAAAATCCAGAACGATATACCATTACAGCGGCATTGCCTTATACTAACGGCCCTATTCACATTGGCCATTTGGCGGGAGTTTATGTGCCTGCTGATATTTATTCGCGCTATTTGCGTTTGCAAGGAAGAGATGTTTTGTTTGTGTGCGGAAGTGATGAACACGGCGTTGCTATTTCGATGAAAGCTAAAAAAGAAGGGATTACGCCTCAGGAAGTTATCGATAAATACGACGGCATTATTCGCAAATCGTTTTCGAATTTTGGAATTGCATTCGATAATTATTCGCGTACTTCCTTGCCAATTCATCATAAAACGGCATCAGAATTCTTTAAAAAGCTATATGATAATGGCGATTTTATCGAAGAAGTTACCGAGCAATTGTACGATGCTAAAGCCAATCAATTTTTGGCCGATCGTTTTGTAACAGGAACTTGTCCTAAATGTGGCAACGAAGAAGCATACGGTGATCAATGCGAAAAATGTGGATCGACTTTAAACGCGACCGATTTGATTAACCCTAAGTCGACCATTACCGGAGAAACTCCTGTTTTAAAAGCAACCAAACATTGGTTTTTGCCTTTGGATCGATACGATGCTTTTTTGAGAGAATGGATTTTGGAAGGTCATAAAAACGATTGGAAACCAAATGTGTATGGACAAGTAAAATCCTGGATTGATGGTGGTTTAGAACCTCGTGCCGTAACTCGCGATTTAGATTGGGGAATTGATGTTCCGGTAGAAGGAGCCGAAGGCAAAAAACTATACGTTTGGTTTGATGCGCCAATTGGATACATTTCCTCAACCAAAGAATGGGCAGAACGCGAAGGAAAAGATTGGGAACCGTATTGGAAAAATGAAAAAACCAAGTTGGTTCACTTTATCGGAAAAGACAATATTGTATTTCACTGCGTGATTTTCCCCGCAATGTTGAAGGCAGAAGGCAGTTACATTTTACCAGATAACGTGCCGGCAAATGAGTTCTTAAATTTAGAAGGAAATAAATTATCGACTTCTAAAAACTGGGCGGTTTGGTTGCACGAATATTTAGAAGAATTCCCTAACCAACAAGATGTTTTGCGCTATGCTTTGACATCGAATGCGCCCGAAACAAAAGACAACGATTTTACTTGGAAAGATTTTCAAGCCAGAAATAACAATGAATTGGTGGCTATTTTCGGAAATTTCATTAATCGAGTGGTGGTGTTAACCAATAAATATTATAACGGAATGGTGCCCGCTCCCAACGAGTTTTCGGAAGTAGACGAACAAACTTTGGCCGAATTACAAGCTTATCCAGAAGTGATTTCGAGTTCAATTGAGAGATACCGTTTTAGAGAAGCATTAGGCGAAATGATGAACGCAGCCCGTTTAGGAAACAAATATTTAGCCGATGAAGAGCCTTGGAAAGTAATAAAAGACAATCCTGAGCGTGTGCAATCCCAAATGTATGTAGCCTTGCAGATTGCTGCAGCATTGAGTTCGCTTTGTGAGCCTTTCTTGCCTTTTACTGCGTCTAAATTAAAACGCATTTTAAATGTTGATACGCTAAATATTGATTGGAAAGTCATTACGGAATCGGCTGATTTATTGCCAGCAGGTCATCAAATCGGGCAAGCCGAATTATTATTTAGTAAAATTGAAGACGAAGAAATTCAGAAACAAATCGATAAATTAGAAGCCACTAAAACGGCTAATTTGGCCGAAAACAAAAAAGCCGAACCTCAAAAAGAGCTCATTCAGTTTGACGATTTTGCTAAAATGGATTTGCGAGTAGGAACTATCCTCGAAGCCGAAAAAATGCCAAAAGCCAACAAATTGTTGGTTTTAAAAGTAGATACCGGAATCGACGTTCGTACCATTGTTTCAGGAATTGCCGAAAGCTTTAAACCCGAAGATATAATTGGTAAAAAAGTTACCGTTTTGGTAAACTTAGCACCAAGAGCACTTCGAGGAGTAGAAAGTCAAGGTATGATTTTAATGACCAACAATGCCGAAGGTAAATTGGTTTTTGTAAATCCAGATGCTGATGGTGTTAGTAATGGCGAAACAATAAATTAAAAATTATAAAAATTAACTCAAAAGTCAGAATTTACAGTATTGTAGATTCTGACTTTTTGTTTATTATTGATTCATCAATTATTAACCCCTTAATACTTAACCTAAAATGATAAAAACATTATGCTCCTTGCTCGTTTTCTCAACGAGTATTTCAGCATTGGCACAAGAAATTGTTAACGAAACTCCAGTGAAATTGGATAAAAATCGTTCGGTATTTCAAATTGTAAACAATAGTAAAAAAGAAACAACCCTTTTTGTCAGTGATGATAAAAAAGTAAATGCAATTTTGTTAAATAATCAAATTCAAATTACCGATAGTTTGTCAACAGCGAGGCCCGATTCCAAAAAATTTCCTTCGATGGTTGGTTACAATTGTAGTACTGATAATGCTCAAATTTTTTGGTCGTCTAAAGATTATTCCGAAATCAAAACACAATTATTTGATTTTGCAAACAAAAAAATTGATGTTAAATCATTGACACTTTCTTTTAAAGACGAAACTATTCTTGAAAAAATTAGTACAGCAGATGCCTTTTTTATTGTAACCATTCAAAAAAACTCAAGCATTTTAAAAATTCATAATATTGATAATTTAGGGAATTACAGTTCTAATATTGTGGATGCAAGTAGTTTTAGATTTTTTGATAGTAATTATAAGCAAGCTACTTTGTACAATGTTTTTAAACAAAGTTTTCTTCCATCAGAAGCACCTTTTTCGCTAGAATTTATAAATGCTGAAACACCAACTTCATTAGATATTAGCTCAAAAAAAAGAAAATGTTATATTGATAACGGTCAGCTTTTTATAACGCTGGACACCAATAAAAATCTTACTCAGCTTTTAACGATTAATCTTAATACGTACACGTTAACAGAAAAAACTATAAAAAAACCATTTATAGTTGTTGATAATAATGCAACTAATTTATCAACGGATTCTAACTCTTTTTTATTTAATCAAAAATTATATCAGATGAAAAGCAGTGCAACTGAATTTGTTTTTGAAATTAAAGATTTAGATGGAAATTCTTTGAAAGAATACAGAGTGAACGAAAATGATGTTATAGATTTTAAAAATTCAGAAATTTCTCAAGAAGGGAGTGGGATAAGTGGAAATTCTAAAAAAACGTTAGAAAAAACTTCTCAATTTATACGAAAATTAAATAATTTGAATCCTGGAATTTCCTGCTATTTACAAGGAGAAAATACCTTAGTTACTTTAGGAAGTATTTCTGAGGTTAAAGGGATGAGTACTGCACAAGCAATTGGAGGTCAATTTGGTTTGATAGGTGCCTTAGCAGCTTCAATGATAGATTACTATAACCCAACCATGGCTAGTTTTAATGCGTATGCCAACCGAAAAGTAGTGAAGGTAGATTGTTTGTTTGATCAGCAAAATAATCATGTAAAGAGTGATTTAAAACCCTTGGCTTTTGATAAAATCAGAACTTTTTTTGAGGACAATGATGATGTGAAAAAAGTATCAATGGAAACCCTTTTTAAGATGAATGATTTTTATTATTTAGGTTATTATCTGGACAAAGAAAAAAAATATGTTATCAGGAAATTTGCTGATTAAAATATGCTTTTCTAAACGTATTTTTGTGTTTTAAAATAAACAAATGAAAAACACCAAACCGAGATTAGCGCTTGCAGCAGGTATTATTTGTATATCCATTTTTCCTATTTTGGTACGCTTGCAGTTATCGCCGGCGCTAATTTCGGCTTTTTACAGAATGTTTTTTTCGGCAGCAGTTTTGGTTCCCTTTGTATTAATCACCGGGAAATTTAAAAAACCTGCTGTAAAAAACATTTTTTTATCTCTTCTGTGTGGACTTATTTTTGCCTCAGATGTTGCAGTTTGGAATATTGCTATTCAAGAATCCTCGGCAACACAAGCTACTTTATTAACCAATTTATCACCAGTTTGGGTGGGAATTGGTTCATTTTTGTTTTTACCCCAAAAACCCAAACGCAATTTTTGGATTGGAACTGTAGTAGCTTTAATTGGAATGGTGCTGTTTGTGGGAGTTGATTTTTTTGCTGAACTTCGTTTTAATCGGGCTTTCTTTTTTGCCATTTTATCAGGGGTTCTCTATGCTTTTTATATGTTAATCAGTAAAACAATTCTGAGAAACACCGCTGTTTTGTCTTTCATGACTTTGAGTTTAATCGCTTCGTCTTTGTTTTTAGGGGTTGTTTGTTTTATTTTAAATGAGCCTTTTACCGGATTTTCACAAATAGGCTGGATTAGTTTGGCAGTACAAGCTTTAGTTTGTCAACTTTCGGCATGGTTGCTCATTAGTTTTGCTACACAAAACATGCGGGCCACTCGTGTTTCGCTTAGTTTATTAGGGCAGGCAGTTTTAACCACAATCATAGCCTGGGTTTTCTTAAATGAACAAATTACAATTGAAATGATTGTAGGAGGACTGGTTTTGTTATTAGGAATCCGAATTACTTTTATAGAAAAACCTATTTCGCTCTAGGTTTGGTTGAATTAGTTAAGAATTCTGTATCTTTAAAATTGAACTAAAACATTATCTATGCTACCGCAACTCTCTCAATTAAAAGTAATCGCTTTTGATGCCGATGATACCTTATTTGTAAATGAACCGTATTTTCAGGAAACAGAACATAAATTCTGTGCTTTAATGGAAGATTATTTGTCGCACCAAAGTATTTCGCAAGAATTGTTTAAAATTGAAATTGGAAATTTACCGCTATATGGCTACGGAATTAAAGGCTACATTTTATCTATGATTGAAGCCGCTATGAAAATTTCCAATAATACCATCCCAATTGAAGTGGTTGAAAAAATTGTAGAATACGGCAAGGATTTACTCGAAAAACCCATAGAATTATTAGATGGTGTCGAAGATACATTAGAAAAACTCTACGGAAAATACAAATTGGTCGTGGCTACAAAAGGCGATTTATTGGACCAACGAAGAAAATTACACAATTCGGGTTTGGGAAAATATTTCCACCACATCGAAGTAATGTCGGATAAACAAGTAAAGGATTATAGCGATTTGTTGAAACGTTTGGAAATTGAACCACACGAATTTTTAATGATTGGAAACTCGTTAAAATCGGATGTATTGCCGGTTCTAGAGGTGGGAGGCTCGGCTATTCATATTCCGTTTCACACCACTTGGGAACACGAAAAAATTCATCATAAAGTGGTGCATCCTCATTTTACGACTATCGAACAAATTTCGGAAGTGCTGGGTTTTTTCGCTTTCTAGCCAAATCGACATTCCGAAAAGCAATTCGAAAAGAATCTTTAAAAAAAAGTATTTTTTTTGGAATAATTTTTGGTGCAATGTAAGAATATGGCCAAAACAATACATTTGTTTCTTCTGTTTTGCACTTCGATCGTATGCGGTCAAACGACGTTGAGTACGTATGCTATCGATTTAAAAACTTCTAAAAATGAGGTGCAAATCATTAATGCGGTTAATTCACGAACTCAAGAACTATTTGTTTTTATTGCTGAGCCCACAAAAGTGACCCTTTTAAAATACAATAAAGCCTTGTTTTTAAAAGACCAATTTACCTCTTCAAGATTGCGGTATTCGTCAGAAAATTCATTATTGGGTTATAGTTTTAACGAAGACGGAAATCCGACTTTATTTTGGAAATTAAATAATACCAATATTATCTTGATTTCTAATTATTCTTTTGAAAATAAAACCTGCCAAAATAAAATTTTCAAAGTGCCTTTAAACGAGCAAAATTGGCTGGTTACGTTTCAAAATAACGATTTGTTTCATCTGCTAACGAAACACAAAAGTGAATCTAATTTTATTTTATATGTTTTTAAAAACGGAATTTGTGAAGCCAAAAAAATTGATTTTTCGTCTTATGCGTTTCAAGAAAACAATTCGATACCCGTTTCTCTAAATTACATTTTGAAAAAATACCCCATTCAAAAAATGGATACCGAATCGCCAAATTCCTTGTTTGACACTTCCTTGAAAAGCAAGTTGTATGCGTTGAAAGACCATTTGATATTGACTTTTGATCATCATTTGCAGTACACTCTTTTTTTTGACATCAACTTAATTTCGAATACGGTTGCCGACAAAAAAATAAAACATTCTGATTTGTTGGACACGAAAAGATTGTCGAATTCCTTTTTTTCGGGGGATAAGTTATTTCAGTATTGTGCTAATTCCGATGCGTTTTCTTTTAGCATCACCGATTCGCGTTCGGATCAACTTCTAAAACAAATTAAAATAGCTAAAACCGACTCCGTGTTTTTTAAAAATTCACCTTTCTTTTATCAAAAAAACGATGGTAAACCAAGAAAAATAAAGAATACGAAAAAATTCCTGCAAGAACTACTTGTGCAGGATATTGGACTTTCGGTTTATCAAAATAGAGACGAAAACTATGTTACTTTTGGAGGTACTTCGGTTACGGAAAGTTTTATTAGTACGATGGCAACTCCCGATTTAATGCAGGATAATACATTTGATTTTTATAACAATGGTTATTTTGTGACCAATTCAGAAATGGTTTATTTTGAAAGTTTGTTAGACGATAAATTAGAATTCGTTACCCAAGAACGATTGTATCCGTTGGCTTTTGAAAACCTGATGCTGTTTTTAAATGAACACAAAGAAATTGAACTCGAAAATATCTTTAGATATGAAGATTATTACGTTTTGGGGTATTATGATGGCTTTTCTAAACAATTTGTAATGCGCAAATTTACCGATGGCTTTTATTTTGAAGAAAAAAATCCAGTCATTACAAGATCCTATTTTTCTCAGCCTGTTCGATTTAAAAGCATTAAACCCAATCGAAATCCGTAATGTTTTTTGACGACAGTTTTCGGGTATTTATAAGGCGTTTTCCTTGTCAAATTTGTAACTTTAGCTTCTTTATCATTAAAGATTAAAATAATATTGAAATGAAACTGCAACCCATGATGCCGATTAGAGTTTATCCAAATGAAGAGTTTAGGGAAATAACGCTTGAAGACAAATTAAAATTTCGATACGCAATTTCCAACAAAGGAAGGTTAATTAGTTTTGTAAACGACATAAAAATTGGTAGAGAATTAAAAGGTGCCAAAACCGACGGCTACAAAGTATTTAAGTATAAAATCTTTAAAAACGGAAAAATAACGAACAAACATTTGTTTTTCTCTAAACTTATTGCTGAATATTTTATACCAAAAACCTCAGAAGACCAAACGTATGTGTTGCATTTAGATAGAAAACGCGATAATGACGATTATAGAAATCTTAAATGGGCAACTCGGGAAGAAATGCTAGCGTTTTGGAATAAAAGCCCAAAGGTTATGAATGCAAGAAAAAAATTAGTAGAACACAATTTGAATTCCGATGGAAGGAAATTAACAGTGACCAAAGTGATGCTCATCAAAAAGCTTTTAGCCAAACCGGAGCAAAAAACCAGATTAAAAATGATTGCAAAACAATTTGGGGTAAGTGAAATGCAAATAAGAAGAATAAAAAGTGGCGAAAATTGGAGCCAAATAAAAATTTAAAACCTAGTACCGCTATCGATTTTAAAGAATTTGGTTTTCAAAATGAGAATATGCCACAATCTTTTTATTTTAGATATGATGCTAAATAATATACTGAAATAAAAAGTTAAATTTTATTTAGAATGTATAAAAATAATATTTTTTAATATCTTTGTCACGCAATCATTTCTAAACGAGAGAGCTTTGGGTAAGAAAGAAAAAGATAAAGAGAAGAAAGACAAGAAAAAAGAAAAAAAGAAAGCCAAAAAAGCGGCACTTCTTGTCGATTTGAAAAAAGCAGACAAATGCAAAGCAACTTGCTGTGAGAAATTCAAAAAAAGCGAGAAAAAACGTTGTTCGCGTTGCCCAATGTTTGATTTGATTTCAAAAAAAGTAGCCTAAGAATATACATTATAAACACAGCCTTCCTTGAAAAAGTGAAGGCTTTTTTTATGGAACGACTGAAAATAAAAAAACCTCTTCGGTTAAGAAGAGGTTTTGTACCCGGAGCCGGAGTCGAACCGGCACGGTTTCCCACAGGTGTTTGAGACCAGCGCGTCTACCAATTCCGCCATCCGGGCTTAGCAGACCGAGATAACAACAGTTATCCCAACGCAATAAAGAAAATTTAGGTGTTAGACCAAATATCTTTTCTTTAACACGGTGCAAATGTAAAAAATAATTTTAAACCACACACAAAAAATTAAGTATTTTTTCCTTTCAGACTCCAATAAATTTTATAAATTTGCACCTCGTTAAAACAACACACACTAAGTTACTACTAAACAACTAATTATAATGTCGCAACAAGAGCCAGAAGCAAAGGTATTTTCCTGTTCCAATAGCGTTTATCTTGCAGAGAAAATCGCAAAGCAATACGGAATTCCATTAGGAAAGGTTACTATGTCAACCTATAGTGATGGCGAATTTCAGCCTTCATACGAAGAATCAATAAGAGGTTTGCGTGTGTTTATCGTATGTTCAACATTTCCAACTTCCGATAATTTAATGGAGTTGTTGTTAATGATTGATGCGGCTAAACGTGCTTCGGCAAGACATATTACGGCGGTTATGCCTTATTTTGGTTGGGCTAGGCAAGATCGTAAAGACAAACCAAGGGTGCCAATTGGAGCGAAATTAGTAGCAAAACTATTGGAAGCCGCAGGCGCAACCCGAATCATGACTATGGATTTACACGCCGATCAGATTCAAGGGTTCTTTGAAAAACCAGTTGATCATCTTTTTGGTTCTACTATTTTCTTGCCTTACATTAAAAGCTTGAATTTAGATAATCTGACCATAGCATCGCCTGATATGGGAGGTTCAAAAAGAGCTTATGCCTATTCGAAATTTTTAGAATCGGACGTGGTAATTTGTTACAAACAACGAAAACAAGCCAATGTAATTGATACAATGGAATTGATTGGTGAGGTAAAAGGGCGTAACGTTATTTTGGTTGACGATATGATTGATACCGGTGGTACGTTGGCAAAAGCAGCCGATTTAATGATGGAAAAAGGAGCTTTAAGTGTGCGAGCAATTTGTACGCATCCTATTTTATCAGGAGGAGCTTATGAAAAAATAGAAAATTCAAAATTACTTGAATTGATTGTTACCGATTCTATTCCGTTAAAAAGAGAATCAAATAAAATTAGAGTTTTAAGTTGTGATTCGCTTTTTGCAGAAGTAATGCACATGGTTCACCACAACAACTCAATAAGCGGAAAATTTATAATGTAATAGCAAAACGCTTTAGGTTATAATTCTTAAAGTATTTTACTATTGCAAAAAAGCGTAACGCCTCGTGCCTAAAGCTTAAAACAATTTATATTATTAATAACTATATATTTTTACAATGAAATCGATTACAATTAAAGGATCAGAAAGAGAAAGCGTGGGCAAAGTTGCTACTAAAGCCTTACGTAATGCTGGAGCGGTTCCTTGCGTATTATACGGAGGAGATCAACCAGTTCATTTCTCTGCAGAAGTTGCTGCATTTAAAAACTTGGTTTACACTCCAAACGCTCACACAGTTGTGATCGAACTAGGAAACGGAAAATCATTCAACGCAATTTTACAAGATATCCAAGTACACCCAGTTACGGATAAAATTTTACACATTGACTTCTTCCAATTGTTTGACAACAAAGAAATTACTATGGAAGTTCCTGTGAAAATTGTTGGTACATCTAAAGGTGTTCTTGCTGGTGGTGTGTTGCGTTTGAACACTCGTAAATTAAAAGTAAAAGCAATTCCAGCTAACCTTCCTGATTTTGTTGAGGCTGATATTACACCTCTAGAAATGGGTAACAAATTATATGTTACTAAAGTTGGTAAGCCAGAATACAAAATTATGCACCCAGACAACACTGTTGTTTGTCAAGTGAGAATTTCTCGTGCGGCTATGAAAGCGGCTCAAGAAGCTGCAAAAGCTGCAAAAGGAGCTCCTGCAAAAGGAAAGAAAAAATAATTTTTTTCAAAATCCATTCAAAAGCATCAATCGAAAGGTTGGTGCTTTTTTTTGCAAAGATTCAAAGATTCAAAGTTGCAAAGATTCATAGTGACCAAGCGCATTAAAATCAATTTAAATCTGAGTTAGCAGTATGCCTTTCGTATCGAACTTTGGGCTCTTCAAACTTCGCTCCGAAAGAAAAAACGAGAAAAAAAATCCATTTAATTCTGTTTAAATTTGTGACATTGCTTGCCACTCCTAGCGCACTTCGCGTAAAACATTGCGACCATTGCGGTTAAAACTCCACATCAACCCCGTAACCCCTCCTTACACAAAGATTTCAGCACTCAATCCCAATTATCTAATTTTCTATTTATTACATTCTCTAATTATCGCCATAACCAATTGCCACATTTCCTAATTAAGTTTATTTTTGCAACATGATAAAATGGATTGCAAAACTGTTTTCATCAAAAGAAGAGAACACAGAGAATATGAAAAAATATTTAATCGTTGGTTTAGGAAATATTGGCGCCGAATATGTTAATACGCGTCATAATATAGGATTTAAAGTGCTTGATTTTTTGGCTCGAAAAGAAGGCCTTGATTTTCAAACAGTAAAATTGGGAGCCTTGGCCGAATACAAATTTAAAGGAAAAACTTTTTTATTGTTGAAACCCAATACCTATATGAATTTAAGTGGAAAGGCAGTAAAATATTGGATGGATAAAGAAAATATTCCGCTAGAAAATATTTTAGTCATAACCGACGATTTAAATTTGGCTTTTGGTACGATTCGAATTAAACCGAAAGGCAGTGATGGCGGACACAACGGTTTGAAGAATATCAATTTGGTTTTGAATACCCAAAATTATACCCGATTTCGATTTGGAATAAGTGATCAATTTAAAAAAGGACAACAAGTTGATTATGTTTTAGGAGAGTGGAATGAAGAAGAAAATGCAAAATTACCCGAACGACTTGAAACTTCTTCCGAAATTATAAAATCCTTTGGGACAGCAGGTCTCGAAAACACGATGACTTCCTTTAACGGGAAATAAACCGGCAATTTGTAACATTATTTAGAATAAGTTAGTAAGATTTAATCTTATTATAACAAAATACTATTTTAAATTCCGAACATAAATACTTAAATTTGGGAGTTAATTAATTTATAAATCAAATAAAAACTATATCATGGCTTTTGAATTACCACAATTACCTTATGCATATGATGCATTAGAACCACATATTGATGCAAGAACAATGGAAATCCACCATAGTAAACATCATAATGCGTATACAACCAACTTAAATGCTGCTATTGCAGGAACAGATTTAGAAGGTAAAACAATCGAGAACATTTTAATCAACTTAGACAAATCAAATGCTGCTGTTCGTAACAACGGTGGCGGATTTTACAATCACAATTTGTTTTGGACAGTTATGGCACCAAACGGTGGTGGTTTGCCAACAGGTGAATTAGCTGCTGCTATTGATGCTTCTTTTGGAAGTTTTGAAGAGTTTAAAGCTAAATTCGCTAAAGCGGGTGCAACACAATTTGGTTCAGGATGGGCTTGGTTATGTGTTAAGGAAGGCGGAAAATTAGACGTTTGTGGAACACCAAACCAAGATAATCCATTAATGCCAGAAGTAGGTTGTGGTGGAACTCCAATCTTAGGAATGGATGTTTGGGAACACGCTTACTACTTAAATTACCAAAACAGAAGACCCGATTATATCGAGGCTTTCTTTAACGTAATTAATTGGACAGAAGTGGCAAGAAGATTTGCTTCTGAAAAATAAGAATACGATTTTATTCCTAAAAACCCGATACAATTAAAAAGGTATCGGGTTTTTTGTTTTGGCTATTTTACTTTTAATGTACCTTTGCCTTTATGAAAATTCCCGAAAATCTGAATCAAAAATTGTTACAACGTCAAGAATCCCAAGCCTTGCGGTCGTTGCCAAAAGTAAATTCTGGAATTGATTTTGCTTCAAACGATTATCTTGGTTTTTCTCAAAACGAAACTATTTTTGATAATACACACGAGTTTTTAAAACAATCGAATTGCAAACAAAACGGAGCAACAGGTTCAAGATTGCTTTCGGGAAATCATTTTTTATACGAGTTAACCGAGCAAAAAATAGCTGAATTTCATCAAGTAGAATCGGCTTTGTTATTTAATTCGGGTTACGACGCCAACGTGGGTTTTTTTAGCGCAGTGCCACAACGAAATGAAATCATTTTGTTTGACGAATTGGTACATGCCTCAATCCGTGATGGCATTTCGCTTTCTAAAGCCAGATCCTATAAATTTTCGCACAATGATTTGGAAGATTTGGAACGCTTGTTTTTAAAGTTTTCCGTTCAAAAAACCGCAATATTTGTAGCTACCGAAAGTGTTTTTTCTATGGATGGCGATTCGCCGAATTTAGAAGAATTGGTTTTGTTGTGCGAAAAGTACCAAGCTTATTTAATAGTAGATGAAGCGCATGCTTTGGGGGTTTTTGGCAATAAGGGTGATGGTTTGGTGCAAATGTTAGGGTTGCAAAATCGCGTGTTTGCACAAATTATGACCTTTGGAAAAGGCTTGGGTTGTCACGGAGCTGCCGTGCTTGGAAGTTCGGAATTGAGTACTTTTTTAGTCAATTTTGCTCGAAGTTTTATTTATACCACGGGATTGTCACCACATGCTGTTGCAACCATTTTGATGGCTTACCAGCAATTGGAATCCGAAAAAGAGGCACTTCAACAATTGCGCGAAAACATTCTTTATTTTAATCAGCAAAAAAAAATATTGGGTTTGCAGCCTTTGGTTGTCCGCAGTAAATCGGCCATTCAATCCGCTATTATTCCTGGGAATTCGAAAGTGAAAGCAGTAGCGAAACAATTGCAAAATGCCGGTTTTGATGTAAAAGCAATTTTATCACCAACTGTTCCCGAAGGTCAAGAAAGACTCCGATTTTGTTTACACGCTTACAATTCAAAAGCGGAAATCGAGACCGTTTTAATGCTTTTGCAAAGTTGTATTTACTAATTTAGTTTTCTATCGATAAGAAAAAATAGTATTGAAGAATTTTTAAATAATCTAAAAAAATGAAACTTTTTATAACTGGAATTTCTACAGATGTGGGAAAAACGATTACTTCGGCCATTTTGGTGGAAGCACTCGAAGCAGATTATTGGAAACCTATTCAGTCGGGCGATTTGGATTTTGACGATACACAAAAAGTAAAATCCAGAATATCGAATACCAAGTCGATATTTCATCCAAATAGTTATGCCTTACAAACGCCAGCTAGTCCGCATTTAGCAGCCGAAATAGATGGAGTTGCAATCGATATAAATCAAATTCAACCTCCCAAAACCGAAAATCATTTGGTAATTGAAGGAGCAGGTGGTTTGTTTGTGCCGCTTAATAATTCGGAATTTATTATTGATTTAATTCAGCCCGATTATAAAGTGATTGTGGTTTCGCGGCATTATTTAGGAAGTATCAATCATACTATTTTGACAGTAAAAGCACTTCAAAGCAGAGGTTTGGATGTGGCCGGAATTGTTTTTAGTGGCGACGAAAATAAATCGACCGAATCGTTTATTTTAAATTCTACCCAAATCAAATGCATTGGTCGGATTGACGAAGAGCCTTATTTTGATCAAAATGTAATAAAAGAATATGCTGATTTATTTAGAGATTCATTATTGAATTTATAAGAAAATAGAATATAAACCTAAGTAACAGGATTTTTATCTTTGCCAAATGACTTCAACAGAAAAAGACCGCCAATACCTTTGGCATCCGTACACACAGCATAAAACGGCACAACCGCCCATTACCATTATTCGTGGAGAAGGCGCTATGTTATGGGATGAAAATAACAAACCTTATATAGATGCCATTGCTTCTTGGTGGGTTAATCCGTTTGGGCATTCCAATCGTTTTATTGCCGATGCCATTTACAAGCAATTAACCACTTTAGAACATGTTTTATTTGGCGGATTCACACATGAGCCTGCTATTGAAGTGGCGGAAAAGTTGATAGAAATTTTGCCCAATAACCAACAAAAAATCTTTTTTTCGGACAATGGTTCTACGGCTGTTGAAGTGGCTATAAAAGTGGCTCTGCAATATTTTTTTAATAAGGGCGAAAAACGAACGACCATTATTGCCTTTGAAGATGCTTTTCACGGAGACACTTTTGCGGCTATGGCAGCAAGCGGAATTTCCTTTTATACACAAGCTTTTCAAGGCATGTTTATCGACGTGGTGCGTATTCCGGTTCCTATAAAAGGAAAAGAGCTAGAAAGTTTTAATGCATTGAAAAATGTTATTGAGAATAATATTTGTGCGGGTTTTATTTTTGAACCTTTAGTGCAAGGAGCGGCCGGAATGGTAATGTATGCTCCTGATGCATTGTCGACTTTAATCGAGATTTGCCACAAAAATGGAGTGTTGACTATTGCTGATGAAGTGATGACTGGATTTGGTAAAACCGGAAAAAACTTTGCCATGGATTATGTAAAGGCCCAACCAGATATGATGTGTTTATCCAAAGCATTAACGGGAGGAACCATTCCGATGGCTATCACGACATTTACGCAAACTTTATTTGATGCTTTTTATAGCGATGATATTAACAAAGCCTTGTTTCATGGGCATACTTTTACTGCTAATCCTACAGGTTGCGCAGCCGCATTGGCGAGTATAGAATTGTTGCAAAAACCCGAAATGCAAGCGAATATCGAACGTGTAAATCAAATGCATTTACAATTTCAGCAAAAGGTAAAACAACATCCAAAAGTAAAAACGACTCGAGTATTGGGTGTTATTTTTGCTTTAGAAATTCAGTCCAATTCTGCCGAAAGTTACTACGGATCAATGCGTACCAAATTGTATGATTTTTTTATTGAAAAAGGCGTGATTTTGCGTCCGGTTGGTAATATTGTGTACATTTTGCCCCCTTATATCATCACTAACGAACAATTACAAGAAGTTTATACTATTATAGAAGAAGCCATCGAAATGGTTTAGCTTTTCATTTTACTTGATTAACTTTGCCAAAAAATAACCAAAACGTGTCTAAAATTGCTATTACTTCCTTTGCTTCTATTTCTCCATTAGGAAATTCGGCTTCTCAAATTTGGGAAAATTATAAAAAAGAAGAGCCTTGTTTTTCGGAACAATTTTTAGATGGAAGTCCAACTATTGTGGGATCTTTAGATGAAAATTCCGTTAATTTAATTGAAGAAATCAGACAGAGTGATTCGAATTATAAAGAGGTAGACCCGTCGGTTTTGTATGCGTTGTATGTGTCTCGGTTGGCGGTAAAAAAAGCAGGATGGCATTCAGGCCATGATTTCGGAATTAATATTGGATCTTCAAGAGGGGCAACTTTTTTATTCGAAAAATATTTTAAAAGTTATTTAGAAAGCGGAAAAGCGCAAACATTAGCCTCGCCAACCACCACTTTAGGTAATATTTCTTCGTGGATAGCACACGATTTACAAACCAATGGGCCGGAAATTTCACATTCTATTACCTGTTCAACTGCTTTACATGCTTTATTAAATGGTGTGGCGTGGTTGCGATCCAGGATGGCAAATCGATTTTTGGTTGGGGGAAGTGAAGCACCTCTTACCGATTTTACTATTGCCCAAATGCGTGCTTTGAAAATTTATTCACGAGCCAGTTTGCAGGAGAAGTTTCCAAATCAGGCACTCGATTTAAATAAAAACGTAAATACGATGATATTGGGAGAAGGTGCTGCAGTTTGTTGTTTAGAATCGGGAACTCCCGAAAATGCTATTGCTTATATTGAGGAGGTGGGCTATGCAACAGAAATTTTAGAGCACAACATTTCCATTTCTGCAGAGGCAACTTGTTTTCAAAAATCAATGAAAATGGCACTTAAAAATACACCAATCGAAGCAGTGGATGTTGTGGTGATGCATGCTCCTGGAACTATTAAAGGCGATTTAACCGAGTACAAGGCCATTCAAAAAATATTTGGTTCTTCTTTACCTTTATTGACTTCTAACAAATGGAAAATAGGCCATACTTTTGGTGCTTCGGGCTTGTTGAGTTTAGAATTCGCTTTACTCATGTTGCAGAATAACGAGTTTATAGGTGTTCCTTTTTTAGAACAAATACAAACCAAACCAATACAAACTATTTTAGTAAATGCCGTTGGTTTTGGAGGAAATGCCGTCAGTGTTTTATTGACAAAAGCATAACTTTAAACTGAATTTTGAAAATTATTTTTCGTCTTGACTTTCCAAAAAGCGTGCTTTTTCATAAATAAGGTCGCTTTCGTATCCTTTTCGCAGTAAAGCATCGCAAAACTTTTTTCGTTTTTTTATTTTGTTTTTTTCTTGAATGCTCTCCCAAGTTTTTAGCGAAACAGCTTCAAAAGTCGCTTCATAATCGTCGGCTGTAATTTCTTTTAAAGCTTGTGTAATGTTGTAGCTGGAAATATGGCGCAACTTCAATTCGTTTACAATTCGCACTTTACCCCATTGTTTTATGCGGTGTTTTCCTCTGGCAAAGCTACAAGCAAAGCGCGTTTCATTCAAAAAATTGTCGGCAATGAGTTTTACCATAACATCATCAATTTCTTCAGTTGTAAGTTTAAAGGTTCTTAATTTTTGAATTACCTCGTCGTGACAACGATCTTGATACGCACAAAAATGCTCAATTTTTTGTTGTACTTCTTTAATGCTGTAAGGTATATTCATTTTAAAAGGTTTGAAAATTTAAAAGTAAGCATTGTTTTTAAAAGTATAAAGCGATATTTTTTTGTAAGAAAAATCACTAAATCACGGTATTGTGATAATTGTAGTCCTCATTTATTTTTGAGTCGATTTTTAACTGGCTTATTGTCAGTTTTTTAGTCTTTTTTGAAATTAAATTAAACATCTGCTATTGAAAAACAATTACTTTTTATTCGTTTTACTTTTTTCGTTGAGTATAATCTATGCGCAACAAGGTAAGTTAGATATTCGTTTTAACACCAAAGACGACGGACTTTTAGGAGATGGTTTTGATGGAACCGTAAACGCCATATCGTTATATTCCGATAACAAATTGTTGGTGGGAGGAAATTTCAACAATTTTAATGGTACACCAGCCGCTAAAATTTGTCGTTTGGATAGCGAAGGTCAAATTGATGCCTCTTTTTTATCGGGTTCTGGTTTTAATGAAAATGTTTATTGTATGTTGCCTTTATCGAATGGACATACCCTAATTGGAGGCAATTTCACGACTTACAATGGGAAAACGGTTTCGAAATTGGTTAAAATTGATGCCAACGGAAATTTAGATGAATCGTTTTCAACTAAATTAGGTGACATTGTTAAAGGAATTATCTATTCTCTAGCTGAAGATAACGAGGGAAAAATTATTATTGTAGGAAGTTTCGATAAAATTAACACAACCTCGATTAACAGAGTTGCCCGATTACTGCCCGATGGAACTTTGGATACCTCTTTTTTGATAGGGAAGGGCGCATCTCTTCTAACTAAAGCAATAGCAATTCAGCCAGATAATAAAATTTTATTAGGCGGCAATTTTGATACTTTTTCAGGGGAAAGCAAGAGTAAATTGGTTCGATTACATTCTGATGGAACCATTGATAACAGTTTTACTATAGGAACAGGTTTTAATGAGGAAGTTGAAGATTTAGTGATACAGCCCGATGGGAAAATCTTGGTAGGCGGTAATTTTACGACATATAACAATATTGCTGCAAATAAGATAATCCGATTAAATATCGATGGAACTATTGATAACAGTTTTGCATCAGGATCGGGTTTTGATAAAGGAATTGTTTATAAAATAGCTTTGGATGGAAATGGTAATATTCTGGTTGGCGGTAGTTTTAACGGCAATTATGATGGCATCAAAGTAAATAGATTGCTGATGCTTCAAGACAATGGTAAAATAAAATCAGAATTTGACATTGCCGATGGGCCTAGCGCTGCTCTTAGTGATATTGCACATGATCAAAATGGGTTTTGGTATTTAGGAGGTAATTTTACAACTTATGACGGTTTAAACCAAGGCAGGGTCACCAAAATAAACGAATTTGGCGCACTTGAAGATGGTTATTTAACGCCGAATGTAGGTTTTAATTTGCCCGTTTACAGAGTTCTTCCTTTACCTGATAAAAAGGTTTTGGTAGGAGGGAGTTTTAAGAAATTTAATGGCACTTCGACTACTTCTTTGGTTTGTTTAGAGGAAGATGGTACAATGGATTCAAATTTCAATGCAAAAACTTCAGGTGTAGATAATGTGGTTCGCGCTATGTTGCAATTGCCGGATGAAAAAATACTAGTGGGAGGGGCTTTTAAAACGTATAACGGAGTCAATGTCGGAAGAATAGTAGCCATTAACGCAGATGGAACTCTTGATAATTCGATACATTTTGGGACAGGTTTTAATAATCACGTTTATTGCATCGCCCGACAAAGTGACGGTAAATTTATAATTGGCGGTAATTTTACTTCTTTTAATAATGAAGCAGCTAATCACATAATTCGGTTAAATAGCGATGGAAGCAGGGATACTTCATTTAATTGTTTAGGCACAGATAAAATTATTGAAGAAATCCTGATACAACCTGATGGTAAAATAATTGTTGTGGGCAGATTTGGAACCTTTAACGACGCTACGAGTTCTAGAATGGTGCGCTTAAACGAAAACGGTTCAACCGATACTTCCTTTAATGTGGGGACTGGTTTTGGTAATAATATTTATGCTGCTGCTTTACAACCCGATGGCAAAATAATTGTGGGCGGTTCTTTTACAACATATATGGGTTTTAACCAAAAAAAAATAGCCCGTTTGAATTCCGATGGTTCGCTGGATGCATCCTTTAGTATTGGTGCTGGTTTTAGTAAAGGTGATTTACGTTCAATAATACTTCAAAAAGATGGGAAAATAGTAGTAGGAGGTACTTTTACCGGAACTTACAGTAGTAAAGAAGTTTCTCGGTTACTACGTCTAAAAAGCGATGGAAAGATAGATGAATCGTTTTCGGCAAATTTGAATGGAACTTTGTACACAATGGCCTTTACAGCAGATAATAAACTTATGATTGGCGGTAATTTTAATTCGGTTTCCGGAAAAGCCAAACATCGAATTGCACGATTGCGATTGTGTATAAACAGTTCTGAATATAATGGAAATTGGTCCAACCAAACAGCTACGGATGGCATGGAATTAACTTTTAATCAAGATTTTCAAATATCGCAAAATCTCAACGCTTGCTCTTGTAAAATTGCTGAAGGAAAAAAAATTACCATAGCCGAAGAAAAAACACTGTCGCTGGATTTTGATTTATCAGGTTTGGGAACTTTAATTTTGCAAAACAAAGCTAGTTTGTACCAAGACGATAATGAAGTGGTTAATTCGGGTAAAATTATAGCCGAAAAAAAATCGACACCGATGAAAAATTTCGATTATACGTATTGGTCTTCTCCAGTTGCTAATCAAAATTTTAAAGCGCTTTCACCAAATACATATCCTACCAATTATTACTATTGGAATAACGGTTGGATTTTTTGGACAGGAATTATGAAGCCTGGTAAAGGATATATTTGTACCGTTCCAAGACCCGGAAATTATACAAATGGCGAAAAAGCTTTTGAAGCCAATTCGCTAACCTATGAACAACCGGTAAAGTTTGAAGGAATTCCGAATAACGGAATTATTCTCGGAGAAACTACAGTTGCCAATCGATTTCATTTGGTTGGGAATCCGTATCCTTCGGCTATCAGTGCCAATGAATTTCTCGATAAAAATCCGTTTTTATTTGGTACAATTTATTTATGGACTCACGATACGCCATTACAACTCAAGCAAAATGTTAAGGTTTATAATGCTGCCGATTATGCTCTCTACAACAGAACAGGCTCGACTATTACAGGGCCAAAGGGAGTTGTGCCAACGGGTAAAATTGCTTCGGGACAAGGCTTTTTTGTTTCGGCAAAAGCACCCGGAACCGTATTTTTTTCGAATGAAATGCGAGTTAAAAATCAGAATAACTTGTTTTTTAAAAGAACGGAAATTACTTCAAAAACAACAAATAATACGGTAAAGTTATGGCTTGATTTAACCAATAGTCAAGGTGCTTTTAAACAACTTTTGATAGGTTACGTTCCTGGGGCTACCAACGAATTTGACGATGATTATGACGGGATAAGTTTTAACGGTAACACCTTTATCAATTTTTTCTCTATTGCCAACGAAAAAAAATATACCATTCAAGGGAGGCAGCATCCTTTTACTCTTTCCGACGAAATTGAACTGGGTTATACTTCGGAAATTGAAGGAGCTTTTAGTATAACTATTCATGATTTAGAAGGATTTTCGAACCAAGATGCGGTTTTTTTAGAAGATAAACTATTGCATCGGGAACACAATCTTCAAAAGGGGAGTTATAATTTTGAAACCAGTAAAGGAACTTTTACAGATCGATTTGTATTGCGATTTCAGTCTAATTTGAATTTAAATGAGATTGAAAAAAAGGAAAGTATTGTAGTATATAGCAAAGAAAAATCAATCTGGTTTTCTTCTGAAAAGGAAGCAATTAAGGAGGTTTTTATTTATGATTTGAGTGGTAAACTATTGTTTTGTAAAAAAGAAATTTATACAAACGAATACAATTGGAATTTTAAAACCAAACTTCCTGCAGTTGTGCTAAGTAAAATGAAATTAGAAACCAATAAAGTAGTTACACAAAAAGTGATACTGAATTAAAAAAATAATCCGATTGAAAACAACCGGATTAGTAAACTTATTTTGATTTTACAGAAGCTTCTAAATTTCGTTCAATAGTATGCCCTGGTCTTGACCATTTTGGTTTTTCGCCCAATGGAACAAATTGTGATTGCTCGGCTTCAACTGTTTTTGGTTGCGAAACTTTTGTAAATGGTTTTTGTGGAATTAAACCTAACATTTCAAACATTTTCATGTCTTCATTTACATCAGGATTTGGCGTGGTTAACAACTTGTCTCCTGCGAAAATAGAATTGGCGCCTGCAAAAAAGCACATGGCTTGACCTTCTCTACTCATTTGCGTTCTTCCAGCCGATAAGCGAACTTGTGTTTCGGGCATTACAATTCGAGTGGTAGCGACCATACGAATCATTTCCCAAATTTCAACTGGTTTCTCATCTTCCATTGGAGTTCCTTCTACCGCTACCAAAGCATTAATTGGCACCGATTCAGGTTGAGGATTCAAAGTAGATAATGCAACTAACATTCCGGCACGGTCTTCAATGCTTTCTCCCATTCCGATAATTCCGCCACTGCAAACGGTTACATTGGTTTTGCGAACGTTGTCAATTGTTTGCAAACGGTCTTCAAAACCACGCGTCGAAATCACTTCTTTATAGTATTCTTCTGAAGTATCTAAATTATGATTGTAAGCGTATAATCCGGCCTCGGCCAAGCGTTGTGCTTGGTTTTCGGTTAACATTCCAAGTGTGCAACAAACTTCCATATCGAGTTTGTTAATGGTGCGAACCATTTCTAAAACTTGGTCAAATTCAGGCCCATCTTTTACATTTCTCCAAGCAGCTCCCATACAAACTCGTGATGAACCGCTAGATTTTGCACGAAGTGCTTGTGCTTTCACTTGGCTCACGGTCATCAAATCATTTCCTTCTACACCAGTATGATAACGGGCAGCTTGTGGACAATAACCGCAATCTTCCGGGCATCCTCCAGTTTTAATAGATAACAAAGTTGAAACTTGAACCACATTCGGGTCGTGATTAACACGGTGGATGGTGGCAGCTTCGTAAAGCAAATCCATTAAGGGTTTGTTGTAAATGGCTATAATTTCTTCTTTTGTCCAATTATGTTTAGTGCTAGTCATGGATGCTTATTTTTGATGCCCCAAAAGTAGTTAATTACTTCTAATGTACCAATGGACTAAATCTTAAATGTCAGTTCAAATTTTTAATCAGCTACGTATTTGTTATTCGTATAGAGCATCAGCATCATGGTCACAATTACCGAAGAGGCAATTCCTTCAAATAATAAACAAATACAATAGGTAGGTACCGATGGGTTGCCTCCAAACAAAAATGTTTCCGAAAGCGAAGCCACATAAGCATCGCCTCCTTTGGCATAACTATATATAAGTAAGCCCAAAACACTTAACGAAACACCGACTACCGAGGTGGCCATGGCCGAGACAGCGTTTGAAATAAAACTTGTTTCGCCTTCTTTTAAATTCATCTGTATGGTTTTGTTTACGCCATAAAAAATGAATAAAACGTTCAATAAACGAAGGTAAAATAAATGTGAAAGACCTAAAACGGCCATTAGCAAAAAATACACGGCTATACCCAGAAATATTAAAATTCCGTTGTATAATTCTTTTGGTAATTTCATAATGCTTTTTTTAATGGTTATAGTTAAATAAAGAAATAATGATAACTATAAATTTACAAAAAAAATAATTATAAACTACTGAAAAATAACCGATTAAGTTATTTGTTTGAAATTATGAAATTTCGTGTTGCCTCTAAATCTTTTTGAAGTTGTGCTTTTAAATGGTCAACCGAATCAAATTTTTCTTCGGCTCGTAGGTAGTGTAAAATTTCAATTTTTAACTCTTTATGGTATAAATCTCCGTTGAAATCAAGAAAATGAACTTCTATTTTTTGAGTGTTTTCATTGTCTATGGTAGGGTTCGTACCTATGTTCATCATCCCATAAACCGTTTTTTCATTCAGAATAGATTTTACAATATAAGCTCCATTTTTAGGAATAAGTTTGTAATCTTCTTTAATTTCGATGTTGGCTGTCGGAAAACCAATCGTGCGTCCCAATTGTTTTCCTTTGGCAACTGTTCCGGTGATAAAATAGGAATAGCCCAAATAATCGTTGGCTAATTCCATATCGCCTTCAAACAAAGCGTTCCTAATTTTGGTAGAACTAACGGAAACATCTTGAATTTCTTGTGCCGAAATTTGCGCTACTTCAAACCCGTATTCGGCTCCAAAAACAATCAAATTGTCAATGTTAGCCGTACGATTGCGTCCAAAACGATGGTCGTAACCAATTATTATTTTATGAATTTGAAATTGATCGACTAAAATGGTTTTTACAAAGTCTTCGGCGGTAAGTCTTGAAAAAGTTTCATCAAACGGATGAATTATTAAATTTTCAATGCCCGACGCTTCCAAAAGAGCTGTTTTTTCATCGATTGTATTAAGCAATCTGATTTCGGATTTTTCTTGTAAAACCATTCGCGGATGCGGAAAGAAAGTCAAAACCAAACTTTCATATTTTCCGTTTTCGGTACTCTGAGTAAGCTTTTCTAAAATCTTTCGATGTCCAACATGTACACCATCAAAAGTGCCTAATGTTAGAATGGTTTTTTTGGCCGATTGAAAATCGTTGATAGAATGAAAGAGCTTCAAAGCATTAATTTTAAGATGTTGCAAATTTAAGATATCTGATCCAAATCAGGTCATTTCGGCTGCTTAATTTTTATCAAAATGCCGTATAATTTGGTTATAAAATTAGGGTTGGTCGATTTAATTAGAACGTTGGTTCATTTTAAAGTAGCACCTTTGCTTAAAATGATTTAATTTTGATATTAAAATTTATTCGGATGTATCAAAAATTACTTTTGTTTTTTGCCGTTTTCTGTGCGTGTCAAATTGCTGCTCAAGAAGATTTAATTTGGAAAAAAGTAAATCAAATTGCGCTTACCAATAAGTCGATTAATTCGCAAGTTTCAGACGAATTATGGTATGAATTCAATGCTAATGCATTAGAAACAAAATTAAAAGCACTAACCGAAACTAGCGCTACAGCAAAGAAAACAATTGTACTTTCTTTTCCGAACACCGAAGGCGAATTCGAGTCTTTTTTGGTAACTAAAACATCCAATTTCGATGAAGCCTTACAAGCTAAATATCCGCAAATTCAATCTTTTTACGGAATAGGAACGACCGATAAAAACAGTCAAATTTATTTTAGTGTTTCACCGATTGGTATTCAAACCATGACTTTAAAAAATTCGGGTAACGCTACTTTTATTGAAGCAATTGCCCAAGGCGAAAAAATATACCGCGTTTTTGGTAGTAACACACAAAACAATGGATTGGTTTGTACTACAGATCAAGGAAAAACGAACAACTTATCCAATCAAACAGCCAAGGTAAGTTCGAGTGCCAAACAGTTTAAAACCGTTCGTTTGGCTTTGTCTTGTACCGGAGAATATGCGGCTTATTTTGGCGGAACGAAAGCAGGAGCTTTGGCAGGAATGAATGCAACTTTAACCCGAGTTAACGGAATTTATAATAGGGATTTGGCAGTTCAACTGATCCTGATTGCTAATAATGATGCGTTATTGTATACCGATGCATCAAACGATCCCTACTCTAACGCCAATCAAGGAGTTAATGGGGCGTGGCATTTGGAATTACAACAAACTTTAACCCAAACTATTGGTAACGATAATTATGATATGGGGCATTTGTTTGGTGCTTCGGGAGGAGGAGGAGATGCCGGTTGTATAGGATGTATTTGTATAAATCCGACTTCAAGTTCGGATGGAAATGCAAAAGGAAGTGCCTTTACTTCGCCAGCCGATGACAAACCGGAAGGAGATACATTTGATATTGATTTCGTTGCACATGAAATGGGGCATCAATTGGGTGCCAATCACACCTATTCGTATGATATTGAAGGTTTGGGTGTTAGCGTTGAGCCAGGAAGTGGTTCGACAATTATGGGTTATGCCGGAATTACCGGCGATTATGATGTGCAAGACAATGCCGATGATTATTTTGCCTTCAAAAGTATCGAACAAATTCAAAACAATCTGGCAACCAAAACTTGTTTGGGCAATGTGAATATTACTTCTAATCTGCCTGCAGTAAACGCAGGTGAAGATTATGTGATTCCGAAAGGAACTGCTTTTGTGTTAAAAGGGATTTCAAACGGCTCCGAAAATCCAGCGGTAACGTATGTTTGGGAGCAAAATGATTCGGCGGTAACCACTTCAAAAGCGCAAAGTACGGCCATTTCGACTAAAGTAGATGGGCCTTTGTTTCGTTCGGTGCTTCCTTCTGCAACGCCAATTCGATACATGCCAAACGCAGCGAATGTGTTAGCAGGAAAATTAACTTCTACGTGGGAATCGGTTGCGACTGTAGCCAGAACGCTTCATTTTACCTTAACTGCTCGCGATAATGGTTCGCAAGGAAATGCACAAACCAATACCGATGAAATGGTGGTTACCGTAAATGCCAATATGGGTCCCTTTGAGGTTACCTCTCAAAATGGTGATAACGAAAATTGGATTAACGGAAGTCAACAAACCATAACATGGAATGTAAATAATACGAATACTTTAGCAGGTTCATCTAATGTCAATATTAAAATTTCTACCGATGGAGGGCAAAATTTCGATACGCTTTTGGTTTCAAATACCCCTAATGATGGCTCACAAACCATTACGGTACCAGCCGGTATTAAAGGTGTAGATTGCCGACTTTTAATCGAACCCACCCAAAATATTTTTTATGCTGTAAATAGCAAATCGTTTGCTATTGGCTATGATGTGACTACGCAAACGCAGACTTATGCTTTTGCAGCTCCTAAAGAAATTCCCGATGGCGTTGCAAATTATACCGTACTTACTTTTGATGTTCCAAAGTCAGATAAAGAAGAATTAATTGTAGATGTAGCAGTAAACATGAATTTAACACATACTTTTTTATCGGATGTAGATTCGTATATCGAAAATCCGCAAAAAAGTCGCCTTGCCTTGTTTGAAAGAAGTTGTGAAAACGTGAACAACACCTTAGATGTAAGCTATAATGATTCGGGAACTTCTTTAAATTGTAATTTAAAAACAAAGCAAACCGTTAAACCTTCGGCTACATTTGCAGCATTTAAAAATCAAGAGCCACAAGGAACTTGGTCATTTGGGATTCGCGATCAATTTGTAACAGATGTAGGTGTTCTAAACTCGGCTTCGTTAGTGTTGACTACCAAAGTTTTCACTTTGGCCAACCCCGAATTTTCTAAAGATAAATTTCTTATTTATTCCAATCCCAATAATGGAAGTTTTATGATCGAATTCTCAAGCGATTCCATTCATGAAATTCAAGTTTTGGTTTATAACGAGTCGGGTTCAAAAGTATACGAACAAAAATTTGAGCCCACCCTCAATTTTGTTCAAAACATTCAATTAGTTGGGGCTTCTTCGGGTATTTATTTTGTTACCGTTTTTGATGGAAATCGTAAGAAAACTAAAAAAATGATTGTCAATTAGTCGTGGCCATTGCCATACAAACTACGCTAATTTTGGCTCCGGGAATTTTAAGTAACGAGCGCGCACACGCTTCGAGTGTAGCACCTGTGGTTAAAACATCATCTACAAGGATAAAATGTTTGTTTTGGTTTTCAACGCGTAGGTAAACATCAAAAGCATCCTTTATGCCTTTTTGTCGATCCAAACGGTTTTTTTTCGATTGGGTTTTGGCATAGGTTTTTCGATATAAAATTTGGTCGTTGTATTCCAATTGCAAACTTTCAGCCAATGCTTTTCCAAAACGTGCAACTTGGTTGTAACCTCTTTCTTTTAATTTTTTTGGATGAAGCGGCACCGGAATCACCGTATCGAAAGGAATATCGGGTGTTACTTTTTTTAAATCTTCGGCATACCAAAAACCTAAAACTTGGCCAATTTCCTCTTGTTTTTTATATTTCAGTTGGTGAATGAGTTCTTGTACAATGCCTTTTTTATGGAAGGACAGAAAAGCAGAAGCATGTTGTATGTCGATTGTTCCATAAAACGTTTTAAATGCTTCATTTTCTTTTCGTAAATGATGTTGGGTTAAAGGCATTTCGTGTCGGCAATGCGTACAAATGACCACTTCGTTTTCGTTTAAAAATCCATGACAACCACAACAAATTGGAGGAAAAAAAAGGTTGAGTAACTGTTTTAACATAATTTGAAAGAATTTGACTATAAAAATAACACAAACAATCAATCAAACTTTATGTATTTACTTTTTTTTAAATACACTTTTTATATTTTTGCATCACTATGGCAAAACAAGAAGATATATTTAAGAATGTAGTTTCGCACGCAAAAGAGTACGGGTTTATTTTTCCGTCGAGCGAAGTATACGATGGTTTAAGTGCAGTTTACGATTATGCACAAAACGGAGTGGAATTGAAAAAGAACATCCGCGAGTATTGGTGGAAAGCAATGGTTCAGATGAATGAAAATATTGTGGGCTTAGACGCCGCAATTTTGATGCATCCTACCACTTGGAAAGCCTCGGGACACGTAGATGCTTTTAACGACCCTTTGATTGATAATAAAGATTCGAAAAGAAGATATAGAGCCGACGTTTTGATTGAAGATTATGCTGAAAAACTCAATCAAAAAGCGCAAAAAGAAATAGATAAAGCCAAAGCACGTTTTGGTGAAGCATTTAACGAACAAGAGTTTGTGACAACCAATGCACGTGTGATGGAATACAAGTCGAAGCAAAGAGCGATTTTAGAACGTATGGCGCGTTCGCTCGAAAATGAAGATTTGGCGGATGTTAAACTACTAATTGAAGAACTGGAAATTGCTTGTCCAGAGTCTGGTTCGAAAAATTGGACAGAGGTTCGTCAGTTTAACTTGATGTTTGGAACCAAATTAGGTGCTTCTGCCGATTCAGCAATGGATTTATACTTGCGTCCCGAAACCGCTCAAGGTATTTTTGTAAACTTTTTGAATGTGCAAAAATCAGGTCGTATGAAAGTACCTTTTGGAATTGCGCAAACCGGTAAAGCCTTTAGAAATGAAATTGTTGCCAGACAATTTATTTTCCGTATGCGTGAATTTGAACAAATGGAAATGCAATTTTTTGTGCGTCCAGGCGAAGAAATCAAATGGTACGAGCATTGGAAAGAAACACGTTTAAAATGGCATTTGTCTTTAGGTTTGGGTGAAAACAAATACCGTTTTCATGATCACGAAAAATTAGCGCATTACGCAAATGCTGCAGCAGATATTGAATTCGATTTTCCTTTTGGATTTAAAGAACTGGAAGGAATTCACTCTAGAACCGATTTTGATTTAAAGGCACACGAACAATATTCTGGTCGAAAATTACAATATTTTGACCCAGAACTAAACGAAAATTATGTGCCGTATGTAGTAGAAACTTCCGTTGGTTTAGATAGAATGTTCTTGGCCGTTTTTGCTACTTCGTTACAGGATGAGGTTTTAGAAGACGGTTCTTCTAGAACGGTTTTAAAACTTCCAGCCGTTTTAGCTCCTACCAAAGCAGCAATTTTACCTTTGGTAAAAAAAGATGGTTTGCCCGAAATTGCACATAAAATTATAGCCGACTTAAAATGGGATTTTAATGTGTCTTATGATGAAAAAGATGCTGTTGGCCGACGTTACAGACGTCAAGATGCGCTAGGAACTCCGTTTTGTATTACGGTTGATCATCAAACAATGGAAGACCAAACGGTTACCATTCGTCATAGAGACACCATGAAACAAGATCGCGTGAACATAACCGAATTAAAGAATATTATCGAAAGCGAAGTTGCTATGAAAAACTGGTTGATGAAAATGTAATTTTCGAAAAAATTAAAATAGAAAAGCCAAACTCTAAAATTGTAAGAGTTTGGCTTTTTACGTTATTAAAAACGATATCCCACAGATATCCCACCTCTGCCCACCAATTGATAATCGGTATCTTTACTATTAAATAAATTGCGACCTAAACCGCCATTAATTTCAAATAAAAACCCTTTTTTGGTAATCCATTTAGAGCCAATTCCAAATCCCAAAGCAAAATCGGTATTGGTAACATGTTCTATATTGGAATTCTCATTATAAAAATAATCTTGATAGGTGTTTAAGGAGCCAAAACCTTCAAAGAAAAATCCGGCAGCTACTTTTTTTCCAAAATAATAACGATAATATGGGGTTAAATTGAATTTTGTATATTGATCATAATCGGTTTCTAGTGGTATGTAAATGGATGCACCAAAAGCAGATTCTTCACTGAGAATTCGTTCATAACTAGCCTCAAATACACCGCCTAACAAAAAAGCTGCATTTAGTTTAAGCTCATTTTTTTTGGCAATTGTTACTTCGCTTGTTTGGCAAAAGACTGGGCTGACAAAAAGTAGGAATAAAGTAATAAAAGTAATTTTTTTCATAGTAGGTTTTTTGGGTAAAAATAGAAAAGAAATGAGATAAAAAAACAAATAGTTTAAAGTCTGATTATTTTTTTTGAATTAAATAGTTCGTTTTTTGTATTTCCTTGTAATTTTATGGATTTCATCTCTAAATTGGAAGAATTACGATGAACGGAATTACGTATGTTATAGTAGACGATTGTACAGAAACTGTTGCGCAAATAAAGGAAATAGGCGATGATTTTCAGGAATTGCTATTTGTTGCCGCAGCCGAAAATGCTCAAAAGGGATTGGACTTAATTTTGGAACACCGACCAAAACTAATTCTGTTAGGAATTGATTCTAAAAATAAAGAAAACGGACTGTCGTTAGCGTTTATCAACATTTTGTACAAATACCTAACGGTTATGCCCAAAATAATTGTAATGTCTCGCTCAAAAAGTCATGCATTTGAGGCCATACATTATCATGTTTCGGGTTATTTGTTAAAACCGATTCAGAAAAATAATTTTATAAAAGCCATACTTCCTATCACCAGAGACAATTGGCATGATGCGGTTGCCCAAAAATCGAACCGACTTTTGGTTGAAAGTGATACCGATTTTATATCAAGCACCAACTCGATTAATAAAGCGTTGGTTTTATGTGTCAAATCATACGGAGATTATCGTTATTTACGCGCCGAAGAAGTGCTGTATTTTCAGGCCGATAATAATTCAACTGATATTTATTTGCTTTCTGGCGAAATGATAACCGCTTTTAAAACGTTAAAACATTTTGAAAATTTATTACAAGATCCGTTTTATCGCATTCACAATAGCTTTTTAATTAACAGCAATTTTATATCCCGAATTCACACGGGCAGTAAGTTGTGTACTTTGCGAAATACCACACGGAAAATTCCTTTTTCAAAGTCATACCGCGTTAATATTGAAACGATTATTGCACGTTTTTCGGGCGAAAATTATATAGAATTTTAAAATTTAACATTTTACATAGTATTAATATACGCACGCTATTGTAAAAGGTTATTGTACCATAAAGCGGTTTTTTCGTATCAAAAAATAGTGATTTAGGTTTTAGTTTTACACCAATATTTACAAACAGTAGGTCAAAAATTAGTAAAAAAATATTAAAACATAAAACCCACAAATCATGAAAAAATCATTCTTAACAATCGGTCTTTTAGCTTCAGTAATGGTATTAACTTCTTCAATTGCTCCAGAAGTAACTTCTAAAAATTTAGCAGTAAATACAACTTCTTCAATCGATATTAATGGTAATCAATCTGTGGGACAAGATCGCAAGGTAGATATTAATGGTAATCAATCTGTAGGTCAGGATCGTAAAGTTGATATTAACGGTAATCAATCTGTCGGACAAGATCGTAAAGTAGATTAATTAAATTTATAAAATATAATACTTTGGCTATCAATTTTTTGATAGCCTTTTTTTATGTCTTAACTTTGTTTAAGAATCTAATTGAATTTTGATTGAAACATCCCAATTTTTATCTATTCTTAATTTTCATTTTGCTTGCTGCTTGTACTAAAAAAAAGTCTTTAGAAGATGATTTTAGTATTTCGGATGATAGTCTTAGTATTTATTTAGAATTAGCAAATAAATATAATTTGTCCCTAAGCGAGAAAGAAATTTATAATCAAAAAGCATTAGAGGTAATTCTTGATCAACCTAATGATTCGCTACATCGTGTTAATTTGTTTAAAGTTGCCAATCGCTATTATAATATGGGCAGTTGGAACAAATATAAGAAAACGGTGCATTTAGTATTGGATGAGGCTATTGTGAAAAAGGATTCAGCCGCAATTTCTAAGGCTTATGATTATTTGGGAGATTATTATCGAAAACAATCTATAGCTGATAGTGCTTTTATCTATTATTTTAAATCAGAAAAAATATATTCGTTAAGAAACGATATTAAAAGATTATCACAAGTTAAATTGAATAAGGCTTCATTACAATTTAGTGAAGGGGATTATTACGGGGCAGAAAAGAATGTTTTTAGTGCTCTAAGAACCAATAAGAATAAGGATAGTGGTATTTTGTACGAAGCTTATAATTTATTAGGTGTGCTTTATAATGAAATGGGTGAGTATGACAAATCGTTAGAATTTCATCAAAAAGCCATTAAAGCTATTGATCCCAAAGTAATTCCAATTGAATTTCAATCAAAGGCAACTTCTTTAAATAATATTGGTGCGGTTTATTTAAATAAAAAAGATTATGAAAATGCCGAAGCTGCTTTTAACAACGGACTTTCGCAAATAAATTTAAAAAGCCAAAAACCAAGCTTGTATGCTATGTTGTTGGATAATTATGCTTTTGCCCAATTTAAACTTCAAAAAAATCAAAATCTGCCTGAGTTATATTATGACGCGTTAAAAATCAGAGATAGTTTAAATTTAACGGCAGGGATTATTGTGAGTAAATTGCATTTATCCGAATATTACGTGGCTCAAAACGAAAATACTAAAGGGATTGTGTTGTTAAAAGAAGCCTTGAAAACAGCACGTTCTTCTAAAAATGAACGAAATGTTTTGGTGGCTTTAAAACAGCTTTCGGTTTTAGAACCTAAAAAAGCAGTTTCTTATTCTAAAGAATACATTCGGATAAACGACAGTTTGCAAAAAGCCGAACGCGTAATTGGTGATAAATTTACCCGAATTGAATACGAAACCGATCAGGTTATTAATGAAAATGAGGCGCTGAATTTACAAAACAGAACCTTGTTTTACATTTTTACCGTTTTGTGTTTAATAGGATTGTTTTTTTATGTGTATAAAACCCAACAAATCCGAAATAGAGAATTGGTTTTCAAACAGCAGCAACAATTAGCAAATGAATCGATTTACAACTTAATGATTCAGCAACAAAACCAAATTGAAGCTATTCGTATAAAAGAAAAAAAGCGAGTAGCACAAGAACTTCACGACGGAGTTTTGAGTCGAATGTTTGGTTTGCGTATGAGTTTGGATAGCTTGAATAGCATGAATGATGAACAAGCGGCCAAACAACGAGATATTTATTTGCAAGAACTTAAGGTCATTGAACAAGATATTCGTGAAATTTCGCATGATTTGAACAAAGAGAAGTCGGAATTAATTAATAACTTCGTAGCCATACTGGATAAATTATTTGAAGATCAAAAACGGAATTTTCAAAGCCACCTGGTTGTTAAAATTGATCGCAAAATTAAGTGGGAATTGGTAGATAATGCCAAAAAAATTAATGTGTACCGAATTATTCAGGAAGCATTGCAAAACTGTAATAAGTACGCCAAAGCCACCGAAATTAAAGTTGTAATCAAAGCTTTTGAAGATCATTTGTATGTTATAATTTCGGATAATGGCGTGGGTTTCAAAGTAAATCAAGCTAAAAAAGGAATTGGACTGCAAAACATTGCCTATCGAACTAAAGAGTGTTTAGGAACCCTATCAATAGATTCAGATGTTAATGGAACTGTTTTAGAAATTGTTTTTCCGCTGTATACTCAAAATGAATAAAAATACCACCAAAAATGTCTCAAAAAACAGTTTTAGAAACCCAAAATAAAAGGATTCTTATAGTGGATGACCACCCTTTTATTATCGAAGGATATAAAAATGCTATAACGCGCTACAAGCCTGAGGAAT
Source organism: Flavobacterium agrisoli (assembly GCF_016522065.1). Taxonomy (GTDB): domain Bacteria; phylum Bacteroidota; class Bacteroidia; order Flavobacteriales; family Flavobacteriaceae; genus Flavobacterium; species Flavobacterium agrisoli. The sequence continues at coordinate 263,878 of NZ_JAEHFV010000002.1, read as the reverse complement.
TTGAGTTCGAAATTGTACAGGCTAAAGATTGTGAGTCGGCCTATAAGATTATCACTAACTCTCGTGCGCCGTTTGATATTGCTTTTTTAGATATTAGCATGCCGGCTTTTGAAGAAATGAATTTATACTCGGGTGCCGATGTAGCAAAATTGATATTGCAAAAAATGCCCAATTGTAAAGTAGTTTTGCTGACAATGTTTACCGAATTATTGAAAATTAAAACTTTTATCAGGGAAATAAATCCGTTAGGCTTAATCATTAAAAACGATTTGACTTTTGATGAATTGCTTTTGGCTTTTAATAAAGTAATTAACAATGAATTGTACTATAGTGAGTCGGTTTTGAAAATTTTAGAACGCTCTCAAAATATTACTATCGAGTTGGATCAGTTTGATAGGGAGATTTTATTTCATTTATCTAAAGGAACGCCTTTGGGTGATTTTGCGGAATATATTCCGATTTCAACCGCCGCTATTAACAGACGTCTACAGGATTTAAAACAAATTTTTGATATAAAATCAGGTCTCGATGCCGATTTAGTGCAAGCAGCCAAATCAAAAGGATTTATATAAACAAAAGCGACATGTAAATAATGCCGCTTTAGTTCTTTTTCTATTCTTCCTGCAAAGCATTCCAGCCTCGCGCTTTTAAAGCAATTTTGGTATCCGCTCTGGTAATAAGATGAATTCCTTCTGACTCTTCGCACATGTGTCCAATGACCGAAAAATGTGGGTTTCCTTTTATTTTATCAAAATCGTTAATATCGATAGTAAATAAAAGTTCGTAATCTTCTCCACCATTAATAGCAACCGTGGTACTATCAATATTAAATTCTTCGCAAGTAGAAATAAATTGGGGGTCTAACGGAAGTTTGTCTTCGTATAAATTACACCCTACTTTTGATTGTTTGCAGATATGAATGATTTCTGACGACAATCCATCCGAAATATCTATCATCGATGTGGGTTTTATTTCTAAAGCGTGTAATAAGGTGCGAACATCTTTTCGGGCTTCGGGTTTTAATTGTCTTTCGATTAAATAAGTATAAAGGTCTAAATCGGGTTGCGAATTCGGGTTTACCTGAAAAACTTGTTTTTCTCTTTCTAAGACCTGCAAACCCATATATGCCGCACCTAAATCGCCGGTAACTACTAATAAGTCGGTTTTTTTAGCACCGTCTCGGTATGTAATTTCTTCAGCATCTGCTTCACCTATTGCGGTGATACTTATAATTAGTCCTTTTTGCGATGAGGTCGTATCGCCGCCAACCACATCAACATTATATTCTTTTGCAGCCAAGGCAATTCCAACATACAATTCCTCTAACGCTTCCAATGGGAAACGATTAGAAACAGCTATAGACACCGTAATTTGAGTAGGTTTGGCATTCATGGCACAAATATCCGAGACATTAACGACAACGGCTTTGTATCCTAAATGTTTCAAGGGCATATACGCCAAATCAAAATGGACGCCTTCAATTAATAAATCGGTCGAAACAACGGTTTTTTTGTCTTTAAAATCCAAAACAGCCGCGTCATCACCAATGCTTTTGAATGTCGAAGGTTGTTTGATGTCGAAATCTTTAGTCAAATGGGTTATTAAACCGAATTCGCCCAATTGTGCTATGCTGGTTCGTTGTGGATTTTTGTCTTCTATCATAATCGTTTTATTTTCGATGCAAAGGTACAAAGAAATGTAACTTTAACTTTTTGGTTTGCCGAAATAAAAAAAGACAGCCGGTTAAGGACTGTCTCAGTATAATTAAAAAACTGTAATTATTAGAATTTGTATAAAAGACCGAATTGAGGTTGGTCAAAAATATTTTCAAATAAGTTGATGTTCATTTCAAAAGTGTTAGCCGATGGCCCGTTTTCTGGAGAAACATTGTTATAAGAAAGTACGTTTGCTAACACAAAAGTTGCTGCTAAATTTTTGGTAATAAAGTAGTTTAATCCTACGTTAATATCAGCTGTAATGCTGTTGTTGTTGTCTTTAATTCCAGCAACTTCGTATTGATTTCTTCCGTAACCTAAACCTGCTTCAGCATAAGCTTTGAAACGTTTTTGGTCTAATTCTAAGAAATAATATCTAGCAAAAGCGCCAATTCCGAATACATTGGTTTTTGAATCATCTGATTCGTCTTTCAAACTTGAAAAACTTATTTGTCCTCCAACTGCTAATTTGTCACTTAATAAGTATCCAAATTTAGGATTGATAGCGTAAAAATCGGTTTCACCACCAGTACTAATTTTGATAGAACCTTCAAGAAACATATCGCCTTGTTGAAAAGTTACTCCTTTTGCACTGTGCATTTCAGAATCGATTTCTGCTTGTTGCGCATTGGCAAAACAAAAAGTAAATAAAGATAAAACTGTTGTAATAATACTCTTTTTCATAAAATTTGTGTTTAAAATTATTTGGTTGTTTTTGTGTTCGAACGTTGATTTTTCTTAATAAAAACACACTGCAAACTTATATAAAAAAAACCTTACATTCAACATAAATTTACTTAATTTTAAGTTATTTCTTGTTTATTTTTTTGTAATAAAAAACCCTGACGAATTTTAATTCATCAGGGTTGGTCTTATATTAGGACTCTTTTTTCTGTTTTTAGATAAAAAATTAGTCGTTCAATTTCAAAACGGCCATAAAGGCTTCTTGTGGAATTTCGACATTTCCTACTTGTCTCATTCGTTTTTTACCTTTTTTCTGTTTTTCCAATAATTTACGTTTACGCGAAATATCACCACCGTAACATTTGGCGGTAACGTCTTTTCGTAGCGCTTTAATAGTTTCTCGGGCAATAATTTTTGCTCCAATTGCTGCCTGAATAGGAATGTCAAATTGCTGTCTCGGAATTAATTCGCGAAGTTTTTCGGTCATTTTTTTACCGATAGTATACGCATTGTCTTCGTGAATTAAAGCGGATAAAGCATCCACATTTTGAGCGTTTAACAATACATCTAATTTAACCAATTTAGAAGTTCGCATTCCGATTGGCGAATAATCAAAAGAAGCATAACCTTTAGAAACGGTTTTAAGTCGGTCGTAAAAATCGAATACAATTTCGGCCAATGGCATGTCAAAATTCAATTCCACTCGTTCGGTGGTTAAATAAGTTTGGTTGGTGATTAAACCACGTTTTTCGATACACAAACTCATTACGTTCCCCACAAAATCAGATTTGGTGATGATGGTTGCTTTGATATAAGGTTCTTCAACACGATCCAGTTTTGAAGGTTCCGGTAAGTCGGACGGATTGTTAACAATGATGGCTTTTTCGGGTTCTTTTTTGGTGTAGGCCAAATACGAAACGTTGGGAACCGTTGTGATTACCGTCATATCAAATTCGCGTTCCAAGCGTTCCTGAATGATTTCCATGTGAAGCATTCCTAAAAATCCGCAACGGAAACCAAAACCTAAAGCAGCCGAACTTTCAGCCGTAAAAACCAATGAAGCATCGTTTAATTGTAGTTTTTCCATCGAAGCGCGTAGGTCTTCAAAGTCTTCGGTGTCAACGGGATAAATTCCGGCAAATACCATTGGTTTTACATCTTCAAACCCTGTAATCATATTGGTAGTAGGCACTTTTGCATCGGTAATGGTATCTCCTACTTTTACTTCTTTAGCTTCTTTAATACCCGAAATCAAATAACCTACATCTCCTGTAGAAATGACATTTTTAGGTACTTGATTTAATTTAAGTGTTCCTACTTCATCGGCAAAATATTCGTTGCCGGTTGCCATAAATTTTATTTTTTGACCTTTTTTAATTTCGCCATTTACGACTCTAAAAATAACTTCAATTCCGCGAAACGGATTGTAATGCGAATCGAAAATCAAAGCTTGTAGAGGTTCTTCTGGATTTCCTTTTGGAGGGGGGATTTTTTCGATAATTGCAGCCAAAATATTTTCGACACCGAAACCTGTTTTTCCCGATGCGTGAATAATATCTTCTAGTTTACAACCCAATAAATCAATAATATCATCGCTAACTTCTTCAGGATTAGCACTTGGTAAATCTACTTTATTCAAAACCGGAATAATTTCCAAGTCATTTTCTAGAGCCAAATATAAATTAGAAATGGTTTGCGCTTGGATGCTTTGTGCGGCATCTACAATTAAAAGTGCGCCTTCGCAAGCCGCAATAGATCTCGAAACTTCGTATGAAAAATCAACGTGTCCGGGAGTATCAATTAAATTTAAGATATAATCTTCACCTTGGTATTTATATTCCATTTGGATGGCGTGGCTTTTTATAGTAATTCCACGTTCACGTTCCAAATCCATATTGTCAAGTAACTGCGCTTTTTCTTCGCGGGCAGTTACGGTTTGTGTAGCGCCTAATAATCGATCAGCCAAAGTACTTTTACCATGGTCAATGTGTGCAATAATGCAAAAATTACGAATCTTTTTCATATTCAATTTAAGGTCAAATCTCTAAACGAGTATACTTTGTTTAAGTAAAGCGAATAGCACAGCAACAGTGATTTAAACGCTTTTCAATTGGCAAAGATAACGCAAGTTTTTGGATTATTTAAGTGCGATGCCGTATTGTTGAAACCGAGAAGAACAGAAATGCTAAATCAAGACTTTTTAAAATTCGAAATTGAATCCTTTTTCGGTTAGTTTTTTGTAAATCTTGGCATCAAATTTATAAAGTTGCGCGGCTCTATGCGAAACATCTTGTTGTTTTTCGTTTAAGGCAACCAGCAATTTCATGTTTAAAATTTTACGTCTAAAATTGGGTTTGTTCATTTCGATACCTAAAATTTCCTCGTATAAGTGCATGAGTTGCAGTAAGGTAAATTTTTCGGGCAAAAGATTGAAACCAATAGGCGCTTGCCGCACACGTTGTTGTAAGTGTTTGAGACTGTAATTAATGATTTCGTTGTGGTCAAAAATCAATTGCGGAATGTCTTTTATTTTGAACCATTTGGCGTCGGTTAAAACCAAGCTGGCACGTAAGTCATCCTCTTCATGTTTGATAAGGGCGTAGTAACCAATGGTTAAAACTCTGCGGTTTGGAACACGCTTCGGGTCGCCAAAAACTTTCAATTGTTCTAAAAAAACATTTTCCAAGCCGGTAAGTTCTTCCAAGAGTCGGCTTGCCGCATTATCAATGCTTTCGTCTTTGTTTATCCAGCCACCAGGAAGTCCCCATTCTCCTTTGCTGTCGCCTTGAGCATGTTGTACCAATAGCACTTCGAGGGTGCCTTTGTTAAAACCAAAGATGACGCAATCAATAGAAATGGCATCAATGGCCGAATTATCGGATTGGGCAATTCGTTGGGCATCAATTTTTTCCAATGTAAAATGTTTTTTTGGCAAAATAAATAGAATTATGCGTATTAGACTTCAACTCAAGGTTTTATTTGTTTAAAAAAGTTAGAAAATGTTAAAATTGATGTAAAATCTTATAAAATCATTTTGTTCTTTGAGAAAAAATAACTTTTTCGGTCTTAATCTTTTTAAATATTAAAGTATTGCCAAAAAAATGATTTTAAAAAAATGTAATGTTTAAAATAATTTCTAATTTTTTGCTAAATTAAAAAATAAAATGTAAACTTGTAGTCATAATTACTATATCCTTAAAGTTTTTTTGACTTTAAGTTGTTCGAATTAATTTTTTCTTAAAATAAAACATATAAATTACTGTAATTCAGTTTTTTAAATTTATAGCTAAAACGGAATTCATAAATAATATACGAGTGTTTGTTCGAAATGAATGTAACAGTTCAATCAGTAAAACAAACAGAACTTTTATCCTTTTAATAACCAGAAAAGTTTTAGCATTAACAATAATTAACCAAATAATTAAAATTTTATGAAAAGTAAAACGTGTTTAACAACTGCGAAATGGCAATTTATTGTGGTTGTTTTGTTAAGTACGATGTGGCTGCAATTCGGGTTTGCTCAGGAGAAGAGGCAGGAACTCAGCGGTACAGTTACTTCGGCAACAGATGGTATGGCTGTTCCGGGCGCTTCTATTTTAGTGGAAGGTTCGAATGCGAGTACCGTTACCGATTTTGATGGAAAATTTACCATACAAGCCAAACAAGGCGATGTGGTAAAAGTGAGTTTTATGGGCTTTAAAACACAGGCTATAACAGTCGGAACTCAAAAAAACATTTCGGTTTCATTACAAGAAGAGGCGGCTCAATTGCAGGAAATTGTCGTGATTGGGTATGGGACACAAAAGAAAAATACAGTTACCAATGCTGTGGTTCAAGTTAGTGGTGAAAATTTGACTAAAACCAATACTGTCAACGCGCTTCAAGGTTTACAAGGACAAGCAGCGGGTATACAAATTACATCTACCTCTGGGCAACCAGGTGAAAATTTAAATGTAGTTATTAGAGGAGTTGGTTCAACTGCAGGAAGTACGCCGCTTTATGTGGTTGATGGAATTCTTACGGGAGATATTTCTTATTTGAATAACTCGGATATTGAATCTATTTCAGTTTTAAAAGATGCGGCTTCAGCAGCCATTTATGGTTCTCAGGCTTCTAATGGAGTTGTTTTGGTGACTACTAAAAAAGGTAAACGAGGATCACCGGGACAAATAACTTTTGATCAGTATTACGGTATACAATCTGTAGCTCGAAAAGTGGATTTATTGGATGCTAAAGAATACGGTATTATTTTAAATGAAGCGGCTTTAAACTCAGGTAAGAATCCTTATTTTACAAACAATGAAATTGCTGCAATGGGTTCGGGTACAAACTGGATGGATCAAATGTTAGAAGATAATGCGGCTACCAAAAATTTCTCATTTGGCGCATCTGGAGCTTCGGAAGCTTCGGTTTATTCAACTTCATTATCTTATTTAGGTCAAGAAGGAATTGTAGGAGGGAAAGATTTATCGAATTATGAGCGTTATAATTTCAGAATTAATTCTGAGCACAAACTTTATAAAGATGTATTGACTATTGGTGAAAATTTAAGTTTTGCGTATATCGATAGAAACGGTATTGGGGTTGGTAACCAATACAACAACTCATTGAGAAGTGCTTTTCAGGTAACACCATTATTACCTATGTATGATGCTGATGGAAACTATTATGACAGTTCTAATGATACGGTTCCTTGGTTATCGGGAATGTCAAATCCTTATGCTTTAATGGTTTACAATAACCAAAATGAAAGTAATAATCAAAAATTATTAGGGAATGTTTATTTGCAAATTCAGCCATTGACCAATCTAACTTTTAGAACCACTTTAGGTTTAGATTACAATGTAAGCGAAGGACATTCGTATTCTCCTGTTTACCGTTTGTCTATTTATGCGAACAATGCTTTTGACAGAGTTAATCAGAATATGTTTAAAAGTAAAAGCATCAACTGGGATAATTTGCTGACTTATAAATTTAATGTAGGTGAAAATCATCGTTTTGAAACCATGGTTGGTTCTACATTCATTAAATATGATTCAACGTCAATTGAAGCTGCAAATGCTGATTCTGTTTTTAACGATTTAGAGCATGCTTGGCTTGATAATACTACCAATAAAGATGGTGCAAGAATGTCTGTTAGTGGAGATAGGTTTGAAAACAGATTGATGTCTTATTTTGGAAGGTTAAATTACAATTACAAAGAAAAGTATTTATTAAATGCCACTTTTAGAGCAGACGGATCTTCAAAATTTGCCGAAGGAAATCAATGGGGATATTTTCCTTCAGTTTCTGCGGGTTGGGTACTATCTAACGAAGATTTTTTAAAAGATTCAAAAGGAATCAGCTTTCTTAAATTAAGAGGAAGTTGGGGGCAAGTAGGAAATCAAAGTATTCGTTCATTTCAATTTTTATCTTTAATAAAGTCAAATACTACCAATTATAGTTTTGGAAATGAAGAAGGAGTCCTTACTCCAGGAGCTTACCCGCAAAATATTGCCAATCCTGATTTGAAATGGGAAACTTCAGAGCAAATAGACCTTGGGTTAGATGCCAGATTTTTTAACAATGCACTTAGTGTGAATTTTGATTGGTATAAAAAAACCAATAAAGATTGGTTGATTTTAGCTCCAATTTTAGCCACAGCAGGAGCAGATGCGCCATTTATTAATGGGGGAGATGTGGTGAACCAAGGGGTTGAGTTAGCTTTGAGTTACCAAAATAAAGTTGGTGATTTTAACTATACTATTAGCGCTAATGGTGCTTACAATAAAAATACAGTAGGTGAAATTCCGAATGCTGATGGCATTATTCATGGGTTGAGTAATGAGCTTTATGATAATGCAGGAGAGTTTTACAGAGCACAAAATGGGTATCCGTTAGGGTATTTTTGGGGATATAAAACCGGAGGCGTTTTTCAAAATCAAGAACAAATTAACAATTATACGTCTCCTTCTGGAGTGGTTTTACAACCAAATGCGGCTCCCGGTGATTTGATTTATGTGAATACCAACGGCGATGATAAAATTGATGCTCAGGATAAAACAAAAATCGGAGATCCAAATCCAGACTTTACTTACGGATTTTCGTTCACAGCTAGTTATAAAGCTTTTGATTTTTTCATCAATACAAATGGTGTTGCAGGAAATCAAATCGTACAATCGTATAGAAATCAGTCGGGAGCATATGGCAATTATACTTCGGCCATATTAAGTCGTTGGCACGGAGAAGGTTCATCTAACACAATGCCAAGAGTTACCGAAGACAATAGAAACTTCACACAATTTTCAGATTTATATATTCAAGACGGAGACTTTTTAAGAATTAATACGGTAACCCTAGGGTATGATTTTGCCAAAATGAAGCAGTCAAAACCATTCTTTGCTAGTCAGTTTCGACTTTATTTCTCGATTTTGAATTTGTATACGTTTACAAAATATGACGGGATGGATCCAGAAATTGGATTTGGTTCTTCTAACAATGATCAAAGATTTTCATCAGGAGTTGATGTAGGTTATTACCCAAGACCAAGAACTTTTATGTTGGGTCTAAACGTTAAACTTTAATACATAAAAAAATGAAAAAGACATATTTATATATTTTCTGTTTGAGTTTATTGACTTTGGGCTCATGTAGTTTAGAAACAGAACCTTTGACACAACTTACAGATACAAATTTTTATAAAAACACAGACGATGCTTATGCTGCCCTAGTAGGATGCTATGATGGGATGCAGGTCGCAACAGGAGCTTCCGGAATGGGAGTTCCGGTAATTACCGAAATAATGTCTGATGATTGTTTTGGAGGAACAGGTAATTCTGATGGGTACAATTATGCAGCTATTGATGAGTTTGATATTACACGTTCTCCTGCGGATGTAGATATGCTGAATACCAACTGGATTGCGTATTATAAAGCACTGTACCGTTGTAATGTTTTTTTGTCAAAAATGGATCAAATAGAATGGGGTGGTAATACAACTTTAAGAAATACTTACGAGTCTGAAACCCGATTCATCAGAGCTTATCTTTATTTCGAAATGGTTCGTTTATGGGGAAATATTCCTTTAGTAACAGTTCCAACTACTGAAAATGTACCTCAAGCAACTCCAGAAGAAGTGTACAAAGTTATTGCTGAAGATTTGGTTTTTGCAGCCAATAATTTGCCTACCGCAGCCTACAATTCTGTCGAGAGCGGAAGAATTACCAAATGGGCGGCAAAATCTTTATTAGGAAGAGTCTATTTGTATTACACCGGATATTACGGAAAATCGGATTTAGCAGGAGTGGTTACCAAAGCTCAAGCCTTAACCCATTTAGAAGATGTTATTGCTTCAAGTGGACATGGATTGTTAGATGATTTCGCAACACTTTGGCCAGCAGCATCAGTAGATGATTACGCAGGAGAGGATAATAAAGAAATCGTATTCTCAATAAAATATACTTATACCAGTGATTATAATGGGAATACAGATGGAAACCATTGGTTGTTAATGTTTGGTATGAGAGAATATTCGTCATATCCGTACGGCCGCGGGTGGGGTGTTACTGTAAATTCTAAATTATACGATGCTTATTCAGATAATGATACCAGACGTCTATCAACAATAATAGGGATTAACGAAGAAAACATCGCTTTTGATAAAATAAATAATCAAAGAGAATACACTGGTTATTATAATAAAAAATACGCACCAATGGTTGATGAAAATGGAGTTGATATGCCTTTAAACATGGGAAGTCAGTTTTGGGATATAAGTCAGTACCAAGATTATGTAGTAATAAGATATGCAGATGTTTTACTAATGGCAGCCGAATTGGGTAGCGGAAGTGCGCAGGCTTATTTTGATCAAGTAAGACAAAGAGCTTATAAGTCAGCATTTACTTCATTGCCTGTGAATATGGACAATATCATGAATGAAAGACATTTAGAGTTTGCGTTAGAAGGTATCAGATATTATGATTTATTGCGTCAAGGAATTACAAAAGCGTCCTCTACAATAGCAGAAACAACAACCTTATTAAACGGGGGAACTCCAGCAACAAAAACTATAACGGCTGCTAATGTCCAAAAAACTAATGGATTGATTCAGATTCCAAATACGCAAATCACATTGTCAAATGGAGTTATAAAACAAAATGCGGGTTGGTAACTTAACTAAAAAACAAAGCAATGAAAAAGATAAAATTAATACTTACAACATGTTGGGTACTCGCACTGCTGGTGTCTTCATGTGCTCCAGACACTTACTCTTTGGATGGTGTGACAGATAAATCGGATATACATTATGAAATCACTCAGGATTTAGCTGCAGATCCGGGAGGTAATACCGTGATTTTGAAAAATACGACACCCGGAGTGATTTTAAATTGGGATTATGGAACCGGAAAATCAGATAAGGCAGAAGTAAAAGTACAATATGCTTTTAAAGGAAATTACACTATCAAAATCACAGCGGTAACGGGTGGCGGACTTGTAGAATTAGATCCCGTGACCATTACGGTTGCACAAGATAATTTAAGTTATGTAGATGATCCACTTTGGACAGCGCTATCCGGAGGAGTTGGCAAATCTAAAATATGGTATCTAGATTTAAATGCAGAAGGAGTTTCAAAATTCTTTGCCGGACCACAATTCTTTTATGGAATGGATAATGGTTGGCTTGAAGGAGGAGATAATGGTTGTTATGGTACGGATTGTTGGAATTGGAGTCCCGAGTGGAAAGGCAATGAATGGCTTATGCCACAAGGCGATTATGGAAGCATGACTTTTAGTCTATCTGGAGGTGCTTTGATAACCACCGATCATAAGATGTTAGGAAAAAAAGAATCAGGTACTTATTTTTTAGATACAACAAATAAAACAATAACACTTACTGGAGCGACAATTTTGCACGATGCTGGTAAAGATGGTTGTGCAAGTAATTGGTCAACAAATCTTAAAATATTATCATTAACCGAAAATACGATGCAAATTGGAGTAGTAAGAGATAAATGCGAAACTCCAGCCCTTCTTGTTTATAATTTCATTTCTAAAGATTACAGTGATAATTGGGTACCATCAGATACACCAGATCCAAATCCAGAAATTGATTTAGATGGAGGAAGTGTTGGTGATTTATTATCAACTACCACGACTAGCACAAAAACATGGCATTTAAGTAAAGACACTCCTTTTAACTGGACCGATTTAGAAGGTGCATTTTTAAATAATTGGAATTCGGTTGCAGATTACGAAGCAGCTGGATGGACAGGGTATGTTGCCGCAGATCAGGCTACTGTTGTTAATAATAAAATTAGCTTTTCCGAAAATGGAACTGTAACCACTGTAGACAGCACCGGAAAAACAGCTTCAGGAACTTTTACTACAAGTACAGATGGAACTAATGTAATCACATTTACAGGTATTACGCCAACATTTCCAATTGGTAGTTCTTGGGCAACAGTTTCAACTACAGAGAATAATCAATGGAAAATTATAAAAACGGCTAAAACAGGAAATGTAGTTACAGATATTTGGTTTGGAAAACGCGATCCGGCTAAGAGTGAATACATGGTTTTTCATTTTGTTTTGAGCAACTAATAAAAGGACTTTTATTTTAATTTAAGACTTATATTTAACCGCCGGCGAAACAATTTTGCCGGTTGGTTTAATTATAAATTAATAGTATGAAACTCAAATTCTTTAAAATTGTATCTCTTCAGCAGTCATGGTTACTAGGCACTTGTATTTTTGCTTTAACTTTATTTTCATGTAAAAACAAAAAGCAAGATCAATTTGATAACCGTAAGATTTCATTTAATGAAGAATGGAGTTTTCATTTAAACGATAGTATAAATGATAAAGATACTATAGGAAAAACCACGGTTTGGAAAAATTTAGACTTACCTCATGATTGGAGCATCGAAGGAAAATTTGATGAAAAAAGTCCGGCGGGTTACGGAGGAGGAGCTTTAAACGGCGGTTTGGGGTGGTATAAAAAAACATTCAAAATAAAAGAAAGCGATCGAAACAAAATCGTTTCTGTCATTTTTGATGGAGTGTACTGTAATAGCGAGGTTTGGATAAACGGTCATTATATAGGAAAACGACCTAATGGATATATCGGATTTCAGTACGATTTGTCTCCTTACTTAAATTTTGGTGAAACAAACAACGAAATTTTGGTAAAAGTTGACAATTCAAAACAACCCAATTCGCGTTGGTATTCGGGTTCTGGAATTTACCGAAATGTGTGGCTTCAAATTACGGATAAGGTTCATGTTGCAGAGAACGGAACACATATTACGACATCACAAGTTAGTAGTGAAAAAGCGAAAGTTCATATAGAAACGACGATTAGAAATCAAAATAAAGAGGCTAAAAAAATAACAGTTTCTACTACAATTTACAAAGAAGATGAAAAAATAGAAACGGCTCAACAAGAGGTTGTTGTTACCGAAACGAATAGTCTTTTTATAGAACAAGATTTTGAAATTCAAAATCCGGCTTTATGGTCGGTAGAAAAGCCAGAACTCTATACAGCAGTTACAGAGGTTTTTGTAAATGAGAAAGTTATTGATTCCTATAAAACGAATTTCGGAATCCGTGATTTTAGATTTGATTTAGAAAAAGGATTTATCCTAAACAATAAACAGATTAAAATCAAAGGAGTTTGCTTGCATCACGACTTAGGACCTTTGGGTTCGGCAGTTAATACACGAGCCATAGAGCGTCAGTTACAAATTATGAAAGAAATGGGTGTGAACGGAATTCGAACAGCTCATAATCCGCCTGCTCCAGAACTGTTAGATTTATGCGATAAAATGGGTTTCATCGTCATGGATGAGGCTTTTGATATGTGGCGAACACCCAAAACGAAATATGATTACGCCTCGGTTTGGGACGAATGGTTTGAGCGCGATTTATTTGATCAAATTAAAAGAGACCGAAACCATCCTAGTGTTTTTATTTGGAGTGTTGGGAACGAAATTCCCGAACAATGGAATGAAACAGGTGTTTTAATTGCTAAAAATTTAATTGATTTAGTCAAACAGCAAGACCCTACAAGGCCGGTAACGGTAGCAATGAACCCACCAGTAAATATGAATATTGATGAAGTGACATTGCAATTTGATAAGGCAAAAACCTATTTCAATGCCATTGCTGCTTCGGGAGCTTTAGATTTGATAGGGTACAATTATGCACATCAAACGTATGCTTTTCATCAAAAAAACTTTCCGACTACACCTTTTATTGCAACCGAAACAACATCTGCCTTGGCTACTCGTGGTTATTATGATTCCGTTTCAGATACGATAAAAAAATGGCCGGTACGTTGGGATTTGAAATTTACAGGAGGAAATCCTGGGAACACTGTGTCAGCTTACGATCAGGTACAAGCACCTTGGGGTTCAACACACGAGGCAACCTGGAAAATCATCAAAAAACACGATTTCCTTTCGGGTATGTTCGTTTGGACCGGTTTTGATTACATAGGAGAACCAACGCCTTACGAATGGCCATCAATCAGTTCGTATTTCGGAATTGTAGATTTGGCCGGTTTTCCAAAAGATGTCTATTACATGTACCAAAGTGAGTGGACAAACAAAGATGTTTTACACATTTTTCCGCATTGGAACTGGAAAGTGGGACAAACGGTTGATGTTTGGGCATATTACAATCATGCCGATGAAGTGGAATTATTTCTGAATGGAAAGTCTGTTGGAAAAAGAAGTAAAAAAGGAGACGATTTACATGTAATGTGGCGAATTCCGTTTCAGCCGGGAACCTTAAAAGCGGTTTCTCGAAAAGACGGGAAAGTGGTTTTAGAAAAAGAAATTCAAACCGCCGGAAACCCAAGTAAATTGAATGTATCAGCTGATAGAAATGAAATTATCGCAGATGGAAAAGATTTGTCTTTTATAACAGTTGATGTTTTAGACGCCAAAGGAATTTTAGTTCCCACAGCCAAAAATGAAATTCATTTTTCGGTTAAAGGAAAAGGTAAAATCGTAGGCGTAGGAAGTGGAAATCCGGTAAGTCATGAATCTTTCAAAGGAAACAAACATACGGCAATGGCTGGAAAATGTTTAGTTATTGTACAGTCTGAAAAAGAATCAGGGCGAATTGAAGTTACAGCAAAAGCAAATGGATTACAACCTAAAACCATTGTAATTACAACTAAATAATTAAAAAACTCAAAAAACTATAATTTACTAAACCAATGAAAAAACCAACTCATAACAGGCTTTTAGTATCGTTGGGATTAGCGCTGTTTTTTTCTTGTATGGGGACGGCGCAAATTCAAAACGTTGAGGTGTTAAATGCTCCAATAGATGTCAGTAAAGATTTCGAAAATTATTTGAATACTTTTTATTTTGCTGATGAACTTACTGAATTTGATACGCAAACCGGAAAAGGAAAATTAAAATACCGACGCTATAATTATCAAACCAGACAAGCCTTTAATAATATGTTGGTTAAACCTGATACTATTTCGGCTAACGAGTTTCCGTTAACAGAGTACGAAGTTTCACCCGTTTTACCTTTTGAAATTCAATTTATTTCAGATCGCACCATCCGGATTAAAACTACTTCTGGGCCTCAATTTCACCCGCAGACAACATCATTGATGTTGGTTGATGGTGTGGCTCCAAATCATCCAGAATTATGGAAATCGTCTAAAATTAACGGTGGTTATCAATTTATCAGCAAAAAAGGAAAAGTTGAAATTTTGACCAAACCGTGGCACGTAAAAATTTATGATGAAAAAGGGAAATTATTGACTAGTACCTTACATAATACTGATTTTAAAAACACTTATACACCAGCTTTGCCTTTTTCATTTGTTCGAAGAAACAGTGATTATTCTCGAAGTATGGGAGCCGCTTTTAGTTTGGAACCTGATGAAAAAATATTTGGTTGCGGTGAGTCTTTTACTCAATTCAATAAACGTGGACAAAAAGTAGTTTTATGGACAGATGATGCCAATGGTATCCAAAACGAAACCATGTACAAACCCATTCCGTTTTATATGAGTAGCCGCGGTTATGGCGTTTTCATGCACCATTCAACACCAATTACAGTTGATTTTGGAAAATATTTTGGCAGCGCCAACGAAATATATATTGGTGATGACGAAGCCGATTTGTTCTTTTTTATTGGGGAACCAAAAGATATTTTGGATGAATACACAAACTTAACCGGAAAAGCCGCCATGCCTCCGCTTTGGTCATTTGGTTTCTGGATGAGTCGTATTACCTATTTCTCCGAAAAAGAAGGTCGTGAAGTAGCAAAAAATCTAAGAAAATATAAAATTCCTACTGATGTAATTCACTTTGATACGGGTTGGTTTGATGTAGATTGGCGTAATAATTATGAGTTTGCAAAATCCCGATTTGATGATCCTACAAAAATGATGGCTGATTTAAAAGATGATGGATTTCAGGTTTGCTTGTGGCAACTGCCCTATTTTACGCCAAAAAATACGTTGTTTAACGAAATTGTGAACAATGGTTTGGCAGTAAAAGATCGAAAAGGAAATTTACCGTATGAGGATGCCGTTTTAGACTTTTCAAATCCCGAAACAGTAACGTGGTATCAAGGGAAATTGAAGAAATTATTTGACCAAGGTGTTGCTGTTTTTAAAGTAGATTTTGGTGAAGCGGCACCCGCAGATGGAATTTATCACTCCGGAAGAACTGGTTTTTATGAGCATAATTTGTATCCTTTACGTTACAATAAAGCAGTAGCTGAAATCACTCAAAAAGAAAAAGGCTATACCTTAATTTGGGCAAGAAGCACCTGGGCAGGTAGTCAGCGTTACCCTTTACATTGGGGCGGAGATGCCGCAACTTCTAATGGAGCCATGTCGGCAGAATTGCGCGGAGGTTTGTCATTAGGATTGTCTGGATTTAGTTTTTGGAGCCATGATGTAGGTGGTTTTGTAACCAAATCTCCTGAAGATTTGTATAGAAGATGGACACCTTTCGGCATGTTAACTTCCCATGTGAGGAGTCACGGAGAGCCGCCAACTGAGCCTTGGTTATACAGTAAAGAATTTTTAGAAAGTTTTAGAAAAGCCGATAATATGCGCTATGAACTCATGCCGTATATCTATGCGCAAGCTAAAGAAAGTGCGCAAAAAGGATTACCCATGTTACGTGCTTTGTTTGTAGAATATCCACAGGATGCCGGTTCATGGTTAGTAGACAATGAATATTTGTTCGGATCCAGTATGTTGGTGGCTCCTCTTTTTGAAAATGTAACCGAAAGAGATGTGTATTTGCCAGAAGGAATCTGGATTGATTACCAAACTAAAAAAGTGTATCAAGGCGGTTGGCACAAAATTCAGGTAGGAGATATCCCAATTGTAGTTTTAGTTAAAAACGGAACGGTAATTCCACACATTGCTTTGGCACAATCTACTAAAGATATGGATTGGTCTAAATTGACCTTAAAAGTTTTTGCTGATTACAAAACAACACAAGCTACAGGAATTGTATACCTGCCAAATGGAGCTGCCGTTGAAAATCTAACGGTCACCAAGACAGGAAATAGTTTTGAAGTGCAACCAAATGGGTTAAATGGAAAGACAACTTTTAAAGTAGAAAATGTAAAATAAAGAAGTTGAGTAGTTGAGTAAATTGGGGAAATCCTTGTTGGTACCCCAGTTTATTTCTCAAAAAATAAAAGACATGAAAAATACAATTATCATATCAACTTTATTGCTGACAATAGGGGTTGGTTTTGCACAAAAAAAAGGAAAGTCATACGAATTAGTTTCGCCAAATGGGCAAAATAAAATTCAGTTTGAAATGGTTAACAATGCACCAAAATATGCCGTTTCCCATGGTAAAACGGAAGTGATTACACCATCGGATATGGGGTTTTTATTAAAAGGAAATGAAGATTTAAGTGCCAATTTTGAGCTTAAAAACACTAAAAACACCACTTTTGATGAAACTTGGACTCAGGTTTGGGGTGAAAAGAAGAAAATCAGAAACCACTATAATCAATTAATCGTTGATTTACAGCAAAAAACAGGAAACAAAAGAAAACTGCAAATTCAATTCCGTGCTTACGATGATGGAGTTGCATTTCGATATGTGTATCCAAAACAGGCATCCAAAGACAGTATTTTTATCATGGATGAAAAAACGACTTTCAACCTAAAAGAGGATGGAAAAGCGTGGTGGATTCCTGCTTATAAACCAGAACGTTATGAATATTTATACACGGCGTCACCAGTTAGTAAATTAGATACCGTTCATACGCCATTAACCATTGAAAGTAAAAGTGGTTTGAAACTCAGTTTTCACGAAGCAAATCTTGTTGATTTTGCGAGTATGACTTTAGAGCAAACTGAAGGGACACAATTAAAATCGAATTTAGTGCCTTGGGCTGATGGAATAAAAGTTCGTGTAAAAGATTCGTTTACGTCTTCTTGGAGAACACTTCAAATAGGAGAAAATTCAGCAGATTTAATTGATTCGTATTTAGTTTTAAATTTAAATGAGCCTAACAAATTAGGCAATCCGTCTTACGTAAAACCGTATAAATACTTCGGGATTTGGTGGGCAATGCACATCGGGAAATATACTTTTTGGGAAGGCGAAAAACAAGGAGCTACTACAGCTCATGCCAAAGAATATATTGATTTTACTGCCAAAGAAGGTTTACATCACTTATTAATCGAAGGTTGGAACAAAGGTTGGACACCAGCTTGGTACGAAAACAGAATGCATATGTTTAGTTTTACACAATCTGCCGATAATTTCGATTTGGAGAAAGTTGTAGAATATGGAAAATCAAAAGGAGTAGAATTGATTGGCTACCACGAAACGGGTTCAAACCTAATCAACTACATGAAACAAATCGATGAGGGTTTTGCTTTGTACAAAAAGTTAGGAATTCATACAGTGAAAATTGGTCACGTGGGGTCAAAGTTGAATATGAAAGAATGGCATCACGGACAATTTGGTGTAAATTATTTTAGATATGTTTTGGAAAAAGCAGCGCAGTATGATTTAGCTGTATTCTATCACGAACCAATAAAAGATACAGGAGAAAGAAGAACATATCCGAATATGTTGGCAAGAGAAGCAGCTCGTGGACAAGAATATAATGCATGGAGCGATGGAAATCCGCCAAGTCATGTTGTGATTTTGCCTTTTACAAGAATGCTTTCGGGACCAATGGAATATACTCCGGGAGTTCTGGATGTCGAAATCAAACAAGGATACCCAGGAAGAAGAGTGCATGGAACTACAGCACAACAATTGGCAATGTATGTATGTTTTTATTCGCCAATTCAAATGTTGGCCGATTTACCTGAAAACTACGCAGTACCTTCTATGCAATTCTTAAAAGATGTTCCAACAGATTGGGCTGATACCAAAGTTTTGAATGCAGAAATTGGTGAATACCTGACAACTGTTCGTAAAGATGAAAAAAGTGAAGATTGGTATTTGGGAAGTATGACTAATGAAAAAGGAAGAGAATTGACCGTTTCATTGTCTTTCTTAGATCCAAAAGCGACTTACGAAGCTCAGATTTATGCTGATGCCGAAGGAACAGACGAAACCCACAATCCAGAAAAAGTAGCCATCACCAAACAAACAGTAAAAGCATCCGATAAATTGAAAATAAAATTAGGTGGTGCTGGAGGAACAGCTATCCGATTTAAAAAATTATAACGATAAACCTTTGTACAGACGGGTTTCAAACCCGTCTCCTATTTTTAATAATTGATTTTTACCATTTTCAGATGAAAAAAAATGTATTGCTATTGATTCTTTTATTGGGACTGAACAATATCTCATTGTTTGGACAAAATAATAATGTTGCAAACAGAATTATAAAAGTCGATTACAACAAAGAGCAAGGAAAGATGAATACCATGTTCAAAGAATGCATTGGTGCCGGAAGAGCAAACGAGGGTCTTCGTGCCGATTGGCAACAGCAACTCGCAATGGTAAAAAAAGAATGCGATTTCAAATACATTCGTATGCATGGATTATTGACGGATGATATGGCAGTGTATCGTGAAGATTCGAAAGGAAATCCGCAATACAATTACCAATACATTGATGTTTTATACGACTATATTTTGAGTATCGGAATGAAACCATTTGTTGAATTGGGTTTTATGCCGAATGCTTTGGCCAGTGGAAAAGAAACGATTTTTTGGTGGAAAGGAAACGTTACACCTCCTAAAGATTATAAAAAATGGGAAGATTTAATTAAAAATTTAACACAGCATTTTACGGAACGTTACGGAGCAGAAGAAGTAAAAACCTGGTATTTTGAAGTATGGAACGAGCCGAATTTATCTCCTGGTTTTTGGTCAAGTACTCAGGAGGAATATTTCAAATTATATGATTATACCGCAAGAGCCATCAAGAGTGTAAACAAGGATTATAAAGTAGGAGGTCCTGCTACAGCAGGTGCGGCTTGGATTCCTGAAACAATTGATTTTTGTACCAAAAACAATGTGCCGATTGATTTCATTTCAACACATGCTTATGGTGTACGTCAAGGATTTTTGGATGAATTTGGGGGAACCGGAACCGTTTTAAGTAAAGATGAATTCAGTGTAAGCGGAGAAGTAATTAATTCCCGCAAGCAAATTTCCAATTCGGCCAAGCCAAACTTAGAATTGCATTATACAGAATGGAGTACTTCTTATACACCTGCAGATCCAATCCATGACAGTTACCATTCGGCAGCTTATATTTTGCAAAAAATAAAGCAAGTTGGTAATGCTGCAAACTCAATGTCTTACTGGGTTTTTACAGATATTTTTGAAGAACCGGGACCAAGATTTACTCCTTTTCACGGAGGATTTGGATTATTGAATACTCAAGGAATCAAAAAGCCAGCCTATTTCTCGTATTCTTTTATGAATAAATTAGGAGAAACTGAATTACAAAATATTGATAAAGCTTCTTGGGCAACCAAAAATGAAAAAGGAGATGTTCAACTTTTGTTTTGGGATTTCACTTACACACTTCCTGAAAAGATAAATAATCAAGAGTATTATATCAAAGATTTGCCATCTAAATCGAAAGGAGAAGTAACCATTAAGGTTGATGGTTTGAAGAAAGGTAATTATACTTTAGAAATCTATAAAGTAGGATATAAAATTAATGACTCTTATGCTGATTATCTAGCAATGGGAAGACCAAGTCAATTGAGTATTGAACAGGTAAAATCTATTAAACAAAAAAATAACGGCGCTCCTGTATCTACAGAAAAAATTACTATTGATGCTTCGGGATTTTTTAGTAAAAGTTATAAGATTAATGAAAACGATGTTGTCATGCTCAATTTTGTAAAGCAATAATTAAAAAAAGATTTATAAACAATTATAAGAATTCCAAGTGATGAAAAAAATGCTAAAATACATTGCACTGACTGTTTCAATTCTCTCATTGGTTGATGGTAATGCACAGTCTATCAAGTCTAAAAAGGGACAAACAACTTATGTAGGAAAAGAAATTTCAACAAAGTACGATGCGAAAATTGATAAATTGATATCTCAAATGACACTTGAGGAGAAAATTGGAATGTTGCATGGAAATAGTATGTTCGCTAATGCAGGGGTGCCACGTTTGGGAATTCCAGAATTAAAAATGGCAGATGGCCCATTAGGAGTTCGTGAAGAAATTTCTCGTGACAATTGGGCACCGGCAGGACTTACTAATGATTTTGCAACCTATTATCCGGCAGCTGGAGCTTTGGCTGCAACTTGGAATCAGGAAATGGCGTATACTTTTGGAAATAGCGTGGGTCAAGAAATGCGTGCGAGAGATAAAGATATGTTGTTGTCGCCAGCCATCAATATCGTGCGAACACCACTTGGAGGTCGTACCTATGAATACATGACCGAAGACCCGTTTTTAAACAAAAAAATGACGGTTCCGATGGTGGTCGGATTGCAAGATAATGATGTGATGGCTTGTGTCAAACATTTTGCAGCCAATAATCAGGAAACCAATCGTGATTTTGTTGATGTACAGATAGACGAACGTACGCTTCGCGAAATTTATTTACCAGCTTTTGAAGCTGCTGTCAAAGAAGGTAAGGCCTATAGCATTATGGGTGCTTATAATAAATTTAGAGGCGATTATTTATGTGAAAATAATTATATGCTCAATACAATTTTGCGCGATGAATGGGGGTTTAAAGGTGTCGTGGTTTCAGACTGGGCTGCGGTACATTCTACCGTAAAATCATTAAAAAATGGATTGGATATTGAAATGGGAACTCCAAAACCTTTCAACGAATTTTTCTTAGCTGATAAATTAATTGCAGCCGTAAAAGCAGGTGAAATTGACGAAAAAGAACTCGATTTACATGTAAAACGAATTTTACGTACTTTATTTCAAGTAAAAGCAATGGGCGGAAAAAGCCGTGCCAAAGGAAGCATTGCCACCGAAGCACATTATCAAGATTCATATAAAATTGCTGCTGAAGCAATTGTGCTGTTGAAAAATGAAAACAATGCATTGCCATTACAAGTAGATGGAATAAAATCGATCGCCGTAATTGGAAATAACGCCACAAAGAAAAATGCTTTGGGCGGATTTGGAGCCGGAGTAAAAACCAAAAGAGAAGTAACTCCTTTAGAAGGGCTTAAAAACAGATTGCCATCTTCTATTAAAATCAATTATGCCGAAGGATATTTGGAGCGTTATGACGAAAAAAACAAAGGAAATTTAGGAAATATAACTTCTACAGGTCCAGTAACTATTGATCAATTAGATTCAGCAAAATTGCAAGAAGCTTTAGATGCAGCTAAAAACTCAGATGTTGCTATTGTTTTTGCGGGCTCGAATCGTGATTATGAAACCGAAGCTTCTGATAGAAGAGATTTACATTTGCCATTTGGTCAAGAAGAATTAATTCAGAAGGTATTGGCTGTAAATCCGAATACAATTGTGGTAATGATTGCAGGTGCGCCTTTTCAAATAGAAGATTTAAGCAAAAAAACAAACGCATTGGTTTGGAGTTGGTTCAATGGTTCTGAGGGAGGAAATGCTTTGGCTGATGTATTGTTAGGAAAAGTAAATCCGTCAGGGAAATTACCATGGACAATGCCTAAAAAAATAGAAGATTCACCAGCACATGCTACGAATAGTTTTCCAGGTGATAAATCAGTCGTGTATAAAGAAGGCATTTTGGTAGGCTACCGTTGGTTTGACACTAAAAATATTGAACCCTTATATCCGTTTGGGTATGGTTTGTCGTATACCACTTTTGCAATCGGGAAGGCGCAAGCAGCTAAAAAAGAGTACAACTTGGATGAAGTAATTGCTATTTCGGCGGAAGTAAAAAATACCGGCAAACGTGATGGTAAAGAAGTAGTTCAGGTATATGTATCGAAAGAAAATTCAAAAATAGAAAGAGCGGCAAAAGAATTAAAAGGATTTTCTAAAATACTAGTGAAAGCTGGGAAATCAGAAAAAGTAACTATCAAAATTCCAGTAAAAGAATTTGCGTATTACGATGTGAATTCAAAAAAATGGGTAGTGGAACCTGGAAAATACACGTTTAAAATTGGAAATTCTTCAAGAAATAGTAATCAAGAATGCAGTGTTGAGGTGAAAAATTAAACTAAAAATAGAAGTTATGAGCGAGCGTTTCATGAATAAATGGTTTTTTTCGGCAATCGGAATTTTGATGGTCGTTTTGGTAAGTTGCAGTAACAATTCGCCCGATGAGGTGGAAGAAGTAAAAAAAATAACCCTAAGTTCAAAAAGTTTTGAAATTACTTCAAAGGCTAAAATTGAGGAAGTAACTTTAGAAACGAATGTATCGTTTTGGACAATTTCTAACTCAGCTTCCGATTGGATTTTAGTTAATAAAATTACTGGTGGAGCAGGAACTACAAAACTTATTATTTCAGTTTCTAAAAATACAAGTACCGAAACAAGAAAAGCTACTTTAACTGTTTCGAGTTCTGAAATTACATCTCAAAAAATAGAAATAACCCAAACCGGAATCACAGTAACCACACCACAAGAATTGTATCCGAGTTACAATACCAATCCGCTTCCAGCCGATGCAACAGGAATGAGCAGTTCAGCTGTTGAATTAGCTTCTAAAATGAAGTTAGGATGGAATATTGGTAATACATTGGAAGCTATTGGTGGCGAAACCGCGTGGGGTAATCCAAAAGTGACTAAAGCTTTGATCGATGCTGTAAAAGCAAACGGATTTAATGCCATCCGAATTCCATGTTCTTGGAATCAGAATGCAAATACTACAACTGCTAAAATCAATGACGTTTGGTTGAACAGAGTAAAAGAAGTTGTTCAATATTGTACAGACAATGACATGTATGTAATTGTAAATATCCATTGGGATGGCGGATGGTTAGAAGAAAACTGTACTGAAGCCAAAAAAGAAGCAAACAATGCTAAACAAAAAGCATTTTGGGAACAAATTGCAACACATTTACGTGGTTTTGATGAACATGTTCTTTTTGCTAGCGCAAATGAGCCTCACGTAGATGATGCTACTGAAATGGCAGTTTTAACTTCCTATCATCAAACTTTTATTAATGCAGTACGTTCTACCGGGGGTAAAAATGCTTATCGTACTCTAATTGTACAAGGACCAGCAACAGATATTGGCAAAACTAATAATTTGATGAATGTTTTACCAACGGATACAACAACAAATAGAATGATGGTCGAAATTCATTATTATGCTCCTTGGCAGTTTGCTGGATTAACTAAAGACGAATCCTGGGGGAAAATGTTTTATTATTGGGGAGCCGATAATCACTCTATAACAGATGCAAGCAGAAACCCTGCTTGGGGCGAAGAATCTCAAGTTGACTCGGATTTTAAATTAATGAAAACAAAATTTGTTGATAAAGGAATCCCTGTAATAATGGGCGAATTCGGAGCCATCCGTCGAACCGATTTAACAGGAGATGCTCTAGCATTGCATTTGAAATCAAGAGCTTATTATTTACAATATGTGGTAAAACAAGCCAAATTAAACAGTTTAATTCCATTTTATTGGGATGAAGGAAGTATAAAAAATAATGGATTTGGTATTTTTGATAGAAGTAGTAATACCGTTTTTGATACCCAGATTTTAAATGCTTTAAAAGAAGGTATAAAATAAATTCAAAGTTATTAATAGGTTGAGATTCTAAGGTTCAAAGTTTTGTTAAGACTGGGAATTTTAGAATCTCAGTAGCTTAAAGACTTTTTTAAAAATATAAAATATGAAAAAAAGTTTAGTATTTCTTTTTTTGGTAGCAAGCTTAATAGCTAATGCTAATGTTAGAATGCCGTTGTTATTTACCGACGGGATGGTTTTTCAACGCAATAAACCAATTTCGATTTGGGGTTGGGCAGATGCTAATGAAAAAATAGAAGTCCGTTTTAACAAACAAGTTAAAACCATTGTTGCTAATAAAGATGGAAAATGGATTTTAAATTTGGATGCTGAAAATGCTGGTGGTCCTTTTGAATTAACCATTATAGGAAAAAATAAAATTGTCATTAAAGATGTTTTGGTGGGCGAAGTTTGGATTTGCAGCGGACAATCGAATATGGAGTTTACCGTAAAACAAGCCAAGGATTTTGAAATCGAAAAGAAGGATGCCAACTATCCTCAAATCCGTCAGTTTTTGGTTGAAAAAGATATGAGTTCAACTCCGAAAGAGGACTTCAAATCGGCTAAATGGAGTAGTAGTAACGAGCAAACGGTTGGAGATTTTACGGCTGCCGGATTTTATTTTGCTAGAAAAATATACAAAGAGTTAAACATTCCAATAGGGTTATTGCACACTTCTTGGGGAGGAACTTGCGTAGAAACTTGGACAAGTAAAGAAGCCCTCGAAAATAGTTCCGAATTTAAAGAAATGATTGCCCAGGTTCCTTCGGTAAACATGGACGAAGTTTTGGAAAATTATAGAAAATCAGCTTTAGGAAATATCAAAAAAATCCAAGGTTTTGATGTTTCGTTGGATAACGAAAGTCAGTTTAAAGATCCTGAATTTCAAGACGCAAATTGGCCAGAAATCAAAGTACCTTCACTTTGGGAAAACCAACAAATTGGCAATATCGACGGAATTGTTTGGATGCGAAAAACAATTGTTTTAACTGCAGAGCAAGCCAAAAAAGAAGCCGTTTTGTATTTAGCTAAAGTGGACGATGAGGACCTGACTTACGTAAATGGTGTTCAAGTAGGAACAAACAATCTTTGGGATAAACTAAGAGTGTATAAAATTCCATCTGGTGTTTTGAAAGAAGGAACAAACGTAATCGCTGTTAGAATCACAGATTATTCAGGAGGAGGCGGAATTTACGGCGATCCATCCGATTTGAAAATCGATTTTAAAGATTCAAATTTACCACTTGACGGACTTTGGAAATTTAATGTTGTGAAAGTAAGAATCGAAATTTCGCCAAATAGTTATCCTTCATTATTGTACAATGCGATGGTAAATCCGTTGGTTCCGTATGCTATTCAAGGCGTTTTGTGGTATCAGGGCGAGGCAAATGTGTCAAGGGCTGCTCAATATAAAAAAGCATTTCCGTTACTAATTCAGGATTGGAGAATTAAATTCAAACAAGGCGATTTCCCTTTTTATTTTGTGCAATTATCCACTTTTAATGAATTTAATGGCAATAGCAATTCGGGAAGTAAATGGGCAGAATTGAGAGAAGCACAATCTGAAACATTAAAACTTCCAAATACCGGAATGGTCGTTACAACAGATATTGGAAACGCAAAGGATATTCACCCAACCAACAAACAAGATGTTGGATTGCGTTTGGCAGCCATTGCCCTGAATAATGATTACGGTAAAAAACAAGTTTGCAGTGGACCAATGTACAAATCGCAAGAAATCAAAGAAAATCAAATCATTCTGACTTTTACAAACATTGGCAGTGGATTATCAAGACCAAATAATTCCGAATTAAAAGGATTCGAAATCGCCGGTGCTGACAAAATTTTTCATTTTGCGAAAGCACATATTCAAGGGAATCAAATAATTGTTTCAAGCGATAAAGTTCAAAATCCGTTGGCAGTTCGTTACGGTTGGGCTGATGATGATACAGAAATCAATCTTTTTAATAAAGAAAAATTTCCAGCATCGCCATTCCGAACCGATAATTGGGAATTGATTACGGCAAGCGAGAAATATAAAATAAATCCATAACACGTAGAGACGGGTTTCAAACCCGTCTGTACTACGGAAGTGGATTCCGATACAGGTTTCAAACCAATCTGTACTGAATTTCGCGATGATTCAATAATATGTAGTAATTTGGATTATAGAATTACAAAACAATATGCAAAAATTTCAAGGAAAATACCGTATTGAATCTGCAAGAGCAAAATGGTGGGATTATAACAAAAGCGGAAGCTATTTTATTACCATTTGCACCAAAAATCGGGAGCATTTATTTGGATATATAAAAGATGGCGAAATGATTTTGAATGAATATGGTCAAATCGTATTGGAATGTTGGCTGGATTTACCGAATCATTATGAAAATATTATTTTGGGCGAATTTCAGATAATGCCTAATCATATTCATTGTATTGTAGGGGTGGATAATTCCAAAAATAATCATGATGCGAATGATAATTCAGAAAAAAAATCCCACGGTGTATTTGAATTTATTCGAGCATTAAAATCATTTTCGTCTCGCAAAATAAATGAAAAAAGGAATTCAAAAGGAGTATCCAATTGGCAAGAAAGATTTCACGATCATATAATCAGAAATGATTCAGAATATCATCGGATTGCCAATTATATTATAAACAATCCAAAAAAATGGGATGAGGATTGTTTTTATAAATGATTCCCTGGTAGAGACGGGTTTGAAACCCGTCTGTACTGAATCCCGAATAAATCTGCATGTTTCTAGAATTTATATTTAAATCATTTTTTATGAAAAAAATATATTTAGTTTGTGTCATTTCCATTTTTTGTGGAAAAATTATGGCTCAGTCCAGCCATGTTTTATGGTACAAACAACCCGCCGAATTTTTTGAGGAAAGCCTTGTTTTAGGAAACGGTAAAATGGGCGCAACTATTTTTGGAGGAGTCACTACAGATAAAATCTATCTGAATGATATCACACTTTGGTCGGGAGAACCAGTAAATGCAAATATGAGCCCAGAAGCATACAAAAATATTCCTGACATCCGCGAAGCATTAAAAAATGAAGATTACAAATTGGCAGAGGAATTAAATAAAAAATTGCAAGGAAAAAATTCAGAACGCTATTTGCCGTTAGGAACCATGGAAATTAATTTTCCTAATAGCGGAAAAGCAACCAATTATCGCAGAGAATTGGATCTTTCCAATGCTATTTCAAAAGTGAGTTATGAAATTGATGGAGTAACATTTACCCGAGAGTATTTTGTTTCAGCTCCCAATCAGATTATGATTATAAAATTGACAAGTAATAAGAAAGGCACTTTAAATTTTGATATAAAGCAAGACAGTCAATTACAATCAAAAGTTGAGGTTAAAGATAATGTTTTGTTATTGAATGGAAGGGCTCCAATCAATGAAAACGCAGGTTATAGAGTGGTGTCAGAATATTTAGAAATAAAAGAGAGAGGAACACGATTTACAACTTTGACGAAAATCAAGAATACCGATGGAACGATCACAATTTCAAATTCCACTGTAGGAATAAAAAATGCAACCGAAGCCTTAATTTATGTTTCTGTAGCAACGAGTTTTAATGGTTTCGACAAAAATCCTGCTTCAGAAGGTGTAGATGAAAAAGCACTTGCAGAAAAGAATTTAAACAAAGCTTATTCAAAATCATTTAATAAATTAAAAGAAATTCACATTGCTGATTATCAAAAATTCTTCAATCGTGTCACTTTGGATTTAGGTAAAACAACAGCTCCAGATTTGCCAACAGATGAACGTTTGTTGCGATACGCTGACGGAAAAGAAGATAAAAATCTCGAAATTTTATATTTCAATTTTGGTCGCTATTTGTTAATTAGTTCTTCCAGAACTTTGGGCGTTCCTGCCAATTTACAAGGACTTTGGAATCCTCATTTCTTTCCACCTTGGAGTAGTAATTATACGATGAATATCAACCTGGAAGAAAATTACTGGCTTGCCGAAAATACCAATCTTTCCGAATTGCATCAACCTCTTTTGAGTTTTATAAAAAATCTTTCGGTTACTGGGAAAGTTACCGCTAAGACTTTTTATGGTGTTAACGAAGGTTGGGCAGCGGCTCACAATTCGGATATTTGGGCAATGAGTAATCCTGTGGGGCAATTTGGAAAAGAAGATCCTATGTGGGCTTGTTGGCCAATGGCGGGTGCGTGGCTGAGTACGCACATTTGGGAACATTATATTTTTACTCAGGATGAAAAATATTTAAAAGAAGAGGGATATCCTTTGATGAAAGGCGCTGCCGAATTCTGTTTGGGCTGGCTTGTACCTGATAAAAAAGGGAATTTAATTACCTCGCCATCCACTTCGCCTGAAAATCAATATAAATCAACCGATGGCTTTGTAGGAGCGACTTTATACGGAGGAACAGCTGATTTGGCGATGATTCGTGAATGTTTTGATAAAACCATAAAAGCTTCAAAAGTGCTAAATATTGATACTGATTTTAAAAAAAAATTAGAAGAAGCGCTTTCAAAATTGCATCCGTATCAAATTGGTAAAAAAGGCAATCTACAAGAATGGTATTTTGATTGGGAGGACAATGATCCTAAACACAGGCATCAGTCCCAATTATTCGGATTATTTCCTGGAGATCATATTTCGCCACTAAAAACACCAGATTTGGCCGAAGCATCAAAAAAAACACTTGAAATTAAAGGTGATGAAACCACAGGATGGTCAAAAGGATGGAGAATCAATCTTTGGGCAAGACTTTGGGACGGAAATCGGGCTTATAAAATGTATCGTGAATTACTTCGTTATGTAGATCCCGACGGAAAGAAAACCGAAAATCCGAGAAGAGGAGGAGGAACCTATCCGAATTTATTTGATGCACATCCGCCGTTTCAGATTGATGGAAATTTTGGTGGAACTGCTGCTGTTGCCGAAATGCTGGTTCAGTCTGATGAAAACGAAATCCGATTACTTCCCGCTTTACCCGATGCCTGGGAAATGGGATCGGTAAAAGGAATTTGTGCTCGTGGAGGATTTGAAATTGAAATGGAATGGAGTAATAAAGTTTTGCAAAAAGTTTCAGTTCTTTCTAAAAACGGAGGGAAAACAAAACTTATCTTTAATAAAAAAATTAAAGAAATAACTTTGAAGAAAGGGGAACAAAAAGTAGTTCTTTGGTAAAAACTAACAAAATGACAGAATTAAAAAATAAAAATATACGTTGGGGAATTATTGGTTGTGGCGATGTAACCGAAAAAAAAAGTGGTCCTGCGTATCAAAAAACGGCTGGATTTGAAATTGTGGCTGTTATGCGAAGAGATGCTGCTAAGGCCGAAGATTATGCCAAAAGGCACGGAATTAAAAAGTTTTATTCGGATGCCGATGCGCTGATTAACGATCCCGAAGTAGATGCTGTATACATTGCCACACCGCCCGATTCGCATAAAATGTACGCTTTGCAAGTAGCCGAAGCAGGAAAACCTTGTTGTATCGAAAAACCTTTGGCACCCAATTATGCCGATTGTAAAACGATTGTAGCGGCTTTTGAGGATAAAAAAATCCCGCTTTTTACGGCTTATTACCGACGTTCATTACCTCGTTTTTTACAAATTAAAAGTTGGTTAAACGAAAATAAAATTGGCGAAATTCGACATGTAAGCTGGTTTTTGAGCAAACCCGCCTCGGCTGTTGATTTGGCTAAGGATTACAATTGGCGTACCGATGTTCAAATTGCACCTGGGGGTTATTTTGATGATTTAGCCAGTCACGGATTAGATTTGTTTGCGTATTTATTTGGTGAATTTTCAACCGTTAAAGGCATAAGTTTAAACCAACAAAATCTATACTCAGCCCAAGATGCCATGACAGCCTGTTGGTTGCACAAATCGGGAGTAACTGGTTCGGGTAGTTGGAATTTTGGAACGCATTTGCGTGAAGATACCGTTTCGATTTATGGAAGCCTCGGCAAAATAACCTTTTCTGTTTTTGAAAACGATCCAATTGTGCTTGAAACAGCAAAAGAAACCATTAGTCTGGATATCGAACATCCGGAAAACGTACAATTGTACCACGTTCAAAACATGCGCGACGACTTGTTTGGTTCGGGACAACATCCTTCAAAAGATGCTTCGGGAGCCCACGCTAGTTGGGTAATGGACAAAATACTAGGTGTGATTTAATTTTTTTATAAAGTTTTTAAGTTAGGGTTTTTGGAGCTTTCAAAAACGTTAACCGAGCTACTTCTTAGTTAGCAACTGTACAAAAACAATATAGAGATATGAATTGTGATAAACCCTTTTTTTGCAAAAGCGTTTAGTTATATTTGTTCAGAATCAAAAGGAAGTTTTCCAAAGGCTAATGTTCTCTAGCATGCATTATACAACCGAACTTATATTACGAAATAAATCAAACAAGAAAATTTTAATGAAAGAAGCATTCAAACTAATAACCTTATTTTCAACATTATTTTTTTTATTTTGTAATAGTTATGCACAGGGGAAAGACGACTTTTCGTCTAAAATAGATAGTATAATTAAAATGAAAAGCCCAAGGGTTTTCAACGGAGTGATTCTAATTACTCAAAAGGGCAAAACGAAATATAAGAAGGCTTACGGGTATTCAGACTTTGATAAAAAGACACCTTTAACAACTGAGGACAATTTTGTAATTATGTCCAATAGTAAGCAGATTACTGCTGTTTTAATTTTAAAAGAAGTAGAAAAAGGTACAATTGATTTGCATAGTCCAGTTAGAAAATATTTGCCTGATTTACCACGAAGTTGGGCAGACACTGTAACAGTTCATCATTTGTTGAATTTTTCAGCTGGAATAATAGATGTTGACAAACCTTTAATTTTTAAACCAGGTTCTGATTTCAAGTACGGTAACACTGCGTATGTTATGCTTGGAAAGATAATTGAAAAAAGTACTGGCAGAAGATATATAGATGTGGCGAATGAATTGTTCCAAGAATTGAAAATGAAAAATACATTTTGTTTCGAACAAGACAAAGTACAAAATAGAGTTCAGGGCTATACTAACAGTAATAATAAGTTTGAATTGGTAGTCAAACCAATTGAAAATGAAAACTTGGTTCCTGCTGCTGGAATTATCTCAAATATCACGGATTTAAATACTTGGGATATAAAACTCCATAAAGGAAAAATTCTTAAACCAGAAACCTATAAATTAATGACAAGTTATAGTATTACTGCACAGCATAATGCTTTTGGTAAAGAAAAAATAGGCTACGGTTACGGAATTAGAATAAGCGACAAAACACCACTAAAATATATTGGGCATACAGGTGGTGGTTGGGGTTTTGTTTCGTATAAAGTATATTTACCAGAATCAGATGTTGATATTGTAATTTTAGAAAATCAATCAAATGAAAATTTAGATTTGTTTTATTATTTTGAAGTTAAAATTGGTGAAATAATAATGAAGAGCAGTTTGATGAATAAATAAATTATTTAAAAATTAGCATTTCAATAAAAGCATAGTGAAAAGATTAAATTCCATTTATGATTAACTAAATTTTAATTTTGCTAGTGGTCTTTAAAATCCCTTTTGAAATAAAATGATTGGTACTTTGCCAAAATATAACAACTTAAAAAAAGGCTTCGGTTTTTTAAAATCGAAGCCTTTTTTGATATATTGGTTAAAATGGATTAAGGAAAAGCAGACTTTAAATTGAAACAATCCACTACTTAATCACGGCGCTTAATTCTTTAAATTCGCCCGAAGCGCCAAAATCCTCAGTGTTGTAGCGTGCTCCTGTAATTTGGCTTTTTTGACAATCAAAATCAATTTTGGCGGCTCCTATGAATTTGTCTTTGTTTCTGAAAATCAACACATCTTTGTAATACGAATTGCAAGTAGCCGAAATTTCTTTTTTAGCATCCCTTTTAGAGAACAATTCGTTTATCTTTTTAAAATGAGTGGAATCTATTTCCGTTTTTGAAAATCCTAAAATATCCATGTTTTTAACAAATACCGTATCTATAGAACTCACCGGAATTTTACCGTTTATAATTTGAAACAAAGCCAATTCTTTGTCGGTTTTTTCTGGATTAATCACAATCGAATCAAACTGCTCTGGTGTTAAATCCGTATGGTAATGTTCTACTTGATCAAAAACGAAGTAGGGCAAATCACCGCTTTCAACTTCTTTTTGTTTTTGGTTACAAGAAAAAAACAACACGCTACTGAGTATAAAAACTATTTTTTTCATGGTTTATGAAATTGTTTAAGGTTTAA
Organism: Flavobacterium agrisoli; assembly: GCF_016522065.1. Classification (GTDB taxonomy): domain Bacteria; phylum Bacteroidota; class Bacteroidia; order Flavobacteriales; family Flavobacteriaceae; genus Flavobacterium; species Flavobacterium agrisoli. The sequence goes on along the minus strand of NZ_JAEHFV010000002.1, from coordinate 231,097 downwards.
ATAATTCCTTAAAGTTAAGCGTTTTTCTAAGAAAAATAAAGGCAAGATAATAATTGGAATTCATTCTTCATTATAAAAGACTTTTAAAATGAAAATATAAATAAATTATTTAATTTACTAAAACAGAACGTAAATACAAATTGTCTACTTTCATTACTTTTGTTTGATTATATGTATTCTTGCAGATAAATTGTAGAAAGTACAATTCACAAAAAACCACATTGAGTATTTTGCCTTAGTCGCTTTTAAGCTAAAAAAACATTTTTCAATGCGTTAATCCTTTAACTTTGAACCTATGAAAGTATTGGTTGAAATAACTGACAACAAAGCTGCATTTGCATTAGAAGTATTACGTAGTTTGGTTTTTGTAAAAAAAATCCTATTTCGAGGAAGAAAGCTTTGCTCTTAGAAGAAATAAAAGAGGCTGTAGATGAATTTAATTAAATCGGGAAAATTAAAAGGAATTCCAGCAAAAGATTTATTAAATGAGCTATAATATTCTTGCCCTTCCCTTGAAATCTATTCTAAATCATTTTTCCCACCCCACATTAAATACTCCATAATTTGTCTAAAACATTGGAACAAATAAACAGCACAATATAATAATGATATAGGTAATGTTATTACGCAAAACCATGGTAGTACCATCCAATAACAATTACCTTCATGACATGAATTTCCTGTCATAGTTTTCAACAACCATGCTCCTGTCAGCCCCATAAATGCTGGAGACAATCCTAAGCTGATAATTATTAATAGCCCAATAGGTATTAAAATTATATCCCGTTTTTTATTAATTTCAGGACCAAAAACAAGGCTCTTGACAAATTGATTTATAGTCATATTTTTAGAAAATCAAATTTCAAGAAAGATATTAATTTATCATATACACTTTGAAGATTATAAATAAGAATATAAAAAACTATAGGCAATCTTTATAATCCTATTACTTATATTTTAAAATATAAAGAATTCTCGAAACTACTTTTTAAATTGCTCTACACGCTTTGTGTATAAATTTCTACCAAAAATAAAAGTTCCTGTGATAAACCCAGCAAAAGGAGATAACTGCCAAAACAGACTTTTATTCTCTTCTAGCCCCAAAGTTGCTATTTCATAAAGCCCCATACCAATGAAAAACAAACAAACTAGAAAAAGTAAAAACTGAATTTTATAATTGATCTTAATCATGATTAATTGTTTAAAAAGCTATTTAATTAACTCTAAATATAAATGATTAAAAAGGATTTTTTTAATCCTATCATCAAAAATCCATTTCATTTTAAAAACAAACTATCTCCTCATTTCTTTAACCCATAAACAAAACCTCACCCTACTCTTTTTTCACCACTTCAAAAGGTGTCGCTGGCAAATTTTCACTCGAAAATAAGTTAGCTTTATCAGGGTTATCTGCCCAAGCATAACGCACGGCAATTGGATTTTTAATTTCAGGATGCCAAACTTTTATTTGATTATTTCTAATAATTTCAGCTTTTGCCCAAACAAAATGTTGCCCATCCTTAGAAATAGCAAATTCATGCAATTCGGATCCTTTTGAAATTTTCAATCCCTTGTCACAATCTTTAAAATCAATAGTGACATTTTCGGTTCCAAAAATGCTGCTTTTAGGAGAAGGTCCAGCAGCAACTAATTTTGTTTCGCCATAAGCCAATTTTCGGGCTTGCAAGGCCAACCTGTCGCCAACCGCTTTTTTATTTAAAGGATGAATGTCGTTCCATTCGCCTACATCAATCGTAACGGCCATGCCCGTATTGGAAATCGAAAGTGTTTGGCGTTGTGCCTCGCGTAAAGCCGCCCAATTGCTATCTGTAGGATTGGGTTTGGCCTCCATAAAATTGCTCAATTGCAAAAAAGAAACGGAAAATCACCTAGGCTCCAGTTTTTTCGCCAATCCAAAATCAGGCTGGAAAAAGCGCGTTGATATTCACTAGGATTTCCCGTATTGGATTCGCCTTGGTACCAAAGAACTCCCTTAATGCGGTAGGATAATAAAGGCGCAATCATGGCATTGTACAAGCCTTCGGGTTTCCAACGGATAAAAGTAGGTCCCGCCAAAGAAGGCATTTTAGCTCCAACATGATAGTTCCATTTTCCTTTTAAATTAATAGTATCATTGCCAATAGCTAAATAATAGGGTTTGTCTAACACAAATCCGCCTTTTCCAGTTGAGTTTATTAATCGCACGGTAATGGTGTTTTTTCCTTCTTTTAATAATGATGGTGCCACTTCGTAACGTCGGGGTGGATATTGATAACCAGTAGTTCCGATGAAATTTTCGTTTAGATACACATAATCCTGATCGACTAATCGGCCTAAGAATAATTTGGCAGGTTTACTTGCCATTGTTTTGGGAACCTCAATTTCTTTTTGAAACCAAATTACCCCATTCAAATTACCTAAACTAGTTTGCTCCGCCCAATAACCTGGAATATTCATTTCTTCTGATTGAGTGGGGAAATTCGTCAACCAAATCGGTTTGTTGTTTTGCAAACCCGCATCTTTTTGATTCAATTCGGCATACCAAGCGTCACTTTTTTTTTGCTCAGATTGCGTAATGTCTTCAATTAAAGCTTCATTTTTAAATTTTTCTGCTTCTTGAAGTGCTTCAGGAAAGGGTTGTAAGGCTTTTTTACTCATCCAAGATTCAACTGGCGAACCTCCTAAGGCAGTATTGATTAAACCAATGGGAATCGGATATTTTTCGGTGATGGCTTTTGCGAAAAAATAACCTACGGCGGTAAAATCAAGCACTTCTTTAGGTGTACATGCCATCCAATTGCCCGAATCAAAATCGGTATTTTCTTTCTTGAAATCGTATTTGTCGAGAACTAGAAATTGTCTGATATTGGTGTTAGTTGCACTCGCAATTTCCTTTCCGTATTTTTCTTTAACACGTTCCATGGGTAATTCCATGTTCGATTGTCCTGAGCATACCCAAACATCCCCAAACAAAATATCCGAAAGGGTTATAGTATTACGGCCTTTAAAAACCATTTCGTAAGGGCCACCGGCTTTTTGTTTGGGCAACAAAATCATCCAATTACCTTGAGCGTCTGCTTTGGTTTTGTAGGTTTTGGTTTTGAACTGGATTTCGACCGATTCGTTGGCAGAAGCCCAACCCCAAATTTTCAATTTGGTTTCGCGTTGTAGAACCATTCCGTTACTAATTAAACGGGGTAATTTAATTTGAGCCTGTAAGCAAATAGTCAAAAGACTAAAAACCAATAAAAGGATACCGTTGCTTTTTTTCATTCTGTTATATTTTAAAAAAATGGATTTTATTTTACCAAGATTACGGTTTCGGCCATTTTGGGAGCACCGAGTTCCAAGCTTTTTTTAACTGGACTTGAACCGCCAACGTAAATTTTAAATTCACCCGATTCGATTGTGCGTTTCCCTTCGTTTGTTACCATTTCATAATTTTTAGGGGTTAATTCAAAAGAAACATTTTGAGATTCGCCTGCTTTTAAATGTAAGCGTTGCATACCAATTAACTGAAAATTCGGCACTGCTACACTGGCTTTTATATCCGAAATATAACATTGCACCACTTCATCCGAGTTGAATTTTCCGGTATTGGAAACGGTTACTGTAATGTAGCAATTTTGTTTTTTACTGATTTTTGGGGAGGCCACTTTTATAGTATCATATTTAAATTGGGTATAACTCAAACCAAATCCAAACGGATACAAAGGCTCCTCATTCATATAACGATACGTTCGTCCCTTCATACTGTAATCTTCATAATCGGGCAGTTGTTCTAATGATTTTGGAAACGTTACGGGTAATTTTCCCGATGGTGACACATCGCCAAATAGAACATCGGCTACAGCATTTCCGCCTTCTTCGCCAGGGTACCAAACCAACAAAACAGCATCGGAAAGTAGCTGTACTTCGGCTAAATTCATTGGACTTCCGCCTGTAACTACCGTGATTATGGGTTTGGGATTGGCTTTGTCTTGGGTCGCTATTTTCTTTAATTTTTTTAGATAATCAAGCTGATTTTGCGGAATGTTGTAATCCAGTCGATCACCTGCTGTGGGCGAGGCTAACGATTCGCCTTCTTCTCCTTCTAGTAAACCCGAAATTCCCAACACGACAATGGTGGCATCGCTCTTTCCAGCATTACCACTCGCCCAATCAATGGGGTTAATTCCAGATTGATTGAACATGGTACCCATTTGATAGTGTAACTGACTCGCCGGACTTACCTTGGCGGCAATTCCTTCTAAAATGGTAACTAAATTAGCATTTATACCATGGTAATTGCCTAGTAAAACATCTATATTGGCTGCATTTGGGCCTGTAACAAAGTATTTTGACAGCTTTTTCGAAAGGGGTAATGCGCCATTATTCGAAAGTAAAACGGCGCTTTTTTGAGCTACTTCACGAGCCAAATCGCGATGAGCTTTGCTGTCAATTATTTCTGCAGCAATATTATCATTCGGATTGCTTCCTTCTGGATCGAATAATCCCAACTTAAAGCGTGTTTGTAATAAAAGGGCTAATTCAGTATTCAGTTCTTTTTCCGTAAGTAAACCTTTCTGGATAGCTTCTGGTAATGCTTCGTAAGTGCCGCCACAATTTAAGCTGATACCTCTTTTTACGGCTAAGGCAGCCGCTTCGGCTTGTGTTAAAACTAATCCATGTCCGTTTTTATTTTTAGGGGTATACAAATCACGAAGGGCGCCGCAATCACTAACGACATGGCCTTTAAAATGCCATTTTTTACGCAATATATCCGTAATTAAAAAACTACTCGAACAGCAAGGCTCGCCATTTGTACTATTGTATGCACACATTACAGCTTCTACTTTATTTTTTACTAGAGCTTCAAATGCTGGTAAATAGGTTTCTTCTAAATCTTTTGGTGACGCAGCCGCATTAAATTCATGGCGTAGTTTTTCTGGGCCACTGTGTACAGCAAAATGTTTGGCACATGCAGCGGTTTTCAAATAGTTCGGATTTTCTCCTTGTAAGCCTTTTACAAAGGAAACCCCAATAGTAGCCGTTAAAAAGGGATCTTCTCCATAAGTTTCTTGTCCACGACCCCAACGCGGATCGCGAAAAATATTAATATTGGGTGTCCAAAAAGTCAAACCAGCATATTGTTTGAAATAACCTGCTTTTTTGGTGTTATTATAAGAAGCTCGTGCTTCATCTGATATGGCGGTTGCTACTCGTTTAGCCAAATCGGCATCAAAGGTGGCTCCCAAAGCTATTGCCTGAGGAAAAACAGTAGCTGTGGTAGAACGGGCTATACCGTGTAAGGCTTCGTTCCAATAACTAAAAGGCAAAATTCCCAAATGCGGAATGGCAGGCGTATTATGCATCATTTGGGATGCTTTTTCGTCGAGATTTAAGCGCGAAATTAAATCGGCAATTCGTTCTTCAGTGTTCAATTTCGGATTTTGAAATGGAAAAGTGGGAACGACTGTATTTTCATTTTGTGCAAAAGCGATTATAGTGCACAACAAAAGGATTGCGATAGGAATTAATTTTATTTTTTTCATAAAAGGAATCTTTCAAATTGATAAAAAGTAAAATTTATTTTTTTGTTCAATTACAAAGCTATATTTTTACGCAACCGATTGCAAATAAAAATTTAGTTATTTTGTTTAAAATTATAGTATTCGTTTTTTTAGGGAAGAATGAAGGTGAAATAAATAATAAAAGCATTTAAATATTGAATTGATGAAATCTATCTTTTTCAGAAAATGGTATTTTTGGATGTGTGTTTTGAGCACATACTTTTCGTTGTACGCCCAAAAAGATTATAAATTATGGTTACAATATACACCTATAACAAATCCTGAAACTGTTGCTAACTATTGGGAAAATGTACAAAACGTGATTTCCACTGAAAATTCAGAAACCTTGAACATTGCACGTTCCGAATTAAAAGAAGGATTAAAAAGTATGTTAGGAGATCATTTTGATATATCTAAAAAAGCTGACAATATTATTGTATTAGGCTCTTTTAAATCATTAAATGAAAAGATGAAAAACCAACTAAAATATGATTTTGATAAAATTAAGAAAGACGGCTTCATTATAAAAACTTTAATTGAAAAAGATTTAAAAACCACTGTAATCACAGCAAAAAATGATATTGGGGTTTTATACGGTGTTTTTAATTTTTTGAGATTAATACAAACGAATAAATCCATTGAAAAATTAAATATAATAGATTCACCCAAAACAGATATTAGAATCTTAAACCATTGGGATAATTTAGACGGAACTGTAGAGCGAGGTTATGCAGGTTCTTCTATCTGGAATTGGCAAAAATTACCCGAATTTATTGATCAACGTTATATTGATTATGCTCGTGCAAATGCTTCGATCGGAATTAACGGAACGGTATTAAATAACGTAAATGCCAATGCCTTGATTCTCACACCGCATTATATAGAAAAAGTAGCTGCTTTAGCCGATACATTTCGGTCTTACGGAATTAAAGTGTATCTAACAGCACGCTTTTCGGCTCCTATTGAAATTGGTGGACTAAAAACGGCTGATCCATCCAATCCAGAGGTAATAAAATGGTGGAAAGAAAAAGCAAATGAGCTTTATAAAGCAATTCCTGATTTTGGTGGTTTTGTGGTAAAAGCCAATTCCGAAGGACAACCCGGGCCTCAAAATTATGGTAAAAATCATGTTGATGGCGCTAATATGTTAGCTGATGTTTTAGCTCCTCATGGCGGAATTGTAATGTGGCGCGCCTTTGTATATTCGGAGCACGATGCTAACGACAGAGCAAAACAAGCCTACTCTGAATTTGTACCTTATGATGGAAAATTTAAAGAAAATGTCTTGGTACAGGTAAAAAATGGACCCATTGATTTTCAGCCAAGAGAACCCTTTCACCCTATGTTTGGAGCCATGACTAAAACGCCGTTAATGATTGAATTTCAAATCACACAAGAATATTTAGGATTTAGTACGCATTTGGTTTTTTTACCGAAACTGTATGAAGAAGTATTACAATCGGATACTTTTTCGGAAGGTAAAGGTGCTACTGTTGCTAAAATTGTTTCGGGCAAAATTAACGATCATGTCTTAAGTGGTATGGCGGGTGTGGCTAATATTGGGAGTGATTTAAATTGGTGCGGACATCCTTTTGCGCAAGCCAATTGGTACGGGTTTGGGCGTTTGGCTTGGAATCCCGATTTGAGTGCCGATTCAATTGCAAATGAATGGCTTCGCATGACTTTTAGCAACGAGGAAAATTTTGTAAAACCAATTCAAAAACTGATGTTGCAATCACGCGAGACGGTGGTAAATTATATGACTCCACTAGGATTACACCACATCATGGCCACCAATCACCATTACGGACCAGGACCTTGGGTAAGCAACCTATCTCGACCCGAATGGAATCCAACCTATTATCATAAAGCAGATGCTAACGGTATTGGTTTTGATCGTTCGGATACAGGGAGTAGAGCAACCGCTCAATATTTTCCAGAAATAGCCAAACAATTTAATGATATAAAAAAATGTCCCGAAACCTATTTGCTTTGGTTTCATCATCTGCCTTGGGATTATGAATTAAAAAATGGGAAAACACTCTGGAATGGTTTGGCCTTGCAATACCAGCAAGGGGTTAACGAAGTTCACGACATGCAGGCGACGTGGAATAGAATGCAAGCTTATGTGGATGAAACACGTTTTAAAGAAGTACAAATGCTTTTGAAAATTCAGTATGAAGAAGCAAAATGGTGGCGGGATGCTTGTTTGTTGTATTTTCAGCAATTTTCGAAAAAAACTTTGCCAGATGGAGTTGAAAAAGCAGCTCATAACTTAAACTATTATCAATCGTTGCAATTTCCTTTTGCTCCTGGAATTTAAAAAAATCAAATTATGAAAAAACTTGCTTTTACCACTGCCGCTTTAACTTTACTGCTTTTGGGATTTATTTCGGCCTCGAAGCAGCCTTTAGATAATAATTTGAAAACGGTTTTTAAAGATGCGTTTTATATAGGCACAGCACTTAATGTGGCGCAAATCGAAGAAAAAGATAAAATAGAGGTCACATTAATTCAGAAACAATTCAACAGTATAACGGCCGAAAATTGTATGAAATCGATGTTTGTGCAACCTAAAAAAGGTGTTTTTGATTTTTCCTTATCGGATAAATTTGTAGCTTTTGGGCAAAAAAATAAAATGTTTATTCATGGACATACGTTGATATGGCACAGTCAATTAGCACCTTGGATGGAAAAAATAACCACGAAAGAAGAAATGGCCGATTTTATAAAAAACCACATTACGACTATTGTAACGCATCACAAAGGCAAAATAAATTCATGGGATGTGGTAAATGAAGCAGTAAATGATGACGGAAGTTTACGCAATTCAGTTTTTCTCAAAACAATGGGAGAATCGTATTTGCAAGAAGCTTTTCGTTTGGCAGCTGCGGCCGACCCAAATGTCGATTTGTATTATAATGATTATAGCATGACCAATCCTGCCAAAAGAGCTGGTGTTATAAAAATGGTGCAAAACATTCAGGCAAAAGGAATCAAAATTGATGGAATAGGCATGCAAGGACATTGGCAGCTTGAGTCACCTTCTATAGACGAAATAGAAACCAGTATTGTAGCTTATGCTAAGTTAGGAGTGAAAGTAGCCATAACTGAATTGGATATTTCGGTTTTACCCAATCCGTGGGAATTGCAAGGGGCTGAAATTAGCCAACGTTTTGAAAATTCGCCCAAAATGAATCCCTATCCAAAAAGCCTGCCCGATTCTATCCAAGATAAATTAGCAAAACGGTATGCACAAATTTTTCAGTTGTTTGAAAAACATAAAGACAAAATAAGCCGCGTTACATTTTGGGGAGTGCACGACCAACAATCATGGCTGAACGATTGGCCAATAAAAGGGCGTACCAATTACCCTTTATTGTTTGATATAAATTTAAAACCTAAAAAGGCGTATTTTGAAGTTTTAAAAACCAAAATTACCCAAAAATAACCCTTACAGCTTTTTTTTGTTATAAATCAACCACAATTGTTAGAAAAAAATCAAATTAAATTTCAAGATTAATAAGAATTTTACATTAAAATTGAATTTGTAAATGTTTTGAATTCAGATAATTAGTTTTTTATTTAGAATAAATTAATATAATTTTGTTTGCTAAGTTATTCAGAATTACTTTTGCGCTATCAAAAACAATTCTAAATAAAGATGAAATTATTTGTAAAAATTTTATGTTTGACATTCTTTATGTCAACAGCTACTTGGGCGCAACAAGCAGCCTCCATCATAGGTACCGTGAGTACAACAGACAACAAACAAGCTTCTTCTATTTCGGTAGTTTTAAAAGGAACTAAAATCGGAACAGTAACCAACGATGTGGGTGCTTACGAAATCAAAAACCTTAAGCCCGGAAATTATACGTTACGTGTGAGTTCGGTTGGATATGCTTCGAAAGAAAAAAATATCACCATTGTAAGCAACGAAGTGATTACTGAGAATTTTGTTTTAATTGCCACTTCAGAGCAATTAGACGAAATCGTAATTGAAGGTGCTAAAACCAATCATTTTGCAAAAAAAGAAAACGTGCAAATTTCGCGTTTACCACTTAAAAATATTGAAAATCCACAAGTTTATACCACTATTTCGGCAGAATTATTGAAAGATCAGGTGGTAACTAACTTTGATGATGCTTTGAAAAATGCACCGGGTGTTCAACCACTTTGGGCTTCAACAGGTCGTGGTTCCGATGGAGGAGCTTACTTTTCATTGCGTGGATTTGCAGTGCAACCTAGAGCACTTAACGGATTACCTGCAATTTCTAACGGAAGTTTGGATCCAGCCAATGTGGACAGAATTGAAGTTATAAAAGGACCATCGGGAACCTTGTTTGGTAGTTCGATTGTTTCTTACGGTGGTTTAATCAATATTACAACGAAAACGCCTTACGATCATTTTGGAGGTGAAGTAAATTATACAGCCGGTTCATACGGACTTAATCGTGTAACGGCCGATGTAAACACACCATTAAACGAAGATAAAACGGTAACTTTCAGAATCAATACGGCGTATCATACTGAAAATAGTTTTCAAGATGCTGGTTTTAGAAAGTCACTTTTTGTAGCACCTTCGTTATCGTACAAAGCTTCCGATAGACTTTCGTTTTTATTCAATACCGAATTTTTGAGTAGCGAATCTACGAATGCAATGCAATTGTTCTTGACTCGTTCGGCGCCATTACGCGTTCATAATATGGATGAATTGGGTTATGATAACAAACGTTCGTATACGAGCAACAACTTGTCTATTAAAACACCTTCATTTAACTTACAAGGGCAAATGTTTTATAAGATAAAGGATAACTGGACTTCGCAAACGGCGGTTTCTAGAACTTCGGCTAAATCAGAAGGATATTACAGTTATTTATTTGAAGGAACAACTTCTTTTCCTGATATTACCGAAGGTGTTGTTTTCGGGCGTTACATCAACTACCAAAACTCCACTACTTTAGCTATAGATATTCAACAAAATTTCATTGGCGATTTTAAAATTGGAAAAATGAGAAACCGAATTGTAGCCGGTGTTGATTATTTTAACCGTCAAATTATTGATAACGGAACAGGATATGTTGTAAACGGAATGGTTTATATTGGCGATGATAGCCTTCAAACAGTAAACGAAAAAGTATTCGGAATTACCAATCCGGCTCAATACATTACAACTGGTGACAGCGGAAAATTGAGTCAAGAAGCCACCGATGCTTTATTGGCAACGGCTGCCGTTAACAACAGCAAACAAAAACAAGAAGTGTACAGTGCATATGTTTCGGATGTAATTAACTTTTTACCAAATTTATCGGCTATGGCAAGTTTGCGTGTAGACCGTTTTATGAATGCACAAAATGGTGCGTATAACCAAACAGCACTTTCGCCTAAATTTGGAGTAGTGTACCAACCTATTTTAGATAAAGTGTCTCTTTTTGCCAACTACATGAACGGATTTACCAATGTTGCTCCTGGAGAAGATATTAACGGGACTACTAGAACGCCTCGTGTTTTTGATCCAGAACATGCTGATCAATTGGAGTTTGGAACTAAATTGAATTTGTTTAGCGATAAATTATATGCCACTTTTAGTTATTACGATATTAAAGTTACCGATCGTGTTTACAACATTCGTAATTCGGCAACCGATGTTACGTATTACCAAGATGGAGCGCAAGAAAATAAAGGTTTTGAAGCCGAAATTATTGCCAATCCAATTGCAGGTTTAAACATTGTGGCAGGTTATAGTTATGTAGATTCTGGAACAACTAAAGGAGATTTAAATACCATTGGTTTGCGTCCAACTAGTGCAGGAGCTTATAATTCGGCTAATCTTTGGGCAAGCTACCGTTTTCCTGAAGGTGACTTAAAAGGTTTTGGTCTTGGATTTGGAGGAAATTATGTGGGTGAAAATAAAATCACAAATAGCATTGTTACCGGAGCATTTACTTTGCCAGAATATACGGTGATCAATTCTTCTATTTTCTACGGAAATGAAAAATTCAATTTAACATTGAAAATAGATAACATTGCCAACGTAGATACTTACGATGGATGGTCGACCATTCACCCAAGAAATATGAGAGCCGCTTCAGCTAGTTTCTCTTACAAATTCTAAAAAAAAAACAAATTATTAAATCAACCCTTTCTGAGTAATCAGGAAGGGTTTTTTTGTGGAAATGACACTGAAATTCTTTGTTTTTTATTTAGAACAAATTAAAATAATTTTGGAATATTAGTCGGAACAGGCTACATTTGCACAATCCAAAACAATTCTAAATAATCGGTAAACAAATAAGAAATGGTTACAATTGCAAGCTTATTGGTTTTTATAGCGTTTTATGCCTATTACAATACATCAAAAAGAGCACCTTTGCACGAAGGTACCAATGTAGAACAATGGTTGCGAAGTAAACCAAAGCAAGCCCGACGTATAGCCTTGTGTTTTTTAGTCCTGAGTTTTACGCTTTTATTATCGCAAAAAGCAATTGGTTCTAGCAGTCTTATTTTTATGATTCAATTAATGACCATTGGAAGTTTGGTAGTGGTTTTGGCCCCTTTAAAAGTCATCAACCCTAAAATCATTGCCGGCGTTTTTACCCTTTCTCTTTTTTTAGAATTTATCTACTAACTCATGCCTGCTAATCCAAAATACTTAACGCAATCGGTAGGGGGGCGAATTCTGAAAATTTCTGCTGCTATTTTAGGAGGTTATTTCGTTTCTGTTTCTTTTCATTTGGCACTTGCTAGTTGGTTTAACCGTGAAAACATTGTAATTACCACTGCTTTTACAGGTTTTATTTTGTGGGTGGCCTTAATGATTTTGGCTTTTTTGGCCAAAAGTGGTTGGAAAATTTGGTTGTATTACCTCTTACTAACGGGTCTTTTTGCTGGACTTGCTTATTTAGGACAAATGGTTAACCCTCTTACATAAATTATGAATATCCGAAATTATAATATTTTTTTTCATACGCATACCGTTAGCGGAATCGTAATTAGTGTGGTTTTATTTGTCATTTTTTTTGCGGGTTCTTTTTCTTTTTTTAGAGATGAAATTGCGAGTTGGGAACGAGGCGAATCGGCAGTAGCCACGAACGATATTCAGCTTGATTACAATAAAGCGCTTCATGTTTTAGATACGGCTTACGATTTGCGTGGTCGCGACCTTCATATTTACCAACCCCATGCCGAGAATAAAGTCGCCATCAGTTTAGAGCCTACCAAAGATTCGCTAGCAACTAAAAAAGCACGTAGTTCTCAATTTTTATATTTAGATAATAAAACGTTTAAAACAACGACCTATGTTGAATCGTATTCCTTAGGTGAATTTTTATATCGTTTGCACTTTTTAGCGCAAATTCCGTATCCTGTAGGTTATTATACTTCTGGCTTTGTGGCGTTGTTTTTTCTGTTTGCCATTATCACAGGAGTCTTATTGCATTGGGACAAAATTGTAACTAATTTTTTTGTTTTTAGGCCTAAGGAAAAATTAAAAACCTTATGGACCGATGCGCATACCGCATTAGGGATGTTGGGATTGCCATTTCAGTTTGTATATGCTGTAACGGGTGCTTTTTTCATGATTAAGCTTTTAATCGTAGCGCCCGCAGTACTTTATTTGTATCAAGGCGATGAAGAAAAAATGTATAAAAAGCTCGAATATACAGGAGCGCACCATGAGTTTCAAAATGTTTGGAACAACCAGACAGTGAATTTGAATGATTTGGTAAATAGAACAAAACAGAAATGGAGCGATTTTGAAGTGACACAAGTTGAAGTGCAGAATTACGGCGATGCTAACATGCACGTGGTTGTAGAAGGAGCTTTGTTATATGATAAAAAATTTACAGCGGTTGGAAAAGTGGTGTATAAAGTGGCAACCAACGCTATAGTCGCCGAGAAAAATCCGATGAACCAAAATACGTATTTGGATGCCGTTAAAAATGTTTTATACCGAATTCATTTTGGCGATTACGGTGGTTATGGTTTAAAAATAATCAGTTTTGTATTGGGAATTATAAGCTGTTTCGTAATTATTTCGGGCGTTATGATTTGGCTGGTGGCTCGTGATAAAAAGAACGTTCCTGAAAAGAAAAAACGATTCAATGAGCGTGTGGTTCGGATTTATTTGGCCATTTGCTTGAGCATGTACCCTATAACGGCGTTGAGTTTCATTGTTGCCAAATGTTGTCATCCTTTAGGTCAGGATAATTTGTATCGTTTTTACTTTATTGGTTGGTTGATTCTTACGATCTTTTTTATATGGAAAAAAGACAACGCATTTACCAATTATTTTTGCTTGCTTTCCGGAAGTATTATCGGAATTTGCATTCCGTTAGTAAACGGAATTACCACAGGCAAATGGTTTTGGATTTCCTTTGCTAATCAACAATTTCAACTCTTTTTTATAGATGTTTTTTGGCTGGTTTTAGTATTAATAACTTTTGTAGTGAGTCTTAAAATTAAAGACCATGGTAATCATACAAAAAAGTAAAATCGGTTTAATCAGTATGTTTTATAATAAAAAGCTATCGTTTCAATTTGAATCGATAGCTTTTTTGTATAAAAAAATCCTCCTATTTTTGCATACGGAGGATTCTTTACAATGGTATTTTTTTTCTTTTTTCTAATTAGTTTTTTAAGTCTTTAATTACTTTAAAAGCAACGTCAACTTGTTCTTCGCCTACCAAAATTGTGAATTCGTTTGAAGTTGAAATTACTTCGTTAATGATGATTCCTTCCCAAGCCAAACGTTGGAAAATAAAATAATAAATGCCAGGAACCACTATATTTTCTTTTGGTAATTTAACTGTGATTGAAGCCAAATTATCTAATTTCTGAATTAATTTTTCGCGTGAAAAGTGTTTTTCAACCAAATGATTCACGCTACTACTTACTACAATATTGGTCTCGTTAACGCCTCTAGATGAAGTATAAAAAATATCTGATAAGGCATTGATATCCGAAATTAAATCGGCTTGTTTGTTTAAAACGGTTTCTGAAGCAGCAAAAGTGTAATCGGTAAGTTCTGATCGAACGGTGATTTCACCAATATTTTTAATGACTTTGTTGATTTTGTGATTTAATTTAAAGTCTAATTCTTCTGTCAATCTTTTCAAAGACATTACCACAGCACCTTGTTTTACCTCTTTGCCAAATTCACTTTCTAATTCGGTCATAATATTTCGAGATAACGAAGTCAAATTAATTATCCCCAAAGAGAGCGCATTGAGTAAAAAAGGTTTTGTTTTGATGTAGTTTTCTACAATCGAAGAAACAGTTTTCATGGTTTTTAATTTTTTTTTAATTTTTAAGTTTGGTTCATTTGGTTGTGATTTATTGTTATAAATCTTCGCAAAGATAAATTAAAAAACAATTTGTTACAAATATAACAATGAAAAAAAATGTTAAAAATAAAAAAAAGCATCTTCAATATGTTCAATGCTAGTACTTTCGGTGGTTTTCAAGACAGCGACGATATCAAAACGGATTTCAAAATCAATTTCCCTATCGGATACGTAGGAATTTACGGCGCTCAAAAGCTGTTTTATTTTTTTTGAATTGACAAAATCTTGCGGTAATCCAAAATCGGCACTCGAACGTGTTTTAACTTCTACTACCGCTAAAATTTCATTTTTAGAAGCTAAAATGTCAATTTCGGCTTTTTGAAAACGCCAATTTCGTTCTAAAATCTGGTAGCCATTTTGAACCAAAAAATCAACTGCAAGTTCTTCCCCTAATTTTCCTAATTCGTTATGCTCGGCCATGATTGCTTAGGGTTCAAAAGCCAACGTACTTCCTTGAGGCGTTACCGAAATAGTAACTTGGCTGCCCATAATCAGCGCACGGTTGTCTCTAATATGGCCCGCTGGAAAATTAAAAATCATGGGTATGTTGTATTTTTTGGTAATCTCATCCACAATTTCTAAAGCATCTTTTCCCCAAGGAATGTCATTATCGTTCATACGGGTCATCGATCCGACTACTATTCCCTTCAAACTTTCCAAACAACCATTTCGTTTCAAATTCATCATCATTCGGTCAATATGGTACAAATATTCGTCTAAATCTTCGATAAATAAAATCTTGTCCTGACAATCAATTGCCGATGGTGAACCTAATAAACTATACAAAATAGATAAATTACCACCAACTAATTCGCCAGTTGCAGTGCCCATTCTGTTTTTAGGATCGGGACCAATTTCATAGCTTAGTTTTTCGCCAAAAAGAGCTTTGTGCATGGAACTAATTGCTTCGGGAGTAGCACGCGGAATGGTTACTGGCATTAGGCCGTGAATGGATTGGAAGCCCATCGTATTCAAATGATTGTGTAAAACCGTTACATCGCTAAAGCCAACAATCCATTTTGGTGCTTTTTTAAATGCTGTAAAATCCAACAAATCAATCATTTTTACCGTACCGTAACCGCCTCGTACACACCAAATTGCTTTGATGTTTGGATTGTCTAATTGATGCTGAAAATCGGCAGCACGTTGCGCATCGGTTCCTGCCAATTGGTTTTGATCCAAGCCAATGGTAGAACCAATCACCACTTCAAGTCCCCAACTGTGCAACAAGTCGATAGTAGGTTGTAAATTATTATCGATGTTTTTACGAGCCGTGGCAACCAAAGCCACTGTATCGCCTTTTTTTAAATACGAAGGTGTAATCATTTTAAATTGGGTTTGCGCATGAGTAATAAAACTAAGAAAGAAAAAAACCAGCAAAAAACGGTTTAATCCTCGATTTGTTATGGTTTTGCAAGCGCTAAATTGGTAAATAAATTTCACTAATAGAGGGATGTGCTAGGTTTATATTGCGTAACAAATATAAGAATTTAACGCAAAACCGGTTCATGGAAGTTGGAATTAAGTATATTTGAATTATAAGAAATATCTTGTTTAATTATATGAGTAAAAAAGCTTTTTGTATCAGTTTGCTGTTGTTTTTAACGTGCCAGGTTTTTTGGGGACAAGAAAAGAAATTCAGAATTCATACCGTGGCTTTTTACAATTTCGAAAATTTATTCGATACCATTAACAATCCGACAGTAATGGACGATGAATGGACACCCAAAGGGAATCAAAATTGGACAGCCGAAAAATACCATCAAAAACTGCAAAACCTAGCTCGGGTATTAAGCGAAATTGGAACGCCAGAAAATTTGCAACCACCCACTTTGATTGGAGGAGCCGAAATTGAAAACAGGATGGTTTTGGAAGATTTAATTCAGCAACCGGCACTTCAAAAAAACCAATACGGAATCATACATTTTGATTCGCCCGACAATCGAGGTATCGATGTGGCTTTGTTGTATCAAAAAAAGTTTTTTCGTCCCGTTTCCTACAGTGCCGTTCCGTTGGTTATTCGAAAAGAAAATAAATTACGAAATGCAAAGGTAACGCCATTAGAAACAGAAATTGAAACGGAAAACGAACCCGAATTCGCAGAACGAATATTTACACGAGATCAATTAGTGGTAAGTGGTTTTTTAGATAACGAGCTCATTCACATCATCGTGAACCACTGGCCTTCACGTTCTGGGGGTGAACAAAAAACAAGTGCTTTTCGAGAAGCTGCGGGGATTTTAAACCGAAAAATTATCGATTCGCTACAGCGATTAGACTCAAAAGCAAAAATTATCACTATGGGCGATTTGAACGATTCTCCTTTTAATAAAAGCGTAAAAAAGGCACTAAACGCCAAAGGAAATCCAGAAGAAGTTGAACCAAATGGGTTATTTAATCCTTTTGAAAACAAAGCCAAAAAAGGCTTTGGCACCATTGCGTATCGGGATGCGTGGGACATTTTCGATCAAATTTTGGTTACAGAGACCTTGTTGCATAAAGAATATTCGGGGTATCAATTTTGGAAAGCAGGTATTTTTAGTCCGCCCTATGTTATTCAAACTAGCGGAGCTTATAAAGGATATCCCTTGCGGCACTCGGCTACCGAAGTAGGATTTAGCGACCATTTTGCCGTGTATATTTACCTTATTAAAGCGCATTTTTAGACCAGACTGCGACTGAATAGTTTTTAGTACCTTTGCAACTTTATATCCAAATTTATGATACAATCAATGACGGGTTTTGGCAAAGCAACTTTGCAATTGCCAACAAAAAAAATTACAGTTGAAGTAAAATCCTTAAACAGCAAAGGACTTGATTTAAACGTTCGAATGCCTTCTGTTTACCGTGAAATGGAGTTGGGCTTGCGTAATCAAATTGCCACGCAACTCGAACGCGGAAAAATTGATTTTGCTATTTATGTAGAAAATACTACCGAACAAACTTCGACTAAAGTAAACGGCCCGATTGTAAAAAATTACATTGCGCAACTGAAAGAAGTAACGCCAAATGCAGATGAAACCGAATTGATGAAAATGGCCGTTCGTATGCCCGATGCCTTAAAAACCGAGCGCGAAGAAATTGATGAAAATGACTGGGAAGAAATTCAAAAGACAATAGGCGAAGCCTTGCAAAATATCCAAAATTTCAGAAAAGATGAAGGCGCATCACTCGAAAAAGAATTCAATCTTCGTATTTCGAATATCCGAAAATTTATGGAAGAAGCCTTAGTGCTTGATCCTGAAAGAATTCAATCCATAAAAGAACGCTTGCAAACCGCTATTTCCGAATTGGCCGTAAATGTAGACGAAAATCGATTTGAACAAGAGTTGATTTACTATCTCGAAAAACTAGATATTACTGAAGAAAAAGTACGTCTTAATAACCATTTGGATTATTTTTTACAAACCATTACCGGAACCGAAGCAAACGGTCGAAAACTGGGATTCATTACCCAAGAAATGGGTCGCGAAATCAATACAATGGGTTCAAAATCCAATCATGCGCAAATGCAAAAATTGGTGGTAATGATGAAAGATGAACTCGAAAAAATTAAAGAACAAGTTTTAAACGTGTTATAAAATACAAGGGCTGCGTTTAGCGCTTAAAGCCAAAAGCATAAAATAATGAAAAAAGGTAAATTAATTGTTTTTTCGGCGCCATCTGGTTCTGGAAAAACCACTATAGTGCGGCATTTATTACAACAAACCGATTTGAATTTAGAATTCTCTATTTCTGCCGCCACTCGCGAAGCTAGAGGAGAAGAAATCAATGGCAAAGATTATTATTTTATTTCGTTAGAAGAATTTAAAAGCCATATAAAAAATGAGGATTTTGTTGAATGGGAAGAGGTTTACCGCGATAATTTTTACGGTACTTTAAAAAGTGAAGTCGAGCGCATTTGGGCTTTAGGAAAAAACGTAATTTTTGATATTGATGTGGCGGGAGGATTGCGAATTAAGCATAAATTTCCTGAAGAGACTTTAGCTGTTTTTGTAAAACCACCGAGTGTAGACGAACTAAAAAGACGTCTTAAAGAACGCTCTACCGAAAGTGAGGAGAAAATTAACATGCGAATTGCAAAAGCACATGTTGAGCTAGCAACCGCCCCGCAATTTGATGTTATTATCAAAAACTATGATCTGGAAATTGCTTTAGAAGAAGCGCATCAATTAGTGGCCGATTTCGTTAAAAAGTAGGGAACTGAACGAATTGACTATTGTAAAAACCAGAAAGTTTTAATCTTTAAATTACTTCATTTTTATCTATTTAAATAAAATTAATGAAAATCGGACTGTATTTTGGCACTTTTAATCCCATTCATGTTGGTCATTTAATTATTGCCAATCACATGGCCGAACATTCTGATTTAGACGAAGTTTGGATGATGGTTACGCCTCATAATCCGCTAAAAAAGAAAAATACGTTGCTAGAAGACCACCATCGTTTGGAAATGGTATATCTGGCCACACAAAATTACCCTAAAATAAAACCTTCCGATTTCGAATTTAAATTGCCTCAGCCCAATTATACGGTGAATACCTTGGTTTATTTGGAAGAAAAATATCCGCAACACGAATTTGCATTGATCATGGGGGAAGACAATTTGAAAAGCCTTCCGAAATGGAAAAATTATGAGGTTCTTTTACAAAATTATACCCTATATGTTTATCCGCGCATCACTTCAGATCTAGAAAAATCTAATTTAATCGAACATCCAAATGTGCATTTGATTGATGCGCCTATTGTAGAAATTTCGGCGACTTTTATTCGAAATAATATTAAAATCGGGAAAAACATACAACCTCTTATTCCCGAAAAGGTTTGGCAGTACATCGATCATAATTTATTTTACAAAAAATAGGTTTACAGCAAATTTTGTAATCGTTTCAGAATGAGGTTAAATGCCGATTGCAAAGCCTCATTTTTACCCGAAAGTAAAAAAATATCTTCTGCTGGCATACTGGGTGCGTTCCAAAGTAATTGCAATTTATTAGACGCAATCAAGCTTTTAGCATTGCAATGATAGGTGAGTGCCACGCCATTATGTTGACTCAAAGCGCAAAGCATTTCGTATTCATTTGGGATAATATAGTTGGGCTGTAAAGAAGGTCGTTTTTTGTTAAAAACATGCAACCAAAAAAGTTTTACATGCGGAATTCGGGCATCGTGACTAAACCATTTGAATTGATTTAAATGCGCTTCGATGGTGTACAAATCCATTCGTTGAATGTGTTTTTGTGTCATCGTAATATCCAAATTAGGCGAGGCAACCATCACTAATTTGGTACTTCCTACTTTTTTGATAAGCGTGTCAAAAGTATCAAAACGCTTGCTAACAATGGCAAAATCTATTTTTTTTGAATTTACCAGTTCAAAAAGTGCATCGTTATCATTAAAACTAAAATCTATAAAATCAAATTCCGAAAGTAAGGCACTTCCCAAACTCGAAAACAAATGTTTCGAAACTCCAACCGAAATCAACCGATTGGCATCGGAAGCTTTTGCTCTAAAACCTTGCTCCACATTTTCTAAGCGATCCAATGCATCGATGATTAAATTGTTGAGTAATTTGGCATATTCCGTTGGCTCAACTCCTTTTGATTTTCGATTGAAAAGTTTGTAACCCACATGGGCTTCTAACATTACAATTTGCTGACTAACGGCGGGTTGGCTAATGAAAAGTTCTTTTGCGGCTAACGAAAAATTCCCGTTTTTATAAACCGACTTAAAAGTCCGATACCATTCTAAATTCACCATGATATAAATATATTTATTACAAACATAATTTATTTTATTTTTACTAATATCATTAATGACGTAATTTAGCAAGAAATGTTCTGCAAAGAGCTAAAAAAGAATTTCTTATAAATGGTTTGAACAAGACAAAGCAGTTTTTGAACAAACGCAATTAAAAATATAAAAAGATGAAAAAAGTAGTATTCGTGCTTACAAGTCACGACCAATTAGGAGATACAGGAAAAAAAACAGGATTTTGGGTAGAAGAATTTGCGGCGCCCTATTATGCGCTAACCGACAATGGTTTTGAGGTTACTATAGCAAGTCCGTTGGGAGGTCAGCCACCTATTGATCCCAAAAGTGACGATCCCGATGCGGCAACCGAAGATACCAAACGTTTTGATTCGGACAAAGCTCTTCAAGAAAAACTAAAAAACACGGTAAAATTAGCCGATATAAATCAAGCAGATTTTGATGCAGTTTTTTATCCAGGTGGACATGGCCCTTTGTGGGATTTGGCAAATGATCAAAATTCGATTGCTTTAATAGAATCTTTTTATAACCATAATAAACCAGTAAGTTTTGTTTGTCATGCACCAGCAGCGCTTAAAAACGTGAAAGTTAATGGTGATTATTTAGTTTCAGGAAAAAAAGTAACTGGATTTTCTAATTCAGAAGAAGAAGCTGTTGGTCTTTTTAATGTGGTACCGTTTTTACTAGAAGATGTATTACAAGAAAAAGGCGGAATTTATTCTAAAGGAACCGATTGGGGAGTTTATGCTGTAGAAGACGGCTTGTTAATCACGGGTCAAAATCCTGCTTCATCTAAATTAGTTGCCGAAAAACTAATGGCTCAACTTAAAAACTAAATAAACATGTTAAATTTTGAATTATACAATCCGACGAATTTAATTTTCGGAAAAGGACAAATGGAAAAATTATCGTCTTTAGTGCCAGCAGGATCCAAGATTCTTTTGGCGTATGGAGGCGGAAGCATCTTTAAAAACGGCATTTACGATCAAGTAATGACTAACTTGAAGGGATTTGAAATAGTCGAATTTGGTGGGATTGAGCCAAATCCGCATTACGAAACGTTGATGAAAGCCGTTGAAATTATTCGAGCTGAGAAGATTGATTTTATTTTAGCCGTGGGTGGCGGATCGGTGATAGATGGGGTGAAATTCATATCGGCCGCTGTTCATTTTGAAGGCAATCCGATGGATATTTTGCAAAAAAGGCTTTTGATTAAAGAAAATGCCTTACCATTCGGAACTGTTTTAACTTTACCAGCAACCGGAAGTGAAATGAATTCGGGTTCGGTGGTCACTATCAAAGCGACAGAAGAAAAATTAGCTTTTGGTGGATCGGCAATGTTTCCTAAATTTTCTATTTGCGATCCTACGGTGATTGTGTCTTTACCCAAAAGACAAATTCAAAATGGAGTAGTCGATGCGTATACCCATGTTTTGGAGCAATATTTAACGTATCCGCACAACGCACTTTTGCAAGACCGTTTTGCTGAAGGTATTTTGCAAACTCTAGTTGAAGTTGGACCTGAAGTAGTCGAAAATCCTGCCGATTATACGTTGGCATCTAATTTTATGTGGTGCTGTACGATGGCGCTTAACGGACTAATTCAAAAAGGTGTTCCTAGTGATTGGGCTACACACATGATCGGTCACGAGTTAACGGCTTTGTACGGCATAGATCATGCTAGAACTTTAGCAATTATTGGCCCTAATTTGTACCGTGTGATGTTTGAAACCAAAAAAGGCAAATTAGCACAATACGGAAAAAGAATCTTTAATTTAGAAGGAACCGAAGATGAAATTGCTGAAAAAGCCATTGAAGCAACAGTGGCCTTTTTTCATAAAATGGGAATGCAAACCAAGCTTTCGGATTATACTGAAGGGTATGAAAACACAGCATCTTTTATAGTTAATCGCTTTGATGACAGAGGCTGGAAAGGCTTGGGAGAAAATCAATTGGTTACTTTGGAGAAAGTTAAAGATATTGTAGAGATGAGTTATTAGTATCGAAATAAATAAAAAAAAGAAAAGGCGTTCTCAATTAAAATTAAGGACGCCTTTTCACATTACTAAAACAAAACTAACTAACTCAATTTGCATTTTTCCATTAAAGGATTTATTCATAATGAGTTACAACGCATCTGTTTCTTATTTATTGTGCAAAATCCTAAAAAAATTAAAATTTTTATATTTTTTTTCTTAATTCTTTGCTAAGCGTCTTGTTTTATACATTTCTTCACACTCTTTTTTTGCATGATTAGCACTTAATTAAGTACTTTTGCCTTAAATTTTTAAAATAAATGAGCGAAAATTTAAAATTTGCTGTTATTGGGGGTGGAAGCTGGGCTACAGCGATTGCTAAAATGCTGTGTGTAAATATGGATGAAATTCATTGGTACATGCGAAATGATGCCGCCATAGAGCACATAATCAACCACAAACACAATCCAAATTACTTAAGTTCGGTTGAATTTGATACTTCTAAATTAAAATTAACCAACAATATAAACGAGGCTATTACCAATGCTGATTATTTGATTTTTGCCATTCCATCGGCTTTTTTAAGTGTAGAACTCGAAAAATTAGAGGTTTCTTTAGAAAATAAAATCATTTTTTCGGCCATTAAAGGAATTGTTCCCGAGACAAGTTTAATTGTGGGTGAGCATTTTCATGTGCAATACGATATTCCGTACTACAATATTGGCGTAATTACGGGGCCTTGTCATGCCGAGGAGGTGGCATTGGAGCGTTTGTCGTATTTAACGATTGCGTGTGGTGACGAAGAAAAAGCGCAAAATGTAGCCGATAGACTTTCGGGAAATTACATAAAAACCAAAATCACCGACGATATTATTGGTACTGAATACGCTGCGATGCTAAAAAATATTTATGCTGTAGCTGCCGGAATAGCGCATGGTTTGGGTTATGGTGATAATTTTCAGTCTGTTTTGATGAGTAATGCCATTCGCGAAATGAAACAATTCATCAAAAAAGTCCATAAAATGAAACGAAATATTAACGACTCGGCTTATTTAGGGGATTTATTGGTTACCGGATATTCTATTTTTTCCAGAAACCGAACTTTCGGAAATATGATTGGAAAAGGTTACACTGTAAAATCGGCCATGATGGAAATGAATATGGTCGCCGAAGGATATTATGCAACCAAAAGCGCTTACAAACTTAATCAAGGCTATGGTGCCGAAACGCCTATTATTGATGCGGTTTATGCCGTTTTATACGAAGGAAAAGAACCGAAAAAAACATTTAAAAAACTCTGTGAGTTTTTAGATTAGACAATGCTATATTTTGTTCTAAATAAAGAAGGCAACGTTTCAAAAACGTTGCCTTATCTTTTTAACTCGTATTTTTTCTAAAAAATAGTGTATCCTAATTTTAAGGAAGCCGATTTAAAATTGGAATTCCACATAGTGTATTTACTCGAAATATCTCTTTTGTTATACCATCGCGCTTCAATACTTATTTTGTCGTATAATTTGTAACCAAGCCCAAAAGTGAAGTTGTTTCCGCCAGAAAAGTCCACCATTTGTACCGTTTTATTATCGGCAGTTATGTATTTTACTGAAGAATCTCCCAAACTCATAGCAAGTACAAATCCAGCGTTTAAAAATATTTTAGAATTCGGAGAAAGGAAAAAATAATGTCTTACTCCCAAAGGAAATTCAAGGGCATTGTATTTTGCTTGAGCGGTTAATACACCCCAGCCCGAAATCCCCGTTTTGGGGTCGGTAATTTCTTGACTAAAATTTTGATAAGTGGGTTCTAAAAATAGAGACCATTTGTTTTTATTTATATTGAGGAAAAATTCGGCTTCAACTCCAAATCCAATAGTTGTTTTTTTACCAAAATCAGTATCTAATATTTCAGTCACATCATTAAAAGCTGTTAACGAAGCGTTGTTTAAATTAACTTTTACGCTTAAATTAAATTGGTCTTTTTTGTTTTGCTTTTCATAATTTATAGTTGTAGCATTTTGGCAGGTATTATACGAAATAAAAAAATCAATTAAGTTGCTTTTTTTGTACGGTAATTTAACCAAGTCATCTTGTTTAAAATCAGTACATTTTAAATTCTCCCAAAGTTGTTTTTTGTATTGATTGTTTTCAGCAACTTGATTAAAAGTGTTTTTATACCTTTTATAAATTAAGGGTTCTATTGCATTTTGATCGGTTTTAAAATAGTATTTTTTAGTGTTTCCATATTCATATAAATTGGCTTTACCTTCTACCAAAACGGTCAAAAAAACAGTTTTCTGAATAAAAACGGGATCCGCTTCTCTGGATAAAGTATTAATGTTAGTGCTTGAATTTTCAATTTGAATTGTGCTTCTTACAAATTTGGCACTGTTATAAATTCCAAATTCTGCAACCGATTTAATAGTGAGGATGTTTACTTCTTCTTTTTCTGAAATTTTATATTTAAAATCAATAGGGCTATTAATTCCTTCTGTATTTTTTATCAAACACTCGGTTTTTTTTCCTGAATTGTCAATATAATAGCCTTTTTCAAAAGAAATTTGAGCGTAGGTATGTAAGCTAAAAAAAATAGCTAAAAGGGGTAAAAGTTTTTTCATAAAATGGTTAAGGTTTTGGTTAGTGGTTATTCGAAAGGATATAATAAAATTAAAAACTCGCCAAATGTAAAAAAAATATATACGGTTTTTTAAAAATAAAAAAGAGTTTGCATTTACTATGAATACAAACTCTTTTGGCTTTTACAATGTATTTGATTACCTTACGATAACCCCCTCTTTCCATAAAATAGGTACTTCTTCGGTATTGCTTTCGGCTATGGAATTGGCTTCAAAAATAAATTTTTTGTCGTATAAAGTGTTACCAATAAAAAAGGAAACCAGGAATTCATTTTGTAAAGGCAAAAGACTTTTTTCAATCATTTCGATTTTAGCAACAGAAACGGAGGGTAATTCAGGAACTGAATGTCGTAAAACGGATGTTTTTTTCATTTCACCATTTAAAATCCCGTGTGCTTTAGAAACGATAATAACATTTTCTAATACAAAATCACTGTCGTTTACCAAATGTGCAAACCAAACTTTTTCCATGAAATCGTCGCTCCATTCTTGTACTGCGGCTATAAAAACATTTTCTACAACCGGAATGATAATATCTTTTTTCATACTATTTCTACATTTAAAAAATAAAAAGTCGAAAGTTTCAAACTGTGAAACTTTCGACTTTTTGACTATTTATAAAAATTAAATACTAGATTTAAATTGCTCTAAGAAACGAACGTCATTTTCGTAAAACATTCTAATATCGCCAATTTGGTACAACAACATTGCAATGCGTTCTACACCCATTCCAAAGGCAAAACCGTTGTATTCGTCGGGGTTTATGTCGCAATTTTTTAAAACATTTGGGTCAACCATTCCGCAACCACCAATTTCCAACCAACCGGTTCCTTTTGTAATGCGGTAATCGGTTTCGGTTTTTAATCCCCAATAAATATCAATTTCGGCACTTGGTTCGGTGAAGGGAAAATAAGACGGGCGCAAACGAATTTTTGATTTTCCAAACATTTCTTTAGTAAAATAAAGCAAAGTTTGTTTTAAGTCGGCAAACGAAACGTCTTTATCAATATACAATCCTTCTACCTGATGAAAAATGCAGTGCGAGCGTGAAGAAATAGCTTCGTTACGAAAAACACGTCCTGGAGAAATTGTACGGATAGGCGGTTTGTGATTTTCCATATAACGTACTTGTACCGATGAGGTATGCGTACGCAATAAAACATCGGGATTGGTTTGTATGAAAAAAGTATCTTGCATATCACGTGCCGGATGGTATTCGGGCAAGTTTAATGCGGTAAAATTATGCCAGTCGTCTTCAATTTCGGGACCTTCGGAAACATTAAAACCAATGTTAGCAAAAATATCGATAATTTGATTTTTTACAATCGAAATAGGATGGCGTGAACCAATTAAAACCGGTTCGGCAGCTCGGGTTAAATCGCCAAAAACACCTTTTGTTTCTTCTTTGTTTTCTAAGGCTTCTACAATGCTTTTTACTTTGTCTTCGGCAGCAGTTTTAAGAGCATTAATAACTTGGCCAAATTCTTTTTTTTGCTCGTTAGGAACGTTTTTGAACTCGGCAAAAAAGTCATTCAAAACGCCTTTTTTTCCTAAAAATTTAATGCGAAATGCTTCTAATTCTTCTTTGTTTTCGGTAGAAAAAGCCTCTGCTTCGCCAATATATTCTTTAATTTTGTCTATCATTGTCATTCCGTAATTGAGTTTACAAATTTAATTTTTTTTAGCGAGTACCGAAATCGAATTGCTAAATAGTCGGTAAACTTTAACAAACAAAAGCCGTATGGTTGTAAATTCGTTTTCTTAATCAATTAATTGGCGTTCTATAAAATAGTGTACAATAGCTTCTTTCATTAAAACCGATTGTTCTCCGGCTTTTAAAGGCGGCAACTGTTCCTTTATCTTGTAGTGCGGCCAGCCTTCTTCGTCAAAAAAATCAAATTCATAGTAGCCATAAGGTTCGAGTAATCGGCAAATGGCAATGTGCATCAAATTTAGTTTTTCGTCTTTTTTAAATTCGCGGTGTAATTTTCCAAATTCTTGTAAGCCAATTAAATAAATAATGGCATCCAAATCCAAATCTTCACCTTGCGAAAATTGATTGGATAAGATTTCGACAAGTTTTTCCCAACGTTCTTTTAATTGTATATCTCTTGACATTTTTTGTAAAATTTATTTTTAGAATATATCCTATTGGTATTCTAATAAGGTAGCCTACAAAGATAAGAAGTTGGACTTGGACTTTACCGAAGATATTTGGTTTATATTTGTTTTAAAATTTAAAGTAACAAAGGTGTTGGTTTTTGATATTATTTTAGGTGTTTTATTGGTTTACGCATTATATAAAGGCATTCGAAATGGGCTTTTTGTAGAATTAGCTTCGTTTATTTCGTTGGTAGTAGGGATTTATTTTGCTATTAAATTCTCCTATTTTTTAAAAGGTTTAATTGCCAGCCGATTTTCTTGGAATCCCAATACCATTCAGGTTGTGGCTTTTGTTTTGACTTTTATTTTGGTAGTAATCGGTATTACGCTTTTGGCAAAAATACTCACCAAAATGGCGGATTTTGCTTATTTAGGTTGGATGAATGCCTTAGGAGGTGGTTGTTTTAGGCTTTTAAAAACGATTCTGATTTTAAGCGTGCTATTTGCTGTTTTCGAAAAAATCAATTTTGACAATACCTTTGCTAAAGAAAGTACATTAGATAATTCTATTTTTTATCGTCCAATACAAAAAGTAGCGCGTTTTGTGTATCCATCAATCGAAGAATTTTATGAGCAATTGCGAAAAGAGAAAAAGCAGGAAGAACCCATTTCTTAAAGGGTTAGGGTATTTTTTTACTCGATTCGCGAACCAGAACTTCGGTGTTTAAAAACGTGATTTCCCTTACATCTTCTTTTTTGGGCGATTTGATGTTTTTCAAAA
This sequence comes from Flavobacterium agrisoli, assembly GCF_016522065.1. Classification (GTDB taxonomy): domain Bacteria; phylum Bacteroidota; class Bacteroidia; order Flavobacteriales; family Flavobacteriaceae; genus Flavobacterium; species Flavobacterium agrisoli. Next base: position 202,937 of record NZ_JAEHFV010000002.1, on the reverse strand, counting down.
TAATCTCAGCCGATGCTTTTCCCATTTTCTCTGCAGGATGGGTTATGGTCGAAATGTTAGGGTCGATAATTTGCGAAATGGGATCGTTGTTAAAACCAATTACAGCCACATCATCAGGGACTTTAAAGCCTCTTTTTTTAGCAGTTTGCACCGCACTAACCGCAATGATATCACCCGAAGCAAAAATACCGTCGGGTTTGGTTTTTAAATCAAATAAGTGATTACTGGCTTTAACGCCTTCTTCGTAGGTTACTTTTTTTAAATTGATAATTAACGATTCGTCTGTTTCTAGGCCAAAATCTTTTAAAGCTTCCAAATAACCTCTTTTGCGTTCGTTGTACAGATTGCCAAATTCGGCACCCGCTGTAATGTGTGCAATACGCTTGCAACCTTGTTCGATAAGGTGCTTGGTGGCTTTGTAACCGGCAGCATAATTGTCAATAATTACTCTAAAAGTATTGTATTCTTTAGGTACGCGGTCTACAAAAACAAGCGGAATATTATTGGCTGTAAATTGGTCAAAATGCGAAGTGTCTCGCGTTTCCATTGCTAAAGAGCTAATGACACCGCTTACCCGATTGCTATATAAAGATTTGGTTAAATTGACTTCTTCCTCGTACGAATCGTGAGATTGCATGATGATAACTTGGTAACCTGATTTTTGAGCCGTGATTTCGATGCCGCTAATTAATGAAGATAAAAAAGGTTGCGTAATAGTCGGAATTAAAACACCAATGGTTTTGGTTTTGTTCCCTCGTAATCCTGCAGCCAACGTATTGGGAACATACCCCATTTTTTCGGACATTTCCTTTACTTTTTTGATGGTTTTTTTGCTGATAGTGGGGTGGTCTTGCAACGCTCTAGAAATAGTGGAGGTAGCTAGATTTAGTTTTTCGGCAATATCGTAAATGGTAACGTCTTTATTTTCTTCCATAATTTTGTAGCATCAGTAAAGCAAAGATATTTAATTTTGTTTTACCCTAATTTAAACTTCTTTAGAAACGGTATACAACTAAAAAAGCGAGGTTAATATAAAACTAACCTCGCTTTCTTTATTAGGATTTTAAAAAAAATTATTGAGCTTTTAAAATTCTTTGAGCTTCTTTATTAAGGTCTTCATAGCTTTGTTCGCTAATGTCAATTCCAACACCTAAGATTTCTCCGCCTTTAAATGTTCCAGGAGTTGTATATTGGCTACTAACAGCATCGCCACTATCAAAACCTACACAAAGACCGTCTCCAGATAAAGTAAATTTACCAGGTTGTGTTTTCATAGGACCTTTAGCCACTTCTTTACCATCAATGTATAGGTGACCTGTACCAATTTGTTCTCCATGTTCTCCAGTTTTTTCTCTGATAAATTCAAAACCAAGAGCATGTTTACCAGGAGTTAATGTTGATGATGACACAAAAGCCTGTTCTGGTTTAATTCCTAAGAAATTATAAACATAGTGCAGTTTTTTATCTTTAATGAAAAGTGAATGTCCACCAAAACGGGATCCGTGAGCAAAAATTACCCCTGAAGCATCAGACTTAATATCTACATCACCTACAATTTTGTATGAACGACCACGTACATTTACCGCTACACCTTCTGGTACAGCAGCAGTTCCTGGATAGTATACATAACGTGTTTTTGGTTTTTCTTGAGAAGGACGTTCTGCTCCAATGATTTCCATAGCTGAACGGTCATCTAATGGTAAAACTAAATTTTTATCAGCCTCAGAAAACCAGGCATCTACTAGTTCTTTTAATTTTTCTGGATTCTTTTTAGCTAAATTATTTGCCTCAGCTCTATCAACATCAGTATTGTATAATTCCCAAACATCTTTATCAAATTTACCCGTTCCTGTTAATGGAGCGTGAACCGCTACTGCTTTCCAACCGTCTTTCCAGATTGCTCTGGTTCCTAACATAGTGTAGTACTGAATTTTCTTTTGAGTTGGGCCATCAGGTTTTGCATCAAATGAATATTTCATAGAAACTCCTGATAATGGATATTGTTCAACACCATTAAAATTAGTTGGCATTGTAATACCACAAATGTCTAAAATTGTTGGAACAATATCTGTTGAGTGGTGGTATTGATTACGTACTTCACCTCTTGCTTTAATTCCTTTAGGCCAAGAAATAATTAAAGGATCGCAAGTTCCTCCTGCATAATTACTGTAACGTTTGAACATTTTGTAAGGAGCAGAGAAAGCAGCAGCCCATCCGGTAGGGTAATGCTCATAAGTATCAGGACCTCCTAATTTGTCAATGTATTGTAAGTTTTCTGATAATTCATCTGGATATCCGTTAAAGAATTTGTTCTCGTTTACAGATCCTGTAGGAGAACCTTCTCCAGATGCTCCATTATCAGCAGCATACATAACAACAGTATTTTCAAGTTGACCTGTTTTTTCTAAATAATCAATAACACGACCTACTTGAGCATCAGTATATTCAGAGAAACCAGCATATACTTCAGCTAGTTTGGTGAATAATTTTTTCTCGTCAGCGCTTAACTTATTCCAAGGTTTAACGTAATCGTCTGGATTAGATATATTTGGAGGTAAGAAGTTGAAAGGAGTGTTTTTAGTTCCAGCTGGTAAAATCCCTTTTGAAATCATTCTTGGTAAAACCCACTCGCGGTAAGCATCATATCCAGCATCAAATTTTCCTTTATATTTTGCAATATATTCTTCTGGTGCGTGGTGTGGCGCATGGTTAGCTCCAGGGCAATACCACATATACCAAGGTTTTGAAGGGTTGGTTGCTTTTTGGTCTTTAATATATTCAATAGCTTTATCGGCTAAATCTTTTGATAAGTGATAGCCTTCTTCAGGTGAATAAGGAGCCTCAATAAAATGATTGTCTTCTACTAAATCTGGATACCATTGGTTGGTTTCTCCTCCTAAGAATCCATAATAACGATCAAAGCCCATTTGCGTTGGCCATTGTGCTTTTGAACCTCCAGAAGATACATCTTGTTCTGGAACATTATGGTTTTTACCAATCCAAAACGTACTCCAACCAGCTTGCTGTAATACTTGTCCAATTGTAGCACACTGAGCTGGGATTTGTCCGTTAGCTCCAGGGAAACCATCTGCAGTTTCGGTGATAGAAGCCATTCCGTTAATGTGGTGGTTACGTCCTGTAAGTAAAGTAGAACGTGTTGGTGAACATAATGCCGTAGTATGCCATTGGGTATAGGTCACTCCATTGTCAGCAATTTTTTGTAATGTTGGCATGTTAATGGCACCACCATAAGGAGACCAAGCTGCTTGTCCCGTATCATCATATAAAATAAATAATACGTTTGGCGCCCCTTCTGGAGCCGATTTTCTAGTGTAGGCACTCCAGTCAGATTTAGAATTTCTAATGTCGAGTTCAATAACTCCTTTGAAATTCTTTTTTACATCTTCTCTTGGATCCGCCTGGGCCTGTACTTTAGTCAGTCCTGAGGAGAGGAGAAAAAGCAAGAATAACATGCTTTTTTTAGTGTTAGTGATTTTCATAGTATTTAATTTAAAATAGTTCAGATTTATGAATTTTGATTGAAAGATTTTTATCTGTTCTTCTATAATGCTTTTTTATGAGAAAATTTTGATTTAAAAAATCAAAAAGAGACCTTAAAATTAATAATTTTTTTCTGATACCCGAGTTTTAATCGTGCATATTTACGCACAGAAAACGATTTTTTAATGTTTAAAAAAAAAATAACATTAAGATTTTGCCTTGAAAACATAATATTTTATACTTTAGCATACCGGAACAGAACAGTACAATATGTCAGCAGAAAATTTAAGTTTTCAAATTAACCATGATAGCGATTTGCCTAAATACCAGCAATTGGTAGATGCTATTCATAACGCCATAGCCGAACATGTTCTAGACAAAGGAGATGCACTACCTTCGGTAAACAGCATTTGCAAATCGACCCAGCTTTCAAGAGATACGGTTTTTAAGGCGTATACTATTTTAAAAGAACAAAATGCAATAGAATCGGTTCCAAATAAGGGTTATTTTGTGGTGGGCGAAACCCGAAAAGTGTTGTTGGTTTTGGATACTTTTAAAGCCTATAAGGAAGTTTTGTACCATTCGTTCGTCAATAATTTGCCCGATAACATTATCACCGAGGTGCAGTTTCATCATTACAACATCGATAATTTTAAAACCATTATTAATAACAGCATGGGGAAATATTATAAGTACGTGATAATGACGTTTGATAATAAAGAAATCCCCAAAATAATTTCGGTAATTCCCAACGAAAAATTGCTGTTGATTGATTGGAATATTCATGCGAAAGCAAAAAATAATGTTATTTATCAGGATTTTGGTAAATCATTTTATGAAGCGCTTCAAAAGGGTGTTTCGCTTTTTAAAAAATACAAAGCGCTGCATTTTATTTATCCCACCTATACGTTTCATCCCAAAGAAACACTGGACTATTTCAAAAAGTTTTGTACCGACAAACATTTTGACTATGCCATTTTAAAACCGGCTAAATTTTTAGAAATTCAAAAAGAAATTGCCTATATCAGTGTGAGCGATCGCATTTTAGGTCAGTTTTTAGAGCAATGTCGGGAACAGAATTTAGAACCCGGAAAAGACGTTGGTTTTTTATCGTATAACGAAACGCCAATGAAAAAATTCATTTACAAAGGTATTTCGGTAGTATCGACCGACTTTAACGAAATGGGAACTAAAGCTGCGGCTTTTATCACGCACGAAGAAACAATGCAATGTCATGTTGCCACAAAATTAATAATAAGAGAATCATTATAAGTTATGTATTATATAGGATATGATATTGGCAGTTCTTCTGTAAAAGTTGCCGTTGTAGAAGCCGAAAGTGGCAAAAAAGTAATCGTTTTGAATGAACCACAAAACGAAATGGATATTTTGGCTGTACAACCCGATTGGGCCGAACAAGATCCAGATATGTGGTGGAATTACATTTGCATTGCTACCAAGAAAGCGATTAAAGAAGCCAATATTGATGCGTCAAAAATTAGCGGTATCGGGATTTCGTATCAAATGCACGGTTTAGTAATTGTAGACCAAGTGGGCAAGCCATTGCGCAATTCGATCATTTGGTGTGATAGTAGAGCGGTTGGAATTGGTAATAAAGCATTTTCTGATTTGGGAGCCGAAAAATGCATGACGCATTTATTGAATTCTCCTGGAAATTTCACCGCCTCAAAATTGAAATGGGTAAAAGAAAATGAACCTCAAGTGTACGCTAAGATTCATAAGTATATGTTGCCAGGTGATTATATCGCTTTGAAATTATCAGGTGAGGCAACCACAACTATAAATGGACTTTCTGAAGGAATGCTCTGGGATTATAAAGAAAACAAAGTTGCCGATTGGTTGTTGGATTATTATGGAATTGATACCGATTTTACACCAAGAATAGTGGCAAATTTCACTTCTCAATGTTTGGTTAATGAACAAGCGTCTCAGGAAACCGGATTGCCTGTTGGAATCCCAGTGGTGTATAGAGCAGGGGATCAACCCAATAATGCATTATCGCTAAATGTTTTGCGTCCGGGCGAAGTAGCAGCAACAGGAGGAACTTCGGGTGTTTTTTATGCGGTGACCGAAACGAATGAAGGGAAAAGTACCCGTGTGAATAACTTTGTTCATGTGAATTCTACAGAAAACAATCCAAGAGTCGGAAAATTGTTAAACATTAACGGTGCCGGAATTCAATACCGTTGGATGCGTAACAATACCGGAAATGAATCGTATGAAGCGATGAATGAAAAAGCTTCACAAGTAGCCATTGGTTCTGATGGTTTAATTATGATTCCATTTGGAAATGGTGCCGAGCGTATGTTTAACAATCAAAATATAGGTTCACATTTTTTAAATATTAATTTCAATATACATTCTAATGCGCATTTGTACCGCGCTTCTTTGGAGGCGATTGCTTTTTCATTTGTATATGGAATGGAATGTTTAAAAGAAGATAATGCTTCCATTGGAGTCATTCGTGCGGGGAATGATAATTTGTTCCGTTCCGAGATTTTCTCCAACACGGTGGCCACTTTAATTGGTCATGAAATTGAAATTTACAATACCACTGGAGCGGTAGGAGCCGCAAGAGCTTGTGGCTTAACCGATGGCGATTTTGATAAGTTTGGTTCAAATATTACCAAAAATGATCACGTTATGACGTTTTTACCACTGCAAAACAAAGAACCGTATCAGGCGGCTTACGAAAATTGGAAAAAAGAATTAGAATTAATAATCACTCAAAAAAAATAAGAAATGATAACTTTAGGAGAAAAAGAATACTACAAAGGTATTGGTCAAATTAAATTTGAAGGAAAAGAGTCAGATAATCCTTTGGCATTTAAATATTATAATCCGGAGCAGGTAGTTGCCGGAAAAACAATGCGTGAGCACTTTAAATTTGCCATTGCCTATTGGCATACTTTCTGCGGGCAAGGAAGCGACCCATTTGGCCCTGGGACGCAACAGTTTGCTTGGGATCAATCTTCGGATTCGTATCAAGCTGCTAAAGACAAAGCAGATGCCGCTTTTGAATTTATCAGCAAAATGGGATTCGATTATTTCTGTTTTCACGATTATGATTTGATTAACGAAGGCCCCACTTTCGCTGAATCGGAAAAACGTTTGGCATTCATCACCGATTATTTGAAACAGAAAAAAGCCGAGTCTGGAATTAAATTACTTTGGGGAACTTCCAACTGTTTCTCCAATCCAAGATTCATGAACGGTGCTGCTACAAATCCAGATTTTAATGTGGTAGCAAGAGCTGGAGGACAAGTTAAATTGGCTTTGGACGCGACAATCGCTTTAGGTGGAGAAAACTACGTATTTTGGGGAGGCCGTGAAGGGTATATGTCTCTGCTTAATACGGATATGGGAAGAGAATTAGACCACATGGCGCAATTCTTAACCATGTCTAGAGACTATGCAAGAGCGCAAGGTTTTAAAGGAACTTTCTTTATTGAACCAAAACCAATGGAACCCTCTAAACACCAATACGATTTTGATTCGGCTACGGCAATTGGTTTCTTAAAAGAGTATGGTTTAGACAAAGATTTCAAAATCAATATTGAAGTAAATCACGCTACTTTGGCGCAACACACCTTCCAACACGAGTTAGAAGTGGCAGCCAAAGCCGGAATGTTAGGAAGCATTGATGCCAACAGAGGTGATTACCAAAACGGATGGGATACGGATCAGTTTCCAAATAACATTCAGGAAACAACCGAAGCGATGTTGGTATTCTTAAAAGCGGGTGGATTACAAGGCGGTGGAGTAAATTTTGATGCTAAAATCAGAAGAAATTCAACCGATTTAGAAGATGTTTTCCATGCACACATTGGTGGAGCGGATACTTTTGCTAGAGCATTATTAACAGCTGACAAAATTATTACCTCTTCGTCTTATGAAAAATTAAGAACAGAAAGGTACAGCTCATTCGATGCTGGAAAAGGAAAATCATTTGAAGAAGGAAAATTAAATTTAACCGATTTATACAACATCGCTCACGAAAATGGCGAATTGCCATTGCAAAGTGGTAAACAAGAATTGTTTGAAAATATTATCAATCAATACATTTAATAACATGTTGGTTTATTTTTATTAGTCGTGCAGAGGGTTGTTAAATGTATTTTGACAACCCTTTGTTTTTTGGAACGGCCTATTTGGCTTATTTTTACAATACTAATGAGTTAGAATTATGAACAACGTAAAAGAAATAATAATAAGCAATACAAACGGAATGAAATTGACGATTTCTACCCGCGGCGCTACCATTATCCGTTTGCAAGTCCCGAATTCGAAACAAGAACTAATCGATGTGGTGGTAGGTTTGCAAAACGCGAACCGTTATTTAGAGGAACCTTATCTTAGTACTCCGTTGTATTTGGGTTCGAGTGTGGGGCGTTATGCGGGGCGTATTTCGGGAGGTTCTTTCACAATAGAAGGCATCGCTTATCCGGTTGAACATACCAATGGTGTGCATTTACATGGTGGTAAAAACGGTCTTTCTGAAAAAAATTGGAAGGTAAAAGAGGTAACATCTAATAAAATGGTTTTGACCTGTTTTAGTCCGCATTTAGAAGAGGGTTATCCAGGCAATTTAAATGTGGGAGTGACCTATTTCATTGATGACGAAAATCGTTTAAAAATTACCTATCAAGCCACTACAGATGCGGCAACAGTTATCAATTTAACAAACCATGCGTATTTTAATTTAGAAGGTTCAGGAACAATTTTAAATCACGAATTACAAATTAATAGCGATGCAATCTTGGAGGTAGACGAGCGCTTGATACCTTCTGGTAAATTAGTTTCGGTTTCGGATACTGTTTTTGATGTTCGCAAGCCGACTACTATAAACCGACCAGCATTTCAAGGTTATGACGATACTTTTGTATTGCAAAAAGACAGTCCCATAAAGGCCTCTCTAGCATCGGCTAAAACCAATATTCGCATGAATGTATATACCAATCAGCCCGCATCGGTAGTCTATACGCCAAAAGAATTTGGAAAATTACCTTTTATAGGCGGTACAGCATTTGAGACTTTTCCGGCGATTTGTTTTGAAACACAAAATTTTCCCGATGCACCAAATCACGAAAACTTTCCTTCGGCCCTACTTATACCCGGCGAAAAATATACAAACGAAAGTATTTTCGAGTTTACTTCGTTCTAATTTTTTATTTTCTAGAAAAAGAAATTCCACAATCGGTTGTTTATTCGGTTGTGGAATTTTTGTTTTTCCTGCTGTTTTTTTAATTTAATTTGAAATTGTTTTAAGTTAAATAGCGGTTTTTTCTTGCTAAAATATGTTTTTTATGATTCTGAGATACATATTCAGGTTTAGATGTTAATAATCATTCAAAATCAACATTTTGTGTTTTTTTTAAGAATGAACCCCTTCCAATATTAAATTGTTACAAGGGGTTGTTTTTTGTCATTTATTTTTATAGAATAATCAATAATACTATTTTAAAATTATGTACTATATATTTTAAACCTATTATTTTTTACTATATAACAAAAAAAATAAACACAACCGATTGCGTGTTTTGTTATTTTATTTATATTTGTTTTAGATGAAATTAACATTTCGTTGCTTTCAGCTAACTGTTAACAACAAACCAATTAATTCAAATTTTAAATCAACTGTTTATGACAAACTTTTTATTATTTAAAAAGAAACATAAAGTAAGATTAGGGTTTTTGCTTCTAATGTTTATGTTTTATGCGCATATAAATGGTCAAACCACCACAGTCTCCGGAATTGTATCGGATAAAAATGGACCATTGCCAGGTGCTACCATTTTGCTTAAAGGTTCATCCATTTCTACCATGACTGATTTTGATGGTTCCTTCAGTTTGGCTAACGTTCCAGCAAATGGGGTGTTGAGTTTTAGTTTTGTGGGCTATAAAACAGAAAATATTAATGTAGCAGGACAAACCTCATTTCAGATAATATTAAAAGAAGATTCTCAAGCTTTGAATGAAGTGGTGGTAGTAGGTTACGGAAAAATGAAACGTAGCGATTTAACCGGTTCGGTCGCATCGGTTTCTAGTAAAGCCATATCGCAATCGGTAACAACATCGGTGGAACAAGTTTTACAAGGTCGTGCTGCCGGTGTTCAAGTACAACAAAATAGCGGGACTCCAGGAGGAGCCTCATCGGTACGTATTCGAGGAATTAGTTCGTTAACAGCTTCGAACGAACCAATTTATGTGATTGACGGCGTTATTATTGATGGGACAACAAGTAATTCAAACACCAATCCCATTGCGGCAATTAATCCCTCAGATATTGTTTCGGTAGATATTTTAAAAGATGCTTCGGCAACCGCTATTTATGGTTCTAGAGCCGCAAATGGTGTTATCATTATCACCACAAAAAGAGGTAAAAAGGGAGAGTTATCTTTAAACTTTAATAGTTTTATTGGTTGGCAAGAAATTCCTAAAAAAATTCAGTTACTGAATTTACAAGAATATGCTATTTTAAAAAATACACGCTCCGATCTGGGTATTGTAGAACGCGACAATAATTTTATTCGTCCTGATTTGCTAGGGAAAGGAACCGACTGGCAAGACGAATTGTTTACGTCGGCTCTAATGCAAAATTATTATTTGTCTGCTTCTGGCGGTTCGGAAAAAAGTACCTATTATATGGGAATTGGTTATTTAGACCAAGATGGTATTGCAGTGGGCTCTTCTTTTAAAAGAATGAATTTAACTAGCAATGTTGATTCGCAAGTAAGGGATTACTTAAAGTTAGGTTTGAATTTTGCCTTAAATAACTCAGAGCAAAAAACAACAGTTACCGATCAAGCTTTGATTTTAACGGCACTAAAACAAACGCCAAATGTGGCAGTTCGAAACGCAGACGGTTCATTTGATGGACCCGATACCGATCAATTTGTACAAAACAATCCTATCGGATTAGCGATGATTAATGATAATCACAATGAAAATATCGGAATTAGAGCCAATACTTTTGCAGAAATTACCTTTTTTAAGGGGTTAACTTTTAAAACACAATATTCTTTAGATTACGGTTTTGGGAATATTTATACTTTTAATCCTTCCTATACTTTCGGAGCCATTTCAAATGATGTTAGACTAGGTACTCGCACCAAAAGTTTCAGTAAATTTTGGAGTTGGAATAATGTGCTGAACTACACACGTGACTTCGGAAAACATTCGATTAACGCCATGTTAGGTCAAGAAATGCAAGAATCGCATTGGGAAAATTTATTTGGTTCGCGTTTGGGGTATTTAACCAATGGTGCAACCGATTTAAATGCAGGTGATGCTACTACGGCCAAAAACTCAAATGCAAGTGTAACGAGTGCCTTAAAATCCTATTTTGGTCGTTTGTTTTATTCGTTTGATGATAAATATTTACTCACCACTACACTACGTCGTGATGGTTCTTCTAAATTCCATGAAGACAATCGTTGGGGTTGGTTTCCATCAGCCGCTTTTGCTTGGAAAATGTCTAATGAGAATTTTATGAAAGAAAGTAAAGTGGTCAACGACTTGAAACTTCGTTTGGGTTGGGGAGTAGTAGGAAATCAAAATGTTCCAAATTATGCTTATACTTCTACTTATGGAGCTACAGCCACCAATTGGGGTACCGGATTATTGGCTTCTAATACCGCCAACGAAGATTTGAAATGGGAGAGTACCTATTCTAGCAATATCGGTTTGAATGCGGGGTTTTTGAATAATCGTATCGAGTTAGTAGCCGATTTTTATTATAAAAAGACCAAAGATTTATTACTGCAATTGCCTTTACCTGCTTTTGTTGGTACAACGGGTCAAGGTGCAACATCTCCACCCTGGGTTAATGTGGGCTCTCTTGAAAACAAAGGGTTTGAAATTTCTTTGAATACGGTAAATATTGAGAATAAAGATTTCAGTTGGAATTCCAATGTCGTTTTTTCAGTAAACCGAAACAAAGTATTGTCTCTAAATACCGAAACAGGTGTTTTAAATCGAACTATCCAACAAGGATCGGATGTAACGGTAGTAACCCGAACGGCAGTAGGGCAACCTATTGGGCAATTTTATGGCTACAAAGTAATTGGCCGATTTGAAAAAGCAACCGATTTTTATTACAAAGATACCGACGGGAATGTGGTGCCGACGGCTTTGCCTAAAGACATGCAAATTGGCGAAAACGGCGTATGGATAGGCGATTATATGTTTGATGATGCTAATAAAGACGGTATAATCGATGAAAAAGATTTGCAATATATTGGTAATCCGAATCCCGATTTTACTTTCGGATTTAATAATACCTTTTCATACAAAGGTTTTGATATCAGTATTTTTATTGATGGATCTTATGGCAATGATGTGGTCAATTATCAGCGACGTTGGTTAGAAAACCCACGAGAAAATACCAATTTATACAAAAGTGCTTTGGGTTATGCGCAATTAGCCTTAATTAATCCAAATGGGCCTGTTGATTACAGAAATGTTGAAATAGTAGGTGGCGATCCCTATATGCCACGAATTGCTGCTTCCTCTGCCGCCTCAACCTCTAACTATCGCTTTAGTGACAAATTTGTGGAAGACGGTTCGTTTGTTCGAGTGCGAAACATTTCTGTTGGATACAATTTACCAAAATCATTTGTTGAGAAATTTCATTTGGCTGGAGTAAAAGTGTATTCGAATATGCAAAATGTACTTACGTTTAGTAAATACACTGGTTTTGATCCAGAAATAGGGTCACTTAATCAAGACGCTCTTTTGACAGGTATTGATAACGGTCGTTACCCAACACCGCTGATTTATACTTTTGGATTAAACGTTAATTTTTAATTAGAAACATCATGAAAAATAAATATATCAAGTATAGTTTTTGGGTAATAATTCTTGCCGTACTTACAAGCAGTTGTAATGATGATTTCCTTGAAGTAACTCCCGAAGATCAAATTACAAAAGAGAATTTTTACCAAACCGAAGCCGATTTTAGTGCGGCAACGGCACCTCTTTACAACAAAGTTTGGTTTGACTTTAATGACAAATTTTATTACGGTTTGGGCGATGGTCGCGCCTATAATTTATACGCTCCTTATTCGGATTATATTTATCCCTTTGCCGATTTGACCGAAACCGGGTTAACAGGACCCTTAGTGTCGGCTTGGGGATCTTTTTATAATGTAATTCAGCAATCCAATAATGTTATCATCGGAATTAACGGTAGTACAGTTAGCGAAACAATTAAAGCCAAATATATTGCCGAAGCACGTTTTATGCGAGGAACAGCTTATTGGTATTTGGCTTCGTTATGGGGCAATGCCATTATCAGCACCAATTCAATTGATTTAGTTAAAAATCCGATAGTAAATACCAGTCCACGAAAAGATGTTTTTGAATTTGCAATTCGCGATTTAGAATATGCTGCTAAATACCTTCCGGTTTCTGCAGGACAAGCGGGGCGTTTAACCAAATACAGTGCCTACGGTATGTTGTCTCGTTTGTACTTATCTGTTTCGGGTTTAAGTGATAATCCGAATAGTGGAAACCGAAATCAAGAGTATTTAGATTTAGCCAAAAAAGCAGCCGAAAAAGTAATCAATGAAAGTCCATATATACTGATGGACGATTACGCAAATTTGTTTAAAATTGATAACAACAATAATTCCGAATCGATGTTTGCTTTGCAGTGGGTTCCCAATGGTGATTTTGGTGTAAACAATACGCAGCAAGCTTATTTTGCACTAAGTTCAGATATTACAGGTGATGATGCTGCTTGGGGTTATTGGACTCGAGCTACAAATGACATTTTATATGCCTACGAAACCAAAGATAAACGTCGTAAAGCAACTTGGATGGCAGATGATGATTTTTATCCAGAAATTAATGTTTCGAACGGAGGATATACTGTAGACCATGCCAATACATTTGTGAATGTTAAAAAAGGAGTGGTTGGGTCTACAAAAGACAATAGCAAAATATCCAAACAAAACTCTGCCTTAAATACCTATATGCTACGTTTAGCCGAAGTATATTTAAATTATGCCGAAGCTACTTTAGGTAATAACGCAAGCACGGCTGATGCTAATGCCCTTTCGTATGTAAACAAATTACGTGTAAGAGCAGGGTTAGATCCAAAAACGACTTTAACTTATGATGATATCATTCGCGAACGGCGTGTTGAGTTGTGCATGGAAGGTCAATATTGGTACGATTTAGTTCGACGTTCGTATTACAAGCAACAAGAAGTGGTTAATTATATAACAGGCCAATCAAGAGGCATTATCGTTCCTATTACTTACGATGCAGCAACCAATACTGCAGCAGTAGATCCTACCCGTGATAATGCCGCAAGAGCTATAGGGGCTATTGATGAAAGTATTTTTTTATTGCCTTATCCGGAATCGGAAGTAATTCAAAACCCTTTATTAAATGAGCCGCCTGTACCGTATGTATTTACGGAAGAAAAAATAACCGATTTATTCAATTAATTAGATTTTCAGAAAAATGAAAAAGTATATAATAAATACAACATACAGCATGGTCATTATGGCATTTTTGGTGGTGCTGGGGTCTTTGTTATTTCAGTCATGTGATAGCAATGATAGTATGGAGGGAAGACAAATAATCATTAATCGTGTCTTTTTGGAAGATGTCAATTCAGCAGTTCCTGATAGAGAAGTTTCCTTTGCCCGTTTAGGGCAGTTGCTTCGTATTGAAGGTGCTGGTTTTACGGGGTTGCGAAAAGTGTATATCAACGGTTATGCCCAATATTTCAATCCGGTTTATGTATCAGATAATTCGATGTTAGTCGCTATTTCTGCAGATACGCCAGTTATTGATGCCGACCCTAGTGTGCGCAACACGATTAAATTTGAAAACACGGCGCATGAAACTGTTTTTGATTTCGAAATTCGTTCGGGTGCTCCGGCTATCACATCGATTTCCAATACACTTCCAAAAGTGGGCGAAATTATCACGGTTTACGGTTCGGGATTAACCGAGGTGAATAAAGTAATTTTTCCTGGAAATGTAGAAGTGACAACAGGTATTGTGTATGATGAAGACGGCGAATTTTTTACTGTGACCATGCCGTCGGGTGTTTCGCCAAACGGAGGTTCTCTTTTGGTGCAAAGTGCTAATGGAGGCGTTTATTCTCCGGCATATTTTAATTGTAAAAAAGGAGTTATTCTCGATTTTGACGGAAGTGGTACTCATGGATATTGGGGCACTTCTATTAGTATGATTCAAAATACCGATATTGAATCAGCTTTGATTGGAACTGGAAATGCATCACAAGGAAAATATGTGCCCCATCGACCTTCTAGAATTGCTTCTTTTGATGCAGCAAAAAACCGGTGCTCAGAAGTTTGGACGGCAGGAAATGGAGTAGACGATTGGCGAGGGCAACTTACACCATTCATTCCAGCAACCACTCCTCTAAATCAAGTGGCTTTGCAGTTTGATATTTATGTGCCGAATGTGTGGAATAATACCGGCTTTTTAAAAATTTGTTTAATTAATAATTTTAATGGAGGCGAATGGGCTGGTGCTACGTATAACTATGTTCCGTGGATTGCTGCCGACGGCACAAAAATTCCTTTTCAAACTACAGGATGGCAAACGGTAACTATTCCGCTAAACAAATTATATAGTTTTTCCAGCGGCGATTTCACTTTTGATGATGTCTTGAAATTCCGAGAAGCGGCAACATATAAAAATTTTGGTATTTACTTTGAAAACTCGGATATCAAATTAACCAATGTTACAGGTGCGCCCACCGAAACCGTATATGCCTCTGCTGCTACTTCGGTCAGTGTATTTACGGATAATTGGCGAATCGTGTCTTTGAACACGCCGACCTATAGTGATTTTCCTGAATAAAACCACGAACGAAAATTGAGCTAATCACGAAAGTAAATGTATCCTATTAAATAAAAAAGACATGAAATTTAAAAACATATTACCAGTTATAGCTTCCTCATTGGTTTTGTTTAGCGCATGCGATGAGCAAAAAATGGAATGGGGTAAAGATCCAAGTCATGGTGAAGTAGCTTCATCGGAACTGCCTTTAGCCTTGGCTGAAAAAATTACACGCTACGAGCCTTTAAAAACGTACGCAACTTCTCCTTTGGGAGTAGGAATCGGCGTAGATTTGTATTTGAGTGATCCGGTGTACCGTGCCATTGTCAACGAAAATTTTGATGAGGTGGTTCCGGGTTATGCTATGAAACATGCTGCCATGGTAAAGTCGAACGGAACAATTGATTATACAAAAATGGATGAATTTATCTCCCAAACCAAAGCGGCTGGTTTATCGGTTTTTGGACATACATTGATTTGGCATCAAAATCAAAATGCTTCTTATTTAAACGGACTTATTGCGCCCACTATTATTCCGGGAGCAAGTGGTGCCAATTCACTTAATATTGCTG
Organism: Flavobacterium agrisoli; assembly: GCF_016522065.1. Lineage (GTDB taxonomy): Bacteria > Bacteroidota > Bacteroidia > Flavobacteriales > Flavobacteriaceae > Flavobacterium > Flavobacterium agrisoli. Next base: position 187,014 of record NZ_JAEHFV010000002.1, on the reverse strand, counting down.
GTTTAAAAGATGGAACATTTAGCGGAGGATGGGCTCGTAACAATCCGGGTGCTGGTATTTCGGTAGTGGATGGTGCCGGATTAACAGCCACTTCTAAAGCCTTGAAACTGATTTCGAGTGCTACTTCTTCTCAAAATTATAATTTGCAACTCACCTCTCCAAATGTTTCCATCGTAACAGGACACAATTATGAAATTTCTTTTTTTATAAAATCGGAACAAGATGGAAAAGGACGTTTATCTTTTACCGGATTGGTTAATAATTACCCTTGGAAAGATTGGTTTGCAAATGGCGCTTCGTGGACCGAAGCTTTTGTCACTTCTTCGCAATGGAAACAAGTCAAAATAAAATTGGCTCCCGCTGATTTTGTAACAAGTGGCACAAGTTTTAAATTCAATTTAGATTTGGGTTATTTACCCAATGTGACCTATTATATTGATGTAAACACGTTAAATGTAGTCGATTTAGATGCGCCGGCAACGGTAGCTAATTTGGTTAGTAATGGTGATTTTGAAGGGAATACATTAAATCCGTGGAGCGGTTATGGAAACAGTTCAACACGTGCTGTTTCTGCTAATGGACAAGGTTATAATAACAAAGGATATGCAATGGTTTTAACAAATCCTACTGCAGCAAATAATTATAGTGCGCAACAGGTATATACATTTGCCTCTGCCTTAACAAAGGATAAAGAATATACTTGTACTTTTTGGGCCAAAGCAAGTGTACCGATTAGTCTTCAACTCGAATTGCAAAATGCAGCCTATAGCGGCGATTATTATTCCGGTATTACCATAGGGACATCTTGGACACAAGTTACCAGAACTTTAAAGCCAAGCACAGCCGATCGAACCAAATTTGTTTTCGATTTTGGTGAAACTGCTGCTACATTGTGGATAGACGATGTTGTAATTACCGAAGCAGGTGCTACATCTGGACCTTCGGGACCGGTAACGGTTGAGAAAACAGAAGCACAAAAAACACAAATAATCGAAGCAGCAATGACTGATTGGATTTCGAAAATGATTACACATTATAAAAATGATGTTAAAGCATGGGATGTAGTAAACGAACCCATGAAAGAAGGCGGCTCTTTACGAGATGGAGTCGTAACCGAAATGGCTAGCGATGAGTTTTACTGGGTGAAATATTTGGGTAAAGAGTATGCAGTGAAAGCCTTTAAACTGGCCCGTCAATACGGGAATGCTTCTGATAAATTGTTTATTAATGATTATAATTTAGAAAGTTCATTAGCTAAATGTGATGGTCTTATTGATTACGTAAAATACATAGAAAGTCAAGGAGCTACAGTAGACGGAATAGGAACTCAAATGCACATTTCCTTAACAACAAACAAAGATCAAATAGTACAAATGTTCCAAAAATTGGCTGCAACAGGGAAATTTATAAAAGTATCGGAGCTCGATATTCGTTTAGGAACCAAAACGCCAACAGCTGTACAAATGGCCGATCAATCAGCTATGTATCAGTTTGTAATTGATTCGTACAACCAGTATATTCCAAAAGCACAACAATACGGAATTACTATTTGGGGTGTTTCGGATAGCGAAAAAGAACACGAAAATTGGTTGCCTGATGAGTCTCCAAATCTTTGGGATGCTAGCTACCAACGCAAACATGCCTACAAAGGAGTGTCTGACGGATTAGCTGGAAAAGATGTGAGTAAAGATTTTTCTGGAGACTTAATTATTGGAGATTAAGGATCTCTAAATTAAACTGTAGTAATCATCCCTCGATTGTATTTTAGAATAAGTCGAGGGATTTTATTTTCAATCAAGTATAGGTTTAATTAGAAGGAAAACTTTAAAACCAATAGTTTTAAACGTATTTTAATAATTTACTTAGGTGACTTGAATGGTTTTTTGATGAACAGTGGAAAAGGATTTACTACTATTTTAAAGATTTAACAAACAAAAGTTGTCTTATTTTATAGGAATTGAAATACGGGTTTTTTCTAAATTTTCAGAAGAAATTCGAAGCTTAATAATGCCTTTTTGATCTTTTTTTGCCCGAACTATAACCAAAGCTAATCCGTTAAAAGCATTTCTTTCAAAGGAACTAAAAGCGGTTAAATCGGATGGATTTCCATTATCTGTCGCCACAATTTCGCCAGGACCTTCAATAGAAAAAATTAGTTTGTTTTGAGCATTCGGAACCAATCGATCTTTTTTATCCATCACTTTTACGGTAATGAAAGCCAAATCTTCTCCGTTAGCTTGAAGCGTTTTAGTATCACAACTAAGCATTATTTTATTAGGATCGTCTGTAGTCTCAATGGTTTCACTTGCCCATTTCTTGTCTTTTCTGAAACTTACAACTTCTAACTTACCGGGTTGATACACTACATCATCCCAACGCAAGCGGTACTCAAAAGCTTGCTTTTTCTTTCTACCTAAAGATTTTCCATTCAAAAATAATTCGGCTTCATCACCAGAAGTAAAAACATGTACTGGCGTTACTTTGCCTATTTGATCAGGCCAATTCCAGTGTGGTAAAATATGGGCTAGTGGCAAGTCGGGCCGCCATCTTGATTGATACAAATAAAAGCGGTCTTTTTTAAAACCAGCCAAATCAATAATGCCGCAATAAGAACTTTTAGCCGAATAATACGGGGTAGGCTCACCTAAATAATCCCAACCGCTCCAAACAAATTCACCGGCTACGAAAGGATGTTTGTCTTGTGTAGCAAATACTTTATCCGGCGAAGAACCAAACTGAGCTGTATACAATTCGTAGGCACTCACTTCTTTTGTTTTCGGATTACCACCTGTTGTATCGCTAACTGGTGCCGAATTTTCAGTTGTAACCGGAAAAATATAAGAACCTCTGCTGCTCAACGCCGAAGCGGTTTCGCTACTCACAATTATTTTGTGGGGGAAAGTTTGATGAAAAGCATCATAGAGTGGTTTGGTTCGAATGCCATTTGTTAAATGAGCATAGGCTGGTGCATTTCGAATGCCTTCGCCTTGATAATTTAAACTGATAAAATCCATTTCATTCGAAAAAGGCATATCGGGTTTGGCAAAATTTTGCGAAGCAGAAGCCGGGCGCGTGGGGTCTTCTTCATGAACGATATTGTGAAGTTTTTTTGCAATTTTTGCCCCCTCTTTATCGGTGTATTGTTCGCCAACTTCATTGCCAAAACTCCAAGCGATTACAGATGGGTGGTTACGATCCCTACGCACGAATGAACGTGTATCCGCTTCATGCCAATCATCAAAAATTAAGTGAAAATCAAGTGGCGTTTTTTTGCGTTGCCAGCTATCAAATATTTCGTTAATAACCAAAAAGCCCATTTTGTCGGTTAATTCTAAAAATTCGGGAGCAGGTGGATTATGCGCTAATCGAATAGCATTACAGCCTAATTCGCGTAAAAGTTCCAATTGTCTTTGGGCAGCTTTAACATTAAAAGCAGCACCCAAAGCACCCAAATCATGATGTTGATTGACTCCTTGAATTTTAATTTTTTCTCCGTTTACGATCAGGCCTAGGTTGGCATCAAACTCGATTTTCCGAATTCCAAATTTTGTTTCATAAGTATCAACTAAAGTGTTGTTTTGAAACAATTCGGTATAAGCTAGGTACAAATTTTGTTTTTGCTTCGGAAACACGCCCCATAATTTGGGATTTTCTAAAGTTAGTTGAACGTTACTTGTGTTATTGGTGTTTTTTTCGATTTCGAAAGTTTGGATTGGAAAAGAGTCTATTTTTTTTCCAATTTTTTTTCCATTGACATCGGTTTCATAAAGGGTCGTTTGGGCTCGAATAGTTTGTGCATTAGGGGTGTTGTTTTGCACTTTTAACTCGAAGTTTAGGATCGCTTTATTTGGACTTACTTCTGGAGTGGTAATAAAACTGCCCCAATGCGCAATATGAATGAGAGCGACTTTTGTAAGCCAAACATTTCGATACAGACCTCCACCAGGATACCAGCGTGCAGCATGATTAGGGTTGTCTAATCGAATAGCCAATTGATTCGGTTTATCGTAACGCAAATAAGGAGATAAATTCAAACGGAAAGAATTGTAGCCATAAGGCCAACCTCCAACCAAATGACCGTTGAGCCAAACCATTGCATACGACATTGCTCCATCTATATCCAGATAAATAATTTTGTTTTTATCGGAAGGATTTAATTCAATTTTTTTCCGATACCAAGCTACACCGTGGCTTGGTAATCTCCCCATGCCACCACCAACTTCTGGATTTTCTCCAGAATAAAATGGTCCCGTAATTGCCCAATCGTGAGGTAAATTGACCTCTTGCCATTGCGAATCGTTAAAATCATTTTGTACAAAGGGAAAATCCGAACCTGGGTTTCCTTCTGGGCGAAGGTGTTTTTTAGAATCTTCTTTAATGAATTCATTTGCCGTGGGTAAAATCCAATTTTTTAAGACATTTTGATTGGAAGCTACCACTATCGCTTCGGTTGGTTTTGAGTCGGCTACTTTTGCATCGTTGGTATCCTCAATTTTTGGGCGTACATCGTAAATTAAATCGTCCGGATTATCGGCATATTTCATAAACTGCCACGATTCGTTTAAAGAACTCACCTCACGGAAAATGGGCTGCGTTTTAGGCTCATTAGATTGTTGCGCCTGAATAGTAAATATATTCAAGAGCCAAATGAGAATTACAAATCCGATTTTGTGAAAGGCTGTTTTTTTCACGAAAATAAAAGTTTAGTTTGAAATTGATTTTACGCACCGTAAGGATTAATGGTTTGGATGCTACCGTCTTCGTTATGATGTAATTCGGTCATTTTCATTGAGCGCAAGTGGGTTATTCCTTCGGACAAACTCGAATCATGATAAAACAAAAACCACTTTCCCTTGACTTCACAAATTGAGTGGTGCGTTGTCCAACCTACTACTGGATTTAAAATTCGGCCTTGATAAGTAAAAGGGCCATAAGGCGAATTGCTTGTGGCATAACAAATAAAGTGGGTGTCACCAGTAGAGTAGGACAAATAGTATTTGTCTTTGAATTGATGCACCCAAGGTCCTTCAAAAAAGCGCCTTTCGTTATCACCGGCCAAGAGCGGAGCACCTTTTTCATCCAAAATTTGAATGGTTCTCGGACTTTCGGCTAACGTTTTCATATCATTAGTCAAACGCGCTACAATAGGACCTAAAGCCAATTCGTTTGGTTGCGGTTCTACATGATGTTCATCGAATATATTTTCGCGGTATTTTTGCAATTGACCACCCCAAATACCACCAAAGTACAAATAAAAAGAAGCTGTTTTTTTGTCTTCAAAAACGGCTGGATCTATGCTATAGGTGCCTTCAATAGGATTAGGTTCAGCTATAAAAGGACCAGTGGGAGAATTGCTGATGGCAACTCCTATTTTAAAAAATCCACTATAATCTTTCGCGGGGAAATACAAATAGTACATGCCGTTTTTGTAAGCTGCATCGGGTGCCCACATTTGTTTTGCTGCCCAAGGAACATCATTTACATGTAAAGCAATACCATGGTCGGTGACGTCAGATTCTGGGGATTCCATCGAAAAAACATGGTAATCTTCCATTCCAAAATGATCCCCATTATCATTAAACGAAATTCCAGCTTCGATATCATGTGAAGGATAAATATAAATTTTACCGTTAAAATAATGAGCGGATGGATCTGCGGTATATAGGTCTTTCACAAGTGGTTGCGAAATGGCTTTTTGGCGTAATGCAACAAAATCAATGTGTGCTATACTATCTTCTGGCATAATTATGTAGTTTAAAATCTGTGAGGTTATTTTCTTCTTTCATTAAGATCATTTTCAATTTGAATTTCCAATTGCTTGTTGATTTTATAGGCAAATAAAAGGACTACACCAAGCAAAAAAGGGACTGCAGGGAAAATACTAACCAAATATTTGATTCCCATAATGGCACTTTCGTTTTGCACCGCAGCGTTGGGAATGTACTTGTAGTGTCCTAAAATAGAGGTAGTGAGAGCACCACCAATGCTAAGGCCTGTTTTTAATCCGACCATCATGGCAGAAAAAATTATAGCTGTAGCACGACGGTTGTTTTTCCACTCCGAATAATCGGCAACGTCGGCAATCATCGCCCATAATATCGGAATCGTAATTCCATAAAAAAATCCGTGAAGTATTTGCGCCAAAAAAATCAAGGTAATCGATTCGGGTGCAAAAAAATAAAAGGCTATGATAAACAAAGTTGAAAGAAATAAGAACAGTCCGAAGATGTCTCTTTTCCCGTATTTGTCTGCTAATTTTTTTGAGCAGGTAATACCAATTATCATAAATATTATTCCGCCCGCATTGAATAATCCAAATCCAGCTGAAATAGGATCGTTACCAAAAACAGATAAGCCGATGCGGTCTAAAAAATATAAAACAGGAGCAACAAATGAGGTTAATTGGTCTTTATTAATGTAATTTTCAAAATAATACACATACGAACCGCCTTTCATAGCAAGTGTTATAAAAACCAATGTGGTTAATGCTAACATAATTACCCATGGACGGTTTTGTAACAAATCGGCAAGGTCTTCTTTTACACTTGATTTTTGTTCTGGTTTGGGAATGATACGTTCCTTGGTAGTTAAAAAAGTGACAATAAGCATTAGTGTTCCAACAATGGCCAGTGTGGTCATAACTTTTTCAATCCCAAGAGATTTATCACCGTTACCAGCACTTTTGATGATGGCTAACATGAAAACCTGAACAAAAAATTGCGCAAACATTACGGCAACAAATCGATAAGAAGATAAGCTATTACGCTCTTTCATATCACCTGTAATTACACCACTTAAAGCTGAATACGGTAAGTTGTTTCCGGCATAAAATAACAATAATAAAGTATAAGTTACTACAGCATATAGTAATTTACCTTGATACGAAAAGTTGGGGGTGGTAAAAGCAAGAATAGCAACTATCCCTAGCGGAATCGAAGTAAATAAGATCCAAGGCCTAAACTTTCCCCATTTGCTTTGGGTTCGGTCGGCTAAAGCCCCAATGATGGGGTTAAAAATAAAGGCAGCAATTAAACCGACTACCAACATGATAATAGAAGAATCTTGTGCAGACAAACCATAAATATCTGTATAAAAATAGGCCAAATAGGTCATAAGTGTTTGAAATACCAAATTGGCAGCTAAATCGCCTAGACTATATCCTATTTTTTCTTTTACAGATAATTTTTGAGAGCTTTGAGACATGTGTGGTAGTTTACTAGTTTAGTTTTGATGTATTACTTGTTATTTTAGGTTTTTATTATTTAAGAATGAATTTTAAATCTATTTTATTGTTAATTCAATTAAGACAATCGGTTGTGTAAATATAAGTAAAACTTTAAAAAAAACAAGAACAATCGGTTGTGTAAATTGTTTTTAAGAAAAATATGTTCTTTGGACTATTTTACAGTTGGTTTTTAAGTATTTGATAATAAAAAAGCCTGTTTCATAACGAAACAGGCTTTGCAATTTAAAATTAAATCTATAAACTAGTGATTATGCTTAGGCGTAAATCCATCCTCACTCATCTCAAGGTGTTCATAATCTGCTTTCATTTCGGCATCGTAATCCACTTTTTCGTTTTTACCCATTCTTCTTAAAATAGAATCAAACAATGAATATACAACCGGAACAATAATTAAAGTCAAGAATAATGACGAGGTCAAACCACCAATAATTACCCAAGCCAAACCGTTATTCATCTCGGCTCCAGCTCCTTTTGCAATCGCAATCGGAATCATACCAAAAATCATCGCAATGGTAGTCATCAAAATCGGACGAAGACGGGCGTGGTTTGCCTGAATCAAAGCATCATGTGTCGTCTCTCCTTCGGCTTTTCGCATGTTGGCAAAATCGACAATCATAATGGCATTCTTTGCCACCAGACCAATCAACATAATCATACCCAACATGGTAAAGATATTCAATGAATTTCCTGTCAAGGCTAGAATTACCATTACCCCGATTAATGCTAACGGAATAGAGAACAAGACCACAAACGGATAAACAAATGAATCATATAAAGAAACCATTACCAAATATACTAATACGATAGCCGCCATTAAAGCAATTCCTAAGGTACCAAAACCTTCTGTTTGGTTTTCCATATCACCACTCCAAATGTAGTTAACCCCAGCTGGTTTGGTTTTTTCGTTGTCCATAAACATGGCTGCCCATTCGTTAGCGACATCTCCTACCGGACGACCTACTACTTTCGATTTTACTTTTACAGAAGGTGCTTTATCTCTACGTTCTAACAAACTCGGACCAGAACCCATTTTTACATCGGCAAACTGACTCAAACGAATTTTTTCACCTTGAGGATTGGTAAACATTAAGTTTCTAACGTCTTCTATAGACTGTCTGCTGGCATCTCCAAAACGGATATTAATGTCATATTCATATTCACCCGCTCTAAATTTACCATCGGTATTTCCGCTGAAGGCAGTTTGCATAGTTTGTCCTACGCTAGCCAAGTTTAAACCTAAAGAAGCCATTTTATCTCTATCGATATTTACTTGAACTTCAGGGCTACCACCATCCGATGACAATTCAGCATCAACTGATCCCGGAACTTTTTTCAACAACTCCAAAATACGATTTGCTTCTTTATTCGCAGTTGCATTATCTGGACCCGTAACTACCATTTCAATTGGTGCTGCGTCCGCTCCCATTAATCCGATAGGCGCTGTTTTGAATTCAACTCCTGTGAATTTTTCTTCTAATGCTCTTTTTATCTTAGCCGATTTAATATCGGTACTTTCCGAACGCAATGATTTATCGACTAAATTTACTTGAATTTCAGATTGATACATAGTAGCTTGAGCTGCACCAAAACCTGTAGATTGCTGACCTACAGTGGTAATCATATCCACTACTTCTTTGTCATTTCTAAGATACTTTTCTACTTCTAAAGTTAATTGGTTGGTTTTCTCAACTGAAGCATCTTTAGTTAATTCCATTTGAACTAAAAACTGACCTCTATCTGTTTTAGGGAAGAATTCACCCCCAATAAATCCTCCTCCAAGTAATCCCATGGTAGTTACTATAAGAAGTAAGAATGTCAAAAATACACTCATCACTCTTCTTAAAGTAGTTTTCAAACACCATTCTAAAATTCCTGAAATCCAGTGTGTAAATACATCCAATTGTTTTTCGAACCAAAGAATAAATCTTTCAAAAGGATTTTTACCTGTTAAGTGTACCAATTTACCATATCTTGAAGACAACCAAGGAATAATAGTAAACGACGCCAATAATGAGAACATCGTAGCAATTACAACAGTTACACAGAATTGTGCCAAAATATCAGATACCAATCCAGAACTCATCGCAATTGGTAAGAACACCACCACGATTACCAAGGTAATAGCAGTTACTGTAAATCCAATTTCTGAAGCTCCGTCATAAGCTGCACGGATTCTGCTTTTACCCATCTCCATGTGACGGTAGACGTTTTCTAAAACCACAATCGCATCATCCACCAAGATACCAACTACCAATGAAAGTCCTAATAAACTCATTAAGTTTAAGGTATAGCCCATTAAATACATTCCGATTACGGTTGCGATTAATGATACTGGAATAGAAACCATTACGATGAACGCGTTTCTGACATTGTGAAGGAATAATAACATTACAACCGCCACCAAAATAATCGCCAAGAATAAATCGAAGATTACGTGATCGGCAGCTTCCAAAGTAAAGTCGGTTGTATTATCTACGATTTTTACTTTTACCGCTTGGGCTTTATAATCTGTTTCTACCTGAGCTACTGTTTTTTCAATTAACTCAGAAACCGTTACTGCATTTGCATCTGATTGCTTTTTAACCTGCATTAAGATGGTTGGTAACTGATTGTATCGTGCTACTTTTTCGGTATCTTTTTGCGAATCAAAAACGGTTGCAATATCTGAAAGGCGTACTTGTGCTCCGTTTTTATTAGAAACCACAAGATTATTCATTTCGGCAATATTTCGATATTTTCCAGCAAGACGAATCGTTGCTCTGGATGCTCTTGTTTTTAAAGCTCCCGTAGGAAAATCAAGGTTAGATGTTAAAATTGCTTGTTGTACATCGCCTATAGAAAGGCCGTATCCTTGCATTTTCTTTTCATCTAAATTCACCTGAATTTCTCTTTCCTGGCCTCCAACAAGATCAACCTGAGCCACTCCATTTACACGGGAGAATATTGGTTCAATTTTCTTATCTAATAAATCATATAATTCTTTATTATTCAATTTATCACTGGAAACACTCATAGTGATAATTGGCAAATCATCTAATGAGAATTTTTGAAGTGAAGGCGCCTCAGCATCATCAGGAAGATCTCCCAAAATGGCATTTACTTTTCTTTGCGCATCATTCATGGCGTAGTTCACGTCGGCACCAGTATTCAACTGAACCATTACGACGGATAAACTTTCATAAGAGGAAGCTTCAACTTTTTTTACATTTTCCAAAGCACCAACGGCATCTTCAATCTTACGGGTTACCGAAGTTTCTACCTCACTTGGCGAAGCTCCTGGATACACCGTCGAAATGGTTACCATGTTGGTTTCAAACTTCGGAATCAACTCATACCCCATTAGGGAGTAACTTAATAAACCGCCTAAAGTAAGAATCGTAAATAAAACGATTACTAAGGATGGTCTTTTAATCGATATTTCTGCTAACTTCATTTTTTGTTACTTTATGATGTTGATTTTAGAACCGTTTTCTAAATTGATTTGACCTGAAGTGACCACTTGTTGTCCTTCATCAAGTCCGCTTAAAATTTGAACTTTGTCTCCGTACACTTTTCCGGTTTGTACTTTTATTAAATTGGCAGTTCCGTTGTTTACTACAAATAATTGTCCTGAACTTACTCCGTTTACAAAAGCAGTTGCTGGTACGGTAAGCATGTTTTTAGTCTCAGCACCATTATTGGTTTTGAAAACAGCTGTAGCGTACATACCCGCTTTTAAATTTCCTTTATTTTGCACTTCAACTTCAACTGGGAAATTTAAGGACTCATCACTTTTAGGAGCAATGAAAGTGATTTTTCCGCTTAAAGCTTCATCAGGTAATACATTTACACTGATGTTAACTCGTTGTCCCAATGCAATTTTACCAATTTGACTTTCATCAACTAAAACCGAAAGTTTAAGGGTATTGATGTTCACGATTTCAAACAAAGGCGTTCCTGGAGCAACAACCATTCCGGGTTCCACCATTTTTTTGTTAATAGTACCGCTGATTCCCGCTTTGATTCGCGTGTCATTTACTCTAACACTTTGCGATTTTACGGCAGCTTCTGCATTTTTTAATTGTAATCTTGAGTCATCTAATTGTTGTTTGGTAACACCTCCTGTTTTATAGGCATTTTCAAAACGCTGGTTGGTAGTAATGGCGTTTTGCAAATTATTTTGAGCCTGAGTAACATCAACATCAATAGCATCTCTTTTGATGGTGGCTAAGGTTTGTCCGGCCGAAACTTTAGAGCCTTCTTTTATCATCACGCTCACAATACGTCCCGAAATTTCAGACGCTTGGTTCATTTCTTGCTTTGGTAAAAAGGTTCCGTTAGCCGAATAATCGGTATTGATATCCTCTGGAGTAACAGTGATAACATTTACGTTAATTTTATCTACTTGTTTGGCAACTTCGGCAACTTCTTGCTGTTGTTTTTCTTTATTACTTACAATTTTATATCCTGCTAAACCTACCAAAGCGGCAGCCACAATAATATATATTAAATTTTTTTTCATCTTAGTTATTTATTAATGTTTTAAGTTCTCCTTTTGATTTTATTAGTTGTACTTCGGCTAATTTGTATTCTAAAATGGCAGAGGTGTAATTGTTTTCGGCTTCGATATAGGCATTTTGTGCATCTAATAAATCGGTTAACGAAGCCAAACCTTGCATATAATTGTTCTTGGTATCTCTCATAATGGCATCTGCCAAGACTCTATTTTCTTCTTGTGATTTGATAGTACTCAAACTATTTTCAATTCGAACCAAGGCATTTTTATAATCCAAATCCAAGGCCAATTCGGTATCAATTAAATCTTGTTGTGCTGTTCTAATTTCAATATCGGCTTGGCGTACTCGAGCACGTGTTCCGAATCCGGTGAAAATAGGTACATTCAGGTTCAAGCCAATTGCCGAGAAATCCGACCAGTATACTCCTTTATCGGGTCTAGCAAACCAAGGAAATTCGGGACCTTGACCAATAAAATTATATCCGGCATTTAGCGATAAAGTTGGGTAATATTCGGCTTCAATGGATTTTTTATTAAAAACCAGTAATTCCTCTTGTTTTTTTACTACCATATATTCGTTTCGCGTTTTCATATTCGGAATTTCCGAAAGGTTTAGCGGCGTTACTTCAAATTCGCGCTGCGGAATAATAATTTCGGTAGCAATAGGCATTCCGATAAAAAACTTCAAGGTATTTTCTTGCAACTGCAAACTGTTTAAAACTTGCTGGCGTTGTGCATCAATGTTCGATAGTTTTACTGTTGTACGATCTAAATCAATTTTTTTAGCCAATCCATTATCATATTGTCCTTTAATAATATCAAGAACTTTAGCAGTGTTTACATAATTGCTATCCAAAAGATGCAAACGCAAACGTTGCACGTGAACCGAGTAAAAGTTGCTGGCTACTTTTTCAATTACTTGCTCATCAGTCAAATCTTTGTTAACTTGATAAAATTCGCGTGTGGTTTGTGCGGCTCTTAAACCAGTAAAAATAGCTTGATTAAAAATATTTTGGTTTAAGTTTACTCCCGCAGTTGAGGTCCATTTTTGTCCAAAAACGGCTTGAATAGTAGTGCCAGGTTGTCCAAATCCGGCTCCATCAATTACTTGGGTTTGTAAAATGGGATTGTAGGTTAAATTACCATTGGCAGCAATTTGTGGTAAGGCCATAGCGCGAATTTCCTGTATTTTATATTCGCTATTCTCTACCTGTAATTTTGCTTTAACAGCTTCGGCTTTGTTTTCAAGTGCATACTGTATCGCATCTTTTAAAGTAAGCACTTTCGCTTCTTGGGCAGTGGCCGTGATTCCAATGGCAAGCAGAAGCAGGGTTAGTACATTTTTCATAAATTCTCTTGTTGCAAAATAATGTTTAATTGTTTTTCTAGTTCTTGTATTCCGGTTTGAGTAGCCATGGCTCGGGTGTGGTATTCTAAGGCTAATAATTCTATTTTTCGAGCTTCGTTTTCCGATTTGGTATTTTCGTTGATGTTAAAAACCAAGGCATAATAAAAGTCGGCATAATGTTCAATTTCGATGTTTTCGCGATATAAACCTTCTGAAATTCCTTTAGAAATGTTGTTTTCGAAGCAAGTTTTACACTCCTTTATTTCCAAGTCTAAAATTCTGCGGTAAATATCGGGATAGTGTTTTTTGAGTTGGTACAAAGGCGAAGCATCCGTTGATTGAAACGTCTCTTTGAACATTTGTCTGATTTCAAAATTTTCTTTTATCGCGTTATAATTCTTCGCTACAATGGAGTTGATGATTTCCGTTACTTGTTCGTGCACCATGCGAGTGCTTTCTTCGATTAAAATTTCTTTGTTGCAAAAATATTTGTAAATCGTTTTTTTCGAAATACACATTTCGCACGCAATATCATCCATGGTAACACTTTTAAAACCTAGTTTTAAAAAGAGTTCACTTGCCTTTTCAATTATTTTATCTTTCATAATAGGTGAGAAAACCGCTCAAATTTAATTATAAATAACCATTCGGATACTTGCTTGTATGTTTTTAACAATCAGTGATTTACATCTTAAATTCGAAATTCCCGATAAAGTCAATGTCTTTTCCAAGGGTAAACCCATTTTTTTGTTTTAAAACATTATCCTGCAAACCAAAATCTTTTCGATTGATATTGCCCGTAATTTCAAAAGCTACTTTTTGCGTTCCATTATACAAGTCAGCATCAATATATTCTGCTTGCAATTCAACCACTTTGGTCACGTCTTTAATGGTTAAAGCGCCTTTAAAAAAATTGATGTTTTTGTTGATTTTTTGAAACGATGTCGACTTAAAGGTCAACACCGGAACTTCGGTAGTGTTGTAATGATGCAATAACTGTTGAAAATTTTTATCACTTTGATCCATTTGAAGCAAATCGTTTAGCGTCATCGAAAAAGACAGCGAAGCATCTTCAATGTCATTCCCGTTCAGGTTAACAAACCCGTCAAAATTAGTTTCGTTACCACCCATAAACCCAATGGTGGTGTGTCGGCTCTTCAACAATACATCCGACTGCGAGGCATTAATAGTCCATTTTGTTTTCATAAACTATGTGTTATAAATTAAAGTTTTCATTTGTTTAGTGTGCTATGTGCCATTACAAATTTAAACGCTGCAAATTTAGACAGGAAACTTTAAAAACCAAAAAAGTTTCCATGTTTTTTTAAATTTAAAATTTTGGGTAACTTTTAGATTCAAATTGTATATTTGAACGCCTAAATAAAATTATAGTTCATGCACACTATTTCTCAGTATCAGGATTCGTTTATAGCCTTTTTGAATGCCCAAATTATAGCCAAAGAACCTCAAAATTTATACAAACCCATTGACTATATTTTGAATTTGGGAGGCAAAAGAATGCGTCCGGTTTTAACCTTAATGGCAACCGAAGTTTTTGATGCGGATTATAAAAAAGGACTAGCAGCCGCTATGGCAGTCGAGGTTTTTCATAACTTTTCGTTGGTGCATGATGATATTATGGATGATGCTCCGTTGCGAAGAGGCAACCAAACGGTGCATGAAAAATGGGATTTGAATACCGGAATTCTTTCTGGCGATGCTATGCTCATTTTAGCCTATCAATATTTTGAACAATACGAACCGAATATATTTCGGGATTTGGCCAAACTTTTTAGCAAAACGGCATTAGAAGTATGCGAAGGCCAGCAATGGGATGTCGATTTTGAAACCCGAAACGACGTTACCATCGAAGAATATTTAAAAATGATCGAATTTAAAACGGCTGTTTTGGTGGCGGCAGCACTCAAAATGGGCGCGATAGTGGCCGAAACAACTGCGGAAAATGCGGACTTGATTTACGAATTTGGGCTTAATTTAGGATTGGCTTTTCAGCTTCAAGATGATTTTTTAGATGCTTTTGGTGATCCCAAAACCTTCGGAAAACAAGTGGGGGGAGATATTATGGAAAATAAAAAAACCTATTTGTACCTCAAAGCAATTGCACATGCCAAGCCGGATCAGCAGCTGCAATTAAAAGAATTGTTTAACGTTCAGTTTGAAGATAACGACGAAAAAATTGCGGTGGTAAAATCGATATTTCAAGAATCTGGAGCAGCTCAGATGACACAGCAAGCTATTGAAAGGTATACGTTGAAAGCATTTGAAACCCTCGAAAAAATGAATATTGCATCGGATAAAAAACAGGTTTTAATGGAGTTTGGGAAAAATTTGATGAAGCGTAAAGTGTAATTGGCGTTCAAGAAAAAGAAAAATATGTTTGTAGCCCCTCAAAATACCGAAGTTTTATTTCAGGAAGCTCAAAGCCTGGATTTGTACGTTAAACTGGTAGCGCAACTCAACAAAGATTTTAACTTGGCTAATGAAGGGGTTGATTTTCCGATTGCCATTAGTCCAACGGATTTGAAAATACAACTACACGAAAAAATCTACCGATTGATTCAGTATAAATTTGCCGAATATCTCAATTTGCTATACATTATTGATGTCTCCGAAGCCGAAATTAAAAAACTCGACGGTTCCGATTTAATGCAACTAGCCGAACAAGTTTCTTTTTTGATTTTAAAAAGGGAATGGCAAAAAGTGTGGTTTAGGAAGAATTTTAGCTAGGACACTAAAGTTTAAAAAAAGTTAAAAGTTTATATTGAAAGTTGGATTATCTAGTCTTTGTTGTCACTCCTAAAAATATACCCTCACAAAAGGCATATAAGGTTCGGCGTAAATGCTTTTGTTTTTATCGTATAAAACATCGTAGCGAATACCAATCGTAACATTTTTTGTTCTAAATCCAGCGCCTAAATAGAGTGCTGTGTTCCAATAATTATCCGAAAAATTCCCGCCATCCCAGTTGTAATCGGTGTTAAAGCGTGTTTGTTCTAATTCGGCCGAAAGTTGCAATTGCGGAATCGGATTAACCAATCCAATCACACTTCCTCCATAATAAATAGAGTGATAAGAATCGGTATTTACATAACCAAATAATAAACTTGCTCCAACGGCCACCACAGGATTTATATTGTAAATGGCACTAGGCGAAACAGCTATATCCGTATATCCGGAACCAAAGTTTAAACCCAAACCGCCTCCAAATTGCACTTTGTCCCAAAAGGAAGTAGTTGGTGTAGTATTATACATTGATTGCTGTGCATTGGAATTTTCTGCAAAAAGCAGAAAAGTAATGCTAAAAATATATAGGAAAACGATTGAGGGTTGATGTTTATTCATAAGAGAGGAATTTTTTAACAAATTTTTACGTAAAAGTACTTAAAAAAAAGGTTTTAATAAACGGGATTATTGTACTTTTGCCAAACTATTTTAACAAAAAGTACATTCACTTCAATATTATGGATAGGTTTTCATTTTTAAATGCGGCACATACCGAGTTTTTTGCTCAATTATACGATCAATATACAGAAAATCCTGATAGCGTAGAGCCAAGCTGGAGAAGTTTTTTTCAAGGTTTCGATTTTGGAATGACCACTTACGGGGAAGAATACGAAAATCAGGCTCCTGCTCAACAAATGGCAGAGTATGCAGCCAATGCACCAGCAGATTGCAGTTTGGTTTCTGAAAAATTGCAAAAAGAATTTAATGTTTTAAAACTTATAGACGGATACCGTACTCGAGGGCATTTGTTTACTAAAACCAACCCGGTACGCGACCGAAGAAAATCATCGCCTACTCTGGATATCGAAAACTTTGGTTTGTCAGCAGCCGATTTGGCAACCGTTTTTGATGCCGCACAGGTGGTAGGTTTGGCGCCTTGTTCGTTACAAGACATCATCAATCATCTAGAATTGGTGTATTGCCAACACATCGGTATAGAGTATATGTATATTCGTAATCCGCATGTAGTAAAATGGATTCAAGATAAATTGTCGGTTAACGCCAACCAACCTAAATTTTCTGTAGAGGAGAAAAAGGCTATTTTAAATAAATTAAATGAAGCCGTTTCTTTTGAAAATTTCTTACATACTAAATATGTAGGTCAAAAACGTTTCTCGTTAGAAGGTGGTGAAAGTATTATTCCGGCTTTAGATACGTTAATTAACAGAGCGGCCGAAAAAGGAGTAGAGCAATTTGTAATGGGTATGGCCCATCGCGGACGTTTGAACGTCTTAGCGAACATTTTTGGCAAATCGACTCAAGATATTTTTAGCGAATTTGACGGTAAAGATTACGATCAAGAATATTTTGACGGTGACGTGAAATACCACTTGGGTTTAACTGCTGATAGAGTAACGGCTACAGGTAAAAAAATCAACATCAATTTAGCACCAAACCCTTCGCACTTAGAAACGGTAGGGGCGGTTATCGAAGGAATCACACGTGCGAAACAAGATCGTCATTTCGAAGATGATTTCTCAAAAGTATTGCCAATTGCCGTTCACGGTGATGCTGCTATTGCGGGGCAAGGTATTTTGTATGAAATCGTGCAAATGGCGCAGTTAGATGGTTACAAAACGGGTGGAACAATTCATATTGTAATTAACAACCAAGTTGGTTTTACGACCAATTATTTAGATGCTCGTTCGTCTACATATTGTACCGATGTGGCTAAAGTAACGTTGTCTCCTGTATTGCACGTAAATGCCGATGATGCAGAGGCTGTTGTTCACGCCATGTCGTTTGCGTTAGATTATCGCATGGAATACGGACGTGACGTGTTCATCGAC
This sequence comes from Flavobacterium agrisoli, assembly GCF_016522065.1. Taxonomy (GTDB): domain Bacteria; phylum Bacteroidota; class Bacteroidia; order Flavobacteriales; family Flavobacteriaceae; genus Flavobacterium; species Flavobacterium agrisoli. Next base: position 169,111 of record NZ_JAEHFV010000002.1, on the reverse strand, counting down.
TTGTTAGGTTATAGAAAATACGGTCACAACGAAGGAGATGAGCCTCGTTTTACGCAACCGGTTTTATATAAAATTATTGCAAAACATAAAAATCCTAGAGATTTATACGCTGAAAAATTATTGACAGATGGTGTTATCGACGCTAGTTATGTAAATGGTTTAGAGGAATCTTATAAAGCGGTTTTAGAAGAAAATTTAGAAGCTTCTCGTAAAAAAGATTTAACAATTATTACGCCGTTCATGCAAAACGAATGGCAAGGTTTTGCTCAGGTGAGTAACGATACCATGTTGCAAAAATTTGATACAAGTTATTCAAAAGAAGGATTAACACAAGTGGCAAAAGCCATTTCAACTTTGCCTTCGGATAAAAAATTCATCAAAAAAATTGAAAAATTAATTAACGACCGCAAAACCATGTTCTTCGACACTAATCTTTTAGATTGGGGTATGGCCGAGCATTTAGCTTACGGATCGTTATTACAAGAAGGATTTGATGTTCGTATTTCAGGACAAGATGTTGAGAGAGGAACTTTTTCACACCGTCATGCTGTAGTAAAAGTAGAAGATTCTGAAGAAGAGGTAGTGCTTATTGACAGTCTTGAAAACAAAAAAGGAAAGTTTAATATTTTCAATTCATTCCTTTCCGAATACGGAGTATTAGGTTTTGATTATGGATATGCTTTGGCAAGTCCAAAAACCTTAACCATTTGGGAAGCGCAGTTTGGTGATTTCTCAAACGGTGCACAAATCATGATTGACCAATATATTTCTTGTGGAGAAGATAAATGGAACAACCAAAATGGTATCGTTTTATTGTTGCCTCACGGATACGAAGGGCAAGGAGCAGAACACTCTTCGGCTAGAATGGAGCGTTATTTACAACTTTGTGCAAGACACAATATGTATGTAGCTGATTGTACTACACCAGCTAACTTCTTCCACTTATTGCGTAGACAAATGAAAACCAACTTCCGCAAACCTTTGGTGGTATTCTCTCCAAAAAGTTTGTTGCGTGATCCGCGTTGTGTTTCGCCAGTGGAAGACTTAGTAAACGGAAGTTTCCAAGAAACAATTGACGATGCAACTGTAGATAAAAAAGGTGTGAAAACATTGGTTTTCTGTACAGGTAAATTCTATTACGATATTGTAGCCGAAAGAGAAAATAACGGTCGTAATGATGTAGCAGTAGTTCGTGTTGAGCAATTGTTCCCATTTCCTGCTGAGCAAATCAAAGAAATCATTGCAAAATATCCTAATGCTGATGATTATGTTTGGGCGCAAGAAGAACCTAAAAACATGGGTGCTTACAGCTTTATGTTGATGAATTTTGATTTTGTAAAATGGAGATTGGCTTCGTTAAAAGCATATTCAGCGCCGGCAGCCGGTAGTTATACCCGTGCAAAACGCCGTCATGCTGATGCTATCAGAATGGTTTTTGATAAAAATTTATTTAGATAAAAAAATGTTTCAAGTTTAAAATTTTAGGAAATACAATCCAGGAAATTTTAAACAATTAAAACTTTAAACAAAGAGAAAGATGATTTTAGAAATGAAAGTCCCATCACCAGGGGAATCAATTAAAGAAGTTGAAATTGCAACTTGGTTAGTAAAAGATGGTGATTATGTAGAAAAAGATCAAGCTATTGCCGAGGTTGATTCAGACAAAGCAACTCTTGAATTACCTGCTGAAATGAGCGGAATTATCACGCTAAAAGCAGAAGAAGGTGATACTGTAGCGGTTGGTGCAGTGGTTTGTTTAATCGATACGGATGCTGCAAAACCAGCTGGTGCTGCTGCTCCTGCTGCCGAAGCTCCAAAAGCGGAAGCGCCTAAAGCCGAAGCAAAAGTAGAGGCTCCAAAAGCGGATCCTGCTCCAGTTTCTCATGCTGCCGGAACACCTTCGCCAGCGGCTCGAAAAATACTAGATGAAAAAAATATAGCTCCTGCTACTGTTTCTGGAACAGGTAAAGGAGGTAGAATTACCAAAGATGATGCTGTAAATGCTAAAGGTGTTGCTGCAATGGGTACACCAACAGGTGGAAACAGAGGAACTGAGCGCACGAAACTTTCTATGTTGCGTCGTAAAGTAGCTGAGAGATTGGTTTCGGCTAAAAACGAAACGGCTATGTTGACTACTTTTAACGAAGTAAACATGACCCCAATTAACAACATCCGTAACGAATACAAAGATGCTTTTAAAGCAAAACACGGTGGTGTAAGTTTGGGTTTTATGTCGTTTTTTACCAAAGCGGTTACTAGGGCATTGCAATTGTACCCAGACGTAAACTCTATGATTGATGGCGATTATAAAATTGCTTACGATTTCTGTGATATTTCAATTGCCGTTTCTGGACCTAAAGGATTAATGGTACCTGTAGTTCGTAATGCTGAAAATTTAACTTTTAGAGGTGTTGAAGCTGAAATCAAACGTTTGGCGTTAAAAGCACGTGATGGTCAAATTACAGTTGATGATATGACAGGTGGTACTTTTACCATTACCAACGGTGGTGTTTTCGGAAGTATGTTATCTACGCCAATCATCAACCCTCCACAATCTGGGATTTTAGGAATGCACAACATTATCGAGCGTCCTATTGCTGTAAACGGCAAAGTGGAAATTCACCCAATGATGTATGTAGCATTATCATACGATCACCGAATCATTGATGGTCGTGAGTCTGTTGGATTTTTAGTAGCTGTAAAAGAAGCTTTAGAAAATCCAGTGGAATTGTTAATGAACAACGATCCTAAAAGAGCATTGGAACTATAATCAAATAGTTTCAAACAACATAAAAAAAACCCAAATTCGTATGAATTTGGGTTTTTTTATTGTTACAAAAAGCTGTAGTTAATTTCGATTTACTACTGTTTCTTGTTTCCAGTTTTTAACATTGGCAATTCGACTATCCGAATAGTCTACTTCGCTTAGATTGCTATCGTTCCAAAAAAACCATTTACCTGTTTTTTCGCCCATTGCGTATTGACCGAAAGCTTTTTTATTGCCATTTTCGTCATAAGCCGTCCATGCACCGTCTAATTTTCCGTCTTTGAAAAAGCCTTCTTGCTGAATTTTTCCATTTTCGTAAAAATAGGTTGCTTTTACGGTATTCCCTACTGCCTCTAATTTAGGTTTTGTCTCTTGAGCAAATACAATTCCAGAGAATAATACCGCCACTAAAATCACACATTTTCTCATATCTTTAGTATTTTGATGTTAATTGTTTCTATAACAAATATATAGAATTGTTTACATTTAAAAAACTTTAAGTTAACAATTTAGTAACATTGAATAAAAACTTAACATTGAAAATTAAACTATAAGATAAAACCAGCTGTTTTATTTGCTGGTTTCGTATTTTATAGAAGATATTTTGCTTTTTTAGTATTTGCTAATTTATTTAGAAAACACAAGTTTTTGTAATTTATTTCTTCAAAATGGCGTTTAATTGGTTTTCTAATTCTCCTGATGAAGGACGAGTTGCATTCGCATCCAAAATATTTCCGGCAGGATCTAATAGAATAAATCTCGGTATTCCCGTAATGCCCAAAGCGGTTACAAAATCGGAATTCCAATCTTTATCGGCCAATAATTGAACACCACCTAATTGTTTGTCTGTAACAAATTTTTTCCATTTGTCATGGTCTTTAGCAGCATCTATAGAAATGCTTACAAAAGTGATATTTTGACCATGAAAGGCTTCTTCGGCCTTTTTTAAATACGGAATCTCCATACGGCAAGGTCCGCACCAAGTTGCCCAAACATCTATATAAACATATTTTCCTTTTAAATCGGAAAGTTTTGTTTTGCTGCCATCATGATTTTCATATTCAAATTCTGGTGCAGGCTTTCCGGTGAAAGCATTCATTTTTCGGGTATTGTCGTATTCCATTTTAGCATATTCATTCGATTGTAACATGGCTTTTTTGTATACCTCTTTAAAATCTTTGTCATAGGAACCATTGTCAATTTCATTGATTTCTGCTGTTTGTTTTTCGGCTAAAAGCTTTTCAAATTCTTCAGGACTTTTCTTAAAAGCCGATTCTTGAAAGCGTTCATCGCGTAAAGCCGATTGTACCAAGAAGTTGTTTTCATCGGCTCCTTTTCCAGTGTACACGATAGTTTCATCAAAGGCAGAAGCGTCCATGTTTAGATTAAGATTATCGCCTGGTTTTAGGAATAGATTGGATACTTCTTTTTTATCTGAAAATTGATAAAATCCTTTTACACCTTCAAAGGTGGCTTCAAAAACCCCCTTTTTATCAATCGGAATAATCAAATTGAATTTGTTAGAACCGCGAATAATCAAAGTGTCGCTATTTCGATTTTGAATTTTGGCTGTAAAAGTGATTCTGCCGCTAGTTTGGGCAAAACTACAAAGAGAGGCAAGTAAGAACAGGTAGGTAATTTTTTTCATAGTAGCAATTTTCAAACTTTTTTAAACTTTTTAATGCTTTAAAGATATAAAAAATGGAGTAGCAAAGTCATAATATTGTGTTAGGACTAACCTATTTTAATTTTTGTGTTTACTTTTGCAACCAAGTTCTTAAAAAAGAAGAACAGCTAAAAAAAATCTAAAATTTCGAACATGTACAGAAGTCATAATTGTGGCGAACTCAACGCCTCACATTGTAATACAGAAGTTACACTTGCAGGTTGGGTGCAAAAATCACGTGATAAAGGATTTATGAATTGGGTTGATTTGCGCGATCGTTACGGAATTACGCAACTTATTTTTGATGAAAGCAGAACGGATAAAGCCGTTTTTGAAAAAGCCAAAACCTTAGGGCGCGAATTTGTTATTCAGGTAAAAGGAACGGTTATCGAACGTGAAGCCAAAAACAAAAATATTCCTACCGGGGAAATCGAAATTTTGGTGTCCGAGCTGAATATTCTTAATACAGCACTTACACCGCCTTTTACCATTGAAGATGATACCGATGGTGGAGAAGATATTCGTATGAAATACCGTTATTTGGATATTCGAAGAAATCCTGTAAAAAACAGTTTGTTGTTCCGTCACAAAGTTGCGATGGAAGTACGTAAATATCTTTCGGATTTGGATTTTTGCGAGGTAGAAACACCTTATTTAATTAAATCGACTCCGGAAGGAGCACGTGATTTCGTGGTGCCAAGTCGTATGAACGAAGGTCAATTTTATGCTTTGCCACAATCGCCACAAACGTTTAAACAATTGTTGATGGTAGGTGGTATGGATAAATATTTTCAAATTGTAAAATGTTTCCGTGATGAGGATTTGCGTGCCGACCGTCAGCCAGAATTCACGCAAATTGATTGCGAAATGGCCTTTGTGGAGCAAGAAGATGTTTTGAATGTTTTTGAAGGATTGACAAGACATTTATTAAAAGAAATTAAAGGAGTTGAAGTAGCTAAATTCCCCAGAATTACCTACGATTACGCCATGAAGACGTACGGAAATGACAAACCGGATATTCGTTTCGGAATGAAGTTTGGCGAATTAAACGAAATTGCGCAACACAAAGATTTTCCTGTTTTTAATGCAGCCGAATTGGTAGTAGGTATTGCTGTGCCAGGAGCAGGAAATTATACCCGTAAAGAAATAGATGCTTTAATTGATTGGGTTAAGCGTCCGCAAGTTGGGGCATCCGGAATGGTATATGTAAAATGTAACGAAGACGGCTCTTTTAAATCATCAGTAGATAAATTCTACGATCAGAACGATTTGGCAAATTGGGCAAAAGCAACCGAAGCAAAAGCAGGGGATATGATTTTTGTGCTTTCGGGTCCAGCAAACAAAACGCGTGCGCAACTTTCGGCACTTCGTATGGAGTTGGCAACTCGTTTAGGATTGCGTAATCCGGAAGAATTTGCACCGCTTTGGGTGGTTGATTTTCCTTTATTAGAATTGGATGAAGAAAGTGGTCGTTACCATGCCATGCACCATCCTTTTACTTCTCCTAAACCAGAAGATGTTGCTTTGTTAGAAACAGAGCCAGGAAAAGTTCGTGCCAATGCTTACGATATGGTTTTAAACGGAAACGAAATTGGAGGAGGCTCTATTCGTATACACGATAAAGCCACACAACAGTTGATGTTTAAGTATTTAGGATTTACCGAAGAAGAAGCTAAAGCGCAATTTGGTTTCTTGATGGATGCTTTCCAGTTTGGTGCGCCTCCGCATGGAGGTTTGGCGTTTGGGCTAGATCGTTTAGTGGCTATTTTGGGTGGACAAGAAACGATTCGTGACTTTATTGCTTTCCCTAAAAACAACTCGGGTCGCGACGTGATGATCGATGCACCAGCTGCAATTGATGATTCGCAATTAAAAGAATTACATATTAAAATTGACGCAGTTTAAAACTTGAAAATACTGTAAATCAATAATTTTTATAAAAATTTAACAGTTGCGTGTCTTTTGTAAGCTATAATATATTACATTTGTTTTATTATAAATTATTATTATTATTACAATGCGTACAGGTACAGTTAAATTTTTCAATGAATCAAAAGGTTACGGATTCATTACAGACGAAGAAACAGGTAAAGATATCTTCGTTCACGCTTCAGGAATTAACGCAGAAGAATTGCGTGAAGGTGACCGTGTAAGCTATGAGGAAGAAGAAGGAAGAAAAGGTAAAGTGGCTGCAAAAGTAGCCGTTATCTAAGCAATAAATATAGCATTCTATTTTTTTTGCCTACGAAAGGTAAACGCTCCGAAAATTTCGGAGCGTTTTTTTTTGCATTCTCTTAAGGTGTCTAATCTTACAAATCATTAAAATTATTTATAATGAATAAAAATTAATGAATTCTACAATTTGTAATGGACTTAAAAGGGTTTTCTATTTGTGATTTCATTACTTGAAAACTATCTTTGTGTGGTATTTTTTCACAAATAATGTAACGATTATGCAACCCGATCAAATCAATTACATCCCTATTTTTATGCAAGCCTTATTAGCAATAGGTTTCGTGGCAGGTACCATTGTGGTTTCTGGAAAATTAGGGCCTAGAAGAACTTCTGAAAAAAAAGATAAAAACTTTGAGTGCGGTGTCGAGTCTATTGGTAATGCGCGTATTCCTTTTTCTGTAAAATATTTTTTGGTAGCTATTCTTTTTGTTCTTTTTGATGTAGAAGTGATTTTTCTATATCCATGGGCAATTAATTTTAAAGAACTCGGAATCGAAGGGATGATCAAAATGATCATTTTCATGATGTTGCTATTGGTGGGGTTTTTCTATATTATCAAGAAAAAAGCATTAGAGTGGGAATAAAATCATTTTAAAATACATAAAACGCTGATTGGTATTGTTTTAGATAGTTTCAGCATAGGTTTTTATACAAAATAACTTTAACTTTATACGGACAGCAATCTTCTAAAGTTAAAACTCAAATCTAAAAAGAATATGAGTAATTCTGATGTAAAAATGGTAGCTCCGCCCGAAGGTGTTTCAGGTGAGGGTTTTTTTGCTACAAAATTAAATGATGTGGTGGGGTTAGCTAGGGCAAATTCGTTGTGGCCATTGCCGTTTGCAACCTCTTGTTGCGGAATCGAATTTATGGCAACAATGGCTTCTCATTACGATTTGGCGCGTTTTGGTTCGGAGCGTGTGAGTTTTTCTCCTCGTCAGGCAGATATGTTGTTGGTAATGGGGACTATTTCCAAAAAAATGGGGCCTATTTTAAGACAAGTCTACGAGCAAATGTCGGAGCCTCGTTGGGTTATTGCTGTTGGGGCTTGTGCGACTTCGGGAGGTGTTTTTGATACTTATTCGGTTTTACAAGGAATTGATAAAGTAATACCAGTAGATGTATACGTGCCGGGTTGTCCGCCAAGACCAGAACAAATCGTAGACGGTGTTATGAAACTGCAAGAACTGGTTAAAAGCGAATCAGTTCGTCGTAGAAGTTCGCCAGAATACCAAGAATTGCTAGCATCGTATAATATTCAATAAGATGGCATTAGAAAATCAACAAATTCAAGATAAGCTAGTTGCAGCATTCGACACGGATGTTTATAATTTCTTCCAAGATAAAGATGTTTTTACCCTTGAGGTTTCTGCAGATGTAATTACGCCAGTAATTTTATTTTTAAAAAATGATCCCGAATTACGCTTTCATTTTTTAACCGATTTATGTGGTGTTCATTATCCAGATAACGAATTAGAGCGTCAGTTTGCTATTGTGTATCATTTGCATAATTGGTATGAAAATGTACGTTTGCGAATCAAAGTCTTCATCAATGGAGAAAATCCAGAAATAAAATCAGTATCCAATATTTTTTTATGTGCCAACTGGATGGAACGTGAAACATACGATTTTTACGGAGTGAATTTTGTAGGGCATCCGCAGTTGAAACGTATTTTGAATATGGATGAAATGATTTCTTTTCCTATGCGAAAAGAATTCCCAATGGAAGACAGCGGAAGAACCGATAAGGACGATCGTTTCTTTGGTAGAACACCAAGCAATGCCTAATTTACAATTTGTAAGCATATATAAATTGTATTAAAATAAATAGTTAGTTGCTGTGCGCAATTATCAATTTTTAATTATTTAAAAATGTCAGAACTATTATTATCACCAGAGCATCGTTATGCTAAAATTATAAAGGAAAACTTAAATGAAGACGGAAGTGAGCTTTCGGTTCTTAATTTAGGCCCCACGCATCCCGCCACTCACGGTATTTTTCAGAATGTATTGCTGATGGATGGCGAGCGTATTTTAGATGCCGAGCCCACTATAGGTTACATTCACCGTGCTTTCGAAAAAATTGCCGAAAACCGTCCTTTTTACCAAATTACACCACTTACCGATCGAATGAATTATTGTTCCTCTCCTATAAATAATATGGGATGGTGGATGACAATTGAAAAAGCATTAGGTATAGAAGTGCCTAAACGAGCACAGTATTTAAGGGTGATTGTAATGGAATTGGCGCGTATTACCGATCACTTGATTTGTAATTCGATTTTGGGTGTCGATACTGGTGCTTATACCGGATTTTTATACGTTTTTCAATTTAGAGAAAAAGTATACGAAATATACGAGGAAATTTGTGGAGCCCGACTAACGACCAATATGGGGCGTATGGGAGGCTTTGAAAGAGATTGGTCGGAAACCGCTTTCAAGAAATTAGACGAATTTTTAGAAGAATTTCCTGTTGCTTGGAGAGAATTTGAAAAACTTTTCGAACGCAATCGAATTTTTATTGACAGAACAGTAAATGTCGGGGCAATCAGTGCCGAAAAAGCAATGGCTTACGGATTTACAGGTCCCAACTTAAGAGCAGCAGGTGTTGATTATGATGTGCGTGTCGCACATCCGTACTCCTCATACGAAGATTTTGAATTTACCGTTCCTGTAGGAACTTCAGGTGATACATACGATCGTTTTTGTGTGCGTAATGCCGAAGTTTGGGAGAGTTTAAGTATCATACGTCAGGCATTAGCTAAATTACCTGAAGGGCCTTACCATGCCGATGTTCCAGATTATTATTTGCCTCCAAAAGAAGATGTTTACAATTCGATGGAATCGTTGATTTACCACTTTAAAATTGTAATGGGCGAAATCCCAGTTCCGGTTGGCGAAACCTATCATGCAGTTGAAGGTGGAAATGGTGAATTGGGCTTTTATTTAATTACCGATGGAAGTCGAACTCCGTACCGCTTGCATTTCAGAAGACCTTGTTTTATTTACTACCAAGCGTATACAGAATTGATTAAAGGAGCTTTATTGTCTGATGCGATTGTAATTTTATCTAGTTTGAATGTGATTGCGGGAGAATTAGATGCATAAGATTGTAGAATTATGGAGTTCAGATTTCAGATTGAAAAATCTAAAATCTAAAATCTAAAATCTAAACTAAAAAATGGAACACAAAAGATACAAACAAGAAATAAACATTACCGAATCTTTGATGAATCGGATTAATGAATTGTTGAGTCATTATCCAGCAGATAAAAAGAAATCGGCTTTGTTGCCTGTTTTGCACGAGGTGCAAGATGCACACGACAATTGGTTGAGTTATGATTTAATGGATAAAGTGGCCGAAATTCTTGAAATTTTACCAATTGAAGTGTACGAAGTGGTAACGTTTTATACTATGTTCAACCAAAAACCAATTGGGAAATACATGTTCGAATTTTGTCAAACATCTTGTTGTTGTTTAAATGGTGCCGAAAACTTGATGGATTATACTTCGGAAAAACTAGGCATTAAAATGGGAGAAACTACTGCCGATGGTATGTTTACTATTGCCGGTGTTGAATGTTTGGGTGCTTGTGGTTATGCGCCAATGATGCAGTTGGGCGATTTTTACAAAGAACATTTAAACGAAGAAAAAATCGATCAGTTAATCGAAGACTGTAAAGCAAATAAAATAATATTACACGATAAATAAGATGTCTAGAAAAATATTATTAGATAAAATCAATGTTCCCGGAATCAAATCTTACGAGGTTTACCGCCAAAACGGAGGATATGCTTCTGTCGAAAAAGCCTTAAAAACCCTTACGCCAGATGAAGTGGTGGAAGAAGTAAAAAAATCAGGTATTCGAGGACGAGGTGGTGCGGGTTTCCCGGCCGGAATGAAATGGAGTTTTATTGATAAAAAATCAGGCAAACCAAGACATTTGGTTTGCAATGCAGATGAGTCCGAACCAGGAACATTTAAAGATCGTTATTTGATGGAATACATTCCGCATTTATTAATTGAAGGAATGATTGTTTCGAGTTTTGCCTTAGGTGCTAATTTATCGTATATCTACATTCGTGGTGAATACATGTGGGTATATAAAATTTTAGAAAGAGCCATCAACGAAGCGAAAGCTGCAGGTTGGTTGGGTAAAAATATTTTAGGTACAGGTTACGACTTAGAATTACATGTTCATTGTGGTGCTGGTGCTTACATTTGTGGAGAAGAAACGGCTTTAATCGAGTCATTAGAAGGAAAAAGGGGAAATCCTCGTATTAAACCGCCTTTTCCTGCTGTTTCGGGTTTATGGGCTAATCCGACGGTAGTTAACAATGTCGAAACCATTTCGGCAGTGCCATGGATTGTGAATAATACCGGAGACGAATATGCTAAAATTGGAGTAGGACGTTCTACAGGAACGAAATTAATTTCGGCTTCTGGCCATGTAAAAAACCAAGGGGTTTACGAAATTGAATTGGGTTTAAGTGTATACGAATTTATGAATTCGGATGAATATTTAGGAGGAATGAGCTCTAATAGACCTTTAAAGGCTTTAGTGCCAGGAGGTTCATCCGTGCCTATTTTACCTGCCGATTTGATATACAAAACCGCTAATGGTGAAGATCGTTTGATGACGTATGAATCGTTAAGTGATGGTGGATTTGCTACCGGATCAATGTTAGGTTCTGGTGGGTTTATAGTATACAACGACACCGCTTGTATTGTACGAAATACATGGAATTTCGCGCGTTTTTACCACCACGAAAGTTGCGGACAATGTACACCATGCCGCGAAGGAACCGGATGGTTGGAGAAAGTCTTGCATCGAATTGAAAACGGTCAAGGTCGAGAAGAAGACATCGAATTATTATGGAGCATCCAAAGCAAAATTGAGGGAAATACCATTTGCCCATTAGGTGACGCGGCTTCATGGCCAGTGGCTGCGGCCATTCGTCATTTTAGAGATGAATTTGAATACCATGTTCGTTTTCCAGAAAAAATTAAAAATAGAGATCACTTTGTGGCTGAGCCATTTTCTAAGGTCTTAATGTCAAAAGTCTAAAAGTCCTAATGGGAAGGTTTAATTCATTTGAAGAAATTAACTCTTGGAGAAGTTCAAGAATTTTCAATAAAAGAATTTACGAAATAACAGATAAACAAAATTTCAAAAATGATTTTGATTTAGTAAGACAGATAAGAAGAGCATCAATTTCAATTTCTTCAAATATTGCTGAAGGTTTTGAAAGAAATAGTGATAAGGAATTTGTTTATTTTTTATACATAGCTAAAGCATCTGCTGCAGAAGTAAGATCGCAATTATATCTAGCTTTGGATTTAAATTATATAACAAAAGATGAATTTGAAGAACTATTTAACGATATTTCTAACATTTCAAAATTAATAAGTGGATTTATAAAATATTTACAAAGTAGTCAAAAGCCGTAAAGTCAAAAATCACCAACTAAAATATTGAAGCCAGTGACATTAAGACATTCGACATTAGGACATTAAGACAATATAAATGAAAGTAACAATAGACGGTCAAAGCATAGAAGTAGAGCCAGGAACCACAATCCTGCAGGCTGCGCGTATGATTGGTGGCGATTTGGTACCACCAGCAATGTGTTATTATTCAAAATTAAAAGGGAGTGGAGGAAAATGCCGCTGCTGTTTAGTTGAAGTAGCAAAAGGTAGCGATGCAGACCCAAGACCAATGCCTAAATTAATGGCTTCTTGTGTAACAGGTTGCATGGATGGAATGGAAGTGAATAGTAAAAATTCGGATCGCGTTACCGAAGCTCGTAAGGCGGTTACTGAGTTCTTACTGATTAATCACCCATTAGATTGCCCTATTTGTGATCAAGCGGGTGAATGCGACTTGCAAAATTTGAGCTTTGAACACGGAAAAGCCAAAAGCCGTTTTATTGAAGAAAAAAGAACGTTTGAACCAGAAAATATTGGGCCAAACATTCAGTTGCACATGAATCGTTGTATTTTGTGCCAACGTTGTGTACAGGTGGCCGATCAATTAACCGATAAAAGGGTACACGGTGTGGTAGATAGAGGTGATCATGCCAATATTTCTACCTGTATTTCCAAAGCCATTGATAACGAATTTTCGGGTAATATGATTGATGTTTGTCCGGTGGGAGCTTTAACCGATAAAACCTTCCGTTTCAAATCGAGAGTTTGGTTTAACAAACCCTACAATGCACACCGAGATTGTGATAAATGTTGTGGAAAAACAACCGTTTGGATGTTTGGAGGCGAAATTCAACGTGTTACCGGACGAAAAGACGAATACCACGAAGTAGAAGAATTTATTTGCAACAGTTGCCGTTTTGATCATAAAAACGTTGAGGATTGGGTTATTGAAGGACCAAGAGAATTTGAAAAAGATTCAGTAATCAACCAAAATAACTACATTCGTCCGTTGCAAAAAGTAGAAATCGCGACCGAAAAAACCATTTTAATGGGTAGAGATCAAGATCGTAAAAAAATCAGTATGTCAGCTATTCCGTTAGATATTAATACCGAAAAATCGTAAAAATGGAAAGTACTTTTATCATTGAAAAAAGTGTTGTAATTGTAGCTGTTTTTGCTTTAACCATGTTAATGGCAATGTATTCTACATGGGCTGAACGTAAAGTGGCTGCCTTTTTACAAGATCGTGTAGGGCCAAACCGTGCCGGATGGGGTGGTTTATTACAACCTTTAGCCGACGGTTTAAAATTATTTTCTAAGGAGGAATTTTTTCCCAATACACCCAATAAATTCCTTTTTATTGTAGGACCCGGAATCGCAATGAGTACGGCTTTAATGACCAGTGCAGTTATTCCGTGGGGAGATCGCTTACATTTGTTTGGACGCGAAATTTACTTGCAAGCAACCGATATTAATATTGGTTTGTTGTACTTTTTTGGCGTAGTGTCAGTAGGGGTGTACGGAATCATGATTGGGGGTTGGGCTTCAAATAATAAGTTCTCTTTGATGGGGGCGGTTCGTGCTGCTTCGCAAATGGTTTCGTATGAAATTGCAATGGGATTGTCCATGATTGCTTTGTTGATGATGACCGGTACTTTATCTCTTAAAGAAATTGCGGCACAACAAGCAGGATTAAATTGGAATGTTTTTTACCAACCATTATCGTTTTTGATATTCTTAATTTGTGCCTTTGCCGAAACCAACCGTACGCCATTCGATTTACCTGAATGTGAATCGGAATTAATCGGGGGTTATCACACCGAATATTCATCCATGAAAATGGGATTCTATTTATTTGCAGAATATGCGAATATGTTCATCTCGGCTACCCTTATTTCGGTATTGTTCTTCGGAGGATACAATTATCCAGGTATGCAATGGATGGTAGACAATGTGGGAGTAAATACGGCCAATATATTAGGTATGTTAGCTTTGTTTGTAAAACTGTGCTTTTTCATCTTTTTTTACATGTGGGTGCGTTGGACAATTCCAAGATTTCGTTACGACCAATTGATGAATTTGGGTTGGAAAATTTTAATTCCGTTGTCCATTATCAATATTGTGGTTACCGGAATTGTAATTTTAAGAGCTGATATTGCTGCTTTTTTAGGATTTTAAAAAAGAGATTAAAACAGAGTATCGAGCATTTCGGGATTCAAAATAAAAAATAAAATAAATTTGAGATTGACTTTCAAATTGAAAATTATAAAGTACAAATGAGTATAGAAACGATATCATTATCGGGAAGAAAAAAAGTAGTCTCTAACAAAGAGATGACTTTTTGGGAACGCCTTTATTTAGTTGCGATAGTAAAGGGATTGTGGATTACGTTGCAGCATTTATTTAAACGAAAAGTAACGATTCATTACCCAGAACAGGTTCGGGAGCGTAGTGTTGTATACCGTGGTCAACATATGTTGAAACGCGATGAGCAAGGTCGCGAAAACTGTACTGCCTGTGGATTGTGTGCGTTATCGTGCCCAGCTGAAGCTATTACGATGAAAGCCGAAGAGCGCAAACCTGATGAAAAACACTTGTACCGCGAAGAGAAATACGCGTCTATTTACGAAATCAACATGTTGCGTTGTATTTTTTGTGGTCTGTGCGAAGAAGCTTGCCCAAAAGACGCCATTTATTTAACGATTTCAAAAGAATTAGTGCCTTCTAATTATGATCGTGAAGATTTTATTTTCGGTAAAGATCGTTTAGTGATGCCTTTAGAAATGGCAATGAAAAATGCTCAACTTAAAAACGCCAATTAATGTCAGGAATACTTATAACTTTTTGTGTATTAGCGTTCATTACTGTATTGACCGCATTTTTAACTATTTTTAGTCGCAATCCCATTCACAGTGCAATTTATTTAGTTATCTGTTTCTTTTCGATAGCAGGGCATTACTTTTTATTGAATTCGCAATTTTTAGCCGTGGTTCACATCATCGTGTATTCGGGAGCTATCATGATTTTGTTTCTCTTTACTATCATGTTGATGAATCTTAACGAAAGACACGAAGTACACCGTCCTCGTATAACTCGTTTGGGAGCAATCGTGTCCTTTGTACTAGTTTGTGTGGTGTTAATTGCAATTTTCATCAATTCAAAACCAATCGTTGGCGAATACGATGCCACGGGAGAAGACTTTCAATCCATCAATGTTTTAGGGAAAATTTTATTAAACGAATACATGGTTCCGTTTGAATTTGCGTCTATTTTGCTTTTGGTGGCCATGATCGGAACGGTGTTATTGTCTAAAAAAGAAAAATTGAAAAAATAATGGAAAACGTTTTAAATCATATTGGCATCGAAAACTACATTTTTTTAAGTGTTGTGCTTTTTTGCGTAGGCATTTTTGGAGTGTTGTACCGTCGTAACGCCATCATTGTTTTTATGTCAATCGAAATTATGTTGAATGCAGTAAATTTATTATTTGTCGCTTTTTCAACCTATCATCAAGATGCACAAGGACAAGTATTTGTTTTCTTTTCGATGGCCGTAGCGGCTGCTGAAGTTGCAGTAGGATTGGCAATTTTAGTTTCGATATTTAGAAATTTAGGTTCGATTAGTATCGATAATTTAAAAAATTTAAAAGGATAATTGGCCATGAATACCAACTTAGCTTTACTCTTAGTTTTAGCACCCCTTTCGGGATTTTTACTGAATGTTTTCTTCGGGAAAAAACTAGGGAAAACCGTTTCCGGAAGCATCGGTACACTTGCTGTAGTAGTATCTTTTGTGGCTACTATTATGTTTTTTCTTCAAATCAATCAAAATCCGCAACCCATTCAAATTTCCCTTTTTGATTGGATTCAAATCAGTACATTCAAAGTTGATTTAGGATTTTTACTCGATCAATTATCGGTCTTGTGGTTGTTGTTCGTAACAGGAATCGGGTCGTTAATTCACCTCTATTCCATTAGTTATATGCACGATGACGAGAACATGCATAAATATTTCGCCTATCTAAATCTGTTTGTATTCTTTATGATTACTTTGGTTTTAGGAAGCAATTTATTGGTGTTGTTCATCGGTTGGGAAGGTGTTGGATTGTGTTCCTACCTTTTAATCGGATTTTGGTACCAAAACCAAGAGTATAACGATGCGGCCAAAAAAGCGTTCATTATGAACCGTATTGGTGATTTAGGTTTGTTAATCGGAATCTTTATTATCGGAACGATGTTTTCGACTTTAGATTACGCCACCTTAAAAACGGCAATCGCATCTGCTACAGACTTGAACTTACCTTTATTATCAATTGCGGCCTTATGCCTTTTTATTGGAGCTTGTGGAAAATCGGCTCAAATTCCATTATACACGTGGTTACCCGATGCAATGGCAGGTCCTACGCCTGTTTCGGCTTTAATTCACGCAGCAACAATGGTAACAGCGGGAATTTTCATGATTACCCGTTTGAATTTTGTTTTCGACTTAACGCCCGATGTGCAGCAAATTATTGCCCTAATCGGTGGTGCAACGGCTATTTTTGCAGCTACAATTGGTTTGGTGCAAAATGATATTAAAAAAGTATTGGCCTATTCTACCGTTTCACAATTGGGTTTCATGTTCATTGCACTTGGTTTAGGAGCTTACGAAGTAGCTGTTTTTCACGTAATCACACATGCTTTCTTTAAGGCGTGTTTGTTCTTAGGATCTGGTTCGGTAATTCACGCGTTACATGGTGAACAAGACATGCGAAACATGGGTGGTTTGGGAAAAGTAATGCCCATTACCTTCGCTACATTTTTAGTTTCGTCGCTGGCCATTTCAGGAATTCCATTGTTTTCTGGATTTTTCTCAAAAGATGAAATTTTATTAGTGGCTTTTCAACAAAATAAAGTATTGTGGATAGTGGCTTCTGTAGCCTCGGTTTTGACGGCTTTTTATATGTTCCGACTATTGTTTTTGACTTTCTTTAATGATTTTAGAGGTACCGAAGAGCAAAAACAGCATTTACATGAAAGCCCTGCTTTAATCACTTTTCCACTTATTGTCTTGGGTCTTTTAGCTACCTTTGGAGGTCTAATTAGTTTACCTGGTAACAGTTGGCTGAATCATTATTTAGCACCTTTATTCGGAAAAGCGGAGCATGAAGCACACCATTTGGGTTCTTTAGAATATTCGTTAATGGCCTTGGCTGTTTTAGGAGGAATTGTTGGAATTACCATTGCCTATATCAAATACATCAAACGTAAAGAATTACCTGCAAGAGACGATCAGCAAGAGGGTTTTACCAAAGTATTATATCATAAATATTATATTGATGAACTGTATGACAGTCTGTTTGTAAAAACAACCAATGCGATTTCTAAGTTTTTCAAAAACAATATCGAAACCAATTTATCAGAAGTTTTCTTCGGATTTGGTGCCATTGTCGAAGAAATTGCATACCAAGGAAAAAAGATTCAAAACGGAAGCATCGGTTTGTATGTGTTTGTTTTTGTAATCGGTCTTTGTATGATTGTTTCTTATTTATTTTTAGTTTAATAATTCCACAACTATGAACGTTTCTCTTATATTAATTATCCTTTTGCTTGGTGCTTTTTCAACCTTTGTGGTTGGTAATAAATGGGCTTCAAAAGTAGCTTTGTTATTTAGTTTGGCCGCCTTAGTAGGATCAATTATTATTTTAAATCATTTTCAATTAGGCGAAAACATCAATTATAGCTGTCCTTGGATTGCACAACCACAAATTGTATTTTCGCTACAAGCCGATGGTTTGGCCTTAGCAATGGTGTTGTTAACTACCGCTCTAGTGCCTATCATTATTTTATCTTCTTTTGAAAATAAATTCGAAAATGCCAAAAGTTTTTATGCGCTAGTATTGTTCATGGCCTTTGCAATGGTGGGAACATTTTTGGCCGCCGATGGATTAGTATACTATATTTTCTGGGAATTAGCCTTAATACCAATCTATTTCATTGCTTTAATTTGGGGTAATGGAGATACCGAAGAACGCAAAAAAGCCGTTGTGAAATTTTTCATTGTAACCTTAGCGGGTTCTTTATTTATGTTAGTGGCTTTTGTGTATTTGTATAGCAAAGCAGGATCGTTTTTAATTACGGACTTGTACCAACTTCAATTATCAAATGAAGAACAAACATGGATTTTTGGTGCTTTCTTCTTAGCGTATGCCATTAAAATTCCATTGATTCCTTTTCATACTTGGCAAGCCAATGTATACCAAAAAGCACCTACTGTAGGAACCATGCTTTTATCGGGTATCATGTTAAAAATGGGATTGTATAGCGTATTGCGTTGGCAATTGCCTTTGGCTCCTGATGCGGCAAAAGAATACATGCCTATTGTAATTGCTTTAGGAATTGCGGGTGTTATTTACGGTTCTATTGTCGCCTTAAATCAGAAAGATTTGAAAAAATTATTAGCCTACTCGTCATTGGCGCACGTGGGACTAATTGCAGCAGCGGCTTATTCCTTAAATTTGGATGGTTTTCGTGGTGCTGTTTTGCAAATGATTGCCCACGGATTTGTGGTAGTAGGATTGTTTTTGGCTGCCGAAATTATTTTTAGAAGATACGAAACGCGCAATATTGCCGATTTAGGCGGAATTCGTATACAGGCGCCAAAATTTACTTCTATGTTTTTAATTTTAGTATTGGCCTCAGTAGCATTGCCATCAACATTTAACTTTGTGGGCGAGTTTACCGTTTTATACAGTTTATCTCAAATTAATATTTGGTACGCCGTTTTAGGTGGAACGACCATAATTTTAGGAGCATATTATATGTTGAAAATGTTTCAAAATGTCATGTTAGGTCCAAAAAACAGCAATGTTTTTAGAGATATTACGACAGTTGAAGGAGTTTCGTTAGTAGCAATCATTGTCATTTTATTGTTTTTTGGATGGTATCCAAAACCAATTAATGATTTGATTACACCTAGTTTAGAATCAATTTTACAAATAATTCACCAATAGTAGTTGGGAATTTCACAGAAAAAAAAGTAAAAAAATAGCCATTAGAAAGTACGTAAAACCTATTTTCTAAATCTTAAGAAAAAATGAATACATTAATTGCCATCATCGGATTAGGGGTTTTATGCCTTGTATTTGAAATTGTTAATTTAAGAAAAGCCATCATTCCTGTGAGTATTCTGGGATTGTTAGGGGTTTTAGGATTAACCATTTCAGAAATGGGTACTGCACAAAGTTATTACAATAACATGATTGCAACTTCGCAATATTCTTTGGGATTTTCCGCATTGTTTATCGTGTTGACCATTTTTTTAGTGGCCTTAAGTTTTAACTTTTACGAAAACCACCAAACTAAAATTTCCGACTTTGTTGCGATCAAGATTTTTCTTTTGGCAGGAGCTGTGGCCATGGTGTCCTTTGGTAATTTAGCAATGTTCTTTTTAGGAATCGAAGTGTTGTCTATTTCTTTATATATTTTAGCAGCAAGCGATCGTTTGAATATTAAAAGTAACGAAGCGGGTATGAAATACTTTTTGATGGGGTCTTTTGCATCGGGTATTATTTTATTCGGAATTTGCTTGATTTACGGCGCAATGGGAAGTTTTGATGTAATCGACATTAGCGAATTATCGCAGTCGGCTGAGTTACCTATTTGGTTTCCAATCGGAATTGTATTGCTAACCGTGGGAATGTTTTTTAAAGTAGCGGCTGTTCCTTTTCATTTTTGGGCTCCCGATGTTTACGAGGGTTCACCAGCTTTAACCACCGCTTTAATGAGTACATTGGCAAAAGTAGTCGCTATTGCCACTCTGTTTAAATTACTGCAAATTTTAAATGCCGATTTATCGGACAACTTCAAATTAATCATCGTTATCATTTCTATGGCTTCCATGACAGTGGGTAATATTATGGCACTCCGCCAAGTCAATGTAAAACGAATGTTGGCTTACTCAGGAATCTCCCACGCTGGATTTATGATTATGACTTTGTTGACAATTCCAACTTCAGGAGGAACGTTATTGTATTACGCTACCGCTTACGGTTTATCTGGAATCGCTGCTTTTAGTGTGATTTTATATGTTTGTAAAAATACCCCATACAATGAAGATATTACCAATTTCCACGGTTTAGGAAAAACAAATCCACTATTGGCTGGGGTCTTAACAGCCGCGATGTTATCTATGGCCGGTATTCCAATTTTCTCAGGTTTCTTTGCAAAATTATTTTTGTTTAATCAAACCATCGAGGCCGGTTATATGGCTTTGGTTATTGTAGCAATTGTCAATTCAATTATTAGTGTGGGCTATTATTTCAAATTAATTTTAGCAATGTACACCAAAGAACCTAACGAAAAAAGAACGTCAACCCCAATTTTAATTTACGGTGTGGCTATTGTTTCAATTCTTTTGAACATTATTTTAGGATTAAATCCTTCTTTGGTTTTGGATATTATAAAATAATAAGTATAAATTTTACGAAACCGCCTCAACACCATTGAAGGCGGTTTTTTTATATCTTTAAAATTGAAATCTGGACAAAATTCAAAAAATATGGAAAATGATTCCCTGTATACTTTAAAATATCCCATTGGAATATTTATAGCTCCCGAAGCATATACTAGCTCCTATCTTGAAAATAAAATTAATAGCCTCGCTGAATTTCCGGATTTACTAGAAAAAGAAACGGCGCTATTAACAGCTGAACAATTAGATACACCTTATAGACCCGACGGCTGGACGATTAGGCAAGTTGTTCATCATTGTGCAGAAAGCCACATGAATTGCTTCATCAGATTAAAATGGACTTTGACAGAAAACACTCCCGTTATTAAAGCTTACAACGAAGCCAATTGGGCGGCTCTTGAGGATGATTGTACATTGCCTATAGCTCCTTCAATTCAGTTACTAAAAGGGCTGCATCAAAGAATCGTTTATTTGATGAAAAACTTCACTGAAAAAGATTTAGAAAGAGCATTTATTCATCCAGAAGACAACAATCAGTATGCTATTAAAGAGATCATAGGCAAATATGCATGGCATAGCGCCCATCATTTGGCACACATAACGGAACTCAAAAAAAGAAAAAAGTGGAAGTAATAATGAATTCATGATAACAACTCTTATGGCTTGCTTGCAATACTTCCATAAAAAAAGTATCGCCTTAAATCTTAATACGCAAATCACAGCTTTAGATAAAAATTTCTATATTTGAATCACAAAAAAACAAAAAACATGGAATTTAAATCAAAAAACCCCTTTTTAAGTAACAAGCGTTTTTCTAAAAATGCTGTTGGTGAAAAAGTGCATCATGCTCAAATAATAGACTATGACCAAGAAATGTCATTGTCGGGAACCATTAACAAAAGTATTTTGTTATTCTTGATTTTAACAGCGGCCGCTATGGTAACATGGTGGATGGCTTTTAACGGAATGAATATTCTATTACCAGCAATTGGGGGAGCTATTATGGGATTAATTTTAGTAATAGTTTCGGCGTTTAAACCACAATATTCGGGCTATTTAGCACCTGGTTATGCCTTGTTTGAAGGCTTATTCATAGGTGGCATTTCGGCCATTTTTGAAGCCATGTATCCTGGAATTGTCTTGCAAGCCGTGGGTTGTACTTTGGTTACCTTTATGGTTTGTTTGGGCTTGTACAAATACCAAATTGTAAAAGTAAATGAACAATTTAAATCGGTTGTAATAGCAGCTACATTGGCCATTGCTACGTATTATTTAATTTCGTGGTTGTTTTCTTTATTTACGAGCTACACGCCAGTACATTACGGGAATTCGATGGCAAGTATCGGAATTAGCGTGTTCGTGATTATTGTAGCAGCTCTTAATTTGTTTTTGGACTTTGACCAAATCGAAAAAGGAGTGCAACAACGCATGCCTAAATTCATGGAGTGGTATGGCGCTATGGGACTCATGGTTACCTTAGTTTGGTTATACATTGAGTTTTTGCGCTTATTATCCAAATTAGCAAGCAGAGATTAATTTCGTTATAATGATAAAATTGAACCTCCTCTTTTGGAGGTTTTTTTATACGCATACTTTTCAAATTTTACTCTTCACTTCTCGCCTCTTAAAAATTAAACTTCAACTGCACTGCGACTGCTTTTTTTCGTTCCGAATCGGTATTGAGATTCGAAAGGCTTATACCTAATAAACGCACCGAATCCTTCATGCGCTCTTGGTACAAAAGTTCTTTTACCGTTTCCAGAATCAAACTTTTATCAGCTACAAAATAAGGCAAGGTTTTACTTCGGGTTTGCAAACTAAAATCACTGTATTTGATTTTTAAAGTAACTGTTTTTCCGGCTACTTTATGACGTTGTAAGCGTTTTTCCAATTGTTGTGCTATCTTTTCCAATTGCTCCAACATGAAGATTTCCGACGACAGATTGCTTTCAAAAGTATGCTCGGCAGCAACCGATTTGGCTATGCGTTGCGACTTTACTTCGCTATTGTGAATGCCTCGGACAACATGGTAATAATAGCGGCCGGATTTGCCAAAGTGTTTTTCTAGAAATTCTTCCGACTTCAATTTTAAATCAGCACCGGTAAAAATGCCCAGTTGATACATTTTTTCGGTGGTTACTTTTCCTACGCCATAAAATTTACGTATCGGTAATGCTTCTAAAAACGGAATCACTTCTTCGGGCCCTACTGTTTTTTGGCCGTTGGGTTTGTGGTAATCCGAAGCTATTTTGGCAACGAATTTATTGACCGAAATTCCTGCCGAAGCTGTGAGTCCAATTTCGGTAAAAATGCGATCCCGAATTTCTTGCGCCAATAAACTGGCACTGGGGTTTCCTTTTTTGTTTTGGGTAACATCCAAATAGGCTTCGTCTAAAGATAACGGCTCGATCAAATCGGTGTAATCATGAAAAATACGGTGAATTTTTTTTGAAATTTCTTTGTAGCGATCAAAACGCGGTCGAACAAAAATCAAATCGGGACAATTTCGTTTGGCCTTTACACCCGATAACGCGCTTCTTACGCCAAATTTTCGAGCTTCATAACTCGCGGCAGCCACAACACCACGTGCCTCAGATCCGCCCACGGCAATGGGTTTTCCGCGTAATTCGGGATTGTCCATTTGCTCTACCGATGCATAAAAAGCATCCATGTCAATATGAATAATTTTGCGGAAAGTAACAGACTCATTCATAATGCAAATGTAAAACGATACGACTTAACTTGGTAAATTGAAAAAAAAAAATTCTGAAGCTGAATAAACAATCTGATAAAGAGTGATTAAAATTCAATTAGAATTAGATCCAATTCTTCAATTTTAGAATATCCTTTATCGGCAGTGACCAAAGGAATATTATAGAGTATCGAGGTTGCTGCAATGAACGCATCGGGAAGTTTAATGCTATATTTTCGCTTGAGTTGGATGGTTTGCTCTTTTATAGAAGCATTTAATTCGATTAAAAAACAATCCTGTATTAGTTGCTGCAGTTTGATTTCGTCTGATGAAGTAATTCCAGGAAATCCCAATAATTCAATTTCGGAAATAAAAGACATGCCAAAATTGTACTCCAAAAAAGGCGCTATAATTTTATTTCCTTCATGAAGATAAATAAGAAAATTAGTATCGGCAATAAAATCAATCTTCATTTGCTCGAATCGAAATTTGATAGGTCAGACCGTCAATATTTCGTTTAAGTTTCCCAAAATGTTTGGTAAGATTGCCTTTTTTAGCGGACTTTTTTAATTTGTCGCTAAGGATTTTTGCCGTATTTTTCATGTTTGTTTGATCAATAACAACTGTCATAACGAAATCTTTTGTATCAAATATACGAAATCTTTTGATACCTGTATGGAATGGATTTTTGCTTACAATTCCCTAACAAGTAATTTTAAGACTTCAGCAAAAGTGCATTTAAAAACAGCGCATGATCCAAATTTTAAATGCCAAAATGTTTAGAAAACACTAGTAAAGAAGTGTGACTTACACTTTTTCTTTTATTTTTGTAAAAAGCACCTCTAAATTTACAAAATGAGAACATTGGTTATAGGCGACATTCACGGAGGGCTATTGGCATTAGAGCAAGCGCTTCAAAGAGCAGCAGTTACCACTAAAGATACTTTGATTTTTTTGGGCGATTATGTAGACGGTTGGAGTCAGTCGCCGCAAGTGTTAGACAAATTAATCGAATTGCAAACCATACAAAAATGCATTTGCATCCGAGGCAATCACGATGAGTTGTTGTTGCAATGGATGAAAGACGGTAAAGATAATGCGCAATGGTACGATCATGGGGGCGAAGCTACCGTTTTGGCTTACGAAAAACTAAATCAAACCCACAAAAACATACACATTCGGTTTTTAGAGTCGCTAGAAGATTATTATTTAGATGACAAAAATAGGTTGTTTGTACATGCTGGTTTTACCAATATGAACGGAGTGAATTATGAATATTTTTCAAAATTGTTTTATTGGGACCGAACGCTTTGGGAAACCGCCTTGGCACTAGAACCGAGTATGTTGCCTAGCGATCCATTTTATCCAAAACGATTAACCTTATATCCTGAGGTTTACATTGGGCATACGCCTGTTTCGCGTATCAACCAAACGGTGCCGGTCAACAAAGCTTGCGTGTGGAATGTTGATACGGGTGCAGCCTTTAAAGGCCCACTAACTATTATGGATGTTGATACAAAAGAATTTTGGCAAAGTGATCCTTTAAACGAATTGTATCCGAATGAAAGGGGTCGGAATTAGAATAAAAAACCTACTTTTGCAGCCATAACAAAAATTAAATAATGAAAAAATTAACTACTTTATTGCTCGTTTTGGCTACAAGTTTTACGTACGCCCAAACGGCTTTTTCGGGAAAAGGGGATAAAAAAATCAACATTGGAGCTAATATTCAAGATGGAGGTTCTGGAATTCAGGGTTCTGCCGATTTTGGTTTAGGCGAGAATTTCTCCTTCGGTTTTGTGGCAAATTATTTGTTAGGTGCTGATGATTATTTTGGAGAAAAACCCGATTTTGGTGATCGTTTTGACGCCAAAGTACGAGTAAACGCTAATTTAAGTTCGGTTTTAAACATTTCGGATGCGTTTGATTTGTATCCGGGATTGAGCTTAGGCTTGAGAAATTTTGGTGGTCATGTGGGAGCACGTTATTTCTTTACGGATGGTTTTGGTTTGTTTAGCGAAATTGGTTTTCCGATTGCACGTTATGATAACGATCCTTACGGACCAAAATACCTTAACAACCAATTTACCTTTGCAGTGGGCGCCTCTTTTAATTTGAATTAAAAAAAAGAAAATCGCATAAAAAATCCCAAATTTCTACAGAGAGATTTGGGATTTTTTTATGTTAGTTTGCATGAAGCAGTAGTAAGGAAAGTCGATTCTACTTCAAATACAAACAATGGTTATAATAATCAATAATACCTTGTCCCGCTAGCAAAACGTCGGCACCAATAATGCCATGAACGGCTTTTACTTTATGCAAACGCAATGCCTCGTTGACATGCGACATGTCAAAAACAACCAATAAATACGATTCTTGTATCCAACGACCAATTTGTAATGTATTTTGACTCGAAATTTGTGTATCCATGCCCGAACCACCGGCTCCCGAAGCCTTGTCTTTCGAATCGGTTACCTCTAAATGGAAGCGCTCAATAGCCTCATAACCCACGCAAGTGTTGGAAGCTCCCGTGTCTAAAATAAAATTACCCAAAACGCCATTTAACCGAACGCGAACAACCAAATGATTCGTGGCGATAATTTTAAATTTGATCTTTTTGTATTTTTCTTGCTTTAAAATAGTATGCAGGTTCTTCATAATAGGGGTTTGCCTTTCAAATGTAAGTTAAAAATTCTAGACGATGCCATTTCAAAATAGTAACTTTGCAAGCAAATTTTCAAATTGTGATGAAGCCCTTTTCTATTACCGATACCCATACACACTTGTACAGCAGTGAGTTTAACGAAGACCGAACCGAAATGATTCAACGAGCTATAAAAGCAGGCGTGAACCGTTTTTTTATTCCGGCGATCGATTCCGAAACCACACAAAGCATGTATGAGTTAGAAAAAGAATTTCCTGAAAATGTGTTTTTAATGATGGGATTGCACCCTACGCATGTTAAAGAAAATTACGAATTTGAATTGCAACATGTAGCATCCGAATTACAAAAACGCAAATTTTATGCCATTGGCGAAATTGGTATCGATTTGTATTGGGATAAAAGCACTTTAGCCATACAGCAAAAAGCATTCAGAGCGCAAATTCAATTGGCCAAGCAATACCAGTTACCAATTGTAATTCATTGCCGCGATGCATTTGACGAAGTTTTTGAGGTGTTAGAGTCGGAAAAATCGCCCGAATTATTCGGTATTTTTCATTGTTTTTCGGGAACATTAGCGCAGGCAAAACAAGCGCTTTCCTATAATATGAAATTAGGAATTGGTGGTGTAGTTACCTTTAAAAACGGAAAAATAGATCAATTTTTAAATCAAATAGATTTGAAAGAAATTGTGCTCGAAACCGATGCACCTTATCTGGCTCCGGCTCCTTTTAGAGGCAAACGAAATGAAAGCAGTTACCTAACCAAAGTAGTAACAAAATTAGCCGAAATTTATGGGGTTTCCGAAGCCGAAATTGCCCAAGTAACAACCGAAAATTCAAAAACTGTTTTTGGTATTTAATCGGTTTATGCCGTTTTTTTGGATTTTTTTTTGTTCATTTGTCCACTTTAAAGAAGTATTATAATGCATAAATACGATGCCATTAGGCCTTATCACGATTTAGAAATTAATGCGGTTTTACAAAGCGCTGCTAATCATCCGATGATGAAAGCCATGATGAACTTTTCTTTTCCTGAACTCTCTGAGGAGGAATGGAAAGAACAGCTCAAAAAAACCCATTCTATTCGCGATTTCCAATGCAATTTCATCTACCAAACCATTCAAAAAGTACTCGAAAAAAGTTCGGAAGGACTAACTACTTCGGGTTTTGAAAAGTTAGATCCCGCAGAGGCTTACTTGTTTATTTCAAACCACCGCGATATTTTATTGGATACGACCTTGTTAAATGTGTGTTTGTTCGAACACAATTTGGTCATGACAGCTTCGGCCATTGGAGACAATTTGGTTAAAAAACCATTTTTACACGTTTTGGCCAAGTTAAACCGAAATTTCTTGGTACAACGAGGATTGTCGCCAAGAGAAATGTTGCAGAGTTCCAAATTATTATCCGAATATATGGGGCATTTATTGTTTCATGAAAACCGTTCGGTTTGGATTGCCCAACGCGAAGGAAGAACTAAAGATGGTAACGACGAAACCAATCCAGGTGTTTTAAAAATGATTGGAATGGCTTCGGATGAACCTAATTTGATGGATTACTTCAAAAAATTAAAAATTGTTCCCGTTTCGATTTCCTATGAGTACGACCCAACCGATGCCATGAAAATGCCTCAGTTAATGGCCGAAGCCAATAACGAAGTGTATGTGAAAGATAAAAACGAAGATTTCATGAATATCATCAGTGGTATTATGGGACCTAAGAAAAAAATTCACATGAAAGTCGGTAAGGTTTTGGATACCGAAATCGATGCGATTGTAGCCGATAACGACAACGTAAACAAACAAATTCAGGCCTTAGCGCAGGTAATTGACGATTCTATTATCCAAAATTACCAATTATGGCCGACCAATTATATTGCCTACGATATTAAATTCAATACCAACAAATTTGCGCACAAATACCAAGAAAAAGAGCGTTTGTTATTTGAACGTCGTATGGAAATGCGAATTGATACTTCAAACGATACCGCTGTGCAAGGATTTTTGGCCATGTATGCGAACCCGGTAGTGAATAAATTAAAATATACTGATGAGCTCTAAATCCAAAATACTTTTACTCTACACCGGTGGTACCATTGGAATGGTAAAAGATTTTGAAACCGGAGCTTTAAAAACCTTCAATTTTAGCGAATTACTCAAGCAAATTCCGGAGTTGCTGCAATTGGATTGCGAGATTGAAACCTTATCGTTTGAAAAACCAATCGACTCATCGGATATGAATCCGGACGAATGGGTAAAGATGGTACGCATCATCGAGAAAGAATACCAGCGTTTTGATGGTTTTGTGATTTTACACGGTTCCGATACCATGTCCTATACGGCGTCAGCACTGAGTTTCATGCTTGAAAATTTACAAAAGCCGGTAATTTTAACCGGTTCGCAATTGCCTATTGGCGACTTGCGTACCGATGCGAAAGAGAATTTAATTACGGCCATTCAAATAGCCTCTTTAAGAGAAAACGGGCAAGCGGTGATGCAAGAAGTGGGACTTTATTTTGAATACAAATTGTACCGAGGTAACCGCACAACCAAAATCAGTGCCGAACATTTTAATGCGTTCGCCTCGACCAATTACCCGCATTTAATCGAATCGGGAGTGAATTTAACGGTGTTCAAATCCTTGTTTTTAACGCACAATAACTCCGACAAAAACCTTAAAATTCATACGCAACTAGAAAATCGAGTGGCGGTGATAAAGCTTTTTCCAGGAATCAGTTCGGCTTTTTTAAGCGCGATTTTTGCAATGCCAGATTTAAAAGGAGTAGTTTTGGAAACCTATGGATCAGGCAATGCGCCCACACAACCGTGGTTTTTAAAACAACTCGAAACAGCCATTTCCAACGGCATACACATCGTGAATGTTACCCAATGTTCGGGTGGTAGTGTGGTGATGGGCAAGTACGAAACCAGTACCGATTTAAAGAAAATTGGAGTCATTTCCGGTAAAGACATGACCACCGAAGCAGCCGTTACCAAATTGATGTTTTTGTTGGGTTGTAAAGAACCTGTTGCCCATTTTAAAACAGTTTTTGAAACGCCAATCCGAGGGGAAGTTTCGGAAGATTAGTGACTTTTATGTGGTACGCTGCAATTGGCTCCTTCTTTGTAAAACGGAATTTCTTTTGCCTGATTTTCTTGTCGTTGGTAGTACAAGTAAACCGCTACCGAAACCAAACAAATAACACCTTGCACCGCAACCGTAGTACGGGTTCCCCAAAAATGCGAAACATAACCCGCTAACAAACTCCCAACCGGAATCATACCCTGATAGGCCATCATATAAAAACTGATACTACGCGAACGCATGTGGCTCAAACTAGTCGATTGAATGTAAATATTAACCGATGAAGTTTGTCCCATCATTCCAATTCCGCTCAACATCATACAAAATAAAGCCAGCAGTAAACTTTTAGAAAAGGCCAATACAATAATGCTAATTCCCATTAAAACCGTTGCACCAAGCAAGATGGTGGTGATTTTTTCAGTCGATTTTAAATTCGCTAAAAAGATAGCCGAAACGATACAACCAATTCCGGCGGCACTTTCAAACCAACTAAACGTTTGGGCATTTCCGCTAAAAATATCTTTGGCAAAAACAGGCATTAAGGTATTAAAAGAAATGACAAACAAACTACTGCAAGCCAACATCAACAGCATTTTTCCCATGTCGTGTTCTTTTTTTACATAATCAAAACCTTCATGAAAATCACGTAGCATGTTGAGTTTTTGAGTAACCGGTTCGTAAGGTTTGATGCGCATTAACGAAAGGGAAATCAAAACCGGAATGTAACTCAAAAAATTACCAATAAAACACACATCTTCGCCATATTGATGCAAAATGATTCCGGCCAAAGCAGGCCCGGCAATTCGAGCAAAATTGGTCAAAGTTGAGTTAAGGGCAACGGCATTAGGTAAATCGGCTTTGTCGTCTACAATATCAATCATCATCGTTTGGCGACAGGTCATATCAAAAGCATTGATAATACCTTGAATGAGTGATAAAAGCAGGATGAAATTGATGTTGTAAATTTTTAAATAGATCAAAAGGGCTAAGGCTCCCGCTTGCAACATGGCCAACGATTGTAAAATCATCATGCTTTTGTGACGGTTATAGCGACCAATAATGCTTCCGGCAATTGGAGCCAAAAACAAACTCGGAATCATGCTTAAAAAAGTGGCCAGTCCGAGTAAAAACACCGATCCGGTAATACTGTACACCATCCAACTTACTGCGGTTTTTTGCAACCACGTTCCAATAACGGAAATGGATTGTCCATAAAAAAACAATTTAAAATTGCGTGATCGTAAGGCTTTAAACATAATACTTTTTCTTTGATGCAAAGTTCGGAAATTGTAAATCATTAAAAAAATTACTAATTTTACTTATAATGATTACTTAAACTTATTAATATGGAGCTGTTTCAACTGCGTTATTTTGTAAAATTAGCTGAAGTATTGCATTTCACTCAAGCCGCCGAGGCCTGTTTTGTCTCGCAATCGGGTTTATCGCAGCAGATAAAAAAATTGGAAGAAGAATTGGGTTTGCCGCTTTTTTTACGAATTGGAAAAAAAGTACAACTTACCGAAGCAGGCTCCGTTTTTTTAGACCATGCCCGACGCGTTTTGGATAATGTAGAACGAGGTGTGCAAGCTGTAGACGACCTGAATGACTTAATTGGTGGCGAATTGCGAATTGGTGTTACCTATATTTTTGGGCTGCTTGTTTTACCTGTGGTTGAACTTTTTGCTCAGCAATACCCCAATCTCAAAATGATTGTCGAATATGGCGCCACCGAACCGTTGCAAAACAAACTCTTGCAAAACGAATTGGACATGGTGTTGGTGATTTCCAACAACGAAATGGATACGACCATGCATAAAATTCCGCTCTTCACTTCCAAACTGGTGATGGCAGTTTCTAAAAAAAATGAACTGGCGCAACACAGCTCCTTTCCGTTTAAAAAATTACATAAGATGCGGTTGATTTTGCCTTCACACGGGTTCAATTCTAGAGAATTTTTGGATGATTTGTTTAGTAAAAATGGGATTCAGCCCAAAATTTCAATCGAGCTCAATGCCATACATGCTTTATTGCAATTGGTCGAAAACAGCAATTGGGCCACAATTGTCACCGAAAAAGCCCTAAAAGGCTGGGACAACCTGCAAGCCATCGAACTAACTGGAGTAACGACCGAACGCAAATCGTACATTATCACCATCGAAAACGAATACCAAAAAAAAGCCATAGGTCTGTTTATAGATGCCTTCCGAAATCTGATAGCAACTTAAAAAATGATGCCTAAATAGTTTTTTTAAGTGATTTTTTTTTGTGTTCTTTGCACCCCAACAAAGAGAGGTGTCCGAGTGGTTGAAGGAGCAAGCCTGGAAAGTTTGTATGTGGGTAACTGCATCGAGGGTTCGAATCCCTTCCTCTCTGCAATTAAAATCTCAAAGAGAACCAAAACCCCGTAAATCTTATGATTTACGGGGTTTTTTGGTTTTTGGAACTTTCAAAAAGAACATTCTTTGTCAAATTTCAAGGTGCAAAATCGAGACCCTAGAAAAGTAGCAAATTAGGGTCTCGCTAAATTAAATGTAATGCGTGCTGAGCTACTGATTTTACAAGGGTTGCAAACCAGTTACTAGCATTACTTTTTAATGAACATCTTGCTAAATGATAAGCCTTACTATAACTTATTTGTATAATTAAAAGGATATCAATATGAGAGTAAAAACCACATTGCATTTTTTCTCGTGAATAACATAGCAGAATTTAAAAAGAAAAAGGCTGCCCTAAAAAAGACAGCCTTCCTATTTAAAGTAAATGCGTAATTAAAATGTGTAGTTGACTTAATACGGATTTGAAGTGGTGGTAGTTCTAATCAATTTTGGATTTACAAACTCATAAATTCCAGCAGGAGATTGTTCTCGTCCATAACCAGAACCTTTTGTTCCTCCAAATGGCAACTCAGGGCTTATACCCGTTAAGTGGTTGATGTAAACCATTCCCGTTACAATTTGTCTAGCCACATTTTGAGCTCTTTTTTCGTTGCCACTAAAAACACTACCTCCAAGTCCAAAATCAGTGGCATTGGCTAGTTGAATGGCTTCTTCTTCATTTTTTACACGGTAAAACATAAATACGGGACCAAATATTTCTTCATTATAGGCAGAATTATCGGGTGTAATGTTAGTCAATAAAGTAGGTTCCATAAAGGCACCTTCTCGATCAATTCTTTTTCCGCCTAATACAATAGTAGCGCCTTCTTTTGCTGCTTTTTCGACTTGTTTAATAACATTTTCAACTGCTTTTTCACTGCTCAAAGGTGCGAGAGTAGTTTCGGGATCCATCGGATCTCCTGCTTTAATTTTTTTAAATTCCTCCTTAACTTTTTCTAAGAAAGTATCCGCAATTGCTTCCTCAACAATTATTCTCTTAGGAGAAGTACAAACTTGTCCAGAATTCCACATTCTTCCTATTACAGCGGCAGTAGCGGCTTCCTGAATATTAGCATCGTCTAAAACAATAAAGGCATCACTTCCACCAAGTTCTAATGTGGATTTTTTAATATATTTCCCTGCCTCTGCCGCTATAGCAGACCCTGCTGGTTCACTTCCTGTTAAGGTAACTGCTTTTATCCTCTTATCGGCTACAAGTTCGCTTGCTTTTTTGCCAGGGATAAAAAGATTTTGGTAAACCCCTTTAGGAGCACCTGCTTCCTTAAAAATGTTTTCCATCTCTTCTGCACATTGCGGAACATTCGATGCATGTTTCATCAATATGGTGTTACCCGCCATCACATTCGGTGCGGCCGATCTTGTAATTTGATAAAAGGGAAAATTCCAAGGTTGCACGCTTAATAATACGCCCAATGGTTCGTAACTTAAAAAGGCAGATCCTATAGGTGTTTCAAGAGGTTGATCGGCAAGAAATTTTTCGCCATTATCAGCGTAGTAATCAAAGATGTTGGCTGATATTTCTACCTCAGCAATAGCATCTTTATGCAATTTACCCATTTCTAGGGTAACTAAAGCTCCCAATTCAACCTTTCTTTCTCTCATAATATTGGCCACTTTTTTCAATAGGTTTTTCCTATCAGAAAAGGCACTTTTTTTCCATAATTTAAATGCGTCGTCTGCATTTTGAATTTTAGTATCCAGAACAGCATCATCCATGATATCAAATTGCTTAGTTGTTTTATTTGTAAATGGATTGACCGTTTTAACCGAAGATTCTTTAATTGTATTTTCCATAATAATCTTATTTATTTAAGTAATACTATAAAGTTACCCATTGTAAAATGAACAAATCACATTAGGTTGTTAATACTGTGTTAGTGGATGTTAAATTAATAGAACGTTTCATCGAATAAAATTTGCCACTGCTTGAAGAGGATACTGCAATAGAAGAAGCCTATGCTGCATTTAGGATAGAAGAGCAGCAAAAAGCCTTTAATCAATTTGTAGTCGATGAAAAGTTAAATGCCGACAAACTAAAAAAATTAACCGAAGATTATTTATTCGCCCAACGCATTCCAACCAAACAAGAAGCAGTTGACGTTTTAGAAAACCAACCTTCAATGTTGCAAAGAGCTAAAGTCGGTGATTACATTTTAAGTAAATTCCTTACTTTTATCGATATTTTTTTTAATGATTAATAAGAAGTAAATAAAACTACCGTAATAGGCCCTATTCCTAATCCGATAATGCGGATTTGTTATCCATTCCCACAAGTTATGCTACTAAATTTTAACAATTAACTTACTAGCAAAATCGACCTTTTAAACTCGAAGCCGAAAGAGTCTTACCCAAAGTTGAATCATTAGCGATGCTGTTTTCGAGAGAGAATTGCTATAAATTGAAAATTAACTTTATGGTTTGTAAGAATCTGTAAATAAGAAAACTAGGAGTGTAAATTGCTGATTTATGTTATATATATAATATAAAAGTATAATTGTATAAAGATATAATTTGAGTCCAACCGTAATTTTGAAAAATACTAATTAAAAAAAGAAAAGTTATGAAATCGATGAAATCAAAAATAGCAATTATGGCACTAATAGTGGGTTGTTTGGCATCTTGCAAAAACAACGAAACAGTGGAACCCGTTTCAACCACCGATGAGGATATGATGACCAAAACGGATACTGCGTATGTGGTTCCCGCAGATTCTACCGTAATAGATTCTACTACAATGGTAAATCCTTAAAAGCTTAATAATTAAAAGTAATTCCAAATGTTTTTGGAGCTCTAAATTATTAATTCACGAGCCTGTGCCTTTGAGGTACAGGTTTTTTTATACTCTTTCGAAATACATGATACTAAATTAATAAATTTTAATACGAGCTACCCTTCGAACGCGTAAGGCCTAAACTTACAGCAATGTATCAAAACCCACAATTCTGAGCGTAGCGAGTACAAACCCTTCGCTACTTCGAACTAGTAAAAATATAAAAATGCCTGATGTAATAAAAAAGGATAATTGTATAAATGATTAGGTGTGTATACCCGCTAGATTTGTAATAAATAATTGAATATTAATAAATTAAAAATACAAAAAAGATGGAAAATGTAAACAACAGTGAAGGAACAAAGCGTCCGCTTTTAACAGGAATGTTTGCCGATAGAGATAGCACAGAAAGAGCATACAACTCATTATCTGAAAGAGGTTATACGAAAGACGATATCAACTTAATCATGTCCGACGAAACCAGAGAAAAATATTATTCTGATAAAAATGACGATTCCGAATTAGGAACCAAAGCAGCCGAAGGCGCTGGAACAGGTTCTGCAATTGGAGGAACTATTGGAGCAATAGTGGGTGTTATTGCCGCTTTAGGAACCAGCGTTATTATTCCAGGTCTTGGAATTATTGTAGCGGGTCCTTTAGCAGCTGGTTTGGCCGGCGCTGGAGCAGGAGGAATTACCGGCGGAATTATTGGTGCACTTGTCGGTTCGGGTATCCCTGAAGACAGAGCAAAAATTTATGAAAACGGAATCAAAGAAGGCCATGTTGTTTTAGGTGTAAATCCGAGAAATGAAGAGGATGCGGAATACCTAGCAGAAAATTGGAGAGCCAATCAAGCGAAAGACATTTATCGCTAACAAATAATTTTTATGAATACCCTAAAGCCGATTATTGTAATAGTCGGCTTTTTCATTTGTGGTAAGCCCGCTTTAAAGAACAAAAATTCGTAGTTCACAAGAATAATTCGTAATCTTCCATGTTTGTTTTATTTCGTAAAAACCGTAATAGTCAACGTCCAATTTAAACATTCAAAATGCTGAAGTCCTTACTAACAGCAATACATATAGCTCAAATCTAAAATCCAATTACTGAAATCTCATCCTACAAACAGATACAAGAATTTCTTTGAAAACATAGTGCTTTGCGCCCTGGGCGAATGTAGTAGAATTACATTTTTAGCGTTATTTTTGTTTAACCTAGAATACAGTTTCTAAACCGCAAACCACTTATAATCGCAAGAATGGTTTGCCATAACTTAAAAAAAGAGTCAATCCAATGAAAAAGACCTATTTCGTAATAGTCCGTTTTGAAATACAACAAGAGCAATTTCAAACCTTAGTTTCGCTAATTAAAGAATTTTTTGAAAAAGAAGTCAGCTCTTGTCCCGGTTTTATAGCATCACAAATTCTAATTAATGAAGATAAAACAAAAGTGGTCAATTACGCTACTTGGGATTCCAAAGAAAAATTTGAGAAATTCGCGGACGAAATTGCTTCAAAATCAGAAATTTCAAAAAAAATAGGAGCCTTTAAACCCGTAAGAGAAACATTTTCGGAGTTCGAATATTTACCCAAAGCAAAATAAGATACAATCATCGCAATAGTCTTTAGCTTATAGCAACGTAAGTTTTCAAAACCAATTTCCTTGAGAAATTATGAAATTTGTATTATTTCATATTCAGTAAGTTATGTCTATATAGGCGGCTACGGCCACACAAAGCTTGTTTCAGAAAACAAAATGGTGTGTGGGAAGCATAAGAGGGTATGCTTTTAGATGCCATAAAAGCTATCAAGTGGTTCGACTGTCTTCTACTTCTCATCGTTCCAATAGGGACTTTCGCTTGGCTTAGATAATTAGATTGCTTTCACTTAACTCTTCCAGATGCTATTTGTAGCCATAATTTACAATTTTAAAGTATATTCGTAAGGAACTAAAAGTATTGTAAGAGCGACCGAAGGTTTAGTGCAATCAATAAAAACGATTTTGGGCACTTGGCTTAATAGTAAGTTGATTTTGTATTTGTTGCGATAGTTATCCGCATTGGCAAATGAAAATAATGGGCTTATTTTAGCAAAACCTCTGTTGTCGTTGCAAATTAGCGCAAACTTTAACAGATAAACGATGGGTCTAATATATTGATCTATGAAAGAAAACGTAGCAATCCTATATCAGACAAAAACCCCACCCGAACGTAACGGAATTATTAAACCAATGAAACCAGGTGGATATTCCGACAGTGGAGCGGATATAGCATATTCTCTAAAAAGGCAGGGCATCAATATTATAACTCCTGTTGAAGATTCTCAAATCGAGCAAGATTTAGATTGGGTTTTCCCCGATACCACTAACGGCATAAAAATGGCCATTGAAAAAGGTGCTTCTACTATTTGGCTTAATACCGTTTTATATAAAGGTCACCCGATTGAGGATTTTATTAATAAAGGAATGTCGGTTGTGGGACAAATTCCAGAAAACGTTGACTTGTATGACGATAAATGGGTGACAAATAAGTTGTTAAAAGCAAACGATTTACCCATACCAAAATCGATTAGTATTACCCATGATAATATAATGAAATACAAATTAGACTTCCCTTTTCCAGTTGTGGCAAAACCCATTCGGGGCAGAGGAAGTCAGGGAGTTTGCGTAGTGAAAAACAAAGAGGAATTAGCATTAATTCTCAACAATATGTTTAATTCTCACAGTTATGGAGAAGCGCTGTATGTGGAAGAATTTTTGTCGGGACAAGAAGTTACCATAACTATAATGCCACCAGGAAAATACATCATTGGAGGCGAAATTACCACAAAAAACAACTATTGGAGTTTGCCACCTGTTAAGCGTTTCAATCATGAAAACGGAATTGCGCCGTTCAACGGAAAAGTGGCTGTTGTAAACAACAGCGAAGTGCTAACAAACCTCGAACTACGGCAGGAAGAAATTCAACAACTTTGCCTACAATGTGAAGTAGCATCAAAGATAGTAAATGCCAAGGCACCTATTCGAATAGATTGTAGAGCCAACGCAAAGGGAAAATACTTTTTGTTTGACCTGAATATGAAACCTAACATGACAGGTGCTTCCCGCCCACATAAGCAAAACCAAGATAGTTTAACGGTTTTATCTGCTCGAAAAATTGGTTGGACTTTTGACGACTTAGTCCTTAATATGCTTGGCCAAAAGTGGAAAATATAAAAACAACCGCTAACAGCTAAGCACGCATTGCCCTCCTTGAACCGACCACCCAAGCGAACATGAACCCACCCTAAGATTCATCATTAAAGAAACTTTTTCCGATATTTAAATTAATATAGAAGTAAACCCCAAGCCTACGGCCTATTGCTTAAAGCCTATAGCCAAAAAATACATGCCAACAAAAAGTTGCGTAATTTTACAAAACTAAAAAAAGGAATCATGAAAAAGCTGCAAAATAAAACCGCTATAATAACAGGCTCTTCCAGAGGTTTAGGAAAAAAAACGGCTATCGAATTAGCCAAAAACGGAGCGAATGTAATAATCAATTACCATTCAAATAAAGCAGAAGCAGAAGCAACCGTGACCGAAATCGTTTCAAACGGAGGTCAAGGACTAGCCATTCAGGCCGATGTAAGCCAAAGTGCTGCGGTCGAATTGCTTTTCGAAAAAGCGATCAGCCATTTTGGAAAAGTAGACATTCTAATTAATAACGCCGGAATCATAAAAAACAAATTGCTGAAAGATTTTACCGAAGAAGATTTTGATTCACAGTTTTCGGTAAATGTAAAAAGCGTTTTTTTGACAATGAAAACCGCAGCCGAAAAATTAGAAACAAACGGCCGAATCATCAACATTTCTAGTTCTACGGTGCGGTTAATGATGCCGACTTACTCCATTTATTCGGCCACTAAATCGGCCGTAGATCAAATGACAAAAGTTTTTGCAAAAGAAATGGGCAGTAAAAATATCACCGTTAATTCGGTTCTAGCTGGCCCAATGAATACCGAATTGTTTCTAGAAGGCAAATCGGAAGAACTAATCAGCAAAATTGCGAGTTTCTCGGCCTTTAACCGAATTGGCGAAGTAGAGGATGTTATCCCTGTTATTTTGTTTTTGTGTAGCGACGAATCGCAATGGGTTACAGGTCAGAATATTGGCGTAAACGGAGGAATGGCGTAAAAATGGGTTTTCTGAATGAAAAAACACCTCGATTAACCATGGTAAATACAGGATAAAAAACAGTAAAAAATGAAAAAAACAAACCAATATCATTTACGATTACAACAAATTCACACCCTCAAAGACGACTTAAAAACCGATACACCCATTGAAATTGAATTTGAAAATCACGACGAAATTTTTAGCATTATCAACAGGATAAAAGACAAAAACCTCTTTAACAACGACCAACAATCGGTAGAATTTGCCATTGGCCTAAAATTGTTTACCGAAGTCATGCTCAAAAACCGAGACAACGAACTTTTTTCAGAACTCGCACCCGAAATCAAAAAGTTTATGGAGAAATTAAAAAAGAGGTAAGTAAGTCGGAAGTCGAAAGTCAAAGGTCGAAAGCGTATGGCCTATAGCTTAAAGCCTACAGCCTAATGCTTACAACAACTAGCTTATTTTTTAAAACCAATTCTATAAACAGTAAAGAATTTCGGTTAAATTGCATATCGATTTTCAGACTGATCTTACTAATTTGAGATATTGGCGTGAAAAAATAAGTGCTATGTGCTAGTTGGCAGTAATTTTGAAAAACCGAAACGAAATTGATGAAATCAAAAATTAAAACTTACAGATTACTAACATTTAAGTTCTTTTTGAAAACGCTATTTGTTTTATTTTTAGTTTTATGTTTGATTTTAATTATAACGGGAATAATCAAAAGTTTAGCAGGATTTTGGAATAATAATTATAAATCAGGATATGCAGGAATAGTTTTGTTGCTTATTTCTTTATACTTATTTTATAATTTGGGCTTGACAATTTATTTATACGTGAAATATCTATTACACGAAAGAAATACAAAAATCCAGATAGATTTTGAAAATGAAACAATTACAATGTTTAAAAATTCAAAATATTATGTTTTAGATTCTCAAAGCTTAAAATCGATTGAATTTTATCTGTCAACAAAACATTATAAAAATTTATTAGGTAATTATGGATATACAAAATTAAATACTAATGATGGTAAAGAATTTATAATTACGAATTTTATACTTAATTACAGACTTATAGAAAATATGTTCTGCAATGTAAAAAAAATTAAAAAGCTTGATGAAGTCATATACCTCCCATAAAAAAAACTACCGCCAACACACGCTACAAGCGATTTGGGCATTCGGCTTAATTGAAAAATGGTCTTGTATTTGGATGCCGATAGCTATCGGCAATGGTAAATACGAAAACATGGCTTAATTTAGTCTCAAACCCGCTGTAGTACCAAGACGTTAGGCGTGATTGTAGAACGACCGTAATCAATAGATAAAAAATTAATGGCAGAGAAATTCCCAACAATAAACAGTACACTTTCACCAAACGAACTGGGTAAACTTATTCAACAAAAATATGGGTTGAGTGACAAAACCGAATGTAGCATATTTCGACTTGCAATGAACCATCTATATATTGTTCAAGACGGTAAAAATAAATTCGTTTTTAGAGTTTACACACATCATTGGCGGACAAAATTAGAAATTGAAGAAGAATTAAGACTTTTAACTCATTTAAAAGAAAGCGACCGACAAGTTGCATTTCCAATTGCAGACAAATCCAACAAATTAATTCAAGAAATTGAAGCACCAGAAGGAAAAAGATATGGTGTTTTATTTTCGTTTGCCAAAGGCTCAAAGACAGCAAAATTCACAGAACAAACAAGTTTCTTAATAGGACAATCATTAGCCAAAGTTCATCAATCGACAGAAAATTTTGAACTAACAAGAACGTCTTACAATGCTGAAAATTTGCTTAAAAATTCAGTTATAAAAACAAGGGAGTTCTACAGTAAAAACATTGACGAAATTGAATTTTTAGAAAAACTGTCTGTTTTCTTAACAGACAAAATAGAAAATATTGACAAACGTAAATTAAGGTATGGAAGTATTCATCTTGATGTTTGGTTTGACAATCTGCACATTGATGATGAAATAGGAATAACTTTTTTTGACTTCGATTTTTGTGGAAATGGGTTTTTATGTTTCGACATTTCTTATTTTCTGTTTCAGTTGCTTGCAACAAATTTAAATGAGGAAGAATATCAAATAAAGGCAGACAACTTCATAAAAGGTTACGAAACCGTTACAGAAATAAGTAAGGAAGAAAAAGACTTCATAAATTATGGTTGTTTAGCAATTATGACTTACTACATTAGTGTTCAGTGCGACAGATTTAACTATTGGACAAATATTTTCCTAAATGAAGACCATTTAAAAAGAATGGTTGGAAATTTGAAAAGGTGGATTAAATATAACAAAATTGAAATAAACACGATTGGAAAAAAAGTACACGGCCAACAATAGTTAGGTAAAATGATTGGTTTTGTACTGAATCGAAGATTCGGTTTTCTAACAAACATTAATGCCAAATTGAAAGTAAGTACCTTGAAATCCGCCACATCGCCAAGCCGAAAAACGTTTACATAAACACGCCACCACCCAACATTGCGGAAAATCAGAATAAATGATACTTCTAAATTTGTTTTTAGTACTTTTATTGAAAATAGTAAAAATGAATTTGATTGAAAGTCATACAAAAGATATTTTTACTTTATGCAAATCGCATAAAGTAAAATCGTTATATGCTTTTGGTTCAGTTTTAACGGATAAATTTAATCCCGAAAGTGATATTGATTTAATTGTTGAATTTCAGGAATTAGATGTTCTGGATTATGGAGATAATTATTACGATTTGAAATTTTCATTAGAAAATATTTTTAAAAGAAGTGTTGACTTACTTGAAGAAAAAGCAATAAAAAACCCCTTTTTTAGAAAATCTATAAATCAGAAAAAACAATTGATTTATGGACAATAATATTAAAACGTGGCTTTATGATATTTTAAGTTCAATCAATGAAATAGAAAGTTATTATGTTGATATGCCAAAGACATTTCAAGTCTATCAAAATGATGTACGAACTAAAAGAGCAGTTGAGCGAAATATTGAAATAATCGGTGAAGCTATGAACCGAATTTTGAAACTTGACACTGAAATTGTAATTTCTAACTCTAGAAAAATTGTCGATGTTAGAAATAGAATTATTCACGGATATGATTCAGTTTCTGATGATGTGATTTGGGGAATTGTAATTAAAAATTTGCCCGTTTTACAAAAAGAAGTGGAAAAATTACTTGGTGAATAATAAAGTACTTCTGCCAACACTAATATGGCGCCATTTGCGAATTTAGTAACATTACCCTTTTTTACCGCAACTTCATTTCACCGAAAAAAACATTTACGTAATCCCAACGATCACAAGCACAAAAAAAGAACAGCCATTTTACCAAACCACATAGTTA
Source organism: Flavobacterium agrisoli (assembly GCF_016522065.1). Classification (GTDB taxonomy): domain Bacteria; phylum Bacteroidota; class Bacteroidia; order Flavobacteriales; family Flavobacteriaceae; genus Flavobacterium; species Flavobacterium agrisoli. The sequence continues at coordinate 127,441 of NZ_JAEHFV010000002.1, read as the reverse complement.
TAATATTACCAATTGCCATTTGTCATAAAGTTGTTCCTCTTTCCATTATTCCAAATAATTTTATTAAATGACATACATAGATAGAGCATGGATAGAGCATGGATAAAGCATGGATAAAGCATGGATAGTGTATGAAAAAGTTCCTAAAACGATATGCCTAAAAAACCGCTTTTGAAACTACAAACAAAACACACCGCTCACATTTCTATCGTACTTTCTTTAATAAAATACCTAAGTTTGTAAAAAAGGAAGCAATGAACATCCTATTAGTAGAAGACGACAAACGAATAAGTGACTTTGTAGTGAAGGGTCTGCAAGAAAACGGCTTTACGATTCAGTTATGTACCAATGGCGTAAAAGCGCGCGAAATGCTATTTGCATCCGAATGGGATTTGGTTTTAATGGATATCATGTTGCCCGATATTAGCGGAGTAGAATTGGTGAAATTAGTACGTTTCAAAAAAAAAGCCGTGCCAATTATCATGTTAAGCGCCTTGGGCGAACCCGATGATAAAGTAGAAGCCCTCGATGCAGGCGCCGATGATTATTTGGTAAAACCCTTTCATTTTAAAGAACTCATATCCCGAATAAACGCCTTGGCCCGACGCACTAAGTTCAATCAAGATAAACAGGCCAATACCTACACTTGTGGCAGCATCACCCTCAACGCCGACGAACACAAAGTAACCCAAAACAACTCCACTGTCGACTTATCGCCTAGAGAATACAAACTCCTGTTGTTTTTGATGGAAAATAAAAACAAAGTCATGTCTAGAACTCAAATTTTAGGCGCGGTTTGGGGCATAAATTACGATACCAATACCAATGTGGTCGATGTGTATGTTTCATATCTCCGAAACAAAATGAATCTGGAATCCTCGGTTTTACAAACTATCGTCGGAACGGGTTATATGTTAAAAGACCATTAAAAATGAAAATTCGCAACCGACTTACTTTATTATCTTCGGTGACTTTTAGTCTCGTTTTTATTACGGCGGCAATAATTATTTATGTGGCTTTTTACCAAAGTTCGCAGAAGCGAATTTTTGATAATTTACAGCGCATTTGCTTGCTTTCGGCAATTTATTACCTCGAAAAAGACGAATTACCCATTACCGAACATATTCAGATTAGAGAACAATACAACGAGAATATTCAGGATGTTTTGGTGGGAATTTACAACGAAAACAATCAAGTGCAATACGGTTCACATTTGAGCTTTAACAGTATTACACCTCAAATACTCAAACAAGTTCGAAAGGATAAAAAAATAAAATTCGAATCAAAAAACCATTTCTACTTTGGTATTTTTTATCAAGATAATCAAGGCGATTTTGTGGTTTTTGTACAGGCCAATGACCAAGAATTTAAAACCCAAAACCACCAATTAATGGTTATTATGGCAGTCGTATTGCTACTAGGATTGTTGGTTATTTACCTGCTGAGTTTCTTTTTGTCTAAAGTGGCTTATAAACCGGTTCACGACATTGTCAAACAAGTCAATGCCATCGAAGCCTCGTCTTTAGATCAAACAATGGTCAATTTAAATACCAAAGATGAATTGCAATATTTGACCGAGAGTTACAATAATTTGCTGCAGCGTTTGGCCAACACTTTCAAGATGCAAAAAAATTTCATCAATTATGTTTCGCACGAATTCAAAACGCCTTTGGCTTCTATTACCGGCCATTTGGAAGTGTTTGGTCAAAAGGAACGGAGCTCGGCCGAATACCACGAAACCTCACAAAAAGTATTGCAAAATGTGCAGGAAATTGAAGAAATTTTAAACACTTTACTACTCGTTTCTGGACTTAAAACCGAAACTGGACAAAAGGAAATTTTTAGAGTAGATGAATTAATTTGGGATATAACCGATAAATTGGCCAATAACAACCAACTCGAAGCCGGGCGACTGAAAGTTGTTTTCGATATTAAGCAAGAAAGCAAACTCACCGTAAAAGGGAATGAATCCGAAATTGCTATTGCCGTATACAATATAGTAGAAAATGCCATTAAATATTCTGAAAAATCCATCGAAATTCAGCTGCTGTTAGATCAGGAAAAGGTACAACTTAAAATTACCGATTCGGGTCGCGGTATCAATAACGAAGATTTGGAACACATTAAAGAAACTTTTTTCAGAGGAAGCAATGTGGGCAAGGTGCAAGGAACCGGTTTGGGACTTTCGCTAGCGGCTATTTTATTGGCCAAAAACAACATCGATTTTAAAATTACTTCTGTCGAAAACGAAGGAACAACGGTTACGCTTACTTTCGCAAAACTCTAATCGAATTCTAATTCGTTCTCATCAATTTCTAATGTAACTTAAAGAAGGGCTTAATACCCACACACTAGTTTTGCTTTTAATTAAATAGCAAACTTTTGAAACGATTCGTTATACCTTTTGTAGTTCTGTTTTCTTATGTAAGTCACGCCCAAAATTCGGTGTTGGATACTTTACGGTTAAAACGGAATGACGCCGAAATCTTGTTGTTGCAAAACAATTTGGGTTTGTTGGCCGAAAAACTAAATATCGACATTGCCCAAGCGCAAATTATTCAGGCAAAAGTCTGGCCCAATCCCACTTTATCTGTCAACGAATTTAATTTGTGGAGTAATGCTACCTCCGAACAATTACCCGTTTTATGGGGGAATTATGGAAGAAATCAGGAATTTGGAGCCAGCATTGAACAGTTGTTGTATACCGCTGGCAAAAGAAAAAAAATGATTGCCATCGAAAAAGTGGGCGCTGCAATGGCCGAGGAATATTACAAAAATGTGCTTCGGAATCTTAAAACCGAATTCCGAAACAACCTTTCGTTGCTGCAATTCAACCAATCCAAAAAAGCAATTTATCAAAACCAATTGGAAGCCGTTTCCAATTTGATACGGGCTTATTCCAAACAAATGCAGTTAGGAACCATTAGTCAAGCTGAGTTTATTCGGCTTAAAGCTACCGAATTATCTTTTTTAAACGAAATAAGTACCATCGAAATAGACCAAAATGCATTGCAAAACGAAATGCGAAAATTGCTTCAATTGCCGGCTTATACCTATATCGAAATTGTCGGTAACGGATTAGTTCCCGACTTGGAATCCATTAAAAAATTTGATCTTCAAAAAAGTGTAGAACAATTGGTTCAAAATCGGCCCGATGTACAATTGGCTAGTTTAAACACGCAATACCATTCTAAAAAATTAGACTACGAAAAAGCCCTACGCACACCCGATGTTACAGTAGAAGCCTCGTACGACCGAGGTGGAAATATCATGAACAATTTCGTAGGCTTCGGGTTTTCGATTGACCTTCCTTTTTTTGATCGAAACAAAGGCAATATTTCGGCGGCAAAATGGGCTGTGGATCAAAGTAAATTGAATAACGAAGCGCAAATTAATAGTGCCAAATCGGAAATCATCATGGCGTATCAAAATTTTGAAATCGTGAAAAAACGTTACGAAAATGTAGACGAGAATTACGAAGAGAACTTAGATCAAATCCTAGCTAGTTATTACACCAATTTTCAAAAAAGAAACATCAGTTTACTGATTTATCTGGATTTTGTTGAAGCATATTTAAACAATAAAACCATTTTATTGGAAACAAAAAAAGAATTAAATGATCGTTTAGAAATGCTTAAAAATGTGAGCGGTCAAGAACTAAATTAATCAACATGAAACAACATTTTGTAGTCCACTTATCTCTTTTAGTACTCCTTTTTGGTTGTGCTCAAAAACAAGAAGAAACAGCCAAAACCGTACCTGCTTTTTGTATAACGCCCGAATTAAAAAAACAAATCACCATAGAAACCGTGCAAAAAAGAGCCGTTTCCGAGAGTTTTGCCTTAACTGGGAATATTGAATACAATGCCGACGATGTGGTGCAATTTTCGAGTTTGGTGAGTGGTTTAATAACCAACACTTTTTTTTCGTTAGGCGATTATGTCAAAAAAGGACAGGTTTTAGCCGAAATAAAAAGCAGCGAATTAAACAGTTTGCAAGCCGAACAAAAAACGTTGCAAGCGCAAATTGGCGTGGCAAAACGCAAGTTACAAACTACTCAGGTTTTGTTTGAAGATAAAATAGCTTCCGAATCAGAATTGGTAGAAGCGCAAAGCAATTTGGATGTGTTGGTGGCTTCTTTGCATAATGTGCAACAAAATTTAGCCTTGTACAGTGCAAGCTCCGAGAAATCGGTTTTTCAAATCAAAGCGCCGGTTGCTGGGTTTATTGTATCCAAAAACATGAGTCCCGGCATGCAAATTAACAACGAAGAGATTCCGCTTTTCACCATTTCAAATCTTTCTAAAGTTTGGGTGATGGCCAATGTGTATGCTACTAATTTAAAAGATGTACACGAAGGAATGCAGGTGCAAATTACCATTCCGGCTTATCCAAACACTATTTTTAGCGGAAAAATCACCAAGCTTTCGCAGGTTTTTGAATCGGATGAACATGTTTTAAAAGCCCGAATTGTAATGGATAATGCTAATTTAAATTTAAAACCCGGATTAACGGCCGATGTACGCATTGCTAAAAAAAGCAGTACAACCGAGTTGGCATCGGTGCCTACGAGTGCCTTGATTTTTGACAACAACCAAAATTATATACTCATTTACAAAGACGATTGCCGTTTAGAATGTCGAAAAATTGACCTCAAAGTAAAAAATGCTGATTTTTTGTATTTCGAAAATGGTGTTAGCGAAGGCGAAAAAGTAATTACCAAAAATCATTTACTGATTTACGAACAGCTAAAAAACAACAGCTTGACGGCTTCTAAATAATGTCCGTTTTTAAAAATTGATTATGCAAAAATTAGTTCAAAATATCGTTTCCTTTTCACTAAAAAATTCGCTAATAATATTCTTTTTAACAGCAGCACTTTTGGTGGCGGGTGTAGTTAGTTATATAAAAACACCCATCGAAGCTTTTCCAGATGTAACCAACACACGAGCACGAATCATTACGCAATGGCCAGGTCGTAGTGCCGAAGAGGTCGAAAAATTCATCACCTTACCCATCACCAAAGCCATGAATACAATTCCGAAAAAAGCGGAGGTACGTTCCATTTCGCTGTTCGGATTGTCGGTGGTGACCGTTTTATTTGAGGATGAGGTAGCAGATTTTTATGCGCAACAATACGCTTCTAACCGATTGCATAATATTGAATTGCCAGAAGGGAGTGATGCTGAAATTGACCCACCATCTGGGGCAACGGGCGAAATTTTCAGATACGTTATCAAAAGCGATTTGCCGATAAAAGAAGTTACGGCTTTACAAGATTGGGTTATCGAACGCGAATTGGTTTCGGTTCCTGGAGTGGCCGATGTTGTGAGCTTTGGTGGCGAAGAAAAAACCTTCGAAATTAAAATCAACCCCACCGAATTGAGCAATTACGATTTATCGGCTTTAGATGTTTTCGAAGCTGTTTCCAAAAGCAACATCAACGTTGGGGGCGATGTCATTCAGCGTGGCAATCAAGCGTATGTAGTGCGTGGAGTTGGATTGATTGATAAGGTTGACGATATTGGCAATATTTTAATCAAAACGGTCAAAAACACCCCCATATTGGTTAAACATGTTGCCGAAGTTTCCATTTCTGCAAAACCGCGTTTGGGACAGGCTGGTTTGGATCAAGACAGCGATGTAGTCGAAGGAATTGTAATCATGCTGCGAGGCGAAAATCCAGGCGATGTAATTCAAAAATTACGCGAAAGAGTAATCGAATTAAACGAAAGAATTCTGCCCTCGAATGTACAAATTGTGCCTTTTATCGACCGTACCGAATTGGTGAATCACACCGTGCATACCGTTAGCAAAAACTTAGTTGAAGGTGTTTTATTGGTGTCTTTAATCGTATTTATCTTTTTATACAATTGGCGTACCACGGTAATTGTGGCATCGGTTATTCCGCTAGCTTTTTTGTTTGCCATCATCATGTTGCGCATTCAAGGACTGCCTGCCAATTTAATTTCGATGGGAGCTTTAGACTTCGGTTTGCTGCTCGAAGGAACCCTTGTAATTGTAGAGCAGGTTTTTGTTTCGCTCGAAACTAAAGCGCATCAAATTGGCATGGAACGGTTCAATAAAATGTCTAAAATGGGACTTATAAAAAAGAGTGTTGGCAGTGTGGCAACTTACATCTTTTTTGCTTTAATCATTTTAATTGTAGCCCTTTTACCGATTTTTTCTTTCCAAAAAGTCGAAGGAAAAATGTTCTCGCCTTTGGCTTTTACATTAGGATATGCCTTATTAGGGTCGCTAATTTTATGCTTGACTTACGTGCCAGCCATGTGCAAAGTCTTGCTAACGAAAAATATTGTAGAGAAAGAAAATAGGATTACTCGTTTTTTTAGAGAAAATTTATTCCAATTGTTTTTGTTTAGCACGGCCAAAAGAAAATGGACAATTGGTTTGTTTTTAGCTTTACTTCTTCTTTGTATGGGAAGATTTGCTTTTTACGGTTCCGAATTTATTCCGAAATTGAACGAAGGGGCTATTTACCTTCGAGCGACTTTGCCCAACAGTATTAATCTCGATGAGTCGGTTCGGTTAACGCAAGAAATGAAAAAATCCATTCGCGATTTTGACGAAGTAAAGTTTATTTTGTCGCAAACCGGCAGACCCAATGACGGAACTGATCCTACCGGTTTTTTTAATATCGAATTTCACATCGAATTAAAACCCGAATCGGATTGGAAAAGAAAAATCAGTAAAAACGAACTCATAGCCGAGATAAAAGAAAAGCTAGAAATTTATCCCGGAATTAATTTCGGATTCAGTCAGCCTATTCAAGATAATGTCGAAGAATACGTGGCTGGAGTAAAAAGTCCGTTGGTGATTAAAATTTTTGGAAACGATTTGTTTGAATTAGAAGCCATGGCTCAAAAAGTAGCTAACTGTATCGAAAAAGTACGCGGTATAGAAGATGTAAACGTGTACAAAAATATCGGTTTACCCGAACTCCGAATTCAATTGCACGACGAAAAAATGGCCCGTTACGCCATCACCACTGCCGACGCACAGGCAGTAATTGCAATGGCCATTGGAGGGCAGGCGGCTTCTACATTTTACGACCAAGAAAAAATGTTTGACATCCGCATTCGCTTTCAAAAAGAATATCGGAATTCTAAAGAAAAAATTGAAAGTATTTTGATTCCGACTACCGATGGAAAACGAATTCCGTTAAAAGAAATCGCTACGATTGATTACCAAACGGGACCGACTTTTATTTACAGAGAAGGCAACAGTCGATATATTGCCATTGGCTTTAATATCGAAGGAAGGGATTTAGGCAGTACCATTGTTGAGGCCAAAAAAAAGGTAGAAGCCGAAGTGCATTTGCCGAAAGAAAACGTAATGAAATGGGCCGGTGAGTTTGAAAGTAAAGAACGCGCCACCAAACAATTGGCGTTAATTGTTCCGGTAGTTTTGGTGCTCATTTTGTTTTTGCTGTATTTTAATTTTGGTAATTTTAAGGATACACTTATTGCTGTAAGTACCATGCCGTATGCCTTTATTGGAGGGTTTATATCGCTTTGGGTTACGGGTACTGTTTTTGGAATTTCGGCCGGTATCGGATTTATAATTTTGTTTGGAGTAAGTGCTATCGATAGCATTGTGTTAATCGGAATTATCAAAGAAAATCTAAAGAAAAAAATGCCGTTAAAAGAAGCCATTTCAAATGGTGTCTATAACCGAATTAGACCTATTGTGATGATTGCATTAATGGGTTCTTTGGGACTTTTGCCTGCGGCGCTCTCCACCGGAATGGGCTCTGAAATTCAAAAGCCGTTGGCCATTATGATTGTGGGCGGATTATTGGTTTGTATGATTTTATCGTTAACCGTTTTGCCGCAAGTGTTTTATTTAAGTTATAAAAACAAACAGAAATAACACTAGAACGATTTTTAGTTTACAGCTACTAGAACTTTTTTGTGGAGCTTTTCCTTTATTCAAAATGAATATAATATGACGGTTTTATTTTTTACGCTCGCGGTGCTTGTAGGCGCAGTCGTAGCAGGTTTTGTTGGTTCTTTGTCGGGCTTAGGTGGTGGTATAGTGATTATTCCGCTATTGACATTGTTGTTAGGAGTGGATATTCATTATGCCATCGGCGCGGCATTGGTTTCGGTAGTGGCTACTTCAACCGGTGCTGCTGCGGCTTATGTTAAAGAAGGAATAGCCAACATACGATTGGGTATCTTTTTAGAAATTTCCACCACTTTAGGTGCTATTGTGGGTGCCCTGCTTTCGGCAGTTTTACCAACTTCATTTATTGCAATTGTATTTGGTTTAACCCTTTTGTTTTCGGCATTTAATTCGCTCAGAAGAAAACAAGAACGCATTATTTTGGAGTCGAGTTTAATGGCTCAAAAACTACAACTAGCCGCAACGTATCAAGATCACAAAGGGAAACACATTCCGTATGGCGTTCAAAATGTTGTGGGCGGTTTCACTATGATGGGAGTGGCTGGCATGATGTCGGGTTTGTTGGGGATTGGTTCTGGTGCTTTTAAAGTAATTGCGATGGATACCATTATGAAAATTCCGTTTAAGGTATCCACAACCACCAGTAATTTTATGATGGGCGTAACGGCAATGGCCAGTGCGCTTATTTACATTCAAAAAGGGTATGTGGTACCCGCTATTTGCATGCCAGTAGTTATAGGTGTTTTGTTAGGTGCGTTACTCGGAACCAGGGTTTTGCTAAAAACAGATACACAAAAGCTAAAGGTGTTTTTTGCCGTCTTAATTATGTTCTTGGCTTTAAACATGATTTACAACGGATTTACAGGAAAAATATAAATAGTATGGAATACGAACAACAGAATAAATCACAACTCATTATTGGTAATTTACTTCGATTTGGAGTTTGGTCAGCTTTGGCGGTTACCTTTTTGGGAGGGGTTTTGTATTTGATACAACACGGCAACGAATATGAAAATTATGCCGTTTTTAAAGAGGTAGATTCTAGTATGGTGCGTATCTTTTCAACTTTTTTTTCGGGATTGTGGCAGGGTGAAGCTGAGGCTATCTTGTTTTTAGGAATAGTGTTGCTTTTTTCCATTCCCTTATTGCGATTGGCTATTTCGTTACTGCTTTTTTATTTGCAAAAAGATTTTTTATATGTCGGAATTACTTTAGCGGTAATCCTTATTATTGGTTGCAGTATGGCACTCGGATATGCGCATTAAACGATAAATAAAGTAGTCCTAGTTATAATTTTAAATCGAATTTAAGTAAAATTTTCCTTGTTTTAGGGAGAAAAATCCATGCAGGATAGAGCAGGACGGTGAGTAGGTTTCATATTGTTAATTTGGCATAACTAACTTATAACCAAATTTCTATGAAAAAACCTGCTTTTGCTCTTAAGCATCTGCTTAAGGCAGTATTGCTGTGTGGTGTAACCAGCCTAACACAACAAATTAGTGCCCAACAAACTTTAGCTTTTCCAGAGGCCACAGGCTTCGGTAGGTACACAACAGGAGCCCGAGGCGCGACCAATCCTCAAGTGTATTTAGTGACCAATTTAAACGACAGTGGTGCCGGATCCTTTCGAGATGCGGTGAGCCAGCCCGGTCGTTTTGTGATTTTTAAGGTGGGAGGTATCATTAATTTACAATCGCAAATTGTGGTTTCTCCCAATACCACTATTGCGGGACAAACCGCTACAGGCGAGGGAATTGTACTTTTAGGACCTCGCGTTACTTTTACAGGCGCCAGTAATACCATTGCACGCTATTTGCGAATTCGATATGGTGGAACTTCGCAAAATCAAGATGCTTCGGGGCTTTCTAACGGAGCCAATATGATTTTTGATCACATGACTTTTACCTGGGGAACCGATGAGGTTTTCTCTATAAACTGGGATAACAAAGGGTTGAGTCCAGATAATATTACCATTCAGAATTCCATTATAGGTCAAGGGTTACACCGCCACAATCATTCGGCAGGAGGCTTAATTCAACCTGCAGACGGAAAAGTGAGTTTAATTGGTAATTTGTACATCTGCAATAAAACCCGCAACAACAAAATAAAAGGCATCAACGAGTTTGTAAACAATGTGGTGTACAATTGGGGAAATTATGGGAATACATACGGCCATACCGAATCGGGTGATGCTTATATTATGGGAGGTGACTCGGCTGGTCGTTCGGATGTAAACATCATTAATAATTATTTTATTGGAGGGCCCAATACTAGTTCGACAGTTTCGACTCCTTTTAACAGAGGAAATGATAATTTTTCGTTGTATGGTGCAGGCAATTTCTTTGATAATAATAAAGATGGTGTTTTAAACGGTACTGAAGTTCCACAAGATTTAACGGGTTATCCAACGGGCGATATAGCCACGCTTTTGTCCACTCCTTATGATTATCCAATGAAGGCACCATCCTTGTCGGCTCAAGCAGCCTTTGATCAAATTGTGGCCAGTGTGGGCGCTTCTTATCCCCGAAGAGACCAAGTCGATCAATTGATGGTTAACGATTTGATGTCTAAAGGCACCACAGCAACGTATGTGTACGTACAATCGGATTTAACTTCAAAATTCGGATTTAGTAATGGAGGAGCAGGCCATGTATATGGAGCACCAGCACCTTTGGATACCGATAACGACGGAATGCCGGATAGTTGGGAAGACGCAAACGGACTCAATAAAAATGTAAATGACGCTGTAAATGTAAGTGCCACTCAGGCTCCTTATTTGAATATTGAAGTGTATATTAATGGGTTGACTTCTCAAACGCCAACCGATTTTATTATTCCCCCAACCGATATTACGTTTAGCAATTCAGTGTCAAATGAAACGCCTCCTTCGAGTTCGTTTACCGTCAATTGGGGAGATAATGCAACCAACGAAACTAATTATGTGCTAGAACGTTCTACAAACGGTACCGATTTTACCATAATAGCCACCTTAAATGCGAATATGGAGCGTTATGATGAAACCGGGCTAACACCCAACACCCAATATTACTATCGTGTAAAAGCTATTAACGCCACCGAAAGTTCGGTTTACACCAAAACAGCAACCATTACTACGGCTCCCATCCCTACTGCACCAGCTAAAACCACAACACCTTTTCCTGCAACAGCGAATACAAATGTAGAGTTATCAAATGGGACTACCGTTTTAAAATGGAGCGGAAGCGCCAATACCACCTCCTATTCAGTTTATTTCGGAACCGATGCTGCACACTTAAATAAATTGGCAGATGTACCGTATGTGGCTAATGCATCGTATTCAGTTTCGAATGTATTGGCTGCGACCAATTATTTTTGGCGTGTAGATGCAACGAACGAAAAAGGAACTGCTACCGGAGATGTGTGGACATTTAGCACCCTAACACCGGCTTTGGTAGGACATTGGCCTTTTCAGGAAACGGCTTTGCAAGGGGAACAAATTGCCGATGTTTCGGCTAATGCTAACAACGGACTTTTGGATGTGGCTTACGATAACGAAACTACAAGAGTATCCGGAAAAGTAAACAATGCAATCAGTTTTATCAATGGTCCGACAAACACACCGATGGTTAAAATCCCGAATCAGGAGTATCTTTTTTTTGATACTAATTCGTTTACCCTTTCTTTTTGGATGAAAGCCGATGCAAGTTTATTACCCGCATCGTCTTCTATTAGCGCCTATATTTTATGCAAAGGTTCCATGACAAAAAACACAACTACTGGTGCCACTGGAAAGCGATTTAACCTAGAAGTAAAAGGTGGACTTTTGCGTTTTGCAATTGATGATGATAAAACCAAAAAGGAGTTGACTACTGCAGTAACGCCTTATTTTTCGGGTAATTGGGTTCATGTGGTGTTGATGCGTGACATGATTAATCGAAAACTAAAATTATACACCAATGGTTCTTTTACCGCCGAGTTAGACGAATCGGCCGTGACCGGAATCGGGGAACCTACAGACCTAGTTATTGGCAACATTGGCGAATTGGAATTAGCAGCAGGAACTACTCCAGCTCCTTACAAAGGATTATTTGATGAGTTAAAAATCTACAATTATCCTTTAGAAGCTCCTCAAATTCAGGCGCTTTTTGCAGATGTTTTATTGAGCAATACTAAATTTACGGATAAAGCCGATGTTATAAAAGTATATCCAAATCCTGTTAGTGAAACTATTTTTGTTACAGTACCGCAATCTTCAATGGCAGTTGTTCAGGCTACAGTATTTGATTTGAGCGGAAAAATAGTGCTTTCGCAAAAAATAAATCCGCAAGACAACGGACACTTGCGTATCGATATAGCAAACAAAAATTTATCGGGAATCTATATTTTAAATGTAGTTGGAGAAAATTTCAACCAAAATTTTAAAATTATAATTAAGTAAAATTTAGATAATACCCAAATGTTGGCTAAGAGTTTTTTTTTCGCTTTTAGCCAACATTTTTTATGTAAGTTTCTTGTTTATTCTTTTAAAAAAGTAATAATTATGTAATGGAAACCTCAATTTTAAATTTTATTTTTACCCATATAAATAAAAAGAAATGGCATCAGGAATATTCGCCGTATTAGATGATATTGGCGCACTTATGGACGACGTAGCGGTAGCAAGCAAAATTGCAACCAAAAAAACGGCCGGAATTTTAGGAGATGATTTGGCGGTAAATGCCGAAAAAGCAACAGGTTTTTTATCCTCGCGCGAGCTGCCTGTTTTATGGGCCATTACCAAAGGCTCCTTTATCAACAAACTCATCATTATTCCGATTGCGCTGTTGTTAAATGTGTTTTTTCCAGCGGCCATAAAAGGTGCTTTGATTTTGGGTGGTTTTTATTTGGCTTACGAAGGTGTCGAAAAAATTATCGAATATTTGTTTCATCGTCATGAAGCTGATTCTGCAGAAAAAACAATCGAAATAGACGAAACATCTAATGAAGATCTGGAAAAAACCAAAATCAAATCGGCCATTGTGACTGATTTTATACTCTCTGTCGAAATTGTCATTATTGCATTGGGAACTGTTTTAGAAGAGCCTTTATCCATTCAAATTATAACCGTTGCTGTAGTGGCTATTCTAGCAACAATTGGTGTTTACGGAATTGTAGCCTTAATTGTACGAATGGACGATGCTGGATATAAGTTAATTAAACGCTCTCACAACAAAGGTTTTTTTGCACAATTAGGCGCTTTATTAGTAAAAATGCTTCCCATAATTATAAAGTTTTTAGGATTTGTGGGTACTATAGCTTTGATTTTAGTTTCGGGTGGTATTTTTGAACACAACATCGAATACGTGCATCATCTCTGGGAAAATTGGCCCCTAACACTTAAAGAAGTTGTTTTAGGTCTGACCGCCGGATTGCTTGTATTTTGTATAATCGGTTTGTTCAAAAAACTGATGGAGTTGTTTAAGTTAAAAGTATAATGAAATAAGGTTCCGATTGGAGCCTTTTTTTATGGGCGTAATTTATTAGTAGACGTTTTCCTTTTTTAAATATTGTAGTAAAAATCTTTAAAAATTTAATTTTAAATTATAAGCTATTACAAATGAATTTGTTAACTTTAGCTAGTTAACCATAAAAATTTAAATTATGAAAATGAAATCTATTGTTTTTGGAATTTCGCTTGCGGTACTATTAGCGGCTTGCGGACCAAAAGATGCCGATATTGAAAAAGAAATTGCGTCTAAAATGAGTACCATGCCGGGTATGCAAGTAAGCGTAAAGGATGGAGTAGCGACGATTGCGGGAGTTTGTAAAGATGCTGCTTGTAAAGAAAGTTGCGAAGAAATTGCCAAAAGTGTAAAAGGAGTAAAATCGGTAGTGAACAATTGTGAGATCGCCTCATTTGAAGTGGTGGCGCCTCCCGTAGAAATTTCAAGCGATGAAATGTTGAATACTTCGGTAGCTGCTGTTTTAAAATCCTATGAAGGGGTAAGCGCTTCTGTAAACGATGGTGTGATTACGCTGACAGGCGAAATCAAACGCGATAATTTGCCAGGTTTAATTCAGAGTATGCAAGAATTAAAACCAAAAAAAGTCGAAAATCAACTAACCATTAAATAGAGAGCGATGAGTTTACAAGATAAATACGCAGAATTGATTGCAACCGGAAATACGTTAGGAATTGCCAATTGGCAAGTGCGCGAACAAGATCAGGTTTTGTACTTGGATGGAACCGCAAAATCGACTGCAGATAAAGATAAACTTTGGGAAGTGTACGGAAAATTAGATCCCGATTTTAGATCGGCCGATGTCGTAATGAATATTGCAATAGCCGAGGGAGCTGTGAGAGAATATACCGTAGTAAGCGGCGATTCGTTATCTAAAATAGGAAAAGCACACGGTGTTTCTTGGCAAAAAATTTACGAAGCCAATACTGATATTATCAAAAATCCGGACATCATTCAGCCGGGTTGGAAATTAAAAATACCCACAGCATAGTTTGTTAATTGGTTGTTTTAAAAGTCTGTCTTGGTTTTGACAGACTTTTTTATTTGTATACAAATCAAGTTACAATTGCGTTTCCTGAAAATGCTCGGGTGGGTACAATACTTAAATTTGTATCTTCGTTTAATAATAGTGGTTCAATTTTAATATATCTCCCAAAATGATGCGTTGGATTTTAAACAGTTGTTTTTTATTGCTTACTTTTTTTGCTTTTGCTCAAGACGAAACGACACTTAAAGATACAACTGCCGTAAAAATAGACTCGTTGTACCGAGAAGACCAATTTTATGTGAGTTTTACTTACAACCGAATTTTGGAGGCGCCAGAAGGATTTGATCAACAAAAATTCTCTGTCGGAATTTCGGGAGGATTTGTACGTGATATGCCCCTCAACAAACGCCGAAATATTGCTTTTGCTACGGGTTTGGGATTTACCTATAACAACTACTTTCAGAATTTAACCATCGAAAAATTTGGCGATTCTAAAATATATCACATTTCAGATTATAATGATTTTGACCGAAACAAATTTTCTAACTTTTTGTTAGATGTTCCTTTGGAGTTTCGTTGGCGAAGTTCTACCGCGCAAACCTATCGCTTTTGGCGCGTGTATTCGGGCTTGAAATTTAGTTATTTGCTATTTGATGCATCAGTTTTAAAAAATGCCTTGGGAAAAAATAAAATCAAAAACAATCCCGATTTTAATGATTTTCAGTACGGCGTTTATTTGGGTGCGGGTTTTAATACCTGGAATTTTTACGGATATTATGGCCTAAATACCTTGTTTAAAAAAGGACTTCAAACCACCGATGGACAAAACATCAACATTAGAGCATTAAATTTCGGAATCATTTTTTATATTTTATAAAACCCATTTAAAGCCACAAATACAAAAAAAGCAATTGCGGAAAAATACCAAAAGCGCAACCCAAACTCAGCTCAAAAGGAGAATGCGCTTTCATGACCAAACGTGAGGAAGCAACCACGCCATTCATCAGAATAAAAAAAGCAATCAAATACGGCATTTTAATTTGTAAATGCAGACTCAAACCAATTAAAAAAAGCGTTAAAGCACTAATTCCCAACATGTGCAAACTGGCCTTTATTTTAAAAAAAACCAAAATAGCTACACCCAATGTCGAAAATAAAGCACCTAGTAAAAAGAAATGCAATTCGGGATATCTTGTAACCAAAATGGTGCGTTTTACTAGCAAAATAAAAAGCAGGCATTGTAGTGCTAACGGAATTTTGCGTTGTGTTGTTTCTTTAATCATAACCGATTCGACCTTGCCTGTGGTTTGCAACAACAAAAAAAACAAAATAGGAATGACCACGGTTAGCAAAAAAACTTGTAATAAAATATAGAGTTTTTCTTGTGCCGCAAACACATCTTGTTTTAAAAAAAAGTAAAAAAGAGTCGCATATATCGAAATAAATATTGGGTGAAAGATATACGAGAAAATAGGGAGTAGCTTTTTCAATTTTTTTCAATTTTTGTTACAAACAAATATAAAAATTATGCTCACAATGGCTTGGTATATTAAAGTTAAAACGACCAAAAACACCATTTATTTGTGAATAAACTTTAAATTTGAGTTTTAAATCCCGCAATCATTTCTCAAATGAGTATACCGTTACAAAAAGCCATTACTGTTTTAAAGGCTGAGTTTATTGGACTTTCACCCGATTCAAGTTTTGATCATATTTCGATAGACAGCCGCTCATTGCAAAACGGAGAAGGTACGTTGTTTTTTGCGCTAAAAGGACCCAATCATAACGGACACGATTATATTGAAGACCTTATTTTAAAAGGAGTACAGCATTTTGTTGTAGAAGAAGTTCCCGAAAATAAAATCCCAAATGCCAATTTTTTAGTCGTACCCGATACCGTTAGGGCATTGCAAAAAATAGCGGCCTATTACCGTGGGTTATTTGATTTTCCTATTATTGGTTTAACCGGAAGTAATGGCAAAACTATTGTAAAAGAATGGCTCAATTTTTTGTTGAGTCCCGATTATAATATTATTCGAAGTCCCAAAAGTTACAATTCGCAAGTTGGGGTGCCTTTATCGGTAATTGCAATAAATGAAAAGCATAATTTAGGAATATTTGAAGCAGGAATTTCTACTATAAACGAAATGGATCATTTGCAACAAATTATCCAACCCACTATGGGTGTTTTAACCAAAATTGGTTCGGCACACGATGAGGGTTTCGAAAATAGATCCCAAAAAATTCTAGAAAAATTAAAGCTTTTTACCACAACACCACTTATTATTTATAAAAAAGATCCTTTGGTCGACGATAGTTTAACGGTCTTTTTAAAAGAAAATCCACTGATTGATCGGCAACTTTTTTCGTGGAGTTTTACCGATGAAACCGCAACGGTTTTAATTTTGAATGTCTTAAAAAGTTCAACTTCTACTCAGATTTTTTATCGATTTGCAAGTACAGAGAATCAAATTGAAGTACCTTTTCATGACGATGCATCGATTGAAAATGCTATTTCTTGTTTGATGGTTTTGCTTTATCTGAAATATCCGATTGAGGTGATTCAAAACCGAATGGCACTGTTGTACCCAGTGGAGATGCGTTTAGAAGTAAAAAACGGTATTCATAATTGCAGTATTATTGATGATAGTTATAGTTCCGATTTTCAATCGCTAAAAATTGCTTTCGATTTTTTAGAAAGCCAAAAGCAAAATCCGAAAAAAACGGTTATTCTTTCGGATATTTTTCAAAGCGGATTTTCTAATGAAGAGCTGTATTCTAAAGTGGCTCAATTGATAAAAGACAACCGTATTTCGAGAGTAATCGGAATCGGGAAAACCATTTCATCGTTTCAAAAACTGTTTTCGAATTGTACCGTTTTTGAGTCGACCCAAGCTTTTTTAGAACAATTTGATGATTTATCTTTTAATAACGAAACCATCTTGATAAAAGGTGCTCGCTCGTTTGAATTTGAACGAATTGTGCAACGTTTGGTATTAAAAACCCATGAAACAGTGCTCGAAATCGATTTGAATGCCATTAGTCATAACCTCAATTTTTTCAAATCGAAATTAGAGGAAAAGGTCAAAATTATGGTCATGGTCAAAGCTTTTGGTTATGGCAATGGCGGTTTAGAAATTGCTAAATTATTAGAGCATCATCAAGTAGATTACCTCGGAGTCGCTTTTGCAGATGAGGGAATTGCGCTTAAAAGTGGTGGTGTAAAAGTACCGATTATGGTGCTTAACCCCGAATCGACTAGTTATGAAGCCATCATTCAATACCAATTAGAACCCGAAATTTATAGCCTTAAAGGCCTCCATGCTTTTTTAAAAATTGCCAAGGAAAAAAAGTTGGAAAATTTTCCAATTCATATAAAATTGGATACCGGCATGCACCGTTTGGGCTTTGAAGCCAATACGTTGCCCGAACTGATAAACACATTAAAAGGCAATACCTCGGTTCGTATAACCAGCATTCTTTCGCATTTGGCTACTAGTGATGATCCACAGCATTTTGATTTTGCCAATGCGCAAATTGCGCTTTTTGAAAGCTTATCTTCACAATTAATTAGCCAATTGCAAATCAATCCGATTCGGCATATTTTGAACACTTCGGGTATTAGTAATTTTCCAAAAGCCCAATACGATATGGTGCGATTGGGAATTGGTTTATACGGCGTTTCGAACGACAGTAACGAGCAAAAATATTTAGAAAATGTCGGTACTTTAAAGTCGTTGATTTCGCAAATACGAACTATTCCGGCTGGCGATAGTGTAGGTTATGGTCGTCGATTTATGGCTGAAAAAACTACTAAAGTAGCTACCATTCCTATTGGTTATGCCGACGGAATTGCAAGGTTGTGGGGCAATCAAGTGGGGTACGTGGTAATTCACAATCAAAAAGCGCCCATTTTAGGGAGTATCTGTATGGATATGTTGATGGTGGATGTAACGGAAATAATTTGCCAAGAAGGAGACGATGTGATTATTTTTGGTGAAAGCCCTACCGTTGTTGAAATGGCAAACGCGATTCAGACCATTCCATACGAAGTTTTAACCAGTATTTCGCAACGTGTAAAAAGAGTGTTTTTTAGATAAAATCTTATATTTGTAACAAAATTAGCTTAAAAATAACCAAAAAATAGCTACTTTTAAAAATCAAATATTTTTTAAAATTTAATACAAATAGAGTTATGGGTTTCTTTGCAGACTTTAAGGCCTTTTTGATGAAGGGGGATATCGTAAATTTAGCAACTGCGGTAATCGTAGGTGGTGCTTTTGGTAAAATTGTAACATCGTTTACCAATGATGTTTTAATGCCTCCTATCGGATTGTTATTAGGAAAGGTTGATTTTAAAAATTTAAAATTAGTACTGCAAGACGGAATACCAGCCGTTACTGAAAATGGAGTCGAAAAGGTTCCTGCAGTTGCCGAAGTAGCTATTTATTATGGAGCGTTCATTCAAACTATTTTGGATTTTGTAATTATCGGGTTTTGTATTTTTATGGTATTAAAAGCCTACGAAAGAACTCAGAAAAAAGAAGAAGTTGCTGCTCCACCTGCTGGGCCAACTCAAGAAGAATTGTTAACCGAAATTAGAGATTTACTGAAGAAATAATTCCGCTACACTATGTCTAACTAAACCGCTTTATAACGAAGCGGTTTTTTTATTTGTTACAAATTAAACAATTTGTTAATTTTTGTGAACCCCCTTGTCTAACCTTTTATTATAGTTACTTTTGCTGCTCAAACTCAAAAAAATAATCTTTTTAAAAAAAATAAAAACTATGAGAATAGCGGTTGTAGGCGCCACCGGTATGGTAGGTGAAGTAATGTTACAAGTTTTAGCAGAGCGTAATTTTCCGGTAACAGAATTAATTCCGGTTGCTTCTGAAAAATCAGTGGGAAAACAAATTGAATACAAAGGACAACAATATACAGTAGTGGGATTGCAAACAGCGGTGGATATGAAGGCAGATATTGCTGTTTTTTCGGCAGGAGGAGATACTTCCTTAGAGTGGGCTCCAAAATTTGCAGCTGCAGGTACGACCGTAATTGATAATTCATCGGCTTGGAGAATGGATCCAACCAAAAAATTAATTGTTCCCGAAATCAATGCAACTGAATTAACTAAAGAAGATAAAATTATTGCAAATCCAAATTGTTCTACCATCCAAATGGTGTTGGCTTTGGCTCCTTTGCATAAAAAATACAACGTAAAAAGAGTAATTGTTTCTACTTATCAATCTATTACGGGTACTGGTGTAAAAGCGGTTCGTCAGTTAGAAAATGAATATGCAGGTGTTGATGGAGAGATGGCTTACAAATACCAAATTCACCGAAATGCGATTCCACAATGTGATGTTTTCGAAGAAAATGGATATACGAAAGAAGAGATGAAATTAGTTCGTGAAACTAAAAAAATCTTAAGTGATAATACTATTGCTGTTACGGCTACTGCAGTTCGTGTGCCAATCGTGGGCGGACATAGTGAAGCAATTAATGTTGAATTTTCAAATGATTTTGATCTTGCCGAAGTACGAAACATTTTAGAAAATACCGATGGTGTAGTGGTGCAAGACAACATCAAAGAGTTTGAATATCCGATGCCGCTTTTTGCTAAAGGTAAAAACGAAGTTTTTGTGGGAAGGTTAAGAAGAGATGAGTCGCAACCTAACACTTTAAATATGTGGGTGGTAGCCGATAACTTAAGAAAAGGTGCTGCTACTAATACCATTCAAATTGCCGAATATTTAATTCAAGCTGGATTAGTATAATCGCAAAAAACAACAACTTTAACCACCTAAACTGATAATTCTTCATGAAAATATTGGTTTAGGTGGTTTTCTTTTTAATGTTTCTGTATCTTTGCGACTCATGAAAAATAAACAGCTCATACTCTCTTTTACGTTGGCGGTTACGGTATTGTTCTCGATACTGTTTCAATCGATTCACAGTTATGAGCATTTAAAGCAGCAATTGGCTCAAGTCGATTGCCACCACCACTATAACACTGCCAATCATACTGAAATTACGCACAAGCACCATGCTTTTGAAATGTGTTCGGTTTGTCACTTTTCGTTCAGTTATAGTGTGGCGCCACAAGATTTTTCTTTTCAAGTCCTTCATTTTCAACAACTGCTGTCGTGTGCCATCATCATTCCCGATGGTATTATTTCTTTTTCAGGAAGCAGTTATTCCCTTCGAGGGCCACCTGTAATAGCGTAAAAACAATAGATTTAGTAGGTTTGTGTTATTTGTTTGAAAATCAATATTTTAAAACAATACAATTCTTTATTTGAGGTGTTTGTTTTGCTTCGTTTCTACAAAATCTATTCTAATTATTTAATCGAACTAAAGGTCTTTAGTTTCGAAAATCATTATTTTACTTATTACGAAATTAAAAATGAAAAAATTTTTACTAACCCTATTTTTGGGTTTTTCGGCTTTACTACAAGCTCAAAATTCGGTATCTGGAAAAGTGACCGATAATCAAAATAATCCCCTACCAGGCGTGGCCATTTATTTGGCTGAATTGCACAAAGGGACCACCACCGATGCTAATGGAATTTACCGTTTTGACAATTTGCCAAATCGTAATTTTAGAATTGCTTTTACGTATGTGGGCTTTCAAACTGTCAATCAATTACTAGAAAAAATAGGAAAAGGAACGGTGCTAAATATTCAGATGGAAGAAGCCGTTCTGGAAATGGATGAAGTAATTGTTTCAACGCCTTTCAACAAATTGCAATCGCAAAATGTAATGAAAGTGGAACACGAAAGCATCAAAACCCTGCAGCAAAAAGGGACAGCCACTTTAATTGAAGGATTAGCGACAATTCCGGGAGTTTCGCAAATTTCGACCGGGACTTCAATCGGAAAACCTGTCATTCGTGGACTTAGCGGAAATCGCGTTTTGGTGTATTCGCAAGGGGTTCGGATAGAGAATCAACAATTTGGAGACGAACACGGTTTGGGATTAAATGATGCCGGCGTTGAAAGTGTGGAGGTAATCAAAGGACCAGCTTCGTTGTTGTACGGTTCCGATGCGATGGGAGGCGTTTTGTATTTCAATCCCGAAAAATTTGCCGATGCACACACCATAAAAGCGAATTTTAATCAAAGGTACTTTAGCAATACACTAGGTAGTAATGCTTCGTTGGGCGTAAAAGGCTCTACCGATAACTGGAAATTTTTAACTAGGGGAACTTATAATACGCATTCGGATTATAAAATTGCCGATGGAGATCGCGTGACCAATACACGTTACAACGAAACCGATTTTAAAACCGGAATTGGGTACAACAACACGAAATTTTCAACTGTTTTTAGATACAATTACAACAAATTGGACTTGGGAATTCCCGAAGAAGGTTTCGCCGAACAAACTCATAGTAAGTCACCTCAATTTCCTAAACAAGGTGTAACCAATCATTTGTTGAGTTTGAATAATGTGGTGTATTTAGGAACTTCAAAACTTGATCTGGATTTGGGATATATTTCCAATAACCGTAAAGAATTTGAGGAGAGTAACGATCCTTCGCTCGATATGTTATTGAATACGTTTAATTATAACGCCAAGTATCATCTGCCTAAAATGGGTCAGTTTGAAACCATTGTTGGGGTGCAAGGTATGCATCAAACGAATAAAAATTCGGGAGATGAATATTTGATTCCCGATGCAACGACCAACGATTTTGGTGCGTTTGCAACTGTAAATTACGAGTGGAAATCGAATGTGTTGCAAGCAGGTTTGCGTTTTGATAACCGACATATTAATTCCTTAGCACACGAAGCAGATGGTCACGAACATGATGACCATGATGACCATGATCACGATCACGATGAGGAAGATCACGACCACGATCACGATCATGAACATCATGGTGGCGATTTTGATGCTTTGAATCGATCTTTTAATAGTGTGAATGCGTCTTTGGGGTACAAAACCAATTTATCGGAAGCTATTGTGTTGCGAGCCAATGTAGCTTCGGGATTTCGAGCTCCAAATTTGGCCGAACTGACTTCTAACGGCGTACATCACGGAACAAATCGTTATGAAGTTGGGAATAGCGCTTTGAAAAATGAGCAAAATTTGCAAACCGATTTGAATTTGGAATATAAGAATTCGCATTTTGAATTTTTTGTAAACGGATTTTACAACCACATCAACAATTATATTTACACCTCGCCAACTGGTGAAATGCTAGATGATAACTATGTTTTTGAGTATATACAAGACAATGCCAAATTGTATGGAGGCGAAGTTGGTTTGCACATTCATCCGCATCCGCTAGATTGGTTGCATTTTGAAACGAGTTTTGAAACCGTTACCGGAAAAAAAGACAATGGCGATTACTTGCCGTTAATTCCAGCAAACAATTGGAACAATACCATAAGAACCGAATTTACCATTAAAAATTGGCTTCGTGAAGGATTTGCATCTTTCAATGTGAGTTCTACTTTTAATCAAAATAAGGTGAGTGGTTTTGAAACAGCTTCCGACGCTTATACTTTGGTAAATTTAGGTCTAGGCGGAACCATTCAGCTTCGAAAATTGACTTTCGGATTGAGTTTAAATGCTAATAATCTTTTTGATAAACAATATATTGCGCATTTATCGCGATTAAAAAATGACGGTATACCAAATATCGGACGAAATGTTGTTTTAGGATTAAACTTCAATTTGTAAAAATCATTGAATAATTTTCAGCAAAACGGCAACTTACGGTTGTCGTTTTGAATTTTAATTACAAAAAATAGTTATTTTTGTTAAAACTCATAAAACAGATTTCATGCACAAACTACTAATTTTTATGGCAATAACAGCAACAACCGCTGCTTTAGGGCAAAATGCAAAAAACAAAACCATTGTGTATCCCCAAACTAAAAAAGGCACTACGGTAGATACGTATTTTAATGAAAAAGTAGCCGACCCTTACCGCTGGTTAGAAGACGATAAATCGGCCGAAACAGAGGCTTGGGTAAAAGCTCAAAATGTGGTAACCTATGCCTATTTGGATCAAATTCCGTTTCGAAATGAATTGAAAAAAAGAATGGAGGAATTGTGGAATTACGAAAAAATTGGTGCTCCTTTTATAGAAGGAGAAACAACGTATTATTTTAAAAACAATGGTTTACAAAACCAATCGGTTTTATACAAAAAAAATAAAAATGGTAAAGACGAAGTGTTTTTAGATCCCAATACTTTTTCGAAAGATGGCACGACGTCGTTGGGTGGAATCGATTTTTCAAAAGACGGCTCCAAATTAACTTATGCTATTTCGGAAGGCGGAAGTGATTGGAGAAAAGTAATCATCATGGATGCGGTTTCTAAAAAAGTGTTAGAAGATACGTTGGTAGATGTAAAATTCAGCGGAATTTCATGGAAAGGGAACGAAGGTTTTTATTATTCGAGTTACGATAAACCAAAAGGGAGTCAGTTATCGGCTAAAACAGACCAACACAAACTGTACTTTCATAAATTAGGAACGGCTCAAAAAGACGATAAATTAATCTTCGGATTAAATGAAAAACGCCGATATGTAGGTGGTTATGTTACCGAAGATGATCGTTATTTGGTGATTACGGCGGCCAATTCTACCTACGGAAATGAATTGTATATTCAGGATTTGCAAAAACCAAATAGTCCTATTATCACCATTGTGGATAATTTCACCAATTCGCATAGCGTGCTTACCAATCAAGGAAGCAAATTGTATATTGAAACAGATTGGAATGCGCCCAATCAAAAAATTGTTACCGTTGAGGTAGCCAATCCAAAACCCGAAAATTGGAAAGATTTTATTAAAGAAACCGAAAATGTATTGAGTCCAACCACTGGTGCAGGTTATATTTTTGCCAATTATATGAAAGATGCGGTTTCGTTTGTGCAACAATACGATTACAACGGAAAACGTATTCGCGAAATCCAGTTGCCTGCCTTAGGAACAGCAAGCGGTTTTGGAGGAAAAAAAGAAGATAAGCTAGTGTATTATACCTTTACCAATTACACCACTCCAGGAAGTATTTATTCGTTTGAACCAAAATCAGGTAAATCAAACGTGTATAAAAAACCAACAGTCGATTTTGATAGTAATGCTTACGAATCTAAGCAAGTTTTTTATACTTCAAAAGACGGAACCAAAATTCCGATGATGATTACCTATAAAAAAGGAATGGTTTTAAATGGCCAAAATCCGACTATTTTATACGGATATGGTGGTTTTAATGTGAGTTTAACACCTAGTTTTAGTATTTCGAATGCTGTTTGGTTAGAAAATGGCGGTGTGTATGCCGTGCCTAATTTAAGAGGTGGTGGCGAATACGGAAAAAAATGGCACGACTCCGGAACTAAAATGCACAAACAAAATGTTTTTGACGATTTTATCGCTGCGGCCGAATACCTAATTGCACAAAAATATACTTCAAGTGATTTCTTAGCGGTTCGTGGTGGATCTAATGGTGGTTTGTTGGTGGGTGCTACCATGACCCAACATCCCGATTTGATGAAGGTTGCCTTACCGGCTGTTGGCGTGATGGATATTTTGCGTTACCATACTTTTACTGCAGGAGCGGGATGGGCTTATGATTACGGAACAAGTCAGGATAGTCCAGAAATGTTTTCGTATTTAAAAGGTTATTCGCCAGTGCAAAATGTGAAATCAGGTTTGCAATACCCAGCTACAATGGTTACAACTGGTGATCACGACGATCGTGTAGTACCTGCACATAGTTTTAAATTCGCTGCCGAATTGCAAGAAAAACAAACCGGCCCAAATCCCGTTTTAATTCGTATTGATGTAAAAGCTGGTCACGGAGCGGGTAAATCGGTTGCAGCTAGTATTCAAGAAAATGTAGACATTCAAGCGTTTACTTTGTATAATATGGGTTTTACATCCTTGCCAAAAAACAAATAAAGTAAATAAAAAGTAATTTTTGAATTCTCATTTTAAGCTAGTTATACTGGAAATATGCTTCCAATAAAGTTGTTTTTGTAACAAATCTGTTTTTCTTTGATAAAAAACAACTTTTTTTTTGGTGCGCTAGAAATAATTTATACATTCGCAGAGAATTTACAAAAAAACAGACACAAAATGTTGAATAACCGTTTTTATTTTAGCAACAACTTTTATTTCTTCTTTAGTAGAAGTAAGGATTGTGCTATGGTTATTTGAAAATATAAAAACAAGTAAAACTAATATACAATCCTGATGAAAATCAGGATTTTTTTTTGAGTATATGATTACAAAAATTGCAATACAAGGAATTTTAGGTTCTTTTCACCATCAAGTGGTCAACGAATATTTTGATGCCAATGTGACTATTGATGAGTGTTTGTCTTTTGACGAACTAATTGATAGCTTGAAAAGTGGTAAAACCGACCAAGCGGTAATGGCCATCGAAAATTCGATTGCAGGCCCGATTATTCCAAATTATGCGCTGATTGATAAAAACAATTTGCACATTATTGGTGAGCATTATTTGAGTATTCATCAAAATTTAATGGCTTTAAAAGGTCAGAAAATAGAAGATATTAAAGAGGTGCATTCTCATCCGATGGCGTTGTTGCAATGCATGGATTATTTAAAGCAATTTCCAGATATCAAATTAGTTGAAGATAAAGATACAGCCGAAACCGCTCGCCGCATCGAAAAAAATCAATTGAAAGGAATTGCTGCTATTGGGAGTAAAACGGCAGCCGAAATGTACGGATTGGAGATTTTAGCCCCGGAGATTCAAACCATAAAAAATAACATGACGCGTTTTGTAATCATCAACAGAGAAAATCATTTTGTTCCTGAGAATGAAATTAATCGCGCGTCAATTAAATTCGAATTGGATCATAAAAGAGGTAGTTTGGCGGCTGTTTTAAATGTGATGAGCGATTGTAAATTGAATTTAACCAAAATTCAATCGCTACCTAAAATCGAAACGCCTTGGAAGTACTCTTTTTTTGTAGATGTAACTTTTGAGAAGTATGAAGATTACACCAAAGCGAAAAGTTTGTTGCAAATTATGGCCGAATATTTTAAAGTATTGGGCGAATATAAAGACACCAAACCCTTGAGTCAGTCATAAAGTCCAAAGAGAAAAACCTAAAGCATTTTTTAATAAAAAATAGAAATGATTACAACAGCAAAACGATTAGATAAAGTTGAAGAATACTACTTCTCTTCCAAATTGAGAGAAGTGAGACAACTAATTTCTGAAGGAAAACCGATTATCAGTATGGCAATCGGAAGCCCTGATTTGAGTCCGTCAAAAGCAGTAATTGATGCCGTCACTGAAGCAATTCAAGACAAAAATGCTCATGGTTATCAAAGCTATCAGGGATTGCCAGAAATGAGACAGGCTATGGTCGACTTTTATCAAAATCAGTTTGGTGTTTTAGTAAATCCAAATAATGAAATTTTGCCCTTAATGGGTTCTAAAGAAGGAATTTTGCACATTTCGATGGCTTTTTTAAATAAAGGAGATGCCGTTTTGATTCCAAATCCGGGATATCCAACTTATACGTCGGTAACCAATTTGGTTGAAGCTGTTCCGATTTATTATGATTTGAAAGAAGAAAATGCCTGGGAGCCCGATTTTGAAGCTTTAGAAAAATTAGATTTATCAAAAGTAAAATTAATGTGGATTGGCTATCCGCATATGCCAACAGGAGCTCGAGGTTGTTTGGCGTTGTTCGAAAAATTGGTAGCCTTTGCCAAAAAACACAACATATTATTGGTAAACGACAATCCGTATAGTTTTGTTTTGAATGATAAACCAATGAGTTTGTTGCAAGTAGAGGGTGCTTTGGAAGTAGCAATGGAACTGAATTCGTTGAGCAAAACCTTCAATATGGCGGGTTGGCGAGTAGGAATGGTGATTTCGAATCCAACTTATATAGATGCTGTTTTGAAAGTAAAAAGTAATATGGACAGCGGGATGTATTACGGAATTCAAAAAGGAGCCATTGCCGCTTTAAAAAGTGATAAATCGTGGTTTGATGAAATGAATGCCATTTATGCCGAAAGACGTCTTTTAACCGAAAAACTGGCCGAAAAATTAGGTTGCAAAGTGTATAAAGAAGGAGTTGGACTCTTTGTTTGGGCTAAGCTTCCGGAAGGTGTGGAATCGGCTGAGGATTTTATCGATACCATTTTATACGAAAAACATATTTTTATTACACCAGGAACCATTTTTGGTAGTAACGGTGCAGGGTATATTCGTTTTTCTTTATGTGTAGAAGTTGATAAAATTGAAGAAGCGATTAACCGATTTTAAAAAGAAAATTAAGTAAAGCCCTTTTAACAATTTAAAAGGTTAATAAAAGAAGAAAATGAACGTACACGTTATAGGAATAGGATTGATTGGAGGTTCGCTAGTGCTGGATATCAAAGCACTGCATCCCGAAGCTACTATTTACGGTATCGATGCCAATCCAAAACACGTACAAGAAGCCATTGCGTTAGGTGTGATTGATAAAGAATCCAATTACGAAGATTTGGCAACAGCCGATTTTGTAATTGTTTCGGTTCCGGTAGATGTTGCCATGACGGTGTTGCCTGAAGTGCTCCATCATATCGGAGATAAAACCATTGTTTTTGAAGTAGGTTCTACCAAAACGCCTATTTGCGAAGTAGTGGCTCATCATCCGAAAAGAAGAAATTTTATTGCCACACATCCCATTGCAGGAACCGAATTTTCGGGGCCATCGGCAGCAATAAAAGGTTTGTACCAAGGAAAAACGAACATCATTTGCGAAGTCGAAAAAACAGCTTTTAAGTTGCAGGAAAAAGCATTAGAATTGTTCAAAAACATCGGAATGCGCATTCGTTATATGGATCCGAAATCGCACGACAAGCATATTGCGTATGTATCCCATTTATCGCATATTAGTTCGTTTATGCTCGGAAAAACGGTTATGAATAAAGAAAAAGACGAGCAAGATATTTTTGATATGGCCGGCTCGGGTTTTGAAAGTACCGTTCGATTAGCCAAAAGTTCGCCAGCTATGTGGACACCCATTTTCAAACAAAATAAAAAACATGTTGTAGAAACTTTAGAAGAATATATTGCCAATCTAACTCAATTTAAAGATTGGTTAGAAGCAGATGATTATCAAGCCATTTTTAATGAAATGGAAAGTACCAATAAAATAAAAGAAATATTAAACGGAATAACAACTATCAAAAAATAACTTAAGAAATGGAAAACAAAAAAGAAATGAGAGCATGGTTGGAGGCGTTCAAATTAGATCACCCTTTAGTAATTGCTGGGCCATGTAGTGCGGAAACGGAAGAACAAGTATTGAAAATTGCTCACGAATTGAAAGATTCAAAAGTTAGTGTGTTTAGAGCGGGAATCTGGAAGCCAAGAACGCGTCCAGGAGGATTTGAGGGTGTTGGTGAAATTGGTTTGAAATGGTTACAAAAAGCCAAAGCCGAAACCGGAATGTTAATGGGAACGGAGGTTGCTACTGCAGCTCACTGTAAATTGGCTTTAGAGCATGATATTGATGTGTTATGGGTTGGAGCAAGAACTACTGCAAATCCGTTTGCGGTTCAAGAAATTGCCGATACCTTAAAAGGAACAGATAAAATCGTTTTGGTTAAAAACCCAGTAAACCCAGATTTAGCTTTATGGTTAGGTGGTGTTGAGCGTTTACACATGGCTGGAATCGAGAAATTAGGTGTAATTCACAGAGGTTTTTCTACTTACCAAAAAACGAAATACCGTAATATTCCGGAGTGGCAAATTGCTATTGAATTACAAAATAAATTCCCCGATTTGCCTTTAATTATCGATCCTTCGCATATTACAGGAAACCGTGATATGATTTTTGAAGTAACGCAAGAAGCTTTAGACTTAAACTACGACGGTATGATTATCGAAACGCACATCGATCCAGATAATGCTTGGTCGGATGCAGCGCAACAAGTAACACCCGATTCGTTAAAACAAATCATCAAAGATTTAACGATTAGAAAAACGGATGACAATACCGACGAATACAGTTCAAAAATGTCAAAATTGAGAGCGAATATTGATGTTTTGGATGCTAATTTATTAGAATTGTTAGGCAAACGTATGCAAGTAGCCGACGAGATAGGTCAAGTGAAAAAAGACGCTAACGTAGCTATTTTGCAAAACAACCGTTGGAACGAAATTTTAGGAAAAATGATTTTGGAAGGTGAGAAAAAAGGACTTTCGGAAGAATTTGTTTTGAAAATGTTCAAAGCAATTCACCAAGAAAGTATCGGTCACCAAGAAAAAATCTTCAATGCTTAATTTTTTCTGAATGAAATAGTGATAGGAGGTTTAGGGGAAGTTTTATT
The DNA here is from genome assembly GCF_016522065.1 of Flavobacterium agrisoli. Taxonomy (GTDB): domain Bacteria; phylum Bacteroidota; class Bacteroidia; order Flavobacteriales; family Flavobacteriaceae; genus Flavobacterium; species Flavobacterium agrisoli. The sequence goes on along the minus strand of NZ_JAEHFV010000002.1, from coordinate 97,715 downwards.
CCCAATTTCAAATGTCACGTTTTAAAATTTTTTAAAATCCCTGCCACTTTAAATAAAGTAGTAGGGATTTTTTTATTGTTAGCACGGGCAAAAAGACTACTGTTTTATTCGCTTAGATACCTTATATGGTTGAAATTATTCATTTATCTTTGTAAAGATTTAGGTTTTGACTTTGAAATCTAAAATCAACAATCTAAAAATAAAGAATGACAGGAACCGTTTATAAATCAACAGGAAGTTGGTACACCGTAAAATCTGAAACTGGCGATTTTATTGAGTGTCGCATTAAAGGTAAATTTAGGATGAAGGGAATTAAAAGTACCAATCCTATTGCCGTTGGCGACCGTGTTGATTATGAACTCGAATCTACTTCGGATGCCGTAACGGGAACCATCCACAACATTCACGAACGCAAAAATTATATAGTTCGCAAATCGGTTAATCTTTCCAAACAAATCCATATCATCGCATCCAATATCGATCAGGTTTTTTTACTAATTACAATTGATAATCCTCCCACTACTACTAGTTTTATCGATCGTTTTTTGGTCACTGCCGAAGCATACGGAATAGAAGCTATTTTGGTTTTTAATAAAATGGATACGTTAACCGATGCCACGCTTGATGAGCAGTTGTATTTGCAATACATTTACCAAGAAATTGGATATGAATGCTTGCGCGTTTCTTCGACAGAAGGGAATGGCGTGGAAGCCTTAAAAGCAAAAATGATGGGAAAAGTCAATATGTTTTCGGGTCATTCGGGAGTAGGAAAATCGACTTTGGTTAATGCCTTAGAACCCACTTTGCATTTAAAAACTACGGTAATTTCCGAACAAAGTAAACAAGGACAGCATACGACAACTTTTGCAGAAATGTACGATACCCGTTTTGGTGCGCAAATTATTGATACTCCCGGAATTAAAGGTTTCGGAATTGTAGATATGGAAAAACAAGAAATAAGTGATTATTTTCCAGAATTTTTTAAGTTAAAAGACCAATGTAAATTTAATAATTGTTTGCACAAAGAAGAACCACATTGCGCTATAAAAGCAGCTTTGGATAAAGACGAAATTGCATGGTCTCGATACAATTCGTACTTGAGTATTTTAGAAGGAGATGATGAAAACTACCGCACCGACATTTACAACGAGGACCGCAAAAAGAGTGATGAAACGCGAAAATAATTGTGGATTGTAAATGTTAAATTGTTAATTATGACTGATAACATCATTAAAGTTAAATCGTTTAGTTTCGCTTTGAGAATTATTAAACTTTTTCAATTTTTAAAGGATGAAAAGAAAGAGTTTGTGTTAAGTAAACAATTGCTTCGAAGTGGAACTGCTATCGGGGCATTGGTGAGAGAAGCTGAACAAGCAGAAAGCAAAAAAGATTTCATTCATAAACTAGCCATTGCACAAAAGGAAGCAAATGAAACAGATTATTGGTTGGATTTGCTTTATCAATCGGGTTATTTTAACGATTTTCAATATCAATCCATAAAGTCGGATGTTGTAGAAATTAATAAAATTTTGGCTTCAATGATTATTACTTCCAAGAAAAAGTTGAATACTAAATGAATTTACAATTTATAATTCACAATTCACCATTATCATGAAAACCGTAATTCAAAGAGTTTCCTCAGCGTCAGTAACAGTGGAGCAAAAAATAGTAGGCGAAATTCAGAAAGGCCTTTTGGTTTTAGTCGGAATTGAAGATGCCGATACACAAGAAGATATTGATTGGTTGGCTGCTAAAATTGTCAAAATGCGCATTTTTGGCGATGAAAACGGTGTGATGAATTGTGATGTGAAAGAAGTTGACGGTGCTATTTTAGCGATAAGTCAATTTACGTTACACGCTCAAACCAAAAAAGGAAATCGACCCTCCTATATAAAAGCTTCAAAACCCGATTTTGCCATTCCGATGTATGAGAAATTTGTTGGAGCACTAGAAAAAGAATTGGGTAAAAAAATTCAAACCGGCATTTTTGGAGCCGATATGCAAGTCCAACTTTTAAATGATGGTCCCGTAACTATTATAATTGACAGTCAAAACAGGGAGTAAAATAGATAAAAAACACCAATCCTCAAATTGGTGTTTTTTTGTTTTATTGTTCAAGTAAATGGGTAACTACTGATGCCGCTACTTTTATAATTGTACCGTGTCTGGTTCCGGGAGGAAAAGAAATCTGATTCGAAATATCTTCCCATTTGTTCCCATTTTGTTTTACAGCACCATATTGGTGGTCTCGGTATTTGTCAAAATAAACAACCCAATCGCCCTTTATTTTAACGGCAGTTGGCCCTTCAGCCCAATAATTTCCGGTGATAGGTTCACTTGCTTTAGAATAAGGACCGGTTAGTTTTTTACTATAAGCGACTTTCAGATTTTTTTGGACGGGTACTTTTGTTTCGTCTTTTAAAAACATAATATATCCTTTGTCATCTTTCAAAATACTAGAATCGATTACATTAAAACCCGGTTCGTAAAGTAATTTAGTTGGCGAGTATTTTTTAAAATCGTTTGTTGTAGTGTAATAAATTCGATGGTTATAGCCTTTGTCTTCGGTTGATTGTGTTTCTGGAAATGCTCCTTCAATAGTTGAGGCCCAATATATCATGTATGTTTTTGATTTTGCATCATACGTAATTTCGGGAGCCCAAGTATTTCTGGTTTTTTCCTCATGTGCCATTACCGGAATAAATTCTTGTTTCGACCAGTGAATTAAATCTTTTGAAGACGCATAACCAATGCCTTTATCTGTCCAACTGACTGTCCAAACCATGTGAAAAAGTCCGTCGCCACCTTGAATTACGCAAGGATCACGCATGAGTTTGTCTTTTCCAACTTCGGGTGTTAGGAAGGATTTGTTGTCTTTTAATGCCTTCCATTTAAAACCATCTTCGCTATAGGCCAAATGCAAACCGTCTTCGCCATTTCCTTTGAAAAAGGTAAAAACATACAAACTATCTGCTGGTTTTTTTTGAGCAAAAAAGCTGGCAACTGTTAAACAAAAAGCTAGTGTTAGCAGTGTTTTTTTTGAAATGAATTTCATTCTTATTTCATTTTATAAAGTTCAGAACCTGCTAATAAGAAACAACCCAATCCGTAATCTTCAAAATCGGGCATTTTATCTACTGATAATGGTTGCCCATCTTTTGGCTCTTTTCCTGTAGATTGCAAATACCCTAAGAAACCATTTTTTTGTAAACTTTCGGTTGTTAGTGCTTTCCAAGCTTTTTCAATTACAGGTAAATACGTTTTCTTGTCTAAAATTCCAGTGTTGATGCCATAAGCCATTCCGTATACAAATAATGCCGTTCCCGAAGCTTCTTTTTCGCCAAAATTATTTGGATCGTGTAAGCTTACATTCCAAAAACCATCCGCCCTTTGAATAGGAACCAAAGCTTTTGCCATCGCTTTTAAATCTTTTACGTATTGGTCTCTATGGGGTGCATTTTCTGGAATAATAGTTAAAACTTTTGCCAAAGCAGCAATTACCCAACCATTTCCACGACTCCAATAACAATCTTCTCCGTTTGGTTCTTTGTAAGGCGGATCAAAATCGGCATCACGCCACCAAAGTCCATCTTTTGGATTGAATAAACCATGATCTCCGTGTTTGTCTCTTGAGTACATATACATATCGTACATTTTCTCATAATAACGATTATCGTTGTCTAAAACGCCCATTTTAGCAAAAACCGGCATTCCCATTTGAATTGCGTCAACCCAAGACCAATCGTCGTTTTGAGGCGTGTTTAAGAGCATCGCAATATTTGCTTTGGTGTTTTTTAGCTTTTTTGAATCAGGCTCTAAATTATATAGGTCAATATAGGTTTGAGCCGCACAATAGTTGTCGGCATTTCGGGTTGTATTCCCGCCGTTAAATCCCCATTTGTGTGATTCAGCCCAATCATAAGCATATTTGTAGTAAACGTCTTTTGGATAAATTTCGTGCAAAGCCATTAATCCTTCGTAGTACACACCACGTGTCCAAATATTACTCGGACGTTCTTTATTGGTGATGATAGTTTTTCCGGTATCCGGCCATTTATCCATGAAATATTTATTGGCTAATTCCATTTGAGCCAAAATTGTTTTTTTGTCAAATGTTTGTTGTACCTGAGCAATTCCTTGATTGATATAAAAAACGGAAAGAAGCAGCACTAGTTTTCTCATTTCGTAAGTATTATGATTTAGTAATTTTTATTGTAAAGGTGTTATGGTAACAGGACCCAATAAGCCAGAAGGTGTAGGATTCCATTTAGTAGCATCAAATTTTTTATAATCTTTATCGACCATATTAATTTCATAGAAAATTTTCCATTCCTGACCTTTTAGTTCCATGTCACGAACTCGGTTGGCAGCTAGGTTTGTCACCTGAATTTTAAGTTCGTTTTTACCTGATTTTAATTTGCCAATATTGAGTTTGTAAGGAACCGACCAAGCTGTACCAATATACGTGCCATTTAGCCAAACTTTGGCGCTCTCTCGGACATTTCCTAAGTTTAATGACCAATTTTCGGCTTTGTTTTTTGGAGCATTAAAAGTCAAGGTATAAGTAGCCGATCCTGAAAAAGCTTCCGCCTGAGGTGAAAGTTTGGTCCATGATTCTAAATTTTCTGTAGTAGCTGAAGGAGGTAATTCAGGTCCACCTTTATCAAAATCAATTTGCCATTTTCCGTTTAAAGTTATCGGTTCCGAAATTGGATTCCAATAGTTCCATTTTGATTGTGTTGCTGACTTTTCGGTAATTAAAAATAACGATTGTCCAGGCTCTAGTTTTACTTTAACTAAAGTTTGATTTGCTGATTTTTCAACCTGAGCATTTCCGGATATTTTAGTCAATGGATCAAATAAAACTACTTCTTTTTGACCAATTTGAATTGGAATCATTTGGTCAATAGTTTTTGAAGTATGGTTTACAATGTAATATAGTTTTTCACCATCTAATGTTCTTCTGATGAATTTTAAACCTGTATTAACCAGTGTTTCGGGTAAAATAGAACTATTAGCAAGTTGTGCGGCTACATCCGATTTTGGGTTTAAAATAGTTGAATTAGAAGTGATTAATTGCTGTAATTCCTTGTTTTGTTTTTCCAATTCAAAATAACCCGGAACGGTTTCTGGTAAACCTTTAAAAATGATGTTGGCTCCTGCTTTTTTGAGTTCAATTAATTTTTGAAGCGTTTGTAAAGGCATATTTTTAGATTCTGGAATTACCATTGCTTTAAATGTTCCTCCAGGCACAACCAAAAATCCGTTTTCAACTTTAGCTTCGGCAATAAATTGATCTGAAATAAAATCAACACTATAACCTTTGCCCATCAACTCTTTGGTTGTATCATAAAAGGAAGTATGATATAACCATTCGTTTAATGAGTGAATTTTGAATTGAAGAAATAAGGAACCCTCATTATATTTATTCCAAGCATCATAAATGGGCCAGTACATTAAAATTTCATTATCTGGATTTCCTTGTTGTAAAAGCGATTGACAATTGGCTATATAAGAAAATAATGCTGGAACATCTTCCCAAATGGTGTTGTTGGTATTAAAATTTACAGAGGCATAAAATTTCCATCCTGGCCATTTGGCTCTATCAGGTGAATACGTAGATCCGTGAAGAAAAGTATGGTTTACACCGTTCAAAAATAAATCTTCAACTTCGGGTTTACATTGCGAAAGCGCGGTTTTAAAATGATCGCGCAACCAGGTAAATGTTTCGGATGACACTAAAGGTTTTCCGGCAATATGCGCCGCAGAGGATGAAAATTTAAGCATCACGGGGTCGGCATCGCCTTGGCGGATATCGTCAGCTTCTCTTCTAAAACCTGGAATGTCATACGGCATTGACCCAAATGTTTCGCATTCCGGAATATCAGCAGAAGCGTACAAATCAATTAAATTTCCGGGAGAACCATGTGCTTGTAATTTGGTTTTCATTTTTTTGGAATTAGCCCAAGCTGTCCACGTTTTATCAAAACGATTTAAGAGTAAATCCGAAATGGTTTCACGGTAATCTGCTTTTATACGATTTCCTTTTTCGTTATCGGTTGTACTAATTAAATCCGGAAGGTGTTTTTTTAAATCATAACCCCTTCTTTTTAGGAATTCTTCAAAAAAATCGGGTGTAAAATCGGTGCCATATACTTCATAACTATCATTAAAAATAGCTCGTATTTTGCCTTCTCGGCCTTTAAAGACTTCATTAAACGGTTGTACATATTCGTTAAAAGCTGTTTCGGAATAATGGTCTACCGTAAAACCATTTCCTCCCGGAGCAGCACGTTTGACTTTTTGACCTGTTTTACCACTAAATACAGCGTAAATAGTATAATTGGTTTTGGTAGCTTTCCAGTCTAACTGATTATTTTTTACAACAGTTTCGGTGTTTTTGTTTTCTATTTTCGATTTTTGCCAATCTATCTTTTTTTGTTTAATTTCTTTAGTCAAATCTAGTATAGTTCCGTTTTCACCGCAGGCAATAACGTAAAGTAATTCGGCAGGATTTTTTTCATTTTTGCCGGGTAAAATTTCACGGTTTATTTTTTCTCCTTTTTTTACCTCGAATTTTTCGATGAGTAATTTAGTAGCAGCATTTTCAAGAGTTACCTGAGCGCCTCCATAAGGCCATCCGGTTCCTAAAACCATATCAACTTGCATGTGTAAACTGTCACTTATGTGTATAGTGTAGTCTAACATGTCGAGCCATTTAGGGGATAAAAAGTCAATAAAATTATTTTCTTCTCCTTTTACACCATATATAGGAGTGATTTCTACACCGCCAATTCCGGCTTTATGAAAATCATTTAGTGTTTTTTTTAAGTTGGGTTTATCAACAGCACTTCCCATCCACCACCAACGCGTCCACGGCTGATTGGTGTTTTTGATTTCTTGCAATCTAAAGTTGGAAACGGTTTGAGCCGAAGTTTCTAAACAGAAAGTTAAAACGAGAAGTAAAAATATACCAGATTTAGTACGCATCATTAGTATTAGGATTTAGGTCTTTTTTTGTAATTATTTGTAAGATAGAAATATAGGTAAAAATGAACTCTTTTCTAAAAAGTAAAAGTAGTATACCCAACAAAATACTCTATCCTGTTGCATCCTGTTTAATAAAAAGTGTCTTTTTTTTAGATAATCATTTTTATAGTTATGATATTTTATGAAGAATATAATTTTTTTTGCAATGTTTTATTGATATGATATTTTGAGTATAAATAACTATAAATCAATATGTTATGTATTTGTTTTTAACAAAAAGGGGTCTAAGGGTTTGCAAATTAACAGGATACCACAGGACACAAAGGAGATGCACACTAAATAAATTTGGAACACTAATAGGATTAACCAAAATTTAACTTTTTATGAAATTAGAAATGTGTTGGGAAAATGGAGCATTAAAAAAGATGTTACTGTTTTTAGTATTTTTTTCTATAGGAGTTGTACAGGCTCAAAATAGGATTAACGGAACAGTGAAAGATGCAACGGGATTTGGAATACCAGGAGTTAGTGTAAATCAAAAAGGTACTTCCAATGGGGTGATAACAGATATTGATGGAAAATTTGAGATTAATTTACGTGATAACGGGCAATCAATTTTAGTTTTTTCGTCAGTGGGTTTTCTTAGAGTAGAAGAAGCTTTAAAAGGGCGAACTTCAATAGAGGTTTTACTTAAAGAGGATAATCAGGTTTTGGAAGAAGTAACTGTTATCGGATATGGAACTCAGAAAAAAAAGCTAACTACGGGAGCCATTTCCTCTATTAAAACCGAAAATTTTACAGAAAGACCTATTTCAAGAGTTGACCAAGGTTTGATTGGTCAATTAGCTGGGGTAAGGGTAAAACAAACTACCGGGTTGCCAGGACAGCCTTTTAGTATTGAAATTCGAGGAGCGGGTTCTATAACTGCAGGTAATGAACCGTTGTATGTAGTAGATGGATTCCCTATTTACACAGAAGGGTCAAATAGTAACGGTGGATTTTCTAATGGAAGCCCTTTGGATAATATGAATCCAAATGATATTGCCTCAATTGAAGTATTGAAAGATGCCGCTGCTGCCGCAATTTATGGTTCGAGAGCATCAAATGGGGTGGTATTAATTACTACCAAAAAAGGTAAATTGGGTAAAACAAAATTCACTTTTAATACATACGGAGGGATTAACAAAGAAGCAAATAGAGTAGATATGTTAACCTCTCAACAATGGATTGATAGAGCAAAGGTAATGATAGATGCGCAATGGGAGGCTTCGGGTATTCCTGGAGCATCTGCTGGTCAAACTATGGGAGAAAGAATTGCTGCCTATAATTCAGTAAATCCTTCGGCGCCTTTAAATCAAACTAATACCAGATATTTTACCTATATCTATGATGAACGCTGGGATATACCAGGTCATCCTGGCTTGGATTATATTGATTGGCAGGATAAAATTTTTAGAACAGGAGAATTTAGTAATTATCAATTATCTGCTTCGGGTGCTACAGATGCTGTAAATTATTATGTTTCGGCAAACTATCAAAAAAACACAGGATATATTGTTGGTACGGACTATACATTATTTTCGGCAAGAGCAAATGTAGATGTAAAGTTGTCTGATAAATTTAAAATGGGTATAAATTTAGCTCCTTCTTATTCGGTTAAAAACGATCCAGGAGTAGAGGGTAAGGATAATACCTTATTTAAAGCTTTGGTTGCCACGCCTGTTTTTGAAAGTGCTCCTAATGCTGCGGGAGAGAAATATACTACACGTTATGCGTGGGGAAGCAGTACTACTAACATGCTTAGTGCTTTGGCAAAAACGGGAAGAAATTCGATGTATAGAAGTTTAATTTCGGGTTATGCTAATTATGAAATTATTAATGGTTTAATTTTAAAGAGCACAATAAATTTTGATAATTCGGATAATACTTTTGAAGGTTACACGCCAAACGATGTATTGTTAAGTATAAGGGGATCTTATAATACGTATAGAAGGCAAAATATTGTAAACGAAAACACAATAAATTATTCTAAATCATTAGGTAATCATAATTTTAATGTTTTGCTAGGGCAGTCGTTTAGTTCTTACGAAATTATGCGATCAAGTTTATCTTCAGGAAATTTATATACCAATTCGAGTATAGAAACACTTCCGGCTGGATCTTTGGGAAGTACTAATGCTGAAAAAAGTACTTTGTTGTCTTATTTTGCAAGACTTCAATATGATTATAAAGAAAAATATTTGTTATCATCAAGTATACGAAGTGATGGTTCATCCAAATTTGGTATGGATAAAAGATGGGGAACTTTTTATTCTCTTGCCTTAGGATGGAGAATTAAAAAGGAAGCGTTCATGGATGATGTAAATTGGTTGGATGATTTAAAAGTGAGAGCCAGTTTAGGTACAAACGGAAGTAATAACATTGGTAGTTATGCTGCTTATTCAACTTTGGGTAGCTATAATTATTCTATTGGTGGTGCAGCAGCAATAGGACAAGGTGTTACCTCAATTCCAAATCCTTCTTTACATTGGGAAGAATCAAAAAGTGTTGATTTTGGTTTGGATTTTTCGGTCTTGAAAAATAGAATTTCAGGAACTTTTGAAGTGTATAGAAAAAACAATAGTGATTTATTATTACGAGTTCCCGTTCCGGCATCTTCAGGATTTGAAACCTATTTAACGAATGTAGGGGAAGTGCAAAACCAAGGTTGGGAGTTTGAATTAAATACCGTAAATGTCACTACCAAAGATTTCCAATGGAGAACATCTGCTAACTTAAGTCATAACGAAAATAAAGTTTTGGCTCTAGGACCTGGTCAAAGTAAAATAGAAATAAGCAATTCTTTTGATGGAGGAGTGCCGTTTGTAAAATTGGAAGTAGGCAAGCCTATGTATACCATTTTTGCATTGCAACAAAACGGAGTTGTTACCCAAGCCGATATCGATAATGGAGGTACTACAATAGGAGGAAAAGCATTAGTGCTTGGCGATCCTCGATATGTAGACCAAAACGGTGATAAAAAAATTAATTCTGAAGATAGAGTGGATATTGGAAATCCAACTCCAAAATACACTTGGGGAATTACCAATAATTTTAAATACAAAAATTTTGATTTAAGCGTTTTGGTTCAAGGTCAAAATGGAGGTACAGTATATGGATTAACAGGTAGAGCTATTGATAGAACAGGTATGGGATCTGTAGAAAACTCATTAGATATTGATCCTGCTGTAAGAGGTAATTGGAAAACAAATTTTGGTTATCAAGCCAATACGGATTGGTTGTATAAATCAGATTATGTGAGTATAAGAAGTATTTCCTTGGGATACAATTTAAAAGACGCTGTGAAATCAATTAAAAAAATAGATAACGCGCGACTTTATTTGACTGGAGAAAATTTATTTTATTGGAATAAATACAAAGTTGGATTTAATCCAGAAGCTGTAAATACTTCAGGAAGTTCCAATAGTGATTTTGCTGTACCTGTAGATTATGGCGGAGCTCCACTACCTAGTTCAATAGTTTTAGGACTTAACATTAATTTTAATTAAGAAAAAATGAAAAAATATATTTATTTAGCAACCAGTGCTTTCTTGTTGTTTGCTTTTGCATCTTGTAATGATGAACTTGAGCAAATTCCGTTATCACAAGGTACCACAGAAAATTTTTATGCTAACCAAAATGATTTTATACAAGCAAGAAACGCAACCTACTCGGTCGCATTTCATGGAGCAGGTACCTATGGTTATGCCAATAGAGTCTTGAATTTAAGCGAAACAAGATCGGATAATTTGTATGCTACAACGACAGCTTCGAGAGATTGGGAGGGTATAAACGGTTTTTTTACCTCAATAAGTTCGGTTTCATATATTAACGAAGCTTATACATCAAATTATAATGCCATTTATAAAGCAAACCAATTGCTTGAAAAAATTGATGAAAAAGGGAATGAAATTTTCACAGACCATTTAGCCAAAGCATCAATGGCGGCTGAAGCCCGTTTTCTTAGAGCCTTTTGCTACTTTGATTTGATTAGATGGTTTGGAAAGGTGCCTTTAATAGATAGAACGGTAACCGCTCAAGAAGCTGCTACAATTGGCAGAAGTCCTGTTGCAGACATTTATAATTTAATTATTTCTGATTTAGAATTGGCTATTCCAGACTTGAGCCCATCGTATGATGCGGCCAATTACGGACGAGTAACCAAATACGGTGCTAAAGCATTATTAGGGTTAGTGTACATGACGCGTTCGAGTCCTACTTACGGTATTGACGGCGCTATGCTTGGATTAAATGAATGGGATAAGGCTTACAAACAGCTTAATGATATTAAAACTAGTGGTTTATTTGTTTTTGGTACGGATTATGCCTCTATTTTTAAAGTTGAAGGGAATAATAATAAAGAAAATATTTTGACAATTCCTTATACTCAAAATATTTCTACTCCAGTAGGAGGTAATTTTATGGTTGAAGTAGGATATCAACCTTATTTTTCGTCTGTTGGAATTGATTCTAATCAAGGCTCTTTAGAAGCTAGACCCATATCAACCGAATTTTTGGCGCAGTTTGATGCTAATGATAAACGAAAAGCCCAATGTATTGCCACTAGTTACACTGTTGCATCGGGTACTTATAAAGGAAGTTATACCTTACCTGTTTTTACAAAATATATAGACCCAGCTCGTTATGGAAATGGTCGTGAAGATTGGGGAGTTGATTTTATGGTGATTCGATATACCGATGTGTTAATGATGATGGCCGAATGTACTTTGCACGGCGGAGGAGGTACACAAGCAGATGTGGATGCTATTGTAAACCAGGTTAGAACTAGGGCGGGAATCGCTGCCAATGCTTCAAATATTACCTTGGATCAATTATTCTTGGAAAGAAGAAAAGAATTCTTTTCGGAAGGAACGAGATGGTTTGACTTAATTCGTTCGGGTAAAGCGGTGACTACTATGAATGCATGGAGAGCTACTGAAGACACAGGGAAAAGAATTCAAGAAATTACCAATAATTCATTGTTATACCCAATACCATTGCAAGAAATTTTATCTGTTCCTGGTTTATATGAACAAAATTTGGGATATGATTAATAAATATAATTCTATTTTAAATTAAATTATTTTTTGTTTACTCTTTAAACCGTCTCATAGCGCAATTTGAGACGGTTTATTTTTGATGTTCAGGAAAGTACAGGATGCTGAAAAAGGAGTATTACGTTATATTTAAAACCGACAAACTAAAATTAAACACATGAAATTTTTGAATAAAAGTCTGATACTAATAGCCTTGTTTTGGCAATGTTGTTTGGTAAAGGCACAAATAAAATTGCCTGCTTTGGTGAGTGACAATATGGTCTTACAGCAAAACAGCAAAGTTAATTTATGGGGGTGGGCGTCACCTAATGAAAAAATTAGTATTCGGGTGGGTTGGCAAAAAGAAGCAATAGAAACCAAAGCCGATGAAAAAGGCAATTGGAAAGTCGCTACACAAACACCAAAAGCGAGTCAAAAAACATACGAAATCACGTTAACAGCCTCTAATAAAATCACATTACACAATGTTTTAATTGGGGAAGTCTGGATTTGTTCGGGTCAATCGAATATGTTTTTCCCCGTCGGAAAACAACCAGGAACTTGGAAGAATGGCGTTGTAAATTATGAAGAAGAACTTCAAAAGGCTACTTTTCCTAGTATTCGTTTATTTACCGTAAATACCGTTGCATCAGACAAACCTTTGAATGATGTGCAAGGCAATTGGCAAGAATGCAATCCTACAAGTGTTGCTAATTTTTCGGCCGTGGGGTATTTTTTTGGGAAAGAATTGTATCAGGATCTAAAAGTGCCCATCGGATTAATTTCTTCGTCTTGGGGAGGAACCAAAGCCGAAGCGTGGACAGCCGAAAAAGTATTGACAGAAAATAAAGAATTGCTTCCTATTTTGGAAGAAAATGCAAGCAAGGAAAAAAAATATTATTCGGATTTAGAAACCTATTATGTTAATTTAAAAAATGCAACTGGCAACGAGCTAAAAAAGCCAAAAAGAGATCAGGAAAATAAATATCCGTATGTTTTGTATAACGGTATGTTGCATCCTTTAACCAATTTCACCATTAAAGGAGCTATTTGGTACCAAGGTGAAAGTAATGCCGAAACCGCATTTCGTTACCAAACCTTATTTTCGGCAATGGTAGCGAGTTGGAGAACCGAATGGAATCAGGGTGTTTTTCCGTTTTATTATGTGCAAATTGCGCCTCACAAAGGGCAAAATCCCGAAATTCGAGAAGCTCAATTACGCTCTTTACAAACTATTCCAAATAGCGGAATGGTAGTGACCACCGATGTGGGCGATGCTAACGATATTCACCCAAGAAACAAACAAACAGTTGGATACCGTTTGGGATTATGGGCTCGTGCCAAAACATATAACGAAAGTAAGTTGGTGTTTTCTGGCCCGCTTTACAAGGAAATGAAAATTCAAAAACAACAAATTCAGTTGTTTTTTGATCATGCCGATTCGGGTTTAAAGAAAGAAGGAAAAGAGGTTAAAGAATTTGAAATTGCTGGCGATGATCGTGTTTTTTACCCAGCAACTGCAAAAATTAAAGGCAATTCGGTAATGGTTTCTTCGGATAAAGTAAAAAAGCCAGTTGCCGTTCGTTTTGCTTGGAAAAAGGTACCCGAACCCAATTTGTTTAATGCCGAAAATTTACCGGCTTCTCCCTTTAGAACCGATAATTGGGAAACATCAAAAGAATAAGTATGCTATTCAAATCAAAAAAAATACCGCTGCTTTTCTGTTTCCTTTTTCAGTTGGGGCTAACGGCGGCTTATTCGCAAAAAGAGGTTGCAAAAGAATCCAATATAGCCGATAAACCGTTGTTTAGAGATCCGATTTACGATGGCGCAGCCGATCCTGTTGTGATTTGGAACAAAAAGGAAAAAAAATGGTTTATGTTTTATACCAATCGACGAGCTAGTGATTCCACTGCAAGTGGGGTGAGTTGGGTACACGGAACTAAAATTGGTGTTGCAGAATCTACTAACGGAACACATTGGACTTACAAAGGGGTTTGTAATGTTGATTATACGGTTCCGAATATCACACATTGGGCGCCTGATGTCATCGAATACAAAGGCGTTTACCACATGTATTTGACTATAGTGCCGGGTATTTTCGAAGACTGGTACCATCCGCGTTATATCATTCATCTCACCAGTAAAAATATGATGGATTGGAAATTCGAATCGCAATTAAAGTTAGCATCCGAACGTTGTATTGATGCCTCTGTTTACCAGTTGCCTAACGGAAATTGGCGCATGTTTTACAATAATGAAAATGACGGAAAGTCTATTTATTATGCCGATAGTCCCGATTTGTATCATTGGACAGATGCCGGCAAAAAAATAGTAAGCGATCGAGGCGAAGGTCCGAAAGTATTTCGTTGGAAAAACAAAAATTGGATGATAACCGATTCTTGGAGAGGATTGAATGTGTATACATCAGCAGATTTTTTGAATTGGAAAAAACAAGAAAAAAGGATACTTGACGAGCCGGGAACGGGAGTAGACGATCAGGTAGTGGGCAATCATCCGGATGTGTTGGTAAACGAGGACAAAGCCTATTTGTTTTATTTTACACATCCGGGTAAAACGCCCGAAAACAAAGGGAAAGATACTTACGAAACCCGTCGCAGTACCATTCATTTGGCCGAATTGGAATTGGTCAATGGCGAAATGATTTGCAATCGGAATAAAGCAGTTGAAATTAATTTAAAAAAACCGAAAAAATGAAAAATACCATTCGAAATGCCTTTAAAATGAAATTAAAAAAAGGCTTTGAAACCGAATATAAAAAAAGACACGATGAGATTTGGCCCGAATTAGAAGCGTTATTGTCGGAGACGGGAATTCAGGATTACAGCATTTTTTTAGACGAAGAAACCTTGATTTTGTTTGCGGTTCAAAAAATTAGTGCTGACTTTGATTCGAACTTGCTTCCCAATCATCCTATCGTAAAAAAATGGTGGGCGTATATGGAAGATATTATGGAAACCAATCCCGATAATTCACCGCTTTCCACTTCTTTAAAAGAAGTTTTTCACATGGATTAAGATTGTAAAAGCAGTATACAGCAGGATACTTTCGCGGGGTTTATTGAATACTTTTGAAAATAGCAATTTGAAAATCTTTTTTGAAAGGATTTTTAATTAGTTAATAGTTTTTAATTTTTTTAAAAAAGAAAGTTAATTTACATTAATAAGTGTTGAGTTTTACAAAGCCTTCTTTTTAAACGCTGTAATCGATAGGTTGAGCGTTTTTTTTTGCCTTTAAATAAAATCAAGGCTATCATGTAAAACACACAAAGGTAAAGCAGCAATTCCTGCATTGATTTTTAATCCGAAATAAACACGTTAAATTTGTAAAAGCGCAGTTTTAAGGAATCTTCAAAAAAACAATTTCTTAATACGGTATTTTATAAATCGAATTTAAAAATGATAAAATGAAAAAAAGCATTCAACTTGGATTAGCAACCACCGCTGTAGCCGCATTGTTAAGCAGTTGTAAAACGCAACAAAACGGTCAAACCAAAATGGTATTACACAATACTTCCGAAATTGTCTTGCCTCAAAAAGCAGTAGAAATTTCTAGAAAAGCAATTGCAAATGCCGATAAAAGCACCAATTTTCCTATTCTTTTGCACGGAAATGATACCATTCCGGCTCAGGTTAACGATTTGAATGGCGATGGGAAATGGGATGAAATTTTCTTAGTAACTGATTTTTCGGCTAAAGAGAAAAAAGAAGTAGAACTAAAATGGTCCGAAACCGATCCGAAATTTACCGTTCGTACCAGCGTTCGTTTTGGAAAACGTGCTGCAAAAGACCAACCCGTTAAGCCTGCTACTGAAGAAATTTTGCCCGCCAACGAAGTACACAAAGCATTGGGTTATCAGCGTTATCAAACCGACGGGCCAACTTGGGAAAATGATAAAGTTGGTTTTAGACACTATTTGGATGGACGAAATGCGAAAGATGTTTTTGGTAAAAAAACACCTGGAATTACGCCAGAAAATGTTGGTATTAATGCAAAAGGAGAAGTGGAAGATGATTACCACCAAATGTACGATTGGGGAAGGGATATTTTTCCAGTAGGAAATTCAGTTGGACTAGGCGGTTTTGGTTTATTAGTAGACAATCAAATCAAAAGATTAGGAATTTTGCCAACCGAAAAAGTAAATACTATTGAAACCACTACTTTTAAAATTGTAAGCGAAGGTCCAGAGAATTCGGTTTTAAGTTATGATTATCACAATTGGAAAGTAAATGATAATTTGTATCAAGCGCATGAAACCACTTCCATTTGGCCCGGAATGTATGGATATCAAAACACAGTTTCAGTTGATGGTTTAAAAGGGAATGAGCAGTTATTAATTGCACTTTCAAATATCAACAATACCAATCCATTACAAGAAGTAGAAGCCGGTGATTTTGTTTGTTTGATTCAGCATGGTCATTTAACCTATGACAAACAATGGATTTTAGGAACGGCTATCATTGTACCTAAAAAAGGATACAAAGGATTTATTGAAGCTCCAAAAACCGGAGAAATAACACAATCTTTTTTAGCAAAATTTGATGTAAAAAATAATGAAACCGTTACCTATTATGCCGTTGCGGGTTGGGAATTGAGTGCCGATCCTAATTTTAAAGATGCAACATACTTTGCCAACTATGTAACCACTTTGGCTAAACAATTAACGGCTAAAGTTGAGGTCAAAGTAAATTAAAACAACCGTACTATACTATATTAATCAACCCAAAAAACAATGAAACGATTATTGACAATAGCCATTTGTATGATAGGGATTTCCCATTCTGCATTTTCTCAAAATTATAAAAACGACAAATTTCCGGATGGGAGTGCCATTACGCCTTGGTTTAAGGATTATACCAAACTGCAGTTAAAGGACTTAGGGAAACAATATGTTATAACCGATTTTGGAGTGGGCAAAGACAGTACAAGAATCCAGACCAAAGAAATTCAAAAAGTAATTGATAAAGCAGCAGAAAATGGAGGTGGCGTTGTCGTAATTCCGAAGGGGGTGTACTTGAGTGGCGCTTTGTTTTTTAAACCTAAAACGAGTTTGTATGTTTCGGAAGGTGGCACCTTAAAAGGATCGGATGATATTTCGAATTACCCGATTATGCCATCACGTATGGAGGGGCAAAACCTGGATTATTTTCCGGCTTTGGTGAATGCGTATGGTGTCGATAATTTTTCAATTTCAGGAAAAGGAACTATCAACGGAAATGGTTATAAATATTACGAAGCCTTTTGGCAACGTCGAAAAGAGAATCCAAAATGTACCAATTTAGAGGTTTCAAGACCGCGTTTGGTTTTTGTTTGGAACTCCAATAATGTGCAATTTCAGGATGTAAAATTGATTAATTCTGGTTTCTGGACAAATCATTTTTATAAATGTTATAACGTAAAATTATTGGATTTATATATTTTTTCGCCACATGAAAAAATTAAAGGGCCAAGTACCGATGCGATTGATGTGGATATTTGTACCAATGTTTTGGTAAAAGGCTGTTATATGTCGGTTAACGACGATGCGATTGCTTTAAAAGGAGGAAAAGGTCCGTATGCAGACAAAGATCCTAATAATGGTGGTAATGCTAATATTATTATCGAAGATTGTACTTACGGATTTTGCCATTCGGCTTTAACCAACGGAAGCGAGTCGATTCATAACCGAAATGTAATCATGCGTAACTCAACTATCGAAGGTGCTACACGTATGCTTTGGTTAAAAATGCGTCCCGATACACCACAACGCTACGAGTACATTCGTGTAGAAGATATTAAAGGATCGGCTAAAAATTGTTTGGTAGTTTTAGCTTGGAAACAATTTTTTGATTTAAAAGGCCGCCCAGATGTGCCAATATCTTATGGTGATCACGTGACGTTGAAAAACATCGACATTAAATGCGAAACTTTTTTTGCTGTAGAAAAAGACCCAAATGTTCGTTTATCTAATTTTGCTTTTGAAAACCTAAAAATTGAAGCGAGCAAAAAAACAGATTTTGATAAAAGTGTCGTGAATGGAGTTCATTTTAAAAATGTTATCGTTAACGGTAGTGAACTAAAATAAGCTTTGTAAATTTCGAAAAAGCTGTTTCTATGTTCAAAGAAGCAGCTTTTTTTGACTTTACTTGTTTTTAAAAATAGGATAATGAAAATGTATAGAAAATCAAATAGTTTAACTTTTTTCCTGTTGTTTTTTTTTGGTATTCTCCAGGCACAGTCAACTCCCGAAAAACCCAATATCATTGTTATTATTGCCGATGATTTGGGCTGGCACGATGTAGGCTACAACGGCTCCGAAATCAAAACCCCAAATATTGATTTTTTGGCAAAAAATGGGGTACAACTAAACCGGTTTTATGTTAACCCAACTTGTTCGCCAACACGAGCATCTTTACTAACGGGTAGACCTGCAAGCCGAATGGGTATTGTGGCACCTATTGGCGATAGAAGCAAATTGAAATTGCCGGATTCCATTCCTACTTTGCCCAAATTCCTCAAAAAACAAGGTTACCAAACAGCACTTATTGGCAAATGGCATTTGGGATTGAATTTAGAAAGTAGTCCGAAAGGCTACGGTTTTGATTATTCTTATGGCTTTTTGCACGGTCAAATTGATCAATACACACATTTGTATAAAAATGGCGACAAAAGCTGGTACCGTAACGGTGAATTTATTGAAGAGGAAGGCCACACAACCGATTTGTTGACTAACGATGCTTTGCATTGGTTGTCTAAACAGAAACAACAAAATGCGCCTTTTTATTTGCAGTTGGCATATAGTGCGCCGCATTTTCCATTGCAAGAAGAGGAAAAATGGAAAAAACCCT
This sequence comes from Flavobacterium agrisoli, assembly GCF_016522065.1. Classification (GTDB taxonomy): domain Bacteria; phylum Bacteroidota; class Bacteroidia; order Flavobacteriales; family Flavobacteriaceae; genus Flavobacterium; species Flavobacterium agrisoli. The sequence continues at coordinate 78,802 of NZ_JAEHFV010000002.1, read as the reverse complement.
ATAAGCAAATTCAAAACGATTCTCGTCGGGATTATGCTGCTGCAGTGGCTCATTTAGACCATGCAATTGGGCAAGTGTTGGAAAGTTTAAAAAAGCAACAATTAGATAAAAATACAGTAGTTGTTTTTATGAGTGATAATGGTGCTATGGAAAACTGGGATGCCAAAGATCAATATGGTGGTAAATTTAGCGGAAATTCGGTTTTAGGTGATAATACGCCCCTTCGAGATTGGAAAACTTCGAACTACGAAGGTGCGGTTAGAGTGCCTTGCGTTTGGTATTGGAAGAATCATGTAAAGGCGCAAGAAAATAAAAACTATGTTTCGGTAATTGATTTTTTGCCTACTTTTTTAGGTTTATCGGGGGAGAAAAATGGGTCAACTTCGGTGGAAGGAATTGATATTTGGCAAAGCATTTCGGAAAACAAAACCTTAGCAAAACGCCCGATTTATATTAGAGGTCATTTACAAGCCTGTGTGATTCAGGAACCGTGGAAATTAGTAAAATCCAATCTTAAAAAAGGAACTCCAAGTTTTGAGTTGTTTAATCTGGAAACCGATCCGGAAGAAAAAAACAATGTCTTTTTACAAGAACCCACACTAGCCAAAACCTTAACCGCTGAACTCGAAAATCAAATGCAAAAAGACGCTATTATTTTGAATAAATAAGAAACGGATTTTATTTTAAAGCATAAAAAATTCCCTCAACTAAGAGAAATTTGTTTTCTAAATGAAAGAAATACAAAATGCTGTAGTTGAGGGGATTCTATTTTTAGTTCACTGCTTTTAATTCAGGTAACTTGTAAGTACCATCTAAAACAGAGGCAGCTGGCATATAAACGCGGGTACAAGTCCAGAACGGATAAGTAGGAACCAATAATTTGTTTGGATAGTTTACTTTGTCAAACTCCGATTCGGGAACATAATACAAATCGAAGGTTTTACCGTCAGGATTCAATTTAATTTGTCGGTTGTTGATAATCGATCCTTTATCTGTTTTAAGATACTGGTCGTCACCATACATGGTTACCGAATAAAATCCCAATTTAGGATTTGCCATTTCTGGAACCGCATAAGTTGCTTTATAAATTTTTCCTTTTTCAACTTCGTATTTTTGAGTCAAATACACCGCATCTTTATCGGGTAAAAGTCCAGTGGCGATGGATACTCCTCGGTTGTTATTTTCTTTGGTCACAGGATTAGCAACGGTTCCCATCGTACCACGAACACCTTCTTTTTGAGCGATAGCCACATAATGATTACGGACACTATCAAAAGATTTCATATCCCAGTTGGTCACTTTAAACGATTCTGGTTTGTAACCATTTAAAAATTCTACTTTCAATTGATCTTGGTAGGCATTTACTTTTTTCAAGTCTTCAGGACTGCTCGCATCGGCTTGCATACGAACATTCGCATAAAAAAACGGACTGATAGAGTCGGCCGGAATTACATAACGTCCTGGGCCATAAAAGACCTTGTAAGTTACGTGATCGTGGTTCACCACATGAAGCGACATATAACGGCCATCATTTTCAGGCAAGGTAATGACTACTCCGCCACGACCATCTAATATAGCGAACGAATATTCGGTATCACGATTCATCAAAGGTGCTGGTTGCTCTTTTAAAGGCATCGGTTTGCGGTGGTGGTACCAAGTGTTATCAGCTCCCAAAGCAAATTCTTTTTGCATGGCCATGTCAATCATAGCGTGGGCAAAATTGTCGTTGGTTACCGTTACGGTCGAGTCGGCCGTTGTGGCTGTTGCATCGCTTGAGGTTTCGGCTGTATTTTTTTTACAGGCAACCAAAGTGGCTGCGGCTAAAAAAGTTATTACTATTTTTTTCATAATAGAATGATATTAAAATGAATGAATGGTTTTTTATTTTTTTACGGCAACTACTTTATGATTTTTGGTAAAATCTTCTTTGTAAGCAATCATCGAGGGAACCGAAACAGGCAAGTAACAACGGAATAAGCCATTCCAATTTTTAGGTACTTTAATGTTGTTAATAGCATCGGGACCTCCGTTAAAATTTAAGGTAATGGTACCGTCTGGATTAGGTTTTACTTGGTGGCTGTTTAGGTGAAAAGGATCGGTTACCACCCAACCTTGTTCGTCGTAAATTGTTAAAGACCAGTAACCCGATTCGCCATATTTTAAATCTGGTTTTTTGAAAGTAACCGAACTAGGCTCGCCATTTTTAGCGGCTTCATCACCTGGTAAAACCACAAAATAATAAGCATGCTTAGCAGGTAATCCAGCCCAACCTGCCAAATTGATGTATTGGTATTGCGGTGTGCTAATGTCTTTGATGTTGTCTACAAAACCTTTTTCAATAACCGCACGAGTTACAGCATCGGTAATAATTTGTTTTCTCAATTTATTAAAAGATGCTACATCGTATTTTACTTCAGGAACAAACGGTTTGTTTGAGCCGGCTTCTACAACAACTGCATCTTGTCGTTTGCGCATTTCTTCCATTCCTTTTGCATCATTGCTGCGAGATTGGGTACGCATAAACAAGTAAACATGACTTCCGTAAGTGGCATCGCTGGCTTTTAATTCAAGTGTTTTTCCTGGATAACAAACGCCAATGGTTACCGAATTTTCGTCTAAGACATGCACAATATGATACAAATCGTAAGGAGGAACAGTAATTTTTAATCCACCTGAAATATCATAAACCGCATACGAATAGATAAGATCAAAATTGGAACGAATAACCGTTTGGTTTTTTAAATCGATACCGCTTCGTTCATGACGAAATTTGTTGGTGCCGCTTTCAATTTGTTCTGCTGCAAAATACTTGGCCGTTTCTGCGCGTACGATATTGTCCCAAGTGGCTACTTCGCCTCCTGTTTCTGTAAAGGCTGGATTTTCGGCGGTAGCATCACCATTTTTTAAAACACCCGTTGGCTTTTTTTGTAGGATGTCTACCGTTGTAGTTTCTGGTGTTTCGGGAGCAGGAGTAGTTTCTGCCGACTTTTTGCAAGAAGCCAAAAGCCCAATTGTTACTAAAACTAAGATTGATTTTTTCATAAAGAATTGATTTTGATACTATTTTTAGGATATTCATTTAAAAAACGCATCTAATTTAAGGAAAAATCTTGTCAAAATTTAGAATTGATTTTTATATCAATTTTTTAATTTCTAAAAAGAAAAGGATATTTCATTATGAACTGGAGTGAAACTAAAAAGCAACCCTTTTTGAGTTGCTTTTTTACCAAATATGATTAATTCTTCTTCTTCACCAACACAATATTCGGTTTTGGCGCTTTTTCCATACCATAACCCATATAAAAACTCGTGTGCGGTGGCTGATTATACCCCACATTTTGCCAAGCAATACTCAAACGGTATTGCGGATCGTGCATCAAAGTATATTGTCTAACATCGGTTGGAATAGTTGTGGTATAAATTCGTAATTCCGAATTATCACTGCTTCGCAAAATTAGTTCTTCTCGCCAATCTCCCCAAATATCAGCCGATAAAGCAGGCGTTGACTTGGTTCCATTATTTGAAGAAGCTCCTTCGGCAGTAAATAATCTTCCTTTTCCATATTTATCAATATAATTGGAATTTAAAATTTCCCTTGAAGTGTCACCATCCCAATAAATCACAAAATTAGCGGCTCGTGGAGCATCTCCTAATCGATTCCCTTTGGTATCAAACAGCCCTTTGGAACCCGACCACCACAATTGCGCTCCTTTTTTATCCGCTACAATATTATCGGCCACACCTCGACCAACATCTTGATTAGGTGAACCTGAAAATAAAATTTTACCCGTTTTAGCATCGTATAAAGCGGCTCCCAAACCTTTAGTACCATCTTCTAATTCATGTACACCAAAGACTTCTAAACCTGGATTGTCTAAATCCAAATCACTCACATGTAACGCATCTCCATGACGTAGACCGGTTGTAAACAAACCTTTCCCATTATCATCTACCACCATAGCACCAAAAATAATTTCATCTTTTCCGTCATTATCAACATCGGCTACAGAAAGTCCGTGATTCCCCTGACCCGAATATGGATTTTTTCCGTCTTTACTGTCAAAAACCCAACGAGACTTTAACTTTCCGTTTTTAAAATCACAGGCAGCTAACACGGTTCTGCCGTAATACCCTCGGCACATCACCACACTTGGATGCACTCCGTCTAAATAGGCCACACAAGCCGTAAAACGATCAGCACGATTTCCTGTATTATCACTATGCCCGTTTCCTCCAAAACCACCCCAGCCACGTAAATCTCCTCTTTCTGGAATATAATCTACTGTAGAAACAGCTTTCCCGGTACGTCCATCAAAAACCGTTAGGTATTCTGGTCCTTTTAAAATCTTACCGTAAGTAGGTGATTTTTCATCCAAATCACGATAATCTTTTGAAGCATCTCCAATACTATTTCCTTCTCCATCTATACCTCCATCGGCCGTTTTGCAAACCATTTCGGCAATTCCATCACCATCCAAATCATACACCATAAATTGCGTATAATGCGCTCCCTCACGTATATTTTTACCTAAATTTATTTCCCAAAGCAATTTTCCTTCTAGCGTATAAGCATGAAAAATAAGGGGATCGGTAAGACCTTTATGTGAGTTGTCATGACCTTTCCCAGTCATGTGAACGATTAATTCGTAACGCCCATCGCCAGTTAAATCCCCAACGGAAACATCATTGGGTGCATATCCTTCAATCTTTTTTAACGGCAAGGAAACGTAGTTTTTCGACTCCGAATTGGCTATGATCACAAAACTTCCTTTTGAATCTTGCTCTTTTCCCTTTTCAATCGTTTTTACAAACCATTCGTTAGTTTCATTCCCTTTCGCTGTTTTATCGATAAAAAAAGTAGCTCCGGAAATGGGTTTTTCATTCAATCGAATCGGTTTTGCATCATTACTCTTTCGGTATAAATTAAAAGCCAAATCATCCGTATCAGTTCCCAAAACACGCCAACTCACTACTACACCATCCTTTTGTTTGATGGCTACAAGTCCACGGTCTAGATTTTCCATTTGCCGTTGTGAAAATGCCGAGAAACTTACGAAAAGTAGTATCAGGAAAAACATTTTATTGTATTTCATAATTTGGTTGGTTTAAGTTAAATAGTTTATTAAAAGCTCTTTATTAGACTGAATTTAATAAAGAAGGTTTAGTTGAAAAGCTAAAACATTTTTTGAAAACCTTCGCTTTTCACCTTCCAAGTTCCATCTTTCGGGAAACCTGGATTTTCTCCCACAGAACCTTCCCAACCTGCACACATCATCGCAACAGCAGTAAGAACACCACCGTTTCCTGGTAGATAAAGCGTTAGTCTTTCCGATTGGTAGTTGTGTCCGTTTTTGAGATAAGTATTGGTGGTAATATCCATAAATAAGGCATCGATCGCTTTATTAGGTAATCCCAAACGAGCCGCCGACATAGCTGTCATTGGAAAATCCCAACCCCAAGTTTTTTGCCAAGACCAGGTATCCCAAACCAAATCGAAAGTGTTTTTCATGATTTTTTTGTCCAACAAAGAAGTCTCAGGAAGCATTCCGAAAGTTCCTAAAACCGAAGGATGATCGGTTTTAAACTCTGGATTTGTATAAGAATCGGTAGCACTTTCAGTCGCCAAATACACATTGTTTTGTATTGGTAAAGGCGATAAATCTTTTAGAACGGCTTCCCATTTTTGAGGAACAGCTTGGTTCATTCTTTTCTTCCATTCGATGGCAGTTTTCAAACCCCAATTCCAGTAGGCTAATTCATACGTTGGGTTGAACGTTTGCATGGCTACAAAACGCTCCTGAGCCGGAATCACACCGGGACCCAACCTATATTTCTTTTTTTCTGTGTCATAAAAAGCAAACGAAGCCATAAAATCGGCGGTAGCAAAAACACGTTCGCTGTATTTTTTCAAAGTGGCTTCAGATTTTGACGCATCATATAACAACTCTGCATAGGTGATAAAATGGGGCTGTTGCCAAATTAAAAACGCCCCTACCGATGACGGACTTTCGTTACCATCAGGATCGGTCATTTTTTGCCATCTGGCTCCTTCAAAACCTTGTCTTTTTGCTATTTTTTTAGCTTTATCAAAAGCATTTTCATACCACCCTAACGTATTCTCTAAATATTCTGGTCTTCCCCAAAGCGGAAAATGAACCCCATGCCACCAATGCATTTCCAAGTGCGGTTTCCCAAACCAACTGTTGTACGTTAAACCTGTTTCTTGTGGAGGCATAGAACCTGCACATTGAATTTTGGTCAAATATTGTGACAACACCACTCTGCGTTCCAATTCATTGGCACGAGGATCTGTACTTCCAGCAAAATCTACCGCTGCACCACTTTTCCAGAATTTATCATAACCTGCAACCGAACTTTTTTCAACCTCAGCAAATGCTGGAACGGCACCTTTATTTTTTTGGGTTAAAATAAACTCAGCACTCAACTCAAAAACCTTACTTTGTGAAGGCGAAATCAAAAAATAATGTGCTTGCTTTTCGGCAATTTGAGCTGTTCCTTTCCATTTCAAATTAATATCATACGAAATACTATCCATCGGATGAATGATCGTTGCCTCCGATTTATTCTTGATTTTCAGATTGCTTTTATAGTTTAATTTTCCTCCCCATTTTTTCCCCATTTCAGTTCCTTCAATGGCAACTGTTGAGATCGCTACATCCTGTTTTTCTTCCCATTTGGTTCCCATATCGCCCCAAAGTCCTGTTGGATAAGGAATACGAACGCGAACTTTTAGCCTTTTTTGTTGAATCAAATCCGATTCGATTTGAAATCCTAAAACATCTTTCTCTTGATGACAAGCCGTAATAACTTTTACAGCAGTGCCTTCTACTTCAAAAAGGCTTTCGATTTTTCCTGTCCATAAATTCAGTTTCTGATTGATGGCTTTGATGTCTTCGGGTTTAGCTAAACTTCCGTCTTTCTTGGTAATCTCCAAACCAATATTCCCCAATTGTAATAAATGTGCATTTTGACGAAACCACTCCACCGCCTCTTTACTATGTTTTGGTTCCTTAATTTGTGTGGAATACGAAATTTTTCTTCCGTATTGATCTACTTCTTTTAAAGTCTCCGAAAATTTATAGCCATTTACATTTTTGTAACTATCCCAACCCCACTCGGCTTGGGTTCCTAATGGCACACCGTTTTGATACTTTTCAGGAAAAGATTGCAATCCTGTAGCATCAACTGTATAGGCAAATTTCCCATTTCCGACGCTTAGAGAAGCCAACGTATCGATTTCTGTAATCTTGACATCATGTCGTGTAACTACTGCTTTACGGTCGATTTTTTGTTGGGCAATGCCACTTAAAGCAATACCAAGTAAAAAAAGAATGTTGACTTTAAATTGAAAAAATGATTTCATATTCTGATTATATTAATTGATTTTAAAAATAAATGCTGAGGCAGTTTCGTACTTTCCTCCTTGCGAAGCCGTAAACAAATAGGTTGGTTTTCCTTTTTGAAATAATAGTTGTGGTCGTTCAGAACGTCCGTAGCGATTTAAATGTTTTGGAGCATCGGGTTGTGTAATATATTTACTGAGTTCCTGATAGCCAATTTGTGGTTTTGACCAATGTTTGCCATCTTTCGACTCCATATACAAACCTTTGTCCATACCGAAAACGCCCATGTCTCGAGCCAACATCTTGAATTTTTTATCTTCATACCAAACAAAAGCGTCCTCGCATTGTTGGTTATTTCCCATTTTATGAAAATCGATTACTGGGTTGCCGGAGTATCTTTCATAAGGTCCATTTAAAGATTTTGAAATCGCCAAACCATACTTTCGATTCCCTTTTATATTAAACTTTGGATGTACATATCCTTCTTTGTCCAACGATTTATAATACAACCAATATTCTCCATTTGGATGTTTTAAAAAGGAAGGATTCGTTGTTATATAATCGTCCCATTCTCCCTCTTTTCCAGGTTGTAACAAAGGTTCATTTGGTCGTTCCCAAGGGCCATAAAGAGAATCAGCAGTTGCCAAACCTATTCTTTTGGTATCGAATTTTCCATTAGAATTTCCTAAATAAAACAATGCATATTTACCCTCTACAAAATGAATACTGGGATTATGACAAGTCGTTCCGTCCCAAAATCCAGTTCCGCGAGGAGCTAAAATCGTGCTCACATATTCGTAAGGGCCTTCTGGTTTTTCGGCAACGGCATGAGCAATTTCACAGCCATTTAACCAACCGCCCATTCCTTTGCTTTTAGGCCAACGCGAAAAAAACACATGAATTTTTCCATCAGGACCTTCAATAGGACTGTTGCACCAAACGTAATAATCTTCAAATTCTAATGCTCTTCCAACAGGACTTAAGCTTTTTTCAAATTCGGAAAGTTTTGGATCGCTTTCTAAAATCAAAAAATTACGAGCTTCGACTGGAATAAATGCCGATAGCGAAGCTAAAATTGTAGTTCCTATAAAATCTCTTCTCTCCATTTATTCTCTGATTAAAGTCGCACTCATCAAACCAATCACCACATCAACTGAAAAAAGAAAAATGTAAATGATTGAATATTTTTTCATGTTTTAAATTTTAAAATAGGACTCTTAATCCTTTGTATATTTTTAATTCCTGTTGTACATCACTTTTATAAAATTGCACGCAGATTCAGCAGATTTAGCAGATTTTTTTAATTATTTTTACTTAATTCATCTGATTAAAGTCGCCCCCATCAACCCAATCACCACATCATTGGTAATGGTTTCTATTGAAAGGCTTTTTAGTTTTTTTGATGGATTCAACGGTAAATCCAAAATCGTTCCGGCTCCACCATCAATAGCATAATTCGAAAATCCTTTGATGCTCGTATAATCTGAAAAAGTTCTGGATACTTCACCCGATTTCAAATACACTCTTGGCGGTTTTGGCGCATTTGTCATAAAAGCTTTTCCATCTATAAAATAATCCTGTTCAATTGGCCACCAGTTTTGTGGGTTTTTGAGTTCTAAAATCTCTTGTGAACCATCGGTATAAGTTACGATCACTTTACCATTTACCATTCGACTTTGCATCGGATTGGTAGAACCCGCCATCATCAAATACAAATGCGAGGCTTTGCCTTTTAACGGAATACTTACTTCGTTTGGAAAATTATCCCACTGTGAAGTAAAAACGATATTGTTTTTTGAAGCTTCGGAAGGGGTTTGAAAAACTAACTTTTCATTCACTTTAAATTCATTGTTTACGGTTTTTGAACGTAATCCCGAATCATCAATTTCAGGTTTTATAAAAGGATAACACCAATTTCCGATTCCTTGAGTTGGCAATTGTAAGGTCGGACTTTGTGGACGAGGTGTTAGGTATTTCTGTTTAAAAATATCGGTTACTTTCGCATTAAAAAAAGCATTCAAATCTACTTTTTCGAACTTTGTTTTTTCTTGATTTGGAATGTCCCAATTGGTAAATGATAAATTCAAATTACCCGAAGTATTAGTTTTCAATTGCAACTTATTGGTACCTGTAACGAAATTTTTCAACGGAATAGAAATGGTTTCAACACTGTTTGCTTTGATGGTTATTTCTTTTTCAAATGAATTCAAAATCAAATTTCCAGAAACATTTTTATCCGAATTATTTTGAATAGAAAGTAACAATTCATTAGCCTTGATTTCATTTGAAGCAATTTCAACACTTGGTTTTGAATCAATGAAAACAGGTTGCCACCAAGTCATTTCGCCCTGTTGCAATTGCACAAAAAGTGTTTTATTTCCTAATCCATTTATTGTTGCTGTAATTTTATTTTCACTCTTTGAAATTGAACTCAAAACTTTTTGCGGGTCATTGATAGCAATGATTTTTGCCATTTTAGTTTCGAATACAAAAACATCTTTTGGATTGTAATTTTCTTTTATTTTAGGTTGCTCCAAAGCTTTTTCTTCCCAATTAATTACAATGGAATATTTTTCTGCAAAAGGCGCTTCAATGATAATTTCTGGTTTTCCGATTCCGTTTTTGGTAATTGAATAATTCGTTTTATTTCCATTAATGGTAATGTTATCTATTTTTTCAGCAATTCCTTTGATGATGAATTTCAAAGCCATTTTAGATTTCAAACGATTGCTGATTTCGTAGGAATCGGTATTTTTTTCTCTTTTAAAAGCAAATGAAATATCTGGAATTTCAAGCGAAGCCGAATCCCATTTTTCAGGAAATCCGGGTTTAATTGTCAGTTGTTTTGCCAAAGCATCGGGCTGAATTCCGTACAATCCTTCGACCAAAGTTCGTGCTGCCATTCCGATAGGATCGGCAAAGTCACGGTACAATTCGCCACGCATGGCATCCTGATACGTCAACTGTTCAAATCCACCTGGAGATGGACTCAAATACATACTTTCGACCAAAGCACTTTCCCACATTGTAAAGGCTTTTTCAGCATTTCCTCCTTGCCAATACGCCAAAGAAGTATGCAATTGTTCCGCCAATGCCACATTGTTAATCGACCAATCATAAGGTTGCCAATTGGTGGTACTAATCATGTACAAATCGGTTTTATCCAAACCATCCACCTGAATCGGAATGTGCGGAATTTGAGTATCCACATAACGAAGCATTTGGTATTGCTGAAAAGGATCTCCAAGTTCAGAATCAATCGTGTGGTAAATACTCCAAATTGCTGGTGAATCATGCAATAATTGTTTTCCCAAAGCATCTTTATACTCGGCAAAAATTCCTTTTTCGGGAATCCAAAGTTTATCAGCAATCGCTTTTTCAATTTTACTGGCTTCGGAAGAAAATGAAGCGGTCTCTTTATTTAAAGTTTGAGCTACCGATGCCAATGTTTTATTCGAATAATAATTATAAGCCGAAGAATGGATTACACCACCACCGCTGTATTGCAAGGCGTCACTCGCCCAAATCGTAGCATACGCATCGTACAAACCATCTTTGTCGGTATCGAAATTTCGTTTTTCCCAATCGATATGCCTATTCAAAACCGGCCACATTTCTTTCATAAATTCGGTATCTCCCGTCCATTTAAAATGACGCAACATTTGATCGAAAAAAACCAAATTCATATCATAATGATGTGCAATTGTGTTGTTGTTTGGCTTTCGACTAATATATCCACTGCTAAACATTGAAGTTCCCATTTCCTCTTTTTGACGTGCTAAATTACGCTCTGCATCAAAAACCACAGGACCCGTTGCTGGCTCTGTAACCTGCGATTTACTGTAACCCGTAAAATGCGTTTTCGCTCTATCATGCCAACCCAACGGATCGGCCACATAAGCACCACGCCAAGCATTGAGGTGCATGCGCCACGCAATGGCTCCGTGCAAATAGGCTGGACTTTCCCAAATACCATCGGCAGCAATAGCCAAAGCCGAACCTAAGGTATTGATATAGGGATCGGGGGTTTTTACTTTGATGCGATTGGCCAAAGCCAACATATCGGCAGAAGCTGACTCAAATAAAGCGGCAATTTCCTTTTGAGAAAGGCTATCAGAATTAATTTCTGGTGAAAACAACCAATAATAAGTCTCTTCTGTTTTTGCATCTAATTTTCCACAAATACAATTTAAATCTGATTTTGAAGAAGAAAATAATACAATAGGCGAATTCTGTTCGTTTGCGTTGGCTAATTTAACTTTCGAATCGGGAAAAAAACCTTGAACTTGTTTGTCATTTCCTGTTTTCTTTTTGTTCGCTTCGGAACCAAAATGCAGTACAAAATCATTTTTTTTCAAGTCAAAAACATTCCCTTTGCAATAGTTTGGTTGTAGGTAAAAAACCGATTCGGGGTCGGCGCCAATATCGCCATCACGGCTAAATTTCTTTCCTGTTGCTCCACCAAAAGCCCAAAATAAGGCTTGTTTTGGATTTGCGTTTTGAACTTTTGCTTTCAACACAAAACCTTCTTTATTAGTCATAGCAACCACTTCCAACAGGATTTCAACTTTTCCAAAAGCATCATCTTTTACCGAGTAATACATTTTTCCGTTTGCGTAACGGGTTGCAATTTGTTTAAATTCAGTCAGCCATTTACTTTGATTTTCATTGCCGAATCCCAATTTAAAATTACCTCCCATTCCCGGCAAGTACATAGCAAATTCGGGTAAATCGCCAGTTTCAACTCGGAAACCTGTATTCGAACCATATAAGGCACGATTGAATTTTCGAGTACCATTTTTTAATACAAATCCATTTCCATCTGGTTTATAATGAATTTTCCGCATTGGTATAGCCGCCTTTTGAGAGCTCTGTCCCAATACCATCAGCGAACACATAAACAGCCATATAAAGGAAATCGTTTTAATTTTTATCATTGTTTAGGGCGCTTTAAACCATTTGTTGTTTTCTTTATTCTTATCTAAAATCCTATAAAATTATGGTTAGTGAAAAAAAGAATAAAGGAATACCAATTTTTTATAATAATTAATTACGCAATATCTAAGTTTTAAAATCGTATTGTATCCTGTACTTACCCGATTTAATTAGTAAGTCATTATTATTTTAACAAAATACGCACCTCATAGTACAGGATAGTATATTAAAACTGAACTATTAGATTTGAAAACTGTTCACAATAACCCAAAAACATGTATAATTTGAAGCACTTATTATTGGTCTTATTTATCGGCGCCTTTTCGTTAGTTGTCTGTGGTAAGAATTTCCAAAAATCCAAAAGCAAGCCTATTCCGCTTATTTTTAATTTTGAAGCAAATGCCAGTCATAAAAATAAAACTGCTGTTCTTTCGGCCGCAACTTTTTCGAATGAAAAAGGATTTGGATTTGATTTTGAAACGGAAAACAATGCTTCATTTTCAAAAAATGGAGTAAGTTTTGAAAAAAGTACCTATTTTTCGATAGCTGTTCCAGAAGGGAATTATGCCGTAACAGTAAAAATGGGAAATGAAAAAAGCCATTCGGAGGTAACGATAAAAGCCGAATCGAAGCGAGTAATGGTCAATCAAGTCCCGATTTCGAAAGGGAATTTTAAACAATTTACATTTAACGTTAATATCCGAAATGTGAAAATCGACAATTCGTCGGTAGTACAATTAAAAGACCGCGAAAAAACAGAATTGAATTGGGACGACAAACTCACGTTGGAATTTTTAGGAAATGGCACTATTCAGGAAATTGAAATCAAACCAATTTCAAATGTGACTACTGTTTTTCTGGCTGGCGACTCCACCGTTACCGATCAAGATGTAGAACCTTGGGCATCGTGGGGGCAAATGATTACGTCGTTTTTTGATACAAATGTGGTTGTAGCGAATTATGCTTCGTCGGGCGCTTCGTTAAAATCGTTTAAAGGAAGTAATCGATTCAAAAAAATCCTTTCACAACTAAAAAAAGGTGATTACGTGTTTATCGAATTTGGTCATAATGACGAAAAACACAAAGGGGAAGAAAATAGTGCCTGGAATTCCTATTCCGATTTATTGGTTGAGTTTACCCAACAAGCGCAACAAAAAGGCGGCGAGGTGGTATTGGTAACGCCAACGCAACGTCGTGCTTTTAATGAAGATAAAAAAACATTGCGACCTACACATGGTGATTTTCCTGATGCTATGAGAGCCGTAGCCAAAAAATTAAATGTACCTCTCATTGATTTAACTGAAAAAACGACGGTTTTATACGAAAAATGGGGCAACGAACCTTCGCGAAAAGCCTTTGTGCAATATCCCGCTAATACATTTCCGGGTCAAACGAAGGCTTTAGAAGACAACACGCATTTCAATGATTTTGGAGCCAATGAAATTGCACTTTGCGTCATCGAGGGCATTCGTGATTTGAATCTGCCTTTAAAAAAGTGCATTACCAAACAAACACCGGATTATAGCCCTTCAAAACCCAACTATATTTCGAGTTGGACATTACCTTTGAGTTCTCGTTATCAAATCGAAAAACCAGATGGGAACTAATATCTAAATCTCTTTAAATGAAAATACAACAGTCTCTTCAAGTTTTACTTTTGGCTTTAGTAACGGCAGTTCCTTGTCAAAAAAACTGGGCACAACAAACCGAAAAAATTCTCCTTTCCGGAAAAGATTTTGAACATCCTGTACAATGGGATTTTTATTGTACTGATGGCAATAAAAGTAAAACCTGGTCTAAAATAAATGTGCCTTCGCAATGGGAATTAGAAGGTTTTGGCGAATACACCTATGGCCGTTGGTACAAAGAATTGAATCAAAAAGAACCGAGCAAGGAAGAGGGTTTGTACAAATACGAATTTGAGGTTCCAGCCGATTATAAAAATAAAGACATCACCATCGTTTTTGGTGGAGCCATGACCGATACCGAAGTAAAAGTAAACGGCAAACTGGCGGGCGAAATTCATCAGGGTGGTTTTTATGAATTCAAATATGATATTAGCAAACTTTTAAAATTCGGAGCTAAAAACACTTTAGAAGTTCACGTTTGGAAACATTCTGCTAACAAATCTGTAAATGCTGCTGAACGCAAAGCCGATTGGTGGTTGTTTGGCGGAATTTATCGTCCGGTTTGGTTAGAAGTTGCTCCCAAAGCACACATCGAGCATATTGCTGTAGATGCCAAAATGGATGGTTCTTTGGCAGCAACTTTAGATTTAGAAAATATTTCTAAAAATGTTGAAGTTGAGGCTACAATTGTTGGAGTAAAAGGCGGAAAAACTTTTGCAACAAATTCTTTCAATATCAAAAAAGGAAGTACTCAGGAAATTATAAAAACCAAATGGGATGGCGTTGAACCTTGGAATCCTGAGAGTCCGAATTTATATACATTGAAATTAACTTTAAAGGAAAACGGAAAATCCGTTCACGAGTTCGAAAAACGTATTGGTTTTAGAACATTAGAATTTAAAAAGAAAGACGGAATTTACGTTAACGGAACCAAAATTCAGATGAAAGGGGTTAACCGTCATACGTTTTGGCCGGAAGGCGGACGCTGTACCAGCAAACGACTGAGCGTGATGGATGTAAATTTATTAAAGGATATGAATATGAATGCGGTTCGTGGACATTACCCTCCCGATTCGCATTTCTTAGAAGCATGCGATTCATTGGGAATTTTTGTTTTGAATGAATTGGCGGGCTGGCAAAATGCTTACGATACCAAAACTGGAACCAAATTGGTGAAAGAAACCGTAGAACGTGATGTCAATCATGCTTCGGTGATTATTTGGGACAACGGAAACGAAGGCGGATGGAACTACGATGTCGATAAAGTTTTTGAACAATACGATCCTCAAAAAAGAATTGTGATTCATCCTTGGGCCGATTTTAATGGCTGGGATGCACATCATTATCCAACGTATTTAACAGGAGTGCATCGTTTTAATCAAGGTGAAAATGTATTTTTCCCAACCGAATTCATGCATGCTACCTACGACAATGGTGGTGGAGCAGCACTTGAAGATTTCTGGAAACGCTATAAAGAAAGTCCGCTTTTTGCAGGAGCTTTTATCTGGGCGATGGTTGATGAAGCCGTTTTTCGTTCGGATTGGACAGGAGCCGAAAAATTTGATTCCAAAGGTTCTTTGGCTGCTGATGGAATTCTAGGGCCACATCGTGAGCGAGAAGGAAGTTTTTATGCGATTAAAGAAATTTGGGCGCCTATTCAGTTTGTTCCTTTTCAAATCACGGAGAAATTCGATGGCAAAATTTTAATCACCAACGATTATTTGTTCAGCAATTTGAATACCTGCCAAATGGAATATCGCGTGATGCAGGCTGATAAAAATTTGTTTTACGGAAATAATCAAGCCAAAAGTATAGCCTCAGGAAAAATCGAAATTCCAAGTATGGAACCGGGAGAAACCAGAAAAATTTCAATTCCAGTGAATGATGCTTTCTTTCATGGAGATTTTCTAGAGATTTCGGCCAAAGACCAACACGGTCGCGAAATTTACACTTGGTCTTGGCCAATTCATAAAGCAGATTATTTTGCAGAAAAATTCATATTGGCAGAAAAAACAAATGCAAAAGCTACTGTAAAAAAAGAAGGCAATCAAATCGTACTTTCAGCAAATAAAGTGGAATTGGTTTTAGATGCTTCAACTGGGGAAGTCCTTTCGGTTAAAAACGAAAAAAATACCATTCCGCTTACACAAGGTCCACGCCCAATTGGGATGAAAGCTACTTTTAAAGAAATCAAAACAGAGCAAATTGGTGACAAAGCCGTTTGTACCGTTTTGTATAATGGTGCTTTACATTCTGTTATTTGGACAATGGAAGCCGATGGTCGTGTAAAAATGGATTTACGAGCTTTGACAAATGCTACCAATAATGGCGGTTTTGACGGAGCTGCTTTTGATGATAAAATCGATAAATTCGGAATCACTTTTAGCTACCCAGAACAAGGTGTAACTGGTATGAAATGGTTTGGAAAAGGACCTTACCACGTTTGGAAAAACCGTATGAAAGGAGCAACTTACGGCGTTTGGCACAAAGAGTATAACAATACCATTACAGGCGAAAGTTTTGATAATTTGATTTATCCTGAATTCAAAGGCTACCACGCCAATTTATTTGGAGCTAATTTAGAAGCAGGAACTAATTCGTTTAAAGTTTTTAGTGCTTCAGAAAATGTAACCTTTAGAGTTTTCACGCCAGATGAACCTAAACATGCGTTGCCAGGAAGTTATCCGCAACCGAAATTCCCAGAAGGTGATTTGTCCTTTATGTATGAAATTCCGGCGATGCGATCTTTCAAACCATTGGAACAACAAGGACCATCTAGCCAACCAACCAACATCCGAATTAAAAATGGCGATGACGGAATTACTATGAATTTATTATTTGATTTTAGAAATTAAAAAAACATCTCGACTGCGCTCGATGTGACACACAGTTATTGTCAGTTCGAGCGCAGTCGAGAACCTATTAAAAAAATTAATATGAAATTTTTAAAAATAACAGTATTACTGTGCGTTACTGCACTTTTTCTAAATTTTGAAACCAAAAAAGAAACCAAACCAACTGTATATTGCGTAGGCGATTCGACAGTAAAAAACGGAAGTGGTAAAGGAGACGGCGGACTTTGGGGCTGGGGCGATTTTATCGGTCAGTTTTTAGATACAACAAAAGTTTCGGTTCAGAATCATGCTTTGGGCGGAACGAGTAGTCGAAGTTTTCAAACTAAAGGTTTATGGGAACCGGTTTTCAAACAACTCAAAAAAGGAGATTATGTGTTGATTCAGTTTGGACATAACGATAATGGTCCGATAAACGATACCGTTCGTGCACGCGGAACTTTTAAAGGAATAGGAAATGAAACCGAAGAAATTGATAATTTACTAACCAAACAGCACGAAATCGTACACAGTTATGGTTGGTACATCCGCAAATTGGTAAAAGATGCTAAATCTAAAGGCGCGATTCCGATTATTTTTTCGCCTATTCCAAGAAATGATTGGAAAGATGGAAAAGTCATTCGCAACAACGATTCGTATGGTTTGTGGGCAAAACAAATTGCCGAACAGGAAAAAGTAACTTTCATCGATTTGAATGAAAACATGTCATTGGCTTTGGATAAAGTGGGTCAGGAAAAAGTAATGGGAACTTATTTTTACGAAAAAGACCATACGCATCCATCAGCAAAAGGAGCCGTTTTAGCTGCCACAACCATTGCTACTCAATTAGAAAAAAGCACTAATTCTTTAAAAAAATACCTTTTAAAAAATCCGAAAATTAAACTTCCAGCGAAGAAAAAAGTATTCTTAATTGGCGATTCTACCATGGCAAACAATAACGGTAACCCAAATGCTGTGGGTTGGGGGGTTGCGTTTCCAAAATATGTCGATACCATGCGCATTGAAGTAATCAACAAAGCTCGTGGTGGTCGCAGTAGCCGAACGTATGATTACGAAGGATTATGGAAGGAAGTCCGTGAGCAATTGCAACCTGGGAATTTTGTCATTATCCAATTTGGGCATAATGATGCTGGAAAAATAGACTCTGAAAAATACCGTGGTTCTTTACCCGGAAATGGAACCGAAACTCGTGTGGTAAATCGTGCCGATAGTATCAACGAAACGGTACATACTTTTGGCGCTTACATTGAAAAATACATCAAAGAAGCACGCGAAAAAGGAGCAATCCCGATTGTGATGAGCCAAACTGTTCGCAACGAATGGCCCAAAGGAAAGCCAGAACTTAGAGACGAGAGTTACAACAAATGGTCTAAAATTGCAGCCGAAAATCAAAAAGCGCCTTTCATCGATTTGAATGTTTTAATTGCCGAAGAATATGAAAAATTAGGCAAAGAAAAAGTGGCTAGTTTTTTCCCAAAAGACCATACACATACCGGAGCCGAAGGAGCCGATTTTAATGCTTGGGTTGCGGCAAAAAGTATCAAAAAAACCAAAGGTTGTGAACTCCGGGATTATATCGAAATTCCGAAATCGGCTCAAAAAAAACCCTAAATACGCCCATTGTTTTAGATGTTGAAAATTATGAAAAGAAGACTCAGCTTTTGTTTTTTGTGGGTGATGCACTTAATTGTTGCGCAGCAAAACGAATGGGAAAATCCAACTGTTTTAGATCGCAATAAGTTAGAAGGTCACGCTAATTTTATTATCTATACGAGCAAAGAAGCGGCCATAAAACAAGAACCAACTGCTTCTCCTTTTTTTAAAAGTCTCAATGGCGAATGGAAATTCAATATTGTAAAACACACTTCGCAAAAACCGACCAATTTTTTTGCTGAAAAGTATAACGATGCGGAATGGAAAACGATTGCTGTTCCGTCAAACTGGGAATTACAAGGATTCGACATTCCTATTTATACCAATGTAAAATACCCTTTTCCTAAAAATCCACCATTTATAAAAGGTGATTATAATCCGGTAGGCAGTTATCGCAAAACCTTTACCGTTCCCGAAAATTGGGACAATAAAACAATTATTTTGCATTTTGGTTCTATTAGTGGCTATGCGCAGGTTTTTTTGAATGGCAAAGAAGTAGGGATGACCAAAGCCAGCAAAACACCCGCTGAATTTGACGTAACTCCTTTTTTAAAAAAGGGTGAAAATACCTTGGCCGTGCAAGTAACACGTTGGCATGATGGAAGTTATTTAGAAGATCAAGATTTTTGGCGCTTAAGTGGTATTGAGCGCGATGTTTGGTTGCAGGCCATGCCCGCTGTTTCGGTTTGGGATTATGATATTGCCTCCAATTTAGACAGCCAATACACCAACGGAATATTGAAAGCTATGGTTCATTTGAAACTATTTAAGGCTAATAAAGCAAAGGAACCGGGCACACTTACCTTTAGCCTTTTGGATGATTCGGGTAAAGAGGTTTTTTCGGAAACGCAGCAAATAAACCTGAAAAAGACAACCTTAACGTTTAATACGGAATTAAAATCGGTTAAAAAATGGTCTCCAGAAGCACCTAATTTGTATTGTTACCTAATTTCATGGCAAGGCGAAAAAGGCGAAAAAGAGGTAATTTCGGGTAGTACGGGATTTAGATCTGTCGAAATTAAAGGCGCACAATTGTTATTGAATGGCAAGCCACTGATGGTAAATGGTGTGAATATTCACGAACACGATCCCATTAATGGGCATACACCCAATCGGGAACTGATGTTGAAAGATTTGGCTTTGATGAAACAAAACAACATCAATACCATTCGGATGTCGCATTATCCTCACGACCCGTATTTCTATACGTTATGCGATCAATTTGGGTTTTTAGTCGTAGACGAAGCCAACATTGAAACCCACGGCATGGGTGCCAATTTACAAGGCAATTTTGATAAAACAGTGCACCCGGCTTATTTGCCCGAGTGGGCTCCAGCACATTTAGATCGTATAAAACGAATGGTGGCTATAAATAAAAACCACCCTTCCATTATTATTTGGAGCATGGGAAATGAATGCGGAAATGGCCCTGTTTTTCATGAGGCTTACCGTTGGTTGAAACAAAACCAACCCCATCGTCCGGTTATGTTTGAGCAAGCAGGCGAAGAAGAAAATACGGATATTGTGGCGCCCATGTATCCTCGCATCAAAAATATGAAAGACTATGCTGAAAGTGATAAAAAACGTCCTTACATCATGTGCGAGTTTAGTCACGCAATGGGAAATAGCAACGGTAATTTTCAGGAATATTTTGATATTATAGCCAAAAGTCCAAAAATGCAAGGCGGCTGTATTTGGGATTGGGTGGACCAAGGACTTACCACTCAAGATGCAAATGGCGTATCGTTTTTGGCCTACGGTGGCGACTTAGGTGGCGAAAATTTACAACACGATGAAAATTTTTGCGCCAACGGATTGGTAAATGCCAATCGGATTCCGCATCCAGGTTTGTTTGAGGTTAAAAAAGTCTATCAAGACATTGCGTTTCGATATGAAAACAAATCACTTTTTTTGAAAAACCTATACCATGATACGAATCTTGATGCGTTTCGTTTTAAATGGGTTTTATTGAAAAACGGTCTTCCTGTACAAGAAGAAATGTTTGAGGTGAATGTACAACCGGGTGCCGAAACAGCGATCCCAATTCAATTTTCAATAGAGGATACAGCCGAATATTATTTGAATGTTTATGCCTATACTTCAAAAGAAACGCCATTAATCCCGGCTCATTTTGAAATGGCAAGGGAAGAATTTAAATTGAATGCATTCGATTATTTTCATCAGGATAAGATGGAAAAAGCAGGAACGTTAAAAGTCAAAACCAAAAAAAACAAATTGATTTTTGAGACTGAAAAAATTAGGGGAACTTTTGATTTAGAAAAAGGAATGTTAAGCAGCTATCATAAAAAGGGAGAAAACACCGAAGTTTTGGAAGCGTTTCCCACACCTTATTTTTGGCGTGCTCCAACCGATAATGATTTTGGAGCCAAGTTGCCCGAAAAAGCGGCAATCTGGAAAAAGGCACATTTAAATCCAATACTAAAAAAGCTTACGGTCGGAAAAAAAACAGCAGCAGGTTTACCCATTTCGGTAGTTTACCAACTGCAAGATGTCGATATTCCATATACTGTACAGTATGTTTTGCAGCCTGACGGTGCCATTAATATTACGGCGAGCATTGATAAAGAAGGGAAAGAATTGCCGGAAATGTTACGCTTTGGCATGCGAATGGAGGTTTCGGATGCTTATTTCGATTTGAAATATTATGGGCGTGGGCCTTGGGAGAATTATAGCGACCGTAATACGGCTTCGTTCATGGGGATTTATAGTGATAAAGTAGCCAATCAATTTACATGGTCGTACATTCGTCCGCAAGAATGTGGTAACAAAACCGATGCACGATGGATTCAATTAAGCAATCAAAAGAATAGCTTGACTATTCGCGGAATGCAACCTCTTAGTTTTAGTGCTTTACCGGTTAGTGCCGAAAGTTTAGATCCAGGGGTAAAGAAAAACCAGCGCCACACCAACGATGTGCATCCAGAAAATAAAATATATTTAATGGTTGATTTGCTGCAAAGTGGAGTGGGCGGTGATACCAGTTGGGGTGCCTTACCACACGCACCTTATCGATTGAGCGCTCCCCAATATACCTACAGTTATACACTGAGTTTGGAAGGCAATTAAAGCTATTATTTTTTGTTTTATACATCCCAACCTTACTTGTTTGCTTTAAAAACGAGTAAGGTTTTTTTATAAAATCGAATTTTTTTAGGAATATTTTAAAATTAGAGAGGCAATATTTATGGTTTTTATAGGTTTATAATAGAACTAAAAAAAGAGCTAAATGCATGCTTTTTTTTGAAAAAGTGAAGATTTTATATTCCGTAAAAACGAATCAACAGGAAACAAAAAGTTGTTTTATTAATTAGAAAAATATGAAGAAAATTGCGTTTATATTAATTGGGCTAGGAAGCATTTGCTCTGTAGCCGCTCAGGATGAACTGAATAAAAATTTCAAACCGATTCCGCCAAAAAAAGCAAATGTTGAAAAAGGTATTCCGCCCCAATCGCAACCACAAGTTATCGATTCGGTTGCGGTCGCACCCAATCCCAATCCGTTATATGTGAATCCTGACGAGCTTTTTAAAGATACTAACAAGTACAAAAAAGAAAGCAATTCGGCGGGTGTTTTGTATCGAAGAAATCAGTTTTTAGGTAATTTCACTACCAATTCGTTTACTTCGACAGTTCGTTTTCGTGATGCTGCTTTTGTAGATGGGGATAAAGTGAGGGTTTTGTTAAACGATAAAGTAGTATCGCCCGAAACAAGTTTGGAATCTGACTTTGAAAGTTTAAAATTAGATTTGGTGCCTGGTGTAAATAAAATAGATATCGAAGCCTTAAACGAAGGTTTTGCAGCACCCAACACGGCCGAATTACAAATTTACGACGACAAAGGCAAAGCGATTTTAGTAGATCAATGGAATGTAGGGACGGGTTATAAAGCCACCATTGTAATTATTCGAGAATAAAAAATCATAAAAAAGGTCAAAAAAAAGAGCCGCATCATTAAAATTGATACGGCTCTTTTTTGGTTTTATAAAGGTTGAGGTTACATTTTAACAGCTCCTTTTTTAACTGCTTTACCAATTTCAGTTTTAGGTTTTAAGTTGGATGGTAATTGAATATTCTCACTCGCATTTCCGTCAATAGTTACTGCTTTTGCTGAGGTTGAATTAAATTCGATGTTTTTTAAGACCATGTTTTTACCATTATAAATCTGGAAAACGTTTGGTTCTTTAATATCCAATTTGAAATTCTCCAATTTAATTCCCTTGGCATCAATGATAGAAACTCCTTTTTCAGCTTTTCCAGTTAAATTTGAAATCTGAATGTTTTCTAAATTCATTTCTGGTAAACCTTGTAAAAATACAGCTTGTTGAGCACCATCAATAAAAACGTTTTTGATCACGATATTTTTAAACTGAGGTGTTTTTTCATCAACAGGAACCGACGCTTGAGCAACAGCATCACCGCCTTCGGCTAATTTTTCAGCAATAGATTTTCCGCCATAATACAAATCAAACGATACAGCTTGTGAAGGAATGTTAATCATGTAAATATCGGAAATGTAGATGTTTTCAACCACACCACCACGACCGCGTGTACTTTTAAAACGAAGACCTACATCAGTTCCCATGAAAGAACAGTTTGAAACGTGCATGTTTTTTACACCACCCGACATTTCGCTTCCTACCGTAACACCTCCGTGTCCGTGATACACTACGTTGTTTTTAATGATGACATTTTCGCAAGGAATACCACGATCACGACCGTCTTTATCTTTTCCTGATTTCACACAAATAGCATCGTCTCCCACATCAAAACTTGAGTTTTCAACCAATACATTTTTACATGATTCTACATCAAGTCCATCACCATTTTGCGAATACCAAGGGTTACGAACGGTTGTATTTCGAATGATTAAATCTTCAATCATAAGCGGATGAATGTTCCAAGCAGGTGAATTTTGAAAAACTGGGCCATCAAATAAAACACGTTTGCTATTTTGAATGCTCACCATAACTGGACGCAAAAAGTCACGAATTTTCTCAAATTCTTCTTTGGTTTTTAAATCTGGGCGAACGTTTTGATCGGCACCTTCAATAGCATCTTTGTATTGTTGCGACGGATACCAACTTACTTTTTTATCGTTTAAAACACCTCCCGAAGCTACTAAATCTTTCCATTGACCTTCGGTTAGTTTTCCTTTTTTTACCATTCGCCATACTTCGCCAGAACCGTCCCAAACACCATTTCCAGTAAAGGCAACATCTTCTAGGTTTTTTCCATAAATAGGCGAAATACAACGCCACGTATCCAATCCTTCAAAACTGGTTTCTACCAAAGGATATAAATCTTTGTTCGGAGAAAATTTAATCAAAGCGCCACGTTGTGCGTGTAATTCAATTTTACTTTTTAAGATAATCGGACCGGTAAGCCAAATTCCAGGAGGGATTATTACTTTACCGCCACCTTTTTTTGAAACCGCATCTATAGCATCGGCAAAAGCTTTGGTACATAAAGTAGTGCCGCCATTTACAGCACCAAAATCAACAATGCTTACCGTATTATTCGGAATTTTGGGTTCGTTAATTTTATTCATTTTAAACTCAATTCCGCTATACGAATCGGATGTGTTTTTTTTGCTTTGAGCCAAAACCGTTTCAGAACAGCTTGTAAGAGCCACAACGGATGTGAAAAATAATAGTTTGGTTAACTTAAGTTTCATTTTGTTTGTAAAGTATTTATTTGTTTAGAATTTTATATGGATTTGCGGTTGATGAAATTAAAAGGCACTTTAACTTGTCCTATTTCTTTGTTTAAAATCATTCTCGCCGCCGTTTCGCCCATAACTTTAAAATCGGTCGACATTACGGTGATGCCCAACAACTCTTTTAATGGGGTGTCGTTATACGAAATAACTCCAATATCCTTGCCAAGTTTTAATTTTTCGCTTTTTATTTGTTTTACCAAATTCACCAAATCTGATTCTTCGATGGTGATAAATAAGTCGCCTTTTTTTAATACAATATCGTCGTAGACTTCGTGTAAGATTTCGTAATTAATTTCAAATTCGGCACAAAATTTTCTAAAACCATGTAAAATTCGGCGCGGATACGGATAAACGGCTTTTTCGGGATATACTAAAATCAAACGTTTGTAGGCTTTGATTTTTTCTAGTCCTTCTTTAAGTGCATTGTAAATATCATTTTCAAAATCTTGGTAAATTTTAGTCACACTACTGTCCATTCCTAATTTGATATTATCCATGATAATCAATTTCTCTTTCGGAATTTTATTGATTGCGTTCACGACTTCATCGGTAAAACTCAAGTGTTTTAAATCCTCGGTTTTAAAGTGAGTGGTAATAATATAGTAATCGTAGGCTCCTTCGTATTTGTCAAGTAAATTCAGAAAAAGTGTTTCGTCGCAGTGGTAAATTTGCAAATCGGTATGTGCATTGGCGCCAATGGCATTTACAAATGCATTATAAGTCGCCATTTTGTAGGAGCTCAATTTGTTGTATAAAAAGAGCACATTTACTTTCGAAACCAATTTGGTTCGGGTAATATAATACCCTTTTCCGCGAATCGAAGAAATGATTTTACGCTCTTTTAAAATGTTGTATGCTTTTTCAACCGTATCACGAGACATGTAAAATTCTTCGCTAAAACTATTAATAGACGGAATTTTTTGATTTATTTTCAAATTTCCGTTAGCGATATTTGTTAAAATAGAATCTACAATTTGTTTGTATTTCGGCACACGAGAATCTTCGTCTATTTTAATAATTTTTATCATAAAAAAGCGCTTTTCGAATGTTTCTTTACTAAAATCACTTTATAGAATATCCAAATTAAATAAGGATATTTATAAAGTTGAGCGTCAACTTATAGGGTGTTGATTTGGGGTTGTGCGTCAACAGTTTTGTTTCATTATAATTAAAAAAACAACTTCAGATTCTGTAAATTTTATAAAAAGTTAAACATGTAATCGATTGCCCAAATATATACCTTAAAATTAGTTATTCGAAATAATTGGGGTTGTTTTTTTAAAATTCGCTTAAAATTAAACACTTAATAATTAATAGTGAAAAAAATCAGGGCTAAAATATCGATATTTCTCAAAATGTAATTTTTTTACAAAATTCTTCTTACAAAAGGAGAGTTTGAAAGCTTGTTTCATCAATAATTTTTTTGCTAAAAAAGAATTGGCTTTGTGATAATCATTTGTTTAAAGGATAGTACAGGATAGTTTTCTTTTAGCTATTCTATTATTTTACAATCCAAATTATTACTAACTAACCTAAAAAAGTACATTTAATGGAATCAATACTAGGAATTTTGTATCACTCCATAGGGGGTTTTTCTTCTGGGAGTTTTTATATGCCTTTCAAAAAGGTAAAAGGATGGGCTTGGGAAAGCTATTGGCTGGTAGGAGGAATTTTCTCTTGGCTAATTGTTCCGCCATTGGCAGCCTATCTTACCATTCCTAATTTTGCCGAAATTATTAGCACTGCCTCTCCAACCATCAAAATGTTTACCTATTCGATGGGGTTAATTTGGGGAATTGGAGGTTTAACCTACGGATTAGGAGTTCGTTACCTAGGAATGTCGTTAGGAAACTCGATAACCTTAGGATTTTGTTCGGCTTTTGGTGCGTTGATTCCGCCAATATATTACCAATTTAATGCGGTTCAAGGGAAAGAATCCATCGGAGATATGTTTTCGAACCAAGGTGGACAATTGGTTTTACTGGGTGTTTTAGTTTGCATTGTCGGTATTGCCATTTTGGGAAAAGCGGGCATTCTTAAAGAAAAAGATTTTGCTAAAGATATAGAAGAACATGATAAAGAGTTTAGCCTTGTTAAAGGGTTGATAATAGCCATCGTTTCGGGTATTTTAAGTTCATTTTTTAACTTCGGAATTGAAGCAGGTAAACCAATGGCTGAAGAAGCCGTAAGACAAGGATTTAATCCGTTGTTTCAAAATAATGTAACGTATGTAGTATTGCTTTGGGGCGGATTGACCACCAACTTTATTTGGTGTGTGTATCTAAATTTTAAAAACAAAACAGGATCTGATTATACCAATAAAGCAACGCCAATTAGCAAAAATGTAATGTTCTCGGCATTGGCAGGAACCATGTGGTTTTTACAGTTTTTCTTTTACGGAATGGGTGAAAGTAAACTCGGAAATGGTGCAAGTTCTTGGATTTTGCACATGTCAACCATTATTCTTACGGCAAATTTTTGGGGATTTTATTTAAAAGAATGGACCGGAGTGTCTAAAAAAACATTCAATACATTTCTGTTAGGAATTGCCTTGATGTTTCTCTCGATTGTGTTAGTCGGAATTGGAAATTCATTATAAACAACCAACATATAAATATTTATACAAATGTCAAATACAAATACAGAAAATATGACTTTTAAGCATGTGAGCTATCTTTGGGATGAAGCTAAAGCACAAGAATTAGCAGGAGATGAAGTAGCGCTTTTTATTTATCGCTCTAATTTGTTAGGAGCTGACTTGAGATTAACCAATTATGGAGGAGGTAATACATCTGTTAAAATTACTGATAAAGATCCTTTAACTGGTGCTGATACAGAAGTAATGTGGATTAAAGGTTCGGGTGGTGACATCGGAACATTGACTAAAGCTGGTTGTGCCGCATTATACTTAGAGCGTTTGCGTAATTTAGAAAACGTGTACCGCGGAATCGAATTTGAAGACGAAATGGTGGAATTATTCAACCACTGTATTTTTGATTTAGCTTCAAAAGCGCCTTCTATAGATACGCCTTTACACGGTTTTTTACCGTTTAAACATATTGACCACTTGCATCCAGATGCGGCAATTGCTATTGCAGCAGCAAAAGATGGTAAAAAAATCACCGAAGAATTATTTGATGGCGAAATCGGATGGGTAGGATGGCAGCGTCCAGGCTTTGACTTAGGGCTTCAATTGAGAGCTTGTTTAGAAGAAGCGGAGAAAAACGGAAAAAAATTACGCGGAATCATGTTAGGTTCTCACGGGTTGTTTACTTGGGGAGATACTGCATACGAGAGTTATGTAAATACTTTGGAAGTAATTGAAAAATGCGCTGAATATTTAGAAAATAACTACGGTAAATCACGACCAGTTTTTGGAGGTCAAAAAATAGATAGTTTAGCACAAGAGGCTCGTAAAGTACAAGCAGCCAAAGTAGCCCCAATTTTAAGAGGTTTCTGTTCTTCAGAACGTCAAATGATTGGACATTTTACAGATGATAATCGTGTGTTAGAGTTTGTAAATTCAAATGATTTAGATAAGTTAGCGCCGTTAGGAACTTCTTGCCCAGATCACTTCTTGAGAACTAAAATCAGTCCGTTGGTATTGACTTTAAGTCCAAACGAAGATTTGACCGATGTGGCAGCTATTAAAGAAAAATTAGCGCCTGCTTTTGAAGCATACCGCAAAATGTATTCGGATTACTACCAAGCTTGTAAAAGAGACAATTCACCTGCTATGCGCGATCCAAACCCAGTGGTAATTTTATATCCTGGAGTAGGAATGTTCACTTTTGCTAAAGATAAAACAATGGCGCGTTTAGCATCAGAATATTATATCAATGCGGTTAATGTAATGAAAGGGGCTGAGGCAGTTTCAGAATATACTTCATTACCTCACCAAGAAGCTTTTGATATCGAATATTGGTTGTTAGAAGAAGCTAAATTACAACGTATGCCAAAACCAAAAGCATTATCAGGTAGAATTGCTTTGGTAACGGGTTCTGGTGGTGGAATTGGAAAAGCGATTGCTAAAAAATTCGCCGAAGAAGGTGCTTGTGTAATCATTAACGATATTAACGAAGAGCGTGTTCAAGCTACTTTTGAAGAATTTACTAAAAAATTCGGAAAAGATGCCGTGTCTAAAACCTTATTAAATGTAACCGATACCGATAGTACAGTCAATGCCATTGATGATGCTAGCTTAGCATTTGGAGGAGTGGATATTATTGTAAACAATGCCGGAATTAGTATTTCAAAATCAATCGCAGAGCATTCATTAGAAGAGTGGGACAGGTTATACGATATTTTAGTTAAAGGACAATTTATTGTGTCTAAAGCGGGTATCGAAGTAATGCGTAAACAAGGCTTTGGTGGCGATATCGTGAACATTGTATCTAAAAATGCAGTAGTTGCAGGACCAAACAATCCGGGTTACGGTTCGGCTAAAGCGGCTCAAGCACATTTAACACGTTTGATGGCGGCCGAATTAGGAGCCGATAAAATTCGTGTAAACACGGTTAATCCAGATGCGGTAATCTCTGATTCAAATATTTGGTCAGGTGGTTGGGCTGAAGGACGTGCAAAAGCATACGGTGTAACCGTGGCCGAATTACCAGCGTATTACGCTAAACGTACTTTATTAAACGAAATCATTTTGCCAGATGATATTGCTAACGCTTGTTATGCATTTGTAGGTGGCTTGTTGAGCAAATCAACAGGAAATGCTTTAAATGTTGATGGTGGTGTATCAATGGGCTTTTATAGATAAAAATTTTAAGTTTGGTTTATTGGTTTAACCTTGAGAGTCTAACGCTCGATATTTTTTCGGGCGTTGGCTTTTTTAATCCGTAAATTGCAAACACTAAAAATAAAAAACAAGTAGCATGTTACTAGATTCATATAAAATAGCAGCGCACAATGACGATTTATTAAAAAGTCATTCTAATAAATTAAACTTTACACTTTCTGAAATTGCTAATGCTGAAGCAATTATTCAAAAGTTAATCGATTTTCAAATCGCAATTCCGTCTTGGGCTTTAGGTACTGGAGGAACGCGTTTTGGTCGTTTTGCAGGGGGAGGAGAACCTCGTTCGTTAGAAGAAAAAATAGAAGATGTCGGCTTACTTCATGCTTTAAACAACGCTTCAGGAGCTATTTCGTTACACATTCCTTGGGATATTCCTCAAAATTATAACGAAATCAAAGCTTTGGCAGCGCAACATAATTTGAAATTTGATGCGGTAAATTCCAATACATTTCAAGACCAAGCCGACAGTAAATATTCGTACCGTTACGGTTCTTTGCAAAATGTGAACAAAGCGATTCGCAAACAAGCTGTCGATCACAATATCGAAGTAATCAAACATGGAATCGAATTGGGCTCTGATTCGTTAACAGTTTGGTTGGCCGATGGATCTAATTTTCCAGGACAATTAAATTTTAGAAATGCTTACGAAAACACCTTAGAAAGCCTTCAAGAAATTTATGAGGCTTTACCAGCAGATTGGAAATTATTTTTAGAATACAAATCGGCTGAGCCTAACTTTTATTCTACCACTGTTGCCGACTGGGGACAATCGTATTCGTATGTGCAAAAATTAGGAGACAAAGCCAAAACGTTGGTCGATTTAGGGCACCATTTGCCAAACGCAAACATCGAACAAATTGTTTCCTTGTTGTTGATGGAAAACAAATTAGGTGGTTTCCACTTTAATGATTCGAAATATGGGGATGACGATTTAACTGCTGGTGCATTAAAACCATACCAATTATTCTTAATCTTTAATGAATTGGTTGAAGGTATGGATACTCGCGGAATGAATCATGCTAAAGATTTAGGATGGATGATTGATGCTTCTCACAATATTAAAGATCCTTTAGAAGATTTATTGCAATCGGTAGAAGCGATTATGATTGCGTATGCGCAAGCATTATCAGTGGATAGAAAAGCATTAGTACAAGCACAAGCTGAAAATGATGTGGTACGTGCGCAGGAGATTCTACAAAATGCATTCCGTACAGATGTTAGAGCATTAGTTGCCGAAGCTCGTTTACGTTCTGGTGCAGCTTTACGTCCGGTAGAATTATACCGTCAGTTAAATGTTCGTAAAGAACTTATTGGTGAGCGTGGACTTAAAACTATGGCTACCGGATTATAAAAAAGCAAATCAATGAATGTAGTTGCAATTTTTGATATCGGTAAAACCAATAAAAAAGTATTTCTTTTTGACGAAAATTATAAAATTGTTTGGGAGAAATCGGTAAACTTTCAAGAAACTGTTGATGAAGATGGTTTCCCATGTGAAAATATCGATTTACTCACTAGTTGGATTCAAGAACGGCTGTCAGAAATAAAAGGTCTGACAGCCTATGTTTTAAAAGCGATAAACTTTAGTACCTACGGGGCAAGTTTTGTGTATCTTGATGAGAACGGAAAAGTTTTAACGCCGCTTTACAACTATTTAAAAGAGTATCCCGAAAGCTTAAAAAAGGAGTTTTACGACACCTACAAAGGCGAAGAAATTTTTGCAGTAAAAACAGCCTCGCCGGTATTAGGAAGTTTAAATTCGGGAATGCAAATTTATCGTCTTAAAAAAGAACAACCAGAAGTTTTTGAAAAAGTTAAATATTGTTTGCATTTGCCACAGTACTTAAGTTTTTTATTGACAGGTCAGTTTTTTACTGATATCACCAGTATTGGATGTCATACCAATTTGTGGAATTTTAAAAAGATGAAATACCACAAGTGGTTAAAAAAGGAAGAAATTCTGCCTAAACTCCCTCCGTTGCATTACGGAAAAGATGTCATTAAAAACGAAGAGGGTTTGGCAGTAGGAATTGGTCTTCATGACAGTTCCTCAGCTATGATTCCGTATACAATTAATTTTACAGAGCCTTTTGTTTTATTGTCTACAGGAACTTGGAGTATTTCAATGAATCCTTTTAACAACAAACGATTGACATTTGAAGAATTAGATCAGGATTGCTTGTGTTATTTGCAATACACCGAAAAACCAGTAAAAGCAGCACGTTTATTTGCGGGTAACGAACACGAAGTGCAAGCGAAACGTTTGGCTGAACATTTTCAGGTTCCATTTGATACCTTCAAAGAAGTGTATTATGACAAAAAAATTATATCCAATTTAAGAGCTTTAAATTATAACTTTGCTGTTTCGGGAGATGTTGAAGAGGATATTTTAACGAATTGTCCTTTTTCCGAAAGAGATCTCAATCAATTTAAAAGTTATGAAGTTGCTTACCATCAATTGATTTTGGATTTGATAGAGCAACAAGTTTTTTCGACCAATTTGGTCATCCATAATAGTCCGGTGAAAAAGATTTTTGTAGACGGCGGATTTAGTAAAAATCCGATTTTTATGAATTTATTAGCCGAGGCATATCCGAATATAGAAGTCTACGCGGCATCTATGGCACAAGCCAGCGCGCTCGGAGCAGCATTGGCAATCCACGAAAATTGGAATCCAAATCCACTGCAAAACGACTTAATAGATTTAAAATTTTACAAACATTAAGATCATGAAATTCGCATAATAAATTCTAAATCAAAAGATAAAGAAAGTTATGCGAATTTTGTTTTTCAATAAAAACAAAAAGGAGGAAGAAATGAAGGTTGGACTTTTTATACCCTGTTACGTTGACCAATTTTATCCGAATGTAGGTATAGCTACTTACGAATTATTACAAAAATTAGGATGCGAAGTTGATTTTCCTATGAATCAAACCTGCTGTGGGCAGCCTATGGCTAACAGTGGTTACGAACACCTAACAGGAGATTGCAACACAAATTTTATTGCAAATTTTTCTGGATTTGACTACGTTGTCTGCCCATCCGGAAGTTGTACACTACATGTTAAAGATCATTTACACAGTGATTCTGAAGAACCAAAAGCAGAACATATTCGAAAAACGGTTTATGAATTAACCGAATTTTTGACAGATGTATTAAAAGTTGAAACGATTGAGGGCGAATTTCCATACAAAGTAGGAATGCACCAAAGTTGTCACGGTCAGCGTGGTTTAAAACTGGCACAAATGACCGAATTAAATGCAACCCCTTTTTCTAAACCTGGTCAATTATTGGAAGGAATTAAAGGGTTAGAATTGGTGTCGCTTTCCAGAAAAGATGAATGCTGTGGTTTTGGTGGTACTTTTTGTGTAACCGAAGAAGCGGTTTCGGTAAAAATGGGGCAAGATCGAATCAAAGATCATGAAAAACACGAAGTACAGTTTATTACCGGAGGAGATATGTCCTGTCTAATGCATTTAGAAGGAATTTTACGCAGACAAAAAAGCCCGATTAAAACCATTCATATCGCCGAAATTTTAAATACACTTCAAGTAAAATAAGAAGATAAAATGAAGAAATTCTTTGGCTTTTTTAGTATTGTTTTAGTAATTAGTTGTTTTTTTTCTTTTACGGAAAAAGATAATGAAATTGCATTAACCGAAGTAAAAGTTACCGCTCCATTTGAAATGCCGAGTATTTATATTCCGAATTTTCAAAACGCTAAAAAGTTCGTGATTACTAAATTTGGCGCAAAAAAGGAAGACAAAGTAGCTACTTCTGAAGCAATTGCCAAAGCAATTGATGCAGCCAATAAAAATGGCGGTGGTATTGTAGTTATCCCAAAAGGGGAATGGCTTACCGGTAAAGTTCATTTGAAAAGTAATGTGAATCTACATCTAGAAAAAGACGCTATTCTTTTATTTTCTGATGATCCTAAAGATTATCTACCAGCAGTTCGTTCTACTTGGGAAGGATATGAATGTTATAATTATTCGCCTTTAATTTACGCTTACAATTGTAAAAAAGTAGCAATCACAGGCGAAGGTGAGTTAAAAGCGAAAATGGACGTTTGGAAAACTTGGTTCACAAGGCCTAAACCTCACATGGAAAATTTAAAACGATTATACTATTCGGCTTCGTATCAAAAACCAGTTGAAGAACGTCAAATGGTAAATGATACTGCCAATTTGCGTCCGCATTTTATTCAATTCAATCGTTGTGAAAATGTATTGTTAGAAGGGGTTAAGATTACCAATAGTCCTTTTTGGACCATTCATCCATTCTTGTCTAAAAATGTGGTGATCAGAAATATTCAGGTATATGCACATGGTCACAATAACGATGGAGTAGATCCCGAAATGTCTCAAAATGTATTAATTGAAAATTGTTTTTTTGACCAAGGGGATGATGCAATTGCGATAAAATCGGGTTGCGGAATTGATGCATGGAATTTGAACACACCTTCAAAAAATATTGTTATTCGAAATGTAACGGTGAAAAATGGGCATCAATTGTTAGCTTTAGGAAGCGAACTTTCGGGCGGAATCGAGAATGTGTTTTTAGACAATTGTCAAGTTTTAGAGGGAGCCAAATTATTTCATTTGTTATTCATTAAAACCAATGAACGAAGAGGCGGTTATGTGAAAAATATTTATACCAGCAATATTACTTCCGGAAAAATTGGCCAAGGTGTTTTAGGAATTGAAACCGATGTTTTATACCAATGGCGTGATTTGGTTCCAACAATTGACCGTAAATTGACACCTATCGAGAATATTTATTTAGAAGATTATAATGTTAAAGAAGTTAAATTCATTGCCCGAATTTTAGGTCAGAAAGAATTACCTGTTAAAGATGTTTTTCTAAAAAATATTAAAACGGAAAAGGTAACAGAACAAAAATATATAACCGAAAACGTAACGAATTTTTCGGATAAAGAATAAAAACAAAACAAAATGAATTCAGACAAAACGATCCAACATAGTGATGCGGCTACCGTTTTTAATAAAAACGTTGAGCGTGTTAATTGGCACGATGAAACACTTTGGTTTGTGCGTGAAAAAAGAGATCGCTCAGCACATCAAATTCCAGAGTGGGAATTGCTGCGCGAAACGGCTTCTCAAATAAAATTTAATGTATTATCCAATATTCATGATTATTTAGTTGAATTTGAGGAAAATGCTAAAAAAAATGGAGTAATTGTGCATTGGGCAGCCGATGCAAAAGAGCATAATGAAATTGTACATTCCATTTTAAAAAAACATGAAGTAACGCAATTGGTAAAATCAAAATCAATGCTTACCGAAGAATGTCATTTGAACGATTATTTAGCCGATAGAGGTGTCGAGGTTATTGATTCTGATTTAGGGGAATACATTGTACAACTTCGTAAAGAACCACCAAGTCATATTGTATTACCTGCTATTCACCTCAAAAAAGAAGATGTTAGCGAGACTTTTCACGAACATTTAGGAACCGAAAAAGGGAATATTGATCCGCAATATTTAACAGAATCGGCCCGTCAGAGTTTGCGTAATACATTTTTAACACGTAGAGCGGCTTTAACGGGGGTAAACTTTGCAGTAGCAGAAACAGGCGAATTCGTAGTGTGTACCAATGAAGGAAATGCCGATATGGGCGCTCATTTAGCCGATGTTCATATCGCGAGCATGGGATTTGAAAAATTAGTTCCAAAACGTAAACACTTAGGTGTATTTTTAAGATTATTGGCCAGAAGTGCTACAGGACAACCGATAACTACTTTTTCAAGTCATTTTAAAAAACCAAGAGAAGGAAAAGAAATGCACATCGTAATTGTAGATAACGGAAGAAGTGTGCAATTAGGGCGACCAGAATTTAAAAATTCATTAAAATGTATTCGCTGTGGAGCGTGTATGAATACGTGTCCGGTATATCGTAGAAGTGGCGGTCACAGTTATCACAATGCGGTTGCAGGACCTATTGGTTCTATTTTGGCACCCAATTTAGACATGAAAAAAAATGCCGATCTACCATTTGCGAGTACGCTTTGTGGTTCCTGCACGAATGTTTGTCCGGTAAAAATTGACATTCACGACCAATTGTACAAATGGCGTCAGGTTTTGGTAAAAGAAGGATATACGCCAAAATCCAAAACCATTGCGATGAAAACGATGACTACTGTTTTAGCCAATCCAACCGTATTTGAAATAGCTGGTAAAACAGGTCGATTTATGATGAAAAATTTTCCAATGGTGGTAAATAATAAATTGAACAAATGGTACGATAACCGCGAAATGCCCGAAGTGCCAAAAGAATCGTTTAGAGAATGGTATAAGAAAAACGGCAAAGCCAATAAAGGGAAAAAGGATGAGTAGTAGAGAATCAATTTTAAATAAAATAAAACAAAACCAACCCAAAGAAATTAACGAACTTCCAGATTTGGAACCGTTGAAAGCATTTGATGGGGATGTTGTAGGGCAATACAAAACCGTTTTAAAAGGAATAGGCGGAAATCCTGTTGAAGTAAATAATTACGAGGAAATTATTCAGTACATTCAGTCGAATTATGCTATTCAAAAAAGGGTTTTAACTACTTTGCCGGAGTTGGCTTCTATTGCCAAATTAGATTGGAAAACGGATGATCCGCATTCGTTAGAAAATGTTGAATTGATGGTTGTAAAAGCACACTTTGGGGTGGCAGAAAATAGCTCGCTCTATGTTACCGATGCTATAATGGGACAACGGGTTGCTACTTTTATTCCGCAATATTTGGCTATTATTGTCAATAAAAAAGATATTTTGCCCAAAATGCACCATGCTTATGAACGAATTGGGGACTTAGATTATGGCTTTGCCACTTTCATAGCGGGTCCATCAAAAACAGCAGATATTGAACAATCATTGGTTTTAGGTGCCCATGGAGCCCGAAGTTTAACAGTGTTTATTGTAGCGTAATTTTAGAAATAGTAAAAATTTAAAAGAATAAAATTGAAAACAGATTTTAATTTAACCGATAAAGTAATCGTAGTTACTGGCGCTACAGGAGTTTTAGGCGAAGCTTTTGTAAATAGTATTGCAGCCGCAGGAGCCATAGTTGGGGTTTTAGGTAGAAATGAAAAAGTAGCCAACGAGAGAGCCAATGCCATAATTGCAAATGGTGGAAAAGCAATTGCGCTTATTGCCGACGTAACTATTGAAGCCGATTTAGTAAAAGCAAAAGATTTGGTTTTGGCTACTTACGGTCGCATTGACGGATTGGTAAATGCAGCTGGTGGAAATATGCCAGAAGCGGTTATCCAACCTGAACAAGATATTTTTGATTTGAATATGGATGCATTGCAAAAAGTGATGAATCTGAATTTATTCGGAACTTTATTGCCAACACAAATTTTTGGAAAAGCCATTCAAGAAACCGCAGGTACTGGTAGTATTGTTAATATTTCATCAGTGGCACCAGTCCAGGCTATTACCAAAGTTTTAGGTTATAGTTTGGCAAAATCAGCCATAGATTTATATACCAAATGGTTCGCTGTAGAATTATCTAGACGTTATGGAGATACTATTCGTATGAACGGAATCGTTCCTGGATTTTTCTTGACCGAGCAAAATCGTACATTATTAACTAATGAAGATGGAAGTTTAACCGAAAGAGGTAATTTGATTATTAA
Organism: Flavobacterium agrisoli; assembly: GCF_016522065.1. Taxonomy (GTDB): domain Bacteria; phylum Bacteroidota; class Bacteroidia; order Flavobacteriales; family Flavobacteriaceae; genus Flavobacterium; species Flavobacterium agrisoli. The sequence continues at coordinate 42,174 of NZ_JAEHFV010000002.1, read as the reverse complement.
AAATACACCTTATAAACGTTTCGGAAATCCAGACGAATTATCCGGTGCTTTAGTTTGGTTATTAAGTGATGCTTCAAAATTTGTAACGGGTTCTAATGTTACTATTGATGGAGGTTTTACCATTTTTAGTGGGGTTTAATTTTATTTAGAAAAAAGATATGTATAGAATGATACAAACCTGGAGATGGTTCGGACCAAATGATCCAGTTAGTTTACCTTATGTAAAACAATCCGGAGCAACCGGAATTGTTTCTGCTTTACATCACGTTCCGCATGGAGATGTATGGACAGTTGAAGAAATTAATAAAAGAAAAGCTGAAATTGAAGCAGCTGGTTTAACTTGGGATGTGGTAGAAAGTATCACGGTTCATGAATCTATTAAAACCAGAAGTGGTAATTTTCAAGAGTATATCGAAAAATATAAACAAAGTATTCGTAACGTAGCTGCTTGTGGTATTCCGGTGATTACTTATAATTTCATGCCGGTAAACGATTGGACTCGTACACAATTGGATTACGTGATGCCCGATGGTTCTGAGGCCTTATACTTTAATTGGGTTGATTTGGCTATTTTTGATATTTATATTTTACAAAGAGAAAATGCCTCGGCTTCTTTTCCAGAAAATATAGTTGCCAAAGCAAAAGATAAACATTCTAAAATGTCGGCTCAAGATTTACAAGATTTAGCCGATGTGGTAATGTTTGGAATTCCAGGCGAAAAGAAAATGACTGTTGAAGGAATGCGCGAAGCATTAAAAGCATACGATAACATTGACCGTGACGTTTTACGTAGCAATTTGACTTATTTTTTAAATGAAATTTGTCCTGTTGCTGATGAAGTAGGAGTAAAATTAGCGATACATCCAGACGATCCACCGTTTGATATTTTAGGTTTACCTCGCATCGTAAATTGCATGGAAGATTATGAGTATATTTTATCAAATGCACCGTATAAGTCTAACGGAATTTGTTTTTGCACAGGATCTTTAGGAGCCAATACTAAAAATGATTTACCAGAAATTGTAAAGCAATTAGATGATAAAATCCATTTTATTCATTTAAGAAACGTGCGTTCTGACGAAGAAGGAAACTTTTTTGAAGCCGATCATTTAGACGGTAATACAGACATGTATGCCGTTGTAAAAGAGTTGTTGTTAATGCAACAAAAACACCAACTTGAAATTCCGTTCCGTCCAGATCATGGTCACCAAATGTTAGATGATTTAGGAAAAGTGAATAATCCTGGATATTCTGCCATTGGTCGCCTTCGAGGATTAGCCGAATTAAGAGGATTAGAAGAAGGAATTATCCGTTCGTTATAAAAGTAAAACCCCTGTAAAAGGAATATGCCTCAAAAGTTACATACTTTTGGGGCATTTTTATATTGTCAAATCCATTGTAGTTAAACTCTTTTTATACACTCAATTTTCCTCTAAAACCTCGGGCAGCATAATATGATTCTGCACCATTATGATACACAAAAACTGTATCAAAACGAAAATCACCAAATATAGCGCCTCCCAATTTTCTTATGTTTTCAGGGGTTTGTAGCCACGATGATGTTTTGGCATCAAAAGTACCTAACGTTTGTAAAAAACGGTAATCACTTTCATCCAGAAGTTCAATTCCTATAGATTTGGCAGCTTCTACAGCACTATTTTTGGGCTTATTTTCTTTACGCTTATCCAAAGCTTCTTTATCATAACAGTAACTACGTCTTGATTTTGGGCTCTCGGCTACACAATCAAAAAATAAAAACTCGTTTTTGGTTTGATCATAAGCTACTACATCAGGTTCACCATCTGTAGTTTCCATTTTAAGCAAATTAGATAATTTATCAGGATTGGCTTTTAATTTATCTTCTACATCGCTCCAATTAATCGCCGTATGACGTTGTTTGTTTTTTTCAAAACGCACTTTTAGAACAGATAAAAATTCTTTTTGTTCGTTTTCGGAAAGTGATTTCATTTTAGATATTTTAGTAATTAGCAAACTATAAATTTATAAAAAGAAATGGATGTTTGTAAATCACTTTTTCAGAATATATGTTTTGAAGTTTTTAGATTGAATCGATTTTCCTTTATCCGTGATAATATAGAAATCGTACTGTGGATAATTTTTAAGAAATGGTAATGCCTTTTCTTTTCCTAAAACCATAGCAGATGTACTCAAACTATTTGCAGTTTCTGCATTTGGACCTATAATAGTAACACTACACAAACCGGTGGCCGGATAGCCTGTTTTAGGATTGATGATGTGAGAATAACGTTTGCCATTAAAGATTACAAATTTTTCGTAAGAGCCAGATGTGGTGATAGCGCCATTGGTTAGGCCTACAATTTTTACGATTTTTTGTTTTTTAAACGGATTGGTAATACCAACTTTCCAAGGTTCTCCATTGGGTTGGGTACCCCAAGAACTAATATCACCTGTAGCATTTATTAAACCCGACTGAATGCCTTTTGCTAACATCATCTCTCTGCATTTGTGAGTAGCATAACCTTCACCCAATGCTCCAAATCCTATTTTCATTCCTTTTTCTTTTAAAAAAACGGTCGAATTAACACTGTCTAATACGATTTTTTGATAGCCAACTTTTTCCACCGATTTTTGGATGGCTTCCGGACTAGGCATTTCGGTCATCGATTCGTCAAATTTCCAAATCCGATCCATCGCGGCAAAACTAATATCAAATGCGCCATCGGTTACTTTAGAAAAATGCAAAGCTCTTTTGGTAAGTTCAAAAACTTCAGTATCCACTTTTACCGGCTGTATGCCTGCATTTTGATTGACTTGCGATATTTGCGTTGTTGTAATCCAATCGGAAATTAAATATTCAATTCGACTAATTTCGGCAATAATGTCATCAATACTTTTTTGTGCTGTTATAGAATCTTGCGCTACAATAGAAATTTCAAATCGACCACCCATTAGTTGAGCCGATTTTTTACATAAAACTTGTGCATTTGCGCTACTATTGGTTAGTAAAACAAAAAGAATACAAAAGAGGAAAATGAACTTCTTTTTCAAAATATAATTTTTTACAAGCTTTAAAATTGGTTTAACCTAAAAACTAATATTAATAACAATCGGTTAAAATTTGACCTTTGCCTATATATTCGGATAAAGTTTTATTGTGGTGAGCTAAACAAATAGCATCTAAAACATTTTCTACATCAAACTGCATTTTTAAGGCACCACAAATCATAATATGACCGCCGTTTTCGAGTAAATTGGCAAAAAAAGTTTCGTCTCTTTTAACCAAATCCATAACATAATGGTGGTCTTTTTCACGCGAAAAAGCCAAATGAAAATGAACCAATCGTTTCTTTTGGAACATTCTGTTAGCAAAATTTTGATAGTAAAGCGTAGTTTCATTTTCTTGGCGAAATCCACTATACAAATGAATCGGCGTGTTTTTTTTGTTTTGAGCAATCATTCCTAAGAAAGGGGCAATTCCCGTTCCATTCGAAATAAGTACCACTTCTTTGGCTTTTTTAGGAAGATGAAAAGCTGGATTATTTACAATTCGTGCTTTGATGGTATCACCAATTTTCAGATTGTGCAAAAAGCCAGATCCCAAACCATGTGGGTGTAATTTTATGGCCAATTGCAGCATGCCATTGTTATTGGCTATCGAATACAAACGTTCGCGGTTGTCATTATTCGGATAAATCGCCAACAAGTCTCCCGATGTAAACGGGCAGGCAATACTGGTTTTGAAAGTGATTAAAAAAGTTTGATCGCTAGCGGTAACTTCTGTTTTGTTTACAACCATGAATTTTTGTAAACTATTCGGAACCGTGTTGTAAAGTGAAGGTGTGGTAGATAAAGAAAAGTTGGTTTTGGCATTCCAAAGTTTTACCCAATTTACAAATTCTTCTGCCGATTTATCATTTACGGTTTGCACGTCGAGCAAACGGTTGGCCCAATTTTTATTTGCCAATTCAATGTCGATTTTTTTGGCGTAACCACAAAAATCGGGATATGATTTGGAACCAAATCCGACTACACTGTAGTTAATGTTTTGATTTTGCGGAATTTGATGGACTAAGTTTTCAAATTTGGTGGCATTTGATGGCGCATCGCCCAAACCATAAGTCGAGCTAAAAACAATTAAATTTTCGGCTTTTGGATAACTTTGGTATTCGTTCATTTGGCTAATAAAAGCCGTTTCGCCTTGCCCAATAAGTTGCTTGTAAATGGCATTGGCAAAACGCAAGGAACTTCCGTTTTCCGAACCAACTAATAAAATATGTTTGCTTTCGGTTGCTTTAAATTTGTTTTTTATACGTACCGCGCGACGTTTAAACGTCATAGCAAATCCGGAGTAAATAAAAAAGAGAATGTTTGCGCTGGCCAAAGCTAAAATGAATGCCCAAGCCATATTAGCGCGACCCGTATGCAAATCCAAACTCAGTTCCGATAAAAGCGCTGAAGTAGCATAAGGCTCGTTTTTTAAAATTTCGTATGAATATTGATTGACCTCGATTTTGCGGTCGTTCAGTTCAAAAATGTAAAAATCTTCTTCGTCATCTGAAAACGGAAATTCAATTTTTTTAACCTCGGATAAAGGCGTGTTTTTAAAATCAAATTTTGAATCGGAAGTGGCTTCAACAGGTGCTTTTTTAGTTTCTTTCGAATCGAAAGCTTGGAATCGATTCAAAGATAAATACGTTCCTGAAAGCGCAATGATTAAAATGGGAACCAAGGCGATTCGACCCAAAACAACATGGTAATATTGTGCAAAATAGTCCTTGACAATTTTAGAAAAGAATTTCCGAATTCCCTTTTGCCTTTTCACTACTAAAACGAGTCCAGTTAAGGCAATTAAAACCAAAATAAACGAATTAATTCCGATTAAGATGCGGCCAGTTTCATGTAAAAATAAAGAGCGGTGTAAACTGGTAATCCATTGAATAAAATTGGATTTTTTTGATGCTTTGCCTAAAATTTTTCCGGTAGTAGGATCAATATAAGCATGAACATCGTTTCCTTCTTTATCAATAGCTTGCAAGGTTACAAATTGATTGTGATCGATGCTTAGCTCGGTAATTTCGGGATATATTTTGCGTAAGTTAGGAAGGCTTTCCTGAAGGGTAATAGTATCAAAATGACCCACTTTATATGGTGGTGTTTTCTCGCAAACGGCATCGACTGCCAAAATAATTCCGGTGGTAGCCGCTAAGAATAAAAATACAGAAGAAAACACCGCCAAGGCTAAGTGTAAATAACGCCAAAAAGAAAGAGTCATTTAGAGAATTTTATATTATAATTTACTAAAACGTACATAACGAATGTATCCTTTACCGTCTGTTTTGGCAGCCAAAGCTTCTGTAGTAAGTGGTAATTCGACATCGGTTACATGGTATTTTTGGTCTTCTACAGCTGATTCAAATCGCAATTTGTATCCGTTATTGATTTTAGCATTTTCAATTTCGAAAGTTGTAATGCTACGGTCGCCACCCGTTACGGAAGCACCAGTAATAGCACTTAAATTACTTGGTTTTTTTGTTTGAAATTTATGCCATTCTTTCAAGCTATTGTACCATTTTTTATCATCGCCCATCACATAAAGGGTCTTTTCGTAAGTGCCTTTTGCATCTATTAGTGAGACTACGATGTAGGCTCCTTCACCCGTGTAATTGGCCATTTGCAACATGCATTTGTATTTGCTGCTTTGCGCAAATGTGGAAATAGTAACGAATAAAAAAAGAATAGTTACAGTGGCTAATTTTGAAATTGATTTCATTTTATGATTTTAAAAATTCTACAGATACGTTTTGTTTGGTTAGGGTTTCGTTTTCTTTGGCTAACGCGTAGGCGGTTTCGTCAAACTCGGTTTTGGTTTCTTTTTGTGCTCCAATCGAAAGTAGGTATTTCAACAGTTGGTCATCGTTAGAAACCATAGCCGCTTTGTGTAATGCTGTCAACCCATCGGTGTTTTTTGAATTAACATCAATTTGTAAAGGTTGTAATTTTTTGACCAAATTGAGGTCGTTTTTTACTACTGCAAAATGATACAAAGTACTTCCGTCTTTTTGAGCTGCTGCCAAATCGAGTCCGCTTTTTTGCAACAAATCACTTTTAGCTTCAAATGGGTCTACTTTTGGACCTTCATTGTTTTCTGGACCTCTTCCTCCCATTTGTGGACGATACGATTGAATTAAATAGTACCCTAAATTATAGCCTTCTTTGTCTAAAATTTGACTGTTGGCTTTGGTGTTTAATAAAAGTTCTACCGATTTAGGTGATCCCGATTTTACCGCCATCGTTAAGGCTGATTCTCCTTTGATGTTTTGTGTATTGATGTCTTTCGTTTTCGAAATAAACAACTCCAAAGCCTCGGTATCTCTACTTGTAGCTGCCGCCATTAAGGCCGTTGTACCCGAATTATCGGCTTTGTTTACATCAACACCTTTGCTAATAAAATAATTGATTACTTCGGTTTGTTTTGGTTTGTTGGCAACAAGATGCAAAACAGTTGCGCCTTCTTTATTGGTTACTTTAGGATTGAGTTTTGCTTCTTCCACCAAATAACGGTAGACTTCCAAACTTGCTGCGTCACGACGTGAACCTTCGGCTGCAAAAATAATAGCGTTATCCGTGAATTTAACTCCTTTAGAAGCTAAGGTTTTTAAAAACGCCAAATCGCCAGATTTAGCCGCATAATCCAAAACGGTATTACCATCATTATCGGTATCTTTTAAAGATAACCCTTTTGTAATAAGGTAATTGGTTATTTTTAAGTCTTTATCGCTAGCAATGGCCAAGTGTAATAAATTAGCACCGTTTCGGTTTCGGTATTTGTGTTTCGGATTGATTCCAGCTTTAAATAAAGCATCATAAACTTCCGTATTAGTTTGTCCAACGCCAGCAGCAAAAGTTATGGGAGTGGTAGCGTGACTGTCTTCTAAATTAACATCAGATCCCTTATCGATCAAATAATTTACAATTTCGGCATTGCCTTTGTAAGCTGCCCAGTGTAAGTAAATTCGATTATCGTGTGTGGATTTGTTTACCGAATTGCCCGGTTGATCCAATAAAAATTTGATGGTTTCGTTAGGCGCATCGTTATTAATAGCATAAACTACCGCATCAAACGAACGATCATTCGATTCGGATGGGTTGTTTCCTTTCGCTATTTCGGCTTTAACCGCTGTAACATCGGGTGCGTTTTTCCAGAAATTCGGATTAAGAAGGGTGTTTTTTTGTTGCGCATTCAGCCATACACTAGCCGCTAAAGCAAACGAAAGAAAAAGCTTTTTTTTCATGATATAGAATAAAAGGTGTTTGGTAAAAAGTTATAGCGTTTTTTCAAATCTATTTAGAATAAATAAAAATAAATGCAAATATAGAAATATTATACACTATACCAATTGTCTCTTTATGAAATGTAAGTTAAAACACAAATAATTCTTTTTCTGTGAATAGAAGCGTTACGAATCTAGTTTAAGAAGCACGTTTTTTTGAAAATGAGTCGGATTAATATGTTTTCTTTTTTTGAAATAATTAGACAAATGACTTTCATCGGTAAAGCCAAATTCGTCTACTATTTGTTTGATAGACAATTGTTTATTTTGAAATCGTTTTTCGAGTAAACTCAGCCTTAAATTATGAATGTATTCACGGTAACTTATAGAAAAAGTCCGTTTGAAATAAGAACTAAAATAACTTTCGGCAATGTTAAAATGATTCGAAATGACTTTAATCTGTACCAATTTTGGATAATAAATATTTTGATGGATATAACTGGCAATTTGTTCGTTGTTCGCGTTCTTGGAGGGTGTACGCAAATTCATGCAGCGAATCGTTTCTTTTATCAAACCAAAAATGGAAAGAATTTGATAAAAAACAATGGGGGAGTGCGTTATATCGGCTTTGCAGTTGTATGCCGTAATGTTGTCGATGGTATTTTTTAAAATGGTTTTGCAAGGTTCATCAAAATGCAAAACGGTTTCTTTTAAAAGTTGATCGCGCATGAAATCTTCGGGCGAATTGACTAATAAATCGTCGCAGGATAAGTTTTTATTGGAGTTGAAATAGTTATCGGTGAACTTGATGTAGACAAATTGCGTATGCCTTTTGATGTCAAAGTAATGTTGGTCTTCGGGCGAAATCACAAATAAATTGCCTTGTTTGTAAGGCAATAAATTGTTGTTAATATGATGAATACCACTTCCTTTTTTAATGTAAATAATTTCGTAATAGGTATGCGAATGCGGCGGAAGATGAAATTGGTCTTCTTCGAATTCATCAATCAAAAGGGTTTCGAATTGTTTTAATTTAGGCATGTAGTAAATTTACAAGTTTATGTAACAAAAATACAAATTTTCAGCTAGTTAGTAACCGTAACTTTGTCGACTAAATATAGAACTCCTATTATATGAAAAAAAGTTTGATAGCGCTTGCTTTTGGTGGATTAACCATTGGCATTACCGAATTTGTGATGATGGGCTTGTTGCCTGATATTGCTTCCGATTTAAAAGTTAGTATCCCGGTTGCTGGATATTTAATTTCGGCTTACGCTTTAGGCGTAGTGATTGGAGCTCCTTTGTTGGTGGTGGCAGGACGCAATCAGCCTCCAAAAAAAATGCTACTCTTGTTGGCTTTAATGTTAACGGTTTTTAATGCCTTGTCTATTATTGCCCCTAATTATAATTTTTTATTTGCTTCGCGTTTGTTGTCCGGATTACCGCATGGCGCTTTTTTTGGAGTAGGAGCTGTAGTGGCAAGTCGTTTGGCGGAAAAAGGGAAAGAAGCGCAATCCATTGCCATGATGTTTTCGGGACTGACTTTAGCCAATTTAATAGGAGTGCCTATTGGTACCTATATCGGGCATCATTTTATTTGGCGTTATACGTTTATTTTAATTGCGATGGTCGGATTATTAACGTTTTTAATGATTTATTTATGGTTACCTAATTTAGAAAAAGCCGAAAAAATCAACTTAAAACAGCAATTGCAATTTTTTAAAAAGAAAGAACCTTGGCTTATTTTTAGCATCACGGCTATTGGTTTTGGTGGTTTGTTTGCCTGGATTAGTTACATTGCGCCATTGTTGATTCACATCTCTAATTTTGAACCCGAAGAAGTTTCTTCTATCCTCATTTTAGCAGGACTCGGAATGGTAGTGGGGAATTTTTTAGGCGGAAAATTAGCCGATCGATTTTCACCTGCGCCTACAGTTTTATTACTGTTGTTTGTAATGGTAATCGATTTGGGATTGGTTTATTTTTTCTCGGCCAATTCGTATATCTCCTTATTTTTAACATTTACCACAGGTGCGGTATCCTTTTCGGTGATTGCACCCATACAAATGTTAATGATTCGAACGGCCAAAGATGCTGAAATGTTAGCTTCGGCCGCTTTACAGGGTAGTTTTAACATTGGGAATGCTTTGGGGGCTTTTTTGGGCGGATTGCCTTTGTCGGCCGGAATGAGTTATGCTTCGCCAAACTTAGTAGGAATTGGAATGGCGTTGGTCGGCATGGGGTTAACCGTACTTTTTATTCGATTGACTCAAGGAAAAGTAAAATTTGAAAATGCTTAACGATCGGATTTTGGTTTTTTGCTTAGTTCGGCATTGGCTTTTTGCAATCCGATAACGCCCGATTTGCTTTTGTTATACGTTTTCTCAATCAGTTCAAAAAAAGGAATGGCCAGTTGGGGTCTTTCCGTATCCAAGCAATAATTGCCCATCCAATCTAAATAACTTTCAGAAGGTTGAAAAGGGAATCCTAAATCGGCTGAAAGTTTTTGGAATTGTTGTGTGACCAATTCACTTTCGTGAGCAGCCTGCTTTACTTCGACTAAATGATTTTTAAAAATGAAACGCAAACCATCATATTCGGCCGGAATAGGAATGGTACCATGATCTTCGTTTTCGTAAAAATGAAAACCCCAACGCAAATTTTGCGGTTTTTTGGTTTCCAGTAAAAGTTTAAATTTTTCAATACCTCTCGCCATATCGGTAGTGGTGTCTTGCGGAATGGCTCTTTTGTTAGCCATGGCTACGTAAATGTTTCTTTTTTCAAAGTCCTTCGAAGTAAAAATACTATCCGCTTGTTTATTGAGCAATTCGTTATCCCACCATAAACTAGGGTCAATTATCACATAAGCATTAAATAACGAGCTATGGTTTAAAAGAATATTGGTAGCGGTTAATCCTCCAAAGGAGTGACCATTTAACAAATTATACCCCGATGTTCTGAATTTTGAATCGATATAAGGGCGAAGTTCTTTTTCTAAAAAAGCAATAAAATTTTCGTTGCCGCCTGTGGCCTGCGCTTTTTTTCGATTTTTGCTAAAAAAGGCTTGTTTATTGGCTTCGGTTGGTGTTAAATCTCGGGTGCGATCGGTATTGCAAATGCCTACTACAATCATTTGAGGAATGCGAGAATAAGGTCCTTTTGCTAAATTCTGTATAATTCCAGTAAACGAATGAAAATTACTTTCGGCATCTAACAAATAGGCAACAGGATAACGTGCAGGTTGGTATTTTGTGTTGTTATAATCGGCTGGCAAATAAACCCAAATAGTTCTTTCTTCGTTTAGAATTTTGGACGGAATTTTGTGTATACTACCAATGTTAATGCTGTCTTGTGCGTTTGAAATAAACGAAAAGAGAATCAGAAATAGTGTTTGTATTAAAAAACGTGTTGTCATTATATTTTTTTAAGCGTTTGTTTTTTTGTTTTTTTTCCGGCGACCGTACCAAATTATAAATCCAGTTATGGGCAAGCAAGTGCAAACTAATCCAACTAAAAAAGTAAGACATTTGCCCCACCATCCGTACCAAAAACCAATGTGCAAGTTCATGTTCGTATTGTCTATGCTCAAACCATTTAAAAGTTTATTTGGAATTGGAATTGCATTTCCGTCATAACGATTAATTAAATAAACTTTTCCATCATGCAGCCCTTTTAGTCCAATGTTTTTAGCAGCAATAGCCATGTAAGTGGTTGCGCTATCTTTTTCCGGAATCGACATTTTTACTTGTTCGGCAGAGGCATTTTTTTTAAATAAATCGGTAATGATGGGCTGTATCGAAGTCCATTTTTTGGTTTTATCATATTCGGGTGCGAGTTCTCTAATTTTTCGGAAAGCAGCTGGTGTTCCGTCAAATATATGATGGGTGCTTTTTTGAAGCGGTTTGTTTACAATAATTAATCCAGTTATGGTTATGAGTAAAGCCGGAATCAGACTATAAAAGCCGGGAACATTGTGTAAATCATAGTTAAGTCGCTTAAAACTACTTCCGGTTTTGATGGTGAAGCTTTGTTTACGAGTAGTTTTGTTCCATTTTTTGGGCCACCACAAAATTAGTCCGGTGATGAGTTCAATAAAAAAGAGCCAAACGGCAATTTCTACAATAAGATTTCCAATAGCACCAAAAGGGATATGACCGCTATGAATGTGAGCAATAACATAAAAGAAGTCATAGGCTTGATTCGAATCTAAAATCTTTCCGGTATACGGATCCATCCAGGAAAATTGAAACTCACGATTTTCAGTTTCGGATGCAATTTTTACCGTGCGTTCAGGGTCTCGGTAGTGAATATAGGAAAAAGGTGTTCTTTCAGGAAATTGCTCTTTAAAATGAGTAATTAATTCTTCGGGCGAAAGTCGCTGTTCTTTAATATCGGGAACATACCAAGCTTTGTACGATATAATATCAATAATATCATCACAAAATACAAAAATCACCCCAGTGAGTGATACGATAAAAACAATGATGCCAGATGATAAGCCGAGCCATAAATGCAACCATGCGTTGAGCTTACTACCACGACTTTTTGTTTTCGGGTTCTTATTGGGTCTTGTTTTTTTAGGCGGAATGGGCTTGGTAATTGAAAGGCTTGCAGTTTCCATGATAAAAAATACCGAGTTTTAGATAGGGACTTCTAAAACCCGGCAGTTACTAATTAAAAAAATTAAAACTTAAAGGTAAAGTTGGCTACAAAATGTCGGGTTGGCATCATGTTAGACCAGTAATCGGTTGTCCAATATTCGGTATTGGCTATATTGTTCAATTTTAAACCCAATCTAAATTTAGGGTTTTCGTAAAATACAGTTCCGTTTAATACGGTATATCCGTCTACAGTAAAAGTGTTGGCATCGTTAGCAAAACTGTCACTTTGTGTATTACCTCCAAAGCCAAATCCTAAACCTTTTACTTTTCCGTTTAATATTTTATAGCTCATCCATAGATTGGCCACGTTTTTAGGAGCCGCATAGGGCGTTTTTCCATTAGCAGTCCCAGAAGTGTATTGGCTATCGTTATAACCATAACCCATTATGATATGAAATCCTTTAAATGGATTGGCAATCAAATCGGCTTCAAAACCTGTGCTTTTTTGTGTTCCATCTTGTATTTGATAATTGCCGTCCCAGCGTATTTTATCTTTTACGGCAATGTCGTAATAACTTAGAGTACCGTTTAGTTTTCCTTCTATTAATTCAACTTTTACTCCAGCTTCCCATTGATTAGCTTGTTCAGGCTTAAAATCAATCACCACACCTGGAGCTGTTTCTCCGCTTCCGGTATTTGCAAAACCATTCATGTAGTTACTGAATAGGGACACTTTATCTTTGACAATTTGATATACAATTCCTAGTTTTGGCGAAAAAGCATTTTGGTTATAATTGGTAATTTTGTTTTCATTGTGATCAAAACGGCCACTAAACATCACATGCAATCTGTCGTAAACACTAACTACATCTGAAGCATAAATACTGGTGGTTCTTAAATCTCTATTATTCACTACAGAGGGAGCAGGCATGGCTGCAATAAATTGTCTGTATTTATCGTAATTGATAAAAGGAGCATTGCCATTAATTGGCGTTAAAGGATTTCCAGCTGATGCATCATAATTGTTTATGGTCCAACGGTTGTCATTAGTGCTCACGTAGGTATAATCAGCTCCTAATAATAATCTGTTTTTAAAATTACCTACTTCGATAGTATTGATGAAGTTTTGTTGAATTTGAGTAGTTTTAAAAGTACTGTTGATATTCATTAAACGGCGTTGTAAAACCGGAATTGTTTCGCCAGCAGCAGGATTGTTAATCAGTAAAAACAAATAATTGGCTTTGTTATCGGTAAATGAATTGGAAAAATTGGTTTGTGATAACCAAGAATCCGACATTTTATAAGTGAATCGTGTAAATACATTGGTTGTTTTAGCTTCCGATTGTAATTCGTCTGTAGTGTATGATTTTTTAAAATCGAAATTCAAATCATTAAAACTTTTGAAAGTTGAATTATCTGGATTGAAATTTCCTAATCCTGTGTAGGTTGCATTTCGACTGCCATTATACACTTCTAAATCCAAATCGGCAGTAAGGCGATCATTGATATGATAGGTAAAAGACGGCGCTACCATAAATGTTTTGCTTTTGCCATAATCTTGCCACGTTTTTTGATGGTCTAAAGCGGCATTAATTCGAAATAACATCGTTTTATCTTCGTTAACGGGTGTATTCAAATCAATAGTAGTGCGACTCAATGCCCAACTTCCAGTAGTATAACTTACTTCGCCTTTAAAAAATTCGAATGGTTTTTTGGTGACACGATTAATTAATCCGCCATAAGTGGTTAAAGTCGAGCCAAATAAAGTCGCTGATGGCCCTTTAATTACTTCAATACTTTCTAAATTTACAGGATCGGTCATCGTTACCCAGTTCGTATTCATACCATTACGAATAGAACCTGCTGCCGAAGCGCCACTAAAACCACGCATACGCAAACTCAAACCTACACCACCAGAACCAACACTTTGTGTAACATTACTCAAGCCAGGTGCCGTAGTTAACGCACTTCTAAAATCGGTAGCAATTTGTTCCTGAAATAATTCTTTTGGTACTACAGTGTATACTTGAGGATTCTCCAGATTACTAATAGGCAAGCGAGCCACATATTCACTTTTTTTCTGGGCAAATTTTTGTGCGCCCGAAACCACAACAACTTCTTGTAATTGTTTTAAGGACGTTTCTAATTGTACGGTAAGTTGTGCCGTTTGATTGCTGCTCACTGTTACGTTTCGGGTTAGTGTTTCATAACCATTAAGTGCTAATTGCAGTGTATAATTTCCAGCAGGTAGTTTATGAAGGGTAAAATTTCCTTGATCATCGGTAATAACAGACTTACTCGTTCCTACAATATTTACCACGACATCTTCGGCAGGATGATGGTCAGAGGTTAACACGTTTCCTTTAATAACACCATTTCCTTGTTGGGCAACGGAGAAAATGCTTATCAGTAAAGCGAAGAACGTAATCCATTTTTGAAATACGGGAATGGTTTTTTTCTTTTTGGTTTGTTCAAAAAACATGGTTATTATTATTTAGATTTATTAAAAATAAGTTAATTTTGTGCAAAAGTAAGTCCTTAACTAGTGGGGAAACTATCGTAAAAAGGATTAAAATAAACGCAAAACGGATTTTTATTAATTGTTTTAAGTGCAATTAATAACTTTTAAAAAGCGGGTTAAAAATCAAGTAAATGACAATGACGTATGAAAACAATTATGAAAAGTGCCATTTTTGATAACAAAGTCGTGGTAATAAACGACCCAATTTTACAAGAAAAAGCGGTTTTTAAAGAAAAACGAATTCCGCTTAATGAAAATGGTATTGAGGGTTGTATTACGGATATTTCTTTAAACGGTGTGCATCTTGTAAGTCGTGATATAAGGATAGCGAACGGAAACTACGCAGTGCAAATTGAGCACGATTTTTCGTTTATTAAATTGCATTTTGAAATGGAAGGGGATAACCGTTATGTGCCAAAAAACAAAAAACAACGCGGAATTTACATTCCAAACAGACATTATAATTTGTTTTATTTGCCCCAAATTAAAGGCGAATTACAATACCAAACCAGCCGCAGAAAAACCCTCGAAATTACCTTTACAGAAAGTTATTTAAAAGAATTGTTCTTTCCGAATTTTGAGTCGACTATTCCGTGTTTGGCCAAAGCCATTCAATTGCAAAAAGAATTTGTAATGTGGGAAAACAGCAAACCCATTTCGCCAAAATTACATACCATTATCAACGATATTTTACATTGTCAGTATACTGGAAAAATAAAAAAAGCCCATTTAGAATCAAAAATTGTAGAAATTTTAGTGCACCTGTTTTCCATAATTCTCAATGAAGAAACTACCGAAAAGACAACTGAAATTAACGATATTGATTTGCAAAAAATTATAGTTATCGAAGCAATTTTAGCTTCACAATTTAAAGCAAAACACAGTTTAAAAAGTTTGGCTGCAACAGTAGGATTAAATGATTTTAAGGTAAAAAAATACTTTAAATTGGTTTACGGCACAACTGTTTTTAGCTATCTCAATCAACTTAAAATGGATTATGCTAAGCAATTTTTACTGGAAAATAATTGTCCCATAAGCACGGTTTCGGAAGAATTAGGATATAAAAATCCGCATCATTTTACAGTGGCCTTCAAAAAAAAATTTGGATACTTACCGAGTAAATTAAAAGGTAAATAGTGCTATAAAGAAATTATATATAACATTCTTATTGTTTATTTTTGTGAAAAATCAAAAGAAAATGGATTTAAAAAAGGCACAATTAGACGTAGATAATTGGATAAAAGAACACGGAGTTCGCTATTTTAACGAACTAACCAATATGGCGCAACTTACCGAAGAAGTGGGCGAAGTGGCTCGAATCATTGCGCGTCGTTATGGCGAACAATCGGAAAAAGAAAGCGATAAAAACAAAGATTTAGGCGAAGAATTAGCCGATGTGGTTTTTGTAGTTTTGTGTTTGGCCAATCAAACTGGAATTGATTTGCAAGCTGCTTTTGATAAAAAAATGGATTTGAAATCGGTTCGCGATAAAGACCGTCATAAGAATAACGAAAAGTTGCAATAATGTGATAAGGCCAAAGGAAACTTTGGTGTATTCTTTTTTTAAGATAAATTTGCGCAACTCAAAAAACGACCAAATGAATGTATTAGTTCAAACCAATCAAGCTGATTTACAAGGAAAAATCGCTGTGACGGGTTCTAAAAGTGAAACCAACCGCTTACTATTATTACAAGCTTTATTCCCGAATATTACCTTAGCCAATATGTCCAATTCCGACGATAGCGAAGTAATGCAAAAAGCGTTAAAAGGTAATGATGAAATAGTCGATATTCATCATGCCGGAACTGCAATGCGTTTTCTTACGGCTTATTTTGCGGTAAACGAAGGCAGAGAAGTGGTATTAACGGGTTCGAAACGAATGACAGAACGCCCTATAAAAGTGTTAGTAGAAGCTTTACAACAATTAGGCGCTCAAATTTCGTATGAAAAAGAAGAGGGTTACCCGCCAATCCGAATTAAAGGACAAAAAATTACGGCTCACAAAGTGAGTATACCGGCAAATGTGAGTAGCCAATACATTTCGGCTTTGTTGTTGGTAGCTCCCAAATTAGAAAATGGAATAGAACTGACGTTGGTGGGAGAAATAACTTCTATTCCTTACATCAAAATGACTTTGGCGTTATTGAACGATTTGGATATTAAAACGAATTTTGAAGGGAACGTAATTACAGTTTTTCCTAAGGAAAAAGTGGACACGAAAGAAATGGTAGTGGAATCCGATTGGAGCTCGGCTTCGTATTTCTTCAGCTTAGTGGCACTTTCCCAATCGGCTACAATAAATATCAGCAGTTATAAAGCGTCGAGTTTACAAGGCGATTCGGCTTTAGTAAAATTGTATCAAGAATTAGGCGTAAATGCTAGCTTTGAAAACAACCTGTTAACACTAAAAAAACAAGCTGATTTTCAACCCAAATCCGTTACTTTCGATTTGAATCACACGCCTGATATTGCGCAAACCATCGTGGTTACGTGTTTTGGTTTAGGAATTGGTTGCCATCTTACAGGTTTACATACCTTAAAAATCAAAGAAACCGACCGTTTAGAAGCCTTATACGTAGAATTAACCAAATTAGGCGCTTCGATTTCGGTAACAAACGATAGCTTAACCCTAGAACCTTCTACAAGTATTAATAAAAATGTCCATATTGCTACCTATAACGACCATCGTATGGCTATGGCATTTGCACCTTTGGCCTTAAAAGTGCCTATTATTATTGATAATGCCGAGGTAGTTTCTAAATCATATCCGGATTATTGGGAAGATTTTAAAACCTTACAATTTCAAGTTTCAGAAATATAACCCAACCCATTATTTATATAAGACTCTAGGATTTCCTGGAGTCTTTCTTGTTTTAAGCACTTGGAAACTATCAGTAAATCAGACTCTTTTGAAAATAAAAGGCAAAACACTTGACAACGCCTATTTCACAGTCGTATATTTGCAGCCTAAATAAATAGACTTCATGAAATTATCAAATTTTAATTTTAACTTACCTAAAGAACTTCTTGCAGAATTTCCGGCGGAAAACAGAGACGAATCTCGTTTGATGGTCATTGATCGTAAAAAACAAACTATCGAGCATAAAATGTTCAAAGATGTTATTGATTATTTTGATGACGGCGACGTTTTGATTTTGAATAATACCAAAGTTTTCCCTGCTCGTTTATACGGAAACAAAGAAAAAACAGGAGCTAGAATTGAAGTTTTTTTGCTGAGAGAATTAAATTCAGAGCAACGTCTTTGGGATGTTTTGGTAGATCCAGCTCGTAAAATTCGTATCGGAAATAAATTGTATTTTGGTGATGATGACTCGTTAGTGGCTGAGGTGATTGATAACACGACTTCACGTGGGCGTACCCTTCGTTTTTTATACGATGGTTCTTATGAAGAATTCAGAAATAAATTGACCGAACTAGGAGAAACACCCATCCCGAAATACATCAACCGCGAAGTAACGGAGGAAGATGCAGAGCGTTACCAAACTATTTATGCTAAAGAAGAAGGAGCTGTAGCAGCGCCAACGGCTGGTTTACACTTTTCGAAACACCTTTTGAAACGTTTGGAAATTAAAGGAGTAAATTTTGCTGAGGTAACTTTACATGTTGGTTTGGGAACTTTTAACCCAGTTGAGGTAGAAGATCTTTCAAAACACAAAATGGATTCGGAAGAGTTGATTATCAACGAAAAAGCCTGTGAAGTGGTAAACGAAGCCAAAAGCAAAAAGAAAAAAGTATGCGCCGTAGGAACTACTTCTATGCGTGCTATAGAAAGTTCGGTTTCTTCGGCTGGAACTTTAAATCCGTATGAAGGTTGGACAAACAAATTCATTTTTCCTCCTTACGATTTTAGTATCGCCGATTGCATGATTACCAATTTTCATACACCAAAATCAACCTTATTAATGATGATTTCGGCTTTTTGTGGACATGATTTGATGCGCAAAGCCTATGACGAAGCCATCAAAGAGGGATACAAATTTTACTCCTACGGAGATGCGATGTTGATTTTATAATTGACTTAAAAGATAAAAATAAGAACTCGTCATTTTGACGGGTTTTTTTATGCCTAATTGTTAGTGTTAAATTTCGATTTCTTTTCTGTAAAAGATGTTATTTTTACAAAAAACTGCAACCTATGAATTTTCAAAATACACGCGAATTTGCTCAAGAACTCGACCAAAAAGACGTTTTAAACAAATACCAATCCGAATTTATTTTTCCAAAAGTTAACGACAAAAAAGTCATTTATTTTACAGGAAATTCGTTAGGATTACAACCCAAACGCACCAAAGCGTATGTGGATGAAATCATGAACGATTGGGCTAATTTGGCTGTAGAAGGTCATTTTTATGCCGAAAAACCGTGGTGGGATTACCAAGAACGTTTTGCCGAACCGTTAAGTAAAATAGTGGGAGCTCTTCCTTCCGAAGTCACGGTGATGAACACGCTTACGGTAAATTTGCATTTATTGATGGTGTCATTTTATCAACCAAAGGGCAAGCGATTCAAAATTATTTGTGAAGAAAAAGCATTTCCTTCCGACCAATATTTGTTTCAAAGTCAGGTGAATTTTCATGGCTATAAACCCGAAGAGGCAATAGTCGAAATTAAACGACGTGAAGGGGAACACAACATCAGAACGGAAGATGTTCTGGCCAAAATTAAGGAAGTGGGACAGGAATTGGCTTTGGTTTTAATCGGAGGAGTAAATTATTATACCGGACAAGTTTTTGATATGAAAACGATTACTGCGGCGGGTCAAGCTGTCGGTGCCAAAGTAGGTTGGGATTTGGCGCATGCTGCCGGAAACATCAAACTCGAATTACACGATTGGAACGTTGATTTTGCCGCTTGGTGCAGTTACAAGTACATGAATTCGGGGCCAGGCAATGCATCGGGTTGTTTTGTTCACGAAAGGCATCACCATAGTAATTTACCTCGTTTTGCAGGTTGGTGGGGACATAACAAAGAGCGCCGTTTTAAAATGGAGCCAAATTTTGACCCAGTTCAAGGTGCCGACGGTTGGCAAGTGAGTAATTTGCCCGTATTATCTTTAGCACCTTATTTGGCTTCGGTAGAAATGTTTGCCGAAATTGGAATGGATACTTTAATCGAAAAACGAAATTTAATTACGGCTTACTTAGAATTTATTCTTCACAAAATAGACAAAGAAGTTAACAGTACTTTCGAAATTATAACCCCACAAAATCAAGAAGAAAGGGCTTCTCAGCTTTCTGTTTTTCTGCACGGAGAAGGTCGAGCTCTTTTTGATTATTTAATGAAAAATGGCGTGATTGTCGATTGGCGAGAGCCCAATGTGATTCGCCTTGCTCCGGTACCGTTATATTGTTCTTTTGAAGATATGTACGAATTTGGGCAAATTCTCAAAAGAGGCATTTTAGGTAAATAAGCTATTAAAATTGTATAAAAAGCCCTTTTAATTCTATAATACGTCTTAAAAAGGTGTGTTGTTACTTTGTAAGGTATTCATTTTAAAAACGAATAGTATGAAAACCTTATATAGTTTAGTAGTGGTCACATTCATGTTGTTTTCTTGTCAAAATCAGCAACAATCCGATGTGGCATTGGCCAAAAAAGCAACCATTGATTCGATGAAAACCGCACACGAAAAACAACGTGTAATTGATTCAATGCAAATGGAAATAGCAAAAACCGAAAACAAGGTGCAACAAGATCGAACCACAACCAAAGTCATTACACAAACGGCTCCTGCTGCCGAACCACAACGAAAAGGCTGGAGTAATGCCGCTAAAGGTGCTGTAATTGGCGCGGGTGTGGGTGCGGCTACTGGAGCACTAACGAGTAAGAAAAAAGGCGAAGGTGCTGTTATTGGTGGTGTTGTCGGCGCTGGTGTTGGAGCCGGAACGGGAGCAATAATAGACGATTCTAAAAAATAAAAGTAAAGGCTGAAAGGAAAGATTCAGCCTTTTTTGTGTTAACACAATTCAATAAGTGCTCTTTTTACTTCAGCTAATTGCCCTTGAATTCTTTTTTTATCGTTCTTGAAATACGAAATTGTATTCATTAAATTTTCATAATAAGCAATGCCTTTTAATACATGATTTTTGAAAAGAAGTATTTTATTAAGTTCTTTTGGATGATCTAATGCCGATTTTAAAACAATTTCATTTTGGAAATAATGCAAATACAACTTCAATTCTTTTATAAAAAAGTGAGGTCGGTTTTCGTTATGAAGTACTGATTTTCGACCATAAATATGCTGAACCATATCTGGCAGCGAAACTTCTTTGTCAAAATAAGCCAAATTCGGACCGGGACAAACTACAACGCCCTGATCTTGTCCTTTTATTTCAAGACCATTTTCCAAATACGACGGATTTGCAAGTCCCACACACAAACAGGATTTTTGCGTGATGCTTTCTTTTTGTTGAAGGTAATTAACTTCAGAAAGTGCGTTTTTGCTCTGTTCTAATTCGGATAGTTTGTAATCTTGGTATTTTTTTGAAGCGGTACAAACGCCTTGTTCACCGAGTTCTTTGCTCAGGGCTAAGAATTTTTTCGGGCAAGAACTGCCGGCTTTTTGTTCGTTTATTCTTTGTTGCTTCAACCATTCGTTAGTGGTGCCTTTTACAGTATTAAACGGAACACCCAACGGCGAGATGTGACTCAAATAAAAGTCAGATTCTTGGGCTTGGGCTAATAAACGCCTGGTAGCAGCATCTACCGACGTAGCTTCGGGAACCAATAAAAAGGGCGATCCCCATCCTACGGAATCCATATTATAATAATCAAGTAAAAATTGATGTTCCTCAGCGGTTCCCACTCCTCCTTGTACGGTCAATTTTAGCGGTAAGGGTTTTTCGGGAATAGTTTTTCCTTTATTCGCTAAAGCATTACACCATAATTCATAAACACTATTTTGAAGTTCCTCGCGCTTAGTTTTAAATTCTTCTAAAATGGGGCCTAATAAATAGCCTTCTGTGGCAAAAGCATGTCCGCCGCAATTTAACCCCGATTCTATGCGATTCTCGGAAACCCAAAGTCCTTTTTTGGCTAAAAAGTTTCCTTGAATCAATGCAGATCGGTAATCACTTACTTTTAAGGTAATTTTTTTAGTAAGTTCACCAAATTCATTCGGAAAAAAAGCGTCTAATTCTGCAAAATAGCCGAACAATCGCGGATTCATACCTGCCGATAAAATTACCGATGAATTCAGATTGCTGTTTGCAAAACCTCTTAAAGCGGCATGAGCATCGTTAAATTTTGATGGTAACGCTTCCTTTTTTATGAAATTCGCTTTATCCAATTTGGTCATGATGTTTACGTCAATTGCTCCTGCTCGTAAATGGTAGTCGATATAATTTTGTAAAGACTCTTTACTTTCAGAAATCCAATTGTGAAGGTTCTTTTTTAAAGTAGCCGAATCCGGAAGCATTTCCAAATAAGCATCCAAAGCGGTTTTGTTTTTGACTAACTCGGTTTTTAAATTTTCGTATTTTTTTGTTACAATTGTTTGTACTAAATTAAGATACGATGTAATGCGTTTGGCTCTATAATCGGCTATTTTAGTGCTGATTTCTTGATACGGGAGTTGGAATTTTTCGCAATAAAAAGCATTCATTTTCTCAATTAAATCGTCATCCGCAAGGGCTATAACCGATGAAATACCATATTGCGCTACTCGTATTGGGCTGTCTATGGTGAATGCCAATCCCATTACGGGAATATGAAAAGTGTGGAGGTCGTTTTTTTGCATAATTACATAACTAAACGACAAAAATGATTTTTTTTAGAAAAGTATAAGCTGATAATTATCAGGTTATTGATTTTAAATTAAAATCTTCTTAAGCGATTCGGCCACATTTCGCCATAAAAAGTTATAAAATGACTTTTCTTGAATGCGCTCCACTTCCATAGTACAGGTTTTGGCTTTATTATCGGAGTCCTTTTTTACAAAAAGATTAGCCAAACCACTTTTTAGTTTCGATTTTTTATGTGGCTCCTTCTTTTTATAAAGTGTTACGTCCAAATTGTCGTAATAAAGGGAAGCATTCCCTTTCGAATTGATGTCATTTCCCCAAATATCAAAATGATAAGATTTGAATTTTCCGTCAAAAGAGGCATTCATATAAGGTCGCGTAAAGCGTTTCATGGCATTAACATCGAAATTGGCAATGCTGCCTTTAATATGAAAACGTTCGGATTTGTCTAAAACATTAAAATTCCAATCTACTTTTAAAGCCGAATTTTTCATAAAAATGCAATGAATGGCAATAGTTAAATCGTCCGTTTTTTGCAAACCCAAGCCACTTTTTATGTTTTTAGCTTTTAAATTAAATCGATCAAAAGTTAGAATGGCTGGGCCTTTGTCAAAAGTAACTTCTTCTTCATACACGATTTTAGAATCACGCATTTCCAAGCTTCTAACATCCAAAGCAAATTTTAAATTACGTAAAACTTCGCTGTAGAGTTTTTTCTTGCTCATGTCATCAGCTGGAATTTTATTGCGGTAAATATTAGCATCCACCTGATCTAAAAGAACAGCATTGGCTTTAAAAAATAAATTTTCTTTTTTGAATCCCCAAGACAACTGGTTTATAGCCAATTCTTTTGCTTTAACAATAAACAAATCTTTTTCTTTTTTGGCTTGAGCCACAAATTGATGACGGTTTAAAAGCGGAGCTAGTTCAAAATTTGTAGCTTTTAATTCGTGATTTTTGGTGGCTATTTGCCCAATTTTAATTCGGTAAATAGGATTGGGTTGGTATACCATCGAATCCATTTTTACATCATAATTTGTTAATTTAAAAGGGATTTTTTGTTGTAAGGTGGTCTTGTTGATAACTATACCTTCTAAATCAACTTCAATGTTTTTAACTTCAAAAAAAACCTGACTGGTTTGGGTTTCTAAAAGTGTCAAATGTCCTTTTTTAAGTTGCAGGTTTTTTACTTTTATAATTTGTTGAAAGGGGGCAACTACATCATTTCGAACATGCGACAAACGGTCTTTCTTTTTTTCTTTTTTATAATATAAAATGGTTTCGGGTTTGAAAATTTCAATATTGTCGGCACTAATGGTGTTGTGAAAAATTAAATTCCAAACACTAAACTGATTGATGGTAATTTGTTCTATAGAAGAATAAATGCCCAATTTTTCATCACTTTTCTGTGGTTTTATTTTGGGTTTAACTACAATGCTATCTGCTTGAATAGTGGCCGACCACACTTTGATTTGGAGGTTTTGATAGCCAATTTCATAAGGAGTTTGGTTGTTATCTTGTATGATTTTAGGAAGTCGTTTTTGTAAATAAAAATTCAAACCAAAATTGGCTGCTACAAGAATTACTAGAAGTGCTAAAACGCCAATTGCTATTTTTTGATATAATTTCATTTGCTTGAATTTCAATTTTAAAAATACGCTATTTCTATCACGTATTAATTACAAAAGCACTAAATCTATTACATAATGCCCATATCAGGAGATTGTAATAAAATCCCATGGGTTTGTGATAAATGCTGTGATTTCTAAATATTTCCTTTATTTTAAAGTCATTCTTTTAGATTATTAGTATTTTTACGGCCTTAAATTTTAGACATTTTTTGATGCAAACACCACTTAAAATTGCGGTAGTAGGTTCTGGATTGGTTGGTTCTTTACTGGCAATTTATCTAAAAAAAGCAGGACACGAAGTACATGTGTACGACCGAAGTCCCGATATTCGGAAAATTACGTTTTCGGGACGCTCCATTAATTTGGCTATGTCGGATAGGGGTTGGAAAGCTTTAGATGGAGTAGGTGTGGGCGATGCGGTGCGAGAAATTGCCATTCCGATGGACAAGCGAGCCATTCACTTAGTGGATAAATTGAATTACCAACAATATGGTAAAGATGGAGAAAGCATTTATTCGATTTCCAGAGGTACGCTGAACCGGAAAATGATTGATTTGGCCGAAGCTGCCGGAGCCGAATTTTATTTTGAACAAAAAATTTGGGATGTTACCTTGAGCGACGCTACCTTGCATATTGGCGAAACCGAACGTGGCGAATGGGAAGATAAAAAATACGATTTGGTATTTGGTGCCGATGGTGCTTTTTCCCGTGTCAGACACCGCATGCAACGGCAAAGCATGTTTAATTATTCGCAGGAATTTTTAAATATGGGATACAAAGAATTGCATATTCCGGCAAATCCGGATGGGTCGCACAAATTAGACAAACACTCGTTTCATATTTGGCCACGCGGCGAATACATGTTAATTGCCTTGCCTAATTTAGATGGCAGTTTCACCTGCACTTTATTTATGCCTTTTGAAGGAGAAAATTCCTTTGCTGAATTAACTAATCAAGAAAGTGTTACCGATTTTTTCGAGAAAAACTTTCCAGATTCTATTGAAGTAATTCCAATGTTAACGGAAGATTTTTTCAAAAATCCAACAAGTACTTTGGTTACGATGAAGTGTTTTCCGTGGACATTTAAAGATAAAGTGGCACTAGTTGGCGATGCTTGTCATGCTATTGTGCCTTTTTATGGACAAGGAATGAATGCAGGTTTTGAGGATATTACGGTTTTGTATCAATTAATCGAAAAATATGGCGATGATTGGCAAACTGTTTTTTCTGAATACGAAAAGGAAAGAAAGCCAAATGCCGATGCAATTGCTGAATTGTCGTACCGCAATTTTATGGAAATGAGTACCAAAACGGCTGATGAAAAATTTTTATTGCAAAAAAGGATTGAAAAACATTTTTCTGAAAAATACCCTGAGAAATGGATTCCGTTATACAGTAGGGTAACTTTTAGTGATAGGCCCTACACGGAAGCATTGGCTATCGGAGATTTTCAAAACGAAATCATGCAAAAAATACTGCAATTAGAAAATATTGAGCAAATCTGGGATTCTGAATGGGTAGAACAAAAAATACTCGCTGCTTTGGAGCAAGCATAAAAAAATGGCTGTCTTTTGAGGCAGCCATTTTGGTATTTTTGCTATACTTATTTTTTAAGCATTTTAGATAAAATTCCAAAAGCACCACGAATAAAAGTGGCACTGGTTAAAACTTTTAAAACCGATTTTCCTACCACATCGGCGGTGCTGGGTTGTGGTTTTGCTTGACGAGTGGTTTCTGTTTCGGTTTTCTTTTCTTCAGCAACCGTTTCGGCCTCGTTTATTTTTTTAGTAAGTATTTCGTACGCACTTTCACGGTCAATTAATTCGCTGTACTTTTTTACCAATTTGGATTTGGAATTGATTTCCTGAATTTCGCTTTCTGATAAAATATCCATCCGACTTTCAGGTGCTCTCATCATGGTGGCAACAAGTGGCGTGGGAGTGCCTTTTTCGCTTAAAGCTGTTACCAAAGCTTCGCCTATTCCCAAACTGGTTAACAATTCATCTGTTTTATAAAATTCAGAAGTAGGGTAGTTATCGGCCGTCTTTTTAATGGCTTGTCGGTCATTGGCGGTAAAAGCACGCAATGCATGTTGTATTTTTAATCCTAATTGTGCTAAAACCCCACTCGGAATATCCATTGGGTTTTGAGTCACAAAATAAATTCCAATTCCTTTCGAACGAATAAGTTTGACAATAGATTCGATTTGTTCCAATAAAACCTTACTGGCTTCATTAAATATGAGATGTGCTTCGTCTATAAATAGAACCAATTCGGGTTGGCCTGCATCTCCTTTTTCAGGCATTTGTTGGTAAATTTCGGCTAACAAACTCAGCATAAAGGTTGAAAATAGTTTCGGTTTATCCTGAATGTCGGTTAAGCGTATAATGTTTACGTAGCCGTATCCGTTTTCGTCAATTCGCATTAAGTCGTCAATTTCAAAAGAGCGTTCACCAAAAAACACTTCGGCACCTTGTTGTTCTAGCTCAATGATTTTACGTAAAATGGTTCCAGTAGTAGCGGTAGAAATTTTACCGTAATGTGCAATAATTTCCTCTTTGCCTTCCTCTGTGATATAATGAATTACTTTTTTAAAATCTTTTAAATCCAACAAGGGCATTTTTTTGTCATCGCAATACTTAAAAATAACGGCAACTACACTCGATTGTGTATCGTTTAAATCTAAAATACGCGAAAACAATACAGGCCCAAATTCGGATACAGTGGCGCGCAAACGAACCCCGCTTTGCTCGGAAAGCGAAAGTAATTCTACTGGAAATGCAGACGTAGTATACGGAAGATTAATTTTAGAATGTCTTTCGGTGATAAAGGGTTTTTCTTCTCCCTCTTTTGCAATACCGCTAAAATCACCTTTTATATCCATCATCAAAACGGGAATTCCAGCTTTCGAAAGTTGTTCGGAAAAAACCTGAATGGTCTTCGTTTTTCCTGTTCCGGTAGCGCCGGCAATTAGCCCATGACGGTTAAGTGTTTTAAGCGGAATTTGTACAAAGGTGTCGGCAAGGGGTTCCCCATCTAATATAGCACCTCCTAAAATAAGGTGTTCGCCTTTGGTTGCATAACCCGCTTTAATAGCGGATTGAAAGTCTTCTTTTTTACTCATGTAATGTTATTTTTAAAGGTATAGGTGCCGTTTCTCGTTATAAATATAAAAAATGTAGGGGTTCTTTGTAGTAGAATTTTTTTAGAAAAAAATACTGATAATTTTTTTTAAATTAACATTTAATGTGGTTTGTTGATTTTTTATAAAGTTTTAATGGTAACTTTTTAAATTTTTAAGTTAATATTTGATGATTTTTATTTATTTGAATATCCCTAATGAAATAAGGCGATATATATTTTTAAATTACAGTTAAATTAATTGCAATAAAATTAAAAAAAGTTTTTTTATTTCAATGAAACATATAAATTTGCTCCACTACAAGTTTATTATAACTAAAAAATAAAATTATTTAAAACTATTAAAATTTAAAAAAAAATGGCAAACGTTAAAGTTGAAAAGAAAAGCACTTCAAATGGAGGAGGAATGGTTTCAGGAATCATTATTGCGGCATGTGTTTTTGTTGGTTGGTTAATTTGGCAATTTATCATGGGATCTCCTGCTAACTTTGAAGGAGGAACTCCAGAAGGACGTCCGTTGA
The DNA here is from genome assembly GCF_016522065.1 of Flavobacterium agrisoli. Taxonomy (GTDB): domain Bacteria; phylum Bacteroidota; class Bacteroidia; order Flavobacteriales; family Flavobacteriaceae; genus Flavobacterium; species Flavobacterium agrisoli. Next base: position 14,742 of record NZ_JAEHFV010000002.1, on the reverse strand, counting down.
ATACATTAGGTATGGTTTACCACGGAGGTTTCATCGTGCCAATCTTATTGGGTATGTTGTTAATGGTAATTGTTTTTTCTTTCGAAAGATTTTTTGTAATCTCTAAAGCGGCTGGTAAATCGAACTTAGATACATTCATGACTAACGTTCAAAAAAATATTAAAGAAGGAAACATTGAAGGTGCTATTGCTTTATGCGATAAACAACAAGGTTCTGTTGCAAATGCAATCAAATCGGCTTTAATTAAATATCAAGATGTTAAAAAAGAAGGTTTCAATTCTGAAGAGGCTTCTGAAACAATTCACAAAGAAATCGAAGAAGCTACTTCTTTAGAAATGCCAATGTTGGAGAAAAATATGACAATCATTTCTGCATTAGTATCTTTAGGAACTCTTGGAGGATTATTAGGAACAGTATCGGGTATGATTAAAGCGTTTGGTGCGTTAGCTTCTGCTGGATCTCCTGACCAAGCGGCTCTTGCAACTGGTATTTCTGAAGCACTTGTAAATACTGCAACTGGTATTTGTACTTCTATCTTTGCAATTATTGCTTACAACTTCTTTACTTCTAAAATTGATGATTTAACTTACTCTATTGATGAAGCTGGTGTTACTATCGTGAACACATACAGAAAATTCAGAGGAAGTTTAAAACAATAAATTAATTTTATTGGCATGTGAATTTTATACATGCCGATTTTTTAAATAAAAGAGAATGGCGAAAATAAAAATGAAAAAAAAGTCAATGTCTACAGACATGACTGCCATGTGTGATGTTGCGTTTCTATTGTTAACATTCTTTATCTTAACTGCTACTTCAAAAGTGCCTGAGGCTTTGCCTGTAGATACGCCTGCATCAACAGTTGAAACAAAATTACCAGAAAGTGATTTGGCAACATTAATAGTAGGTAAAGACAAAGTATTCTTTGATTTGAAAGGTAAAGATGTTCGTATCAGAACCTTGGAATTGATGGAAGATAAATATGGTGTAAAGTTCTCTGAAAGCGATAAAACAGAATTCTCTTTAATGTCAGATTTTGGTGTGCCAATTGCAAGTTTGAAAGGATTAATCGATATGAAATCGTCAGATCGTATTAAAGCGGATCAGCCAGGTATTCCAAAAGATTCTACTGATAACCAATTAAGAGAATGGATTTTGAACGCTCGTAAAGCAAATATTGAAGTGGCTAATAAAGAACTTAATTTTGCTATTAAAGGAGATGCTCAAGAAAATTACCCTGCAATTCAAAAAGTAATGGATGCTTTACAAGATCAAAACGTAAACTCATTCAGTTTGATTACAGGTAAAAGAGGAAAAGATTTTTAATTAAAAAAAATAAACTAGAATGGCTGAATTAAATACTGGCGACGGTGGTGGTAAGGACGGCAAAGTAAGGAGTAAAAAGCTAAGTTCCAAAGTAGATTTAACGGCTATGGTGGATTTGGCATTCCTTTTGATTACCTTCTTTATGCTTACAACTACGTTGTCAAAACCTCAATCCATGAGTTTGGCTTTACCAGATAAAGATGATAACGAAATTAACAATAAAGAAGTTAAAGTAGATGAAAATCGTACCATGACTTTGTTGTTAGGTGAGAATGGTAAATTAGTGTATTATATGGGTTTAATTACAAATCCACTTATTGCACCTAAAGATATAGCTTACGGTAAAAACGGAATTCGTCCGGAATTGATAGCTAGAAAAAAATCGGTATTAGAGTATACTGGTAATCCTGAAAAAGGAATTATCGTAATCATTAAACCGAGTAAAAAGTCGAAATATAAAAATTTAATTGATATATTAGACGAGATGGCAATTACTGATGTAAAAACATATGCAATCGTAAATGATTTTTTACCAGAAGAAACGAAATTGTTAGAGGGTAAATAAGCCCGGCTTATTATCTTTGATAACCTTATAACTAAGAAAAATGAAATTAGATATTATTAAAAATCAATGGCTTGACATCGTTTTCGAAGGGCGTAATAAAGTCTATGGTGCTTATCAGTTAAGAAAAGAAAACCGATCAACTACATTCAAAGCGCTTTTGATTGGTGCGTTTCTTTTTGCTCTAGCTGTTGCAAGTCCACTTATTATAGACTTTATTAAGAACAGCGAAGGTTCTGAGGATACGGTTCATATTGATAAAGTCATTAAAACGGTAAAATTGCCGCCTAAACCTAAAAAGGTTGAGCCGCCAAAGCTTAATATGCCACCACCACCACCGCCTGCTCCTAAAGTAGATGTGGTAAAGTTTGTAAAACCAGTGGTCGCTAAGGCTGAAGAGGTTACTGAAGAACCACCAAAAATCACTGAATTAAAAGATAAAAATGTTGGTGATAAAAACATCAAAGGGGATCCGAATGCCGAACTAGTAGTTAACCCTGTTGCTTTTGGTGATGGTCCTAAAGGAGGACAAGTAACCGAAGAGGCTCCAGAACAAATTTACAACGTAGCAGGTATCGAGGTAAAACCAGATTTCCCTGGAGGAATGGAGAAATTCTATAAGTTTGTTGCTAACAACTATAGAGCTCCTGAAGAAGAGGGATTGAAAGGGAAAGTATATGTAACCTTTGTTGTGGAAAAAGACGGATCTTTAACCGATATTAAAGTACTACGAGATATCGGGTACGGAACTGGTAAAGAAGCGATCCGTGTTTTGAATAAATGTCCTAAATGGAAACCAGGTATGCAAAACGGTAAGCCAGTAAGGGTATTATATTCGTTACCAATTGCTATTCAAAGTGCCAACTAAAATGTTTGAGAAAGTACTTGAAAAATATAAGAAGAAATCGCTTCAAGGGCGATTTCTTCTTGTTTTAGGGATACTCTTTTTTTTATTATATTTGGTTTTGGGTTTGTTTATCATGTTTTCCAAAACCCTCCCAATTGATATGGAACGTCCTTATAGGATTGCTTTTGGACTTCTTTTAATTGTGTATTCCTTTATACGGTTTGTGAGGCTAATTAATCAAAATGAATGATTATTATGTTAAAAAAATGTAATCTGTTTGGATTCTTGATTTTTATTTTTTTTCTTGCTTCTTGCAAAGAGGATAAAAGTAAGGAGACAATTCTGAAAGGAAATGTTACGGTAGTGACCGATGAATCTATTTTGCCTATTGTGGAGGATGAATTGCTTATTTTTCAAGATCGATATAAAGCAAATGTAAAAATTGAAAGTAATGCTGAGGCTGAAATAGTAAGGGATTTAACAAACGGAAAATATAAAATTGCTTTTATGTCACGTTCCTTAAACAAAGAGGAATTAGACGTTTTTGAGCAAAAAAAAATTATTCCAAGAATTACCCCTTTTGCAACAGATGCTATTGTTTTTATTGCGAATAAAAAGACTACTGATACCGTTGTCGATTTAGAAAGCGTTATTTCTTTTTTAAAAGGAAATGCCGACTCTAAAATAAAGGGATTGGTTTTTGATAATCTCAACTCTAGTACGGCTCGTCAGATAAAAGAGTTGGCTAAAATTGAAGATTTTCCGTCAGAAGGTGTTTATTCATTTAAATCGAACGAAGAGGTTATCAAATTCATTACCGAGAATGAAGGTATGATGGGAGTGGTAGGTTACAATTGGATTACACAGCCTACTCCAGAAATGGAAACATATTCAGATAAATATGTTGTTTTGAGTATTAAAGGTGTGGGTAAAACAAAAAGTTATTCGCCATCGCAATTTAATTTAGCAAATAATTTGTATCCATTGTCAAGAGATTTGTATATTGTCAATTGCCAAGGTACAGCTGGATTAGGAATGGGTATCGCATCCTTTTTTGCAGGCGAAGTTGGACAACGAATCGTTTTGAAGTCTGAATTGTTGCCTTACAAAACACCTAGCAGAAAGATTATAGTTAGAGAAGCTATTGAGAAAAAAGAACAGAATAATTAACTTAATAAAGATGAATAAATTTAAAATTTTTACTCTTGGATTGATGGTTGCTACAGCAGCAGTTCAGGCTCAAGATTTAACAGAAGCTAAAAAGGCGATTGATGCAGAACAATTTGAAAAGGCAAAATCACTTTTAAAAAATATTATTAAAGATAATCCAAAGGAAGGAAAAGCTAGTTTTTTACTAGGAAATGTATATTTAGCTCAAACGGTAGTTGATTCAGCTAAGTTGGCTTATAATAGTGGTTTAAAAGCAGAAGATGATGCTAATTTTAACTACATTGGTTTAGGTCAAATTGACTTGAATAACAAAAAAGTAACTGAGGCTAGATCTAATTTTGAATTAGCTGCCAAAGACATGCGTCGTAAAGATGTGGAGGAATTCATTTACATTGGTAGAGCTTATTTAAATGCGGAAAATCCAGATTGTAAAAGTGCTATCACTATCATTAACCGTGCTTTAGCAATTGAACCTCAAAATGCAGAAGCTTTATTGGCTTTAGGTGATGCTCACTATTGCGATAAAAATCAAAACGAAGCTTATAAAGCATACAGTAGCGCTTATGATGCAGATAAAACATTATTAAGAGCAAAAATGCAAATGGGTGTCCTTTTAAAAGGGGCTAATTCTTGGGAAGAAGCAATCAAATCCTATAATGAAGTAATTGCTGTTAATCCAAATTACGGACCAGTTTACAGAGAGTTAGCAGAGACGTACTACAGATGGGCTCGTAACAAACCAGCAAAAGCAGGTGAGAACATGCAAAAAGCACTTACCAATTATGATAAATACATGAGTTTAACGGATTATTCTATTCACTCTAGAATGAGACGTGCCGATTTCTTGATTTTGATTGGTGATTATAAAGCGCTTGAAACAGAAGCGAATAAAATGATCGAATTGGATAAAGTAAATCCTCGTATTTATCGTTATTTAGGTTATGCAGCTTACGAAAACGGAAATGTTGATGTAGCTATTAAATCAATGAACGATTTCATCAATAACCCAGATACTAAAAAAATTGCTAGCGATTATATGTTTTTAGGTTTAGCAAAAATCAAAAAAGGGATGGCTGCTGATCAAAAATCGGTTGATGCAACAGCTTTTAACGAAGGTTTGGGAGATATTAAGAAAGGAATTGCGTTGGATGCTACTATGACAGATCCAATTTCCAAAGAAGCTAAAGACCTTTTCGGGAAACGCATCTTTAAAGAAGCTGCTTTGCTTTTTGAATTTGGCGCTAACGTGAAAGATTCTTCAAATTACTTGGAAGATAATTTATATTTTGGTTTAAGTGCTTACTACGCAAATGTAAATGCCGATCCTAAAGATATGGATTTGTTAAAAAGAGGTGACGCTGCTTTTGATCGTGTTCTTGTAGCAAAACCAGATTATTATGAGGCTTTCTTATACAAAGCGCGTATCAATAGTGCTATGGATAATGATGCTGTAATGGTAACTAGTTATGAAAAATATTTAGCTGCTGTAAATGCAAAAGGAGCTGAAGAAGTTTCAAATCCTGCAACCAAAGCTAAAATAATTGAAGCGTATAACAATATGGGAGCTAGTTTTGCAAATACGGATAAAGCAAAAGCAATGGAGTATTTCAATAAATCATTGGTTTTAGATCCAACAAACCAATATGCTACAGAATCTTTAAAATCGTTACAACAATAAAGATTACATATGTTTCATAAAACCCGATAGTGATTTGCTATCGGGTTTTTTTTATCCTTTTTTAAATGTTTATCTTTGCGGCTTAATTTATAATGATGGTAGCAAAAGATATTCAAATAGCAGTTGATAAAGGGGCAATGTTGCCTTTGATGGAGGAGTTTTATACCATTCAAGGAGAAGGATATCATACAGGAACCGCTGCATATTTTATTCGAATTGGAGGTTGTGATGTGGGTTGCCATTGGTGCGACGTGAAAGAAAGCTGGAATGCCGAATTACATCCGCCTACTAGTACCGACTTAATAGTGGCTAATGCTAGTAAATATGCCGATACAGTGGTGGTTACCGGTGGAGAGCCCTTAACTTGGGACATGACACTTTTAACAAAGCAATTAAAAGAAAACCATAAGAAAGTTCATATTGAAACTTCGGGAGCTTATCCGCTTTCAGGTGATTGGGATTGGATTTGCCTTTCTCCCAAAAAAAATAAATTACCCACCCAAACCGTTTATGACAAGGCGCACGAACTAAAAGTCATCATTCACAACAAACACGACTTCATTTTTGCCGAAGAACAAGCCGAATTGGTCAACGATAACGCTATTTTATTCCTTCAACCCGAATGGAGCAAAAAAGAAGAAATGACACCGCTAATTGTAGATTATGTAATGGCCAACCCAAAGTGGAGAGTGTCCTTACAAACACACAAATATTTGAACATACCGTAATCATTATAAGGCTCATTTTCCAGATGAGCCTTATTTTGTAAATGAAGAATAGGTATGATGAAATATTTTTTAAAGTACTAAAAGTGGTACGGTAGTACTGTTTATAGATTTCCGGAATTTGATTTTTCTGTAGAAGGAAACTATCAAATAGGATTTTACTTTCCCAATTAGCCAAAAAAATCGGCCACAGGCCACCGCCGATTGATCAAAATTTTCATCTCGAGCGCATTCGAGAGATGATAGTGCTCTAGGGTAAGCAATTCTTGCATTTTTAACATTTTCAGAAAGGTTATCTGTTTTAAGTATTTCTAATTCAAATATTTTTCCTTTCAGTTGTTTAATTGCATTTTCAGAAAGATTATTAAACTTTTTTTTTTGAAAAAAGTCAATTTCGCGATATATGTTTTTATTATTATTTAGAAGTCTACTTTCCGATAAATATTGACTAAAGTAATCAAGTAATTGGCCCTTAGTAAAAGAATTTTTCAACTTACCAAATAACGAATTTGAGATAAGATTATCATTTTTGAAATTTCTTGATCCAAGAAAGTATCCTGCGAGACTATTTTCAGTGACACTTTGATTGTTACTTTTTAAAAAGTTCTATCACGGTTTTTTATTCTGTTTCATCAATTGTAATAGTAGGTAGAAATTGATTTTGATTTCCAACTTTTAAAGTATCAATGGCAATTTGTAATGCTCTAATTACATCACGTTCATTTAAAACAGAATCATTTCTAACTAGTTCGCCTGTTGTAGGAGAGCAACCTGAAGCTATGTCTTCTAATATTTCTAATGCACGAATTTGATCCATATTCTTTTTAGTTTATAACACTCCACATCGTGATTTACTTAATTTCAATCTTCTATTTTGACTTATTTTAACCTACCTTTATAAAGATGTAGATTTTTTAATAATACAAAAAAAAGTAGGTTTTTCAAGATGGTTTGTGCAAAAGAATGAATTTAAATAAAATTTTCAATACGAAAGTTAATGTTTTGAATTAATATCTATTGAAAAACTTAATTTATGAAATTAAGGTCTCAATTAAATTTGTTTACCCCACCGACATTTTAGCAGATTCTTTCCATAAGTAATTTGGCATAGGTTCGTTGAGTTCCCATTTAATACTCATCGGTTTTGAACCTTCGTGTTCTAGGTAGTTTCCTTCTCCAATGAATACATAGCCCATTGTATTTCCATATTCATTTTTAGCCTTTTCTCTCACAAAAAGCAAAATGCGTTTTCCAATTTTATTGTGATTGATATATGTTAATCCTTTTCCTGTATCTGACCTAGTTTGGTTTTGTGACTGCCAGTGGAATAAAATCTCATTAATGGCATAATCATCATACATCGTCGTAGGTGAATAGTCTTCTTCGGATTTTATTAAATCAATGAAAAGTAATTCGGTATTGATTTTATCAATATAGGAAACTCCCTCACGATTAGAAGATTTTTTTTCGAATGTACTATCACCAAACGCTACTAAAATTTGATCACGTGTATAACGCGCGTGTACTTTTAATGGCTGAGTATACGGAAGTTCAATATCAATTTCTTTGAAATCTACACGATCTATGAGGATTTCAAGGACTTCAATAATTTCAATTAGTAGTAATTTGTTTTTTCCAATTTGACCTATACTTTCTTCAAGAGAATTAAATTGCTCTGGATTTTGCCAAACATCATAGTGAAGCATTAAAAGCATAGCTTTTTCATTGTCTGAAAATTCAGCTAGGTTGATATTAAAACCTCGCTTGGCAATTTTAAGAACGAAACTGAAATAACTTGTTGAGTTGGTTGATAGCCATTTTTTGTTGATAGCAGAATAAATTTGTTTTTCATTCACATTATCAAAATCACTAATAATTCCTGCTTTTTGGCAAAGACGAGACCAGCTGTCTTTTTTATAAATAGCCTCTAAAGGGATATGATTAAAATCAATAAAATTTTGTAGTGTTAATGGTAATGCACTTTGATGCTGAAAATTACTTATTTTAGAAAGCAGTTGATTAATGTTTAATGAAGTTGCTTTTCTAATATTTTCAAGAATAGTTTCCTTTGCTTTTTTCTCTAAAACAATTGCACAACCTAATGGTAAGTGAGGGAAATCATCTTCAATTTCTTTTCGTACAGATGTTGTTGTTTTGCCAATTAAAGCCCTGAATTTATTTTCAAAATCGTATTCTGGTCTTGCATTACCTACAAAATCAAGAACTGTTAAGCAGTCTTTTCCTTCTGCTAATCGTAAACCACGACCTAATTGTTGAAGGAAAATTGTTAAGCTTTCGGTAGGCCTTAAAAATAAAACGGTATCGATTTCCGGTATATCCACACCTTCATTAAAAATATCTACGACAAATAGATAGTTGAGTTCTTTTTTTTTGAATTGTTCTCTTAATGTATCTCTTTTATTAGAGTTCTTACTCGTTAAATATTGTGCCTTAAGCCCTGCAAGTTTGAACTTTTCCGCCATAAAAACTGCATGTTCTACAGATACACAAAAACCAATGGCACGAATCTCTCGAATATCATTAGTGTACTTTTCTAAACTATTTATGATTTCTCCAACTCGAATATTGTTTTTTGTATATATATTGGTTAATTCACTCGCAACATATCTTCCTTTTTCCCACTTTACTTTGGATAGGTCTATGCTATCTGAAATGCCAAAATATTGAAAAGGACAGAGTAATTTTTTGTTTAAAGCTTCCGGTAATCTTATTTCAGCAGCTATGCGATTGCAAAAATCTTCTAAAATATTTTCACCGTCCATTCTTTCAGGAGTTGCTGTAAGACCAAGTAAAACCTTTGGTTTAAAATAATTTAAGAAAGGTCTATAACTCGAAGCAGCACCGTGATGGGCTTCATCTAAAATAATGAAGTCATAATATTCTGAGGATCGGTTAATGTCTTTCAGGCTGTTTTTTAAAGTTTGAACAGATGCAAATACATATTCGTTGCTTTGAGGTACAAGTCCATCTACCCATAATTCTCCAAAATTATTGTCTTTCAATACTCCTTGAAAAGTAGCTCTAGCTTGTTGAAGGATTTCTTTTCGATGCGCAACAAACAATAGTTTAGAGGAGTTATTGTTACTTCTAAACCTTTTATAATCAAATGCAGAGATAACTGTTTTTCCGGTTCCTGTAGCTGCAACGACTAAGTTTCTATTGCGGTTATGTATGGTTCGTTCTACTTCTAATTTTTCAAGTATTTCACTTTGATAATGGAAGGGTTTTAAATCAAAGTAAGTTGTAGGTAAGATATATTCTTTGGAAAATTTACCTTCTTTTAAAGCGCTAATTAATTTTTCGGAATGTCTTTCTTTATTGTATGATTCAAAATCTGAGTTTTGCCAATACGTTTCGAATGTTTTTCGAAACTTATCAATGATATGTCCGACTTCTTTTGTTGTAATTTTTAGATTCCATTCTAAACCATCAGTCAAAGCAGAACGAGAAAAATTGGATGAACCAATATAGCCGGTATGAAAACCCGTGTTTCTTTCAAATAAATAGGCTTTGGCGTGCAATCTTTCGTTTCCGGAGTTATAGGAGACTTTAACTTCTGTGTTTTTCAAGGATGCTAAAAAATCGACTGCTTTAGAGTCGGTAGCTCCTACATAGGTGGTCGTTATCACCCTTAATTTTCCGCCACGATTGGTGAATTCGGTCAACTCTTTTTCGAGGATGCGAATTCCTTTCCATTTAATAAACGAAACTAATAGATCGACTCTATCTGCAGAAAGTATTTCTTTTCGTAATTCGCTTTCTAATGTAGTACCTGAATTTCCACCTGTAAAAAGTTCGCTGTGAATTAATCGAGTATAAGGCGTAATTTCTTTTAGATGTAAATCGAGGTCTGAAAAATGAGCATCAATTTTAGTAAAAACAGCTTTTAGAATTTTACCTTCCGTTTCAATTAGATCGTCTTCAAACTCTTCTTTTTTTAATTCTTCCTTTAAGGATAGAATAATTTTATTAGCAATTTCAATCTGCTTTTCAATTATTTTTTCTCCTTTTATCAAAGAGAAAGCATATTGAATGTTAGCTGCAATATGTTGTGATAAAATTTGAGATGCCTCAGCCTTATCAATGTTAGTTGTTTTGACTTGGAAAGTATTTTTATCCAGTTCGCTAAGTTTGATATTGATAAGTTTTGTAACTAATTGTTCGTATAAACCTTGATTCATAATGCTGTTTTGATAAATTCTTCAACAATTGGTACATCGGCTTCGGCCCAATCTATGTTTAATAACTGCTCTATTTCTAATAATTTATAATCTGTATGTTCCATTAATACAATATCACCTGACACATAATTGGCTACAAAAGGAATTAAATTAATTTTGAAATCTCCATAGTCATAAATTGAATCAGAAAGTTTACAAACAAGTTCAATATCTATGCTTAACTCTTCTTTAATTTCTCTGTTAATGCAATCTTCTTCACTTTCGTTATTTTCCATTTTTCCACCAGGGAATTCCCACTTTAAAGGAAGTTTCATTTTCTCACTTCGCTGGACAACTAATATTTTTTCATTGATGCGAATTATGGCGCAGGTTACTTTGATCATAATTAATAATAAAAATTAACAATCAAAAATAACTATTTAATCTGGTACAGTTTTTTTAATCTTAAACTTTAAAAAAAACAGATGAAAAGTTATTGTGTTAAGTGTCTTTATTTTTACAAGAGTTAATAAAATAGTGATTGTTTTAATGTCAGAGAAAGGAAAAAAATCCTAAATCTCACAGCACTAACCCGACTGATGTTTGACCACTGTCCACTTTTTTCTTTTCCTTCGGCCTTAGATTCCGTAGAAGAGTGTCAAATGTTTGAATAATCCGAAGCGCGAGCGTAGTAAACTGTTGTAGTAAGACAAAAAAAACTTTGATGTTCTTTACAGCGAAAATTTTCTACACCGACAGCCAAACTCCTTTGCGACTTTGCCCCTTCGCGGTAAAATGTCCAAAGCCGACAGACAACTGAAAACCAAAAACTGACAACCCATAACTGTCTCTCAAAACCCACAACTCAAAACTCATAACTTTTGAGACAAAAATGCTGAAAGCTCAAAGCCGACAGCTCAAAGCTGACAGACAGCTCACTGCAACCGCGCCAAATAATCATAATTCTCCCCTTCGCAAACCAAAGTACAAGTCAAGCCATTAGCGGCGGCGGCATTTTGAAGCGTATTGAAGTCGAGATACAACCAATCAAAAGGAACTTCTTTTTCATTTTTGTACGTGATGTCAAATGTCAATTCGCCATAATAACCATCAGCCGGAATCTCGTAGGCACCGTCTTCATCTTGGTCAAACATATAAATGAGGTCGGAACTGTCAATTAAAATTTGACCACCAGGAAGTAGGAGCGATTTTAATTTTTGCAAGTACAAATCGCACTGTGACAATTTCCCAAAAATGCCCGTTCCATTCATTAATAATAAAATAGTGTCAAATTTTTCGGAATCATAATCCAAAATGTTTTGCACAAAGGCTTTTTTTACACCCCGTAAATGACAGGTTTGAATTGCGTTTTCCGAAATATCTAGAGCACAAACAGCTAAATTTCGTTCGTTTTGCAAGTACAAACTATGACTGCCAGCGCCACAACCAATGTCAAGGACTTTTCCGAAGCAAAGTTGCAAGGCAGTTTGTTCAATTAAAGGCATCTGAGGATAATCGCGAAACAAATAAGCTACGTCCATTTCATCGGCTTCAGATATCGAAGTTTCGGTAATAATATTTTCAGGTGCGTTGTGGGTTTGGTAATCCAACATGGCTTTTCCAAATAAATCTAACATTTTAGATAAAGTTTAAGGGTTCAATTTGTCAAGTTGAGTAACTTTGCAATTCAATTTTAATTACAAAATTTGAAACCAGCACTCACAGACCTTCGCAAATTAGCCAAAGATAAGCATATCGAAAACAAAAAATATTTTGATAAGCTAAAAAAGAAAACACCCAAAAATTTAGATTACGTCATGCAAGATATTCATGAGGCAGAATTCAAAAAAACCGATTGTTTGTCTTGTGCCAATTGCTGTAAAACCACAGGGCCTTTATTCACTTTGGCCGATATTGAGCGAATAGCAAAACATTTACGTCAAAAACCCCAACAATTTATTGCCCAGTTTTTGCGTATAGATGAAGATAATGATTATGTTTTGCAATCGGTTCCTTGTCATTTTCTCGATAATGAAAATTTTTGTCTAATTTATGATGTTCGCCCTAAAGCGTGCAGGGAGTTTCCACACACCGATCGTAAAAAGTTTCATCAAATTTCGAATCTTACCCTCAAAAATGTCGAAATGTGTCCGGCAGCTTTTAATATTGTAGAAGAAATGAAAAAAAGGATGCCGCTTTAATGCGTTAAGTTGTCTTATTGCCAATAGTAATCTTTGAGTAATAAACCGTACTTTTGAAATAACATTCTTGATATAAATTAGATCCAATTGAAATTCGAATATTTAATCGCCAAAAGGCTTATTACCGCTAAAGAAAATAAAAGTAGCATTTCGGCTCCAATTATAAAGATTGCCATTTCCGCAATTGCCATCGGTATGATTATGATGATTATTTCGGTAGCTACCGGAATTGGATTACAGCAAAAAATACGAGAAAAAATTTTGGCCTTTAACGGTCAAATTATTATTTCAAATTACGACAACAACCAATCCGATGTAACGCTAAACCCAATTGCGCTACAACAAAATTTCTACCCCAAATTTAAAAACATCCAAGAAGTTGATCATGTACAGGCAATTGCTACGAAAGCTGGAATTATCCGAACGGAGAATGCTTTTGAGGGAATAATTTTTAAAGGAGTTGGAAAAGACTATCGCTGGAATAATGTAAAGGAATATTTAGTAGCAGGTAAATTACCCAATTATACCGATGGTTTAAACGAAGAAGTGCTAATTTCAAGTTATTTGGCCAATCGTCTTAATTTAAAATTGGGAGATAAGTTCAATACTTTTTTTGTAAAAGAAGAAGAAAATAAAATGCCCAACATTAGGCGTTTCAAAATTGTAGGTTTGTTTAATTCCGGATTTCAGGATTTTGATGCAACGTATATTGTAGGAGATATTCGGCATATTCAGCGAATGAATAAATGGAAGGCGAATCAAGTGGGCGCTTTTGAGGTCTTTATAAATGATTATGATCAAATCAAGCCAGTAGGGGACAAAATCTATTCCGAAATCCCAACCTATCTCGATGCAGCTACAATTATTGATAAATACCATTATATATTTGATTGGCTCAATTTATTCGATTTTAATATTGTGGTTATTTTGGTAATCATGATTGTGGTGGCCACGATTAATATGGTAGTAGCGCTATTGGTTTTGATATTAGAACGAACTCAAATGGTCGGAATTTTAAAATCACTAGGCGCCAATAATTGGATGATACGAAAAGTTTTTTTGTACAACGCACTCTATTTAATAGTAAGAGGATTGTTTTGGGGAAATCTAATCGGAATCGGAATTTTAGTGATACAACAACAATTCGGGATTATTAAACTTAATCCCGAAAACTATTATGTCAACCAGGCTCCAGTATATTTAAATTGGTTTTATATTTTCGGGCTAAATGCTCTAACGGTAGTAATTTGCTTTTTAGTATTATTAATCCCTTCTTATATCATAACTAAAATTTCTCCCGTAAAAGCCATGCGTTTTGATTAATTGGAGTGTTTATAAGAAGTCGCTTTAAATTCCCAATAAAAAAAGCTTTCCCTCCCGCAGCATGAGGAATCACATACAGCACTAAAATATTCTATAGCTGTTACAGGACGGGTCACAGGACGGGTCAATTCACCATTCACCATAATAGTAATGCATAGATAAAGCATGGATAGTGCATGAGTGATGCATGAAAACGGTACAGTGTCGCAATAGTGATTTCAAGAACACTTTTTTGCAGGATTGTCAAAGTTGTAAGATAGAGCTAAAGTATTTTAAAGCAGCTTAGTATTAATAGGATTCATTTAATAATGAGCATAGTTATTTTAGAACCCTCAAAAAACCGAAAACCGAACCAATAACCATTCCCACCACCCAAAACCGACAACTCACAACTCATGAATAGTGTTGTCCTGCCCAAAAGCAACAATCCAGCACTATAAAAACCCAAGTAACACAAAAACTTTTAAAAAAAGTTAGGATGTAAGTAATGCAGGTATAGCGAGTTAAGTATTTGTATTAAGCGACTATTAAAAAAAGAATAAAAAAAGGCTTGTTTAATTGAATAAAGTGTCTACTTTTGCACCCGCAACAGCGAAACGTTCTATAGTTATTGAGATTGATTTTGAGTTATTGATTGGGTTTTAAAAACTTTAAAAAATATCGAAAAAAAAGTTTGTGTAATTAGAAAAAGCGTTTTACATTTGCACCCCGCAAACGGCGCAAGTTATT
>NZ_JAEHFV010000001.1 GCF_016522065.1 Flavobacterium agrisoli | reverse complement strand
TATGTCGTCGCCTTTCTTTAATCTGAAATCATTTCAGATTCTTCTAAAACCCTGTTTCGTATGAAACAGGGTTTTTTATTGGTCTCAGATTCGGGTTTAAAACCTGCAATTTATTGCAGCACTTTAGTAATGCGAAAAAAGGGGATCAATCCTAAAAGTTGGGGAGGAATAGAAGATTTCCTAACTTAGCCATCAAATAAATACTCTTTGGAAAATTACATAGAACTCTTAAAACTTATCCTTCCTGAATTAATCGTAGAATATTTGGATCAAGAACAAAACTTGGGAATTATTTCAGGAACTTGTTACAATGTTTTGAGTTTTGTGTCTAAGTAGCTTAAAATTTCTGTTGTAATGGGTTTTGATAGAAATTCAATTACGTTAGGGTATTTTTTTGACTTGCTGATGTCTTCAGGGTCAATTGTTGAGGAAAGTACTATTATTGGGATTGTACTAAAAACCTTGTAATTGACTAGGCTAAATTGCTCTAGGAATTCCCAGCCATTCATAACAGGCATATTCAAATCTAAGAAAATTAGGTTTGGCATTTTATTATGAGTTGAATCAGTTAGGTAATTATCAAAAAGTGACAATGCTTCTTGCCCATTTTGAGCGGTAATAACCGTGTTAGAAAAATTAAATTTTGCAATAACTTTTTTGCATAACATTAACGCTATGGGATCATCATCAATGCATAATATGGTTTCAAACATCTTAATTTAAAATTGTTTTATAGCGTAATTGTAAATTCGGTACCAACATTTACTTCGCTGTTAATTGTAATTGTCCCACCCATTGTCTCTACTTGTGATTTTACAAGATATAAACCAAGTCCTTTGCTGTCAGGAAAATTATGAAATCTTTGGTATAAACCAAATATTTTATCTTGGTTGGTGCTTAAATCAATTCCTATTCCGTTATCTTTAAAATGAATAATTGTCTTATCGTTTTCTCTTATGGCTGTAATTTCAATTTCCAATGGTGTTTCTTCCTTTTTGTATTTAATGGAATTGGTGACTAAATTTAGTATAATGCTCTCTAAATACGATTTATTGGTTTTAAGAGTTAAATAGGAATCAAACTCAAGGTTGATTAAAGTTTTACTTTTTTGAATTTGAAAATTTAATTGGGATAAAACATTTGAAAAGGCATCTTTTAAAACAATTGTTTCTTTTTGAACTGAAGGGTTGTCTTTAATGACAATTACCTTGACCAAATCATTAATGGTTTCGCTTAAAAGCTGTGTTGACTTTTTAAATCCGTCTAAAATTTCCGAAAGTTCATTATCTGTAATTTCAATATCATCGATT
Source organism: Flavobacterium agrisoli (assembly GCF_016522065.1). Lineage (GTDB taxonomy): Bacteria > Bacteroidota > Bacteroidia > Flavobacteriales > Flavobacteriaceae > Flavobacterium > Flavobacterium agrisoli. Next base: position 1,198,910 of record NZ_JAEHFV010000001.1, on the reverse strand, counting down.
AAATTTAATAAACCGGTTAAATTGGATAATGGTGCTCTTAAATTATGCGAAGTGATATAAGAAAATTGCTTTAAATCTTTGTTGTTTTGAGTCAATTCACGGATAAGTTGTTCTTTTTCTTTTTCGGCTTTTTTAACTTCTGTAATATCACGTTGTATAGAAACCCAGTGCGATAATTTCTTTTCGTTATCAAAAATTGGAATCATTGAAAATTGTACCCAATAAATATCACCATTTTTTTTGTAACTAAGCAACTCAGTAAAACATTCTCTTTGGTTTTTTATTTCACCGATTAACCTTTTAACCTCTTTTTCATCTGTTTGTGGTCCTTTAAAAAGAATTGGAGATTTTCCTAAAATATCCTTAGCTTCATAACCCGTCATGGTGGTAAATGCCGGATTAATGTAAATGATGGTCAAAAAAGGATTGTTTTTATCTCCCGGTTTGGTGATAACTACGGCATCTTTGGCTTGTGTGATGACGGTTTCTAACAATTTTAAACGCTGCTCTTCCTCTTTTTGATTGGTAATGTCTTGTAAAGCACCAATCATTCGTATGGCTTTTCCGTTTTTATCTTTTAATAAAAAACCTCTGTCCAATACATATTTGTAGGTTCCATCAGCACATCTAAAACGGTATTGATCCTGCCATTTTTCTGTTTTTTGCTCTAAAAATGCATATAATTTGACAGACATTTTAATACTATCTTCGGGATGGATATTATTAAACCACCATTTGGACGAGTTGCCTACGTCTGTTTTTTTATATCCAAAAACGTTATGAATACCTTTATTCCAAATAATTGTATCTTCTTGTATTTTCCAATCCCAAATAGTATCGCTGGTTGCTTTTGCTACTATATTGTATTTTTCGTTCGATTCGTTAATTTGCTGATTGATTTTTTTTAAATCATTAAGATTATTTTTATTGATTTGTTCGTTTTTAACCAAGATGTATTTGAACAAAAAACCAATTAAAACAATAAACGTAAGGTCTTTTAAAAAGCTAAAATGAAGGTAATCTAAATCAGAATAATTAGATACTAGGAATTTGTGGCAAACAATGGCCAAGAACAATGAAATAACTAGATATACTAAAATAATTTGAGTAGTTTTATTTTTCATTACCCAAATATAAATAATTAACTTAATAATTTAATATTTAAATTTTTCCTATTTCAAGCCCAACATTGTCCTAAGTTTTTATATTGAAATAGTTACCTGATTGTAAACTATTTTAGAATCGTTTTTTTTATCAAAATAAAGTGTACCTTTGCAGCCATTAAAAAGAACAGATGGAATCTATTAGAAACATTGCTATTATTGCTCACGTCGATCACGGTAAAACCACTTTGGTTGATAAAATTATGTATCACTGTCAGTTATTTCGTGAAAACGAAAACACAGGTGATTTGATCCTTGATAATAACGACTTAGAACGTGAAAGAGGTATTACCATTACTTCAAAAAATGTATCCGTATCATACAAAGGAACAAAAATCAATATTATTGATACTCCTGGACACGCCGATTTTGGTGGAGAAGTAGAACGTGTTTTGAACATGGCTGATGGTGTTTGTCTTTTAGTAGATGCCTTTGAAGGTCCGATGCCACAAACGCGTTTTGTATTGCAAAAAGCAATTGATTTGGGGTTAAAGCCTTGTGTGGTTATTAATAAAGTAGACAAAGAGAACTGTACTCCTGAGGAAGTTCATGAAAAAGTATTCGATTTAATGTTCGAATTAGGTGCTACTGAAGAACAATTGGATTTCCCAACGGTTTACGGTTCAGCTAAAAATAACTGGATGTCTGATGATTGGAAAAATCAAACCGAAAACATCGAGCCATTATTGGACATGGTTATTGCTAATGTTCCAGCACCTAAAGTTTCGGAAGGTACTCCACAAATGTTGATTACCTCTTTAGATTTTTCCTCTTTTACAGGACGTATCGCTATCGGTCGTTTAGAAAGAGGTGTTTTAAAAGAAGGAATGCCAATTTCTTTAGTAAAAAGAGATGGAAAAGTAATCAAATCTAGAATAAAAGAATTACATACTTTTGAAGGTTTAGGTCGTAGAAAAGTTGAAGAAGTTGTTGCGGGAGATATTTGTGCTATTGTAGGAGTTGAAGGTTTCGAAATTGGAGATACTATTGCTGATTTTGAAAATCCTGAGGCTTTACAAACCATTGCAATTGATGAGCCAACAATGAGTATGTTGTTTACCATTAACGATTCGCCATTCTTTGGTAAAGAAGGTAAATTTGTAACTTCCCGCCATATTAGAGATAGATTGACAAAAGAGCTTGAAAAAAACTTAGCCATGAAAGTGGGCGAAACGGATTCTGCTGATAAATTTATGGTTTTTGGACGTGGTGTATTACACTTGTCTGTTCTTATTGAAACCATGAGAAGAGAAGGGTACGAACTTCAAATTGGTCAGCCACAAGTTATCATCAAAGAAGTTGATGGTGTTAAATGTGAGCCAATTGAAGAATTAACGATTGACTTGCCAGAAAATTTATCTGGACGTGCTGTAGAATTTGTTTCTGTTCGTAAGGGAGAAATGCTTTCTATGGAAGGTAAAGGAGATCGTATGATTGTTAAATTTAATATTCCGTCTCGTGGAATTATTGGTTTACGAAATCAATTGTTAACAGCAACAGCGGGTGAAGCGATTATGTCGCACCGTTTTATTGGATATGAGCCTTATAAAGGTGAAATTCCAGGACGTAACAACGGTTCTTTGATTTCTATGGAAAACGGTAAAGCAATTCCATATTCTATCGATAAATTACAAGATCGTGGTAAATTCTTTGTAGATCCGAACGAAGATATTTACGAAGGTCAAGTTATTGGAGAAAATACACGTAGTGATGATATGACAGTTAACGTTACGAAAACCAAAAAACTTTCTAACGTTCGTTCATCAGGAGCTGATGATAAAGCACGAATTATTCCTGCTATCAAATTTTCTTTAGAAGAAGCTTTAGAGTACATTCAAAAAGATGAATATGTTGAAGTTACTCCGAAATCACTTCGTTTGAGAAAAATCTATTTGTCTGAAACAGACAGAAAAAGATATAAAATTTAATAGTACGATTTCAATATCAAAAATCCCAAATTTCTCCCGAAAGTTTCGTGAGGAGTTTGGGATTCTTTTTTGGAATTGCTTATCGCTTTAAGCTAAAATGACCTTTCAAATTGCGTCCATCTTCTAGCGTGATGGTGTACCAATAGTCATCAGCAGGCATTGGGTTTCCTAAAAAGGTACCATCCCAACCTTGGTTAGAGGCTAAAATTTGTTTCAGTAATTTGCCATAACGATCGTAAATGAAAATTTTCGTAGCATTGCTTTTATTTTCGATTATTCCTTTAATGTTCCAATAATCATTAAATCCATCATTGTTTGGAGTGAAATATTTTGGAATTCCGAGAACCGCAATGGTTTGATGAATAGCTCCACAGCCATTTTTATCATTTACATACAATTCATGAATACCTGGCGGGACATTTTCAAACGTATTTGAGTCTTGAAACGGACCGTTTGGTAAATCAATGCTATATTGGTAATCACCTTGTCCAGAAACATTCGCAGTTACGGAATTCGAATCGGATAAATCGGATATTGTAACCGAATTTAAAAGGGCAATGTCAGAAGCCGTTACAATAATATTTCTAGTTCTATCGCAACCTTTTGCCGTAGTAACTACAACCGAATAAACACCTTCTTCGTTTACTTCTAAAGTGTAATTATTTTCATTTGGTAAAATGTGGCCATCTTTTGACCAGATAAAGGTATAATTTTCAATAGGAGAATTGTCGATAATACCGGCATTTAGGGTTTTAAAAAACTCAGGCAGATTCGAACAAACTAATTCGTCGTTACTCGAATCATCATTGGTATTAATGTTGGGTTTTGGATTTACTTGTAGTTTTAAATACGTTCCTAATCCAAAGCAAGAATTATCTAAATTACTATCAATTCGAACCCAGATAAGCTGTTGATTGGGTATTGTATTTCTGTAATTTGTAGGGTTTGCAATGTAGTTTGTTTCGGCTAAAGCATCTGTTTCGTTTGTGTAAAATGTAATCGAATAGTTAGAAGAAGCAGAAGGTAAAAGATTAAAAATGTCATTTGAAATTTCGGTTAGGTCAAATGAGGCAATTCCGTCGTAATCATTTTCATTAGCATTCACGAAATCATCGCAATTTTCTAGTGTTTTTTGAAATGAGGAGGGGATTTGAGTAGTAGAGACAATTAATTGTAATTCGGCAATGCTGATACACCCATTCGTGTTTTCGACTCTTGACCAAACGCTAGTGTTGCCCGTTGTAAATGCAATCGGATTGGTGATTTTTTGGTTATTATCGTTTGAAATAGCTCCTGCTCCGGAAGTAAAATAAGTGAAAACTTCATCTGTATAATGAGCAGAGATGGCATTGTTTTTTTCGGTTAAATTAAAAGTAGTAATACCATCTGTATCATCGTCGCATTGTATAATGGTAATTGGAGAAGTTAAAATGGGTAAGGTTAAGATATTTAGTGTTGCTGTGCTGGAAACAACCTCACAAATAGTATTATTTTTATGTATAATAACTCGGTATTGATAGGTTATGGAGGCTGTATTGGCTTTTATTTGAAGTGATTTAGTTTGTGCGCCCGAATAGACGTCACCATCCAAAAGATTGGTCCAAAATACGCCTCCATCTGTTGAAAATTGCCATTGAAAAGTATCCGCATTAGAGTCGATTGTTAGAACAGCCGTTTGCAATTCGCATACTGTTTGGCTTTGAGGTTGGAGTGTTATAATAACAGGATTAGCACTTTTGTAATTGATGTTTGGCGTTGTATAACCATCTGCTCTACTCGTTACGAGTCCGTATGCATTTACGGTTGTAGGGATTGGGCCTACAATTCCGTCAGAATCAGAATCGGTAAAACCCGCCTCGATAACATCATTGCAACCATCATTATCACTGTCTAATTCGGTAAAATTCAATTTTCCATCCGAATCAGATTCTAAAATAACATAATGTAAAATTCCACTGTCAGGATTGTTTTCTAAAATATCTGCTAAACCATTCAAACCAACGACTAATCCTTCGATAATTCCGTTATTGTTACTATCAGGTCCATTACTACCCGATTCTTCCAAATCGTAAATTCCGTCATTATCACTATCCAAATCCAAATAATTAGGAATTCCATCTAAATCGGTATCCAGTAAATTGGTTGTAGTTTCAAAAACATCATCAAGTCCGTTTTTGTTAGCATCTTGATTAGATAAGGCAATCGGAGTGGACTGATTTTCGATTACATCAGGAATTCCATCGTTGTCCGAATCCAAATCCAATTGATCCGGAACACCATCGCCATCGCTATCTTTAGGAATACAAGTGGCTATCAGTTTAAAAGATGCGTTATTGCCGAGCTCATCCAGTAAATTTTTATGGGTAATTTTGAAAGATTTGGTTTGATAAGATTGAAATGAAAATGTTCCAGTTCCAGCAGGAAGGGGTACATTTCCGTTAAGTCGAAATCTGATTTCAAAAGAAGAAAATTCGGTTACACCGCTTTCATAAATTCCATCATAATTGGTATCAATTAGTAGTTGCCCTGTAGGATTTAAAACCGTCACGGTCTTGTCAATATCGGAATTAATACGATATTCTGAGTTGGGATTTAATAAATCGGTTGTGTTTGCAGAACTTACATATTCTAGTTTCAGATTTATAGGATGTCTAAAAAGGGTTTCATACGAAACAAAAGCTCCCTTTCCGGCTTCAATTTGGGTAACAAAACTGCCGTCTGAATTTCCAACAAATGGGGTCGGAGTGGGAGCAGTAGAAGTCGAAATTATTCCGCTAAAATCATTCGTATAATTTCCCGATGAGATTGAACCATTATTTGGATTTGAAGTATTAACCGCTTTATCTCCATACGATTCGGTGCAATTGGGAATTCCGTCGTTATCATAATCGATATCGATGTTGTCATTTGCTGCATCATTATCGTTGTTAATTGGACAGTCGCAAACCGGAATTTTATCTGAATATTGATCGCTCAAGCAGCCCGAAATACTTCCAATTACGTGATAAAATCCAGGCACAGTTGGACTGTAATTGTTGTTGGTTGCTCCTACAATTAACTGATCATCTTTGTACCATTGAAAAGTGTCATACGAAGATAAAGTGTTGATTTTTAAATTGACATTCGGAATACAAGCCGAATTTGTTAGCGTAATTTTACTGGTTACAATTTCTGGTTTCAAGTCAAAACCCGAATAATAACCGCCATAAGTTGCCGCTCCATTGGTTCCAAAATACGAAACATACACTTGTTTGGTAGAGTTTACGGCTATATTACCATACAAGTTTGAGATCGTGTAGCGCACAAAAGCATCATTTCCAATAATCGGAATGGGAGTTGTGGTAATCAAATTATCATTAAGCGAAACAGTTGCTCCTTTTTCGGTTACAATATTTAAAACACCCGAAAACGAAGTGTAGCCGATAGATTGTATTTCGGGAATATTGTCAACCGTATTAGGTGTTGAACAATTGAGCGGCGGTACAAAAAACATGTTTTGATTGGCAGGTCTTTGTGTACTTGTTTCGTCGGAACCTCCTATACTTTGGTAGGCAAAAACATTTTGACTTGCTTTAACGTATAAATTACCATTATTAAATTGACTTCCATCTAGCGCTATATGTTCCCCTGCATTAAGTGTGGTTATAGGGGTTGTATTTTCATTTATAAAAATTTCAGTTTGGTTGGTGTGAGCGACTAACAAAACGCGTTCTAATTCGTCGGTGCCAACTCCTTTAACAAAGATGTATTCTTTTCCAGTTTTTTCTAATGGAACAATTTGATCAAAACCAACGTCTCTTCCTATTGGGCCACTTGTTCCGTTTTGATTTCCAATTTCGGTGCTGTTGCTTCCCCCAAAAGAACCCGAATTCACCACGATAGGTTTATCCGAAGTTACCAATGCTCCAATCATTTTAGAACTATTCGAGATACCATTATCAGTTAAATAATTTTGCAGGGCCATTACGTAACTTTCATTTTTATTCAGGGTAATCACAATATCTCCTGTTACGGGTTGTCTGTTTAAAATTTGGGTTCCTGAAGGTAAATTAGAAATGGTAACTTTAGTTGCATTTTCGGTAGCTAAAATCGATGCGAAATTTAGTAAAGTCTGGTCGTACAACGGATTTAACATTGCTCCCAATCTAAAAGTGGTTCCAAGCGCGCTATTTCCTTTCGAAACCAATCCTCCAGCATGATTGTATGTTCTAATACCTAACCCCGCATTTACTCGAACACTTACATAAATCAAATCTTCCGATTCAATTACATATCCTTTGTTTGCAATAATTCCGGTATTATTGTCAGGAGTAAACAATTGCGTGTTTTCACCATTTCCAATTTCATAAGAATAGGGCGAAGTCCTGCTTACGGTGCCATTAATTACTGCACCTCCGTTGGCAATAATTTTAAAATTTACATTCTCGGGACTGGGTGTCGAAATGTATAAATAATGATCGCCAGCAATTATATTTCCCGAAACCAAAGGTGGAATATAATGGGTTTTACTAAACTGAGCAAGGCAGCTAATTGAAAGGAAAAATATAAAGAAGTGTACTTTTTTTATCATTTTATACAAATGTGTTGCCGTTACCAATCTCTTTTTACTCTGTAAAGCATTTAAATTGCGTTCCTTTTGTTTTAAAAATAATTTTTAGCATTCAAAAAACCTAAATTTTTGTTTTATAAAAGATTACACGCCTAACAAATATACTATAAAACTTTGTTGGCTGGTAATGTTGCTTTTATTAAAGCGTAAAGCCGTAAATTTGTGGCAAATTATATGCAGAATGAGTGAAAATTTAATGTTTTATAAAAAACCGTCGTATCCTATAAATGATGCTTTGGCCGAATATCTAGACCGTTACGAACGAACTTCGAAAGTTTCGATGTTTTACGATGATTTGTTGCGCTTTTCGGGCTCTATCAATGTGTATGATAAAAACAACAAAGACACACTTTGGATTAGGGTTTATTATAGTGAATTTGACAGAAATGAAATCGACTTAAATTTGAAGAAAATTTATTCACTTTTGCATTCGGATGGAAATAGCGAAATTATTCAATACCTCAATGTAGATGCTATCGACTACTGTACTTTTGGTAACTCGAAGCCGTTTCGGGTAAAAGTGAGAAATATTTTAAACGATAACTACGTGCATTTTTACATCAAAAAGGCCGATGCTTCACGTATTTATGGACTCGAATTTGAAGAAATTTTGTCGCCAGATAAAATTAACTTTTTGGTTTATAAAGATACTTTAATTGAGGAACACATTATCGGAATTCCGGGTGATGTTTTCATGGAAACACTTTTGCAAAATTGTACCGAAATGGAAAAATCGCAAATAGCCAAAGAGTTTGTTAAGTTTAACGAACGTTGTATGATTCGGCTTTTGGGCGATATGCGCGCTTATAATTACGTTATTGTCCCGATACACGATTTTGATCAAGTGGTGTATAAAATTAGAGCGATCGACTTTGATCAGCAATGTTACGAAGGAAATTTTAAAGTATATCGGCCGCAGTTTTTTAAAGAAAATGCGCCCATGATTAATTTAATTAAAGAGAAATTAGAAGAACGTTCTATTTTTCAATATAAAGATGAAGAACGTGCCATTATGGCCAAACGAATTCATTCGGCCGAAAACCGAATTCGTAAATTACTTCAAATTATGAGGCACGATACGATTTCATCTCAAGAAAACCTGAACCAGTTGAAAATGGAATTGTATCGCTATACCAACGATGTAAATTTTAAAAATGCCCAATCAATGGGAAATATTATGGGAGCTGCTTTTGCATTTATTACCCGTAATTTTAAAAATACAAATGTGTTATAAAAATTGCTATGAAAAATATTTTGTACCTATTGGCTGCATTGGTCCTGTTATCTTGCCAAAAAGATTCGTCTGAGTTAAAAACGAAATTTTCGTTGCCTAAAAAACTCAAAGAAGTTTCTGGAATTACGTATGATGCGCAAAATAAATTGCTTTGGACTTTGGAAGATAGCGGCAATGCGAATGCTATTTATGCGTTAACTTCGGAGGGAAAAATGCTGCAAAAGTTGCCTGTTGAAAATGCAAAAAATGTAGATTGGGAAGATATTACACAAGACCAAAACGGGAATATTTATATAGGCGATTTTGGAAATAACGACAATACCCGAACCGATTTGTGTATTTATAAAATTGATAAAAATGAATTGAATAAAGAAAAAGCAACTTCTGTTTATAAAATTTCATTTTCGTATGCTGATCAAACCGAATTTCCTCCTAAAAAAACAAAAATGGTATACGATGTAGAGGGGTTTTTCGAATTTCAAAATTACTTTTATTTGTTTACCAAAAACCGAAGCAAAAATTTTGATGGCACATCGTTAGTATACAAAATTACGAATAAAGCGGGGCATCAAAAAGCAAAATTGATGGGCAGTTTTAAAACCTGTTCTAATTACAATCATTGCGCCATAACCAGCGCAGCCATTAGCCCGAATCAAAAAAAAGTGGCGTTGTTATGTCATGATAAAATTATTCTTTTTCAGGATTTTATCCAAGATTCTTTTTTAGATGGAAATCGAAAAGACATTGATTTAAAACATTTTTCCCAAAAAGAAGCAATCGTTTTCAAAGACAACCAAACCGTTTTAATTGCCGATGAAAAAACCAATAAAATAGGAGGTAAGGTTTATGAATTTAGTTTGAAGTAGCTTATAAAACCTTTGCAACTTTGCATCTTAGCAACCTTCTCCTAAAAACTAAAACCAACTCCAAAAGAAAACCGTCCTCTTTCATGAGGCGCCTGAAAATAAGTAGCTCGAGCCGTTAAAAAATTAATAGCATTCAGCCACAATCCGCCACCATAATCATGATGCCAAGTGTTGGATGCTACGCCATCAAGCCAAACTTTTCCGTAATCAAAACCTCCTAAAAGTCCATACGAAAGCGGAATTATACTTTTGCGTATTTTGCCGATATTCCAACGTAAATCGGTACTTTGAGCGTAATAACTGTTTCCTAAAAAGCGTTCGTTTCGGTATCCTCTCAAATCAAAATCACCACCTAAAGTGGCACCTTGGTAAAACTCATAATTGTCGTTAAAAATAGTTTTGGCTTTAAAATTGGTAGCAAAAACTAATTTTCCGTTCGCATCCAATTTGTGCGCAAAACCTAAATTACCTTCTAAAGCAGGAAAATTACGTTTGTTATCATCGAGATTACTTATCCAACTTCCCGCAATCGAAAAATTAATTCCCATAGTTGGCATGGTTAAAATATCGGCATTTATAAAACTGTATTTTACTTTAACGCCTCCAAATAACTGATTTAAAAACACGGCTGGGTTTACAATTCCGGGAAGGTTTACATATCTATTTTCGGTGTGTTCTACTTCGTATTGTTCAAATTTTGGCTGAATACTAATTTCGCTTCCAAAACGGCCAATTTTTTTAAATGCGGGCGCAATTTTTATTTTTTGAATTCGCACTCGATTATAATTCATTCCAAATTGGTCATCGTTATTTTGCGTATCATTTCCGTATCCAAAAAAGTTAATGGTAAAATTCGGGGTTGTAAATTGCGCTTCTACATCAATTCCCCATTTTCCGAGTACTTCTGGGAAATAACCGTTGTAATTTAATTCGACTCCTTCGGTTGCAAAATAATAATGTCCTTTTAAAACATGTTTTTGAGTAAACGGATTTTGTTTGTATTGGTTAACGGTGTAACTCGAAGTGAAACCAAGTTTAAAGCCATCATCGGGATTATAACCCATTGTTGGAACTCCGGAAACCACATTGTATTTTGGTTTTTCGTAATTGTACCAATTCAATGTATAATCGTCACTGAGTTTGGTAGTGGTTTTAGAATCAACATCAAAAGTATTTTTCTTCGATTTAAAATCGTAAATTTTTACTTTTTTACCATTCGAAACCAAATACGAATCGTTGTTTTGTCCACCAATCAAACGAATTTTAATATTCGATTTTTCTTTTCCCATAACTTCATAAACATCATCATCATCCAAACCATAAACCCACAAATTTTTGGTTGCAGGATTTCGGTATTCTTTGGCGTATAAAAATTCCTCTCCCTCTTTTTTCAATCGATAAACACGCACTTCAAGCGTATTTTTGGATTTGTGATGGATTACAAACTTGTCTTTTTTATTAGTACCCACCACCAAAACAGTATGTTGTAAAACAGCATAATATTCGGCAGCATATTTTTCTAAATCATCTCTGCGTTGTTTTAAATTTTGTTTGATTGTTTGCAAGGTTTTGTCCTGAACTTCTTTAGGTATATTGGCAAATGCCGTTTCTATATCTTGATCCGATAAATGGGTTTTTATGTAAGCGGCTTGTTTAATCCAATCTTCTTTTGTAGCTGTTTTTAAAAAGGCCAAATCAAGCGGATATGGTTCGCGATTGAGCCATTTGATGTTGTCAATTTCCTTATCAAAACTGCGCATGTGTCTAATGGCCGGAATATTCATGATGATTAAAAAAGCAGCGCCGTCAAATTTAGGAAAGGCTTGGTCGCGGTCTCTCGGAATTGGAGTATAAACCACTTTGTCCTCTTTTTTATATTCTGCCCAACGCCATTGGTCGTCGTGCCTATCCCAATCGCCAATAAGCATGTCAAACAAACGCGCCTTGATGTATTCGGTTTGGTCAACACTGTATTTTTCGTCTTTTTGAAGGTTTTTCATCATGTCGATTGTACTAATAATATCGCTAGGAGGTGTTTTACCAAATGTTTTAACTTCCTTCTGATTATCGGCTACACGTTCTTCAACCAAATACAATTCATCCCCAAAATTAGAATTGTATTGCCCCAATTTATTTTGTTTCGGAATGTAGTATAAAAACGGATTGGTATGCGCTACTCCAATTTTTTCGGCCATATCTCCAATGGCAAATGGCGCATAAGGATAGGCGGTGGTGTAAAAATCGAACAAAAAACCTTCGGTGTAGGTATCAGCAAAATCGTCTACGATGTATTGGTCTTTGAATGCGACCGATTGCAAAAATTGAGTTGCACTTTTTTTCATGGCACGCATCACAAATTCGCGGCCTTGTTGGTCTTCTATTCGAAGTGATTTGGATTGATGTCCTCCGCCTTCGCGAGTTGGAGTTACCCCTCCAAAAAGTGTATCCAAAGTGGCTGTCTTGGCTTCAACCGGAACACTGTAATAAGTACGGTAATGTTTTCCAAATAAAAATTTATGAAGGAAACTTTTTTTCGTCATTTTAGTCGAATAAATCGAAGCTGTTGTGTTTGGCGGAAAGTTAGAGTTGTATTTTGTGGTAGTAATAGTGTCTTGGGGTTGAATAATTGTTTTTTCAAAAAGCAATTTTTCGGAATTGTTTTCATTTCCATAAAAAGACACTTTTACCACTCCATTTTCATAGATATTTAGGGCAGCATAACCATTTCTACCATACGAAAAATCGTGTTTTCCAACTGCTTTTGCGGCTTCGGATTTAGAACCGGCACCACTAATAATTTGGGTGATGTTTTCTTTTTGAATAAATTGTAAATTGTGATCGTGTCCCGAAACCACAATGATGTTTTTTTGTCCTTCAATAAGCGTTTTGATGCGTTTAGAAAAAATAGTGTATTGTTTGTTTTGCAAATCTTGCGGACTGGCGCCACTTGTAGCACGAAGAAAATTAATTAGTGAGCCAATAACCGGTAACGGAAATTTATTTTCAAAAGGAAATAACTGTTTTTCTGCCGAAAATTGTCCGCCGTGCGTACCGTTTGTCATCAAAGGATGGTGGATGGCCAAAACAACGGTTTTGTCTTGGTTTTTATTTAAAAGACTTTCAAATTCTGCAAAAAAATCTTCTCGCGTTTTTATTTCGCAATCGTCATTTATTGTAGGATGTTTGTCCCAATCTTCTAAAAACCATTCGCTATCAATGGTTATTAAAGTTAGGTTATCATTGAGTTTTTGATCGTCGATAGCGCACCCTTTTAGAGGTGAAAATGATTTTTTATCATCTAAATAATTCGTTACAAAATCCGATTGCAATTCCAAACCTTTCAAACCACTGTACCAATCGTGATTACCCGGAATAAAAACGGTATTTCCTTTAAAACCTTTGGTAAGTAGTAATTGATTGGTGAGTTTTACTTGCGATAAGGAATCTTTTTTATGAGTAAATCCAAGGGGATAAATATTATCGCCTAAAAAAAGTAAAGTCGAGTTTTTAGAAGCTTTCTCTAAACGTTCGAGCAAAAGCGAAAGTGTTTTTTGAGATTGCGGTTCGTCAGCATTTCCAGCGTCTCCTACTAAATAAAAGGTATGCGCAATTTTTGCAGAATCAACATTGTTTATATTGGTGGTTTCTTTTGCTTTTTTGCCAAATTGTTCCTGATGTGTAGCGCAAGAAGTCAGTAAGAGGCTAAAAAGCAGTAAATAGAGATTTGCTTTAATTTTAGTTTCAAAATGTATATCCGAAAACAATTTCATAATTTAGTAGAATAAAATAGTTTATGAGTCTAGTAGAAAAATCCCGAGATTTCGTTAGTTGTTTACTCAAAGATAAACTTTCCAATTCATATTCGTATCATAATTTTCAGCATACAGCTGCGGTTGTAGAAGCTGTTGCAGAAATTAGCGAGCACGAAAAAGTGAGCGCGGCCGATAAAGAAATTCTTTTGGTTGCGGCTTGGTTTCACGACACGGGTTACACCGTAAATTTTGAAAATCACGAAAACGAAAGTGTAAAAATTGCCACTGATTTTTTAAAAGATAATAAGCAAAATGAGAATTTCATCGGGCAAGTTTCGAAACTGATTTTGGCTACAGACAAATTTTACAAACCTCAAAATCAGCTTGAAAAAATTATTCGCGATGCCGATTACATCCATTTAATTTCGGACAAGTATTTTTCGAGTTGCGAATCGCTGCGAAAAGAATGGGAAAATATCGAAAACCTTTCGTTTTCTAATCTAGATTGGAATAAAGAAAACATCGATTTTTTGGCCAACAAACACCAATTTTATACCGATTATGCACAAAAAGTTTGGCAGCCTTTAAAAGAAAAAAACATGGAAAAGGTAAAGGAGAAAATAAAAAAATTGGCACAAGAAAGCGAATTGGAAACTCCCACAAAGCCCAAAAAGAAAAAGAAAAAGGTTGAAAAACCCGATCGAGGCGTTGATACCGTTTTTCGGGTTACATTGGGCAATCACACTCGTTTAAGCGGAATTGCCGATAGCAAAGCCAATATTTTACTGTCGGTAAATGCTATTATCATTTCGATTGCGCTATCAACGATTATTCCAAAATTAGACAGTCCGAAAAATGCGCATTTGGTTATTCCGACTTTTATCATGTTGATTTCGAGTGTGATTACCATTATTTTTGCGATTTTGTCTACGCGACCTAAAGTTACCAAAGGTTTTTTTAGCCGAGAGGATATTGATGACAAAAAAGTAAACTTGCTTTTTTTTGGAAATTTCTACAAAATGCCCATCGAAGAATACGAATGGGCGATGAATGAAATGCTCAGAGACCGCGATTACCTATACGGAAATATGATTAAAGACCTTTATTATCTGGGCATCGTCCTCGAAAAAAAATACCGTTTGCTCCGCATTGCCTACAATCTTTTTATGATAGGGATTATCATTTCGGTTATTGCCTTTGTTTTTGCTTTTGTGTCGGTTAGTGTTTAGATAGCGGTAATTATCAGCATGAAAGGAGAAAATTCAATAATGCGACAAAAAAAAATAACTTACAAAATTAACGAATGCAGAATCTAAAAAAATATATAAAAATCATAATTATAGTTGCATTTATTATAATCATTAGTAAAATAGATTTTGGAATTATAAACGGATATTTTAAATCGGATATTGAATTTTATCAAACTAATCTAAATTATTATAACAAGTATATTGCTTCTATTTTTGTTTTCTTATCTTTTCTCTTTCTATATTTTAAAAACAGAAATAAGCCTAAGTCAAAAGATCTAAATTTAATTTCGCCAGAATATTTAAAATTTTCACCCATAATAATATTTATCGCATTAGTTATTTATTCGGATTTTGACAAAACAGCAACAAATTGTTCTCTAATTATTAATAAACTAAAACAATTAAGCTCAGCCACAAGAGAATTCAAAATTGATTCTTATGATGAAAAGAATAAGCAATTGAGATTAGCTGTAGAAAAAGAACTAGAATCTGGAGTATTTACAGAAGAATTGGAATTCTATAAAATGGAGGAAGTTGTTTATAAAAATTTGGTAGACAAAGAAAATATTAAATTGAAATTTAAAATCGGATTATTAAAAATACCTTTTGAACCAGAATATGAAAAATAACTACTGCCAACAGCCGGTTACAATAGATTTGCTGATTTAGTGGAATTATCAGTTTTTAGCATATTTTCATTTAGCAGTAACAATTCAGTTTCAAAACCCGTAAACCGCATGAGATTGTGTATTAAAATTAATTGTTTATGAATCATTACGTTCTAATTTTATATATTTGTACGTATAAATAATTAAGGATATGGATACTAAACTCACATTAAAGCTTGATCAAGAAATAATAGAAAAAGCGAAACAGTATGCGTCTGAAAAAAAAATAAGTTTGTCTCGACTTATAGAAAATTATCTTAATTCATTGACTTCTGAAAACAGAGCAGACGACTTACAAATTTCGCCATTTGTAAAAAGCCTTTCATCAGGAATTAAAATTCCAGCTGATTATGATTATAAAAAAGATCGTGCCGATTATTTAGAACAAAAATACAAATGAGCAGAATTTTTTTAGACACCAACGTACTATTAGATTTATTAGGAGAAAGAGTTCCTTTTTTTGAAGCTATTGCTAAAGTGGCTACCTTGGCAGATCAAAAAAAACTAACGCTAATTGTTTCTCCTCTTTCCTTTACAACAATAGATTACGTTTTGAATAAATATGAATCTTCTGAAACGGTTTTGAATAAATTTCGAAAGTTTAAAATAATCTGTGAGATTTGTAACGTTAACGAAGAAATAATAGACAAAGCATTGAATTCGAATTTCAAAGATTTTGAAGATGCAGTTCAATATTTTACTGCTTTACTCGCTAACTGTTCCCTGATTATTACCAGAAATGGAAAAGATTTTAAGAATGCTACAATTCCGATTATGACTGCAGAAGAGTTTTTAAGTAGCATTTCGTAAAGTAATAACTTGAACTAAACGGTTAAAACTATTCACGAACTACCAAATGTAGTGCTTAAGTTCGCAACATAACTTCTCTGAAAAACACTCCTTTTGGTTAGTCAAAAAATTTAATTCAATTCATTAAGTAAATCTTGATAACTGATTTTTTCTCTTGACTTTTTTTGAGTGTTTTTAACTTTTACTCGAATTCCTTTAAGTCCAGAAACACCCTGTAAGTCTTCAATTTCAAATTGCTCAATTTCGGGTTCTAAGATATTTTTAAACTGCAGGTATTTGATGTATTTTAAATACTCGCTTTCTTCTTGTGAGTGCGAATAAACAATGGTTATTTTTTCTTTTTCGGTAATGCGCTCTAACGTGCCTTTGATGTGGGCTTTGTCGATGCGTTTTTTTACAATTTCATATCTTGCATTGTAAGTTCCATCGACGTCAAATCGTTTTTCATCCATTCGAAAACGAATCGAAATAGGCGAACTAAAAGCCAAAATCAACGAGGTAACATCCAATTCATAAGGCAAAGAAGTTTTTAAATAATGGTGTTCCAATTCCATTTCGCACAGTGTTTGTAATTGCCATAATCGCAAATTGTGCAAATACAAAATATCAAAAGGCTTACTAGGCGTGATAGAAGCGCCAATGTATAAATTATGTTCTACGCCGTCTGTTTTAAAACGTTCGTAATAGTGCGGATAAATTTGTTGGGCTTCTACTTGCTTTTGGTCTAAAATATTGGCTAATTTTTTATTGATAATTGCCATTGCATTGTCAAACTTTTTGCGCTCGTGGTAAAACATGCCCGATTTTTCATCTAAATTTTCAAAATACAATGCCTCGCGTTTTTTGGTTTCGGGACTGCTTTTAGGATTTTTTAATAGCGGATGAATTTCGGTTTCAATGTAGCGCTGAATTTGTTGCTCGGTGTCCGCTCTTAAGGGTTCGTTAAGTTGCTCAAGCTGCGATTGCAATTCGAATTTTCGCTGTTCTAAAAGCATTAATTTGCTGATTTCATTTTCGGTAGAAACAATATCCAATAACATCGACAGTTGTTTTTTTAAATCTTCTTTTACCGTTTTATTTCTGAAATTAGAAGAGCTTTTTACATCAATTTGACCGTAAAGAGGATAGACTTCTTTAAAAATAATTTCTTTTAAAATGTAATCTTTGGTGTGGTTTAAGGTATCAAAATATTTCTCAGATTCTTGTTTGAATTTCCAATACACACTCGGGTGAATCGTGGTATACTCGCGTTGTATAATGGCTTCAATTTGGTGCTGTTTGTCGGTATTGTAACGTTCTATAGTATCTACCAAATAAGGTAAAATCAAATCTAATTTGGTAGCGTTAACCGAATTTAATTCACGAGCTTTTTCCGAAACCAATTCAATGATTCCAAGTAATTTATCGTCTTTTAAAATTGGGGCAAAAACACAACTTTTAATATTTTGATGCAGTAAATGTTGTCCCATTATTTCAGATCCTGGCAAAAGTGCAAATTGCTCCACATTTGAAATAACAAAAGGTTCGCTGTTTTCGAGTAAGTTGTTAAACGAGCAACCAAAAAAAGGATTTCCACAATCGATTTGCTCGGTATCCGACATTATAAAACTCTTAATATCATTTTTATATTGTTTAGGACGAATGAATTTTTTTTCTTCTGAATTGTAAATGACAAAGCCAAAATGCAGGTTTTCAATTTTGAATATCGATTTAAAAATATTCTCAATTTCTACAGTCGAACTGATTTTTTTTATATCCGATTTAATCAAGTTTGTTTTTAAAATCGAAATGGCATTTTCGGTCGTGGCATCAAATAAAGTGATAATGCCAAAACCTTTCAAAATCCAACTTCCTTCCGGAAATTTTTCTTTCCATAAATCAATGGCATTATAATTATCAATCAACAAATCAATGTCTTCTTGTGTTAAGGAAACGGCTTTTTCGGTCGGAATAATTTCCATGAAATCGGCATTGTACAAAATGCGATAATGATAAATGACACCGTTTTTATCAGGAATATCATAAAAAAAAGGCTTGTTGAAATCGATGTTTTGTTTGTAATAGGCTTTTAAAATCAAACAACAATTGTTGATGTAAAATTGATGCGCATCGAAATTCCGAATGGACATATCAAAGTCGGATCCGGCATTGGCCAGAATATTTTTAAATCGTTCGGTATAATTGAACGTAAAATTTTGAAAGGGAATGGTAACGGCTTTTATCTCGTTATGCGTTAAAGCAGTCGGAAATAAATCGGCTAATAAATGCTGAATGATGAGTTCGTATTTTTTAATGTCAGCATAATCGGTTATACCGTTTTTTAACTGCGGAATGGCCTCGATTTCTTTTAAAATTGCCTTTGCATAATCGGCACGATACATAGTGTCGGTTGTTGCAATTTGCTCTAAAATTTCGATTAATTTATGAAAAGAAATAATCGTTTGAAACGGACTTTCTTTGTAGATATGATAATTCATAAGCCGAAGAATTAAAGTGTAAAATTACTCATAAACCGCGTTTAATTGTGTTTTTTTAATGAAAATCTGCTTGGAATGTGTATTTAAATAAAAAATCCTCAACAGCTTGTTGAGGATTTTTAGTGTAAAAGTAAATTGAAAATATAACTAATACGGTATTGTTAGCTTTTTTGTTCTTTATTAAAGTAAACCAAATAGTAATACATTTGTTTTTCTTCGTCCCAGCCTTTTTCAACAAATTTTTCGGCACTTTCCGGGTTGATGAAATCCATTTTAATTTGAATGTTAGTATCCAAATTGATTACATTTTTAATGGATTTTCGAGCATCCGAAACAGCGGCATTGGCAATAGGAAATGAGGTAATGTCTTCGATGCTGTATTTTTCGCCTTTGTCTACTTTATAATTTTTAAACTCCGGAATCAAATCGGGGTTGTCTAAGACTTCGTTCAAAAAGGCGGTTTCTTCAAACTCATCGTTTTTGGCAAAATAATTTACCGAGCGGTTCATAAACATTACTTCTTCCTTTTTATCTTCGGCCGGAAGTACTACATCTTTGGCAAAATTCTGGCAGAATTTCAAGTATTTTTTAGTGATGAAATTTTCGTCTTCAAAAGCATCAACACTCAAAAAATGTTCCAACCAATAACGGGCATCGTAACGGTTACTATCAACCGTTAAAATTTTGTAACCTTCTTCTTTTTTATAGTTGAAAATCAAACAGCCTTTATCCAATTTGCTCAAGTTGATTCCTTGTTGCAAAATCATTTCTAAATTGCTGCCTTTTTCTTCAAATTGTAAAAAATCCGCTTGTAATTCACTTTTAAAAATCCCAATTGCATCTACCACATTATTATCAATGCTTAAATTGGTCAAATAAGTCACATAAACCTCTCCATTTTTAATGTGCGGATGATTGGATTGCTCGTATAAATGTTTGGTTATTTTTTTAGAAACTTCGTGCAAATTGCTTGGATTTTCAAAAACTTCCGATGCAAATTTGTACATGTCGTTGTAATCCAAATCAACCTCATGCGCAAACTGATAATAGTTTTCTTCTTTTTCTCTAAAAGGCTTAAAAAAATACTCTTTAATTAAAGGTGCAATTTCGTCGTTTAAATTAAAAGTTTGTTCCGATAAAAAAATCGCTTCGTTGCGACTTTTGTTTCCCACCCTGTGAATAGCTAGGGTTTCGATGTGCGTGTTGAAAAGGTTGATCATTTTTTTGAGTTGCTGAGTTTCTAAGTTGCTAAGCTTCTAAGTTTTCTAGTTTTCTTCTTTTATTTTTTTAGTGAAGGAAACTATCATTCTTTCGACCTCTCGACTATCCTCATATAAGTTGTTAAATTGTTCGTTGTTTATGTATGAAATGTTTTTGGCAATTTCGAGTTGGGTTTGCATTTCAAACAAAGAACCAATTGAAATATTCAAAAAACGTAAAAAATCTTTATTTGTTTCTCTACCAAAACCTTCGGCAATGTTACTCGGAATTGAAATGGAGCTTCTTCTAAGTTGTGAAGTTAATCCAAATATTTCTTCTTTCGGAAAATGTTTTGTCTCTTGATAAATTTTGGTGACTAAAGTCATTGACTTTTGCCAAATTAAAAGTTTCCTAAATGTGCTCATTTAAAGTTTAATTAGAATTTGAATATTCCTCAAAAGTAAGATAAAACTTAATTAAAATAAATCTAAAAAAACTTAGCAACTTAGTAACTCAAAATCTTAGTAGCTTCTTCTTAATTCCAATTCTCCTCAAATCCGTAATCTTCGAAGCTATCGTCTCCGGTAAACATGTCGAGGTCGTCTTCGTCTAAATCGTCCTCAAATTCGCCATAAATATCATTGTGCATGTCATCGGCTTCGAAGTTTTTTTCGGTGGCTTCGGCAGGCATTTCTCCGTGCGAAAATAAAGTTTCTGGATACGTATTTCCAACAATTTGATCTTCTATAGCGGCTAATTCCACCAAAAAAGTCCACATGTTTATAAAATCGTAAACATAAATGATTTTGGTGTTATCCTCGTGCAAAATATCTTCAAGAGTATAATCGCTCATAATGCGTTGTTCTCCGGGAATATCGCCTGTGTCAAAAAGCGGGATTTCGTCTTCTTGATTCCACGTATCATCGCAAGTGTAAAACGAAGCTACGTCCATTCCATCAAACCCAAATGCATTAAAAATAGCATTGTGTAAATCTTCTAAAGTATCTTCTTTTAATATTGCAATATCTCTGAAAATATCTTCTTCGGCGTCTAAGATTACTCTGAATTTGTAAACCATAATCGTTGTTTTTATAATGTTCAAAGGTACATTTAATCCGTTTTAATACCAATTACATTAAATTTTTTTATTCAAAAAAAACGTTTTTGTTTGATAGTGAGTTTACTACTGTTTGGTTAATCGTTTTCTAATTTTATGGTAGTATTTGTGGTAAGTACTGTGGCTTGGATATTGTCGGCTCGGCGTCATGTTGTTAAAAATTAATGCCGTTACAAACAAGATAAAAACGCCAACCAAAGTAGGCGATACGAGGTACCAATATCCCAACGATTTGATTTTTTCGCTTCCGATAATAGCAATTAAAGCCGTGGCACCACCAGGAGGGTGTAGTGTTTTGGTGATTTGCATGAACACGATGGATAAAGAAACCGCAAGTGGAGCCGCAATCCAAACCGTATTCGGAATTAGATAATTTACGCTAACACCAATAAAGGCCGAAATTAAATGACCACCAATTAAATTTCGGGGTTGCGAGAAAGGACTCTGAATAATGCCGTAAACCAACACACTCGAAGCGCCGAACGAACCAATTAAGTACACGGCATCATTGCCCGAAAAATGTTTGGTTTGGATGTAGGATAAAATGCCAATTCCGACAAACGAGCCTAAAAACGACCAAAATTGTTCTTTAAAATCAATTAAAGTTTCTTTATACAAAATGTAGCGGGTTTTACGATACCCGCGCTTTATTTTTTGTGTCGCCATTGCTTTTTAATTGGAAAGATTTGGACTAAAAGTATAAACCGTTTTAGGGTAAATGCGTTTGGCGGTGTACTTGGATATCAAACAAACCACCAAAATCGGAACAAATAAGGTGTAGTTATTTGTTAATCCGCAAACTAAAAATATAGCCGTAAAAGGAGCGTGGATACTGGCACTTAAAACAGCAGCCATGCCAATAACCATAAAGTTTAAAGGAATGATGTTGGCATGAAAAAAGGTGTTTAAAAACAAGGACAGCAACAATCCTAAAAAGGCTCCAATAAACAAACTAGGGGCAAAAACACCTCCATCGCCACCTGAGGCTAAAGTGATGGAGGTCACAATTGGTTTCAGAATTAAAATGCCGATAAAAGTGATGGCCAAAGTTAGCGTAAGAGTACTATTGGCTTGAGTGTTTACAATAGATTGAATGGCGTGATAGCCTTCGCCGTATAATTGCGGAAATACAAAAAGCGAAATGCTCAAAACCAAAGAACCTAATAAAATTTTATAATAATGAACTTCGATTTTAGCAAATCTGGATTTGAAAAACAGCACGCAACGCGTTAAATAAACCGAGTTGATTCCGGCTAAAATTCCCAAAAGAATAAAATACGGAATGGCTCTTAGATGCCAAGTAGTGATAGACACAGCAAATAAAGGCTCTTCGTTCAAAATGGCCAACAAGCCATAAGCAAGGCTCACCGCAACCAGATTAGAAATGATAAAAGCGCGTGTTACTTTATTTGAAATTACTTCGTAGGCAAATAATAATCCCGCTATAGGACTGCTAAACAAAGCGGTTATACCGGCAGCAACGCCAGCACAAATTAATTCGGTTTTGTATTGGCGAAAAACATTTTCTTTTTCATGTGCTACCGAGCCAATAGTGGCTGTTGCTACAACTGTAGAAACTTCAATGCCGGTTGAACCACCAAAAATAACAGTCAATAAACCATTAATAGTGTGCGACGGAATTTTATAAGAAGGTAAGTTTTTTGATTTGGATTGTGTGCTTTCAAAGACTTCTTTGATGCCTTTGTTTTCTTTTTTCTTAAACATATAAAGGCGTAAGAAATAAATCACAGATAATCCGAAAACCGGAAAAAGTACGTATAACCAAGGATTTACAGTTGCCTGATGGAAAAAGATTTCTTCGTAATATTCGGTTGCTTTTTTTAGTGTTAATCCTAATAAAGCAGATAAAAATCCAATTAAAATAGAAACAATTACTAGTTTTTTGAATTTGATTAATTGATGATTTTTTTTGATTTGCGCCGTTTTATTCATCATGTAGTTATTTATTTGCACCTCTCACAATGCGGATGCAAATTTACGTATTAGAATTCGGATAACGGGTTTTAAAAACAGTATTTTAACTTTTTACAAAAAAATCAATATTTTACTTTTCGTAAAATTCAATAGGTAGATCATCAGGATCGGCGATGAAGGTAAATCGTTTTTGAGTAAATTCATCTATACGAATGGGTTCGGAATTGATGTTGTTTTCTTTTAAAAACGAAACGGTTACATCTAAATTATCAACCTCAAAAGCCAAATGGCGCAATCCCATTGCTTCGGGTCGAGAAACTCGTTTGGGAGGATTTGTGAATGAAAATAATTCGATGATATAATTGTCATTTAAAGCCAAATCTAATTTATATGAATCACGTTCTTCGCGATACACTTCTCGAATGATTTTTAGACCTAAAACGGAAGTGTAAAACTCTTTCGATTTATCGTAATCACTGCAAATAATAGCAATATGGTGAACTTTATTTAGTGATAGCATTTTATTGTAGATAAGTCATATCGGGCAAATTAGCGTCTGGATTTTGAGCCAAAGTTTCCGAATGTAATTGAGTAATTAACTGCTTGGTTTGTTGAAGATCGTTTACTTCAAAAAGAAATACTACTTCATTTTCATTGTCGGCATTTTGCCATAATTGTTTTAAAAACATGCCTTTACTGGCGTGAAATTCTTTGTCGTTTTCTAAAACTTCTTTGATGGAGAGCAATGGTACATTTTTAAGTTTTGCTAAAAGATGTGGCATATTTTATTGATTTAATTTTCGAATTACTTTTGCCGGATTTCCAACCGCCAATGAATTATCCGGAATGTCTTTAGTTACTACAGAACCAGCACCAATCACACAACCTTTTCCAATGGTAACACCCGGACAAAGAACGGTATTTCCGCCAATCCAACAATCGTCCCCAACGGTTACTGGCAGTGCATTTTCGAGTGTCTTTCGCAATTCGGCATCGAGTGGGTGCGAAGCGGTGTAAATTTGAACATTGGGTGCTATAAAAACATTGTTCCCTAGCGTAACAGGAGCACAATCGAGTACGACACAATTAACGTTAAAATACACGTTTTCGCCGCAAAAAATATTATAGCCATAATCGCAATGAAAAGGGGGTTCTATGTACAGGTTTTTGCCCGCATTCGGAATCAATTCGGACACGATTTCTTTTGCTTTTTTGGTTACTCGGTATTCGGTTATATTCAGGCTATGTAAAAGGTTTTTTGCTCTCCTCCGACCTTTTACCAATTCGGGATCAAAAGCATTGTAATACTCGCCCGAAATCATTTTTTCTTTTTCGGTTTTCATAATTTAAAATTTAGTTTTAGCAATTTTAGGGTGAATTTTGGTTACCTCTTGTAATGCCGCACTCGAGACCCATGGGATTAATTCAATATCTATTAAATGTGCTTTTATTGCGGGGTCGTTGACAACAAGAGCTTCGGCTTCTGCAATGGTTTCCACATTAAAAATGAAAATTCCCATATAATTTTTTTCATTTGGCATAAAAGAACCCGTGATAATCAATTTTTTATCTTGGGCTAATTTGTAGATAGTTGCCATATGTCCTTTAAATAATTTTTGTGATTCATCTTTAGAAGCAGCGGTGTAGTTTCCAGCTTTTAAAAGACAAAATACGTAATTTTTCATTCCGTCCTCATCGGCATGTAAGGATTTTGCTAACGCTTCATCGTAGCTGTTTTTTTGTTCTTGTGAATAAATAGGTACTGTAAAAATCAAAAGCAGAGCAAGCAAAATGGAATTTTTCATTGAGATAAAAGTTAGTAATGAAAACTAAAATTACGCAATTCATCCTAAAAATTCGGCAGTTCGGTAGCTTATTATTTGTAATGATTTTGATTGGAAATACTTTTGAATCATTAAAATCAAAAACCATGAAAGCCAGCATTATATTTTGTTTATTCTTAGTCTGTGCCGTTACTATTGCGCAAAATACTATTTCCGGAAAAGTGACCAATACCAAAGGGAATCCTATTCAAGGCGCTAATGTTTTTATTGAAGGCACTTACGATGGGGCAACAAGCGACGAAAATGGTCAGTTTTTGTTTGAAACTGATAAAACGGACTCGGTTATTTTGGTTGTCAGTTTTTTAGAATTGGAAACCTTAAAAACCGAAATTGATCCGAAGAATTGCAAAAACCAAGTTTTCAAACTCCGGGATAATATCAATTCGTTAGATGCTGTCGTGATAACCGCTGGCGTTTTAGAATCGGGCGATAAAGCACGGGTTTCGGTTTTAAAACCTTTGGATATTGTTACTACAGCTGGTTCTGCCGGAAATATAGTGGCCGCTCTGCAAACTTTGCCCGGAACACAAACCGTTGGCGAAGACGGGCGTTTGTTTGTTCGTGGTGGTGAGGCTAGCGAAACCCAAACTTTTGTAGATGGTATTCGGGTGGCGCAACCGTACGGCGCAACCACGAACAATGTGCCGACTCGCAGTCGATTTTCGCCTTTTTTATTTAGCGGAATTGCTTTCTCGACTGGCGGTTATTCGGCCGAATACGGCGAGGCTTTATCGAGCGTTTTGCTCTTGAATACGCAAGATGAGGAAGATCATGAAAAAACGGATATTTCGTTCATGACAGTAGGTTTAGGTGTGGGAAACACGCAAAAATGGGGAAAAAGTTCGTTGAGTATGAATCTTTCCTATATCAATTTAGCGCCCTATCAAGCGGTGGTTCCGCAAAATGTAGTATGGAATAATCCGTATCAATCTTTGGGAGGAGAAGCAGTTTACCGATATAAATTCAATAATGGAATTTTTAAATTATATGCTGCTTTTGATTCGGAGCAATTCGATTTAAATCAGCAAAATATCAATTTCGAAAATCCAATCCGTACCGATATGAATAATAATAATTTTTATTTGAATTCGTCTTACAAAGGAAGTTTCGGAACTGGTTGGCAGCTCACTTCTGGATTGAGTTACGGATTAAGTAAAAACAAATTAAAATACGATGTTGCCGATTTGAATACCGACGAAAATGCAGCACAATTGAAGTTAAAGTTGCGAAAGAATTTTTCTAATTATTTCAAATTGTCTTTTGGAACTGATTATTTTATTACAGAATTTGATGAGAATTATTATGACAATAGGGCAATTGACGTCACTAATGGCTATAATTCCAATATTTTTGCGGCCTATACAGAAGCCGAGTTGTTGTTTTCAAAAAAATTAGCTTTTAAGACAGGTTTACGCTATTCGAATACTAGTTTGCTTCATGAAAACAGAATTGCTCCAAGAGCTTCTATTGCTTATAAAGTTTCAAAAAACAGTCAGTTTTCTTTTGCTTATGGCGATTTTTCGCAAACTCCGATTTCCAATTATATTAAATATTCCAAATTTCATCAGTTTGAAAGCGAGAAAGCCAAGCATTACATTTTGAATTATCAGTTTACCAAACCGGGGCAAATTTTAAGAGCTGATTTGTATTATAAAGATTATCGAAATTTGGTACAATACGATACTCCGGAAATTCAGTATAATTCGGTTTTTAATAATAATGGTTCGGGTTATGCCAAAGGATTTGAATTGTATTGGAGAGATAGTAATTTGTACAAAAATTTAGAATATTGGGTTTCCTATTCTTATATCGATTCGGAACGGCAGTACAAGAATTTTCCAACAAGGGCAACGCCTAGTTTTATTGCAAATCATTCGTTATCTGTAGTAGCTAAATATTTTATCACCGACTGGAAATCGCAAATTGGGTTTACCAATAGTTTTAGTTCCGGGCGACCTTTTAACGATCCTAACCAATCACAATTTATGAACGGAAAAACCAAATCATACAATAGTTTGAGTTTTAATTGGGCCTATTTGCTCACTACACAAAAGATTTTGTACTTCTCGGTTTCTAATATTTTGGGAACGCAAAATGTGTTTGGATACGATTATGCTAGAAACGCAGACTCAAATGGTGTGTATCAACGTCAAGCTATTATTCCCACTGCAGATCGTTTCTTTTTTGTAGGCTTCTTTTGGACAATTAGTGATAATAAAAAGGAGAATCAGTTGAAGAATTTGTAGCGAAAGCCGCTAAGTTTCTAAGTCGCTAAGTATCTAAGCGGAAAAAAACTCAGAAACTTTGCATCTTAGTTCCTTAGAAACTCAAAAAAACACTTCATCCTCATTATTCAACAATTCAGTAGGATTAAATTTTATAACCCCGGGAACAGCAATACTTTTGGAGGGTAATTAAGAAGAAGGTGCAAAGTACCAGAGATGCAAAGGGACAAAGGCTAAAAGAAATGAAAAGCTACTTCTTTGAGATATTCCTAAAACCTCTGAACCTTTGTCACTTTGTTCCTTTGAACCTTAAAATAAAAAGTTTCATTTATCAAATCAATTAACAAATAAAAAACTAAAAATCATGACAAAAATTATCACTTCATTAGCCTTTTTTATTTGCAGTTTGTTAACTGCTCAAAGTCAGTACGAAAACGGAATGCAAAAAGCACTGGGACTTTGGAAAGACGGAAAAACAACTGAAGCTTCGGCTCTTTTTGAACGAATTGCTTCGGCCGAGCCCAATCATTGGCAGCCCAATTATTATGTGGCTTTTATCAATACTATTTCGGCTTTTAGTGTCAAAGACAAAACGCAAATTGAATTGCTTTTGACCAAATCACAAAATGCTTTGGATGCCGAGTTTCTTAAAAATGATAAAAATGCCGAGTTGTATGCACTTCAAGCACTAATTTATACGGCATGGGTAGTGGCTGACCCGATGACCAACGGAATGAAATATTCGGCAAAAGTCATGGAGGCTTATGCAAAAGGAAAGGCAATCGACCCGAATAATCCGCGAATTGTGTTTGGCGAAGCCGATTATCAACTGGGAGGAGCTAAATGGACAGGAGTTGATACCAAGCCACTTTGTGCTCAAGTGGACAAAGCAATTGAACTTTTTGCTACTTTTAAACCTCAAACGGCTTTTGATCCTAATTGGGGATTGGATAGGGCTTTGGAAGCACAAAAAAATTGTAAAAAATAAACCGAATTAGTTAAAAATAATGAAAGAATATAAAAGTTCATTTGCCGATTTAAAAAGTGGAACAGTCGTTTGTTTTAAAATTTCGATGGTTTTTGCTGTATTGTTTTCGGCCTTTTTAGGCGAAGATTTAACAGTCAGAAATGTGTTGGTTACTTTTTTTATCAGCTGTATGTATTCTTTCGGATTGGGATTTGGAAATGGTTTTATCAATGTTTTTCTGGATCGAAAATGGGATTGGCTCGAACAAACTAATTTACGGGTGTATTTTGGGATCATTTGCACGATTTTATATACTGTTCCGGTTGTTTTAGGTATCAATTATTTGGTTTTTGTGGTGTTGCAAGACGTGACTTTGGCTGTGTTTTTTGGGGCTAGAATGATTTGGGTGCATTTGTTTTATATTATTTTGTCGTTAGGTGTTTCGACTTTTTTGCAAGCCCGAAGTTTTATGATTAAATGGAAACAAGCTTCTAAAATCGAAATTACCCAACAAAAAATCATTGCCGGAACTGCCAATGCCAAATTTGAAAGTTTAAAGAACCAAATCGATCCGCATTTTCTTTTCAATAGTTTAAATGTATTGAGTTCTTTAATCGAGGAAAATCCTGATAATGCACAACGTTTTACCACTTCTTTATCTAAAATTTACCGCTATGTTTTAGAGCAAAAAGACAAAGAGTTGGTTTCGGTAGAAGAGGAGCTAAAGTTTGCCAAAACGTATATGAATTTGCTCAAAATGCGATTCGAAAACAGCTTGTCTTTTTCGCTTCCTGATTTTGAAAATAGTAATGCTGAAGCGAAAGTAGTGCCGCTGTCGTTGCAACTTTTACTCGAAAACACGATTAAGCACAATGTAGTGAGCGAGCAAAAACCCTTACATATTCGCATTTTTGAGCAAGATAATTATTTAATTGTTGAGAATGATTTGCAAAAGAAGAAGGTTTTGCAGGAACGACAAGGCGTTGGTTTGCAAAATATAGCCAATCGATATGCTTTAATTACCAATCGCAAAGTGATTATCGATGAAAACGAACAAAAATTTAGTGTCAAAATTCCCATTTTAACCAAACAAGTTTCTGTTATGGATACTTTTTCAAGATATGCCGAAGACGCAACCTATTTTCGAGCCAAAAAACGAGTGAAAGAATTAAAGGAGTTTTATACCCATTTAACCGTGTATTGTTGTTGCATTCCGATTGTAATTGTAACCAATTTGTTGGTAGTGCCAAGCTTTCATTGGTTTTGGTTTACTGTATTTGGTTGGGGATTTGGTTTGTCGATGCATGCTTTTAAAACATTTGGATACGGCAGTACTTGGGAAGAACGAAAAATAAAAGAATTGATGAATAAAGAGGATGAACAATTTACAAATTGGAAATAAAATGGAAAATAGTTTTGAAAATGAAAAATACGACAGAGCCAAAAAAAAGGTAGAAGAAATCAAAGGGTTTTATGGTAATTTGATTTCTTATGTGGCCGTCAATGGTTTTTTGGTTTTTTTAAACCTACGCACTTCGCCCGAATATTTATGGTCATTGTGGCCTATAATGGGGTGGGGAGTTGGTTTGTTGATTCACGGATTGAAGGTTTTTGATGTGATGCCTTTTTTTGGAAAAGAATGGGAAGAGAAAAAAATCAACGAATTGATGCAGAAAGAAAAAGAAAATCAAAATAAATGGCAATAGCATGATGAACGTACTCATTATTGAAGATGAAAAACCCGCTGCGAGATTATTGCAACGCAAACTCGAAAAGTTAAATGTATCAGTCACTCAGTTATTGCATTCGGTTGAAGAATCGGTTACATGGTTTTCTCAGAATCCACAACCTGATTTGATTTTTTTAGATATCCAATTGTCGGATGGTCTTTCGTTTGAAATTTTTGAGAAAGTCAGTATCCAGAGCGCCATCATTTTTACAACCGCTTATGACGAATATGCTTTGAAGGCTTTCAAATTAAATTCGATTGATTATTTGTTAAAACCCATTGATGAGGAAGAGTTGGAAGAGGCTATTTTGAAATATAAAAAATGGCAACCTATAACCCCTATTTCCCATTCGTACGCAGCCGATTTTGAAGTGATAAAAAAGTTGCTTTTTAATCCGTTTGAGAAACCATTTAAAGAACGCTTTACCATCAAAATTGGATCGCAATTAAAGGTGATTTCCATTTCCGAAATTGAATGTTTTTTTAGTGAAAACAAAGGAACCTATATTCATACTTTTGACAATCGAAATTACCTGCTGGATGCCACTTTGGAAATGGTAGAACAAGAACTCAATCCGAAGGAATTTTTCAGAATTAGTCGTAAGTTTATCGTATCCTTAAAAGCCATAAAAGAGATCACAATGTACAGTAATTCAAGGCTCAAAATTTTGCTTCCAACCTACAAAGCAGAGGAGGTGATTGTAAGTAGGGAGAAAGTTTCTGATTTTAAAACTTGGATTGGATGATCTTAAATTATAAGTTCAAGTTTTGGCTTTTAAAATACTGGAAATTAATTTTTTAATAAATCAATATAGATTTTATTTATAATGCTTTTTTTGATAAATTGATCTGTTTTTTCAAACTTTTTTCCTGAAAAAAGGTACTTTTGTTTTTGTACTAATGTTTTGTTAATGCTAATTTTTAAACGGGATAATCATTGTAAATTACAACGAAATTATAAATAAAAATCAGATGATGAAACCCTTATTTTTAGTTGTTTTTTTGACCTTGTTTTCTTCAAAGATTATGGCGCAAGAAGTAGCTGTTTTTGATAATTATGCCAATCTTGAAAAAGCAATTTTGAGCGAAAAAAACACCACTTATGTCGTTAATTTTTGGGCTACTTGGTGTGCGCCTTGCGTAAAAGAATTGCCTTATTTTGAACAGCTAAATTTGGAGAATAAAAAGGTAAAAGTGGTACTTGTAAGTTTGGATTTTAAAGACCAATATGAAGCGAAATTAATACCATTTGTTAAGCGCAAAAACTTGCAATCTCAAGTAGTTTTGTTAACCGATAAAGATTATAATAATTGGTTGCCAATGGTCAATAACGAATGGAGTGGGGCAATTCCGGCGACCTTAATTTTGCATCAAAATCAGAAAATTTTTGTAGAAAAAAGTTTTGAAAATTTTTCCGATCTAAACGAATTTGTAACAAAGAATATTAATTAAACCATCATATAAAATGAAAAAAGTATCCTTATTTATAGCGGTGATCGCTGTTTTTTTCTTCTCTTCTTTTGCGGTAAATGTTCCTGTACCGTATAAAATTGGAGACAAAGCCACCGATTTTAAATTGAAATCAGTTGACGGGAAAATGTATTCTATGGCCGATTACAAGAATGCCAAAGGTTTTATTATCGTTTTTACCTGTAATCACTGTCCGTTTGCCAAGAAATACGAAGACCGTATTAATGATTTGGCTAAAAAATACAAACCACAAGGCTATATTCTTTTAGCAATTAACCCAAACGACCCAATTGCTCAACCTGATGACAATTACGAAGCAATGCAAGTGAGAGCGAAAGAAAAAGCATTTGCTTTTCCTTATTTAGTAGATGAAGGTCAAAAAATATATCCACAATACGGAGCTACCAAAACACCACACGTTTTCTTGCTGGATAAAAATCGAATTGTAAAATACATTGGCGCTATTGATGATAATGTAGATAGTGCAGCAGATGTAAAAGAAAAATACCTTGAAAATGCCATTGCAGCCTTAGAAAACGGTAAAAACCCTTCGCCCGAAACAACAAAAGCTATTGGTTGTTCTATAAAAACGAAGAAATAAAATAAATAACGAATTTTAAATTTAGAAAAGGGATGAAACAAATTGTTTTATTCCTTTTTTTTGTTTTAAGTATGTACAGTATTAAATGCTTAACAGAAACTTAAACTCCTTTTCTAGGCATTCAGCGCTACATTTTTTTCATTTGTCAATACTACTTGATTATGAAAAAACGATTGATAGGATATAGCGATAAGGAGTTACAAGCACTTGCAGGAAATGGCAACCAAATGGCTTTTGAGGTTATATTTGACCGTTATTGGAAACCTCTGTATCGCTATGCTTACTCCATTTATCAGGATGAAGAAGTTTGTGAGGATATTGTGCAAGAACTTTTTATTGATTTGTGGAACAAAATGCCTTCGGCTACCATATTACATTTGGAATCGTATTTATTAAAAGCGATAAAATACAAGGTAATTAACCATATTCGTAGTTTAAAATTTACTCAAGAGCATCTTGATATTTTAGAAACCATCTCCATTCCTTCCAAAACTATGGATGATATTGAATATAAAGATTTTGAAAAAACAGTAATAAATCATATTAACAAACTTTCGCCCAAGTGCAAAGAAGTCTTTATATTAAGTCGATTTGAATACTATTCTAATACCGAAATAGCAATCAAATTAAATATATCATTATTAACTGTCGAAAAGCACATTAGTAATGCCTTGAAATACCTTCGAAATAATTTCGATGACTATCAACTTTCGGCTTTTGTTATCGGAATGTTTTTTTATTGTTAGCTACCCTTGGTTTCTTTTAAGGAACCGTTAAATCAATAAAACAGACTACTTGTTACCCTGAAAAAATGTGACTTACAGGTAAAAGCAAGTATTTTGAAAAAAGAACAATTTTTAGATTTAGCAAATAAGTATGCTGAAGGAACCGCTACTGCAGAAGAAATTTTAGCTGTTGAAAACTATTTGAATTCACTCCAACAATCCGAAAAAACAATTCCAAATTCGTTTTTGCAGAAAAAAAGAAATCGTATTTGGAAAAAAATACAGAAGTCGACCCACAAAACTTCCACTTCCAAACAAAAAATTTGGTCTAGTCTTTATAAAGCGGCCGCTCTTTTGGTTGTAATGTTGGGTATAACCTATGTGTATCAAACTCATTTTTTAAAAGAAAACTTCATTACCCATGCTACAGTAAGAGGTGAAAAAAAGCAAATTATACTTACCGATGGTAGTATCGTAGTTTTAAATTCGAATAGTTCGGTTGTAGTTCCTGAAAAATTTGGCAATCAAAGAATGGTTCGATTAAAAGGAGAAGCTTATTTTAAAGTTACCCGAAACCCTAGTAAGCCTTTTATAATCAATACAAAGGATGTAAAAGTACAAGTGCTAGGAACTTCGTTTAATATTAACGCTTATAATCATAATCATACAAAAGTGAGTGTTTTAACGGGTAAAGTAAAAGTAAGTGCTCCGAATGGTGAAAATGTGGTGTTGATTAAAAACAATCAAGTTGATTTTATACCTGCTAATGGCTTTGTTTTAACAAAAGAAAATAGTAAAGAAGGGATTGCCTGGACAACGAATTGTATAGTACTAAAGAAAAATTCCTTAGCGCAAACCGCTCGAATTTTAGAAAATTGGTATGATGTGACCATTCAATTTCAGGATAAAACCATTGAAGAGCTTACTATATCTGGAAAATTTAAAGAACCCAAGCTGGATAACATCCTTCAAAGTATAGCCTTGCTAAAAGAATTACAAATAGAATACATAACCCCAAAACAGATTATTATAAGAAGAAAACCAAATTAATTTAATTAAAACAAAACCGCTTCTGCTGGAACAGAAGCGGAGAAAAACAGACTACAAAAACAAATTTATAGCCTTACTGTAATGAATACTAAACTACAATTTTTTTTAAATCAATACGTATCTAATTACGTTTTTTTGCTGCTTGCTTTTCTGTTCATAAGCAATGTATTTGCAAAGCCTATAAGCGATCAAGTATTAAATGAAAAGCAAATTTCGCTAAATCTGAATAATGCTTCTATAACAGAAGTACTTAGCGCAATCGAACAAAAAACGCAATTTACTTTTATTTTTGATGATAAAATATCAGGATTTTCGAAGCGTTTTTCAATTCATACTGTCAACGAATCGGTTGAAAGCATATTAAATAAAATAAGCCAACAATCGGGTTTTGAGTTTAAAAGAATTAATTCAACTATTACGGTTATCAAACCCGATCAAAAACCCCAGCTGGTAAAAGGTAAAGTTTTGGATGCTGGCGGTATGTCTTTGCCAGGTGCCTCAGTGACCGAAAAAGGTACTTCTAATACGGTTACAACCGATTTCGACGGTAATTTTACTATTACGGTTTCTAATTCGGCCAGATTGGTAATCTCATTTATCGGATTTGAAGATCAAGAAGTAGCTTTATCCAAATCACCAATAGTCATTCAATTAAAAGAACAAACTAATATGTTGAATGATGTAGTGGTTACGGCGTTAGGAATAAAAAGAGAAGAAAAACGTTTGGGTTTTGCGCAACAAACCATAAAAGCTGATGAGCTCGAAAAAACGACTCCTAATAATTGGTCATCGGCTTTAAAAGGAAAAGTTGCGGGTTTAAATATTACTTCTTCCGGTTCAGGACCCATTAATTCGCAATCTATTATTTTAAGGGGAAATCGTTCTATCGATATTAATGATAACCAAGCATTGATTGTGGTAGATGGTGTTCCGATGCAATCTCAAATGACTACGTCGGGCTCCTCTACGGCTTATATGGGAGACGATTCTCCGATCGATTACGGTAACGGAATATCTGATTTGAATGTAGACGATATCCAGAGTGTAACAGTGCTGAAAGGAGCTGGAGCAACGGCTTTGTATGGTAGCCGCGCTGCTAATGGTGCTTTAATTATTACAACAAAATCAGGTAAAAAAAGCAAAGGGCTTGGTGTTACGGTAACTTCTGGTGCAACTTTTGACGTGATACAACGTTGGCCAGATTATCAATATCAATACGGACAAGGAACTGGAAAAGGATTCAATAAAGAAGGTGAATTGTACTATTCGTATGGTGCTTCTGAAGATGGTGCTAGTACTAGCGGTACAAGTAGTGCTTATGGGCCTGCATTTAACAATCAATATTATTACCAATATGACCCTATTTTACAAGGACAAGGAGCAGAACGAACTTTATGGCAACCCTATAAAGACAATCGCAAAGATTTTTGGAATACGGGTGTAACACTTAATAATAACATATCACTTCAAGGTGGAGATAAAAAC
This sequence comes from Flavobacterium agrisoli, assembly GCF_016522065.1. GTDB lineage: Bacteria > Bacteroidota > Bacteroidia > Flavobacteriales > Flavobacteriaceae > Flavobacterium > Flavobacterium agrisoli. Next base: position 1,163,805 of record NZ_JAEHFV010000001.1, on the reverse strand, counting down.
GGGTCAATTAGAGCTTCTTTCGGTAATCAAAAAAACAATTGGATTATGCCGAATACTGGTTTTGACAGGTATACGGCGGCCGTAAATGCTAATTATCAAATTTCGAATCGCATAAAAGTTGGAACATCAATCAATTATAATAACAGAGCTAGTGATAACTTGCCTTCTACCGGATACAACAATGGTTCGATAGCTTATTTTATGATATTCCAAAATCCGAATGTTGATTTAAATTGGTATAAGCCTATTTGGATGAACGGTTTAGAAAACATAGATCAAATTAACCCCTATAGTTCTTATATCGATAATCCGTACTTAATTGCATACGAGGCGACTAATCCGCTAGAAAGTAGTCAAGTGGTAGGAAATCTTTTTGCGAATATTGATTTGGGAAATCATTTGGATTTGATGGTTCGAACTTCTTTAAATACCTACAATCAAAACAGGCAACAGCGTCGACCATATAGTATCAATAGATACGCAAAAGGTTTTTTTAAAACGCAAGACGTATACATGCAAGAAATCAATAATGATTTTTTGCTCTCCTATAAAAATGATTTTAGCCAAAGTTTCAGTTTTTCGGGTTCCTTAGGAGGAAACAGCAGATCTCAAAAATACCGAAAAATGGAAGCAGAAGTGGAAGGTTTAGTCGTTCCCGATGTTTATAAACTTACCAATGGAGTAACTACTCCTTTGGTTCGGAAAGATGATAGTAATAAAGAGGTAAACAGTTTGTATGGTTTGATTTCGTTAGCGTACAAGGATTATATTTTTGTTGATGTGACAGGACGAAACGATTGGTCGAGTACCTTACCACTAGAAAATAATTCATTTTTCTATCCATCGGTAAATACCAGTATTGTTTTTTCCGAAATGTTCAATATGCCCGAAACTATTGATTATTTAAAATACCGTTTTTCTTTTGCTAAAGTGGGTAATGATACCGATCCGTACAGAACTAGTAAATACTACGGTCAATCTGATTTTCCTAGTTCGGCAGTAACAGATAATACACTTTTTAACGATAGTTTTCAGCCCGAAATTACAACAAGTTTTGAAACTGGTTTTGAACTTTATATGTTCAACAAACGATTAACACTTGATGCTACGGTATACGAAAGTAATACTAAAAACCAAATTATTACAGTGCCCTTAGATTATAGTACAGGTTATTCTAGCAGAATTACAAATGCTGGTAATGTTCGAAATAGAGGAGTAGAAATTATATTAGGGGCCACCATAATTGATAACCCTGGTTTTAAATGGAAATCAACTTTAAATTGGTCTCGTAATTGGAATAAAATTTTAGAACTAGCCGATGGAGCCGATGATCAATTTGTAATTGGAGAAGGTGGTACAGCATCCTTAATTGGTAAAGTAGGCGGTACAACCACTGCTATGTATGGTTACGGATTTGTGCGCGATCCCCAAGGAAATATTGTTTATGATGAAGCGGGATTACCAGCTTATCCAGATGATATTCAGTATATAGGTGATGCTAGTCCCGACTGGAAAGCTGGTTTTACAAACTCTTTTTCTATAGGTAATTTTACTGCCAGTGTAACCCTTGACGGACAATATGGAGGTGTGATTTATTCGCAAACGCATCATAAAATGATGGAGCAAGGTAAACTAGAAGGTACATTAATGGGGCGTGAAGAAGGTTATATTATAGGCGATGGTGTGGTTTTAAATGCTGATGGTAGCTATTCGGAAAATACTACAAAAGTTACACTTCCAGATTATTATACCCGATATTATAGAAGGGCTAATATTGAATCCAATTCTTTCGATGCTTCTTACTTAAAACTCCGTGAGCTAAGTTTTGCTTATGAATTTCCTAAAAAGTGGCTTCGAAATACAGGTTTGCAAGCAGTACAATTTGCTGTTTTTGGAAGAGATTTAGCCGTTATATCTGATTTTCCTATTTATGATCCTGAAACAGCTGCTCTGAATGGTAATACCATTTTGCCTGGAATAGAAATGGGACAAATGCCCTCTCCAGCCAATTATGGATTTAATTTAAAATTCAACTTTTAAAGTAATACAACAATGAAAAAACTACAAATTATAGTAATCCTTTTAACTCTTGTATTATTGAATACGAATTGTACAGGGGATTTTGAAGAATTAAACGAGAATCCTAATTTGATTGCAGAAATTAGTCCCGGTACGTTACTAAATCCTATTTTGTATGGTATGGCAAGTCATCATGCGCAACGTAGTACCGATGTAACTTTTAATTTGATGCAGGTTTCGTTGCCTTTTCCTAGTATTTCTGGGGGTTTACACCGATACGATGTTAGTCCGAATATCGGTAATTCTACATGGAATACGTCCTATAAATGGCTGGCCGGTGTTCGCGAAATGCGTATTGCAGCCGAAAAAGCACAAGACACCAATTACGAAGCCGTTGCGCTAACATTAAATGCATGGATATATGCCAATTTAACTGATGTATTTGGGCCGGTTCCGATGACCAATGCTGTAAAAGGAGAAGAAGGTTTGTTGTATCCTTCATACGATTCGCAAGAGTTTATTTACGAAACTATTTTAGCTGATTTAGAAAGAGCCAATAGTTTGTACAATACCCAAACAGGTATGATTTATGCTAGCGATATCCTTTTTCAAAATGATGTAACAAAATGGAGAAAATTTACCAATTCGCTACACATGCGTTTGTTATTGCGCATTTCTAACAGAACAGAAACCAATGCTTTACAAAAATTGGTGGCAATGGTGCAAAATCCGACACTTTACCCAGTTTTTGCCTCAACTGCCGAATCAGCAATCTTGCAAGTAACCGGAATTGGAGCCAATGTTTCGCCTTGGGGGAGACCACAAGATTTTAATAATGGTATTAGAATGGCTTCTTTTTTTATTGATAATTTAAATGCATTAAATGATCCGAGGAGGGCTATAATAGCCACTACAGCAACCGATTTTAACGGGGTTAATTTGGGTTATAAAGGAATTCCGAGTGCTTATACGGGTTCCGATTCGCAATTTCAATACAATGCTTCCAGTTTAAATCGAAATCAAGCAGTAGCACCCATGAAAATTATGATTTTAACGTATGCTGAGGTAGAATTTATAAAAGCAGAATTAGCCCAAAGAGGTTTTATTGCTGATGCTGAAACGCATTATAAAAACGGTATTAATGCGGCAATGGATCAACTAGGCGTTGTACTACCAACAGATTATTTTTCGAATTCAGCTGTTGCTTATGATGGTAGTTTAGAGAAGATTATGTTGCAAAAATACTATGCATTGTATTTTACCGATTACCAACAATGGTTTGAATACCGCAGAACAGGTTTACCCAAATTACCTACAACAACTGCTATGTTAAATAATGCCCAAATGCCAGCTCGTTTTACCTATCCTACCGACCAGCAATTGTACAATCCAGTAAATTATAAAGAGGCTGTTCAATTACTTGGAAGCGATGATATTAATACCAAAGTTTGGTGGGACACTATTGATTAATAATTAAATAAAAAAATGATGTTTAAAAAATATTATATTGTAAGTATGTTGTTTCTTTCAACTTACTTATCCGCACAAACGGTTTCGGGCTATGTTTATGACGATGTTAATCGCAACGGTAAAAAAGAAAGTAAAGAAAAACCAATTGCTAACGTAGCCGTAACCAATGGTGCCGAAGTGGTGCTTACCGATAAAAACGGAAAATATTCATTACCCATCTCTAATGATGCTATCATTGCTGTTATTAAACCATCGGGTTATGCTATTCCTTTAAATTCAGATAATTTACCGCAATTTTTTTACAATTATAAACCAGAAGGTTCTCCGAAATTTAAATTTTCAGGAGTTGCTCCCACAGGAAAATTGCCGAAATTGTTGAATTTTGGATTGTATCAAACCAATGAACCAGATGAGTTTACGGCTTTGGTTTTTGGAGACCCACAGCCTTATACGTTAGAGGAGGTTGACTATTTTTACAGAGGTGTGGTTGCTGAGGTTGAAGGAATTAAAAATGTTCCATTTGGCTTAAGTTTGGGCGATTTAGTAGGTAATGATTTAAGTTTATTTAATCCGTACATACAAGCAGTAAAGAAAACTGGAATTCCTTGGTATAATTTATTAGGAAACCACGATCTTAATTTTGATGCTACCGAAGATAAATTGGCCGACGAAACTTATGAAGCGCATTTTGGACCAGCTAATTATGCTTTTAATTTTGGCAAGGTACATTTTATAGTTTTAGATGATGTTTTGTATCCCGACCCACGAGATCAAAAAGGATATTGGGGTGGTTTTCGGGAAGACCAACTGCAATTTATAGAAAACGATTTAAAATTTGTACCTAAAGACCACTTGATTGTTTTAGCTTTTCATATTCCATTAAGCGAGCCAGATGAGGATGCTTTTAGAGATGAGGATCGTAATAAATTGTTTAAAATTTTACAAGATTTTCCTAATACGTTGTCTCTGTCTGCTCATACGCACATACAACGTCAAGATTTTTTTGGTAAAAAAGAAGGTTGGTTACAAGAAAAACCACATCACCATTATAATGTAGGAACCACATCGGGTGATTGGTATTCGGGTAAATTAGATGAAAAAGGCATTCCAATTTCGGTAATGAGAGATGGAACTCAAAAAGGGTATGCATTTATTCATTTTAATGGAAATCAATATAATGTATCCTATAAAGTAGCAGGTAAGCCCAAAGAACATCAGATGGAACTATTTGCGCCCAAAGTGGTAGCCAAAGTCAAACGTACCAAAGCGGGTGTCTTTGCTAATTTTTTTATGGGGAAAGAAGGTGATCAAGTTCAATACCGAATTGATGGTGGAGTTTGGAAAGACATGGAATTTGTAAAAGAACAAGATCCTTCGTATGTAGCTTTGGTATACGAGTGGGATACTACAGAACAACTAATGCCAGGAAGAAGATCATCAGATCCTATTATCAGCACGCATGTATGGAGAGGAAACCTTCCGGCTAATTTGGACTTAGGGGTACATACAATAGAAATTCAGGCTACAGATATGTTTGGTAACCAGCATAAAGCGACTAAAACCTACAAAATTGATTCGCTTTAATTATGAAACATTTTCAAATATATTTAATTGTTTTGGGAGTTGTTTTAACTGCTTGTAAATCAAATAAAAGCCTGAATACGGTTTCTGGAATTGAAGTACAAGGTCATAGAGGCGATCGCGGTAATTTTCCAGAAAACAGCATCCCTGCTTTTATAAGTGCTGTTGAAAAAGGAGTCGATGTAATTGAATTAGATGTGGTAATAAGTGCCGATAAAAAAGTGGTTGTTTCGCATGAGCCCTATATGTCTTCGGTATATGTAACTGCTCCAAATGGAAAACCAATATCAAAAAAACAGGAACATTTGTTTAATTTACATACCATGAATTACGATAGCATTTCTAAATTTGATATTGGTTCAAGAGGAAATCCTAATTTTTTAAAGCAAAGCAGAATTAAAACATACAAACCTTTGTTGGCTGAAGTAATAGATACTGTCGAAAAGTATATTAAAAACAATCACCATAAACCTGTTCGGTATAATATCGAAATAAAATCCGATAAGAAAGAATATGGTATTAGTCAGCCACAACCAGAAGAATTCGTTGATTTAGTTATGGCTCTTTTAAAAGCTAAAGACGTTTTGCATAAAATTAATATTCAGTCTTTTGATCCCATGCCATTAAACATTCTTCGGAAAAAATATCCGTCCGTTACAATAGCCTTATTAACTAGTAAACCCAATATTGAAAAAAATTTAGCACAATTGGATTTTACCCCCGAAATTTATAGTCCGCACTATAAATTAGTTACTAATGCTTTTTGTGATTCATTAAGATTAAAAAAAATAAAAATCATTCCTTGGACCATTAATGATGACATTGATATTCAAGATATGATAGAAAAACATGTTGACGGTATCATAACCGACTATCCGGAACGTGTTATTAGTAAAATGAAATAAAAAAGAGTTGCTTTTAGATAATAAAAGCAACTCTTTTTTTTAACTAAATTTAATTTTAGAATTCAATCCATAAAAAAAGCAGCCCTAACCACAGGCTGCTTTTTCAAATCAAACTTTACTAACTATTTAACCAAAACCTCAATTAAATAACACTATCGTGAGGCAACTGTAGTGATATTTGAATTGAAATTATCTTTATATACTTCCGAAATAGCTGCTTGTGACAAGTATGTTGCGTTATCTGCCACAGTAATTTCGTGAATTACTTTTTTGTTTTCGTTTTCAATTTCTAAAACATAACCTCCAGCAGGAAATTCTTTAAAATTGAATGTTCTTAATATACCTTCTTCAGTACCTTTTGCATTTTCGCTGTAAATTAAATTACCTTCTTTGTCATAAATAGAAAGTTTGGCTTGTTTCACTCTGTTTAATGAAAAAGTTACCTGACTTCCTTCTTTTTTAATTACATGAAGTTTAAAATCAATACTACCATTCCCATCTACTGCATACGAATTTACTCCTGTAAATAATAATGCGCATACTAAACTTAATTTTAAAATCGTTTTCATAGCTTTTCTTTTTAAATTAATTTCTTAGTTCTAATTCGCTGAGGTAAAATTACCTCAAGGGAGGTTAAAATAGTACAACGATTTTTTCTTATTTATATGCTAAATTCTCAATAAAGAAAACGTTTTAGTTGATTTCTTGAATTATTGTCGGTGTATTTTAAAATACCATGAAAATAATTTAATGTTTTGTTAATGTAGCTTAAGTTGGTTTTTATCAATTATATAAAAAAAGCGACTCTAAAATGAGCCGCTTCCATCGTATAAATGCTACTAACTATATTAGTATAAAAAATGCTTTTTGTTTATCTAGAAGCAACGTTTGAATTACTTTCGTTAATATTGTTTTTGTAAATTTCAGTTACAGCATTACGAGATAAAGAAGCCGAAGATGAAGTTACCGTAATTTCATGAATTACTTTTTTATCATTGTTTTCAATTTCTAAAAAGTATTTTCCTGCTGGAAATTCTTCTAAACTAAAAGTTTTTAAAATTCCTTCGCTAGATCCTACTGAATTTTCAGAATAAACTAAAGTACCGTCTTTTTCATAAATAGATACTTTCGCTTTTTTTACATGATTAAGACAAAAGCTAATTTTGTTTTTATCGTTTTTAATAACATGAAGTTTAAAATCTCCATTTCCACCCTCTGCATAAGTAGTTACTCCTGTAAATAATAATGCACACACTAAACTTAATTTTAAAATCGTTTTCATAGCCTTAGTTTTTTTTATAATTATTTGTTCTAATTCGCTGAGGTAAAATTAGAACAAACTACTCGCTAAGAATGTTTCGTATTTTTCTAATTTGTGTGCTAAATTCTCAATAAAGAAAACGATGTAGTTGAAATAATGCACAATTGTATGCTGTTTTGATAAAAATATTAAAGATTGTTTAATGCTGAATTAAGGTTGAGCTTACGTTTTTTTAACGTTTATAAGCTAAAATTAAAGCTTTTTTTTAAATGTTCCTTTTTGAAACTTTTTTAAAAATAGCATTCTTTTTTTTATTCCTATAAAAAATACAGTAATATGTTTTTTTAGGCCTATTTTTTTAATTATTTGATAAATTCTTAAAATTGAAAACGTTATAGGTTAAAATGAATGACAATTGTAGCTGATTTTGTTAATTTTGTAAAGAATTTTAAAAGAATTGTCATGAGGACAACAGCTCCTACTTTAGAAATTATCAATCACTCTTTTGGAAACTCATTTTCGTATTCGAAACAAGAAGGTAACGCTAATTTGAAACCTAATAATTGGCATTATCACCCCGAAATTGAATTGCTCTATATTAATGAAGGTTCTGGAAAAAGACAAATTGGTAGCCATGTTTCCGATTTTGAAAATGGCGATTTAGTCTTAATAGGAAGCAATTTGCCGCATTGTGGACTCGGAAATGTGGATTCTTCAAAAGTAGCATCTTCTACCATTCATATCAAACATGATTTTTTAGGCAATGAGTTTTTTGACAAACCCGAAATGAAAAATTGCCACAATCTTTTTAAACAAGCCAAATCTGGATTGGTGTTTACCGGAGAAACCAAAATAAGTGTTGGAAAAAAAATTGAAGCTATGGAAAATCAATCGCCTTTTCAAAGATTGATTTCATTATTGACTATTTTAAATGAATTGGAATTTTCGAATGAATTTGAATTGTTAAACGCCGATAGTTTTTCGTTACAAATGCAAGTGCAAGACAACGATCGAATTGATGTGGTTTTCAATTTTATTAAAGATAACTTTCAAGAACCCATTTCTTTAGAAGAAATTTCTGGAATGGTAAGCATGACGGAGCCATCTTTTTGCCGCTTTTTTAAAAAAATCACTAACAAAACCTTTACCAATTTTGTAAACGAATACCGTTTGGCCCATGCTTCTAAATTATTGGCCGAAAAGTCAATAAGTATAAACGAAGTTTGTTATGAAAGTGGTTTCAATAATTTTAGTCATTTTAGCAAACTTTTTAAAGCCTATACAGGTAAAAGCGCCATGCAATACCGTCAAGAATTGAAAATGGTGATTTAATTTTAGTCGATTTTCTTTTTTTGGTTCAGTTTTTGAAATACCTTTATATATGAACCATAAAAATGTAATACGATGAAAAAGATACTTACTCTTTTAGCAATAGTTGGATTTATTGCTTTTACAAGTTGCGAAGGTCCAGAAGGACCTCCAGGAATGCCTGGACAAGACGGACTTATTGCCGAAGTTTTTGAAGTTAACGGGGTAACTTTTGACAATGCAAATTCCTACAGTGTTTTCGCCGATTTGAATCCTGCCATTTATTCGGGCGATGTTATTTTAATTTATAGATTAAAAGGTGTAGAAAATGGCCGAGATGTATGGTCGCCAATACCCGAATCCTATTACTACGATGATGGTACGCTCTATTTTAGTTATAAATTAGATTTTACACAAACCGATATTAACCTATTTTTAGAAGGTTTTAATCTAAATACAGTTCCAAATGATTTAAGAGTAAACCAAACGTTCCGAATTGTAATTGTTCCAGGAGATGATGGAATTAACGCTAAAAAGGTTTCGAAACCCGATTATTCGGATTATTACCAGGTCATTCAAAAATACAATATTGATGACAGTAAGGTTAAAAAATTAAATTAAGCTATAAAAAAAGGAAATCGTGAGATTTCCTTTTTTTTATTATTTCTTCGGATTGAATTTCCAATCAAACTCATCTTTGTTGTTGATGATGGCTCCTAATTCAAATTTTACAACTTCATTAAATTCGGTTTGCAAAATAAACCAGTTTTCTTCGTTAAAATAATTTTCAAATGTGTCAAATTCTTCTTGTGTAAACTTGGTAATTTGTTTTGTAGCCAAATCTTTTTTTACATCGGTAATATTTCGACCAATTAATTTAAAACCAAAAACGTCCAAAGCCTCACTTGAAGCCACAATATATCCCAATTTTAAATCTTCTTCTTGGTAAAATGTCAAACGCATTTTGTGTTTATTGTATACAAAAATAACGTTGTCGTCCTCGTCTTTATAATTTTTATCGGGTTTTCCTAAAACATTCGAAACATCGTTTTGTTTCATGCCAAACACCAACGGATCAATTCCAAATTTTAAATTTATTTTCATATACCTGTTTTTAAATGTAAATTTCGTAAAGTTTTTAAACTTATATCAGTTTTTACGAAGTAGTTTTTGTGCGTGACCACAAGGGTCGGGCTTTACGCTACAATCTTTTTGTTTAAAAAAAACAAAAAGGATTTTCGCTGCAATCCCTCACGCATTTTGCAATGTTCTATTTAGTTTGTAATTTCTGTTTAAGATTTTCTTTTACAGTACCCAACCATTCCTCACGCAAAATACTTAATACAATCGAGTCACGTCTTGAGGTGCCTTCTCCTGTAGGCATGTTGCTTCGCAAGACGCCTTCAACCGTGCAACCAATACTTTTCATGGCAGCAATACTGCGTTCGTTGTTGTTATCGGCACGAAATTCCACTCGTTCCATGTTTAGGATTTCAAATGCAAACTGTAATAACAAAAATTTACAATGTTTATTTAGGCCTGTACCTCGAAAGTCTTTTCCATACCAAGTATAACCCAATTGCAAAGTTTGATTATGAAATTGAATATCATAAAAACGCGTGCTTCCTGCATATTTTTGTTGTTTTTTGTCAAAAACAATAAATGGAAATTGTGTTTGCAATTGTTTGGCATGCAAAGCCAATTTGATATAATGGATTAGATTTTCTTTACCATCGGCTTTAATCTGCGAATATTTCCAAGTTTCGGGTTCATTTTCAGAAATGGATAATAAATGTGCTACATCGGTTTCAAGTAGCGGACGTAATTGTACAAACTCATCTTCCAAGATGATATTTTGCTCAAAAAAAGTGTTCATTCGAGTTATAAAACCATTTTAATTTTCGTCTTCGTACATTTCGTCATATCGGGCTGGAATTTGCGGGTCGTACAATGCACATTTAAATTCTTCCAATGTATTCACTAAAGTATCCATCGTTTTCCCTTCTGTTCCGTAACAATCAATTTTGATGCTTTGCGGAGTAGCAATTACCTGAAAAGCGCCTTTTCCGTTGGGATTTTGCCAACTGTTTTCGTCTACTTTTTCCCATTTTGAAAAAACAGAAGCAATTCGATTAAAAATAACGGTTACCGGTAGTTCTTCTAATCCGTCGATGTTTTTTTCATCCAATAAGGCTTCATAAACTTCTTGATGATTCAAATAAACATCGTCAAGGTATTTCCAAAAAACCAATTCGTACATGACCATTAAATTTAAAGGTGAATAAAATATTGAAAAGAGGTTTTTCTTTAGAAATTAACGGTTGGAACGCAGATAACGGGATTAGCTCCTAACCAAATTAATATTCAAAAACGCCGTATTCGCTTGTAATGGTTAATTTTTTATGTGTTGCTGTTTCTACGCGACCCACAATTTGAGCATCAACATTAAACGATTTTGAAATGTTTATAATGTCTTGCGCTATATTTTCGGGAACATAAATTTCCATGCGATGTCCACAGTTAAAGACTTGGTACATTTCTTTCCAATCAGTTTTAGATTGTTCCTGAATTAATTGAAACAAAGGAGGAACTGGAAATAAATTGTCTTTTATGATGTGTAAATTTTCAACAAAATGTAAAATTTTAGTTTGTGCACCTCCGCTGCAATGCACCATTCCGTGGATGTCATTAGGTGTATAGTTATCTAAAATTTTCTTGATAATAGGCGCATAGGTCCTGGTTGGCGATAAAACCAATTTTCCAGCATCAATAGGGCTGTTTGCTACGGCATCGGTTAATTGTACTTGACCAGAATAAATCAAGTCTTCGGGAACAGCCGCATCAAAACTTTCGGGGTATTTTTTGGCTAAATAATTACCAAAAACATCATGTCGAGCCGAAGTTAAACCATTACTTCCCATTCCGCCGTTATAACTTTTTTCGTAAGAAGCTTGTCCGAAAGAAGCCAATCCTACAATAACATCACCTGCTTTAATGTTTGCATTGTCAATTACGTTGCTTTTTTTCATTCGAGCAGTAACCGTAGAATCTACAATAATAGTACGCACTAAATCGCCTACATCGGCAGTTTCTCCTCCAGTTGAGTGAATTTTAACCCCAAAAGAGTCTAATTCGTTAATAAGTTCTTCTGTTCCGTTAATAATGGCCGAAATTACTTCACCTGGAATTAAGTTTTTATTGCGCCCAATAGTTGATGAAAGCAAAATATTATCTGTAGCACCTACACACAATAAATCGTCAATGTTCATGATTAAAGCATCTTGAGCAATGCCTTTCCATACCGAAATATCTCCGGTTTCTTTCCAGTACATATAAGCTAAAGAAGATTTTGTTCCAGCACCATCGGCATGCATAATCAAACAATAATCCTCATCTTGGGTTAAATAATCAGGAACAATTTTACAAAAAGCTTGTGGAAATAAACCTTTGTCAATATTTTTTATGGCGTTATGTACGTCTTCTTTGGATGCTGAAACTCCGCGTTGTGCGTACCTTTTGCTTGTATCTGAACTCATAAAATTTGTGTATGTTGCTTTGTGATGCAAAGATAAGCAGTTTTTTTAATTAGGGGTTGTAATAAGCATAGGGAATAAAAAAATTCCAAAGGAAATAGTATTTTCTTTGGACTTTTTAGTTAATTGGTTAGTGGTAAAGATTGTTTTGTTATTCCCAATCAGGCATATCGTTTCCGGAAAAAAGAATAGTTCTAGAATCCGTTTTTCCAATAGTTGTTTTTACAACATTTTGAATAGATAAACCATCATTAGATGTATTTACAAAAATGAGTTCTGCTTCGCTTGGCGAATAGCGTACGTCTAAATCATTGGTTCCCGATGGTTTTTCAGTTATAATTTGATAAGAAGTTAAAGTGGCAAAATTGTATTCATAAATGCGGGCATCAAGCTGTCTGTACATTGGGTTTTCGTAACCTGATACATCACGTGTGTAAACTAATTTTTGTCCGGTAACCGAAAAATTCAAACCGCCAAATGCGCCACTTTGCCCAGAAATAACTTGATTGGTTATTACTCCGGTTGTGTTAATGATATAAATTTCGACATTATAACCGTTGATATCGTTGACTTTTAGTACAATTTTTGTTCCATCAGCGCTCCAATCACATTCCGAAATAAATTTTCCATTGGGCGTTTGAAAAACTTTTCGAAGACCACTACCATTACTGTTTATTTCATATAATTTATCAAAATTGGGGTAAATGAGTTTATCACCCGATTGATTCCATGAAAAACCAATATAGTTAGAATTAAATCCCGCTATAGGCACCGCATTTGTAATTTGAGTTTTACTTGTTCCATCTGCATTCATCATAAAAATATGATTTTGTGCTCCCACAGATTGAATAAATGCTATTTTATTCGATAAATTGTTTTTGCGTGGGCGCCAACTATTCTTTTCAGTACTTGTAATTTGAAATGTTTTTTGCGTATCATCTCCCGCATAAATAACATTATTATCTCCTATTTTTTTGACCATCAGGTAACGTGTATTTGGGAATGACATGGTTGAAAAAGTAAAAACAGAACTTAAAACGGCTGTACTTTTATCATCTGTAACGGCTACTTGCCAAAAATATTTAACGCCATAAGATAAATTGGTCAGTTCTAGTTCTTTTTCGGTTAAATCAGAAAAAATGGTAATGTCATTATTAGCGCTATTTCTAACCGTAACGGTAAATTTTAAAACATCATTGTTGGCGTCGGTAGCTTCCCAAGATAATTTAGTGGTAATACTTTGATTAAGGGCGTTGTCTAAAGGAGATACAGCTGTTGGAATTGTTGGAGCTGTATTTGGCCCTGTGTTTTTAGACATTTCAAAAACCACCTCGCTAGCTAAGCCTTCGTTAACTGTTACAGATTCAAATTTGGTTAAATAGTCGTCTTTTTGAGCTTGTAAGGAATATTCGCCTACCTTAATATTACTAATTGTGAAATTTCCGTTTTCGTCTGAAAAAACAGTACTAGAAGTAGGACTTGAAAAAATCTTTACATTTGCTAAGGGTTCGAATGTGTCACTAGAAACTACTTTTCCTGTTACGGTACCGAAAACAGTATCGCTTCCGTCAATTTTTTCTTCACTGCATCCAGAAAAGACAGCGATAAAACTAAAAAACAGTATGGCATATATTAGATGTTTCATTAGATTGTTTTTTTAATTGATTTAGGGATAATTAAAACAGTTTACTTCTTTTTTTTCCTAAATAAAAGGTGAGTCCTAATCCGAATTTATAATAATAGTCGTCTCTAACTCCAGTTTCGATATAATCGATATTATCCGAAAAATTGATGTTGTATTCGCCAAAAAGTTTAAGACCAATCCTATTGGATAATAAATATTCTAAACCAGCTCCAAATTGTACTTTACCGTGTGTGTTTTCAAATTTTCGGGTAAAACCATATCCACCACCGCCATAAACAAAAGGTGAAAAATTATCTCTAGGAAGTAATAACCATTCCATATTTAAGTCGGTTGTAATATAGCCTACATCCAAATTATTTTTATTGGCTAACTTTAATACATTGGTTGAAGCCGATAAATTAATGCTTTCCGAAAGAAAATATTTTAAAGCACCTCTACCAAAAGGTCGGGCAAGCGGATTGGCATAATCTCCATCCATTAAGGTAGTACCTCCTGTAATTTCAATACCAAATTTGGTTCTTTTTGGGTCTAAAACTCGGCCGTACATGGAAGACTTATCAGCTAGCTCTTTCTCTTTGTCGTAGGCTTGAATTTTAGCATCTACTATTTCTTTAGCGTCCGTTGATTGAAGAATCCCTTCTTTTAAACCTTCCAAAACCAAAGATTCAACTCCTTTTTCTATGGCTTCTGTTACCGCCATGTGAATAGGCTCGTTGGTTGTATAACCTGTTTCAATTTCTAAAAGTCGTTTAAAATTGACATAGCGAAATAAACTTTCGTCAATAGCTTGCGATAATATGGTTTTGGATATGTAAACTGATTTTAGAATTTTTCCGTTTGAAGTAGAAACCATTCGTAAATATATCGTAACACGATCTTGTCGGTATTTTACCGAAGCACCAGCACCAAAATAACGAGCACCAAAGCCTCCAGTAATAATATTTGAGTCGTAGGAAACAATGCCTCCTTCTAATAAAACACCTGCATACAAAAGTGGAGAAATTTGTGGCGCATTGGGGTCGGCATCTTTGACATATTCTTGGCGAGTTGAACGAATTAAGTTTCTTTCTTGTAATAAGTTTCCAATATTTTCTCGTTCAATCGGAATAAACCAATTGGAATCTTCCAGAGCTTTAATTAATATAGATGTTGCTCCCTGTGTAACAGCTGTGCTAAAGCTGCTTCCGTTTTCTAAGGGTTTGTATTGTCCGGTTTGGTCTCTAAATTTATAAACCCCAACTACCACTTTATCTTTGGGTTTTGGAAGGTCTTTTAATAAAGATGTGGCGGGGGTTCCTTCGCCAATTACAGCCCGTTCTACTCCTGTAGGTTGGTTGTAATAAGCGCCACAACTAGATAAAAATAAAAGTAGAAATAATGAAATGTAGGTAGAAATTTTCATGCTATTTTTTTGGAATTATGATTTGGGTTTGCTCTCCTGTGGCTGTGTCTAAAATATTTACAGACAAACCATCGGAAGAGGGGTAAACATCAACAGCATAAGTTCCAAAAGTATAAGAGCCTTCAGATAAGCCATCGGTTCCAAATTGTTGCCGATACAATTGACTCGAAATTTGGCTTAACAATTGCGAATTAAGACTTTCTTTAAAACGTTCTAAGTCTGTTTTTTCTTTAGTTGTTTCAGTGGTTTTGTCTTTTAGTTTGTTTTGATTTTCGGCACTACTCATCAACCATTGATAGTTAAAAGTGTCTCCACCAAAAGCAGGATTTACTGGTTTGTAAACTAATGCTTGTGCTTGAAGTGCAGATACTCCAAAAAACAGAATTAGTGTGGTGTATAAAAATTTCATAATAAAAAAATAAAATTAATATTGAGTGAAATATTTGCTTTCCTTTTCTTTTTCCTTCAAATAATAATAAGTTGCATTGATGGCTTCGTCTGAAACCGCTTCTAGAAATTCGTCATCAGGCCGGGTCAAAAACTCATACACTGTTTCATTTTCAATGGTGATGGTGATTTTGGTATTTCGAGCAAAGCTATATTCTTCGGTAATCACTATTATTTGTGCAGCATTTATTCCGATATCATTGTATTTGTAATAATACTTATCGTAAAAATCTTTCCCCATTCGTGTTTTGGTATCGTCAGAGATGATACCTCTCATGACAAAACTTTGATCAGGATTGACTGCTTTTAAATCCTCTTTTTTTTTTCATTTTCATCCCCTCCAAATACCAGACGGTCTTTGCTGATAATTTGTTGGTTTTCATCATAAAAAAGTAACAGTACAATTACTTCATCATTTTCGGAAAGGTTAATTTGAGAAGTTGATAGCTTTTTTTTCTCCAAAGGTTGTAATGTAAACAGACCTTCTTGCGAATTATTGGATTGATTCTTACTCGATTTGTTATTTTTTATTATGGATAATTTATACGAAGCACTTTTGGTAATCTGCGTTTTATTTTCGGCTGTACCGGTTAACTCTAAATTTCCTTCAATAGTTTGTACTTCAATTTTGGCTTTTACTTCGTCTTGAACCACTTGAGCTTGGGTTGTTAAAAGACAAAAAAATAGTAGTACTAGAAGACCGTATTTTTCTAAAAGCCTCATTTCATTCTGTTTTTATTTATTAATTAAAATTACTTTGGCTCCGTTTGTATTTTGTGTAATTTTCATGTCCTCCGAAATCGAATTGGTGCCAAAATTCTCGATTTTTTGATTGTCCCCTTTTTGAATCATTTCCATATTTACATCGCGGTGAGTATACAAGGTAAAATCGGTTATTTTATTGTTATTGCCTTGCTGAACAATGTTTTGTGTAATTGATTTAGCATTTTTTACCAAAAGGAAATCATTATTATTACCTAATTGGGTTGTTGCCACTTTGGTAGTTTTCGCTTTAAGAATAGCAGTTGCCGTATTAAAATCGCCTATTTGCTGTATGAGTACACCTTGCTGCAATTGTTGATTTAATTGTTTTTGTTCGGATTTAGCCATCTTTGAAACAATACTTAAAGATGAATTTTTAGAATCAAAAACAGCTGAACTGTAATTTTTAAATTCAGGATTTTCTTCTTTGTTGGATTGAGCATGTAAAGCAGTAGCCCAAATAGATAACCCCAAAAAAACGATATGGAATTTATAAGTTTTCATTTTTGCTGGAATTAAAGTTTTTAAAAAGAGATAGCCAGTTAGGACTATCTCTTTTTTATTTTCAATACTAATATTGTGATTAGTTTGATTGAGTTACGTTAGAAGTGTTAGAATTTCCTTTTTGAAATACTAAACTAGCTTGATTGTTACCTGTTTGCGTTAAATTAGAAGTATTATACTTTCCAATTTGCCCCATGTTGTCTATATGAGATGTTCCTGTTTGTGAACTCCAAGCTTTATTATGATTTCCATATTGTAAATGAACAGATTTATTCCCTTCTCCCTCAGAAGCAGTTCCAGAATTTTGAATTTGAGTTGATTCATTGTTGGTTCCTCCTTGACTAGCATAAGCAACATTGTAGTTACCTTTTTGATTTTGTGTCGCTGTGTTGCTTTCATGTGGAGTAACTAAGGCATCCGTAGGAGTTCCACTATTGCTAGTTACAGCATCTATAAAACCTTGTTGATCAACTGTAAAATTAGTTTTTACTGATGCTAAAGTTGGAGCTGTTTGGTCATATGCTGTTGCAGATGGACTTCCTGAGCCTGCAGCTCCAGTTGGTCTCCAGTTACCAGCGGTTCCTTGGTCAATTACGGCAGTATTGTTGTTTCCTGTTTGAGTTTGATAAGCATTATCATTACCCTTTGTAGCGTTTGGAGCTCCTGCGACTTGATCTTGCCAAATTACAGCAGAATTAGAATTACCAATTTGTTTTTGATCCGCTAAATTGCTAAAATTATTTTGTGATACCCAAGATCTATTCAATTCTCCTTTTTGTTTTATTGTTGATTCATTCCAAGAAGAGCTAATAGAAGTGTTTGGTAATACACCTTGACGTACAACAGCGGCATTTTGCATACCATCTTGGGTAACACTAGATTGTTGATGATCACCTAATTGATAGGTATCTTGACTGTTTTCTTGAGCAAATCCTATTGCTCCTACAAATAGCATCGCTGAGACGCTTAAAACTACTTTTTTCATAATAAATATATTTAATTGGTTATTAATACAACTTATCATGTAGGTAGTGAGTGGATTTGGGAATCCTGTAATTTTTTGTGAAATTTTTTATCTTTAATTCATTTTTGTCCTATCATTTATTTCATTTTCACAAGTCAAATTTAGATAACTTTTTTCGAACGTACCAAGTAAAAACACCTGTTTTATTCAGAAAAAGGTGATTTTTCGATGAACTGCTGCACAATCCCGACGAACTACTTATCTGACAAAATTTAGTGTTAAAAAAAATAAACATTTAAGAACTTTTATTTCATTTTTATAACATGAAATAGAGTGCAATAAAAAAATCAGGTCGTTTTGGAATTTCCAAAACGACCTGATTATGCCTTAAAACGGATTTGATTTTTTAAAATTGAATATTAACTTTTAGGAGCTGGTTGTTCTTTATAAACTTCAATTTCAAAAATTAAAGTGGCATTTGGCGGAATTACTCCACCAGCGCCTCGTTCGCCATAAGCTAAATTAGAAGGGATGTAAAAAATACCTTTATCACCGTAATTTAGTAAGCTTAAAGCCTCGGTAAACCCAGGAATCATGCCATCTTGACGACCAACAGGAAAGGGAAACGCACTGTACCCGCCTTGTGCGGCACGGTTGTTATCGTGTTTGCCATACGCAGTTGCAATCTCTTCTTTACTGCTATCAAACAGCGATCCGTCTTCAAAATAACCGGCATAATGAAAATAAAGTGTGCTACCCTCTGCAGGTTTTTCGCCACTTCCTTTCGACGTTATTTTATACATTAATCCAGTTGGAGTAGTAGTAGCTGTTTTTTTGCTTTCAGATAATTCGGTTGCTTTTGCCGTAATAACGGGAGCGTATTTTAATTTATATTCTTTTTCTTTCTCCAAAGCTAAAGCGGCTGCTTGTTTTTTCTTTTCTTCTGCTAACAAAGCTTCTTTTTTTTCATCTTCCGCTTTGTTCTCATAATAGGTGGTAAATATTTTTTTAGCATCGAATTTTTTAGCGTCGCTTCCTTTTCGCGTAATCGTTACTTTGGTGATGACATCATCCATTAAAATTTGGTTGACAACATCCATTCCTTCGGTAACATGTCCAAAAATAGTGTGTTTGTCATTTAACCAAGGGGTATCTTTATGAGTTATAAAAAACTGACTTCCGTTGGTTTTAGGACCCGAATTGGCCATCGCTAAAATACCTCCTTTATCAAATCTTAATGCGTCGTTGAATTCATCTTTGAACGAATATCCAGGACCACCAGAACCATTTCCTAGCGGATCACCACCTTGAATCATAAAATCGGCAATAACACGGTGAAATTTTAATCCGTCATAAAAAGGTTTTCCTTTTAAATCAGAAGTGGTTACATACGGATTGTTACCTTCTACTAAAGTTATAAAATTGGCAACGGTAATAGGACTTTTTTGGTATTCAAGTTGAAGTAGAATCGTCCCTTTATTAGTTGTTATGGTTGCAAAAAGTCCATCTGTATTAACTTTCTTTTTGTTGGTTTGAGCTTGAAGCGACAATGTAGTAATCAAGCTTAAAAGTATGATTTTGAGTTTCATGCTTTTTGTTTTAGTTGAATTTTAAATGTTATTGTTGAGGTGCTTTTTCTAATAATTCAATTTCGAAAATGATATTAGCATTTGGTGGAATAACGCCATTTCCGGCACCCGTAACACCGTAGGCTAAATGAGTAGGGATAAATAAAACGGCTTTGTCACCAAACGAAAGTTGTTCGATTCCTTCAATAAACCCAGGAATCATTCCGTCTTTTCTGCCTGCTTGAAATGGAATTGGGTTGTATTGTCCGGCTGCTGCTCTCGCAGGGTCTAATTTCCCAAATTGTTCGGCAACACTTGCCATACTGGTATCAAAAAGAGTTGCATCTTCTAAAAATCCAGCATAATCAATAAATAATTGTTGTCCTGTACTTGGTTTTTTGCCAGTTCCTTTTTTAATAATGGTATACTGTAAACCTGTTTTGGTTTTGGTTGATTTTGCTTTGGTTTCTGCTAAAAAATTTAATTTTGAGTCAATAACAGCTTTGTATTTAGCCGTGTATTCTGCTTTATTTTTAGCTTCTAAATCTTGTTGCGCTTTTAAAGCTTTTGATTCTTCCTTAAAATAATCACCAAATACTTTTACAGCATCAAATTTTTTAGCGGCTTCTCCGTTTCGAATAATAGTAACAGAGATTAATAAATCATCTTGGTTGATTTTGTTTACCACTTCCATTCCGTTTTCTACAACATGACCAAAAACAGTGTGTTTTCCTTGAAGCCAAGGTGTTGGTACGTGGGTAATAAAAAATTGAGAGCTATTGGTTGCCGGTCCGTTATTGGCCATGGCGAGAACTCCAGGGTTAGAAAAATCCAAATCGGTGATTTCATCTTTAAATTTGTAACCCGCATCACCAGATCCTGTTCCAAGTGGGTCACCCGTTTGAATCATAAAATCGGGAATAACACGATGAAATTTTAAACCGTTAAAAAAAGGTTTGTTTTTAAGTTCCGGATGTGTTACAAATTCATTTTTACCTTCGGCAAGTGTCACAAAATTGGCTACTGTTATAGGCGCTTTTTTATAATCTAGCGCTACAATAATATTTCCTTTACTGGTTTCGATGTCGGCATACAAACCATCGGGCAAATTGCTGTGTTTGTCTTTACAGGAATAAAAGGCAGTAACTAATAATAGTAAAATTGCAATCTTTTTTTTCATTTTTAAAATATTGAAAGTTAATTTAGGGTGTCGTTTACAGGAGCTTCGGTGGCTACAGGAGCTGTTGTTGTAGCTTGTGTTTTTGGTTGTCCTGTGTATTTTTTATACGTGTTTTCAGAAACAAAATTGGTTAAAGTTACCGTGCAAATAATGGGTTGGTTTACGCCAATTTTTTTATTATCACCATGATAACCGTAGGCAATGTGCGAAGGAAAAAGGAAGTTTATTTTTTCTTTTTTATGCATTAATTTTATTCCGTCTCGCAGTCCCATCATGATTTCTTCTTTGTCTACATAATAAGTTTGCGGACGCAATTCCAATTCCGAATAAATGATTTCGCCTTTTAGATTTTTTATTTCGTAAGTAAAAAAAGCAACATCTCCTTTTTTTGGAGTAAGCGTATCGGTTGTGTTTTGGATATCATAATAATACCAATAGCCTTTTTTAGAAGCGATATAATCAATTTTTGGATTTTTTTTGATAATTGCCTTTATTTGATCTTCTTCGGTAGCGACTAATTTCTTATTTCGTTCTACCGATTGTTTCATAAAACTACCCGACGCTCTAGAAATGGGTTTTCGAGCTCCTTCTTCTTTCTGGCAACTTCCCGAAAGAAAACTTACAAGCAGTACTAAAAAGCTTATTTTGTAATAATTAAATGCCATTTATTGTATATTAAGATTGGATAATAACGCTTCAAATTTAGTTATAGTGTCTTCCATAGAAAGTGTGGATTTTCCTCCAGCTGCATTTTGATGTCCACCACCGTTAAAGTGCATTCTAGCAAATTCGTTTACATCAAAACTGCCTTGTGAACGGAATGAAATTTTGATAATTTTTTCGTCTTTATTTTCGATAAAGATAGCGGTAAAATGAATTCCTTTCATGCTTAAACCGTAATTTACAATTCCTTCAGTATCACCTTTTTCGTAATCAAAAGCATCTAATTCTGTCTGTGTTAAGGTAGTATAAGAGGTTTTGTAATTGCGAAAAACTTTCATGTTTTGCAAAGCCCGACCTAATAACTGCAATCGACTAAATGAATTGTTATCGAAAAGCAAAATTGGAATTTGAGTATTCTCAACGCCTAAATCAATTAATTCGGCAATAATGCGATGGGTATTTCCTGTTGTTCCTGGAAATCGGAAAGAACCCGAATCGGTTAAAATTCCAGTGTAAATGCAGGTAGCTATGGTTTTGTCTAAGGCAAATTTTTGATCCATAAAAACGATAAAATTGTAAATCATTTCGCAGGTAGAACCAAAAGAAGTATCCGAATAAGTATAAGCCGCATAATCATCCGGTTTCTGATGGTGATCGATCATAATAAAAGGCGCATTCATTTGGGCCAAAGTATGTTCCATTTCGCCTGTACGATGCAAAGCATTAAAATCGAGCGTGAAAATTAAATCGGATTCTTTTAAAATTTCGGTACACAAAGAAGTTTCGTTTTCGAAAATTTTTAAGGTTTCAGAACCTGGAAGCCAAGCTAAAAAATTAGGAAATTCATTAGGAGCTATAACGGTTGGTTCGTGATTGAATTTTTTTAAAAAATGGTATAAGGCTAATGTAGAACCCATTGCATCGCCATCTGGACCTCGATGTGGAATTATGGCAATTTTTTTTGGAGTTGCTAAAAGCGCTTTAATAGCTTGGATGTCTTCTGTTTTCATGTGTGCGAATTTACATTTTTTTGTGGTAAACCTGAAAACATTTGCAAGATTAACATCCTTTTAGAAATTACAGGTTTTTTAAATTTCGAATCCTTAATTTTTGGTAAAAAGTATATTTTGGTCCCAACACAATTTGCGATTGATAAATACCGACTGTTCCCGAGGCAAAATATGCAATAACACACGCAATACCAACATATAACGCGCAAGAAATACCAAACAATTCAATACCCATGATAGTGCAGGCAATTGGAGTATGGGTGGCACCCGAAAAAACGGCCACAAATCCCATTCCAGCCAAAAGTGCAATAGGTAAAGGAATAACAACGGATAAAGCGCTTCCTAAAGTGGCACCAACAAAAAACAGAGGAGTAACTTCGCCGCCTTTAAATCCTGCTCCTAAAGTGAAACTGGTAAATAGAATTTTTAATAAGAAATCAGGCCAATCACTTGTAGTTTTAAAAGCTGTTACAATTGTGGGAACTCCTAAACCTTCGAATTTTTCAAAATTAAAATTTAAAAATACCAGTGCTAAAATGAAGCCGCCAAGTAAAGGTCTAAAAGGAGGGAAGTTGATTTTTTTGAAAAGGGAATTCCAAAAATGAGTACCTCTAGAAAACAACATTGCGGCCAAGCCAAATAGTATTGCGGCTGCAACGGAATAGCCCGTGAGGGATAAACTTAAAGGAGGAACAAAAGGAATTTGATAATGGGTATGCGCAACTTGCCACATTTCGACAGTATAATAGGCCGCATACGCAGTAATAAAACTAAGTGGAATAGTCTTGTAATTAATTTTACTGAAATAAACCACTTCAACTGCAAAAATAGCCCCTGTTAGAGGTGTGCCAAAAACTGAGGCAAAACCAGCACTAATTCCTAAAATAAGAAGTGTTTTCCTGTCGGAAATGCTGAGTTTAAAAAAACATTGAAATTGATCGGCAATGGCACCTCCCATTTGTACCGCAGTTCCTTCTCTTCCGGCTGAGCCACCAAATAAATGCGTTATAATTGTTCCAAAAAGTACCAATGGCGCCATTTTAAATGGAATTGTTTTTTGTGGCTGATGGTATTCTTCCAATAAAAGATTATTTCCTTTAACTACTTCTTTTCCCCAATAAAAATAGCTTAAGCCTACTAAAAATCCACCGAAAGGTAGCAGCCATATTATCCAATGGTGCGCGATACGAAAATCAGTAGCCCATTGCAAGGCAACTAAAAAAAACGCCGATGCTGAACCAGATAAAAAACCAATCAATAAACAGATAACGAGCCATTTGCAGAATAATAAAAAATGACGTTGTATTGCGGTTGTTTTTATCAAGATCAGAATCGGTGTTTGGTATTAAAAATTAGTGAACTACAGCTGTAAATTCAATTTCAACTATATAATCAGGAGAAACTAATTCGTTGATTCCGTAAAATCCTGTAGTGGGTTTGATATCTTTAAAAAATTGAGCATGTGCTTTTGCTACGTCTTCAAAAGTCTTGACATCGGTAGTAAAAATTCGAGTACGAATTACATCTTTCATGCCTACATTCAAATCTTCTAGAACTTTTTCTACTCGTTCCAAAATGTTTAAAGTTTGTGCATAAGCATCATCGGCTTTTACTTTATCGCCGTCAACTATAGCAACAGTTCCCGAAACTTCGATAATATTGCCAATGCGTACGGCACGACAATATCCCATTTTGTCTTCCCACGGAGATCCCGTTAAGATGTTTTCTCTTTTCATTTTTTGGTTATATTTTGTGTGTTTTTTATGAAAAGTAATAGCGTTTATTGTACTTTTCAAGGTTAAATTAACTGGGCGCAATTTAGGAAAAAATGTAATCTTAGCAGTTTAAAATAAAAAGAGATTGCAGCGTATTTGTTACGAATTTTCGTTTTCGTATAAGCGAAGTTTATTGTGACTTCGAATTAAATCATGTTGAAGGCAGTCAATTTTTTCGAGCAAATTGGCAATCACGTCAATTCCTTCGAAGTTTACTTGTAAATCATAATGAAGTCGCATCATTTTTTCAATATGAGGCAATTGCTCGTGAAGTAAAAATTCTTCATTTTCTTCCGAAACAATTTCAATTAATCCGTAATTGTTTAATTCGGTTATAAAATTTTGCTCTATATCGTGCAAAACACAAAATTGTTTGATGAGTATTAAGTTAGAATTAGCCATTTTTTTTCAATTTTGAAAGTTTTTGAATTGCTTTTTTTTCTTCTGCGCTTAGGTTTTTAGGCAACTTAATTTGATAAGTAATGTACAGGTCGCCAAATTCATTTTCTTGTTTGTACTTCGGAAAACCTTTGCCTTTTAGCTTTACTTTGGTATTGTTTTGCGTGCTTTCGGCAACCTTTACTTTTACAGCGCCATCAAAAGTAGGTACCTGAATTTCGCCTCCTAACAAAGCTGTATACAAATCCAAATCAACATTGGCGTACAAATTGGCTCCTTCTCGTTTAAATTGCGAGTCGTTAGGAATAGAGAAGGTAATGTATAAATCGCCATTTGGTCCACCATTTGCTCCTGGACCGCCATGATTCGGAATTTTAATTACTTGACCGTTTTCTACTCCAGCCGGAATTGTAATTCGAATGTTTTTGTCATTGACCGTTAAACTTTGTTTGTGTGTGGTATAAGCCGATTTTAAATCCAATTGCAACTCGGCATTGTAATCTTGTCCTCTAAATTTTGCTTGAGTACGTTTGCCTGCACTACCGTACATAGAACTGAAAAGATCCGAAAAATCGGCTTCCGAAAAATCAGAATAAGATTTTGAGGATTGCGAAGATTGCCTACTTTCTGAACGTTGTTGATTGGGATTGTAGCCTGCTTTTTCAAATTCTTCGGCATGTTTCCAGTCTTTACCATATTGATCGTATTTTTTTCGGTTATCTGGATTACTCAAAACCTCGTTGGCTTCGTTAATTTCCTGAAATTTACGTTGCGCTTCCTGATCATTCGGATTCAAATCGGGGTGGTATTTTCGTGCTAATTTTCGATAGGCTTTTTTGATTTCGGCTTCCGTGGCCGATTGTGTTATTCCTAAAATCGTATAATAATTAAGATCTGCCATGTTTATTAATTTTAAATAAATGCGATACTCTCAAAGTTATGTAAATTCTTTAAATTCAAGAAGTTTTGTAAAATGTTTTTGGTGTGCTTTTAAAAAAAGAAACTTAAAATGAGATTTCTAAAAAATGGATTTTTGCTTTAATTTGATATGGAAACCCGATTTTGTAAAATATTTAATTTTGTTTTAAGGATTTTTTTGGAATGTTTTTTGTTGATTTACTTTTTGAATTAAAAAAGAGAGGTTTTAGTGACCCAAATTATTTAAATAGTAATTTTGATTTTTAAAATACTTTTCAAAAATAGCTCCCAAATGAAGCAGATTTTACTACTGATATTTATTTTTTTTATTGGATTTACAGCTTTTGCTCAGTTTGAATCGAATACTAAATTTAAGCCCATTCCCCCAGCCAATATGGGAATTAAAACGAATAAAACAGTACCAAAAGCGCCCGAAGAAACGCCCAGTTTTGCTCCCGAAGTGCCTAGTATCAAAGCTCCAAATGTATATGATAGTAAAAGTATAATTTCCAATCAAAAGCCTTCCAATTCGAAATATAAGATTGGTGAAGAAAAAAACAACTTTACCATGTCGGTCGAAAATGATTTTGCCAATCCGGGTGATAAATACGTGCCTAAAATGGAAAATGATTTGGATAAAGCCTTACGAAGTGAAGGTTTAAAAGGAGAAAGAGGTATTTTGGTGAAACGCAATATTGATTTTGGTGAAATAAAAACCAAATCGAAATTTTTTATTGTCAAACTTCGCGATTTTGGTGCCATTGACGGCGATTTGGTAAAAGTCTCTTCCAATTCGAGAGTTTTGGTAGCACAACTTTTTCTGGAAAGTAACTTTAGAGAAATCAAAATTAATTTGGATAACGGTTTTAATAAACTCGATTTTGAGGCCTTAAACATAGGAACTCTTGGAGGAAATACGGCCGAAATTCGAATTTATGACGATCAAAATACATTAATGACCAATGATTATTGGGATAATTTAGCCGCCGGTTTCAAGGCTACAATTATGGTTATTAAAGAAGAATAATTAAAAATATGAATTATTTATAATCGTAATTTATTGATTTTTAGCAGTTTGATTAAAAAAGCATTTTTTTGACAACTCTGTTTTTCAATTCAAAATATAAAAAGTATTTTTGCGCATGCAACACAATGTACTTATTTTAGATTTCGGATCGCAATACACTCAGCTTATTGCGCGTAGAGTTCGCGAATTAAACATATTCTGCGAAATTTTCCCTTACAATCATATTCCAGATGATTTATCGAGCTATAAAGCCGTAATTTTAGGAGGTAGTCCTTTTTCTGTTCGATCAGAGGATGCGCCACACCCTGATTTATCGCAAATACGTGGCAAACTTCCTTTGTTGGCGGTTTGTTATGGTGCACAATATTTAGCCCATTTTAGTGGTGGCGAAGTTGCGGCTTCAAACACACGAGAATATGGTAGAGCTAATTTGTCTTTTATAAAAGAAGAGGAAGTTTTTTTTGATGGTGTTCCCGCTAACAGCCAAGTATGGATGAGTCATAGCGACAGCATCAAAGCTTTACCAACTAACGGAATAAAATTAGCGAGCACTCATGATGTAGAATTTGCTGCTTATAAAATTGAAGGTGAAACAACGTATGCCATTCAATACCATCCTGAAGTTTTTCACTCAACTGATGGAATAAAAATGTTAGAAAACTTTTTGGTAAAAATTGCCGAAGTTCCTCAAAACTTTACACCAAATGCTTTCGTAGAAGAAATTGTTTCCGAAATGAAAGAGAAAATCGGTAATGATAAAGTAGTTTTAGGTCTTTCAGGAGGTGTAGATTCAACTGTAGCGGCAGTTTTATTAAACAAAGCTATTGGTCAAAACCTATACTGTATTTTTGTAAATAACGGTTTGTTGCGTAAAAACGAGTTCGAAAGTGTATTGGATCAATACAAAGGGATGGGATTAAACGTAAAAGGAGTTGATGCTGGAGAACGTTTCTTGTCAGAATTGACAGGAGTGAGCGATCCAGAAACGAAACGTAAAATCATCGGTAGAGTATTTATCGAGGTTTTTGATGATGAATCACATTTGTTAACTGATGTAAAATGGTTAGCACAAGGAACTATTTATCCTGATGTTATCGAGTCAGTTTCTGTTAAAGGACCATCGGCAACTATTAAATCGCACCATAATGTAGGAGGTTTGCCAGATTATATGAAATTAAAAATTGTGGAGCCTTTGCGTATGCTTTTCAAAGATGAAGTACGTAGAGTAGGAGCAACTTTAGGAATTGATCCAGAATTATTAGGAAGACACCCTTTTCCAGGTCCTGGATTGTCTATTCGTATTTTAGGAGATATTACTCCTGAGAAAGTAAGAATCTTACAAGATGTTGATAAAGTATTTATTGATGGATTAAAATCTTGGGGATTGTATGACAAAGTTTGGCAAGCCGGAGCCATTTTATTACCCGTAAACAGTGTAGGGGTAATGGGAGATGAGCGTACTTACGAAAAAGTGGTAGCACTTAGAGCGGTTGAGTCGACCGATGGTATGACGGCTGATTGGGTACATTTGCCTTACGAGTTTTTAATGAAAATTTCGAATGATATCATCAATAAAGTGAGAGGTGTGAACAGAGTGGTATATGATATCAGCTCAAAACCACCCGCAACAATTGAATGGGAATAGTACTATTTTTAAAATTTAGGCGTTACATTTGTAACGCCTAAATTTTTTAAAACCTACTATTTATGACTCAAAAATTAACTATTTTGTTTGTTTTTTTGTTGACTTTTAACAGATTATCTGCTCAGGATTCAATAATAGAACATAAGATTACAAAAGGTGAAACGGCTTACTTTATAGCCCAAAAATACCAAGTCTCCTTAGAAGATATCTACAAATTAAATCCAAACTCTCAAAATGGACTAGTAGATAATCAAATTTTAAAAATTCCTCTTTCTGTAAAGTCAAACGCAACTTCTCAATCTGCTTTACGACAACATACCGTTGCTTCAAAAGAAACACTATTTGGTTTGTCCCAACAATACCATGTTTCGGTAACCGATTTGCAAAATGCCAATCAAGAATTATTAGCAAACGGTTTGCAAATAGGTCAACTATTAACCATACCAAATTCAAATTTTGAACCTTCCGATAAAGAAAATCAAAATAATAAGAATTTGAAATCGCATTTAGTGACACCCAAAGAATCGCTGTTTAGCATTGCCCGATTGTATAATGTTTCGGTTCAGGATTTAGAAAATACCAATAAAAGTAAGCTGGAAAGTGGTTTGCAAATTGGACAAACTATTTTAATTCCGAACAAAAAGAAAACACTCGATGGAC
Organism: Flavobacterium agrisoli; assembly: GCF_016522065.1. GTDB lineage: Bacteria > Bacteroidota > Bacteroidia > Flavobacteriales > Flavobacteriaceae > Flavobacterium > Flavobacterium agrisoli. The sequence continues at coordinate 1,135,159 of NZ_JAEHFV010000001.1, read as the reverse complement.
GTTTTCGTGTGATTAATAACGAAACCATTTTTCATACCGTAGCTCCTCAAGAGACCAAATACGCAATTGCTAAGAAATACGGAATTTCTATCGAACAATTGGAAATTCAAAACCCCGAAATTGTAACTAATTTGGTAGAAGGGAATAAATTGGCAATTAATATAAATCAAATAAAACCAACTAGCGATAATGAAGAATTAATGTTGGTTTTGGCCGAAAAACAAGTGTTAACCGAGCGTTCTAAAATTAAAACGGCACAACTCGAAGATATGAAAGATCGTTTGGTGGTTCAAAAAGAAATGAATCAAAAAGTGATTAAAATTAACGAGTTAAATCTCGATTTGAAAGCCATTGGCGGGAACGCCTCGGTCGAAAAATTACGTTTGGTTTTAGAGGCTAATAAAAATGTTCAAATGGTATTGATGGCAAAATTAGATTCGTTAATTGCGAGCATGAACGAGGATTTAACCGAATTAAAAAAAATGCCGATTTTAAATCTGGAAGAGTCAAAACAACTCGAAAAAGAATCCTATCAAAGTATTCGAAAAACCAATGAATTGTCGCAGGATTTGAAAAAAGAATTGGCCGAAAATCGAAAAACCTATTCTGATTTAATGAATAAAGTGGAGAAAATTGCCGTTGCAGAAAATCAGGAATATAAAAAGAAAGTTCGCGAAAATGAAAAAAACAAAACCAATGAAACACTGATGCAGCGTCTTTCGTTTGAAGAAATCAAACAATTTAAAATAGACAACCAACAAAACGATGCAAAAAACCAATTGTTATTAGCTAAGTTGGATTCTATTGACACTCAAAAGCAAATTGAAGTCAAACGGCACATTAGCAAAGCATCGTTTTATAGTGCCGAAGCCAGAACTTTTGACGATAAATTGGCTTTGGTGAAATTGAAAAAATACCAAGAAAAAGCACTTAGTACGCAGCAAAATGCCGATTTTGAAAACGATATAACAAAAGAAGAAATTGCGCAATATTTAAAAGAAAATTCGCTTAAAAAGCAAACAGAACTAAAAATAGAAACGTTCGATAATTTAAAAGAAGTGGCAGATGGTTATTATTTGGTTTTGGGCGTTTTTTCCGAAGCCAAAGAAAGAGATGCCTTTATTATGAAATTAATTGATGCGGGCGAATTCAATTCGAGTTTCTTTTTTAATGTAAATAGTTTAAATTATTATGTATATTGTCAAACATATCCAAGTTTAGAGGAAACACTTTACAAATTAAAAAGAAACGAAACCAAAACATTTTTTGAAAATGCTTTCGTTAGCAAAGTGGCTTTATACAAGTAATAACAAACAATTAACAAAATGATTTTACGGTTTTTTAAATAGAAACTGTACTTTAGTTGGTCATTTTTAAAAATAAAATTTTGAAGTTTTTTATGAGATATTTATCAATTTTATGTGTAGCTAGCTTGATGTTTTCTTGTGTTGCTTTTGCTCAAAGCGGTACGGTTAAACATACGGTTGCTAAAGACGAAACCATCAACCAGATTGCGCAAAAATACCAAGTTACTCCTTATGATATTTACCAGCTTAATCCGGATGTAAAAACCGGTTTAAAACCAGGATTGGTATTGTTAATTCCAAAAAAATCTTCAAAAAATGCTACTGTTACTGCAACTAAATCGGCTGTAAATTCGAATGTAAAAACGCATTTGGTTCAGCCCAAAGAAACTTTATACGGAATTGAAAAAAAGTACAATATTAGTGATGAAGCGCTTAAAAAAGCCAATCCGTTTTTGGTAACCGATGGTTTGCAAATTGGGCAAACTTTGGTGATTTCTAATGGAGTTTCTACTGCAAAAGAAGCAACTAAAAAAGAAAAAAAAGAGAGTAAAGAAGCCTATGTGTACCACGACGTGCAACCCAAAGAAACGAAGTACTCGATTGCAAAAAAATACAATATTTCGATAGAAGAATTGGAAAAGAAAAATCCTGAAATTATCCAGAATTTACCAATCGGTTTTCGGTTAACTATTAAAGGGAGTCCGCCAAAACAATATTCAAATCCAGTTGTAACCACATCGGAAACTCCTGTAAAAAGCACGGCTCCTAAACAAGATTTAATGGATTATCAAGTAAAACCTAAAGAGACTTTGTACAGTTTGTCTAAAAGTTTTGGACTTACACAAGAGGAATTGGTATCCTTAAATCCTATTTTATCAAATGGGGTGCAAGAAGGAATGATTTTGAAAGTGCCAGTACAATCTACTCCCGTGATTACGAGTGATTTTCCTAAAAATACTACGGTACTTTCTGCTAAAGTTAATTCAAATGAGCGAAAAAAAATGGCTTTGTTGTTGCCTTTTAATGTTTCGGTTTTAGAAAATGATACCGAAAATTCAATTCAGGAGCGACTTAAAAGGGATAAATTTTTAAACATGACACTCGATTTTTATTCGGGTGCTTTAATGGCAATTGATTCGGCTAAAGTATTGGGATTGCCTATAGATGTTGCTATTTACGATTCGCAAGAAAATAAAAATGGATCCAATGTGTCGCAGATTTTGCAAAAAAATAATTTACAAACTGCCGATGCTATCATTGGTCCTTTTTACCAAAGTAATGCCGAAACGGCCGCTAATTATCTGAGATTGTATAATGTTCCGGTAATTTCGCCATTATCAAAAGACCGAGCCAATCCAATTTCAAATTTGTATCAAAGTGTGCCTACCAATGATATGGTGAAGAATACCATGTTTGAGTACATGCGTAAAAAGAATGGCAATATTATTGCGGTTGTCGATCCAAAAAAAGAATCTACCATTCAATATATCAAACAAAACCAACTAGGTGTAGCTTTTGCTAGTTTTTCGAGTACGGGCGCTTTAGACGGTGCTAGTATTACCAATTTGTTGGTTCCTGGTAAAATGAATTATGTGGTGATGGAAACTGCCAATACTTGGATGGTGAAAACCACTATTAAAACGTTGGTAGAAGCAATGAAAAGTTACCAAGTGCAGTTGGTTGTTTTGGAGCCAAATGCTACCTTAGAATCGGATGAAATTAATTTCTCTAATTTGGTAAAACTCCATTTAATGTATCCATCTGTAAACCGAGAAAATGATACAGAGGCGGCTCGATTGTTTAAAAAAGAGTACAAAAAAGACAATAATATTTTGCCAAACACCTTTGCAACTAGAGGTTTTGATGTGACTTTTGATACCATGATGCGTTTGGTTCAAGGACAAACATATCAAGAAACCACCAAAACGGTAACCACAGAACAAGTAGATAATAAATTTCAGTTTTATACAAAAGAAGATGGAGGCCACGCCAACCGAGGGGTTTACATTTTGTATTATGATGATGATTTAACAATAAAAGAAGCAAATTAATGACATCAAAAGTAACTTATTTGGGTGATTTACGAACATCATCCATTCATACGCAATCAGGAAATGAAATTATTTCAGATGCTCCTTTGGATAATAATGGTAAAGGAGAAGCTTTTTCACCAACAGATACGGTTGCCAATGCCTTGGCGAGCTGTATGATGACTATCATGGGAATCAAAGCGCGCGATTTGAATGTTGATTTTAAAAATTCGACTGCCGAAGTAACCAAAATTATGAATGCTGAACCAAGACGGATTGGCGCCATCGAAATTGTTTTTGAAATGGTTGGGGTTAGTGATGAAAAAAACAGAACAATTTTAGAACGCGCTGCCATGACCTGTCCGGTATTTTTAAGTTTAAACGAGGCTATCGAAAAACGAATTACATTTAATTGGAACTAAAATTTGAATTTCGATTTGGATCTTTTAAAACAACAAAAACAGCTACTTAAACTAGCACATACTAAAATGCCCTTCGGAAAATACGAAGGGTATTTTTTAATAGATATACCCGAATATTATATTGTTTGGTACCGCAATAAAGGTTTTCCAAAAGGAGAATTAGGCGAGCAATTAGCTTTGATTTACGAACTTAAATTGAACGGTTTGGAAGACTTAATCCGGAATATAAAACACAAGTATCCCAAACCGTCAAAATAGAATAGTTTTATAAAAAGACCTATTTAACGACAATTCTTGCAAATAAAAAAATCTAGGCATCGTTCTGTTTAAAAAAATGCAAATTATCTCATTCTGTAATAGGATAACTATCTAATAAAATTTGTACTTTTGCCACGTTTTTTTACACAACTACTTACAAATAACTACAGAATGAATCAAACGAAATATATTTTTGTTACAGGAGGTGTAACTTCTTCGTTAGGAAAAGGAATTATTGCTGCATCTTTAGCAAAATTGTTACAAGGAAGAGGTTATCGCACTACTATTCAGAAATTTGATCCGTATATTAATGTTGATCCGGGAACCTTGAATCCGTACGAACATGGTGAATGTTATGTGACCGATGATGGCGCCGAAACCGATTTGGATTTAGGTCATTACGAGCGTTTTTTGAATGTGCCAACATCACAAGCCAACAACGTAACTACGGGCCGAATTTATCTTTCTGTAATTGAAAAAGAACGTAGGGGTGAATTCTTAGGGAAAACAGTTCAAGTAGTTCCGCACATCACCAACGAAATTAAAGATAGAATTCAAATTTTAGGAAAATCGGGCGATTTTGATATTGTTATTACCGAAATTGGGGGAACAGTGGGTGATATTGAGTCGCTTCCGTATATTGAGTCGGTTCGTCAATTGGTTTGGGAATTGGGCGAAAATAACGGAATTGTCATTCATTTGACATTAGTGCCGTATTTGGCTGCAGCGGGTGAATTAAAAACAAAACCCACTCAACATTCTGTTAAAACGTTGATGGAAAGCGGAATCAAAGCAGATATTTTGGTTTGTCGTACCGAGCATGAATTGTCTTCGGATTTGAAACAAAAATTAGCGTTATTTTGTAATGTAAGTAAAGATGCTGTTATTCAGTCGATTGACGCGTCTACTATCTATGAAGTGCCTAATTTAATGCTTGAAGAAGGATTAGATGTGGTGGCTTTGAATAAATTAAATCTCCCTAAAAAAGCAGCTCCAGATTTAAAAACCTGGAATACTTTCTTGAAAAGATTAAAAAATCCAAAACATACTATTAATATCGGATTGGTAGGAAAGTATGTCGAAATGCAAGATTGTTACAAGTCTATTTTAGAGGCTTTTATACATGCAGGAGCTAGCAACGAAACCAAAGTAAATGTAATTTCGATTCATTCAGAACACTTAGATCCCGAAAATGTAGCCGATAAATTAGGAAACCTTGACGGTGTTTTAGTGGCTCCAGGTTTTGGTGAAAGAGGAATTGAAGGGAAAATTGCGGCCGTTCGTTATGTTCGCGAAAATAACATTCCATTTTTCGGAATTTGTTTGGGAATGCAAATGTCTGTTATTGAATATGCCCGTACTGTTTTGGGTTATGCCGATGCGAATTCAACCGAAATGAACGAAAAGACAACGCGTCCGGTAGTGAATTTGATGGAGGAGCAAAAAAATGTAACCGATAAAGGCGGAACCATGCGTTTAGGTGCTTGGAAATGCGAAATTAAAGAAGGTACTTTAGCGCACCGTATTTACGGGCAAACGACTATTTCGGAGCGTCACAGACACCGTTACGAATTTAACAGTCAATATGCAGACGAATTGGAAAAAGCAGGATTAATTGCTTCCGGAATCAATCCCGATACCAAATTAGTCGAAATTGTAGAGTTGGCTAATCATCCGTTTTTTATTGGAGTGCAATACCATCCCGAATACAAAAGTACGGTAGCCAATCCGCATCCGCTTTTTGTAAACTTTGTTGCGGCGGCTGTACAATATCACAAAAAATAAAAAAGCACCTCAATCAAGTGCTGTTTACTTAATAGAACTTTTTAAAAAATAGAATGGAACAAAAGAAATTTGATATAAATTCGTTTATAGGTTTTGTCTTGATTTTTGGAATTTTGATATGGATCATGTATCAAAATAGACCTTCGGAAACCGAATTGGCAGCCGAAAAAGCCAAAAAAGAGCAATTAGCAAAACAAACTGAAAATAAAAATGCAGCGGTAAAAACTGTTGCAACTTCAACTAGCGCAAGTACGCCGGGCGATTCGTTGCAATTAGCACAGTTGCAAAAAAGTTTAGGTGCCTTTGCTTACTCGGCTACTTTGCCATCAGCAAAAGCAGGTTTTACCACAATCGAAAATGATTTGGTTGTTTTGAAAATTGCCAATAAAGGAGGTTACATTGCCGAAGCGACGCTAAAAAACTACAAACGTTTTGAGAAAAATTCGAATGAATTGGTTTCTTTAATCAAAAACAACAATTCGGATTTGAACATTCAATTAAATACAGCCGATAATCGTATTTTAAATACCAAAGATTTGTTTTTTGAACCTACTTTGACAAAAAACGGAGAGGATCAAATTTTGACTATGCGTTTAAAGTCAAACGAAAATGCCTTTTTAGAATACCGTTATGTATTGCATCCCAACAATTATATGATTGATTTTGATGTGCGTTCGCAAGGTTTAAATAAAATTATAAATACTAGCAAACCATTAGATTTAGAGTGGGATTTAAAATCATATTCTAACGAAAAAAGTATTTCGTATGAAAACCGTTATGCCGAAATTTATTTTGAATACGAAGACGGTAAGATTGATTATGCAGGCGTTGGTGAACACGGTGAGGAAACACCAGAAAAAGTGAGCTTTGTAGCCTATAAACAACATTTTTTCAGTTCTATTTTACTTACTAATAAACCTTTTGAAACTTCTAAATTAGAGTCCACAAGTTTGGTAAACGATGAAAAAGTAGATACCACTTTTACCAAACAGTTTACTGCAAACATGCCACTTGCTTTTTCGAATGGGGAGTTGGATTATAAAATGAATTGGTATTTTGGTCCTACCGATTACAAAACCCTAAAACAATACGACAAAAACCTTCAAAAAATTGTACCATTAGGATGGGGTATTTTTGGATGGATCAATAAATTTATTTTCATCCCGATTTTCGGATTTATCAGTTCGTATCTTTCTTTGGGTATTGCTATTATTGTTTTTACCATTTTGATCAAATTGGCCATGTCGCCGATTACCTATAAATCGTATGTTTCTCAAGCAAAAATGAAGGTGCTTCGACCAGAAATTGCCGAGATTAATGAAAAGTACAAAGGCGATGCGATGAAAAAACAGCAAGAAACAATGAAGCTGTATAACAAAGCAGGTGTGAATCCGATGGCGGGTTGTATTCCGGCTTTAATTCAGATGCCATTTTTATATGCTGCATTCCAATTTTTTCCTTCTGCGATGCAGTTGCGTCAAAAAGGATTCTTATGGGCAGACGATTTATCTTCGTTTGATGCTGTAGTAAAATTGCCCTTTACGATTCCGGTTTACGGCGATCACATTAGTTTATTTCCAATTCTAGCGGCTATTGCTATTTTCTTTTATATGAAAATGACCACTGGCGATCAGCAAATGGCAGCGCCACAGCAAGAAGGAATGCCCGATATGGCTAAAATGATGAAAATCATGATTTACATTTCGCCTATCATGATGCTGTTGTTCTTTAATAATTACGGTTCTGGATTGAGTTTGTATTATTTTATTTCGAATTTAATTACCATCGGTATCATGTATGTAATCAAATACAAGATTGTAGATAGCGATAAAATTCATGCTCAAATTCAGGAGAATAAAAAGAAAGAACCTAAAAAGCAAAGTAAATTTCAACAACGTTTGCAAGAAGTGATGGAGCAACAAGAAGCTGCCAAATCTTCTACTAAAAAGAAAAAATAATTTGATAAAAAATCTCGATTCGTTCGAGATTTTTTTATGTAGATATACTTTTGTAAACCAATTTTCGTTATCTAAAAAAATAGAATCAGCTATGTTTCAAAAAAAAATGATGTTGTTTGTATTGGGGTTAACTTGTATGATAAGTTGGTCTCAAAATGAATTGAATAGAGTAGATGCTAAAGGTTTAAAAGAAGGACTTTGGCGCGGTACGTATGAGGTTTCTAAAAGACCGCGTTACGAAGGCGTATTTTCGCACGGAAAAGAAACTGGGGTTTTTAAATATTTTGACGATACTAAAAAAGGCGATGTAATTGCCACAAGAGACTTTAGCGCTAATGATGGTTCGGCTTACGTGATTTTTTACGACCAATCTAAAAATAAAGTCAGCGAAGGCAAAGTGGTCAACAAACTTTTTGAAGGACCTTGGGTTTATTACCACCACGCTTCCTCTACTATAATGAGTAAAGAAACGTATGTAAAAGGAAAATTAGAAGGAACTCGCGTAGTGTTTTATCCCGACGGAAAAATTGCAGAGGAACAAAATTATAAAGCAGGTTTAAAAGATGGTCTTTATAAAAAATATGCCGAAAATGGTATTGTTTTAGAAGAATCTAATTTTAAAGGCGATGTGTATCATGGTGATGCTATTTTTAGAGATGGCATCGGAAATATCGCTTCTAAAGGAACGTTTTTAAACGGGAAAAAGGCTGGAATTTGGGAGTTTTATGAAAAAGGAAAATTGGCTAAAGAAGTAAATATGAGCGATCCCAAAGCAATCAGTCAATCGTTTACCAAATCAAAAGTTTCGCCCGAACAACAGCAAAAACCAAAGAAATAGGCTTCAAATAGGCTCTCTGCTAAATGTTTTGTACCTTTGCACTCGAATTAAAAAACGAAAAATTGAAGATGAAACGAGTTGTAGTTGGTTTATCAGGAGGTGTTGATTCAAGTGTTGCTGCCTATCTTTTACAGCAGCAAGGTTACGAGGTTATTGGGCTTTTTATGAAAAACTGGCACGATGATTCGGTTACCATTTCCAACGAATGCCCTTGGCTCGAAGACAGTAATGATGCTTTGTTGGTTGCTGAAAAGTTAGGAATTCCTTTCCAAACAGTTGATTTAAGCGAAGAATATAAAGAAAAAATCGTTGATTATATGTTCAACGAATACGAGCAAGGACGCACACCAAACCCCGATGTGCTTTGTAATCGCGAAATAAAATTTGATGTTTTCTTAAAAATAGCCCTGGATTTGGGTGCCGATTATGTGGCTACGGGTCATTATTGTCAAAAAAACGAAATCGAAGTAGCTGGACAAACTATGTATCAATTACTAGCGGGTGCCGACGTAAATAAAGACCAATCGTATTTTTTATGCCAATTATCGCAAGAACAATTGTCAAAAGCTTTATTTCCTATTGGTGCTTTAACCAAACCCGAAGTACGCGAAATTGCCGCTCAAATGGATTTGGTTACAGCAGATAAAAAAGACTCTCAAGGTCTGTGTTTTATTGGTAAAGTCCGTTTACCCGAGTTTTTACAACAAAAATTACAGCCCAAAGAAGGTACGATCATTCAGATAGATAAAAACGACCCTATTTACAATACATTCGAACCGGCTGGAATTTCTTTTGAAGAAGAGTTGGCTATAGAGGCCGAAAAATTTCCTTATACACCCAATATGGGTAAAGTCGTGGGCAGTCACCAAGGTGCGCATTATTTTACGGTTGGTCAACGAAAAGGCTTACATGTTGGTGGTACTGTAGAACCTTTATTTGTTATTGCGACCAATGTCGAAACCAATACTATTTATACTGGTTTAGGAAGTCAGCATCCCGGATTATTCAAAAAATCGTTGTTTGTTAAAAACGATGAAGTACATTGGATACGTACCGATTTGCGTTTGAAAAATGGAGAAACCCGAGAAGTGATGGCTCGCATCCGATACCGTCAACCCTTACAAAAAGCAACTTTGTATCAGTTTGAAGAAGGAATGTATGTTCGATTTGAAGAACCTCAATCAGCTATTACCGAAGGACAGTTTGTAGCTTGGTACGAAGGGAAGGAGTTATTAGGTTCGGGCGTGATTTCGTAATTGTTTTGATAAGATTAAAGAAATGGAATACAATAAAAGTTATTTTTGTTATTCCATTTTTCTTTTAAAGCAATTCTTATGAAACTATTTTACCTGATTTGTTTTGTTTTACTGTCTTTTTCGGCCATTGGTCAAGAAGACGCTTGGGTATATTTAAATGATAAACCCAATGCACAAACCTTTTTAAATCAGCCGTTAACCATGCTTTCCCAAAAAGCATTGGATCGACGACATGCTCAAAAAATACCTTTGGATATTTCGGATGCACCGGTGGATGCCCATTATCTTTCAGAAATAAAAAAAGCAACAGGAATAACTTTTATTTCCCAATCTAAATGGTTGAATGCGATACATATTCAAGGATCAGTTTCGGATATTATGGCATTGAAAAACCTTATTTTTGTCGAAAAAATTGATTTTGCGGATAAAGCGCTCAATATTACATCGAATAAAAAAAACACCACAGCTAAAGTATCCAAAACCACTTTAAATAAATCGGCCGTCGTTTTCAATTATGGAAATGCTTCGAATCAAGTTCAAATGTTGAACATTCCTATTTTACACGAAAATAATTATACCGGTGCCGGAATTACAATTGCCCTGATTGATGCCGGTTATTTGGGAGTTAATTCGGCTCTTCCTTTCGCTCGATTGCGAAATAACAATCAGCTATTGGGTGGTTACGATTTTTTTGGTCGTTCGACTAATTTCTACACCAAATCAGAACACGGTACAGAAGCGCTTTCAACAATAGGCGGTTATATAGACGGCAGTTTTGTGGGAACTGCACCCGATGCTTCTTTTTATCTTTTTATAACGGAAGATAATGCATATGAAGGCCCAAAAGAGGAGTCGCTTTGGGTAGAAGCTGCCGAAAAAGCAGATAGTTTGGGTGTGGCTATTATCAGTACTTCTTTGGGTTATTTTGATGATTATAGCAATGCAAGATACAGTCATACCTATGCCGATATGGATGGGAATACAACCTTTGTTACAAGAGGAGCCGAAAAAGCATTCTCTAAAGGGATTTTTGTAGTAGCTTCTGCTGGAAATTCCGGCAATGCTACTGAAAAACATATTGGAGCACCAGCCGATGGTTCACATGTTTTTTCGGTGGGAGCTGTTACTGCAACCGAGTCGAAAGCGGGGTTTAGCTCAATTGGGCCAACGGCTGATAATCGAATTAAGCCCGATGTAATGGCGCAAGGGCAAGCCGTTTCGGTAATAAATCAGTCGGGAAATATAGTGGCTGTGAATGGTACTTCCTTTTCCTGTCCGATTATCGCGGGTTCTGTTGCTTGTTTGTGGCAAGCTTTTCCCGAAAAAACAAACCAAGAAATTTGGAATATGGTGGTGTCTTCTTCCGATCGATTTACGGTACCCGATATGCAATATGGTTACGGAATTCCCGATTTTTCAGTGGCTGCTCAATCAAAGTTGATGGTAGCTGATTTTGATAAGACTCCTTTTTATCTGTATCCTAATCCTGCCAAAAGTGAAATTATTTTTCAATTACCATCTGAAGAGACAAGCGCAAAAGTAAGTGTGTATTCGGTTTTAGGGCAATTGCTTTTTCAATCCGAATTATCTTCTAAAAAAAATAACATTTCATTGCAAAATTTCCCTAAAGGAATGTATTTTTATAAACTCGAGTCCAATGCATTTACTTCTTCGGGCAAGTTTATAAAAGAATAGTGGGAAATGAATCTAATAACGCAACTTTTTAAAATACAATATCCCATTATTCAAGGTGGAATGGTTTGGAATAGCGGCTACAAATTGGCTGCTGCTGTAAGCAATTCGGGTGGTTTGGGGTTGATTGGTGCAGGTTCTATGTATCCCGATGTGTTGAAAACGCATATTCAGAAATGCAAAAAAGCCACCTCCAAACCTTTTGGTGTAAACGTGCCTTTGTTGTATCCCGATATCGAGGCTATAATGAATATCTTGATTGAAGAAAATGTTGAAATTGTTTTTACTTCGGCGGGAAATCCGTCACTTTGGACACCTCTTTTAAAAGAACATCACATTAAAGTGGCACATGTAGTAAGCAGTACAAAATTTGCTTTAAAAGCGGAAAATGCAGGAGTTGATGCTATTGTTGCCGAAGGTTTTGAAGCCGGTGGGCATAATGGGAGGGAAGAAACCACTACTTTTACCCTGCTTCCGATGGTTCGAAAAGCAGTACAAATTCCGTTGATTGCAGCAGGTGGTATTGCCACAGGTCACGGTATGTTGGCGGCCATGATTTTAGGTGCCGATGGAGTTCAAATGGGAAGCCGATTTGCTGCATCGGAAGAATCGTCTGCTCATTACGATTTCAAAAATAAAATTTGTAGCGTTCAAGAAGGCGACACGCAGTTAACTTTAAAAGAACTGGCTCCAGTTCGGTTAATTAAAAATGGGTTTTACAATCAAATTCAAAATTTATATGCTAAACATGCCACTAAAGAAGAATTGCAGTATTTATTAGGAAAAGGCAGAGCAAAAAGAGGAATGTTTGAAGGCGATTTAGAGGAAGGCGAATTGGAAATAGGTCAAATTGCAGGACTTATAGATGATATTCAACCTGTTTCAGAAATTTTCAACGACATTTTAACCGATTTTGAGTCAGCTAAAAAAACACTAAACTCCCTTGATTTTTAATTCTATGACATTTAAAATCCATATCATTTTCACCTTTTTTTGCTTTTTATGTTTTCATAAAACTACCGCTCAAACCTATAAATTTCGGACTTCGGGTATGAGTGTTTTGGATAAAAAGGACAACAACAAGTGGGGCAAATGGTCGGATTTGGAATTGTTAAACGTACCCATTGAATTGGATACCGATAAACACCGAATTGTCGTGTACACGCAAATGGTGCAGTGGTTTGAAATTTCGGATTATATTGCCACAGAAGAAAACGAAACCGATATTGTGTATTCTTTTATTTGTATTGATAATGTAGGGACTCCTTGTAAACTCTCTATTATTACCCGAAAACTACAAGGCAACCGAAAACAACTTTATGTGAATTACGACAAAAGAATTATCGTATATAATATTTTTAATATGTGATATTCTGCAATTTTTATTTTAGCTTGATTGTGAGCTTATCGATTTTTTTTATGGTTTCAATTTTGTCTATAAGTTCAAATTTTTCATCCGTAAATTCTGTTTGTAAATCTAATTTTTCTGCCAGTTTTTTAATAGAACTTAATTCTTCTGCATATTTAACCTTTATATCTTCACTAAGTGAATTTAAATTTCGATTAGTAAAGTTTGTAAAAGTGTTTTGGATAGAAATTTGAGAGGATAACTCTGAAATTTCTAAAACTAATGGAACATGATCACTTTTATCAATCCAATTTTCAGGATTTCCAAATTTTAAATTGTATCCATTTTTAATTAAGTTATGTGAGGCAAAAACATAATCTATATGATATGATTTTTCAAGATTCCTATACATAAAAAATGTTTTTAAACTTTCTTGCCCGTGTATCTCATTATACTGTTTGTGGTATAAACTTTCAATGTTGTAATTGTTTAAAAAATTCACCACATCGGTATGATTTCCAATTCGTTCTTTTTCATCCCAGATTTGATTACTGTTGAAATCTCCGACAATGATTATATTGTTTGCTAAGTTAGTCTGATAATAGTTAACAGCATTCCACACTTGTCCAATGTATCTTGCAATGGGATTTTTTTTATTATCCATTGCCCAAACTGCAAAAAGTAAAAATGAATTTATTCCATTTGAAACTTCTAAAGGAATTACATATCGGAATTCAGGATTAAATTCTTTTAAAATTTTAAACTTATAATTTGTAAATGAAAAGATTCCTATTCCTTTTTTTCCTGCATCTCCATACCAAATAAAGTCATTAGGAGTTGGAGTGAGTTTTCCAAATTGAAGTTTTTGTTCCTCCTCGCATTCTGGAATAATTAAAATATCAGGTTTTAGCTCAAAAATCTTAATGTTTTTAAGTCTAAATGCACCTTGACAATTCCATTCAATAATTCTCATTCTTTTTTTGCAATACTTTTTTATTATGATAAAAGCTTATTCCACATCCTTTATAAACTCGTCATATTCCAAATAAAACAATTCCAATGCGTTCATTTTTTCGTAAAAGAAATCAAAAATGGCATCCCAATTATTTCGGTTACTAAATCCAAGTCCAGTTTTTTCGGTCCAAATTCGACTGATGGTTTTACCACTTTCTAAAGTGAAGTTTTTTTCAAAAACCAAATCCGAAATAAACTCTTCTTCTAAAATAGTTTTTAAGGCTTCTAGCTTTTCAAAATAGGCCAAACGTTTGTCTTCGTTGCGGTGCTCAATATCAATTAAAACTTGTATTTTTTTATTTTCTACATAAAATTTAAATGAAAAATCTTTAATTTTCGTGTCATATAAAATCCATTTTCGCGGATATTTTTCGGCAAAGGCCACCCAAAATTCTCTTTTAATTTGCTGTGCTTCTTGTTTACTGTACATGGCTAGCGGCTTTGGTTTCAGGAAAGTTGTAGAAAACTATTTTCTGAAGTATATTTATGTTTTATTTTAAGCAAAAATAAGGTTTGCAGATGGTTTTTCAAGAATTTTTAAAATATGTTCCTCATTTTTCGCAGTTGCCGTTACCTGCAGCTGAAGCTCATTTGAAAATGGCTCCCGAAGAACGAATTCAACTCTTGAAAAACCTCAATATTGAGGCTAAAAAACCTAGAATTGCAGCAGTAATGATGCTTTTGTATCCCAAAAATGACCAAACACACATTGTTTTGATTGTTCGTAATTCGTATAACGGGGTTCATTCTTCTCAAATTGCTTTTCCAGGTGGCAAATACGAACTCGATGATTTGGATTTTGCCTATACTGCTTTGCGAGAAACACACGAAGAAATTGGTGTTTTGCCCGAAAAAATTAAAGTGATACGACCGTTTACGCCCATGTACATTCCACCAAGTAATTTTCAGGTGCATCCCTTTTTAGGAATAAGCGAACAGGAACTCTATTTTTTTCCTGATCCTAAAGAAGTAGCCGATATTATCGAATGGCCTTTGGAACAATTTTTAGATGACGCAAATTTAGTAGAAACTAAAATGACTACTTCGTATGCTTCAAACATTACGGTACCCGCATTTCAAATTGAAAATCAGTTTGTTTGGGGCGCCACGGCTATGATTTTGAGTGAGTTAAAAGAGGTTTTGAAAACGGTTTTGAATACAAAATAAAATGAAGTGGCTTGCCTTATGTATTGCAGGTTTTAGTGAAAAAAGAATAATTTTGTATGTTTGCCGCCAACTTATAAATAAACAATAGGAATTATGGGATTGTTTAAACGAAATCCTTTTGGTCATATTTATTTCATCAAAAAATGGTTAATTCGGATTTTTGGTGCGGCAACGCATAAGCGCTACCGAGGGTTTAATGAATTGCAGATTGAGGGTTCGGAAATTATTAAAAATTTGCCCGAAACCAATGTGCTTTTTATTTCGAATCATCAAACCTATTTTGCCGATGTGGTGGCTATGTTCCATGTTTTTAATGCGAGTTTGAGCGGCAGAGTAGATAATATTAAAAACATTGGGTATTTGTGGCAACCCAAAATGAATATTTATTATGTTGCCGCCAAAGAAACGATGAAAGCCGGTTTGTTACCTCGAATTATGGCGTATGTAGGCGCTATTACCGTGGAACGAACTTGGCGAGAAAAAGGCAAAGATGTTACCGAAAAAAGAGAAGTAAATCCTAACGATACCGAAAACATTAAAATAGCTTTAGAGGATGGATGGGTTATTACTTTTCCGCAAGGAACTACAAAATCGTTCAAACCGGTTCGTAAAGGAACGGCTCATATTATCAAGCAACATAAACCGATAGTAGTGCCTATTGTAATTGATGGTTTTCGTCGATCGTTTGATAAAAAAGGTTTGCGATTGAAAAAGAAAGGAATTCTACAATCGTTTATCATTAAAGAACCTTTGGTAATTGATTACGAAAACGAAACCATCGAAGATATTGTGGAAAAAGTTGAATACGCTATCGAGCAACACCCTTCATTTTTAAAAGTAATTCCTGCCGAATTGCTAAAAGAGCAAGAAGAATTAAACAAAATGCGTGAATGGGATTATAAAGAATCTTAAAAATCGATTTTCTTTAATTCCTTGTAATTGGCAAACAATCTTCGCAACAATCGGCCGTAAATGAGGCGGTAAATTCCCCATAAGATACCCATTAAACCAGCAATTACCACTACCAAAATAGCTATTGAAATCAAAGTAACTTTGGGTTGTGTAGCAAAACTTTCATTAAAATTATCCCATTTCGGATTGCTGGTAAAGGCAATAAAAACCCCTACAAAACTACCCAATAACAACATTCCTAAATTGTACCAAACATATAATTGTACAATTTTTCGGGTTTTGAGTATGGATTGCATAAGCAATTTGGTAGAGGATGAAGTGGATATGGTGCGGTAGTTTTTATAAAACAAATAGATGAAAACCAAAATAATAGAATAGTTTAACACATCAAAAAGATGCAAATACCAGACTATATCTGCTCGATTATTTTCTTCTAAATAGGTGTCGGTATCAAATAGCAAACTAATGCCTATCCAAAATACAAATTCGATAAGACTGATGATAAAAATCCATTGCACTATCGAAGACGATTTTTGGTGCAACATTTTATAAATATCAATTTCCGATAATTGGTTAAACGCGTTTTCGTTCTTTTTCCAATCTTTTTTTAATAAATCCAGTTCTTTCATAGTTTCTTACGGATTTAATATTTTTTTAAGTTTCCCTTTTATTCGATTCATTTTCACTCTGGCATTTACTTCACTTATTCCTAATGTTTCGGATATTTCGTGGTAATCTTTGTCTTCTAAATACATAAAAATCAAGGCTTTTTCGATGTCGTTTAACTGATGAACCGCTTGGTACATTAATTTAAGTTGCTCTTCTTCTTCGTAATTGTAATCGACATCTTTGATAAAATGTTGTTGCCCTTCGTAGGTAACGGTATTTACACTGCGTTTTGTTTTGCGGTAAAGTGTAATGGCCGTGTTTAAAGCAACGCGATAAGCCCAAGTCGAAAATTTACTTTCGCCTCTAAATTTTGGAAAAGCTTTCCAAAGCTGAATGGTAATTTCTTGAAACAAATCTTTATGCGCATCTTCATTATCAGTATACAATCGACAAATTTTGTGGATTATATTCTGATTTTCTTGTAATTGCGTTACAAAAGATTGCTCCAGATTTTTATTCATAATGGGTTAGTAGGGAAAATGGCCTTTTTGTTACAACTAAATGTTCTGCCAAAGACTATTTTGAATGTTATAAAGGTTGTGTCTTGTAATAATTCACCATCAAATCTACGAATTTGCTGTAACTATCGAGTCCGTCTTTTTGTTGGTTGATTTTTAAAAAGTTGTCGTAAAAATATTTAAAACCAGTTTCAATGGGTGTTTCATATTGTGCCCAAAAATCCTCACTTTCTTGGTAGTTTTTTAAAATGCCCGGATGTACTTTTTTGATGATTTTTTTGAATAAAACCTCGTTTTGATAATGCAAAATACCCAAGCAATAGCGCAAGGCATAACTATAACCCGAGTACTGAAAATATAAATTTTGATTACGCGTAGTGGCTAAAAAACTGATAAAATTGCATTCGCTTTCACTGGCATAGCCCATTTGATGGGCCATTTCGTGGCAACTGGTAAAAGGCAAATTATAGTCGGGCATTAAGCCATTTATTTCCGCTTCGTTGGTAAAAGGATTCAGATAACCTCCAAATCCCATATAGGTGAGGGGTAGGGAAAACAAGGAATTTTTGATGCTGGTATTCGAATAAGTAAAAAACGGATATTGTTGTGACAAGCGGTTGTATCCATTTTGAGTAAGCAAAAAAGTTTCGTTTTTTGAAAACGGAAAAGTTACTGCCAGCTTCTTGTTTTGGGTTATTTTATAATGAATACTGTTTGTTTTAGAGATTAATTTTTCGGTAAAAAGGACTAAATCTTTTTCAGAATATTCGCGTTGAATGTGCATTTTTTCGAATAAGGGAACTCGAAAATAATTGCAAGCCCATAAAAAATAAAACAAAAAGTAAACTACCGAAATGGCGCTCAGCATTTGTAAAATATAATTTTTCCAGTTTGATTTCCAATTCTTTCTACTTTTCCAAAGCCATCTTATGATTAAAAGAAAAACTAAAAAGTAGAGACAATCACCAACTGAAAAAGGAATCCAACCCAAAATAAATCTTGAAAATTTTGCAATTTTAGGGTAAAGAGTTGTACTATAATGTTTTTCGACTGCGTCCGAAAAAAAAGGGAGTAGCTGTAAAAATAAGATTTGACATAATAAAAATAACGGGAGTATGAATTTCTTTTTCACTATCGACTTTTGTTTTTGTAAAGATAAATACAATATTATTTTGTATCGAAATCGGAATTAAACTTTGTAACTTTGAAGCTACAATTTGTTAAACTTCAAACTAATTATATGAGTCAAGAAATTAGAAATTTAGAACCTAAAGGACTTTGGAATAAATTTGCCGATTTGAATGCCGTACCAAGAGCTTCCAAAAAAGAAGAACGTGTGATTGAATTCATGAAAAAATTCGGTGAAAATTTAGGTTTAGAAACTTTCGAAGATGAAATTAGAAATGTAATTATTCGAAAACCGGCCACAAAAGGCATGGAAAATCGTAAAACCATTGTAATGCAAGGTCATTTGGATATGGTTCACCAAAAAAATGCTGACACCAATTTTGATTTTGATACACAAGGAATAGACATGTATGTAGATGGAGATTGGGTTCGCGCCAAAGGAACTACTTTAGGCGCCGATAATGGGCTAGGAGTGGCTACGATTATGGCAGTTTTAGAGAGTACCAATTTAGCTCACCCTGCTATCGAGGCCTTGTTTACCATAGATGAAGAAACGGGAATGACAGGCGCTATGGGTTTAAAAGGCGGAATTTTAAAAGGTGAGATTCTATTAAATTTAGATACGGAAGAAGACGACGAAATTGATATTGGTTGTGCGGGTGGTATTGATGTGACTGCAACTCGATCGTATCATGTTGAAGAAGTACCTGAAGGATCTGTTGGTTACGCCATAAAAGTAAAAGGTTTAAAAGGCGGGCACTCCGGTATGGATATTCATAAAGGTTTGGGAAATGCTAATAAAATCATGAATCGTTTGTTATTTGATGGTTTTGAAAATTTCGGACTGCAGGTTGCCGAAATTAATGGAGGAGGCTTGCGTAATGCTATTCCGAGAGAAAGTGTGGCGACCGTTATTATTTCGGAAATGTTTGATGAGGCTTATTTGTTTGATATGCAGGAAATTATTAATGATATTAAGCAAGAGTTTAAAACGACCGAACCAAATTTAACCATCGAGATTACCAAAACCGCTTTGCCTAAAAACGTTATGGATTTAGGGGTGCAAGAAGGTCTAATTCGTGCTTTGTATGCAGCTCAAAACGGCGTATATCGAATGAGTGCCGATATGGAAAATTTAGTTGAAACTTCAAATAATATTGCGCGTGTGAGTGTTCAAAATGGCGAAATCGAAATTAAATGCTTGACCCGTTCTTCGGTTGAATCTTCTAAAATGGATTTAGCCAATGCGTTGCGTTCGACTTTTGAATTAATTGGTTGCGAAGTAGAACTTTCGGGTTCTTACCCAGGATGGACACCAAATGTTAATTCCGAAATTTTAGAGGTTTTAAAAGCGATTTATACCAAACAAAATGGAGAAGAGCCCAAAGTGGTAGCTTGTCATGCAGGTTTAGAATGCGGAATTTTAGGAACTCATTATCCCGATATGGATATGATTTCATTCGGCCCGACTATCCATGGAGCACACTCTCCCGATGAACGTGCTAGTATAAAGTCGGCACAAAAATATTGGAAATTTGTTCTTGAAATTTTAGAAAATATACCCGTAAAATAATCAAAAAAGGGCTGCATTACATCGTGCAGCCCTTTTTTAATAAATCCATTGCAATCGAAATTGCAAACTGTTGGTTACTCCAGTTATGCCGTCTTTTTCTAAATTACTAATTCCGTACACCATTCCTGCTTTCCAATATTGTGTTGCCCACCAGTTGAGTCCCAAATCATAGCGGTTGTTAAGTCCACCGTGTATGTTTTTCGATTCTAAATCGTTTTGACCAACCCGTGCAAATAACTCCCAAGCACCATATTTTCCGGTAGGTTTTATACGTCTTGCATAAGCAGCTCTTTGGTCGTATGGTCGTTGCTCACCACTCACCACATAACTTCCTGTAACATAATACCCGCTAAATTGTTCTGTTCCAAAATCGATTGTCGAAGTCCAGTTGTGCACATATTCCATTAATACCGAGAAGTTGTCTAAACTCCAAAGTTGTTCCATGCTTAGGTTAAATTGACTTGAAGCATTTAGGTTTCCAGTATCTACATAATTGGTGGTAATGTTTGATTCATTTCGACCTTTCAGTCTAATAACATCGCTTGGTGCATTTACATAACGCATTCCAACGGCCATGTGCATGAATTGTTTGCCTTCGTTTTGCCACTTGGGTAAACCTGTAATACGGGCGGTAATGGTGGTGTTAGAATCAGAAAAATTGGTATCGTTTCCAATCCAATCTTTATACAAACCAGCCGAGGCAGTAAGGCGGTTGTTTAAAAAAAAGTGATGGTAAATAAATCCAATATTTCGACTGTTAAAAAACGGACTAAGCAACCTTTCAAAATGAGGTAAGTTGGCGGCATCTCCCACCATTTCATACACAAACGTTTCTTTTATTTTTCCGAAAGTAATGTCACTGTTTGTAGATAATGGCACGACGAATTTTAAATCGGTTATACCAAAATTGGGGTCTTCTGGAGCCCTATCAAAACCTTTGTACTCCACGCTAATTAAATATTTCCACGGGTTTTTGAAATTAATTTGACCGCTCACCATAACACGTGCACTGCGAATATCAAATCGGCTTTCCTGACTGCCTACTTGATTTTTACTGTCTGCATTTTGGATGTTTTGATTGTAATCTAAAATGGGAGCAAAACCTAATTTAGAAGTAAACCATTTGGTATGAAATCGGGACCATCTCATTCCTTTGTGTGTGGCATCTGGAATAAAATAGGTTTTAGTGGTATCTGCAAATATTTGCGTTTGCGATTCATCAACTAAGTCGGTGTGTTGCGCCTGAATTTTGCTACTTAAAAAAAATACTCCCAGCAACAGTACAATTTTAAAGGGACTTTTAGTTTTCATAATTTTAAAGATGAAATTATTAAGTTTTAGTTCCTCCTACAATTGCTGTTTTCAAATTGATTTGTTACAAAATTGTAGTCTTAAAAATATGTAAATATAAATACTGTTGTTTTAATTTAATACGTTTTAACTGATATTATTTTGTTTTCAGGGTTTTTATTTTCGAAACTGGCGCAATGGGTTGCTTGTAGACTTCAATTGAGTCTTTTTCTAGCCTAATTTTTAGCCATTTTTTTAATTTCAGTGTTTTTTCATCGTCCAAAGGTTCGTTGCTTTGATACAAAACAATTGGGATAATTTTTTCCTTTTTATTTTTATCTAAAACAGTATAATTTCCGATAGAAAAAGAGGTGATATGCGGGAAAATAACTTCAGATTCTTTAATTAATTGCGCATTATTGAATTGGTAACTAGCTAATCGTGCCCGTAATTGGTTGATGATGATGTCTTTTTTATCAGCTAAATCTCGACTCGAATTGATTTTTTTCAAAATGTCATTTCCAATATGAAAAGTATCTTGTTTGATAACCAAACGCGTATTGTTTAAATCGTAATCGGCTAATTTTTTATTGAGTTCACGTACTTCGGCATAGTTGAATTTTTTCGATAAAAAGGCCAATTCAATTCTTTTTGGAGAGGCGTTGTATTCAATGTTTTTATAAATAACCGGAATGTCTTTGTTGGTAAATTCGGTTTTGATAAATTTTTCCGTTTTATTGGTATATGATTTTTGAATAAATAAAACATAAGCAAAATAAACACTTGGTACGATCATCAATAAAATTAAGGCTGTAATACCGTATTTAACTTGTTTTTTTCGGGTTTCATTTAATTGTTCTTTTTGCGGATATTTTAAATATTTTACAATGATGAAAGTGGCAATACAAATAAAAACGCAGTTAATAGAATACAAATACATGGCGCCCAAAAAGTAACTCATGTTGCCTAAAGCCAAACCATAACCGGCTGTACACAAAGGTGGCATCAAAGCCGTGGCAATAGCAACTCCAGGAATAGGATTGCCTTTTTCGACTCTGGTAAAAGCAATTACGCCCACTAATCCTCCAAAAAACGCAATTAAAATATCGTAAATATTAGGTGCAGTACGGGCTAATAATTCTGATTCGGCATCTTTGAAGGGACTTATAAAAAAGTACAAGGTAGAAATTGTCAAACTAACAAAGGTGGCAATTAATAAGTTTTTAATGGATTTTTTTAATAATTCCGAATCGTACATGCCTAATCCAAATCCGGCGCCCACAATAGGTCCCATTAGGGGAGAAATAAGCATCGCACCAATAATTACTGCTGTTGAATTGACATTGAGCCCAACGGAAGCAATCAGAATGGCGCAGGCTAATATCCAAAGATTTGAGCCTCGAAAGGAAACCGCACTGGTAACGTTTTTAATAACGGCTTTTTTGTTTTCTTCACCTTTGTGTAAATCAACAAAATTTAAAACTTTATTTATTTCTTCTCTCATAAATGAATTGAATAATACCTACAGAAGGGGTTGCTATTAGTAGGAAAATAAGTTACTAAATTATGTATTTATTTCTTGATAAAGCAATATTGAGTAGTGATTTAAAAATAAAAAAGCCTTTAATTCTGTTCGAAATTAAAGGCTTGATAAAATGTTGTACTATTTTTAATTCTTTTTTAAAACTTTGTATTCTTCGTAGCAGCCACTTATGGCGTCCATAATTTGTAAATCGTTTGCATTTTGAATAAAAGATTCTGAATAATTGCAACGTTGTAAAATTTCGGCAATTTCGCTTTTATCAATGCCTAATAAAACCGAAATGGTTTCTCTGTCGTATTTGGTTTCGAGTAAATTCCGAACCGTATCGTCCTTTTTCATTTCCTTTAAACGCTTGAGTTCTTTGGGTTTTTTTCCGAAAAAATTATAAAGCATATCGGCAGGATTGAAAATAGAACCTAAAACTTTACCAAATGCTCCTGGTGCATTTTGACCTGCTTCATAGCCTTGCGTTAAACCCGAAATGCTATAGGTGTAGTTTTGTTTGGTTGGAATTAATTTGGAATCGACTTCTAAATAGCCCGTAAGTTTAAACGGATTGATGACTACTTCTTCAAGAGCAATAGCTTTTTCGGTAAGTTGAATGCGAGTTACTTTGTTTTTAATCCAGTCATTTGTAACTCTTATTTTTAACGATTGGTATCCTAATAACGAAAGGTGTAAGGTGTCGCTGGGTTGAACATCAATTTCAAAATATCCTTTTGCATCGGTTTGAGCTCCGCGTACTTTATTAATATTGATGATGTTTACGTTGGGAATTGGAAGTTTAGTTTCGTCACTAATAACATAACCGGAAACGTGTTGGTCGTGGGTGGTGTCTTGGGCGAAACTAATTTGGGTAAAGGCTAATAAAAAGAAAACTACAAAATATTTCATACATCGATTTAAGGCTTTAAAAGTAGTAAATCGACTTTAAATAAATTGTAGTTTTCGAATATTATTATAAGAAAATTAACAGAGGAGTTTAGTCTCTTCTCGTTCTTCTTGGTCTAGGTGAATCACTGAAACTATCTGAGCGTCTTGATGATCTTGGAGCGCTTTCGTTTCTTGAAAATCCGCCCTCTCTTCTAGGAGCAGCAGATCGTTCACGGCTACCACGATCGCTTCTTGGAGCACCTTCGCGTCTTGAAGAAAAACCACCTTCACGTCTTCCGGCATCTCTTCTTCCGCCACGGTTGTTGTGATCACGTCTTCCGCCACCATCATTTTTAGAAATTTCAACGTTAATACGACGTCCTTCTAATTGAACATTGTTTAAAACCTCCATTACTTTATCAGTATGTTCGGCATCTGTATTAAAGAAAGAGAAACCTTCTTTTACATCTACTTTAAATACGTCATCGCGACCTAAATCTAATGTTTCTTTTAAATAATCTTTCAAAGACATCCAATCAAAATTGTCTCTTGAACCGATGTTTACAAAGTAACGAACAGCTCCAGTGGTGTTTGCTTCTCTAGCTCCACCCTCTCTTTCTCTACGATCCGAAGATTGTGAAGATAAGTCTCTGTTCTTTTTGTAATACGAAATGAATCGATTAAATTCAACCGAAACCATTTTTTTGATTAATTCTTCTTTCGATAAACCTTCTAAAACTTCATTAATAGCCGGTAAATAGTTGTCAATTTCGTGATCAACTTCGGTATCTTTTATTTTGTTGGCTAAGTGCAATAATTGAATTTCGCAGATTTCGATTCCAGATGGAATTGTTTTTTCTTCAAATTTTTGTTTGATGATTCTTTCGATAGCCGAAATTTTGCGTAATTCACTTTTAGTTACAATTACAATCGAAGTTCCTAATTTTCCAGCACGACCGGTACGACCCGAACGGTGGTTATAGGTTTCAACTTCATCAGGTAATTGGTAGTTTACTACGTGTGTAACGTTGTCAACATCAATTCCACGAGCTGCAACATCGGTTGCAACTAACATTTGGATTTGTCTTCCACGGAACGATTTCATTACCCCGTCGCGTTGTGCTTGCGATAAATCACCATGTAAAGCAGCAGCGCTGTATCCATCTTCGATTAATTTTTCGGCAACGGCCTGAGTATCTCTTTTAGTACGACAGAAAACCACCGAGAAAATATCTGGATTTGCATCGGCCAAACGTTTCAAAGCTTCGTAACGATCACGCGCATTTACTAAATAAAATTCGTGAGAAACGGTAGCTGAACCCGAGTTTTTAGTTCCTACTGTAATTTCTACAGGTTCGCTCATGAATTGTTTTGCAATTCGGGCAACCTCTTGTGGCATCGTTGCAGAGAACAACCATGTGCTTTTTTCGTCGGGTGTATCTGATAAAATAGAGCAGATATCATCATAAAATCCCATGTTCAACATTTCGTCGGCTTCATCTAACACACAGTAATCTATGTTTTTGATGTTTACCAAACCTCTGTTAATCATGTCTTGCATACGACCAGGGGTAGCTACAATAATTTGAGCTCCTCTTTTTATTTCTCTTGCTTGTTCTGTTATACTAGCTCCTCCGTAAACTGCTACCACATTAATACCTTTTTCGTATTTGGAGTAGTTTTTAAGTTCGTTGGTAATCTGTAAACAAAGTTCGCGTGTTGGCGATAAAACTAATGCTTGTGTATTTCTGTTGTCGGCATCAATTTTTTGGATTAGCGGAAAACCGAAAGCTGCCGTTTTCCCTGTCCCTGTCTGAGCCAACGCAACCATATCTGTGTCTTTTTCCAATAATAGGGGAATCGCCTTTTCCTGTACGTCTGACGGATTTTCAAATCCTAGATCTAAAATCGCCTTCAGTAACGATTCATTCAATCCTAATTGTTCAAATTTATTCATATGTGTTTTTAAAATAGGGTGCAAAATTACTGTTAATATTCCATATAAACTAATGCAACTTTAAGAATTATAGAATTATTGTGATTTGATTTTCAAATAGTTATGCTTTGTATGGGTTGGTAACTAAAGAATTTATACTAAAAAAACGTCAGGAATTGTAAAATAATGAATTAAAAATGTTGTATTTTAAACATTTAGAGCGTGGAGTTCAGATACTGAATGAGTTGCTTCGTGGCCTTTGCCCGATGACTGATAGTGTTTTTGGTTTCTAGAGGTAATTCAGCAAAAGTTTGGGTATGCCCTTCTGGCTGAAAAACGGGGTCGTAGCCAAAGCCATTTGTGCCTCTTTTTTCTAACATAATTTCCCCTTTGGCTATGCCGGTAAAAAGTTGTTGCTCGTTGTTGTAATTTAAGACAATTACTGTTTTAAATTGTGCTTTTCTATTGGCTTCGTTCAATAAAGCATCTAATAATTTAGCCATATTGTCTTGGTCGTTTTTTTGCTCACCTGCATAACGAGCCGAATAAACGCCGGGCGCACCATTCAATTGCTCCACTTCTAAACCGGTATCATCAGCAAAACACGCATAGCCGTATTTTTCGGTTACATAATTCGCTTTTAATATTGCATTGCCTTCAATAGTAGCTGCTGTTTCGGGAATTTCCTCGGTACAGCCAATTTCTTCTAAACTCAGAATTTGAATGCTTTCTGGGAGCATTTTCTGAATTTCTTTTATTTTATTTTGGTTATTGGATGCAAAAACGAGTTTCATAAGCGTTTACTTTTAGGTTTAGGAGTTCTTAGTAATACAAATTTAGAATTCTTATATTTGATATGCAGCCAAACTTAAAAATAAATGCAGTTATCTGTTCTCTATAAAAAAATCACGCCATTTGTAAAACCGTACAAAAAAATGGTAATGGCTACTTTATTGCTCACTTTTTTAGGTTCATTTGCGGCTCAGGTAAATGCTTTAATTTTAAAATTTACCGTTGATTCAATTAGCAATTTGATGGTGGCGCACGAACCCTTATCCAAAGGATTTCATTTGTTAGGTATTATCAGCATTGTCTTGCTTTCAAAAGAATTGGTTTATTCGATAGTGCAATTTGGTCAAAAATTTTATGGCGAAAAACTCCGAATTTTTATTACGCGAGATATTTCCCAAACTATTGTTGATAAAATTTTGAGTTATCGAATGGAATTTTATACCTCAAGCGAAAATGAAAGCGGTAAACTACAAACTCGGATCGATTTAGGTATTAGTAGTTTAACACGGTTGGTTCAGAATTTTTTTATTGATATTCTGCCTTTATTTGCTAATGCTTTTGTGGCTTTAATTTTAATGTTTTATGCCAATGTATATGTCGGTTTGGTGAGTTTGTGTATTATTCCGATTTATTTTTATGTAAGTCAATTACAGGCGAGTAAGTTAAGCGGTTTTAGGCGAAGAATGCGCAAATACCGTGAAACGAAGAACAACGGTATTATTAGTTTGATTGAGTCTATTTCGGTAATTAAATCGTTTGTTCGTGAGCCAATGGAAGCAAAGCGTCATCAAGATATTCAATTTGAAATGACCGAAAATCAACTCGCAACCCGAAAAACCAGTTTTATTTTCGAAAGCGTAAAAGGGTTTATTGAACAAATAGGCGTAGTCATTATCATTATTTTAACGGCCTATTTTGTACTCAATAATACCATGACTATTGGAGCGATTATGTTTCATATCATGCTTTTTAACAATGTTTCCTCACCAATTCGTCAATTGCACCGAATTTATGATGAAGTAAACGACGCGCTCATATATTCCGAAGGTTTTTTCGATATTTTAGAAGCCGACAACGAAAAGGAAAATACGGGCAGTTATATTCCCGAAAAAGTGGTGGGATTGATTGAAGTCAAGCATGTCGATTTTAGTTATCCAAACGGAACACAAGCGCTGTGGAATATCAATTTCACTATAAAGCCAAACGAAACCAGCGCTTTAGTTGGACTTAGTGGTGCCGGAAAAAGCACCATTATTAATTTGTTAGATAAATTTTACATGCCTTCTGCAGGTCATATTTATTTGGATGGTGTTGATTTACAGGAATACGATACGGCTTTTCTCCGAAAAAATATTGGTTTGGTATTGCAAAAAAACCACATTTTTAAAGGAACGGTTGCAGAAAATATTTTATACGGAAATCCTTCAGCTTCGCGATCGGAGGTTATTGAGGCAGCAAAGCAAGCCTACATTCATGAGCAAATTATACAATTGCCTGCTGGGTATGAGTCGGATGCGCATTTGCTTTCCGGAGGTCAACAGCAACGAATAGCCATTGCTCGTTTGTTTCTAAAAAATCCGCCTATTATTTTTCTGGATGAGCCAACGGCAAGTTTGGATGCAGTTGCTACCGAACAGATTAAAAAATCTTTAGATGCTATTAAAAAAGACAGAACTGTTATCATTATTTCGCATAGTATTTCGCAAATTATTGATGCCTCAAATATTATCGTTTTGGAAAAAGGGAAATGCGTAGAAAAAGGCACTCACGATCAATTGTATGACAATAAAGGCATTTATTATGATATTTTTACAGCAATGGCAAATAGTTTGAATATTGATAAAATTACACAAACTTTGGAGTAATGAATTATCTTTTCAAATGAAAATTAAATAGTATTTTAGCCCTCTAAAAGAAACAATTTTACATTAAATAAATAAAACTATGATAATCGATTTTATAGAAAATTCGGCACGTTATGAAGGTTTGCATCCTTCTTTTAAAATAGCGTTTGATCGTTTAAAGCAACAAGACAAAGCTGCTTTAGATGGTTGGGTAGATGAAGAAAATGGCGTAAAAATGTTTGGTTTTAAGGGAGAATCCAAAACCAAAGAGAAAGCCTTAGAAACGTTTGAATGTCATGATAAAAATATTGATATTCAATTTTGTATCAGCGGGAAAGAAGGGTTTTTATGGAAACCAAGAGCCAATTGTTCAATAGCTAATGGCGATTATAATACGGAAAAAGATGTTCGTTTTTTTAATGATGCTCCCGATACGTATTTTGAATTGCAAGCCAATCAATTCGTGATTTTCTTTCCAGAAGATGTTCACGCTCCTATGATTGGAGATGCTGAGCTGAATAAAATTGTAGTGAAAGTATTGATTTAGTTGTAGAACCAAATTGTATAAAAAAGCCTTTTAAAATGTATTTGTTTTAAAAGGCTTTTTTGTTTTTAATGCGTTTTAGTTACTTTGGATAGATTATCTGGGAAATACAAATCGGATAATTGTGCAAATTCATCCCCTCGCATAAATATCGAAATGTCTACATCGGCAAAACTTTTCTTTCCGGCCGCCGCTAGTAATTCGTTAGCTGCGTGCAGTGTGTTTTTATGAAAATGATAAACCCGTTCGGACTTGTCGGTGATCACCAAACCTTTCATCAACATTTTATCTTGAGTGGCCACACCTGTTGGACATTGGTTGTTATGACAGCGTAAAGCTTGGATACAACCTAATGAAAACATAAATCCACGTGCCGAATTGCACATGTCTGCTCCCAAAGCAATGGCATGTAAAATTGAATAACCCGAAATAATTTTTCCGCTTCCGATAATTCTAATTTTATCGCGAATATTCAAATCGATTAAAGTTTTATTGACGAATATTAAAGCGGGCTCAAAAGGCATTCCTACACCATCCGAGAATTCCAAAGGAGCCGCTCCCGTTCCTCCTTCGGCGCCATCCACGGTGATAAAATCGGGGTAGCAATTTTCATTAATCATTTCGTTGCAAATGTCTTCAAATTCGGCAGTATTTCCGATACACAATTTAAAACCAATGGGTTTTCCGTTTGATAATTCGCGCAATTGTTTTATAAAATGAATTAAACCTTTAGCGTTTGAAAAAGCGGTATGCCAAGGCGGAGATAAAATTAAGGTATGGGGTTCAACTCCTCTTATTTTGGCAATTTGTTCAGTGTTTTTAGCTGCAGGAAGCACACCGCCATGTCCTGGTTTTGCGCCTTGCGACAATTTAATTTCAATCATTTTTACTTGAGCAAAATTGGCTTTTTCTCTGAATTTTTCCGGATCAAAATTGCCTTCTGGAGTTCGGCACCCAAAATAACCAGTACCAATCTGCCAAGTAATGTCCCCTCCTTGCAAATGAAATTCAGTTAAACCGCCTTCGCCTGTATTTTGATAAAAATTTCCTTTATGCGCACCAATATTTAAGGATTTAACCGCATTTTCGCTAAGCGAGCCAAAACTCATAGCCGAAATATTAAAAAGGGAAGCCGAATACGGCTGTTTACAATCGGCACCACCAACGAGTACTCTTGGCAATTCTTCGTTTACTTGAGCCGGAAAAATAGAATGTTTAATACCTTCGTAATTGGCAACGTTGAGGTTGTTTTGTGTTCCGAAAGGCGTATTAGAATCAATGTTCTTGGCTCTTTGATATACCAAAGATCGCTGGTTGCGCGAAAATGGTTTCCCGTCTGTAGAACGCTCTATGAAATATTGCTGAATTTCGGGTGCAATCATTTCAAACAAATACCGAAAATAACCCAAAACAGGAAAATTTCGTAAAATAGCATGTTTGTGTTGTAAGGTATTGTAAATGCCTACTACCAATAAAATAGGAAGCGCAATAAGTAATAAAAACCCAACTTTAAAATAGTAATATACAAATGCCGTAATTATAAAAAGGAGTATTCCGTAGATGAAAAACTTTTTTCTCATGGTAACAATAAACTTTTTGTGTCAATTTTAATTAAAACGAAGGCGTACATACACATGTTTAATGCCTTTTTTATCCGATTCTCTTTCGTCAATTTCCAGAATATCAGTAAGCGATTTTAGCATGGGAGTTAGTTTAGAAAATCCGTAATTACGAGGATCAAATTCGGGTTTTTTCTTCACAATTAAATTGCCCACATCGCCCAGAAAAGCCCAACCATCATCGTCTTCAATATCTTCAATAGTAGCTTCAATTAATTCGATAGTATCTAAATCAATTTTATTTAAGGGTTTTATAACCGGTTTTTCAACCACTTTTTTCGAATCGATTTTAGCATCCGAAGGCGAGGGCTTTGGTTTCTTTTTTTGTTTGGCACCTTCTAAAACTTCAATGTAAATAAAACGATCGCAGGCTACAATAAAAGCGCTTGGTGTTTTCTTTTCTCCAATTCCGATTACTTTCATACCCGATTCGCGTAATCGAATGGCTAATTTGGTAAAATCGCTATCGCTCGAAACAATGCAAAAACCATCTAATTTACCCGAATAAAGTAAATCCATGGCATCAATTATTAAAGCCGAATCGGATGAGTTTTTACCCGTTGTGTAACTGTATTGTTGAATAGGAGTGATGGCGTGCTCCAATAAAACGCCTTTCCAACCATTGGCATTGGGTTTGGTCCAATCGGCATAAATTCGTTTGGTGGTTGGTGTTCCAAATTTGGTGATTTCTTCCATCATTCCTTTTACATTGCTGTAAGGAACATTGTCTGCATCAATAAGTACAGCCAATTTAAGTTCTTTATTATTTTGTGACATATTTGTTAGTAGCGCTATAATTTTTATATTTTACTTTTAAAAGTACTAAAAAAATAACATTTGAACAGATTAACTTTAAATTATCAGCAACTACTTCTTTTTGAATTTGCTTTTTGTAGAAAAGAATTTGAATGAAATGGCGCTATTTTTTGTGTTAAAAGCTTGCTAGATTGTTATTGTAGGTTAAAATATTATGAAACGAACGAATTAATTTTTACTTTTGCCCGCTGTTAAAATACAACAAAAACACCACGTAATTATGGTAAAAGATTTATTCGAAAGAATTCAAAACAATAAAGGGCCATTAGGTAAATGGGCTTCACAAGCAGAGGGTTACTATGTTTTTCCTAAATTAGAAGGAGAGTTAGGCCCACGTATGGAATTTCACGGAAAGAAAATTTTGAACTGGTCAATTAACGATTATTTAGGATTGGCTAACCATCCTGAAGTTCGTAAAGCCGATACCGAAGCTGCCATTCAATTTGGTGCTGCTTACCCAATGGGAGCCCGTATGATGTCGGGACATACTACTTACCACGAACAATTAGAAAAAGAATTGGCCGAATTTGTAATGAAAGAATCGGCTTATTTATTGAATTTTGGTTACCAAGGAATGGTGTCTATTATTGATGCTTTGGTTTCTAAAAACGATATTATTGTTTATGATGTAGATTCGCACGCTTGTATTATTGATGGGGTTCGTTTGCACATGGGAAAACGTTTTACATACAAACACAATGATTTGGAAAGTATGGAAAAAAACCTGCAACGCGCTACCAAAATGGCCGAAGAAACTGGAGGCGGAATCTTATTCATTACTGAAGGGGTTTTTGGAATGCGCGGGCAACAAGGAAAATTAAAAGAAATTGTAGCGATGAAAGAAAAGTACAATTTCCGTTTATTGGTTGATGATGCGCACGGTTTTGGTACTTTGGGTAAAACAGGTGCTGGAGCTGGAGAGGAGCAAGGTTGTCAGGACGGAATTGATGTGTATTTTTCTACTTTTGCTAAATCAATGGCTAATATTGGTGCTTTCGTGGCTGCAGATAAAGACGTTATTGATTATTTAAAATACAACCTTCGTTCGCAAATGTTTGCTAAAGCGTTGCCAATGATTCAAACTATTGGTTCGTTAAAACGTTTGGAATTGTTGAAAAAATCATCTGAAATTAAAGATAAACTTTGGGAGAACGTAAATGCTTTACAAAACGGTTTGCGTGAAAAAGGATTTAATATTGGCGATACCAATACCTGTATTACTCCCGTTTATTTAGAAGGAAGTATTCCCGAAGCGATGGTAATGGTAAATGATTTGAGAGAAAACTACGGAATTTTCCTTTCGATTGTGGTTTATCCTGTGATTCCTAAAGGAATTATCTTATTACGTATGATTCCAACTGCTTCACACACTTTACAAGATATCGAAGAAACTTTGACTGCTTTTGAAGCTATTCGCGAGAAGTTGATAAACGGTACTTACAAACAAATTGCCGAAAAAACAACGGTTGATGTTTCGTAATCGCTAAAAATACCTTTCACAGCTTGTGTGGAAATTATATAAAAAAATCCAGTCTTCTTACGACTGGATTTTTTCGTTTTCAGATAACTTTACTTTACTAATAACCACTAAAACGTTACGTTATGAAAACAATATATTTACTCAGCAATATCATTTTATTTGCCATAATCGTTTCTTCTTGTAAAAAAGACGAAAAAGATAATTTAGTAGTGCCGCCTACTGCAGTAGAGGCTCCTATGGAAACGAAAAAGATTGAATGTTATCAAGCCGTTGTAGAGCAAGATACTATACTATTGACCTTAGATGTTAACAGTGTAAACGATTTTAATGGTGAACTTACTTATTCCTATTATCAGAAAGATAAAAGTTTCGGAACCTTGTTAGGAAACGTTAGAGGCGATACCATTTTTGCCGATTATACATTTCAGTCTGAAGGAAAAACATCGGTGAGGGAAATGGCTTTTCTGAAAAAAGACCCCACCACGTATGTCGAAGGTTACGGTGATATTATAGAAACCAACGAAAAGACTGTTTTTAAAGACAAAAAAGCCATTAAGTTTGATGGCAATATCATTTATAAAAAGATCAATTGTAATTAATACAAAAGACCGTTCTCTCTTCAGAAAACGGTCTTTTTATTTTGATTTTGAATGTAAAAGTATATTTTTTCGATTAAAACTGTTCTCTACCTGCAAAGTGAAAAGCACCTTCGATAGCTGCATTTTCGTCGCTATCTGAACCGTGAACCGCATTTTCTCCCAAAGAAGTAGCATATAATTTACGAATAGTTCCTTCTGCAGCCTCCGCAGGATTAGTAGCACCAATTAAAGTTCTAAAATCGCTTACTGCATTGTCTTTCTCCAAAATTGCCGCCACGATTGGACCGCGAGACATGAATTCAACTAATTCACCATAAAAAGGTCTTTCAGCATGAACAGCATAAAATGCTTTCGCATCGGCTACTGTCATTTGCGTTAATTTTAAAGAAACAATTTTGAAACCTGCTTTTGTAATCATTGCCAAGATATTGCCGATGTGTCCATTTGCAACCGCATCAGGTTTAATCATTGTGAACGTTCTATTTGTTGCCATTTGTGTATGTATTTTTAAATTTTAAACAAAAATAGACTTTTTTTATAAAATCATTTTAGTAAAATAGCAATAATAAAAGGTTAAATGTAAAAATTTGAAACTATACTTTGATAAACCATTTGTTTTGATATAAAATCCATAAAACGAGCGTCCAAAATACTGCATAAACGATTGCCGAAGCCAAGGAAGCATTCAGTGGGTTTTTAAAATAAGGCACAATTCCGAATTCGTAATAATAGCCATAAAGTGTTATATTTTCGGATTTGTTGTTTGGGTTGGCAATCAAAATTATTGACAAAGCTTGCGGAATTATTTGTGAAGCAAAAAAAACAATCATGGGATTTACGCCCCAAACTAAAAAAGGTTTGAGGCCTCTTTTGAAATTTTTAATATCAATTAGCGCATATAATAAAGATAAAATTAAGGTTGCTAATCCAGCCGTGTATAGCACATAGCTGCTCGTCCAAAGGGATTTGTTGATAGGGAAAACCGTGTTCCAACATAATCCTATGGCTATTAAACCAATCCCGATTCCGATTAATTGCTTCAAAATACGACCTTGGGTTTCTCTAACTTGTAAAAGTTGCCCAATTAAAAGTCCCAATATTCCGGTTCCGACTGCAGGCAGCGTACTTAAAATGCCTTCGGGATCCCAAGTTTTCGTGGCATGATAAACGTGTTTTTGAAGTAAAATATGGTCTAGATACGATGCCAAATTTGTGCCTATATTAAGATTGGGTGCGCCAATTCCGGGAATTGGGATTAAGGTCATCATGGCCCAGTAACCTAATAAAATGGAAGATAAGGTAATGATTTGGTATTTTAAACTGGTTTTTAAATAGAGTAGGGCTACCATAAAATAAACAATAGCAATGCGTTGTAATACTCCAGGAATACGTACTTCCTCGTAAGCGGGAAAATCGCCATAAGCCAAAATAAAATAGATAGTCAGAATTCCGAAAGCGAGGGCCGTTTTGGTTTTAGAAGCAAAATTTCCCATAAGGGCATAGCCAATCGCAATGGTGATTAATAACCGAATGAGTAACAATGGGATTCCGTCCAAACCAAAAAACGAAATTTTGCCGAAAAAATTGAAAAACAAACCCAAACCAAACATGCGAACGGAACGAACAAGTATTTTGTTGAATATGGTTTTATTGTACTGTTTTTCGGGCATGGCAAACGGAATGGCAACGCCCATAATGAATATAAAAAACGGAAAAACCAAATCGGTTGGTGTACAACCGTACCAATTAGCGTGTAATAATGGCGGATAAACATGCGACCAATCGCCGGGATTGTTCACGATTGTCATTAACATAATTGTAAGTCCACGAAAGACATCTAGCGAAATTAAGCGTTCTCTTACCATTTGATTCGGGTAAAAATGAATAAATAATTTTAAAAATCGCTATTTGGTTTAAAACGTTTTGTCTTAGGATGAGGTGGTTATTTGTATCCCAAAAACAAAACGGTATTATATGGTGATGATAGAAAAGTGATTCTCTAACGGTTGCAATTTATGAATTAAAATAGAAACTAACTCATTTCCTTTTTCTAAATAAAATTCGGAGAAATTGGCTTGACGTTCTTGTAAACTTTGGTTCGGAAATAACTCGTTTTGCAATTCGGTTACCCGTTCCAATTGGTCGTGTAATTTTCTTTTTTGTGCTTTTAACAATCGTTTTTCTAATTTTTCGAGTCCTTTTGTTTGCTTGATTTCTTGTGCTTTTACCGCACCCAAAAAGGAAGAGTCTGTTTGTTGTGCAATCTGAAATAGGTATTCAAATTGTTGCTGTAAGGATTCTTTTTGAGTTGTTAAATCAATTGGAAATTCGGAAATGCGATGTGTAATTTTGTTTTCTAAATCCGTTTGTTTAGCAAATAAATCGGCCCAGTTTAAATGGAGTTTATCTGCTTTTTTAGTTTGTTTTTCGGTTGCCAAAAGTACCGAATTGCGAACCAAAAGAATCGGAAAAGGCACTTTTACCGCATCAAAAAATGATTTTAATTCGAGCCAATAAGCAATTTCACCTCCGCCACCAATATAACTTAAATTGGGTAAAATCACTTCTTGGTATAGCGGACGCATAATCACGTTTGGACTGAATTTTTCGGGGTGTTTTTCTACTAAATCGAAAATTTCATCTTTCGAAAATTCCATTTTAGTATTGTTTATTTTGTATACATTTTGCTCAAAAACAATTCGTTCGCGTAAATTGTCTTCGATATAGAATAAATTGATTTCTCTTGGGTTTACTTGTACCGAATAATTTTCGAGTACTTTGGTTGTTTCGTTAACTTTTTCAAAAGCGATTTGCTGTGTAAGCTCTTCTTTGATATACGGAATAAATTGTCGTTTTAATTCGGCCGAATCAGCATCGAGTATCACCAACCCATACGAACCGAATAATTCATTGGCCAAATATCGGGTAGCATCGGCCAGATTATTGTGTTTTAAATAGCTGTTTTCGAACAATGATTTAAGGTAAGCAGCATTGTTGCTAGCGCCTAATTCTTTTGCATATATTTCAAAAAAATCGTCTAATCCTTCTGTAGAAAGGCGTCCAACAGGTCCAGTACTTTTGGTGTTCCATCGGAATTTTTTTCCTTTAAAATTAAAATAATTGATCTCTTCAAAATCATGATCTTCGGTCGCCATCCAATATACTGGAACAAAATTATAGGCCGGATATGCTGCTTTCAGTTGGTTGGTTAAATTTAGTGTTGAAATAATTTTGTATAAAAAATACAGAGGTCCCGAAAACAAATTGAGTTGGTGACCGGTGGTGACAGTAAAAGTAGTATTGGCTTTTAACGAATCAATATTTTGTTGGGTAAAATGCGAAATAGAAAGTTGACTGTATTGTTTTTGCAAAACAGTTACCAAAAGGGAACGATGATTTTGATTAAAAGCGACTTCTTTTTCGGCTATTTGTTCTTTGAAGTTTTCTAAGGTAGGAAACCGATTGTAGAGGTCTTTTAGATGGGTTTTTTGGTCTAAATAATCAGTAATTAAGTTGGAAAAATATCCTGAATTTTGATAGCTGATACAGTCGGTAGGCATAAAAATTATTTTAATGCTAAAATAACAAAAATTATGACTGACTTTTGTTAAAATAAAAAGGTTGCCTTTTGACGGGCAACCTCTCTACTAAAATCAAAAAATTTAATTAGAGTGCATACGTTGTCATTCTAAAATTACTTGCAGCACTTGTAAATGTCCAGATAACATTACTATAAGTTATCTTAAATGATTCTTTTTTAACATACAAACCGCTTGGGTTGGTAAGTTGGTCGTCTAACTCTTTCAAGAAAGCCACATTAGCAGCGGATTGTGTCCAGCCAACATTGGTTAAAATAATGGTTTTATTGGCAGCATCTTCTTTAGTGGTTACTAAATGCGATATGGTTGCTTTTCCTCCGTTAAATAAATACTGTATATAAGTACCATTTGTAGCATTGTTAAATACAATTTGAATACGAGCTAAGGACTGAGTAGCCGGTAAAGTTGCATTTACTTTATTTACAAGGTCTTTGAACATTTTGGAATTGCTTGGTGCAGTATATAAGTTGGCAGAAATATAACCATAAACACTTTGTGGGTTACCTGGTAATAATGCTTTATAGTCATCCGTGATTACTAAAGGTTTAGTCGAATATTTAATAGTAGCACTTACACCGTTTGTTCCTGTAGCTGTAAAACTACCATCAAGATCATTGTATACGAAATTGGATAACTTTTGACCTCCAACTTCTACTGCAGGACTAATAATGATTCCGTTTGGAGCATAACCCACTCCCATTTCATAGGTAAATGAATAACCCGATTCAATTGAATTAGCCTCTGCGAAACGAGTTACTTCGGAAAAAGTAAAATCAAATTGATGTGTTGTCGTACCGTCGGTTGTTTCGAGTAACCGGAAAAGCGGACGAGAATCGCTTCCTACTACATTTTTAATCATATCGATGTTTTTAGGCAAATCGGTCCAATCTTGAGGGGTTGCTTTTACAAAACGCAATTCGTGATTGTTTCGGTTGGTTTTAAAAACAATATCGCCATTTTCCTCTCCGTAATATAAAAATTGGAAATCGCCTAAATACCCTTTGCTTCGTAAGGCAGCGATTGGATAATTATCGGATTCGGACAAAAGATGGATTCGGTTTTTAGTAGTAAACACCAAACTTACGGTACTTCCTAATTGAATTTGATATTCGCTGTTGTACACTTTGGTATCGGCATCAAAATCAGAGGCCATTTGAACGGTACCATCCGAAGCAAATTTAAATAAGTGTGTGTAGCCACCTAAAACACTGTCATATGTAAAATAAACAGCTTTCCAACCGTTTTCAGAAGAAAGTAACAAATCATTTAATTCTTTTTTTTGCGCATTCAAACGCTCGGTTGGTGTTTCCTCAAACAGCTGCTCCGCATCGGTATTGCTACAGGCCGCAAGTAGTAAAACTATAAAACCGGCAAGTAAAAACTGGATAATATTTTTAGCTTTCATAATTAGAAAATTTAATTAATTATTTATAACAGCATTTGTGTTTTTCTCGGCTTCATCACGTAAGGCATAAAAGTCCATATCAAAAGCATCTTTAAAGTATTTTACCACTATCGCTTCTTTAGCTTTTAGTGCCGCCAAAGCTGTTGGACTTTTTATTCCTGCTAAAAAGGCAGCGTATTCTGCTTTGGAGCTAATTAAGATCATAGAGGCTGTTTCGGCAAAATCTTCGTTAATGTTAGATCGTGCATAACTGGTTATGAAACCCAATTCGTTTGACGATGCAATGGTATAATTGTACCAATCGGCAGTATACCCAACAGGCGTGATAACCGACCATGATTTTTCGTCAAAAGGTTTGTTTTGATTTAAAATATGAATGTACTCGTGCTGAATGGTGTGTATAAATTGTTTGATATTGTTTCTGTTTGTTTTGTCAATATAATCCGTCTCAAACAAGGTAACACGTTGACCACCTTCGGCAATTCCTAAGGTTTTAGTTCCTACACTATTTAAGTTAACACCACCTACTAATACAATTTCACGAGGTGCAATTATTTTGACAAAATTGGTTCCTCCGATTGTTTTATAACTGTCCAACCAGATTTTTTTAACAATTTCTAATGCGGGTTGTACTTTGTTAACTGCTGGTGGATATAAAAAACGGCTTACATCAACAGTGTTTTGGTTCCATTTGTATTGTACATTAATATTGTAGGGATTTAAGTAATTATCGCCAATCCAATTGTCTAACGTTGTTTTGGAAGGCTGATTAAAGTCGAGCTGACTTTCGGTAGGTTGTTCTTCGTGCGAGCAAGAACTTAGAGCCGCTAGTGTTAAAAACAAAAAGGCTATTTTATTGTATTTTAATGCTTTCATAATCGTTCAAATTTTACAAATTATCTTGGATTTAATTCAATACCAGTAGTAGAAGCATGAAGTGGTATTTGTAAGGCTCTACGGTTGTCATCTTTGGCTAAAACATTTGTAGGTTTGTTGTAGCTTTCATGATTGACCACGATGTTAAAACGTTTTACATCAAACCATCTCATTCCTTCGTGAATAAAATCCCTACGTCTTGCTTCGGCAATCGCTTTTATGTAAGACGTTTGAACGGGTGTCATGTTGTAAAAAGGAGTATATTCATCCGCAATGACCGGATATTTGGCTACTACTTTCGCTTCAGTTAATTTATCGGTTGTTGGATTGTAACCAACTGCTCGGGTTGATAAAAAGTATTCTAATTCCTGTGTAGCCAAATCAATTTGACCCGCCATTACATGGGCTTCAATTCGGTTTAAGAAGAACTCATCATTACTTAATAATACTTCGGCTACATAAGGTTCGCCAATTCCGGCGGTTACGTTTGTATATTTGAAATATTCATAAAATTTAGGCATGAATACGGTAATACTG
The DNA here is from genome assembly GCF_016522065.1 of Flavobacterium agrisoli. Classification (GTDB taxonomy): domain Bacteria; phylum Bacteroidota; class Bacteroidia; order Flavobacteriales; family Flavobacteriaceae; genus Flavobacterium; species Flavobacterium agrisoli. The sequence goes on along the minus strand of NZ_JAEHFV010000001.1, from coordinate 1,095,591 downwards.
CTGTTATACGAGTAAAAATTGAATAACCAACTTTTGTTAAATAAACTGGTACTAGAACCTAAAATTTCAGAATAACGCGCTCCCGATAAATAATACCTGCTTTGAGAAGCCGATCTCATAATGATTGAATTGGCTGAAACAAGCAATAAATTGGTTGGAGCATCACTAGCAGCGTAAGCAACACGTTGTTGATCTGCTGTCATTAAATCATAAGAAGCAAAATCACGAAGTCTACCTTCTGGTCTAGAACCCAAATCGTTTGATAAATCAATTACTTTTTGCCAATCTCCTTTAATTAAATAGAAGCGGCTAGCAAATGCTTTAGCTGCATCTTTATTGAAATGAAATTTAGGTTCTTTGTAATCGTTGGTAACCAAGGGCAAACCTTCGGTAATGTCGGCCTCAATAAAATCAAAAACTTCTTGAACGCTATTTCTTTCATAGGATGCCAATAAAGAAGTTTCGGGTGCAGTTACATACGGAATTCCCATATCTGTGCTAGCTGTAGCCGGATTGTATCGTTGTGACCAAAGTGATACCAACATATAATGAGAATACGCTCTAGCCAATAAAGCTTCTCCTTTTTGCGGATTTAAATTGCTCGGACTTCCTAATTCTTCAATGGCTTGTAAAGCCGTATTGGCATGCGCAATAGCTCTGTAGCATGCATCCCAATAATAAGCTTGTGTGTCAATATTATTGGTTTCGGTTTGAATTTCCCAATTGTAATTTTGCTCGTTTTTTTGCAAAGTTTCGGCCATTCCGCTATCAAAAACGTTATCCGACATGGTTTCGGCAATGTCAAAATAACTCATCTGAGGATAGGCGTAGACTAAAATTTCAGAAATTTTTTCGGGTGTATTAATTTCGGTTCGGTTATCTGGTTTTTCAGACAAGAAATCATCACAACTACTCACACTTATAAGTAGTAACATTAAATATAGTGGGTTTAATTTTTTCATACTCATGAATTGTTAAAATGAAATGTTTAAAGCAAGTGTGTACTGTGTAGTTACCGGCATGGCAACACCACCGCTGTTACGGAATTCAGGATCTTGGCCGTTCAGTTTTTTATCTGAATAAATTAACCAAGGGTTTACTGATGAGGCTCTTAATGTGAAAGCGTTTACTCCTAAGTCTTTTTTGAAATTACTTGGGAATTCCCAGCTTAACGAAATGTTTTTTAATCGAACAAAATCACCATCGGCAATTCTAACATCCGAGTAATTGTAAGTGTTGTATGCTCTTGCTAAGGTTCTTGCACCTCCGTAATTAGAATTTAAACGTTGATCGGCAATAACAGGAACATTCGTGAAGTTTTCGTCGCCAGGATTAATCCAACGGTTGGTGAAGTCTTTGGTAAATACTGTTAAATCATCATAAGTACTGTCGTAAATAGGATTTAAACGAACTTTGTTTCCACCCGATCCTACAAAAAACACATACAAAGACCAATTTTTATAAGTAAACGTGTTGGCCAAACCAATCGATTTATTAGGTTCTATTGAACCTTCGTATTTCAAGTAATCGGTCACATTTTGATTGTCTTGAAAATCGGCACCCGTAATATTATCGGTTTCACCATCAGGCATAATAAAAGTAGGTAAACCTTGATCGTTCAATCCTGTAAATTGATAAGAATAGATAGAATTACGAGGATGTCCTACTGTATTTCCGCCATTACCATCAATTAAATCAAAAACAGTTGGTTTGTTTTCCAATTTCGTGATTTCTTGGTGGTATACTGAGAAATTTAAAGTAGTTGACCATTTAAAGTTATCAGAGTTGATATTTTTAGTAGTAAAACCAACTTCGATACCTTTGGTTTCCATATTTGCATTATTACCTTGTTTGATGCGTTGTCCGCCAACTCCAGAAGTAATTACGTAATCTACCAAGTCAAATGCTTTACGACGGTAAATATCTGTAGTAAGTTGTAAACGGTTGTTGAACATTCCTAAATCAACTCCTAAGTTGGTTTCAAATTGTTTTTCCCAAGTTAAGTCACCATTTTGTAATTCGTCAATTTGAATTCCAGTTTCTCTATCATCTAAACTAAAACGATCAGTAACATAACTTCTGTAAATAGCTAATGAATTGGTTGCTGGACCTGCTGTAGCTGTTAGTCCATAAGAACCTCTAACACTTAAATTGTTGATAGATTCTACGTTTTGCATAAAACTTTCTTCCGAAATATTCCACTTTCCACTGAATGTGTAGGTTGGTAACCATCTCGAAGATCCACTGTCGCCTTGTCTGTTAGATCCGTCATAACGACCAGTAACGGATGCAGTGTAACGACGATCAAAAGTATAACCTACTTTTCCGAAGAAACCAACGGTTCTTTCTTTTTCTTCGTTAAAACCAAAATACGAATCACCTCCATTGATGATTTTTTCGATAATTCTAGGATCGGTAAAAGCCGTTAAACCTCTGTCAAATTGAATACCTGCAGCCGTAAAATTATCGCTACTACGGTCTACAACACGCATTTCAGTTCCAAAAAAGCCTTCCACTTCGTGTTTGTCGTTAAAAGTATTTCGGTAATTGATACTGTTTCTAAGGTTATAAGAAGTCATGTCGTTGGTGAATTTTCTTAAAAACCCGCCATTTGGTAAAACGGATACTTTTGGAGCCGTTAAATCGTTTGGATCTTGGTATAAAAAGATGTTTTGATCTCTTACTAAGGTATTTACACCATCTTCACCTTCGGGAGTTCCGGCTCTGTAAGCACCTACTACGTTAGAGTTCTCTAAGATTTTATGTTCGCGACTGGTATTGGCATATCGCGCCGAACCGGTTAGGTTGTAGGTTAAATGCGGATTTATTTTGTAATCCAAATCCAATTGAAAGCGAATGTCTTTTACTTCAATTTCCATGAAGTTATTTTCCAATTCGTTCAAAATGTTCATTTTGGCCCAGTTATTACGGTAATATTCTAAATTTCCGTTGTCGTCGTAAGGTCTTAATGTTCTGCTAGTATTTAAAACGTAGTTAAATGGGTTAATGTCAAAATCACGAGTTACTTTTCCAAAAACCACATCTTTTTCGCTTTCATAACTTCCTGGTGCTTCTTGATCACGAACCGAAGCCAAAGTAGACAGCGTTACGTTTAATTTATCGTTTATAAAAAAAGTGCCTTTAATGTTGGAAGAAAGTTGGTGCACTTTGTCCGCAATGGTCCATCCCGGATCGGTATAGTACCCTAAAGAAGCATAAAAAGTATTGTTTTTTCCACCTCCAGAAAAACTCAACGAATGATTTTGAGTAATCGACGGACGGAATAAAACGTTAAACCAATCGGTATTAGCCAATTCGTATTTCTTTAAAAAATTATTTCGGCTAACAGGATCGTTATTTACTAAATAACCACCAGTTTCGGGCACAAAAGTATTGATGGCTCTTCCTAAAATATTATAAGCACCGCCATATCGACCGTTTACTGTTGATGGCAAGTCTAAATATCCTTTAGACTCCATTTCTTTAAAAATACTCATCGATTCTTGCGAATTCAAGATGTCAAATTGGTTGTAGTTGGGTACAGTTCTAACGGATTGCTCTAACGAATACGTAACTTTTAAAGGCGCATCACGTCGACCTTGTTTGGTAGTTACTACAACAACACCGTTCAAAGATCTCGAACCATAAATCGAAGTTGCCGATGCATCTTTAAGAATTTCGATACTTTGAATATCGTTGGCATTAAGACCTGCAATAGAAGAACTTAATAGTGTTTCAGAATTTCCAGAAGCCAAATCAGCAAAAGATAAATTAATGATGTCTTCTTGAACTACACCATCAATAACCCAAAGTGGTTTGGTATCACCAAAAATAGAAGAAGATCCGCGAACGGTAATTTTAGGTGCTGTACCAAAAGTTCCGGTAACGTTTTGTACCGTTACACCGGCTGCTTTTCCTTCTATCATACGGCTCACATCCACCACACCATCTACTTTTAATTCGGCTGCACTAATTTTGCTAACAGCACCTGTAAAAGTTCGTTTTGATGTTTTTTCATAACCCGTTGTGATTACCACTTCGTTTAAGTTCTGACCCAATTCAGGTAATACCACGGTAACATAATCACCCGTAGCATCAATTTCTTTGGATTGCATTCCAATATAGCTAATAACTAATTTTGTGCTATTGGCCGGCATATCAATGGAAAAATTTCCATCAAAATCGGTTAAAACGGCTAATTTGGTGTCTTTCACCATTACAGTAGCTCCCGGAAGCGGATTGCCTAATTGGTCTACTACTTTTCCTTTTACGGTTAAAAATATAGGTTTAGAAGTAGCAAACGGCGACTGAAATAACGCCTCGCTCGTTTCTTTCTTCGTGTTGTTTTGTAAAACAATTTGATTACTTACTTCTGCAAAACCGATATGTAATGGTTTTAAAATTTCATCTAAAACAATCGAAAGCCTTTGATCGGTAGCCGAAAAAGTAATTCGTTGGTTGAGTTGTGATATCCTTGAGTTATACGAAAATTTTACATTCGCAGATTTTTCAATCTTTGATAACGCATCGGTTAAACTCAAATTAGTGATCGAAATGGTAACTTTTGTATCTAATTTTTTTTGCCCCTTGACACTATTGGCCATCATAACGGTCGAAAATACAAAAGCCAATACCATTTGAAAGAATGTTATTTTCATGATTCGATAGAGTAATCGTTGTGTAACAACAGGTTTTTTCATAATTTTGGGTTTGTTTTAATTAATACTTTTTAGACAGGTGTTTTTTAAAAAAACGCTTCAAAAAGCTTTTTACAGAAAGCATTTTTGATTCCAATTAAGCACCGATTTGTTACAGCATTTCGGTGCATTTTTTTAATCATTATTACATAGGCAATTTTTTTAGTTGCATCCCTCTGAAGAGATGATAATTACGTTTCCATTCATTTCGTAGGTGGTGTTATTTCCTAAACTTTTACAAATAATTTTTAGTTTTTCTGGCAAAGGTTGATCGCTTAACGAAGTAGTTAAATGACAATTTTTTAAAGCTTCTTTTGGAAAATCAATTTCAACTTGGTAGGCTTGTTCTATCGTTTTAAATATTTGATTAACCGGAATATCTGTGAATTCAAAACTAAGCTGTTCAATATTTTTGGTTGCTTGTTTCAAAATAACATCTTTAGTAATATCGGTTATTTTGTCAAATTTGGCCGTTTGTCTTACAAAACGGATGGCTTCGTTAGGCAATAAAGTAACTTCTTCCTTGTTGGTTTTTGAGTTTTCATTGTTAGATGTTACTTTAACTTTTCCGGTGCGTACAATTACTTCTACGTTTGGTTGGTTTTCAAAAGCACAAATTCGGAAACTAGTTCCCACTACTTTGGTAATAACTTCATTAGCAAAAACATAAAAAGGTTTTTTCTTGTTTTTACTTATCTCAAAAAAGGCTTCACCAGACAAATACACTTTTCGTTCGGTTGTGCTAAAAATTTTAGGGTAACTTATTTTACTTTCGGGTTGTAATAAAACGGAACTTCCGTCAGATAAGGTTATAATTTGAGGGTTTTTAGAATTGTTGGTTTGTTCTACCAGTCCTTCATTATTTTCAATTATTAATTCTTCATAAACAGTCTCACTTTCGGTAGTGTACACAAAATGTTTGAATCCCCATGCAATAGAAAGTAGGATTAGGAATAAAGCAGCTGTATTTTTGAACCAAGGAGCATTCCATATTTTTATTCTAGTATTTTCGGTATGGTGAAGAGTTGCTTCTTTAGTTGCAATGCGGTTCCAAGTTTGTTGAAGGGCAGAGGAAACCGTACTTTGTAATACGGGAGTTTGATCCACCTTCATGGCCAAAATACAAATACGAGCTTCTTCTACTAGTTTGGCTCTTTCGGGATGTTCAACAGTCCACCTTTCCCAATTCTCCGAATTTGTATTGTGTAGAATCCATTGACGAAACGATTTATCGTCTAAAAAGTCTTCTACTTGAGTATATTGATTCCGATTTTGCATCTTTTAGTATGTGGGTTATATTTACTAAAAGGACACTATCGCGATTATATACTCATTTAATTAAGATTTTTTTTAAAATTAATTAATGTTTTTTTAAAATTTAAATAAACGATGTAGTTAGGAATATCAAAATAACTAAGTTTTCTTTCCATTCGGAACGTAGTTTTTGTATTGCTCTAAATAAGATATTGGTAGCCGATTGGTAATTAACCGACATAATTTCGGCAATTTGATTAACCGATAATTGTTCGTGATACCGCAAAAACAAGGCTTCTTTTTGTCTTGATGGTAAGTTGTTAATATAGGTATTTAGTTTTAGCACTTTTTCAGCCGTAACTTCATCTTCAATTAATTGCTGCTCAATCGAAAAATCGAATAAAAATTCGGTCGTATCAATATTTTGTTCTTTTTTAAAAAATGAATCTCGTTGGTATAATCGTGCTATGCGTTTGCGAACACTACTAAGTAAATAGGCTTTAATACAAACTTGTTCTGATAAATTGGCTCGGTAAACCCAAATATCAGTAAAAACATCTTGCACACAATCTTGCACGCGTTCGCTATGTGCGCATAAAGAATTTCCATAGCGCACTAAATCAGCATAATATTTCTCAAATAATTTAGAAAAAGCTTGTTCATCTCCAGATTTCAAATTCATCCATAAGATGTTGTCATCTAAAATGTATTTTGGGTTTAGTTGGATTTTCAATTTAAAATTTGGGTTAGTTAAGTTTTAAGATAATGTTAATCAGGGCGTAATTTTACGTTTTTTTTAACATAAACCAAATTTTTTATTGTTTTCGACGGCGATTTGTGATATTAATAATTTAGTCTTTGTTTTTTTTTATTGTAAAAAAATATTGCGCCATAAAATATTAAATCGAAATATTTGCCTCTTTCAAAAATAAGAATGACTTTTGTGCAATTTTTTAACAATTTTATTAAATGGAAGCAGGTTCTAAGAAGGTAAATTCTATTAAACATGTACTTTTTGGGAGTTTAATTGGTACGACCATCGAATTTTTTGATTTTTATATTTATGCCAATGCAGCCGTGTTGGTTTTTCCGCAATTATTTTTTCCAGGAGCAAATGCAACGGTAGCCACTTTAGAATCGTTGGCTACTTTTTCAATCGCATTCTTATCTCGCCCATTGGGTTCGGCTTTTTTTGGACATTATGGCGATAAAGTGGGCCGTAAATTTACCTTAGTTGCCGCCTTGTTAACCATGGGGATTTCAACGGTGAGTATTGGTTTTCTGCCTAGTTATGCGAGTATTGGGGTAGCAGCTCCTATTTTATTAATGCTGTGTCGTTTTGGGCAAGGTGTAGGTCTTGGCGGAGAGTGGGGAGGAGCGGTTTTATTGGCCATCGAAAATGCACCACCAAACAAAAGAGCTTGGTACGGAATGTTTCCGCAATTAGGAGCACCAATAGGTCTGCTCCTTTCAGGAGGCACTTTTTTATTATTGACAGACGCAATGTCTACCGAAGATTTTATGGATTACGGTTGGCGAATTCCGTTTATTGCCAGTTCTCTTTTGGTCATTATAGGTTTTTATATTCGAACTAAAATTAGCGAAACACCATCATTTGAGAATGCTAAAAACGAGCATGAAGAAGTGAAAATTCCGTTTGTAACCGTTTTTAAAGAATATAAAAATCAATTGATTTTCGGGACCTTGGCAGCAATCACTACTTTTTTGGTTTTCTATTTAATGACCGTTTTCATGCTGAATTGGAATACTAAGAGTGTTGGTTTTACCAATCGCGAGGCGTTGTTGATTCAGTTGTTTTCGGTGTTGTTTTTTGCCATTTTTATTCCGATATCGGCTTTGGTTGCCGATAAAATTGGTCGAAGAAAAATGTTGATTAATACTACTGTTGCCATTGCAATATTTGGTTTTTCCTTTCCTTTTTTCTTAAACTCGGGTAGCACCTTTTTAGTAACTTTTTTTGTGTGCTTAGGCATGTCATTGATGGGGTTCATTTACGGTCCGGTAGGAACATTTTTATCTGAATTATTTCCGACAAGCGTTCGTTACACAGGAGCTTCCTTAACTTTTAATATGGCTGGAATTTTGGGTGCGGCTTTTGCGCCTATGGTTGCCATTTGGTTATCTGACAAATACGGGATTGGTTCAGTAGGGATGTATCTCACGATTGCGGCCTGTATTTCGTTGGTTTCTTTACTGGTGATTAGTAAGGAGGAGCATAAGTTTTAAGTGTTTTTTTAATGTTTAAACCAGTGATGTAAAAAGTTACTGCTTTTTTTGCAGATTTAAAAAGTATTTAGATACTTGTCTAAGTATATAAATGGTTATGAATGATATCATTAAAGCACTAAATAAAGCAATTCGTTGATTATAACGAGTATTACCATAAAATATCTAGTTTTAACAAAATTTCTTTATTTAATTTTCCTGTGAATACTTTTTACATTAGTGAATTTTATATTGAGGAGGGAATTAATATTAACGAGTTAAACGATAATGCTATATCTTTGATTTTAAATTGGATAGAAAAGTCTTGTATAGAAGATAAAGACTTTGATTTGGTAGGTGGTGGTGCCGGGACTATATTATATTTAATAAAACTGTACGATAGAATTAAAAATAATAGAATTTTGAAATTATGTGAAATCATTGCAGAAAATATTATTGATAAAGCTAAAGTAATTGATAATAATCAAATTTGCTGGCTTTCAAAGTTTGAGAAAGCATCTACAGGTTTTTTTACAGGTACCTCAGGTATAGGAAATACACTTTTGAATATTGAAAATGGTAATTTTACTGCTAAATTATTTAGATAGGTATGTTGTATAAAAAGTATTTTTTTTTAGTTGTTTTACAATCCTTTGCTCAGAAATTTTTTCCAAGTATTTCGGCCAGAGTTGATACTTCGAAAACTTCAATAAAAAAGGTGTATTTATTATACACTAGTTATCTTAATTCGAGACCTGATAGTATTTATAAAAATCCATACTGGAATTCCAAAGAAGTTGAATATTTTATGCAAAATAAAAAATATAAAATAGATAGATCAGCTAATTTAATGTTTGTTTATAGTGGTTCACAAAAGTATTATAGTTATTACAGTCCAAAAATTTTACAAATCGATAGTATTGGTATTAACAGATATCAAGTTAAAACTATTTTCTCTGCAAAATCTCCAGATACAGATTACGAAAAATATACCAGAATATATAACAAAACTTTATGCTGTAAGAGACTCTAACGGCGCATTTAAACTTGAAAATTGTATAAATTATGATACAAGAAATTGGGAGAAATATCAATATGGATTTATAAATTATGTAGTACATCCTGATTGTACTTTTAATAAAAAAGAAGCAATAAAAGCAAATGATTTCTGTAAAATAATATCAAAAAGGTTTAAATTAAAGATACTTCCTTTTAAATATTATTTATTGCCTAATAATGATGCATTGGGCAAATTATATAATTTTGAATATTGGATGTCTTATGTAGGAGGGCAGGCATATCCTGATATAGGTGAAATTTTTACAACATATAGTAATGAAAATTATCCACATTAATTTGTTCATATGTTGTTTAATAATTCAAATTCCTATTCAGCAAGTTGCCCAATGATTATAACTGAAGGTCTTGCAACCTGGTTAGGAGGTGCAGGTTGGAACGAAAGTTTTGAAGAAGCATTAAAAAAAACTTCAAAAGTTTTAAAAAGGCATAAAAATGTGACAATAGATGATATCATTAATTTTAAAATAAGGAATGAGTTTGATAACTCTATAATATCTGCGACAGGTGGAATGATTTGTAAACTTGTTTATGAAAAGCATGGTGCAGATGGAATCATAAAACTTATTAGTACTAAGCAAGAGAACTTTAAACCTATATTGGAAAACTTGTTTGATTTAAGTTATATTGAAATAGAGGAACTTATAATTGATAAAATTTTATTGTCGGATCAATCTTAGAATTTTAGTAATAAAACTATGGTGGTACTGCTTTGAAAATTAATTTTACTTTTTTCTTAGTAATTTACTTTTTGTAGTAATTATTTTCCGAATTTCATTTTTTAGAGCTTGTGAATAGATAGGTTAGGTTCTAGTTTTGAACCAAGATTAATTTTTATTTTATTTTAGTTAGATGTATATGATTAAGTATTTTACAGTAATATTCTTCTTTGTAGTTGTTGGGTATTCTCAAGAGTCATTATCTTATGAGAAAGAATTGACTAATAAACAGAATTATAATTATATCGATGTTTCAGCCATACATGAAACTGAAAATTTTGTTTTACGAGGCAGTCTAACTACACCCAAAAGCAATTTTGAAAAAATAGTTGTCATAGTTCCAGGAGCGGGAAAAGATACTAGGAATTGCCATTTTGTTTTGGCCGAAGATTTTTTAAAAAAGAACATTGCTGTTTTTAGGTATGATGAAAAAGGGCTTGGAGCTTCCGAAGGAGAATATAGCCATCTTAAGAATGGTATTATTTCTAAAGCATGGGATCTTTATTACTTGATTAAACGTTTGAAGGAGATTGACATTGTCAAGGGAAAAAAAATTGTTTTGCTGGGTCATAGTGAAGGAGGATTTATTACCATTGGAGCTATTGAAAAAGGTGCTAAAGTTGATTATTTGCTTCAATGGTCAACACCAATAGTTAGTAGAGGATCACTTTTTAAATATCAGATAAAAAGTGGAGAAAATAAACAAGAACATAATTTAAAATATTCTGATGATGCTACTAAATATGCAGTAATTGATAGTATAAATAATATTGTTGCGAATAATAGTGAACTTAATAATACGGATTTAAGAAAAGTCATCATTAGTTCCATGAAAAAATCTGGTTTTAAAGAGAAATCTTTTCGTTGGTATATTACTTTTCCAAATTATCTAGAGTTGCTACGATCAGATTTTCAGCCTACTTATAAAAACCGAACCATACCTATGTCATATATTATAGGGTCAAAGGATATACATGTAGATCCTATTGAAAACGTTGAATTATTAAAATCATATAACAAAAGTAATATTGAAATTAAAGTATTTGAAGGTTTAAATCATTACTTAAACAATGAAGATATATCAGTAGTAACCCAAGATATCTACAAGATAAATGAAAAGGCAGAAGAATATATTATTCACTGGGTACTTAAACAAAAATAATTTACAGAATGAAAAAGAATTCTTTTTATAAACCATTTAACAAATTTGTTCTAAGAACTCCTTAATTTATCACTTGGCGAAATAAACAGCCTTAATGAAAAAGAAATTAAGGATTTATGTAAAAGGACTGATGTTTTAGAGGCTATATATGATTTTAAGGCTTCAAGATTATCGCCATTTATGATAAGATTTCCAGAATCAACAGCGGTATTGGTTTTACCTTCTTCAGAAAAACCATATTCGTGATTCAATACTTTATAAGGAACTCTTGATGATTGATGATTTTGTCTTTTCCAATCCAGTTTAGTCTGGGCATATTTTTTGGGTTTTCCAAAAAAAGAAGCGCAGGCTAATTGCTATTACTTGTTTACTGAGGTGGTCGAATACCTAATCCACAAAGCAAAGCAACGCCCACGCTATGCGTGAACGTTAGCCTAAACTTCCCTGTAGGTATTATGAAGTGTCGAATTTTCAGAATACAGGTTCTTTCGCTAAACGCTAATTTTATATGTTGTTATTTGACTGTTTCTATATTACTTTGTTTTATGAAATTTTAGCAAATATAGTTGATTAACATGATTAATACCGCCAAAAAAATGATTCATGTTAAGGATTTGGTAGGAGTAGTGTTTTTTTTGGTTTTATATAAAATGTTTATAAGAAAATCCATTTTAGTAGGTATGTTACTTGCGACGTGTATAAGAAAGTGTGGTTTTTTATACGTGTTGTAAAAACGTGTATAAATAAGTGGTATTTTTATACACCAAATAAAAACATGTACAAATAAGTATACGTTTTTATAAATGAAATAAAACCTATAAGTATGAATGAAGATTTTATAGTAAGTCCATTACCTCCAATTTATGATGTAGAGAATGTAAAAATTTTGAAAGCATTAAATGCAGCAAGCAGAGCTTTAGGAGAGTTGAGGGGCGAAATAAAAAAAATACCCAACTCACAAATATTAATTGATACTATTTCCTTGCAAGAAGCAAAAGACAGCAATGAAGTTGAAAATATTGTTACAACCGACGACGAATTGTACCAATCGTCAATAGAGTTTGATAATGTTTCGCAAGCGGCTAAAGAAGCTCAGAATTATGCAAGAGCTTTAAAACTTGGTTTTTCAATAATTAAGGAAAAAGGAATATTAACGATTAACGATATAAAGAAAATTCAAGAAATTGTATCGCCTAATCATCCAATTAGAAAAGTACCAGGAACCGTTTTGAAGAATCCAAAAACGCAAGAAATTGTTTTTACTCCACCTCAAAATCATATTGAAATAGTTGATTTACTTTCTAATTTAGAAATTTACATTAATGATCCAGGGTTTCATGATGTTGATGGTTTGATTAAAATGCCTATTGTTCATTATCAGTTTGAAAGCATCCATCCGTTTTATGATGGAAATGGAAGAACAGGTAGAATATTAAATATGTTGTTTTTAGTACATCAAAAGTTATTAGACATTCCTGTTTTATATTTGAGTAGTTATATTATAAAAAATAAAGCAGATTATTATAGACTACTACAGGAGGTTCGAACTGAAAATAAATGGGAAGAATGGGTTTTATGGATGTTAAAAGGAGTCGAGTTGACAGCTAAGGATACTATTATAGTGGTAAATAATATTAAACATTTAATGGACGACTATAAGATAAAAATTAGAAATAATCATAAATTTTATAGTCATGATTTGATAAACACGATATTCAAACATCCCTACACAAAATATGAATTTTTAGAACGTGAACTTAAAATTCATCGACACACAGCAAGAACTTATTTGAATGCTTTGGCTGATGATGAAAATAAATTTTTGACTAAAATTAAAATTGGAAAGAGTAATTATTTTATCAACGAGAAATTGCTCCAAGTTCTTAAAAATAGATAAAAACAAAAAATCCATTTGTCTTAGCGAACGGTTGTTTTCTTTTTAAACCACTATATCTAAGTGTTTTAGTTTTTGGTAATCATAAAAAATAAGATAAACCCAGACTTGCTCTGGGTTTTGTATTTTATAGCATTTAACTCTTTTAGTGTTTCAAACATTTAAAGGGTTTTATTTTTATGTACTTTTGCAAAAAAATAATTCCTTTTGAAACCAAAACTTTTTCTTATCACGCCACCCTTTACGCAACTGAATACACCGTATCCGGCAACGGCTTATATCAAAGGGTTTCTGAATACTAAAAATATCGAATCGATTCAGGCAGATTTGGGTATTGAAGTGATTTTGAGATTGTTTTCAAAAGAAGGATTGACTGATTTATTTCGTCATTTCGAGCGCAGTCGAGAAACTAACAACCATCAACCAACAACCGACAATTGCAGGCGAATTCTCGCTCTCCAAGACGAATACATCAAAACGATAGATTCTGTTATTCAATTTTTACAAGGGAAAAATCCAACTTTGGCACTTCAAATTTGTCAAGAAGATTATTTGCCAGAAGCGTCTCGTTTTGCACAGTTGGAAGAATTGGATTGGGCTTTTGGTTCGATGGGAACACAGGACAAAGCCAAATATTTGGCAACTTTGTACCTCGAAGATATTTCGGATTTTATTGTAGAATGTATCGATGAAAATTTTGGTTTCAGTCGGTATGCCGAACGTTTGGGTCGAAGTGCGAATTCGTTTGATGAATTGTACGAAGCGCTTCAGCAAAAACCAACGTATATTGACGAAGTTTTATTTTCACTTTTAAAAGAACGAATCGAAACGGTACAGCCAAATTTATTTTTAATTTCGGTACCTTTTCCTGGGAATTTATATTCGGCTTTTCGATGTGCACAATGGGTGAAAAAACATCATCCCGAAATTAAAATTTCAATGGGTGGCGGTTTCCCAAATACCGAATTGCGATCACTTTCGGACAAACGAGTTTTTGAGTTTTTTGATTATATTACTTTGGATGATGGGGAGGTTCCAATTGAGGAATTGATTTTAAATTTAGAGGAAGAAAGAACAAATAATCAAGATAAAAGAGTTTTTAAAAGAACTTTTGTATTAGAAAATGGTGAAGTTGTTTACAAAAACAATTCACAAAAACACGATTACAAACAATCCCAAGTAGGAACTCCCGATTATTCCGATTTGTTGTTGGACAAATACATTTCGGTTATCGAAATTGTAAATCCGATGCACCGAATGTGGAGCGACGGACGTTGGAATAAACTCACGATGGCGCACGGTTGCTATTGGGGAAAATGTACGTTTTGTGATATTTCGCTTGATTATATAAAAGTTTACGAACCTGTTGCGGCTAATTTATTGTGTGACCGAATGGAAGAAATGATTGCCCAAACAGGCGAAAATGGTTTTCATTTTGTCGATGAAGCGGCACCACCAGCTTTGATGCGTGCTTTGGCTCTGGAAATTCTCCGTCGAAAATTATCGGTGACTTGGTGGACAAACATTCGTTTTGAAAAGAGTTTTACCAAAGATTTATGTTTACTACTAAAAGCCTCGGGTTGTATTGCTGTTTCTGGAGGATTAGAAGTAGCTTCGGATCGGTTGTTGAAATTAATTGACAAAGGCGTAACAGTGGAGCAAGTGGCGAAAGTTACCCGTAATTTTACCGACGCAGGAGTGATGGTACACGCGTATTTAATGTACGGTTACCCAACACAAACCATTCAGGAAACGGTGGATAGTTTGGAAATGGTACGTCAATTGTTTGAAGCTGGTGTTTTGCAATCGGGTTTTTGGCATCAATTTGCTATGACTGCCCACAGTCCTGTGGGAATGTATCCAGAAAAATTTGGAGCTGTAAAAGAAACCGAAACCATTGGAACTTTTGCTAATAATGATATCAATTACGTTGATAAAACTGGAATTAATCATGATAAATTTAGTTTCGGATTAAAGAAGTCGCTTTTTAATTTCATGCACGGGATCTGTTTTGATTATGACTTGCAGGATTGGTTTGATTTTAAAATTCCAAAAACAAAAATAAGCCCTGATTTTATTTTTGATGCTTTACAGGAAGAAACAGATTTTAATATAAAACCGACAGCCAAAATAGTTTGGTTAGGAGGAAAACCTTCCGTTGAACATTTTACCAAATCCAAAAAAGGAAATTCTTGGGAACTTATGTCTTTGACTTTTCACGACAAAAAAGAAAGTTTTACCATTCAAACCAATAAAACAGAAGGCGAGTGGTTGGTAGAAATGCTTGATAAAATTTCGGTTTCGCAATCTAAAACGTATTCTTTTCAAGAAATCAAAACCGATTTTGAAACCAATTTAGAGGATTTCGAATTATTTTGGTATTCCAAACCTGTGAATACGTTGAGAGAATTTGGGTTATTACAATTATAGGATTTAAATTATGCACTTTAGAAAAGCGAATAATTCGGATTTAGAAGAAATGAAAAATCTTTTTCAAGAAACCATTCGGTCGGTTTGTAGCCACGATTACAATTCGGCTCAAATAAACGAATGGATTTCAACAGTTCAAAATACGCAACGTTGGTTGGAGATGTTGGCATCGCAATTTGTTTTATTGGCTATTGTTGATGATAAAATGGCAGGTTTTGGAACGTTGAAAAATGGAAATTACATTGATTTTTTCTACATTCATAAAGATTTTCAAAAGCGGGGAATAGCTACACAGCTTTTAGAAAAACTAGAACAGGAAGCTCGTCATTTAGAAAGCAAAACGATTTCTTCGGATGTAAGTATTACCGCGAAACCTTTTTTTGAAAAACTGGGATTCAAAGTTTTGAAGGAACAACATAATCACAGAAACGGCTTAATTTTGATTAATTACAAAATGCGAAAAGAGTTGCAATAGCTTTTTTGTTAAAAAACCTTTATTTTTATAAAAAATAAAAATATGAAAAGGTTTATTCTATTGCTTTTTGCGGCTTGTATGCTGGTGTTTTTTTCCTGTAATAAAGCCAAAAAAGATAAAATTATTTACAAAAAACCAGCCCAACAAGAACTGCCCGAATTCCAAATTCCCATTGATAGTAATACGATTACAAATTTTTACGAGCGTTTTCCTAAACTGGCTTCTTATCAAAAAGATGTTCGCTATTTATATCAAAAAAACGGCAACAAACAAGTTTGGTTAGATCATAAAGGAATAATTGAATTTGGACATACTTTGTTTGATAAATACCGGGATATTGAAAGCGAAGGACTTTCAAAAAGTTTTCCGTACAATGATTCTTTGATTGGTCTTTTTGAAAACAATAAAAAACAAGTAAAAACAGCAAGCAACGATTTGCTTATCAGTAATTTATATTTTTATTATGCAGATAAAGTCTATCGTGGTGTTGATGCCAAAACTACTACTTCTTTAGAATGGCTTTTGCCTCGTAAAAAACTCGATTATCAAAATTTTATCGATTCACTTTTTAAGGCCGATTCCAAAGTTAAAATAGGACAACCTAAAATGTTCAGTCAGTATTATAAACTTCGTGAGGCACTTCAAAAATATAAAAAAATAGAAACGAATGGTGGTTGGAAAAGCATCGCCGTTTCTGAAGATTTCAAAAGTTTTACCATTGGCGATTCGGCCGAAGCCATTTTGCAAATAAGAGAGCGTTTGGTTTTAACGGGTGAATTGGCCGAAAATAACCAAAGTCCAGTTTGTGATTCCACCTTACTTGCAGCCGTAAATCAATACCAAATCCATCATGGCATTAAGTCGAAAAACAAAATAATTTCGCAAGATATTGCCGAAATGAACGTACCGGTTGCCGACCGAATAAAAACCATTGTGGTTAATATGGAACGTTGCCGTTGGCTTGATCCAGAACTTGAAAAAGACAAAGAATTTTTAGCGGTTAATATTCCAGAATTCAAATTGTATTTGGTAAGAGACGGTCAAGTTGCTTTTACCTCGCCAGTAGTAGTGGGTAAAATGATGACGCAAACGGTTATTTTTAGTGGTATGATGCAGTATGTGGTTTTTAGTCCGTATTGGAATGTTCCCAATAGTATCATCAACAAAGAGATAAAACCAGGTATGGCACGTGATAAAAATTACCTAAAGAAGAAAAATTTAGAATGGAATAATGGTCGGGTACGCCAATTGCCAGGCCGAAATAATTCGCTTGGGTTGGTTAAATTCTTGTTTCCCAATTCCAATAATATTTATTTGCATGATACGCCTTCCAAAAGTTTGTTTGAAAGAGAAAGTAGGGCTTTTAGTCACGGTTGTGTACGTGTAGGTAAACCAAGAGATTTAGCAATAGAATTACTAAAGGATAACCCAAATTGGATACCCGAAAAAATTGATACAGCCATGCACGCTGGTAAAGAAAAATGGGTGACTTTACAACATAAAATTCCGGTTTATATTGGCTATTTTACCGCTTGGGTTGATCGTGATGGTAAATTGAATTTTTACAGAGATGTTTATCAACGAGACAATCCGTTAGCCAAATTGCTTTATAACGAAAATTAGTGTCAGTACTTTTTTTGAAATTTCCATTTTTAAATGTTAGCTTCATTTAGAAATGGAAATTTTTTATTACCATTTGATATTTTAGTATAGGAAATAATTATAAAAAAAAAATAGGTTTGTAATATCTGTTTTTATCTAAACAATTTTGTATGAAAATTAAAAACAAATGTCTTTTTATTGCAGTATTCGTAATTTCAGTGTTAATTTCTGCAAAAGAAACTCCAAAGAAAAATAATTTATACCAGTTTGCAGGACGAATAGAACATTTAGAAGATGGAGGTACTCTTTTAATCGGTTCGGCTTCTTCTGTTACGTTTGAATTTACCGACTTATCCTGCGAAATTTATTTAAAAAGTGTCGATAAAAACTATGAACATCACAATTATGTGGTATTGGAATTAGATGGCGAGTATTTAGGTCGATTTACGATCAAGAAAGGAGGTTTAAAAACGTTTCCTATACAAGTTACTAAACTACAACCCATGCATCGGTTAACCATTTTCAAAGCTACCGAAGCTGCGAATGGAAGTGTTTTGTTTACCGGAACTAATGCGCATTTAACCAAAATTAAACAGCCAAAAAAGAAAAAAGTTGAATTTATTGGTGATTCGATTACCTGTGGTTATGGCAATGATGCGACATCTATTCCGTGTGGAAAAGGCGAGTGGTACGATCAGCATAATGCCTATATGGCGTATGGGCCACAATTGGCGCGAATGTTAGATTTTGATTATGTGTTAAGCTCTGTTTCCGGAATTGGAATGTACCGAAATTGGAACGACGAACACGAAAACGAAGCCATCATGCCCGATGTTTACGAAAATCTATACCTCAATAAAGATTATGGAAAGCCGTATGATTTTGCTTTTCAGCCTGATTTGGTGAGTATTTGTTTGGGAACTAACGATTTATCTGATGGAGACGGTAAAAAAAAGCGATTGCCTTTTAATGAAAATAAATACGTATCAAATTATATCGATTTTATAAAAACGGTCTATTTGCATGCACCCAAAACTCGAATAATTTTATTGACAAGTCCGATGGTTTCTGGAACAAAAAATGACGTATTGTTGCGTTGTCTCAATCGGGTAATCACTGCTTTTGCAGCAGATAAAAATCACCAACCCATTCAGTTATTTGAATTTGAACCAATGCGCCCAAATGGTTGTGGATACCATCCCGATATGATTGATGATACGGTAATGGCCAATCAACTGCAGCCTTTTTTTAAAGAACTACTCGATGAAAACTAATTATTATTTGAATTTTCTACTAATTTTTTTTACAAATGCAATGATGGCAAATGTAATTCTACCGAATATTTTTTCGGATCACATGGTATTGCAACGTAATACTGAGGTTTCCATTTGGGGTTGGGGAAATCCTAAAGAGGAAATTACTGTAGTGGGCAGTTGGGACAATCACGAGTATAAAGTGGTAGCCAACAATCAAGCAAAGTGGCAAGTCACGATGAAAACTCCCGAAGCAGGCGGTCCCTATTCAATAAGTATTAAAGGTTATAATGAAGTAGTTTTAAACGATATTTTAATTGGTGAAGTTTGGCTTTGTTCCGGACAATCGAATATGGAAATGTCCGCAAGTTGGGGAATTGAAAATGGCGATGAAGAAATGAAAAAAGCCAATTATCCGAATATTCGCTTTTTTACCGTTCCCAAATTAACCGCCGAAACCCCTCAAAATAATCTTTCAGGAAATTGGTCTGCTTGTACACCCGAAACCATGAAGTATTTTAGTGCAGTTGGTTATTTTTTTGGGAAACGATTGCAAGAAGAATTAAAAAATGTACCTATCGGATTGATTTCATCTAATTGGGGAGGAACGCCTGCCGAAATCTGGATGCCAGAAGACGTGGTTCAAAACGATGAAAATCTTTTAGCAGCAGCTAAAAAATTGAATGAACAAGAATATGGTCCTCGTCAACCAGGTCGTGCTTTTAACGCTATGATTAATCCGATAGTTGGTTTTGAAATTGCTGGGGTTTTGTGGTACCAAGGCGAAAGTAATGTAGGTTCGAAAATTTATGATAAAACGCTCGAAGCTTTAATTGCTTCTTGGCGAGAAAAATGGAAGCAGGAATTTCCTTTTTACATCGTACAAATTGCTCCTTTTAAGTATGGCGGGAACGGCCAAGATGGGGTGGTCATTCGCGATTTACAGCGCAAAGTAGTACAAAATACAGCTAAAACGGCTTTGGTGGTCACTAGCGATATTGCTCACATAGATGATATTCACCCAAAAGATAAAAAATCGGTAGGGGTTCGTTTGGCTAATTTGGCTCTTTCAGAAAATTATAAAGCAAATGTGGGACTGTCACAATCGCCATTATTCAAAAGTTTTACAGTTAAAAATAATCTTGTTGAAGTGACTTTTGATCATGCCGAGAGTCTTCATTTTTCATCCGATAAAAACCACCAATTTGAATTAGCGGGAACAGATGGCCTATTTTTTCCTGGCGATGCGATGGTAAAAAACAACAAGGTTATTGTAACTTCAAAAAAAGTGAAGCACCCTACTGATGTTCGTTTTGCCTGGAAAAATACCGACTTGGCTGTTTTATTTAACAAAGCCAATTTACCGGCTTCATCTTTTAGCTCAAAAGAATATGATCAAAAATAAAAAAGGAATAATAGGGCTTTTTTCCCTGTTAATAGTTTGTAGTATGGAAGCACAAAAAAAGGCACATTTAGACAAATCAAAACCGATTAATGAACGAGTTGAGTTGTTATTGAAAGAGATGACATTGGAAGAGAAAGTCGGACAAATGAATCAATACAATGGTTTTTGGGATGTCACCGGACCGGCTCCCAAAGGGGGTAGTGCCGAGCTGAAATACGAACATTTACGTAAAGGTTGGGTAGGCTCTATGTTAACGGTTCGAGGGGTAAAAGAAGTGCGTGCGGTACAAAAAATCGCAGTCGAAGAAACCCGATTGGGAATCCCGTTAATTATTGGGTTTGACGTAATTCATGGGTATAAAACGTTGAGTCCAATTCCGTTGGCTGAAGCAGCTAGTTGGGATTTGGAAGCCATTCAAAAGTCGGCTGCAATTGCCGCAGACGAAGCATCGGCGTCAGGAATTAATTGGACTTTTGGTCCCAATATGGATATTTCACAAGATGCTCGTTGGGGACGTGTTATGGAAGGTGCTGGTGAGGATCCTTATTTAGGTAGTAAAGTAGCAGTCGCTCGAGTAAAAGGTTTTCAAGGGAAAGATTTAGCCGCGACCAATACTATTGCGGCTTGTGCCAAACATTTTGCAGCCTATGGTTTCGCAGAATCGGGGCGGGATTATAATACGGTAGATATGAGTAATTCTAAATTATTCAATTCGGTTTTGCCACCTTTTCATGCCGCTGTAGATGCTGGCGTTCGTACACTCATGAATTCTTTTAATATTTTAAATGGCGTTCCGGCAACGGGAAATGTCTTTTTACAGCGTGATATTTTGAAAGGGAAATGGGGTTTTGATGGTTTTGTAGTATCCGATTGGGCTTCTATCCGAGAAATGATTCCACACGGTTTTGCAAAGGACGGAAACGAAGCTGCTTTGAAAGCTGTGGTAGCGGGCTCGGATATGGATATGGAATCACATTTGTATATCAAAGAATTGGTGAAATTGGTCGAATCTGGAAAAGTGAAAGAAAGCTTGGTGGATGATGCGGTTCGCCGAATTTTAAAAGTGAAATTTGAATTAGGTTTGTTCGATGATCCCTATAAATATTGTGACGAAAAAAGGGAAAAAAATGTCATTGGTAACAAAGCGAATCACGAGGGTGTTTTGGATATGGCTAAAAAATCCATCGTTTTATTGAAAAATGATAAAAATCTATTACCGTTAAAGAAATCGGGTCAAAAAATTGCATTGATTGGTGCTTTGGCTAATGATAAAAACAGCCCTTTAGGAAGTTGGCGAATCGCCGCTGAAGACAATACCGCCGTTTCTGTTTTGGAAGGAATGCAACAGTATAAAGACAATCAATTGACTTTTGAAAAAGGAGCCGAGTTAGTAATCAGTAAACAGGCTTTTAAAGACGAATTGGTTTTTAATACAACTGATAAAAGTGGTTTTGAAGCAGCTAAAAAAGTGGCGAAAAATGCCGATGTGGTTGTAATGGTTTTAGGAGAAATAGGGTTTCAATCCGGTGAGGGAAGAAGCAGAACCAACCTCGATTTACCCGGACTTCAGCAAGAATTGTTGGAAGGAATCTACAAAGTAAATCCAAATGTGGTTTTGGTATTAAACAACGGAAGACCGTTGGCATTGCCGTGGGCGGCAGAACATATTCCCGCCATTGTAGAGGCTTGGCATTTAGGTACACAAGCCGGTAATGCTGTAGCGCAAGTTTTATACGGAGATTATAACCCAAGCGGAAAACTGCCAATGTCTTTCCCTCGAAATGTGGGTCAGGTGCCTATTTATTACAACAATTACAATACAGGTAGACCGAACAATAGTGATACTAATGTGTTTTGGTCGCATTATATGGATTCTGAAAAAACACCACTCTATCCTTTTGGTTTTGGACTGAGTTATACTACTTTCGACTATAAAAATTTAAAAATTAATAAAGCTGCTTTTGCAAAAGGTGATCCGGTAGTAGTTTCTGTGGATATAACCAATTCAGGGAATTATGACGGAAAAGAAGTGGCACAATTGTACATTCAAGATGTGGCGGCTAGTTTGGCAAGACCAGTAAAAGAATTGAAAGGCTTTGAATTGGTAAGCTTGAAAAAAGGGGAAACCAAAACGGTTCAATTTGCTTTAACCGAAAAAGAACTTGGTTTTTATGATAATGATGGGAATTATTTAGTAGAACCAGGAACGTTCAAAGTTATGGTTGGTGGAAGTTCTGATAAAAGTTTAGAAAGTAGTTTTGAGTTAAAATAATAGTCACTTCTGTTTTTCTGAAAAATCAATTTGAAGATTTTAGAGCATGCTTGTTGTTTTTTAGTATGTTTGAGTTTCTATTGGATTTTAAAATTATTTTAAATCTGAAATGGATTAAAGTAAAAATCATTTTGAAAAATTAGAATGTTAGAATCTATAAGGAGGTCTTATGCCTATTTTATGAAACTAAAACCGTTCTTTTAACCGATAAACCAAAAGCTAAAATTAAATAAATGAAACTAGTTGGCAAATTATCTCAATTATCAGAAAGAAAACGAAAGTGGATTTCAATAATAATTACAGTATGTATTGCGGGTGTTTTATCACTATGGGGAATTTATGGAATTAGGGAATATGGCATAGCCCTTTTTATACTAACACCTTTTTTAATTGGCTTTTGTTCTACAGTTCTTTACGGTTACCAAAACAAAATTTCGAAGAGTGATGCTATTTATATTGGATTTTCAACTCTTGGAATTTGTACATGTGCCTTAATTCTTTTTGCAATTGAGGGACTGATATGTATTGTAATGGCAGCACCAATCGGAATTGGATTAACATTTTTTGGAAGTTTGATAGGATATAGTTTGCTAAAAAGAAACAATAACTCCACCCCTTCGGTTTTGTTAATTCTTGTAGTACTAATTCCTTTAACTTCATTTGTCGAAAATAAAATAAAACCCGAATTAACAGCTGTGACCACTTCAATTGTTATAAACGCAACACCAATTGAGGTTTGGAAAAATGTGATTGAATTCCCTCCATTAGATGATCCAACTGAATTTATTTTTAAAACCGGAATTGCATATCCGATTAACGCAAAAATTGTGGGAAGGGGAGTAGGTTCTATTAGGTATTGTAATTTTACGACAGGAAGTTTTGTAGAACCCATAACAGTTTGGCATGAAGGGAAACTGTTAAAATTTGATGTTCTTGAGCAACCTGCCCCAATGAAAGAATTAAGTTTTTGGAAAATTGATGCACCACATTTACATGATTATTTTGTTTCAAGAAAAGGCCAATTTAAATTAATCGAACTAGAAAATGGCAAAACTTTACTAGAAGGAACAACTTGGTACTATCACAATATCAGACCCACTTTTTACTGGCAAAAATGGAGTAATTTAATTATTCATAAAATTCACAATAGAGTATTGGATCATATTAAAAAGAATTCCGAAAAAGGGAAATAAAAGATTTACTCTCCAATACTACTTTTATTATCTAAGTATTCCCAATTTTTAAGAATATGGAATTAGAAAAATACTTAAGGCATTTGATGCACTATTTTGTTGTATTTCTTCACCATATTCAAAGTCGATTTATCGGTTGAAAAAACTGAATTCAAGCCTTGTGGTTCTTGCGGGGGGTCGGTTGTTAAGGGATCACCAGGTTTCCAGTGACCATCAGGTGTAACCGCTTTTCCTTCGCCTCCAAATCCCCAGAAATTTGCGGCTTGTAACGGACCGTTATTTTTTTTGCTCATCACAATTCGGTTAAATACAAAGTCGTAAAAAACATCACGATTGGCTACCGATGTGGTATCCGACAAGGATTCAGCTGCTCTTGGTAAGCCAAATTCTTCGATAATGATGGGGCGTTTTAAATGATTGGCCACTTCAATATGTTCGTCAATATATTGGCCCGCATTTTTTAATGTTTGCGGTAACGTTTTTTCGGCCTCATCGGCTTTGAACCAATTCCAGTTTTTGGGCCAAATATGCATCGTTAAATAATCAATATTCGGATTTTGGTGTGTATGTTCAAAAATAGCCATACTGTCATTTGAACTGTTTTTACCTTCAGAACCCGTTGAAATTAAATGATAAGGGTCAATACTTTCTATTAAATCCACAATAGCATTTAACCAGGATGTAAATTTTGCTTCGTTTTCTACGGTAAACAAACGCGGTTCGTTGCCAACTTGCCAAGCCATAATGGTGTTATCTTCGGTATATTTTTTCTTGGAATACGAATTGGTTCTACCGATAATAAATTTCACGTGATTTTCTAACGCTTTCATGCAGGGGGCACAACTGTGGAATTTTTCGGTGTACGACATGAATTCTGGCCAAGTATTAGGCGAAATATTCGGAATAGGAATTTTTCCATGCCCATTCCATTCTAAATATTGCGACAAGCCACCGGACCATTCCCAATTATTGGTTAAATACAAAACGGCATACATGTTTCGTTTGCCCATTTCGGCTACTAAAAAATCCAATCC
This sequence comes from Flavobacterium agrisoli, assembly GCF_016522065.1. Lineage (GTDB taxonomy): Bacteria > Bacteroidota > Bacteroidia > Flavobacteriales > Flavobacteriaceae > Flavobacterium > Flavobacterium agrisoli. The sequence continues at coordinate 1,070,898 of NZ_JAEHFV010000001.1, read as the reverse complement.
ATCAAGTAAATCGTCATCATATTTTCCTTGCTCGTATTGCAAAGCGGGCCGCACCGTATAATCGTAAGTACCACCATCGGCACCGACCAAAATCCGGAGGTTGTCTATGCCGTTTTTTTTCATCAAATCCAATTCTCGCATTAGTCTTTTTCGGTCGCCTATTTTTTTTGAAGCTAATAAACTGCCGTACCAATAATTGGTTCCGATATACGAATACGGTTTATTGCCTTTATAAAATTGGTTTCCTTTGACCGTGATTCGTTCTTGCGAATGCATTATAATCGTGGTGAAAAAGGTGAAATAGAGTAGCTTTTTTAAAAGTTTCATTTTTCTATTTTTAGGATGACCATTTAGTTTTGTTACTTCTAGGATATGCTTTTGAAACATTTCAAATGAAGTTTATGCATTTATTGTTTGGTTTTATATTTGATAATTCGGAATGCGTTGCAAAAGTTCGATGCAGCCCCGGGTGTTGTGGTAAGGACATTTCCAAAAACCAGCTTTGTCTTTTGGCATAATCGAATAATCAGCATAAATTCCCCAAAACCATTCGCCTTTTTGATGGTCTATTAGGTGTTTTTTGGTGAATTCCCAATTGCGAAACACCATTTCTAAATAGCGTTGATTTCCTGTCAATTCGAAAGCGGTAAAAAAACCAATTTGCAACTCCGATTGTGGCCACCAGTGCTTTTCTCGAATCAAATGATTGTTATGTATTTCTTTTTCGTACCATAATCCGCCGTCGGTGTCGATTCCTTCGATAGTGGCATTGGCAATTTGCAAAGCGTATTGTTGAAAACGCTGAATAAAGCTTTTATTTTCTATGATTTCGGCACATTGCAAGAGTAACCAAGCCGCTTCAATATCATGGCCATACGAAATTACATCTTCTTTTTCGTTCCATTTTTCATCAAAAAATAAGTGAAGATGCCCTGTTTTGGTATTGATAAAATGCTTTTCGATAACCTGTAACAAATTCTCAATACGTTCTTTTAAAGCCTCATTTTTCCAAATTTTATACAAATTGGCATAGCCTTCCACAATATGCAAATGCGTATTCATGGTTTTTTTTTCATTGGCATCTTTTTCGCTCAAACGCAAGTCATCAAGTGGTTTCCAATAACGTGTAAAAGCTTCCAAGTAGCCGTTGTTTTCCTTATCAAAACTATATTTTTCAATTTGTTGGTATAAGGAAATAGCCAAATCTAAGGCTTTTTTATTTTGAGAAATGGCAACATATTCGGATAAACCATAAATGGCAAATGCCAAAGCATAAATTTGATTTTTAGTGTCATTTGGTTTTCCTTCGGCGGTAACGCTCCAAAAAATACCGCCAAACTCCGTATCGTAAAAATAATTCGAAAAATAGTCAAAAGCGCGATTGGCCATTTTTTTGTAGTTTTCCTTTTGCGAAATACTGTAAGCCGCAGAAAAACTCCATAAAATCCGAGCATTTAAAACCGAGCCTTTTTCGGCATTGGAAATAATGTCATTTTTATAATCAATTTGACCAACAAAACCGCCATTTTTCGAGTCAATAGTATATTTTACCCAATAGTTTAAAATACTTTCGAGCTCCTGAGTTAATTCGGTTTGAAGTTGGTTTAATGACGCATTCACGGTTTATATGTCTTTGTTTTTTGAAATTAAATCTATAATTGTATTGACAGATCCTGCCGAAATAAAACTGTCTTCGGGTGTTTGCGTCACATAATCGACCAATTGATTAATCGACGAAACGGCAACATGCATACGAGTATCAGACGAAGCGTAATAAATGTAAACAGTGCCATCTTCATCGGCAATCCAACCGTTCGAAAATAATACATTGGATACATCACCAACTCTTTCAATTCCTTCAGGACCCATAAAATGCCCAGCGGGAACATGCGTTACTTTGCTAATGTCGTTTAAATCGGTCATAAACATATACAAAGTATAGCGCAAACCAGCAGCAGTATTTCGAACCCCATGTGCCAAATGCAACCAACCTTTTTCGGTTTTAATAGGCGAGGGCCCTAAACCATTTTTTAACTCGTAAATAGTATGGTATTTTTTGCCAAAAATTATTTTTTCGTTTTGAACTACCGGATTTTTCATGTCATCTATGAAACCTAGACCAATTCCACCACCACTTCCTACATCTATAAAACCATCTTGTGGGCGGGTGTACAAGGCATATTTTCCGTTTACAAATTCGGGATGAAGCACTACGTTGCGTTGTTGTCCGGTATTCGAAATTAAATCAGGCAAACGTTCCCAGTTTAGTAAATCTGTGGTACGAACAATTCCGGCATTGGCTACGGCCGAGCTTGTATCTCCTTTTGACGCTTTTGGGTCTTTTCTTTCGGTGCAAAAAATACCGTAAACAAAACCGTCTTCGTGCTGCGTTAGTCGCATATCGTAAACATTAGTATCGGGTTCTAGGGTTTGCGGAATTACACAAGGCTGCTCCCAAAACTTGAAATTATCAATTCCGTTGGGGCTTTCGGCAAGGGCAAAAAACGATTTACGATCAATGCCTTCCACACGAACCGCTAGGATGTAATTGCCATTCCATTTTATCGCGCCAGCATTAAAGGCAGCATTTATTCCGATGCGTTCCTGTAAAAAAGGATTGGTTTTTTTATCAAAATCAAAACGCCAATTTAGCGGAATATGAGCTGCGGTTACCACAGGGTTTTCATAGCGTTGGTAAATACCATTACTAATTTTAGATTGCGGTAGGTTTTTTTGTTCAATCAATGCGCTATGTTCTTTTTCGAGCGCAATTTTACGCTTTTCGAAAAGGTTAAATGATGTTGTCATGTTTACTGTAACTAGTTTGTTAATTTGTTGCGTTTCTGAGTTTATTTAGATCGGTTTCAATTTCTTGTAATTTTTCTTCGCTAAGCGGATAAAAAAGAATAAATAAAACCGAAATGGCAGCGGCGATAGCGGGTAAAATGCTTAACATTAATTGAATTCCGTTTTGGGTTCCGGCAGTTTGTTCGGCATTGGCAACAAAACCATAATAAGCCAATAACCAACCTGTTGCAGCTCCTCCGATGGTCCAGCCGAATTTTTGCGACATGGAAGAAGCCGAAAATACTAATCCGGTAGCACGACGTCCTTGTTTCCATTCGGAATAATCGGCACTATCGGCGTACATTGACCAGATTAAAGGAAAAATACAGCCCGCGCAAATACTTATAAGTACTTGAAAAGTCATAATTAATAACACATCTTCCTTCCCAAAAAAGTAAAAAATAACGCTTAAAACAGCCGCGATAAACATGGCTCCTAAAAAGGTTTTTTTCTTTCCGATTTTATTAGCAATCGGACTGGCAATTATTACTCCGATAATATTTGCAGCTTGCCCCAATACCAAATAAAATGAAGTGGTTGTCATGTGAAAAGTTTCTCCAAACAAGGTAAAATCAAAATTGACAGCGCTGCTTACATAATATTTAAAATAATAAATGGCTGCTCCATCACGGATGGAATTAAAAATCAAAGCTCCAATTCCAGCTCCTAGTAAAATCCACCAAGGTTTGTTTTTCAGCAAATCCTTTAAATCCGATTTTAAATTGGGTTTTTCATCCGAAATGGGCTGAATGCGTTCTTTTGTCCAAAAAAAACAACACCAAAAAAACACTGTAGTTATGCATCCGAAAACGGCAATGGTGGCTAGCCAACCGGTTTTAGAATTCAAATTGCCACCAAAATAGGTTACCAAAGGTTCAATAAGCCAAAGCGCAAGTAAACTTCCGCCAAAGGCAAACACCATTCGGTACGAAGAAAGTGTATTGCGATCTTTTCGGTCGGAAGACATGACGCCTAGTAAAGAGGCATAGGGCACATTAATGAGCGAATAGACCATCATCATCAACGAATAGGTAACATAGGCATAGATTATTTTCCCTTTTTCATCAAAATCGGGCGTGTAAAAAGTTAATACACCAATGATGGCAAAAGGCACTGCAACCCAAAGTAAATACGGTCTAAACCGCCCCCATTTGGTCAATGTTCTATCAGATAGGATGCCCACTATAGGGTCGAAACAGGAATCCCAAATACGCGTAATTAAAAACATGGTTCCCACAACGGCGGGTGCTAAGCCGTAAACATCGGTATAAAAAAACAACAGGTACATGCTGAAAATTTTCCAAAACATAGAAGAAGCGGCATCACCTAGTCCGTAACCAATTTTTTCTTTTAAACTTATTTTTTCTTGCATTTGGTTGGGTTAAATAGTGGGTTTATGGTTTTTTTATTGAATGTCTTTTTCAAATAGAGTTTGTGGTAATTGGTAAAAACGTACAAAATCAGCGGCACTTTTTTGTCCCGTATATGGAGCATAATAATGCATGTGAGGCGGGTTCATGTGCTCGTTGAATCCGTGATTTCTCCAAACTAAAACATACGAAATACGATAATCGCCAATAGCTTTTAACAAGGTATCGGTCCACCAATTGGCATACGGAATTTGCTCGTAACCGGTTTCGGCAAAAGCCATCAATTTGTCTTTTTCTTGTGCCACTTCGTTCATAATTTTAAATTGTTTTTGGCAATCTTCTACAAACGAATTGTCTTTGGTAGGATCTTTATATTGGTATTTGTCAAAACTGAGAATATCAGCATAATTATCTCCGGGATAATATTCTAAAAATTCTTCCTTAGTTTTAAAATCAGCTGTATTGTAAACATAAATTAAATTATGAACACCTTTTTTTTGTAAATAATCCTTTGTGAATTTCCAAGCCCTTTTAAAATCTTCAGGTTCACATTTTCCCTTTCCCCACCAAAACCAATTACCGGTTAATTCGTGGAAAGGCCTAAAAAGAATGGGTATATTTTTACCATTTTTATCTTTTAACGATAGAAAAAATACAGCCGATTTGTCTAGCCAAGAGGTGAATTTTTTGTGGTTTTTTTCGTCAGGTAAAATAGTTTTTAAAGAATTTTCTTGATTATCCCAAGCATTTTTTCCACTTTCAGGATTGTCAAAATGCCAGCTAATTGTATTAATTCCTCCACGAGCATTCGATTCAGTAATATATGATTTCATTTTATCAAAGGGAACTCCGTCAATATTTACGGATTTATCATTTTCGATCCCGGCAATATCCCATCCATAAACGGCCGGATAATCGCCTACTACTTCGTTTACATCGCTTCGACCTTTTTCGTACCGCCAATTTACACCATACGCCAAATCATCTTGATGGCCAAACAAAATTCCCTTTTGAGTGAGTTGTCCTAACTTTTGATATAAATTAACAGTTTGTTGGGTTGCATTTTTGTCCGACAATGATAAAATAGTATCATTTTTAACGACGGAGTCACTACAGGCATTAAAATTCAAAAGGGCTGAAAGTAAAAGACTTGCGTATAAATTCATTTGAGTGCTACTAAGATGAATATTGATTTATTTTTAAAAAAGGGCATTATTACATTTAATCGTAAACCTATAAAAATAGCGATAATATTGTTTAAATTTTAAACAAAAACCATTATTAAAACAAATATGGTTTTTTTATAGGCTTCTTTTTGTAAACTTCACAATCTGGTTTTTCAAAGATAATTCGATCTTATTGTTTCATTTAATATTATTTTATCAATTATATATCATATTATTGCATAAAAAGTTTCTGTTTGGATGTTTAATTTTAAATAACAAGGTATGGGAGATTCTAAAAATTTTTTGCGGGAAATTGCTCCATTGTCAGATGAGGATAGTTTTTTGGTATTTGATCGGGTAAAAGATAGTTTTGATTTTCCGGTGCATTATCATCCTGAATTCGAAATTAATTTTATCGTAAACGGAAAAGGAGTTCGTCGGGTTGTGGGAGATAATATTGAAGAAATTGATGATATCGAATTGGTTTTGATTGGACCAAATTTGTATCATGGTTGGGAATTAAATACTTGCAAATGCAAAAAAATTCACGAAATAACCATTCAATTTCATAATGATTTATTTCATGAGTCGCTGTTGTCTCGTCGGATTATGATGCCGATTCGTGACATGTTCAATCGTTCTATTCACGGTATTTTATTCTCTAAAAAAACGGCCGAAGAGTTAAAGATAAGGTTGCTAAAGCTTTCAAAATTAGATGGTATGGATTATTTTTTAGAAATAACCTCTATTTTATACGACTTAGCTAATTCTCGTAACCAACGGTTGTTGTCTACCTATACTGTAGATTTTGATACGTTTGATGATTATGATAAAATGAAATTGGTTTATGAGTATGTACAAAATAATTTTGCCGAAAAGATAACACTCGAAGATGTGTCAAAAGTGGCCAGCATGTCGAGTATTTCGTTTAACCGATTTATAAAAAAACGAACCGGAAAAACATTTGTTAATTACATAAATGATGTTCGTATAGGATATGCTGCTCGTTGGTTGGTAGAGAAAGATATGAGTATTTCGGAAGTAGCTTACAAGTCAGGTTTTAATAATATCGCCAATTTCAATCGAAGTTTTAAATCAATAAAAAATTGTACTCCCAGTCAATATCGGGAAGATTTTTCGGGAATGAAACGAATTTTATAACTGATACTTTTTTGTTACTTGTTGGTATTATATTTACGAAATCGTTTGCGTTTTTCTATTTTTCTTGTTTTTAATTTATTAAAATAGCTGTTTTTTTAATCATTATTACGATTATGATAAAAAAAGATGGCTATTTTTTTTATATGTGTTTTTTAAAGTTTAAAATGTAAAAATATTATCAATAAATGATGTTATTTTATTAATTATATTAGTGTTAGTGTTATAGATTTGTTAAACCCTATTGATACCATTTTATTTATCCGAATTAGATTCAAACCAATAAATCAATTTTAACTAACTAAACTTTAATTATGAAAAAACTATTGTCTAATTTATTTCATAGGGAGGCATATCCTAAATGCATTCCGTTGATGGCCTTGTTTTTTGTGAGCAATATTGTTTTAGCTCAATCTAAAATTTCAGGTACGGTAAGCGATCCTTCAGGACTTGGTATTCCGGGGGCAAATATTACTTTAGTAGGCGGATCAACTACCGTTTCTACCGATTATGACGGGAAATATGAAATTGTAGCGCCATCCAATGGCACATTGTCTTTTTCTTTTATTGGATTTACTACGCAAAAAATTAATATTGATGGAAAATCAGTACTAAACATTGTTTTAAAACCCAATGCTGAAGATTTAAAGGATGTGGTGGTTATTGGATATGGGACACAAAAACGAAAAGATGTTAACAGCGCCATTTCGAGTATTAGTTCTAAAGACATGGAAAACCTAAAAATGGCTTCTTTTGATCAAATGATGCAAGGTAAGGCTGCAGGAGTTGTGATAAATAGCAATTCGGGTGAACCAGGAAGTAATGTTTCGGTTCGTATTCGTGGGGTTTCCTCTTTAACAGGTACCAATGAGCCTTTATATGTAATTGACGGTGTTCCAATTTCTGGAGATGCTCGTAATTCGTCAACTTCTGGTAGGAATGCTTCAGGAAATTCTAATTTTTCAAATGCAGGTAACATTACTTTAAGTCCGCTCTCATTGATTAATCCTAATGATATTGAGTCCATTGATATTTTGAAAGATGCTTCGGCAACAGCCATTTATGGTTCTCGTGGTGCGAATGGGGTTATAATTGTTACCACTAAATCGGGTAAAAAAGGAACTGGGAAATTAACTTATGAAAATTCATATTCTTTCAGTAATCTGCCAAAAAAGTTGTCTTCAATGAATTTACAAGAATATGCCATCCATCAAAATGCGTTGGCTGATGTGTATGATCCAACTTCAAAACGACCAGAATTTGCACATCCTGAACTTTTAGGAGCAGGAACCGATTGGCAAGATGCTATTTACCAAACGGGGTTTATGAAGTCGAACCAATTGTCTTTTTCTGGCGGTAAAGAAAGTGTTACGTATTACATTTCTGGAGGGGTTTTAAATCAAGAAGGAATTGTAATAGAGTCCGGATTTAAAAGATATAATTTTAGAGCCAATGTGGATGCAAAAGTAAACAGTTTTATAAAAGTAGGAGCTAACGTTAGCGGTACTATTACCGATGAAAAATTGACTCTAAACGGGCAATTTAACGGAGTAGTAGCTACCTCATTATTAGCTACTCCCGATGTAGCGGTTTATGAATTATCGGGTGCTTTTGCAGGGCCACCTTCAGGAGGAGCAACTTCATTTGTTAACCCAGTTGCAACTTCATTATTAGGTTCTAATACATTGGTTAGAAAAAATTATTCAGGAAATTTTTATACGCAGGTAGATATTCTTAAAGGTTTAGATTATCGTTTTGAAGTAGGAGGATACATTTATAATAATTTAGGGCAACAATTTGATCCTATGTATTCCTTAGGAAATGCGGTTAAGGCTTATGCTAATTTGTATTATAACCCATCCGAAGGCAATTCTTGGAACTTAAAAAATATGTTGACCTATCGCAATACTATTGGCAAACATAATTTTACTGTTTTGGCTGTTCAAGAATCCAATAGAGCACATTGGGAGGGATACTCCATAAATGCAACAGGATATAAAGACAATAGCGATCATTCCTTAGCGGCATCCGATTTAAATAAAGCTATTATAGGTAGCCCTTATAGTGGTACTCAAACCCTATCTTCTTATTTAGGAAGGGTGGTGTATGATTATGCTGATCGTTATGGACTTACGGCTTCAGTTAGAGCGGATGGTTCTTCAAAGTTTTTTGTTGGAAATAAATGGGGTGTGTTTAGTTCTTTTGGGGGTTCTTGGAAATTGTCAAACGAAGCCTTTATGGAAAACACTAAAAAATATGTGGATAATATTAAATTCCGATTCGGATGGGGGCAAACGGGTAATAATCAAATTGGTAATAACCTATACGAGTCAAACCTTCATATTGTGAATAGTACTATGGGGACTTCATATTTGCCTTCTAATACACCTAATAAAGATCTAAAATGGGAAACTCAAGAACAAACCAATTTAGGTTTAGATTTTACTTTATTTGATTCTAAATTCTCAGCTGCTTTTGATGTTTATAAAAAAGTTTCAAAAAATTTCCTTTATCAAGTGCCGTTACCCAATTTCCTTTCAGGAGGTGGAGATTATGAAGGTGGGGTAAATCCGCCGTACTTTAATCTTGGTAGTATGGAAAATAAAGGGGTAGAGTTTACTTTAAGTTATGATAATAAGTTTACCGAAAATTTCTCTTGGAATTCCAGTTTAAACTTTACTCGTTACGTGAATAAAGTTACCAATATGGCAGGTTTAAACATTACCAAAAGTATGAATACGTTGGCATATAACACGGTAGCAGTATCCAGAACACAAGAGGGGTTGCCAATTGGATCTTTTTATGGTTATGAAGCAGTAGGAATTTATCGTTCCGATGCTGACTTAACCGCTTACGGACATACTGATGCCTCAGGAAATAAAGTGGTTTTAAAAAACGGAACAAACTCGTTAATGCCCGATTTTGTTAAAGGAGATGTGATTTATAAAGATCAAAATAACGACGGTATTATTGATCAAAGTGATTTGGTTGCAATAGGAAATCCAAATCCGAAATTTTCTTATGGATTTACCAATAATTTCAAATACAAAAACGTGGATTTATCTATTTTTCTTCAGGGAACAGTTGGAAATGACTTGATGAATTTAACACGTCATTCAGGTACTATGAATAGTAATATTGGAACAAACTATTTGACTGAAGCTGCTAATTTTTACAGAGCAGACAATATTGATGCCGCATTTCCTAGACCATCAACTTATGATCATATAAATAACGCTATTTCAAGCCGTATGATAGAAGATGGTTCTTATCTAAGAATTCAAAATGTAACATTAGGATATTCTTTGCCATTAGATATGATTTCAAAAATCAAATTATCAAGATTAAGAATATACGCATCAGGACAAAACCTTTACACCTTTACAAATTTTAAAGGATATGACCCCGAAGTAGGAGCCTACAACCAAGATGCTTTATTGTCGGGTATTGACAATGGAAGATATCCGGTACCAAGACAAATTACTTTTGGTTTTAATGTTGAATTTTAATTAAGAAAACAATGAAAAAAAATATATATAAAAAGGCAAGTGGTTTAGTACTAGCTGGTTTAATGCTGTTTTCATCATCCTGTTCACAAGATTTTATTGATGTGCCGGCTGAAGGAGCGCCAACTATGGGAAACTATTATAATTCGGATGAAAAACTAGACAATGCAACCAACGGATTATATGGAATTGTTTGGTTTAATATGAATAAATCAGCTTTTTTTGGAATAACAGATGTTATTTCGGGAAATATGTACGCGGATGTCTATAACGATTTTGGAAAATTTACCGATTTAAGTTTCACCAATTCACAAAGTTTTATTTCGGATGCATGGCGTTCCTGTTATGGTGCTATTGCCAATTCTAATGCCTACATCAATACATTGCCACAGAGTGTTGGTCCTGAGGTTAGCGAGGAAGCACTTAAAAATACGTTAGGTGAATGCCATTTTATTCGCGCATTTTCGTACTTCTTTTTAGTAAGATTATGGGGAAATGTTCCTATTATTGAAAATAATGCGGATTATTCTCAAAATTTTGTGGTTCCAAGTAATCCAACAGAAGATGTTTATAAATTCATTGAAATGGATTTAAAATATGCTATCGAAAATTTGAGAAAAAAAGACAGAGGAACTGATTATGCTGCCAATGCGCATGTTTCTAGTGGCTCAGCAAAAGCATTTTTAGCCAAAGTTTATTTGTATCAAAAAAGATATGCCGAAGCTGCTGCATTGGCTCAAGAAGTAATTAATAGTGGCGAATTTAAATTATTAGGTGGTGACGAATTGCCCAATATGTCTTTTGCAGATTTGTTTTTACAAAAAAACAACAACAACCAAGAGTCCATTTTTTCTTGGCAATGGACCGGAACCGGAACTTACTTCGAAGGAAATTTTTCTAATACCTTGTTTGCACCAGAAAATAGATTGGTTGAAACCTCTTATTCGGGTCAAATTGCACCTTCCCAAGATTTGATTCACAATGTTTATGAAAATGGAGATAAAAGAAGAATCGAAACATTCATGTTACCAGGCGATTTTTACCCTAATTTAAGTTATGCCGAAACACTTGATGTAGATTCAAAGATACTTTTAGGGTATACTTTTGAAGAAGAAAATGAAGCGCAAAATTCGGGAGCAGGCTTAAAAAAATATGTAATTGGTAAAGAAAATTTGCCTATCACAGGACCTTTCAACAGACCCTTTAATGGTGAAAGTAGCATGAATAGCTATATGATGCGTTATGCCGAACTGTTATTAATTCATGCCGAAGCCCTTTTAGGATCGCAAACCGGAAGTACCTCTGATGCGAATGCTTTAAAATCGTTTAATGCGGTTCGTAGAAGGGCTGGTTTACCAGAAAAAACAACTATAACATTTGATGATATTTTTAAAGAAAGACGTGCAGAATTAGCTTGCGAAGGCGATTACTATTTTGATTTAGGTCGTTTGCCTTTTAGTAAAGCAAAAGAAATAATGGAAGCTCAAAATCGAGGAAATCAGGAGGTTGAAAAACACATTTCTATTTCAGCATCTAACTTATTATTGCCGTATCCAGCCGATGATTTAATTAAAAATCCAAAATTAAGAGAGGTTGTTCCTTATACTTTCAAATAATTTAAAACTAAAGCGATGAAAAATATCAATTTATATATGTTAAGAAGTAGTCTTACTAGTTTGTTTACTTTGTTTGTGCTTCTAACTTCATGTTCCAGTGATGATGGTGGAGAAGCTTATACAGGAGCGCCCATAATTGAGTCTGTAATGCCGTCAGGTTATAATGAAGATGGTAGTTTAAAACCATTAGAACCTGTAATTAAAGTAGATCCTAATAATTATTATGTAATTCATGGTAAAGGATTTTCTTCCGTACAAAAAATTTATTTTAACGATTACGATACCTATTTTAGATCCACATTTGTGACGGATACGGATATTATTGTAATGGTGGATGAAAACACACCCTATGCCGATACTTCTAATCAGCTAAAAATTGTTACAGAAAAGGGTACTGTTGTATATGATTTAATAGTTGCTCCACCAGCACCCACTATAAATTGGTTTAATTCAATAAATGCATTAGCTGGTGAAGTGGTTACCGTTAGCGGGAAGTATTTTTTAGATCCAATTGTGAAAGTCGGTACAACAGATGCAGTTGTTATTTCATCAACTTTGACAGAAATTAAATTTACAATGCCGACAAATTCTACTAATAAATTAATCTCAGTAACCAATATAACGGGAACCGCTACTTCTAAAATGGCAGTCGGTTCGGCATTATATGACGATATTATTCAAGGGGATGCGGGCCATTGGACATGGGATGGTAGCGCGTTTACAACTGATTTTACTGAAGATAAGGCTCAAGGCAATTTATCAATAAAATTGGTTTTTCCAGGTTGGGGTGGTGCCGATATGAAATTTAATGCTAAGGATGTATCTATGTATAAATCTTTTACCGTAAAAGTAAAATCAGTTTCTGAAAACCCTGATGCAAAATTAACCTTTGTTTTTGGCGGTTGGGCTTATCAAATACAAAAAGCGATTACATCACAATGGACGGTTATTGAAATTCCTTTCTCCACAATAGGGAATCCTACATCATTTGACCAATTGACTTTTCAAGAGTCGGGCAATTTTGGAGGGAATACCATATTGTTAGACGAAATGGGCTTTGTCCTTAAATAGATATTTCTTTTTATTTGAGTTTGGTTAAGCAATTCCCCGGTTGAAAAATTGGGGAATTCTTTTTTAAACGGACTCTTTCAAATCCTGAATTATGAATTTTTTCAGCATACTTTCGTTTTTAATAATCTCTTTTTTTTATACCATTCCAGCTCAATGTCAAAACCATCGAGAACGGATTAACATCGACAAAAATTGGCGGTTTGCTTTTGGACATCCTTTTGATGCTCAAAAAGATTTTAATACCGGAACAGCTTATTTTTCTTATTTGGCCAAAGCAGGTTTTGGAGATGGTGCCGCTGCCAAAGATTTTGATGACCGTGCATGGAGAAAATTAGACTTGCCTCATGATTGGGCAGTTGAACAAGAATTTAGCCCAAAAGCCAGTTTTAGTCATGGTTTTAAAGCTATCGGTCGGAATTTTCCCGAAAAAAGTGTGGGTTGGTATCGTAAAAAAATTGACATTCCATCAGGAGATTATGGAAAACGGATTCATATTGTTTTCGACGGTATTTTTAGAAATAGTATTATTTGGGTCAACGGACATTATTTAGGTCAGCATGATAGTGGTTATTTGGGAGTTGAATATGATATTTCTGAGTACCTGAATTACGGTGGAGAAAATACAATTGCAGTTAGAGTTGATGCCACTATGGAAGAAGGTTGGTTTTACGAAGGCGCCGGAATTTACCGGCATGTGTGGTTAACCAAAACCCATAATTTACATGTAGCTAGCAATGGAACTTTTGTTAAATCCATGCTTAATGATTCTTTTTCAGAGGCTACTATTGATGTAATGGCTAGTGTTTCGAATGATACGAATGCAACAGCTCAATTTCAATTAGTACACGCCATTTTTGATTCGAAAGGGAACCAAATAGCTTCAAAAAATATCGAAAAGGCTACTTTAAAACCAAGAGAGTCAAATGATTTTACAACTGAAATACAAGTACAAAATCCAAACTTATGGTCTACCGATTCGCCTTATTTGTACAGGATGAAAACGTCGATTCTAAAAGACAAACAGTTAGTTGATATGTACGAAACACGATTCGGAATCCGATCTATAAAATTCGATTCCGATAATGGTTTTTTCTTAAACGGAAAATCATTAAAAATAAAAGGAACCAATAATCACCAAGATCATGCAGGTTTAGGTATTGCGCTTCCGGACGCGGTTCAAAAATACCGATTGGAAGTTTTACAGTCTTTCGGAAGCAATGCCTATCGTTGTTCCCACAATCCACCATCACCCGAATTATTAGGGTATTGCGATGAAATGGGTATTTTGGTCATTGATGAAAATAGATTAATGGGCATTACCGAAACGCATTTAGGCGATGTGAAAAAATTAATAGCACGTGATCGTAATCATCCATCTATCATAAGTTGGAGTATCGGTAATGAAGAATGGGCTATAGAAAACAGTAATATTGGTGCAAGAATAGCCAGTAATATGCAAGCTTTTGTAAAATCACTTGATGAAACCAGACCAGCCACTATTGCTTTTAGTGGAGGTATTGGTAGCGAAGGTGTTACCACTACAATTGATTTGCTTGGCGTAAATTATGTTGCCAAACGAAGCACCGATAAACAGCACGCATTATTCCCGAATCAAAGTATTTGGGGAACCGAGGAGGGGAGTACCAATGCAACTCGTGGCGCTTATTATAGAGATGATGAAAAACACATAATTCCGGCTTATGATAAATCACCAAATGATAATTTTCTGAGCATCGAGGACGGTTGGAAATATTATAATTCTAGAAAATATTTAGCCGGAATGTTTGTTTGGACTGGTTTTGATTATCGAGGTGAACCCACTCCTTACGGTTGGCCTTCGGTGGGAACCTATTTCGGAATGGTTGATCAATGTGGTTTTTATAAAGATTCGGCTTGGTATTTAAAAGCGTGGTGGCAAAATGAACCGGTTTTACATTTATTGCCTCATTGGAATTGGGCGGGTAAAGAAAATCAAAACATCGAAGTGTGGGTCTACAGCAATTGTGATGAGGTGGAACTTTTTTTGAATAAAAAGAGCTTAGGAAAACAAAAAATTGAAAAAGAGGGTCATTTACAATGGAATGTACCATATCAACCTGGTACGCTGGAAGCCATAGGTTACAAAAAGGGTAAAAAAATAAAAACAGAGACTATTAAAACCGCTGGTCAATCGGCTGCATTAGTATTAAAATCGAATAAAAAAACGCTTCAATATAATGAAAATGATGTGGCCATGATTACAGTAAGTTCTACAGATAAAAACGGTATTTACGTTCCTACAGCTAATCATGATGTAACTTTCTCTATTTCCGGTCCTGCCAAAATAATTGGAGTTGGGAATGGTAATCCGACTTCTTTAGAACCAGATAAATTTTTAGAGACTATAACGGTTTTACCATTAGATTCATTAAAAGAAAAATACGGCAACACTAGTTCGGTTTCAAACGAAATAAAGAAAGAATTAGATGATTCTTCGTGGCAAAAAGCTTTTTTAGAGGATAGAAATGCTGATTTTGGTGGAAAAGTAAAAAATATAGTGTATCGTTCCACTTTTGAATTGCCGGCGCATTTTGAGTCGAATGCTATAACCTTGTTTTATAAAAGTGTCGGTAAAACGCAATCGATTTATATTAACGGAAAATTAATTGCCGATGCAATTCCCGAAAACCCAAAAGGAGATACTTTTAGGTTAGATAAAAAAATCCTTAAGGCAGGAAAAAATAGCATTGCTGTGGTAGCCACACCTTTATTAAAAGTGAATACATGGGATGTACTAAACCAAAGTTTAGGTTGTATTCAATTGCTACATCCCGCTCAACAATACAAACGAAAATTATTTAACGGATTGGCCCAAGTAATCGTGCAAACTACTGGCGGAAAGGGAGAAATCAAACTTACTGCTGTATCTAACGGATTAAAATCGGCTGAATTCATTTTACAATCAAATAAAAAAATATGAAAAAAATCACATGTACCATCGCATTCTTGTTAGTTACTATTTTAAGTTTTAGTCAAGGAAATGTCTACCAACAGGAGGGAGGAAAGTTTGAAGGTTTGGCACTAACACCACCAATGGGGTGGAATTCTTGGAATACTTTCGATACCCGAATTGATGAAAAATTGGTTAAAGAAATAGCCAATGATTTAGTCGATAGCGGCATGGCAGCAGCTGGGTACAATTACATTGTTTTGGATGATGGCTGGATGACTCGTGAGCGCGATGCCAACGGAAATTTGGTTCCCGATCCTGCCAAATTTCCAACCGGAATGAAAGCTTTAATTGAGTATGTGCATAGTAAAGGCTTAAAATTTGGTTTGTATAATTGTGCCGGCACCAAAACCTGTGCGGGTTATCCGGGAACGCGTGGCTACGAATACCAAGATGCTCGTTTTTATGCTGCTTTAGAAATTGATTTTTTAAAGTACGATTGGTGTAATACACAAGGAATTACCGCAAAAGAAGCCTATACTACTATGAGTAACGCGCTAAAAAAAGCAGGTCGCCCAATTTTGTTTAGCATTTGCGAATGGGGCGATAACCAGCCATGGGAATGGGCAGAACCACTTGGAAATATGTGGCGAATTTCGGGAGATATATATCCTTGTTTTGATTGCGAACACAAGCATCCTGAAAATTGGTCTTCTTGGGGTTTCATGAAAATTGCCGATATGCGAAAAGACATTCGTAAATATTCAGGTCCCGATCATTGGAATGATTTTGATATGATGGAAGTAGGCAACGAAATGAATGATACCGAAGATAAAGCGCATTTTAGTCTGTGGTGTATGCTGGCTTCTCCCTTATTTTCGGGTAATGATTTAAGAAAAATGTCAAAAGAAACGGTAGCTATTTTAACTAATAAAAATTTAATTGCTATTAATCAGGACAAACTCGGAATTCAAGGATTCAAATACACAGTTTTGGAAGGTGTTGAAGTTTGGGTGAAACCTTTAGCCGATGGAAATTGGGCTGTAACCTTTTTA
Source organism: Flavobacterium agrisoli (assembly GCF_016522065.1). Taxonomy (GTDB): domain Bacteria; phylum Bacteroidota; class Bacteroidia; order Flavobacteriales; family Flavobacteriaceae; genus Flavobacterium; species Flavobacterium agrisoli. The sequence goes on along the minus strand of NZ_JAEHFV010000001.1, from coordinate 1,054,180 downwards.
AACAGAACCGAATCAACTCAAAAAATTGCTTTTGATTGGAAAAAACATACCATAAAAGACCTAGATTTTGGTTACGAAGCAAATTTTATCAAACAGGTTTTTAAAGTAACCGATTTATGGAAAAATAAAAGTATAGGAACTACTGAAAAAGTATTTAAAACAGAAATTGCTTCTCATGATGTAGTCACTTTAAAGTTATCTTTATAAACCAAGTTCATGAAAAATGTTACTGCTTTTTTGTTGTTTTTTAGTACGATTGGTAATGCTCAGTTTGTTAGTCAACACGGACAGCTAAGTGTTAGCGGCACACAATTGCTTGATGAAAACAAACAAGCAGTAGTGTTACGCGGAATGAGTTTTGGCTGGCATAGTTTGTGGCCACGATTTTATAATGAAAAAACAGTTTCGTGGTTGCTAAAAGATTTTAATTGTACGGTAGTTCGCGCTGCTATGGGAATTGAATTTGGGAAAAATTCGTATTTGGATAATCCAAAAGCAGCGCAAGAAAAAATAGAGAAAGTGGTGCAAGGCGCTATACAATCGGATATTTATGTTATTATCGATTGGCACAGTCACAATATCAATTTAGCTGAAGCAAAAGTGTTTTTTGATGGCATATCTAAGAAATACGGAAAATTCCCGAATATCCTTTACGAAATCTTTAATGAACCCGATCACGAAACTTGGCCAGAAGTAAAACGTTATTCGGAAGAAATTATAAAAGTCATTCGAAAAAATGATTCCCATAATATCATTTTAGTGGGAAGTCCGCACTGGGATCAGGATATAGATTTGGTTGCGGATAATCCCATACTGAATCAAAAAAACATCATGTATACGTTGCATTTTTATGCTGCTACTCACAAAAAAGAATTACAGGATAAAGCTGATTATGCTTTACAAAAAGGAATTCCCCTTTTTGTCTCAGAGTCTGCAGGAATGGAAGCTTCTGGTGATGGAAATTTGGATATGGAATCTTGGAAAAGTTGGATAAATTGGATGGAAAACCGAAAGATAAGCTGGGTAACCTGGTCAGTTTCGGATAAAGACGAAACCTGTTCTATTTTAAAAAAATCGGCTTGCTCAACCGGAAATTGGAAAGATTCGGATTTGAATGAATCCGGAATTTTAATAAGATCGTTTTTAAGAAAATACAATAGTATGGAAATGGAATGATCAACACGATTCTAAAAATCAAAATAATTATTTAGTGACGAGAAAAAAGAAATTCAGAAAACCTAAATTTGATCAATTGCCTTAAAATAGTATGTTTTATCCGATTTGGATACAATCTCAAACCATTTGGATACTTTTTTAACAAGCAATATGTTGACCTTTGTTTATAATATTTAAAACGAAATTTTATGAGCACTATTAAACAAGTAAAATTAGGAAGTCAGGGATTAATTGTTCCAGCATTAGGTCTTGGCTGTATGGGTATGACCACTGGTTTTGGAGGAGATATTTACGGAAAAGCAGATGAAAAAGAAGCCATAGCAACCATACACAGATCATTTGAGTTAGGCGGTAATTTTTTAGATACGGCAGATATATACGGTCCTTTTCTTAACGAACAACTAATTGCAAAAGCCATTCAAGGAAATAGAGAAAAGTACATCATTGCATCTAAATTTGGTTTTGAAATTGACGGAAATGGGCAAGCTACATGGGCTTTCAATGGAAGTAAAGCCTATGTAAAGAAAGCTGTTGAACGTTCATTAAAAAATTTGGGTACCGATTATATTGACATGTATTATCTCCACAGATTGGATACTAATACACCTATTGAAGAAACCGTAGAGGCAATGGGTGAATTAGTAAAAGAAGGTAAAGTGAAATATATTGGTCTTTCGGAAGTAAGTTCCGAAACAATCAGAAAAGCGCACCAAATTCACCCGCTTACTGCCGTTCAATCGGAGTACTCACTGTTTGAAAGACAAATTGAAGAACTAGGTATTTTAGCTACACTGCAAGAATTGTGCATTGGGTTAGTAGCCTATTCTCCCGTAGGAAGAGGTTTTTTAAATGGTACTATACAAAAACCGGAAGATTTTGATGAAAATGATTTCAGAAAATCGATACCTAAATATCAAGGCGAACAATTTTATAAAAATGTAGAATTAGTCAATGAAATTAAAAAAGTAGCAGCCGAAAAAAACATCACTTCCGCACAATTGGCTATTGCCTGGGTTATTGCCAAAGGACATACTCCTATTCCGGGAACAAAACGGGTGAAATATGTAGAAGAGAATATAGCTGCTGCCGCTGTGTTGCTAACTCAAGAAGATTTAAACCGCTTGGAAAGCATAATTCCTTTGGGTACTATTACCGGAGATAGATATGATGTTGCATCAATGAAAGGGGTTAATTTATAATATTTTAAAACAGCGGATGAGTGATTTACTTGTCCGCTATTTTATTTTAATTTTATACAATGAAAAATAGCAGAACATATTTTCTCAACTCCGTTTCAGAACTTCATGATTTTCTGAACATCCAAAAACCAACACATCCTTTGGTAAGTGTAGTAAATTTAGAAGATATTGCGGTTTCAATTTGTGAAGAAATGAATAGTATTGTTTATAATTTTTATACTGTTTATTTGAAAAAGAATTTTGATGGAAAAATTAAATACGGGCAACAGTATTACGATTTTGATGATGGAATAATGACATTTTTTGCTCCAAAACAAAAGTTTTCGATTGAAGAAAATAGCTCAACCAAAGTAGAAGGCTGGATGCTTGTTTTTCATCCCGATTTTATGCAGAGTTATGCTTTAGCAAAACGCATCAAAGAATATGGTTTTTTCTCTTACGCCACTAACGAAGCCTTACATCTATCCGACAAAGAAGAAATTATTATCTCGGGCTTAATGCAAAATTTGCAACTGGAAATACAAGCCATGATTGATAATTATACACAGGATGTAGTAATTTCTCATATCGATTTGTTATTAAATTACTGCAACCGCTTTTATAATCGTCAATTTATTACAAGAAAAAAAGCATCTAATGATTTGTTCTTGAAATTTGAAGATTTACTGCTTAATTACTTTAAAAATAAGAGCTACAATGAAGAAGGATTGCCAACGGTTCAATATTTTACCGAAAAATTAGTTGTATCACCTCATTATCTAAACGATATGTTGAAAAGCCTTACGGGACAAACCACACAACAACATATCCAAAACCAATTATTGGAAAAAGCCAAAGAACTTTTATCCACAACCAACCTAACAATTTCTGAAATCGCTTATCAATTAGGATTTCAATATTCGCAATCATTCAGCAAAGTTTTTAAAAACAAAACGAACCAAACACCATTGGAATTTCGACAGTCATTTAATTAATCAAAAAGGGAAAAAGCTAAAAAGTATTTCTTTTTTAAATTTGCTTATTAATAGTTAAAGAATATCCTTCCGAATAAACTTTAATAGCTATAATTACAACCCAATACTCAATAAACTACTCGTAACGCAATGCTTCTATAGGATCTAAAGTAGAGGCTTTAATAGCGGGGTACAAACCAGATACCAATGCCACCATAAAACTGGTTGCAAAAGCGGCAAAAATCGCCATCCACGGAATGACAAAATCAAAATTCATAGCGGTAGAAATTCCAAAACCAATTAAAATTCCCAATACAATTCCAACCAAACCGCCCATTTGTCCGATAAGCATGGTTTCGATAAAAAATTGAGTCGCAATTGTGGTTTTTTTAGCGCCCAATGCTTTACGCACGCCAATTTCTCGGGTACGCTCGGTTACCGAAACAATCATAATATTCATAAGCGCAATCGAAGATCCTAAAATGGTAATCACACTAATGAGCCAAGAGGCCATTCCGAGGTATTTGGTGATACCTAAAATACGGTTAATCAGGTCGTCACTGCGAACGATTCCGAAGTTGTTGTCCCGAACCGGACTTAATTTACGCACTCTTCTCATTGTGCTAGTTGCATTATCGATGGCTTCGTCTAAAAGCTCTTTTTTAGAAACCATGATACTTACCGTATAATTTATTTTGGGAGCTGTAAACAAGGAACGAGCTACTTGAATCGGAATTAAAACACGCAAATCCTGACTATTACCGAAGGTAGAGCCTTTCTCTTTTAAAACACCGATTACTCTAAAACGAGCACCTCGAATAGAAATTATTTTATCAATAGGGTTAACGTCTTTTAAAAGTCCTTTTTCAAAATCAGAACCCACAATGCAATTGTATGTATTGTTATCGATGTCAAATCGGTTAAAATTACGCCCTAACGTAGTTTCCAAACCCGAATTTGTTAAAAAATGTTCATCGATACCCACAACCCGAATTTCGGGATCGGTTTTTTGTGCCAGGTATTTTACTTCGGCGGTTGAGGTCGCCGTAAAGGATAACGAGGTTTGTGTAAAGGGAAAATGGTATTTGTTTTTAAACGCAACGGCTTCGGGATACGAAATAATCGGATTGATGATTTCACGTTCTTTGCCCCCTCTTTGTCGAACTTCGTTTGCGTATTGGTTAATGTTAAATGTATTGGCGCCCATCGAGGCAAAATCGGTCGAGATGGTGTTCTCTAGAGCCGAAACCACAGTTAAAATTCCGACCAAAGCGGTAATGCCAATAGCAATAATTAAGATAGTTAAAATGGTTCGCAAAATTTGCGTTCGAATAGAACCAAAGGCAATTTTTATATTTTCTTTAAATAATTTTAGCATCGTACCAATTTGTCACGAAAATACAATTTTTGTTACAAGTTTAATTTCGAAGCGATGTTATTTATTTTAAAAAGTAAGATATTTGCAATCGATTTAGCATTTCAAAATATAGAAATCTAAAGTAAAGAATCTAAAATTTAAAATAGAAATGGCATCAAAACCAAGCATACCCAAAGGAACACGAGATTTTTCACCAACCGAAGTGGCCAAACGCCAATACATCATTCAAATCATAAAAAGCAATTTTGAAAAATTTGGATTTCAACCGATAGAAACTCCTTCTTTTGAAAATTCGGAAACTTTAATGGGAAAATATGGAGAAGAAGGTGATCGTTTGATTTTTAAAATACTGAATTCGGGGGATTATTTATCAAAAGCAAATTCTGAATTTTTGGAGGCGAAAGACAGTACCAAATTAACTGCAAGTATTTCTGAAAAAGCGTTACGATATGATTTAACAGTTCCGTTTGCGCGTTACGTGGTGCAGCATCAAAGTGAAATTGAATTCCCATTTAAACGATACCAAATTCAACCTGTTTGGCGCGCCGATCGTCCTCAAAAAGGACGTTTTAGAGAATTTTTTCAGTGCGATGCCGATGTAGTGGGTTCCAAATCGTTATGGCAAGAAGTAGAGTTGGTGCAATTGTACGATACCGTTTTTACGCATTTGGGTTTAAACGGAGTGACCATCAAAATTAACAACCGAAAAATTTTATCCGGAATTGCAGAAGTAATCGGTGCTTCGGATAAATTAATCGATTTTACCGTGGCTTTGGATAAATTGGATAAAATTGGCGAAGACGGTGTTAAAAAAGAAATGCTCGAAAAAGGAATTGCCGAAGAAGCGATTCAAAAAGTGCAACCGTTATTTAATTTTACTGGAACTATTTCAGAGAAAATAGAAAAATTAGCGCAACTTTTAGCGAGTTCTGCTGAAGGAATGAAAGGAGTAGATGAGCTTCGTTTTATTTGCGATAAAGTTTCGGAATTGGAGTTGAAAACAGCTATTTTAGATTTGGATGTAACCCTTGCTCGTGGTTTAAATTATTATACAGGTGCTATTTTTGAAGTGGCTGCTCCCAAAACCGTGGCAATGGGCTCTATTGGCGGCGGCGGTAGATACGATGATCTCACGGGTATTTTTGGACTTAAAAACATGAGTGGTGTCGGAATTTCGTTTGGTTTGGATCGCATTTATTTAGTTCTTGATGAACTACAATTGTTTCCCGAAACGGTTACCGCTTCTTCAAAAGCTTTGTTTGTTAATTACGGTGATAATGAAGCTTTTTATGCCATGAAAGCCATTCAAAAGTTACGGGCAGCGAACATTAAAGTAGAATTGTATCCCGACAATGTAAAAGTGGGCAAACAATTTCAATATGCGGATAAACGAAATATTCCTTTTGCCGTTTTAGTTGGCGATCAAGAAATGAAATCCAATACGTATGCCTTAAAAAACCTCGTTTCGGGCGAACAAACCGAAGTCGATTTTGAAGGATTACAGAACGCGCTTCTTTCGTAAAGCAATTGAAGTTCACCCATAAAATAAAATTCATTTTAAAACAGAAACAGCTTTAGAGTTGTTTCTGTTTTTTGTTTTCCGAATAGGAATAATTAAAAATAAAATAGGGATATTATCAAATTGGTAAATCGAGTTGTTCTTATGGGGATTTATGTCTGATGTTTTCTAATTAATGTTATTTTTGAATTCAAATTTAGAATACAAATGAAAAAAATATTTTTTTTAATTTTGGGCGTTTCCCTAAATACTTTTGCTCAAAATTTACCTTCCTTATCTCAAATTAAAAATCTAGTTAGTACGGGTACTGCAACTCAATTGGATATTGCTTCTGGTTTGAAAGAAGCGCTTAACAAAGGTGTTTCTGAACAAGTTACAAAATTAACGGCTCAAGATGGTTTTTATAAAAATGAACTAGTTAAAATCGTGTTGCCAGATGAATTACAAAAAGTAGATGCAACTTTACGACGTTTTGGTTTAGGATCCTTGGCTGATGAAGGGATAAAAGTCATGAATCGTGCTGCCGAAGATGCGGTAAAAGAAGCGACTCCTATTTTTGTAGATGCCATAACCAAAATGACTTTTTCGGATGCTAAAAATATTCTTTTAGGAAACGAAAATGCAGCAACAAACTACTTGCAAACGGCCACTTCTACTTCTTTATATTCCAAATTGAGTCCAGTGGTTAAAAATTCATTCGATAAAGTAGGGGCAGATGGTATCTGGAAAAGCATTATTACCAAATACAATACCTTGCCTTTAACAAAAGATGTAAACCCTGATTTAACCGATTATGTTACCAATCAGACCTTGTCGGGCGTTTTTAAAATGATTGCGGTAGAAGAAAAGGAAATTCGTTCGGATTTAACCACTAGAACTTCTCCTTTATTAAAAGAAGTTTTTGCTTTACAAGACAGCAAATAAATAAAAAAACCAGTTGTACTATTAATGACCACCAAAAAATAATTACAAAAAAAATGCAAAAAATAACCTTATTAATTCATTGTAAAGACCAAAAAGGAATCATAGCTGCTGTAACCAGTTTTATCGCCAATTTAGCCGGAAATATTACGTATATCGATCAGCATGTGGACCGCGAACTCAATGTTTTTTTCATGCGATTGGAATTTGAAATTAGCAATTTAGAAATAGCATTTGAAGTTATAAAAGGCGATTTTGAGCAAAATATTGCCTCCGAATTCGGAATGAAATGGGAAATGTACAACCAAGATTTAAAACCACGAATGGCCTTGTTTGTGTCTAAATACGACCATTGTTTGTTTGATATTTTAGGAAGATACAGTGCAGGCGAATTAAATGTTGAAATTCCGCTGATTGTAAGCAATCACAACGATTTGAGAACTATTGCAGATCGTTTTGATATTCCGTTTCATTATGTTCCTTTCACTAAAGATAGTAAAGAAGAAGGCGAAAAAATGCAACTAGAATTGTTAGAGCGTTTCCAAATCAATTTTATAGTTTTAGCTCGTTATATGCAAATTGTAACACCAAAAATAATTGAAAAATACACCAATAAAATTATCAATATTCACCACTCTTTTTTACCTGCTTTTCAGGGTGCAAAACCTTATCATGCAGCTTTTAAACGCGGTGTTAAAATTATTGGTGCAACTAGTCATTATGTAACCGAAGAGCTGGACGAAGGGCCCATTATCGAACAAGATATTACACGTGTTTCGCACATTCATTCAGTTGAAGATTTTATTATGAAAGGCCGCGATTTAGAACGAATTGTTTTGGCACGAGCTATTAAATTGCATGCCCAACGTAAAACTATGGTATATAATAACCGAACCGTTGTTTTTTCCTAATTAGTTGTAATTGAGTGTTTTTTAGTTGTGAAATAAAATTTTTAATTCTTTAAAATGAGGCGGATTTATTGGTGTGAATTAATAGTAATCTCAAAATTTAAGGAGATGATTTAAGAATTTGATTGAAAATCACCGAAACGCAATTTGAATCTTAACTAATGAGCAACAAAGTAATAACAAAATCTTAACAACATCGCATGTATTAATGTCGGATATTTGCAATGTAATAAACTGGTTATTTATTATTTTGGTTTTGGTTAGTTAAATGATTGCCCGCATTTCTTTTTTAAGATCTGCGGGCTTTTCTTTTGGATTTGTTTTAGCTTTAAAAAGCCAAACGCTCTTGTATTTGTTTGAAGTAAGGTAATGCCTTTAGCAAACGCGTTCCGTGCCAAGAAAACATTTCGCCATCAACAAAAACCGTTTTAGCATGATGTGTAAACCGACCAATTTCAAAAGCATCTTCTTCTTTAAAAGGATAGGGTTCTGAAGATAAAAAAACAACATCGGGATCGCCCTCTAATCGTAGTTTTTTAATTTCTATTTCGGGATAACGAGAACCATTTTCGTAAATGTTTTTAAAATGATTGAGTTGTAAAAGCGTATCAATGTAGGTGTTTGATCCTGCAACCATATAGGGATTTTTCCATATAAAATAAGCGGCTTTTTTAAGGGGTTTATTTTGGATGTAATTATTAAAATCCGAAAGCGCAAAATTAATTTTATCCAGCCATTTTTGAGATTCGGTGCGACAATTAAAGAGTTTTCCAAAATCGGAAATCATACCAAAGTTATCTTCAAAAGTGATGACATCGGTTACCCAAACCGGACAAATTTCACTTAATTTTTCAACTAATTCTAGCGTGTTTTCCTCTTTATTGCAAATAATGACATCAGGTTGTAAGGCTTCTATTTTGTCAAAATGAACTTTTTTTGTACCTCCAACTATCGTTTTTGTGGCTTTAAAATGATAAGGGTGTACGCAAAATTTAGTAATACCTACCAACGATTTTTCTAAACCCAAATCATACAGTAATTCGGTTTGAGAAGGCACTAACGAAATGATTCTTTTTGGTGTGTTTTCAAATGTAATTTCCCTGCCTAATTGGTCCTTGAAAATTTTCATAGTGATTATTTTTGCATAATTTCAGCCATTTCTTGCTGAACTTTCAAAGCTTCGGCTCGGGCTTTCTCGGCAAAATCGGTTTCTTTTGAAGCATAAATAATAGCTCTGGCAGAATTAACCAATAATCCAATTTGACTGTTCATTCCGTATTTGCATACTTCGGATAAACTACCACCTTGCGCACCAATTCCGGGTACTAATAAAAAACTATCAGTGACAATTTTTCTGATTTCTGTAAAATATTCGGCTTTGGTAGCACCAACCACATACATTAAATTATGGCTGTTTTTCCATGATTTTGAGGTTTCCAAAACTTGTTTGTACAATTCTTTATCGCCCAACATTTTGGTTTGAAAATCAAATGCACCTTCGTTTGAAGTTAATCCCAACATAATGGTATGCTTGTTTTCGAAAGCCAAAAAAGGCTCAACCGAATCCTTGCCCATATAGGGTGCCACAGTAACACTATCAAATTCCAAATCTTCAAAAAAAGCTTTTGCATACATGCTGGAGGTATTGCCAATATCGCCGCGTTTTGCATCGGCAATGGTGAAAATTTCAGGATGCTTTTCGTTTATATATTGAATGGTTTTTTGTAATGACAACCAACCCTTTATTCCGTAAGCTTCAAAAAAAGCGGTATTGGGTTTGTAGGCCACACATACATCGTGCGTAGCATCAATAATCGCTTTGTTGAATTCAAAAATGGGATCTTCTGTTTGTAATAAATGCGAAGGCATTTTGTTTAAATCGGGATCCAATCCAACACATAAGAAGGATTTTTTTTGCTGAATTTGCTCGTAAAGTTGTTGTGTTGTCATGTATAATGTAAAGATTTTGTGCGCCAAAATTAAGAAATTAAAAGCAATCCGTTTAAACTGATGTTGAATTCCTGTAACAAGAGTTTAAAATTGTATAAGGCAATAGCTTTATGATGGTTTTACCTTTGAAAAACAACTTTTAAACAAATACATTATGAAACCGAATATAGGAATTACGCAAAAAGAATTAAAGAAAAGCACCTCACTTTTAAACGTTTTATTGTCAAACGAAATGACATTATACGTTAAAACACGAAAATTTCATTGGAATATTGGAGGAAATAGCTTTATGGAATTGCACAAATTGTTTGAAGGACAATATAACGCACTAGAAGCTATTATTGATGAAGTTGCAGAAAGAATCAACAAATTGGGCGAAAAAACAATTGGTACCATGAAAGAGTTTTTGGATCATACTACTTTGAAAGAGTCACCTAATACCTATCCTAATCAAAAAGAAATGTTGGCGGAATTGCTTGATAATCACGAGCATATTATTACCGAAATTAGAGAGTCGCTTTCGGTTTACGAAGAAGAAGCAAACGATGCGGGTACAACCGATTTTGTAACGGGCATTATGCAAAAACACGAAACGATGGCTTGGATTATCCGACGTTATTTGAGCTAAATGCGAATTTTACAAGGTTGCGATAAAATCATGTAACGACAAGCAAGATTAAAGGATGTACCTTTACTAATATAAATTAATACTTAAATATAAATATCATGAATACTACAGAAATAAAAGGAAATTGGAACGAATTGAAAGGAAAGTTAAAACAACAATATGCAGATCTTACAGATGATGATTTGTTGTACGCTGAAGGAAAAGAAGATGAATTATATGGAAGACTTCAGCAAAAGTTAGGAAAATCAAAAGAAGAAGTGCAACAAATGATTTCGGATTTGTAATTCCTTACAAGTTCCATTAATTTACCGTCTGGTTTTACTATTCCAGACGGTATTTTTTTAGTGTGTTTCTAACCGTCTAACGTTTAATGATTTCCAAATTTAAAAAAAGTCTTATAAAATCATTAACACAAAAACCAAGATTATTTTAATTATCTTTATCCATATTTAGGAACTATGAAGTTATTTATAAAGTTTGATATTAATACAATTTGTTCGCTTTTTTTAAAGGAAAAGTTAGAACAACTTAACGTCGATTTTGACACTTTGGGTTTTGGCGAAATTCAATTAAAAACCAACGTTTCAAACGAAGAATTGGATACTATTAAAAAAGAATTGGTTCCGTTTGGGTTTGAAGTTGTCGAAAACCAGAAAAGTGTTTTGGTTCAAAAAATTAAAGATGCCATTATCGAAATGGTCTTTATGGATGAAAACGAAAATAACCTAAAAAGTTCGGTTTACCTTTCCGAAAAACTCAATCATAGTTATGGCTATTTATCCAATGTTTTTTCGGAAGTAACCTATTCATCTATAGAAAACTTTATCATTATCCAAAAAATCGAGCGTGCCAAACAATTGATTTTAATTGGAGAAATGAGCTTAACCGAAATTGCTTTTTTACTTAATTATTCGAGTGTGGCGCATTTAAGTACGCAGTTTAAAAACACAACCGGAATAACCCCTTCGGCATTTCAAAGAATTATCAAAAAACGCCGCGAAAATTTAAAATAAAAACTAACTAAAACTTTTTTTATAGATGCAAAAAGACGCATTACACATTTTGCTTGCCGATGATGACGAAGATGATCGTTTATTTTTTAAAGATGCTTTTGATGATATTAAAGTTCAAACAAAAGTCGATTTTGTGCATGATGGGCTACAGTTAATGGAACATTTAAACCAACCCGATGTGGTATTACCCGATGTATTGTTTTTGGATTTGAACATGCCTAAAAAAACAGGGAAAGAGTGTTTAATCGAAATTAAAAAAACACCGCATTTAAGAGATCTTATTATTGCCATCTATTCCACTTCTTCTTCTGATGAAGATATAGAAGATACTTTCGTACAAGGTGCCAATATTTATATCAAAAAACCAAGCGACTTTAATACGCTTAAAAAACTAATTAACGAAGTTATTACGCTTAATTGGCATTATCATACTTCTGGTTTAAACCGTGATAATTTCTTATTGAGTTTAAAATAATTTACTTTTTTTAAATAGTACTTTATTATGAGACGCATATTCAATTTTAATTCTTCAAACTTATTAAGAGTTATTTTTGTAATAGCTGTCTTTATATTGTTGTTTATATCTTCGATATCCTATAAACACAATAGAGATACCCACGAATCCAGTCAGTTACTCTTGCATACTTTCGAAATTAACATCGAATTAGAACGTTTGATTTCAAGTATAAAAGATGCCGAAATTGGGCAAAATGGGTATATAATTACACACAACGAAAGGTATTTAACACCTTACGAGTTTTCCAGAGATAAAGTAAATCGCAGTTTTGTTGAACTCAATAAGCTAACAGCCGAACGTAAAGGACAACAAAAAAACCTGAAGCAACTTTTTTTACTCATCAACAAACGTTATCAGTGTTTAGAGGAAGCTTTAAAGTATAGCAATTCCGACTCCTATAATAAAGAAAAGCTAGAAAATGCGTTGCAAAGAGGGCGTGTTTTAATGGCTAATATCCGCGCTCAAGTGGATAATATGAAAGAAAGAGAAAAGCAGTTTTTACAAGAAAGACAAGCAAACTACGACAATGAAATTTCGTTAACGCCTTTGTTTACTGTTTCGGTCTTTTTGGTCGCTTTAATTTTGATTATTCTTTCGTATCGTCAAATTAGTAAGGATATCGAACGTTTAAAAATCACCAACAAAAAACTCCTAATTTCAACCAAATTAATGGATGAGGCGGAAATGATTGGGAATTTTAGTACGTGGCAATGGGATTTGCAGCAAGATAAAATTCATTATTCCGATAATCAATTCCGATTGTTAGGGTTTTCACCCGATGCTTTTGTACCCGAAAGAGGAACTTTTTTAAATTTCGTGCACCCAGACGATAAAGAAACCTTAGTCAATTCGATGCAAACCATTAAAGAGCAAAAAAAACTTCCTTTAATTTATTACAGAATTGTTCGACAAGATGGTAGCATTCGCCATTTTAAATCGATTGGAAAATTGTTAGTCGAAAACGAAGAAAATGCGCATATTATTTTAGGAATTTCTTTTGATGTTACTGATGAATACGAGCAAAACATAGAACTTTCTCAACGAAATAAAGAGCTTGAAATTAGCAATCAAGAATTGGCTTCGTTTAACCATGTTGCCAGTCACGATTTGCAGGAACCTTTACGAAAAATACAAACTTTTATATCTCGTTTTTCTGAGGATGATAAAAAAGCAATATCTGTTAGAGGAAGAGAATATTTTGAAAAAATCGATGCTTCTTCCAAAAGAATGCGTGTTTTAATTGATGATTTATTGTTGTTTTCCCGAACCAATACTACAAAAAAAGAAGTTGTAAAAGCCAACCTGAACGACTTATTCCAAAATGCTAAAACCGAACTTAACGAGGTCATAACTGAGAAAAAGGCAGAAATCAATTCCGAGAAACTACCTAAATTAAATGTTATTCCGTATCAGATAGAACAATTGTTCATCAACTTAATTGGTAATTCCTTAAAATACAGTTTAGATAATTTAGCGCCTATTATCCATATTGGCTGTGTCAAAGTACTTTCCAAAAATTATCCAGATGTTCTCAATCAGAATGTAAAGAAGTATTATAAAATTACTTTTCAAGACAACGGAATGGGTTTTGATCCTCAGTTTAAACATTCCATTTTTGTGTTATTTAAAAGATTACATTCTAAAAATGATTATCCAGGCACGGGTATCGGATTAGCCATTTGTAAAAAGATAGTTGATAATCATAATGGTTTTATTACAGCCGACAGTAACCCTGGTGAAGGTGCTGTATTTACGGTGTTTTTGCCGGAATAAAAGGCTTTCTATTAAAACGAAAAATCGTTATATAATATCCACAATGGAAATTATATAACGATTTTTTTTTAGGCTGTAAGGTAATTCTTTGTAGTGGGTTGCATATTTGTAATGTAATAATAATCAAAGTAAAGAGAATGTCGCTAGCTAAATTACAATCTCAAAAAAAACATATTTCGCTGCTATTGGGTTTAGCACTTATTGGTTTAAGTTCCTGCGAAAAAAGAGACGCTAAAAAGGCCGGTTTTCAAGGCACCGTTCAAAATTTTAGAAGTTCTCAGGCAAAAGATGCCAACCAGTTAATTACGTTGGCCAATTTGGGTAAAGCTACTCTAGAAATAAATAAAAATTTAGGTTTACAAAACAGAAATAAGCGAGTAGTTAATTTTAGCAAAGTGATTGATGACAACCAAAATGAGCTTTTAAAATCATTGCAAGAAACAGCCGACTCAAAATTGATTATTATCAATAGTATTATTAAAAATGAGATACAAGAGGATTCTATTTTACACGAAGAATTGTATTTCGATTCGATAGAACAAAACTTAGTCGGACAAATTGAAGTATTACAAGATTTAAAACAAAATACGTTGGATACTATTATTTCTGAATTTGCTTTGGATCAATTACAAAAACAAACAAGGATTTTAGAATTAACCAGGAAGTTTAAAGTAAGAATTATGGCTCCTGAAATTTCCCAAATCGAATAAATAATAAAAATTAAAAAGTACCTATGAAAAACAAAAATTTAAAATACGCATTTGTAGCATTTTTATCAATGAATTTAGGCGTGGCAGTCGCGCAAAGTACAACATCTTCATCAGAACCAGAATTTGGTGTAAAAGGAGGAGTTAACCTTTCTAATTTGTATCAATCCGATGCAGATGATGAAAATGTCTTAGTTGGTTTTAATGCTGGTTTATACGCCAAATTACCCATAAGTGATAATATTGCTTTTCAACCCGAATTATTATATACAACAAAAGGTTCCGAAGTAGAGTACAATAATGCCATTGCTTCTGGAAAAGCCAAAATCAGATTGGATTATATCGAATTGCCTTTGCTTTTTAAATTCAATATAACCGAAAACTTCAACATTCAAGCTGGTGGATATGCCTCTTATTTGGTGAATTCAAAAGTAAAAAACGATGTAGATGGAGGAACAAGTTTTGATTTTGAAGACAATATTGATACCGACGATTTAGAACGTTTTGATGCGGGATTGGCAGCCGGTATTGGAGTTGATTTTAATCCAATTAGCGTAGGATTGCGTTACAATTACGGATTAACCACGATTGGTAAAGAAAGAACCATTCTAGGTCAAACGTATACCTTTCCAGATGCAAAAAATAGCAGCTTAAATTTATATGTTTCGTATAAATTATAAAAAAATTAGTAATCATTAAAACATAGAAATCATGTCAAACTTATTATACACAGTCGCAGTAATTCTTGTCATACTTTGGGCCTTAGGGTTTTTTGTATACAGTTTAGGAAGTATCATTCATATCTTATTAGTAATTGCCATCATTGCAGTACTATTCAGATTAATTAAAGGAAGAGAAGTTTAATACATTAGAAGTTTAATACATTATATAAATCATTTAAAATACATTATTATGAAAACAAGTAGCACATTATTAGGAATTGTAGGAGCAGCAGCAGTAGGAGCAGTAATCGGAGTTTTATTTGCACCAGATAAAGGTTCAAAAACCAGAAAAAAAATCGCCGATAAAAGCAAAGATTGCTCAGAAGATTTTAAAGGAAAATTCAGCGATTTAGTAAGTTCATTATCAGAAAGTGGTAAAGAAATGCTAGAAAATGGAAAAGCAAAATACAATGAAATGAAAACTGAAGCTCGTCAAGGAATTCACGAAGCTGGTAACGAAATTAAAAATTCTACCATCTAATATTCCTTAATCAATAAGAAACCTTAAAATGCAACCAAATGGAAACTAACACTTCAAGAACCGAAATGCTTTTTGACAAGGCAGAAACATATGCTAAAACGAGTTTTGAGATTATCAAACTTAAAACAGTATCGAAGACGGCTGACGCTTTGTCAACGTTGACTTCTCATATTGCCATTGGTGTTCTTGTAGTGTTTTTTGGTTTCTTTTTAAATATTGGATTGAGTTTATGGATTGGGGAACAATTGGGAGCCTCATATTACGGCTTTTTTATTGTTGGAGGTTTTTATTTTTTGATAACCCTTTTGCTTGCTATGAATAGAAGATCTTGGTTAAGAAAACCAATTGGGCAACTTATTTTATCTATTTTATTGAAGGAAGACGAAGACAACGCATAACGCAACTAAACAAAATGATTATGAGACCAAATTATTCCATAGACGATTTAAATATCGACATCAAGCTTTTAGAATTGCGCCAAAAACAAGAATGGCAAGAATTAAAAGATCAGATAGATTTAACTAAAGAAAGCCTTAAACCCATGCATTTTATTAAAAAAACATTAGGCAACTTTAAGGTAAATACACAAGATAAAAAAGACCTTTTTAGTACTTTGTTTAGTATTGGAACGGCTTATTTAACCAAAAAAATTGTAGTCGGTAAAACCGATAGCAAAGTTAAACGCTTTTTTGGAAACATGTTGCAATTAGGCTTAACTAATTTTTTGACCAAGAAAACAGCGGTCGAAAATTAATTGTAATGTAAAAGCTACTTATAAATTTTAAAACAACTGTCATGAAAAAAATAAACCAAATAGTTATTAAAAGTGGCATCGCTATATATTCAAATTATTTTAACTTTTTTGAAGTCACTAGAGTTTTTTTAGGTATATAATTCTTTCCATACGTTGTCTAGGAAACGGTTGGAGTGTTAGTACCCATTATATAAAATCAATACGTATTTGTACAAAAAGAGGCATTTTTAATTTAAAAAATGCCTCTTTTTTATTATTTATAATTTTGATAAACTGGAATTTTTAATCCAACGTACACATCGGTAGCTTTGGAATTATTCGAAAGCAAATTAGATACTATTGATCCAGACCCAATAAACAAAGGCCCGGCTCTAAATCCTGTTCCTACTTGCGTTCCGCTGTATTCCATCCATGTAAGGGGAATGTAAAAACTAAATTGACGAATTTCAAATCGAGGAGTTAAGCTAGCCGAATTAGTGATAGCAGTAGCATTTAGTTTTTTGACATTTACCAAGCTAAAATCGCTGCTTAAATTCAAATAAAACTTATTATTAATGTTCCAGTCAAAATTGGTGTGCAAGGCGGTTGGCAAATTGGCTTTAATTCCCTTTCGAGTACTGGTTTTGGTATAATAGTTATCAAAAAATTCGAAAATATCATCGGCATTATCAATATCTTCTTGCGTCACTTGACCCGTTAAATTATAGGTGTTTTCGATGGCATTTTTATAATTTATTTTTCCAATATCAGTAATCGAAGCTGCAGCTTTAAATTTATAACGGTTTCCTTGACAGGTGTGGCAATTGGTCCTGTATTCATAAGTAAAACCCAAGTCAATTCCTAATCCAGCCGATGTGGTGTCAAAAGTTGGATCTTCATCATTCTCATAATCGTAGCTTGCCGAAGTTGTTAAATTTCCCGTTGAATAAAACGTACTTTGCTCTGGATTTAGTTCCGATTTTGTAAAGGCAATCCTCAAATCTTTTCCCTGAATGTATCCGTTAATTCCGGCCATTAAATATTTTAATGTAATTCCCGCTTTCACAAAATGTTCGTCTCTGTCCAATAAAATGGTTCCATAACTCGCTCCAATTTCTGCCCAAGAATTCGAAACGGCATTTGGGTTACCACCTGTAATTAAAAAACTATTCGAATCGTCGATGTCTTTTTCCAGTTCATCAATAAGTTCTCCGTTGATGTCAATCAAATTGGTTATGCTTCTCACTCTCGAAAAAAGCGCAACACTATGTTGTGGCGTAATATTAAATAATACCGAAGGACCTAGAATGTCTACATTGGCATTTCCTCGATTGTTATTTTTGATGGTTTTACTGGCTTGTGTATCAAAATCAAAATCGCCACTAACAACATCAGTAAATTGAACTCCATACAAATCGTTTTGACCCGAAGAACCAACCGAAAATAGCGTAATATCTATTTTGTATTTTGAATCGACTACCGCCGAAGGATTAAATAAAACCGATTGAATTCCGGCATAACTGTCGTCTCGAAACCCAAAATACGATTGTGCTTTGGTAGTAAAAAAACTGCCCAAAAGACAGCCTACGAGTAATGTTTTTTTCATAAAATAGGGATTGGTTTGTAAATTTCTTTTCTTGTTAAAGAATATAAAGCAAATGTGGTAATAAAAGACATAAAAAAAAACCTAACTAAAAATGAATAAGTTAAGTTTTTTATAGGTTTAAATAAAGTGTTGCGTATTAAAATACTTCGCTAGCTTCTTTTAATTTTTCGGTATTATTTACCAATTGTAATTCGTCTACAATTTTTTGAATATCGCCATTTACAATATTTCCCAAATCGTATAAAGTCAATCCAATTCGGTGATCGGTTACACGTCCTTGTGCATAATTGTAAGTACGAATTTTGGCCGAACGGTCACCCGAACTCACTTGCGAAGAACGTTTAGAAGCATCTTCGGCTTGTTTTTTAGCCAATTCTTGTTCGTATAAACGAGAACGTAAAACTTCTAAAGCTTTGTCTTTATTTTTATGTTGCGATTTTTGATCTTGGCATTGCGCCACCAAACCAGTAGGAATATGCGTTAAACGAACCGCCGATTTAGTCGTGTTTACCGATTGTCCACCTGGTCCCGAAGAACAAAACAAATCAATACGTACATCATTCATGTCAATTTGCACATCAAATTCTTCGGCTTCTGGCAAAACCATTACAGTAGCGGCCGATGTGTGTACACGTCCTTGTGTTTCGGTTTGAGGGACACGCTGCACACGGTGAACGCCTGCTTCAAATTTTAGAGTGCCATAAACATCTTCTCCCGTAACTTCAAAAATCACCTCTTTAAATCCGCCCGAAGTTCCTTCGTTCATGTCTACAACCGAAGTTCTCCATCCTTTCGATTCGCAATATTTGGTATACATTCGGAATAAATCTCCCGCAAAAATACTGGCTTCATCACCTCCGGTACCAGCTCTAATTTCCACCATAACGTTTTTGGCATCTTCGGGATCTTTTGGTATCAGCATGAATTTGATTTCATCTTCTAATTCAGGCAATCTTTCTTTTGATTCGTCCAACTGCATTTTGGCCATTTCTACCATATCGGCATCGCTACCATCAGCAATGATTTCGTTGGCTTCATCAATATTGGCCATTAAAAGCACATATTCATCACGCTTTTCAGCCAATGCTTTTAAGTTTTTATATTCTTGATTTAATTGTACATATCGTTTTTGATCCGAAATCACGTCGGGTTGGATGATTAAATCCGAGATTTCGTCGAAACGTTGTTTTACTATTTGAAGTCTATCTAACATTTTTTTCTCCTTTTATGGAGTGCAAAATTACAAAATTTTTATTGAAAGTAAAGACTTGATTTCTTTTGCACCGATTTGTAACTTCCTTTTTTATTTTTTTTATGTAAGTTTTTGTAAATGAATAGATTGTAATAGGTCTCAACTTTTGTTAATGAGTAGTTAAACTATTGAGATTTTTTTTACATTTGCCGAAATTTTTATGCATTTTTAAAGTCTCTTTCATTATGAAAAAATCGGTACCTTTTTTTATGATTTTTAGTTTGCTATGCGCTTGTCAAAAAAACAATAGTGGTAGCGAAAATAAAGTGCAAAAAGCTTCGTGGCTGGTAGGTAATTGGGAAAGTAAATCGGAGTTTGGTACTTTAACCGAATCGTGGCAAAAAGTAAACGACAGTACGTTTACAGCGACTTCTTATTTTGTGAATTTAACCAAAGACACCATTCATTCCGAAACGGTTTCGCTTTTTCAAAAAGGTGATAGTTTGTATTATCGTGCCACGGTAAAAGGGCAAAATGAAGATAAACCGGTAGATTTTGTATTGAAATCGGAATCGGAAAATGCCCTGATTTTTGAAAATCCTAAACACGATTACCCTCAAAAAATAGCCTATACTAAAAAAGGAAAAGCCAATTTAGAAGCGACTATTTCAGGTTTACAAGCCGGAAAACTAAGTTCCGAAAAATACGCTATGATAAAAAAATAAGCCTCCCTTTATGATTGTAAATTTTGCCAAAACAAATGGTTAGTAGGTAAAATGTTTTTGGTAGGTGTACAAAGGGAGACTTTTACGATCTTTTTTTGGGTAAAATTGAGGGATTTATTTTTTAGCAACCGAGATAAAATATTTATTTCCATCGCCCATTGTTAGTTTTACGCGTTCATCGCAAACATCGATAGAAAATCCGGTGTTTTCGTAACAACTGCACGTCGTATTTTTTTCTTTAGACATGGGAGTGGAGCAGTTTAAGCGTTTGTAACCCGCTAATTGTGGCGAATAAAAGCTTACTAAATCGGTAGAGGCAGTAACTAAGGAAATGATACTGGCCGAGTTATCGTTGGTAATTCGGTACACAATACGATCGGTATACGAAATGTTGTTTACCACTACTTTTCGGATGTAAGTATAGGCCGTTGAGGCATCGTCACCTTCTTTTTCTTCAAACTTAAATCCTAATAAACCACGAACCGCAATATCAAATTTGGTTTGCGAATTGTAACTGGCCCATTCGGTCAAGGTACTGATGGTTGGAAAAGGGTTGCTATTTGTTGTTGAGCTACTTTGCGCTTTTGTAATCCCAAGCGTGAGGAAAAATAACAAGATTGTGGGGTAAAAAAATCTCATAAATTTAGTATTTTATAATATTGCCTACTCTGTATGGTTTTCGGCTTCTCCAGGTTTATACAATTTCTAATCTTTAACTAACGAAACGAATGGAAAAATGTTGTAATTTCTATTTGATTCAAACTAAAAAAAGCCAATTAAATAGCAGTTATAGCTATCAATTGAAATTTTATAATCGATAAAGTTGTCATCCTGT
Organism: Flavobacterium agrisoli; assembly: GCF_016522065.1. Taxonomy (GTDB): domain Bacteria; phylum Bacteroidota; class Bacteroidia; order Flavobacteriales; family Flavobacteriaceae; genus Flavobacterium; species Flavobacterium agrisoli. Next base: position 1,033,244 of record NZ_JAEHFV010000001.1, on the reverse strand, counting down.
TTTAATTAGCTTTTAGAAACCAAAAGATTTCGTAAAACGTGAAATTACAGTTTATTTTTAGGAGATAAAAACGATTTAGGAAAAAGAAACTATTTTTTAAAATCTCATTATTAAATGGGCTAACGTGCAAACAAATTGTAATTTTTAAATCTTTTATAGCATTTTTTAATATTTGCTTTGTTTTTAGGAAAGGAAAAGGCTCTAATATTCTTGTAATTCTTCTATTTTGATTGGTTTTAAAATGTTAATAGCTTGCAAAATATTGGTATTCAGGATAGTAATGATTTTATTTTAAAAAATATTGTATGTAAATTTGCAAACTCTTTACAATTGAAGAAAATTTAAAAACCCAAACTACATTGGCTTGTAGTTTCTTCCTATGGAAAATAAGAAAAAAGTTGCCTTTTATACGCTCGGATGTAAACTGAATTTTTCAGAAACCTCTACCATTGCGCGAAACTTTCAAGACGAAGGTTTTGATCGTGTTGATTTTGAAGATGTGGCCGATATTTATGTCATCAATACTTGCTCCGTTACCGATAATGCCGATAAGCAATTCAAGCAAATTGTAAAAAAAGCAATGAAACGCAACGAGAAAGCTTTTGTAGCGGCTGTTGGCTGTTATGCACAGTTAAAGCCCGAAGAATTGGCGCAGGTAGATGGTGTTGACTTGGTTTTGGGTGCCACCGAAAAGTTTAAAATTACCGATTATATTACCGATTTAAGTAAAAACGATATGGGTGAGGTGCATTCCTGCGAAATTGCCGAAGCCGATTTTTACGTAGGAAGTTATTCGATAGGCGACAGGACCCGTGCTTTTTTGAAAGTACAAGATGGTTGCGATTATAAATGTACCTATTGTACGATTCCGCTGGCGAGAGGAATTTCGAGAAGTGATGCTTTAGAAAATGTGCTTAAAAATGCGCAAGAAATTTCGGCTCAAGATATCAAAGAAATTGTTTTAACCGGAGTAAATATTGGCGATTACGGAAAGGGAGAATTCGGAAATAAAAAACACGAACATACTTTTTTGGACTTGGTAAAAGCCTTGGATGAAGTTGAAGGAATTGAGCGTTTACGAATTTCCTCAATCGAACCGAATTTACTTAAAAACGAAACTATCGAATTTGTATCGCAAAGTCGCACTTTTGTACCGCATTTTCATATTCCGTTGCAATCAGGAAGTAATGACATTTTAAAATTAATGAAACGCCGTTACTTACGCGAAGTGTATACCGAGCGTGTTTCTAAAATTCGTGAAGTAATGCCACATGCTTGTATTGGTGTTGACGTAATTGTTGGTTTTCCAGGCGAGACTGACGAGCATTTTTTAGAAACCTATCATTTTTTAAATGATTTGGATATTTCGTATTTGCACGTTTTTACCTATTCCGAAAGAGATAATACCGAAGCCATTCATTTAGATGGTGTAGTCCCAACGAATGTACGTGCTAAAAGAAGCAAAATGCTGCGAGGATTATCTGTAAAAAAACGCCGAGCTTTTTACGAAAGTCAGTTAAACACCAATCGCACTGTTCTTTTTGAAAGTGAAAATAAAGAAGGTTATATTCATGGTTTTACCGAAAATTATGTAAAAGTAAAAACACCATGGAACCCCGAATTGGTTAATACGCTACAACAAGTTAATTTAACTAAAATTGATGAAGACGGAAGTGTTCGTATGGAATTTTTGAAGGAACTGGTTTAGTTTGAAAATCTTATAAATAAACAACAAAACCCCATTTTTATGGGGTTTTGTTGTTTTATATGCAGTTTAGATTTATGGATTTGTTGACCAAATTCCCGATTCTTTAATAAAAACCCTGCGGTTCAATTTAAGTTGTAAAACAATCAATTCGGCAATATCTTCGGCCTGCATTACTTTTTCTGGATTTCCATCGGTTAATTTTAATTCGATAGCCATATCAGTTGCGGCGGTACTCGGAGTTAAAGCCGTAACCCGAATATTGTGTTTTCTAACTTCTTGCATTAGCGATTCGGTTAAACCCAAAACAGCAAATTTAGAAGCACTATAAGCACTAGTCAAGGCATTTCCTCTTTGTCCCGCAGTAGAAGAAATATTGATAATATCTCCCGATTGTTTTTCAATCATAGTTGGCAAAACCGCACGGGTAACATAATAGGTCCCCATTAAATTTACCTGAATAATTTTCTCCCAATCAGTTGGTTCCATTTCAAGGAATTTTCCAAAAGCAGCAATTCCGGCATTGTTTATTAAAATGTCAATGTTTTCAAAAGAAGTCAACGCTTGAGCAACCGCTTCGTTAACCGATTGCATATTCGAAACATCAGCGGTAATGGCAAGTGTTTTTACCCCCAACGAATTAATTTCTTGAGCCACTGCATCAATATCTTTTTGGGTACGAGCCATCAAAATAATAGTAACACCTTCTTTAGCCAAAGCAATAGCAGTGGCTTTACCAATTCCTTTTCCTGCTCCGGTAATTAAGGCAGTTTTGTTTTTTAAGTCAATCATTGTAGTTTTTTTTAGAAGTAGAACAAAAATACGGTTTTGGCGGTAAGATTTATGATCGCAGATTTTAAAAAAAAGCTAAATATTAAAATTTGATAAAGATTCTGTAAAATTCTGTAACGACATCTTTCTACTGATGTCGCACATTTGTAATATAAAATTTCACATTTATGAAAAGAATAACACTACTATTTTTATCGCTTACCGTTCTTATGAGCGTTGTTTGTTGTAAAAATAATGACACTCAAAAACAAACCGATTCGCAAAATGAAATACAAGAAGATACTATCAAAATTGTTCATAGAGATAAAGCCAAAGGAATTGAATATAATTTAGAATCTTCCAAAAAATGGTTGCAAGAAAACAAAACCGATTCGCTAAAAATGCAAATTGTTTTGGCTGTAAACAGAACAGACAAAGCCAGTGTTGGTAAAATCGATTCCATTATAGTACCCAACACTTTTGACAACAAAGTAGAAGATTATTTGCCTTTTCCTTTGCAAATTGAAGCCATTAAAAAGATTTCGAAAATCATTATTTTTTCATATCCAACGCAAACATTTGCGGCATATAAAAATGGTACGATGGTTTATACCGGACCCACTAATATGGGGCGAAAAAAAGATCCAACTCCAACGGGACTTTTTTATACCAACTGGAAAGCTGAAGAAACTACCAGTACGTTTAATGATGAATGGGATTTAAAATGGAATTTTAACATCGAAAATAAATTAGGTGTGGGTTTTCACGAATATATTTTACCAGGTTATCCAGCATCGCATTCGTGTTTGCGTTTACAAGAAAAAGATGCACGTTATTTATACGATTGGGCCGAGCAATGGGTTTTAGCTGATAAAGAAACTGTAAAAGCCAAAGGAACTCCCGTATTGGTTTATGGAAGTTATGATTTTGATGCGCCAAAACCTTGGGCAAAATTAATCACAAAACCCGATGCTTTAGAAATTTCTGAAAATGAATTGGCTGGTTTACTTGAGCCACACGTAAACGAAATATTGAAAGAACAAAAAAACAGTGAAAATATTAGATTGCAATTGTAGGTTTTTGCAATACTATTTTTGGGGCGGTTCCACTAAACTTGAACAATTCGGTTGCTAGTTTAGTGGAACTTTATTTTAGGGGTAAATTCAGTTTGTAGATTGTTGATTCCTGTAAATTATCATCTTTGTCTTCGCAGAGTAAAAAACTAATGTGGTCTTTGTTTTTTTCGTACAAAGTGATACCTTCAAATTTTTGCGAATTACTTATTTTTTGAGTACTTCTAATTTTCATTTCGGCAACATCCATTTTACCTATGAAACTTCCTAAAATTTCGCCATCTAAATAAGTTGATTTTGTATTTTCAACTGTGGCTAAAAAATAAATGGCATCCTCAACCAAAACGGCATCGGTAAAACTGGCTCGAATACCTTTGATTTTTGGTAATTTATATGGTGTGGCCACAATTGCTAATTCTTTTGATAAATCCGTAGCATGAATGGTAAAAATGGTGTTTTTATTACTCAAGCCATTTCCTCGATTAAATAAATACCAATTTTCGCCTTCAAAAATAGCACCTTCAATATTAAAATCTTCGGGTTTTATTTCCGAAAATTGTTGCATTAAAGCATACAAATAGGTTAAATCATTATTCTGAATTTTCTTTTTCGATGGCAAATCAAAAGCAATCATTTTATTGCGATTTGGAGTAGATCCCGATCCAAAAACAAATAGAGTATCTTTAAAACAAGTTAAGGATTCTAAATCGGATTTTTCTTTTTTCGGCGTGCTTTCTAGCGGATTTTCAATCAAAGGATATTTGTTTAATTCTTTTGAATTTATACTGTATTCGTATAAAAAACCGCTATTATCGCCAATCATATAAAGCGAATTATCTTGGTAAAAAAGACCGGAAGCAGCTCCAATTCCGATAATATGAAATAAAATTTCTAAAGTGAATTTTTCCATTTGAATCAATTTTTAGCGAAGATAAGTTTTAATGCGAAAACTTTTTAATTTAAAAGTATTCGGATGGCTTTTTGCGCAGCACACTTTCGATAATTGTTTTTAAAATATTATATTTAAGAGAATTTTAATGCAAGGTATATGAAATCGATAAAGCCAAAAGATTTTAAAGTTTCGGGAAAAATAAAACTCCCTGATTTTCCCACGCTCTTGGATGTAAAGGCTTCCGACGATGAAAAAGAAGATAAATTAGATGATATCCGAGAAAAATTAAGCGATTTGCAAGATACAATGTATGCCCATAATCGGTATGGCGTTTTAATTTGTTTGCAAGGAATGGATACCTCGGGGAAAGACAGTTTAATTCGGGAAGTTTTTAAAGAATTTAATTCGCGTGGTGTAGTCGTGCATAGTTTTAAAACACCAAATTCAACCGAGTTAGAACATGATTATTTATGGAGGCATTATATTGCATTGCCCGAAAAAGGGAAATTTGCCATATTTAATCAAACGCATTACGAAAATGTATTGGTAACGCGCGTGCATCCGGACTATATTTTAAACGAAAATTTGCCTCATATCAATTCGGTTGAAGATATTCCGGAAAATTTTTGGAAAAAACGCATGAAACAAATCAATCATTTTGAAGAACATATTGTTGAAAATGGCACGATTGTTTTAAAATTTTATTTGCATTTAAGTAAAGAAGAACAGGCGAGGCGTTTGTTGCGGCGTTTAGAAGAAGAAAAGCATAATTGGAAATTTTCACCAGGCGATTTAAAAGAGCGAGAGCACTGGGAAGAATACATGAAGTACTACGAAGAAGCTATAAGCAAAACGTCTAAAAAAGAGGCTCCCTGGTTTATAGTTCCAGCCGATGATAAGGATATGGCACGTTTTATTGTAGCCAAAATTATTTGGGAAGAACTGCAAAAATACCACGATATAAAAGTCCCAGAATTAGATCCTAAAATTAAAGACGATTTTGAAGTTTATAAAAAAGAGTTGTTAGGATAAATTAAAAAAATTATAAAATAAAAAACGTCTTAAAGGGAATTTAGCTATCCACTTTAAGACGTTTCTCTTTTTAGTTCCGATTAAAACGAACCGCAGGTATTTCCAGAGAAAGTAGCTCCGGCTCCAGCTGTAATATCGGCTTTCACAGCCGAAGCAGCCAAGGTAACAATGCTGTAAGGTGGTTTAAACGCGGTGTTTTTACCAGCTGTATTTCCAGAAGTTGAGGTGAAGATATTTCCAGTCGCCGTTACCGCAGTATAACCGCTTAACAAATCAATCGGATTTTTAACTCCTTCAAAAACATTGTTGTCAACGCGAATGTTAGCTTCTAAACCAGCCGAGATGCATTTGTTGCTCACGGTACTGTTAAAATAGCTGTTGATGATGTGAACTTGTCCAAAGCGAACTCTAGGCATTCTTTCTCTACAACCGCTTGCCCACCAACAACGTGCAAAAGTAATTTTAAAAGTACCACGGTCTCCGGTTGCGCTATCGCTAGAACCAATTAGATTTGAATAACGGTGGTCATCAGATCCGCCCGAACCACCTGCTTTAGGTGCTTTTAAATAAGTGAATTTAGTATACGAAACGGTCACGTAATTCGATTTGTTTTTAATATCGAAATTTCCGTCTACACCATCTCTAAATTCGCAATGGTCTACCCAAACATTTTGACAATTGTCTAAGGTAGCATTGTCCCAACCATCGGTGTCATAAGCGCCTGGTCCTTCAAAAATCAAATTTCGGATAATTAAGTTTTTACAGTTTTTAAAATAAATAATTCCAGAACCATCTTTGGTTTGATTGGTAGAAACCAATTTAGCTCCTTTGACACCATAAATGGTTTTTCCGCTTTGATTTTGAAAAGAAATACGAGCCGAAACCGTAATGGTTCCCGAAACTTTAATCACTTTTACAGAGGTATTTTCTATAGCCGATTTTAGTTGAGCATAAGTGCTTACAGCGGTCTCAGTAGCGGTTCCACCTCCTTTTGTTCCGCCATTTTGCGAAGCCCATCCCGGAACTTGTGAACAGTCGCCAACTTTTGCGGTTACATTTGCGGTACTATTTTCGGAAACAGCAGTTGTTCCCGATTGTTCTACGGCAGCATCTTCGGTGGTGCAATTCGCAAAGCTTAGTACCAAAGCTAAAGCAAAAAATTTTAATTTGTTTTTCATTTTCATTGTTAAAAAATTGTTTGGTTAAAGTTGATTTATTGAGGACAAATTTGTGTAATAAATCCTTTAAAAAAATTGAACAAGTTCAATTTTTTAGTGATATTTTTTAATATTTAATTTTTTTAACATATTGTGTTTGAGTATAATGTAATTTTAATATTTTTACGTAATCGATTACATATTGAGAAAAGGACTTGAAAATTTTGAGAATATCCACTGTTTATTGGGTATTGGTGTAAAACAATAAATGTATGTATGAACTTTTAAGAAAAAATCTTCTGCGTAAAATAACTCTTACAGAAGAAGAATGGGAAAAAATTGTTGAAAAAACAGAATTTATAAAACTTAAAAAAAATCAATTCTTACAAATTCAGGATTGCAACTGCAAATACGAAGCATTTGTTCTGAAGGGGTTGTTTAAGGTTTTTATTGCCAATGAAAATGGTTCCGAAAGTGTGTTTTCATTTGTATTTGACGAAGAATGGATTTGTGATATCGAAAGTTATTACCATCAAAAACCCAGTAGGTTTAATGTAAAGGCATTAGTTGATAGTGAATTGTTGGTGATTAGTAAAGCCAATAAAGCGCAATTGTTTAAAGAAATTCCGCAATTGTTGCAGTTTCATATTTTTTTAGTAGAAAATACTACTATAAACATTCAGCAAAGATTGATTGATGTTTTAAATAAAACTACCAAACAACGTTATCTTGATTTTGTAAATAAATATCCGCATAACACTCATAAAATAAACAATAAAAATTTGTCTTCTTATTTGGGAGTTTCGCACGAGTTTTTATCCAAAATCAAAAAAACTTTTTAAAACGTATTACTGTTATCTAAATTCGGTCTGCTTTTATAAAATTCGTAAATTAGAAATGTTTAATTGATAATTTTATAAAATGAAATCGCTAATTCCGTATATTCCTAAAAATAAAGTAAGAATTGTTACAGCAGCTTCACTTTTTGACGGACATGATGCCGCCATTAATATCATGCGTCGTATCATTCAAGCAAGTGGTGTAGAAGTCATTCATTTGGGGCACAATCGCAGCGTTGAAGAAGTGGTTACTACGGCCATTCAAGAAGATGTTAATGCCATTGCCATGACTTCTTATCAAGGTGGGCATATCGAATATTTTAAATACATGTACGATTTGTTGCAAGCAAAAAATGCGGGACATATCAAGATTTTTGCTGGTGGAGGCGGCGTGATTTTACCTACTGAAATTGAAGAATTACAAGAATATGGTATTGCCAAAATTTACTCGCCTGATGATGGACGAGAAATGGGTTTGCAAGGAATGATTAACGATTTGATTCAACAATCTGATTTTCCAATTGGCGAAGATTTGAATTTTGATTTAAACGAATTAACTCGGAAAAAAGATGCTGTAATCGCCCGATTGATTTCGGCAGCCGAAAATTTCCCAGAAAAATCAAAATCTGTTTTAGAAACAATTCACCATAAAATAGGACACACTGCCATTCCGGTTTTAGGAATAACTGGAACCGGAGGAGCCGGAAAATCATCTCTTATTGATGAACTTGTACGTCGGTTTTTAATTGATTTTTCGGATAAAAAACTTGCCATTATTTCGGTAGATCCTTCCAAGCGAAAAACGGGTGGTGCTTTATTGGGCGATCGTATACGCATGAATTCAATCCATAATTCCAATGTTTATATGCGTTCGTTGGCAACTAGGCAATCACATTTGAGTTTGTCGCAACATGTAGCCGAAGCAATTGCTATTGTAAAAGCCGCAAAATTTGACTTGATAATTCTAGAAACTTCCGGAATTGGTCAATCAGACACTGAAATAACAGCACATTCGGATGTGGCCATGTATGTAATGACTCCAGAATTTGGTGCAGCCACGCAATTAGAAAAAATTGACATGTTGGATTTTGCCGATTTGGTTGTACTCAATAAATTTGATAAACGTGGTGCTTTGGATGCTCTTCGAGATGTCAAAAAACAATACCAACGCAACCATCAATTATGGGAGGTGAAGAGCGATGATTTGCCTGTTTTTGGTACTATTGCTTCGCAGTTTAATGATTTCGGAATGAATACTTTGTATAAAGCGCTTCTCGATATACTTTTTAAAAAAGCAAACCTTGATTGGCAATCTACTTTTGTAGTTTCTAATGCAATAAGCCAAAAAGCAGAAATAATTCCGCCACAACGAAACCGCTATCTTTCCGAAATTTCGGAGAGCAATCGTTTATATGATAGCAAAGTAATTTCGCAAAAAGAAATTGCCCAAAAATTATACGGAATTTTTAAAACCATTGAATCGGTTTCGGGGAAAGAAGCTCTAATAGATGCTAATGGAATTGTAGAAAGTACAGTATATAAAAGTGCAATTGAAGGCGAAGACGAAAACCGGATTTTCTTGAATTTACTTTTAAATCAATTTGATAAGGTAAAAAAAGAATTAGATTCTGCAAATTGGGAATTGATTTTGGGTTGGAATGAAAAAATCGATACTTATAAAAATCCCGTTTACCACTTTAAGGTTCGTGACAAAGAAATCAATATTAACACCCATATCGAGAGTTTATCGCATTTGCAAATACCTAAAATTGCCTTACCCAAATACCAAGCGTGGGGCGATATTTTGCGCTGGAGTCTGCAAGAAAATGTTCCGGGTAAATTTCCTTTTACTTCAGGGTTGTACCCTTTTAAACGCGAAGGTGAAGATCCGTCTCGAATGTTTGCAGGCGAGGGTGGGCCAGAGCGAACCAACAAACGGTTACATTATTTAAGCAAAGGTATTCCTGCTAAACGGCTTTCAACTGCTTTTGATAGCGTGACTTTGTACGGAAGCGATCCTAATTTACGACCTGATATTTATGGAAAAATTGGAAATGCTGGTGTTTCTATTTGTTGTTTGGATGATGCTAAAAAAGTGTATTCGGGTTTTAATTTAACTGATCCGCTTACTTCGGTGAGCATGACGATAAATGGTCCAGCTCCCATGTTGCTCGCTTTTTTTATGAATGCCGCCATTGATCAGCAATGCGAATTGTATATCAAAAGCCATAATTTGGAGCAGGAAATAGAAGCAATAATCGCAAAAATATTTAAGCAAAAGGGCATTGAGCGACCACGTTACCAAGGCGATTTACCAGAAGGGAATGATGGTTTGGGGTTGTTTTTGTTGGGTGTAACAGGTGACCAAGTTTTGCCATCATCGGTTTACAACAAAATTAAAAGACATACTTTAACGCTGGTGCGCGGAACCGTTCAGGCGGATATTTTAAAAGAAGATCAAGCACAAAACACCTGTATTTTTTCAACCGAATTTGCTCTTCGATTGATGGGCGACGTGCAAGAATATTTCATTCAAAATAAGATTCGTAATTTTTATTCGGTATCAATTTCGGGTTATCATATTGCCGAAGCAGGCGCCAATCCTATTACGCAATTGGCTTTTACTTTGTCAAACGGTTTCACTTATGTCGAATATTTTTTGAGTAGGGGCATGCATATTGATGATTTTGGCCCTAATTTATCGTTTTTCTTTTCAAATGGAATCGACCCCGAATACGCTGTTATTGGTAGAGTTGCCCGCCGTATTTGGGCTAAAGCATTAAAAAACAAATACCAAGCCAACGAAAGAGCGCAATTGTTGAAATATCATATTCAAACTTCGGGACGTTCCTTACACGCACAAGAAATAGATTTTAATGATATTCGAACCACCTTACAAGCGCTTTATGCTATTTATGACAATTGTAATTCGCTTCATACCAATGCATACGACGAAGCCATTACCACACCAACTGAGGCCTCGGTTAGACGCGCGATGGCAATTCAATTGATTATTAATAAAGAGTTTGGACTCACACAGAACGAAAATCCAATTCAAGGGGCTTTTATTATTGAAGAATTAACCGATTTGGTAGAAGAAGCGGTTTTAAAAGAATTTGATCGAATTACCGAAAGAGGCGGCGTGCTTGGCGCTATGGAAACCATGTACCAACGTTCCAAAATTCAGGAAGAATCCTTGTATTACGAGACCTTAAAGCATGAAGGAGCGTTTCCTATTATTGGCGTAAATACTTTCTTGAGTTCAAAAGGATCACCCACAATAATTCCAACAGAAGTGATTCGTGCTACCGAAAATGAAAAAAAATACCAACTGACTATGTTGGGAAATTTGCATCAGCTTCAACAAGAGTCCGCTACAAAACAACTCCAGCTTTTAAAAGATGCAGCCATTCAGAACGCTAATATTTTTGAGGTTTTGATGGAAGCAAGTAAAGTTTGTTCGTTAGGACAACTTACCGAATCTATGTTTGAAGTCGGCGGAATGTATCGCCGAAATATGTAGGCATAAAAAAAGCAGCCCAAACCAAAGGCTGCTTTTTCTAAATCAAACTTTACTAACTATTTAACCAAATTTTTCAAAAAGAACTACTAACGTGAAGCAACGCTAGTATTTTTTTCATCCAAATTATTTTTATAAACTTCTGAAATGGCAGTTGTAGACAAAGTAGTGTTTTTATCTGTTACCGAAATTTCATGAGTTAATTTTTTGTTTTCATTTTCAACTACAATCAAGTAGTCACCTTCTGGGAATTCTTCAAGGCTAAAAGTTCTCAAAATTCCATCTTCTGTACCTTTAATTTTTTCAAAATAAATTAATGTTCCGTCTTTTTCATAAATTGAGACTTTGGCGGCTTTTACCTTGTTCAATGAGAAAGAAATTTGTTTTCCTTCGTTTTTGATTACATGAAGTCTAAAATCTTCATTCCCTTCAATTGCATACGAATTTACTCCCGTAAACATAACTGCAAGCACTAATAATTTTAAAATCGTTTTCATAGCTTTTAATTTTTAAATTAATTAATAGTTCTAATTTGCTATTGCTAAATTAGTTGGATTGTGGCTATAAGAACACATGCGAATTTGCAAATTTGTGTGCTAAATTCGCAATAAAGAAAACGTTTTAGTTTGTTTTGTTGATTAATTAATATTGAATTAACGATTTGGTAAAAAATTATTCAACACCTGTCAAGGCAGGTAAAGAGGGAGAATAGGCGTAATTAGGAGTTCTTATTTAATTTGATTTCGACAAAAAAGCGGAGCAATACGTTTATAGTTTTAAAAAAGTCTACTTTTAGGAATTTCGAAAAAAATCAGATTTAAATAGCCTTTTTATCTGCGTATTTTTTATAAAAAAATTCAAGTAAAAAGCAAAATAAAATAATTCCGACCGAAATGATAACGCCCAAGCTATTGTTTTTGAATTGCTGAACTAATAAGGTGAAAAAGGCTAAAAAACAAAGAAAAGCTGCTAATAAGTGTATCCATTTATTCGAATTCAATTCGAGGTGTTTTTTAAAACCTATGTAGTTGACAATACCAAAAATCATTAAAAACCCGGCGCTTCCAGCTGTTGAAATGCTTTGTAAATTAAATACATTTACCAGGGCGATAGATAAAATGGCTGTAACTAACAATCCAATAGGTTTTCCCCATAATTTGTGGCAAAAATATTGAGGTAGTTCTTCATCTAAAGCAATATCGTAATTGACTCTTCCGCTACCTAATACCGTGGCATTTATGGCAGAAAATGTGGAAATTAAAGCTGTGATTGTAATAATTGTAAAACCAATTTGTCCCAGAGTTGGTTGTGCTGCCTTGGCTAAAACATAATCTTGTGCATTAGCAATTTCTTTAAAAGGTAAAGCGCCTACGGTAACAATAGCAATTAAAATATATAGAATAATAACGAAACCCACCGCACCGAAATAGGCTTTTTCGGTGTTTTTTTCTCTGTCTTTTAAGTCAGAAACGGAATTGGCAATTAATTCAAAACCTTCATAAGCAACAAAAATGACCATCCCGCCCGAAAGTAATAAAATGGGATTTTCCCAATTTGCAGGCGACAATTGAGCAATGTTTTCCGGTTTTATAGAGAGACCATAAAAGCCGACACCGATAAACGCAATTAGAATCAATAATTTTATGACCACCGAAACCGATTCGATAGTGCTGACTAATTTAACACTGAAATAATTTATTAACAAGGCTATAATTAAAATCGAGGTTTGGTAAATAGAAATATCCCATTTTTTGGAACCAGTCATCGAAAAAAGTGCCGCCGCATACGACCCGAAAGCAGAAGCATACAACGCCAGCATGACAATATAACTTACCCAAAGAAGGTTATTAATGGCTCCCGAAAATAATCCGTTGCCAAATTGTTTGTTTACAAAAGCTACTGTTCCGCCTTTATTAGGATATTTTTTTGAAAGTTTAGCATACGAATAAGCCGTTACTAATGCAATTATACCAGCAAATAAAAAAGCAATTGGAGTTCCTCCTTTTGCTAAAGAAACAGCAAGTCCCAAAACGGCAAAAATTCCGCCACCAACCATTCCACCAATTCCAATAGAAATAGCATCTTTTAGTCCAATTTGATCATTTTTTTTCATAGTATGGATTTTTCAAATGGATTCGTTAATTGTTGCTGATTCCTACGTTGTTTATTTTAAGGTAGTATTTTATTTTTAAAAACGCCCCATGATACGGCTCCGACATTAATCAAAACATTCCATTAATAACAAGTCGCCTTTAGTATGGGTGATGGTTACCAGGCCGTCTTGAGCTACATTGTTGCTGCTACCGGTGCGGTATCCCATTGTTAAGGTATCATTTTCTAAGGAATAGGTAAGGTTTTTTGAAAAGATTCCGGAAACAGTTCCAATCGGAATTAACGAAATAGGGGTGGTTGCGGGGTACCATTTTTCGAATTTTTGAGGTAAAAGAAAAATTTTAGAATGGTCGTCGAGAATTACAATTTTCAATAGATCACGGTAACGCACAATATTGGTTAAGTTGGTAATGGTATGGTCGGCACGTCTTCCGGTAGCCCAAACAACATTTACGGCTGGAATATTTCGGGAAATAAGGTAATCGAAGGCTTTTTCTAAATCGGTTTTTTCTTGGTCGGGCGTATGCACAATTTCGATAGGATATTGTGTGGTTTTATAGATTTCGGGATCAAAACCACGATCAAAATCGCCTAATAAAACATCTACTTTTATGCCCAATTCTAAAACGCGCTCTATGGCCGAATCAAGTACGATTACCAATGGCGACCATTCTAACAACTGTCCTAACAATTCGGGATGGCAAGCTGCTCCGTTTGCAATTATTAATGCGGGTTCTTGGTCGTCGCGAACAATATGGTGTGAAGACATAATAAAGGTTTGTCTACAAATTTAGCTAAAAACAAGCTTATAAAGTCCGAATCGGAATCCAAATTTCTTCTTCAGAATCGGGTTGGTCCTTTTTGTATTTTTCTCCCATAATAGCAAAATGGGGTCTGTGGTCTAATTCGTAACTGGATTGTGGTAACCATTCCGAAAAAATCCAATTATAGGTTTTAACTGCTGCTGCTTGTGGGCCAATATGCGTAAATACGGCATAGAGGCTACTCGGAATAGTGATGGTTTCCATACTTTCAGGAACAGTTCCTAAATCAGTAACAGCCACGGCAGCCCATTTTTCGAAAGGATGGTTGGGACTGTAATTTTGGAAGAAATCTTCGGGATATACTTCAACTGAATATAAATCAGTGTTGATGGCATTTGAAATAGTCGCCTTTATCGGCATGAAATTACGCCATAATTCAAATGGATTGTGGTCAGAAAATGTCATGGTCTTGTGTTGACCTACTAAATTGGTTTCGGGTAAAATTTCGATGCGGACTTCCATAGTTTTTATTGAATGGTAAAGGTTTTGTTATCCGTTTCACACAAAGAAAAATAACCTAAAGGATAATTGTCAAATTGCGTTTGATTGATGATATTTCCTCTTACGGTGGCAGGTGGCGCCTGAAAAGGACCATTGTTTCCACCGGCAACATCTATCAAAATAGACATGTATTCGTAATATTGTTTTGAAATTCCGAAGTGAGTCACTTCTATGTTATCTCCCGCTTTCAAATCGTCATTGTCGGAAGTACTGTTAAATTCATTTCCTTGAAAAAAGGTGTCTTCTAAGGTGTAATAATTCGAAGTTATTTTGTTAGAATACACGTAATGAATAAGGTAAAAATTATCTTCGGTGGCTGGATCGTTAAAAAAAGCTTTTATTTCGATATCATCTCCCGTAAAACCGCCTTCGTTATTTTGCTCAATTCGGGTGATAGGAGCAACAGGTTGTAACTTTTCTGTAGCCGTATAGGTTTCCCCATCGTGCATTATGGTCAATTGATAGGTTTCGTTTAAAACCGGTTGAAAATTGGTACAAACGTATTTCCCTGTATTCGGAATTTCGGTAAAGTTAAATCGGGTTTGAGTACTATTGGTAATAAAAACCGTTGCACCCGAAACTACAGGAATGGTTTGGCTGTAATAATCGGTAGTGGTAGTTAATTGTACAAATTGTTCGTTACCAGGAGTGCCTTTTTGCCAATATATTCCGGCTTCTATAACCAATTTTGGTGCAGCAGTATCTAAATCTAAATCAATTACTTCTTCGCAACTTGTAAAAAGGCAACTAAGTAAAACGGTTAGTAATAAGGTTATTTTTTTCATATTTCTATGTATTTGCAAGTGCTGATTAAAATTTGAAATTATAGGTTACGGCTGGAACGGCTCCAAAAATAGATAATTTAACTGCCTCGTTGTAGCCAGTGTCTTCATTTTGCCCAAAACTAACCGAAGCAGCATTCATGCGGTTGTAAATGTTGTAAATACTAAATACCCATTCGCCTTTCCAATTTCGGTTTTTGTTTTTTCGAGGGGTTAAGGTTGCCGACAAATCCAAATGGTGGTAAGTTGGCAAGCGGTTAACATTTCGGTCTCCAAAGGTAGGTACACTGATACCTAAATAATCGTATTTGCCGTTTGGATATGTTACAGGCTGGCCTGATTGCAGAATAAAATTGGCGCCAAAACTCCATTTTTCATTTAAACTATAGGCTCCCGTTACGGCTAAATTATGGGTTTTATCGTAAGCTGATCGGTACCAATTTCCGTTATTTATACCCGTTTCAGAAGCATTTCTTCCAGGAGTTTGCTGCTCTGATTTTGATAAGGTATATGAAATCCACCCTGTAATGTCGCCTTCGTTTTTCTTTAACATCAATTCGAGTCCATAGGCACGCATTCGTCCATTTAATATAACTTGTTCGAGTGCTTCGTTGGCAATTAAATCGGCACCGTCAATATAATCCAAACGGTTTTGTATTTTTTTATAAAAGCTTTCTACTTCTACTGAATAATCACCATTTTTAATATTTCTAAAATATCCCACCGCTACTTGGTCGGCAATTTGTGGTTGAATAAAGTTATCGCTCGGTGTCCAAATATCCAACGGAGTAGGAGATGACGTATTGGAAACAAGTTGTAAATACTGCACCATTCGGTTGTAACTGGCTTTTACAGCTTGATCTTCGTTGAGCTGATAGCCAACAGAAAACCGCGGTTCTAAATTATCAAAACTTTGAATGACTTTGTTTTTGCCGTAATAAATGGAATCTATCGGAGTTGCTTTTTGATAAATTTGCAAATCGTTGTTAAAAATAACGGGATTATTATCCTGATAAACATTTATGGTGGAGCTTCCAAGTCGGTAAAATAAGCTATAACGCAACCCATACGCCACTGATAATTTTGGGGTAATCTTGTTTTCGGCTTCGATATATAAAGAAGGTTCGAAAGCGTATTTTTTATCCAATTGATCCGAATTAATTCCCGATTCTTCGGATGTAGGATCAATTGTACCTGGATTGAATTCGTAATAATTGCCGTTTATACCATAATTGAGTTTGAATTTTTCGGAAATATAGTTCTTAAAATCGTATTTCAAATTATAGGTTTTGATTCCAGAATTCCACTTGAAACCCACAAAATCCAAATCCAATCCATAATAATAATCACTGTAAATTAAAGATAAATTCGAAAAGAGTTTGTTAGAAAATAAGTGGTTCCAACGTAAATTTAAGGTGGTATTTCCGTAAATATTACTAAAGCTTTTGTTGAGTTTAAACAAATCACGACCAAAATACCCCGACATGTACACACTGTTATTTTCGTTCAGTTTGTAACTTAATTTGGTATTCAAATCATAAAAATAAGCCGAATTGTTTTTGTTGTCTTCGCTCAGTTTTAAAAACAAATGCGCATACGAAGCTCTTCCTCCAATTAAAAAGGAACCTTTATCTTTTACAATTGGTCCTTCGGCAAGCAAACGACTCGATATAAGTCCGATGCCACCACTCATATGAAAACTTTTACTGTTTCCATCTTTTTGATAAATATCCAAAACCGAGGATGCTCTTCCTCCAAATCGAGCTGGAATTCCCCCTTTGTACAATTTTAAATCCTTAATAGCATCGGGATTAAAAACCGAGAAAAACCCGAAAACATGCGAAGAATTAAATAAGGTTGCCTCATCTAATAAAATCAAGTTTTGATCGGCTCCACCACCACGAACGTTAAATCCAGAAGTGCCTTCTCCAGCATTGGTTACCCCGGGCAACAATAAAATAGATTTGATTACATCTACTTCGCCTAAAACCACGGGCATTTTTTTGATAGTCGAAATCGACATTTTGTTCACGCTCATTTCTGGAGTTCGCGTATTGGCTCGACCTGCATTTCCTGTAATAACGACCTCTTCTAATTCTTGACCTCCTTCTTTTAAGGCGAAGTTGAGTTTAGCATTTGGTGTAATGGTAATGTTTTGTTGAAGGGTTTCGTAACCAATATAACTAATTTCAATATTTTGATTTCCGCTCGGGACAGCAACCGAATAAAAACCATATTCGTTTGTAGTGGCTCCAATTTTTAAATCGGGAAAATACACATTTACCCCAATTAAGGTTTCGTTGTTTTTTGAGTCGGTTATGATTCCGCTAATGGTTACTTTTTCTTGTGAAAACACCCATATTGGGAGGAAAATAAAAAATAAGAATACTTTTTGAAGGTTATTTTGCATTTTTTTGGCTTGTTTGGTACAAATATCTGTGGTTTAATAATACGAACGAACAAAACACTTGTTAATTTAATACTAAGAGAAGTTTATCTTAAATTTGAGAAGTGAACAGGTTATTCATTAAAGTGTAAAACTGCTGTCGTGGTTTCTTTTGGATTTTTTTTGAGATGTTTATCAACCCGTTTTACTAATAGAATTGAGATAATCGAAATGGCAATAACAAAATATCCTAAAGTATCGTAATGTTCTAACGGACTAAAATTGTCTTTTTGTACCACAATTGTTCCAGCAAATGCCGCTGCAATGCCGCCCGCTATTTGTTGCAACGAAGCATTGATACTCATAAAAGCACCACGATCTTTGAGTTGCGGTATAGCAGTTACCAAAGCGGTAGAAGGAACCATTCGGCTCATTATTCCCATCATCATTAATATGTTTAAAAAGGCTACTAATGCAAACGGTGTAACTTGTAGGTTAGTATAAATTCCAATCATGATAATGGACCAAATGGAAGCATACATAAAAATTTTAAATTTATCTTTTCGATCGCTCAATTTTCCAACAATTGGCATGATGATCAGTGTTGCCAATCCGGCTATCATGAAAACCAAAGGCAATTGGGCTTCGGTAATTTTAAGGTTGTTAATGGCAAAAGCACTTCCAAAAGGCATCATCATAAATCCACCCACAGATAAAATAGCGGTAGCAGCAAATCCTATTCGGTATTCTTTTTTCAGTAATGTATTTGTTAAATGTGATAAAGGCGATTTTATTGGTTGCGCAACCAAATGACCTGTTAAGGGTTTTAATTTAAAGAAAATTAAAAATACAATCAAAACAGCCATTACGGCAATCCATAAAAAAGGAGCGTGCCAACCCCAAGCATTTGCTAGATACAAGCCTACTGGAATACCGAAAATTTGACTAGTTCCGAAAGCCATTTGAATAAAACCCATCACCCGACCTCTTTGTTGTAAGGCAAACAAATCGATTACAATGGCCATGGAAATAGAACCAATTACACCTCCAAATAAACCTGTAAAAATGCGAGCTCCTACTAAAAGCGGATAAGTGGTTACTGTGCCACATAAAATGGTTCCGATGATAAAACCGATATAAAAGAATAAAAGTAATTTTTTTCGATCAAACTTATCGGCAAATCCAGCGGTCAGCAAGCCCGAAATACCGGCACTAAAGGCATAAGCCGAAACTACTAAACCAAAATCAGTTGGTTTTAAATGCATGGTTTTCATTAAAATATCACCCATTGGCGACATGACCATAAAATCTAAAATAACTGTAAATTGGGTAATAGCTAAAATAAAAATAACGAATTTTTGGTAGCTACTAAAAGTAGGTATTGCTTGTGTTTCTTTTTTCATAAAAGGATAATTATTCGTCTAATTCGCTGCATTTAAAATCATTTTGTTTGATGAGTTCGATAATTTGAGTTCAATTTAAAGTAGATGATTCAATTCGCAATACCGAATCTACATCTTCTAAATCAATATTCCATTGCAAAATTGCTTCATTTTGATTTAGAATTGTACTTATAATTTGTTTGTCTTTTTCCGTTTTAATATTGGTTGCAAATATTAAAATATGATTTAAATTGATTTCCATCCGTTTTAAGGAGTTAAGGCTTTTATGACTAATTCGAATACTTCTTTGGTGGTTTTTGCAGTTAATTTAAAGGGTTTACCTCCAAAATTTTTTCCATCACGTTCAAAATGAAGCAAGGAATAGAGAGGGCCATAGGCAACACTCCAAAAAATTTCTTTTGACATGGGAGCTAATTCTTTATTCGCTATTGCATTTTGAAAAAAAACTTCCATGATGGCTTTAAATTCATTTAAACTAGGATCTAAAATGGTTTGGCTGTAACTAGAATGTGTTAAAAGTTCCCAACAACGTACCTCTAAGGGATTTTTTTGTGTGAAGGAAATTCTGTTTTCCCATTGTTTGTAAAGCCCATTTCGAAAGGACATGGTAGGTAGAAAATCTCTTGTCATTTCCGAAAAAAAACGGGTACCAATTTCAATTCCGATTTTTCGAATTAAATCATCTTTGTCTAAATAGTAAATGTATAAAGTAGCTACCGAAATGTTGCATTTTTTAGCAAGTTGGTTCATACTAAAACCTTCTATGCCTTTTTCAACCAATAGTTCAATTGCATTTTGCTTTACAATTTCTTCTTTATTATGATCTCTTGTTCTCATCCGAGTGGAAATTTGAAAGCAAAAATAATAAAGATAAATGAATATTCATTCATTTATAAAAAATATTGTTTCTAGAATAAAAAAAAGACAACCCTTTCGAGTTGTCTTTTGTAAAGTAAGTAGTAAAAAGTTGAAATTAAGCTGTTTTTAAAGCAGCAATTTTATCTATAATACTGTTAAATGTGTTACTTGGACGCATTGCTTTACTAACCAATTCTGGATTTGGTTGGTAATAACCTCCAATATTTTGAGGTTGACCTTGAGCGGCAATTAGTTCGGCGTCAATTTTAGCTTCGTTTGCTGTTAATTCACTAGCAATTGGAGTAAAAAGAGCAGCTAATTCGGCATCTTTTGTTTGAGCTGCTAAAGCTTGTGCCCAATATAAAGCCAAGTAAAAATGAGAACCACGGTTATCAATTTGACCTACTTGACGGGCTGGTGATTTGTCATTAGCTAAGAATTTATCGTTTGCTTCGTCTAATGTTTCAGCTAAAACAAGTGCTTTTGAGTTGTTTTGTGTTTGTCCTAAATGCTCTAAAGAAGCACCTAATGCTAAAAACTCACCTAATGAATCCCAACGTAAGTATCCTTCTTCAACAAATTGCTCAACGTGTTTAGGAGCAGAACCTCCTGCACCAGTTTCGAACAATCCACCACCGTTCATTAACGGAACAATAGAAAGCATTTTTGCAGAAGTACCTAATTCTAAAATTGGGAATAAATCAGTTAAATAGTCACGCAATACATTTCCGGTTACCGAAATAGTATCTTGACCTTTAATAATTCTTTCTAAAGTAAATTGTGTAGCCTCGATTGGAGCTAAAATACGAATATCTAATCCAGTAGTATCGTGGTCTTTTAAATAAGTATTTACTTTTTTGATTAATTCTCTATCGTGTGCTCTGTTTTCATCCAGCCAAAAAACAGCAGGAGTTTCAGACAAACGAGCTCTGTTT
Organism: Flavobacterium agrisoli; assembly: GCF_016522065.1. Lineage (GTDB taxonomy): Bacteria > Bacteroidota > Bacteroidia > Flavobacteriales > Flavobacteriaceae > Flavobacterium > Flavobacterium agrisoli. The sequence goes on along the minus strand of NZ_JAEHFV010000001.1, from coordinate 1,012,454 downwards.
ACAGCAAGTTTAACCCAGTCTTGAATAGGGGCGTCTTTTGCTTGACACATTCTGAAAATGTCGTTGGCTTCAACATTTTGTTCCATCAAAACAGTACCGTTTTGGTCAACTACACGAACTACTCCGCTTTCTTTAACTTGAAATGTTTTATCGTGAGATCCGTATTCTTCTGCTTTTTGGGCCATCAAACCTACGTTAGGAACACTTCCCATTGTTTTTGGATCAAAAGCACCGTGTTTTTTACAGAAATCGATAGTTGCAGTATATATACCAGCGTAAGAACGGTCTGGAATGATAGCAATTGTATCTTGTTGCTTTCCGTTTTTATCCCACATTTGCCCCGAAGTACGGATCATAGCAGGCATAGAAGCATCCACAATTACATCTGAAGGTACGTGTAAGTTTGTAATTCCTTTATCCGAATTAACCATGGCTAAAGCTGGGCCATTATCTATAGCGGCAGTTAAAGCAGCTTCTACTTCAGCTTGTTCTGGTTGTCCCGCGATTTTGGCATATACATCACCTAAACCATTACGGGTATCAATATTTAATTTTTTGAATAAATCAGCGTATTTTGCAAAAACGTCTTTAAAGAATACTTCTACAATCGCTCCAAAAATGATAGGGTCAGAAACCTTCATCATTGTAGCTTTTAAGTGTACCGATAAAAGAACATTTTCTTTTTTTGCTTCGGCAATTGTAGCGGCTACAAATTCTTTCAATGCGGCAATATTCATTACAGAGCTGTCAATGATTTCTCCCGCTTTTAAAGGAGTGCTTGCTTTTAAAACGGTAACAGTTCCATCTTTCGATACAAATTCTATTTTTGCGTCGTTAGCATCAGCTACAGTTAATGATTGTTCGCTTCCGTAAAAATCCCCTTTTGACATAGAAGCTACTTTTGTTTTTGAATCTGCCGACCAAGCACCCATTTTGTGTGGGTTTGCTTTTGCAAAGTTTTTAACGGCTCTCGGTGCTCTACGATCTGAATTTCCTTCACGTAAAACTGGATTTACAGCCGAACCTAATACTTTTGCATATTTGGCTTTGATTTCTTTTTCAGCATCATTTTGAGGGTCTTCAGGGAAATTCGGAACAGCATATCCATGTGCCTGTAATTCGGCAATAGCTGCTTTTAATTGTGGTACCGATGCAGAAATATTAGGTAATTTAATAATATTTGCATCAGGTTGTGTTGCCAATTGTCCTAATTCGGCCAAAGCATCTCCTACTTTTTGGTCTGCTGTTAAAAATTCAGGAAAATTAGCTAAAATTCTACCGGCAACCGAAATATCTCGGGTTTCGATACTTATTCCTGCAGTTGCAGTAAATTCTTGTACAATTGGTAAAAATGAATAAGTAGCCAATAATGGTGCCTCATCAGTTAAGGTGTAAACAATTTTCGAATTCTGTGTCATTTTGCTTTTTTTTATAATAGTGTTACCTAATATATAGATAACATAAAAATTGTGATAGGCTTGAAACAAGCGGAAGCAAATATATGAAAATCAGTCCGAAATTGCAGGGTGTTTTAGGTAGTTTTACTTAAATTAACAGAATGTTATATTTGTGATAGTATTATAACAACCCAAACGCAAAACCATCTGTTAAAGGAACGGTTTTTAAGTATGTTAGTAGTAAAAAAAAAAATCTCGTTTCGAAATTTAGCCGAAACGAGATTTTTGTATAATTTAGATAAGTTATTATCTTCTTTTATCTTTAATCTTAGCTTTTTTACCAGTAAGTTCTCTGAAGTAGAAAATTCTTGCTCTACGTACAGCACCTTTCTTGTTGATTTCAATTTTTTGTAAAGCTGGCAAGTTAACTGGGAAGATACGCTCTACACCAACTGAACCTGACATTTTACGAATAGTAAAAGTTTCTGTAGTTCCAGAACCTCTTCTTTGAATAACAACTCCTTTAAAAAACTGAGTTCTTGTTTTTTCACCCTCTTTAATTTCGTAATAAACGGTGATTGTGTCTCCAGCTCCAAATACTGGGAAATCTTTTTTAGTAACTAATTCGTCTTTAACGAATTTCATCAAATCTGCCATGATATGTTTTAATTATGGTTTGTAATAGAGCAACATGCACGGTTTTCGCCAGAGGTTGGTCTAAAATTGGCTGCAAATATAATTAAAAATCATTAATTACAATATGTTTAATGTAGAATTTTTTTTAATGTAATTGTCTTTATCTTAGTTGGTTAGCTTTTTTAAAAATAAAAAACAGGACTTTCTATTATAAAAGCCCTGTTTTTTTTTAAGAATTTAAATAACTAAAGAACCAGTTTTGCTAATTTTATTTTGCGTTTCGTTTGATTGATGTTTTTAGTTAAACCGCTACTTTTTCCTGGACCTAAAGTAGATTTTAAACTGTTATTTCTTTTGTCAAAAAGGTTGTCTATTTCTTTATCTCTTTGGTCTTTAGGTAGGTTTTTTTTGTCCATATTAAATAAACCTGTAGCCAAGTCGGCGTTTGCTTTTTCGTAACTAGCTTTTTCTTGTGCATTTAACGAAACACCATTGGTGTTGTTTAGTTCCGATAATAATGAATTTTTGTTTAGGCTTTGAGCAAAAGACATGGTGCTCACAAAAAAACTGACTACGAGACAAATTTTAAAAATTAATTCTTTCATGATTTGTACTTTTTAAAGTTAAAGGGTTTAGATAAAGTTACTTTTTTAAAGTATAAATATAAGAAAATTACTCTTGTAATAAATCGGGTCTTCTGTTTTTTGTGTGTTCGTATGCTTTTTCTTCTCGCCATTTTTCAATTTTGGCAAAGTGTCCGCTGGTTAAAACATCGGGAACTTTCCAACCTTTATAATCGGCTGGGCGTGTGTAGATGGGGCCTGAGAGTAAATTATCCTGAAAACTATCGGTTAGTGCAGAGGTTTCATCGCTCAAAACTCCAGGAATTAATCGAATTATTGCATCGGATAAAACCAAAGCACCTAATTCGCCACCCGAAAGTACATAATCGCCAATTGAAATTTCTTTGGTAATAAAATAATCACGAACCCTTTGATCGACTCCTTTATAATGACCACATAAAATAATAATGTTTTCATACATCGACATGGTGTTGGCCATTTTCTGATTTAGCGTTTCGCCATCGGGTGTCATGTATATAATTTCATCGTAATTCCGTTCACTTTTTAAGTGCGAAATGCAGGCGTCAATGGGCTGTACCATCATGACCATTCCGGCACCGCCACCAAATTGGTAATCGTCTACACTTTTTTGTTTGTTGGTGGTATAATCGCGTAAATTATGAAAATGAACTTCGACTAATCCTTTGTCAATGGCACGTTTCATAATCGAAGCCTCAAACGGACTGCGTAATAATTCGGGTAGAACGGTTATAATATCAATTCGCATCGTATAAAAATATAGAGCGCAAAGTTAACATTATTAATTGGAGTAAAAAGTAATTTAGTTCAACACTGAAATAGAAATTAGCTTGAAGTCCTGATGGTGAAAAATCTTCTATTTTTGGTTTTTGTTGCGAAATATTTAAAATAATAATTTAACAACATTAATTTGTTGCATAATCTCATTTTATTTTACATTTAGGAACAAATTTTAAAACTCCAAAAACATGACCCTTTTTACTAAAAACTTTCGAAATTGTACAGCAGCCGTAATGCTGGTTGCTTTTTCGTCACCGCATGTATTTGCACAAACTAATTCCACTATGAATAACCCTTTATTGCAAAAAAGTACGCTACAGTACCAAGCTCCGCCTTTTAATTTAATTAAAAACGAGCATTTTAAGCCCGCATTTGATTTTGGTTTGAAAAAACAAGAAGAAGAAATTGAAAAAATTGCAAACAATACAGCAAAACCTACTTTTGAAAATACGGTTTTAGCATTGGAATTAAGTGGGAAAGATTTGAATCGGGCCACAACGGTTTTTTCAAATTTAACAGGCTCTAATACGAATGATGAATTGCAAAAATTAGAAAAAGAATATGCTGCTATTTTTGCGGCTCATCGTGATAAAATTTATCTCAACAGTAAATTATATCAACGTATAAAAGCCATTAATTTAGGAAGTTTAAAAGGAGAAGATAAAAAGTTAACCGAGCATTATTTAGAAGTTTTTGAGTTAGCTGGTGCTAATTTGTCAGAAGCTGATAAAGCCAAAATGAAAGCCATTAATAGCGAATTGGCTGTTTTAAGTACTGCTTTCGGTTCTAAATTATTAATTGCTCGTAAAAATGGAGCAGTTTTGTTTGACTCCCCATCCGATTTAGATGGTTTAAGCCAACAAGAAATTGATGCTGCTAAAGAATTGGCTACAAATGCTGGACAGTCGGGTAAATACTTAATAAGTTTACAAAATACGACGCAACAGCCTGTTTTGCAGAATCTTAAAAACAGAGCCTCGCGCGAAAAAATATTTAAAGCTTCTTGGAGTCGTGCTGAAAAAAATGATGATGGGGATACCCGTGCTACTTTAGAAAAAATGGCTCGCTTGCGTTTGCAAAAAGCGCAATTAATGGGTAAAAAGAGTTTTGCCGAATGGAAAATTCAAGATCAAATGGCTAAAACACCGGAGGCAGCGATGACTCTTTTGGCCGAAATTGCGGCTCCAGCTGTAAAAAAAGCCAAGTTAGAAGCCAAAGAAATTCAGACTTTAATTGATTCTCAAAATGGTGGCTTTAAATTAGAACCTTGGGATTGGAATTTTTATGCAGAGCAGGTTCGTAAAGAAAAATACGATTTAGATGAAAGTCAAATTAAACCGTATTTTGAGATTAAAACAGTTTTAGAAAAAGGCGTTTTTTATGCGGCCAAACAAATGTATGGCATCACTTTTAAGGAACGTAAAGATTTACCCGTTTATCATTCTGATGTAGTGGTTTACGAAGTTTTTGATAAAGATGGAAGCTCTATGGCTATCTATTATTTAGACTTTTATACACGTGACAACAAAAGGGGAGGAGCTTGGATGAGTTCTTTTGTAAAACAATCGCATTATCTAAAACAAAAGCCAGTTATTGTAAACGTTTATAATTTTGAAAAACCGGTAAACAATAATCCTTCCTTGGTTAGTTTTGATAATGTAATTACCATGTTTCATGAGTTTGGACATACTTTGCACGGTCTTTTTGCCAATCAGCAATACGCGACACTTTCCGGAACAAGTGTACCGAGAGATTTTGTAGAGTTTCCTTCGCAAATAAACGAACATGCAGCTTTAGATCCTGTAATTTTAAAAAATTATGCCTTGCATTATCAAACAAAAGAAGTAATTCCGCAGGCGTTAATTGATAAAATAAAAAAATCAGAAACGTTTAATTCGGGATATAATGTAACCGAACTTTTGGCAGCCTCAACCCTTGATATGGCTTGGCATACCGTTACAAACGAAGCTGATTTTAAACCAACTTTAACTTTCGAAACTGAAGCTTTAAAAAAGTATGGTTTATTGGTTGATGAAGTACCAACACGTTACCACAGTCCTTATTTTGCGCATATTTTTAGCGGAGGATATTCTGCGGGTTATTATGCCTATACTTGGTCGAAAACCTTAGATTATAATGCCTACGATTGGATTAAAACGCATGGTGGAATGACGCGCGAAAATGGTGAACGTTTTAGAAAATATATTTTGTCCGTTGGAAATAGCGTCGATTTAAATAAGGCATTTACGGATTTTGTGGGTCACGAAATGCAAGTAAAACCGTATCTTGAAAACGAAGATTTATAGTCAGAATAAAATAATTAAGATACTAAAACCTCCTTTTTTCGGAGGTTTTTTTATAGGTTTTAAAGTTATGTTGTTTGACTTCAAAAGAATTTGTGTTGAATAAATTGTAAAATTTTCTTAATCGTTTTTATCTGCTACTTGGAATGCTTAAATTTACTTTTCTTCAAAAAAATACTACTCATGAACATCAAATTTAGTTTTATTCTTATTTTATTCACCCTAATTTCGTTCGGGCAACAAGACCAATTGAAAGAGTTGGATATTAATTTAGCCAATTACGAATATCCTTATCCGGTACACTTTATCACACTTTCTGAGCAAGAGCAACAATTGCAAATGGCTTATATGGATGTGAAACCAGCCAATTATAATGGCAAAAATGTATTGTTGTTACACGGTAAAAACTTTAACGGAGCTTATTGGAAAACCACAATTCAGGCGTTGACAAAGGAAGGATTTCGCGTTATTGTTCCCGATCAAATTGGTTTTGGAAAATCCGATAAACCGGCTCATTTTCAATTTACTTTTCAACAACTAGCCCAAAATACAAAAGCAATTTTAGATCAAATTGGAGTAAAAAAAACAGCGGTTTTAGGACATTCTATGGGCGGAATGGTTGCAACACGTTTTGCTTTGATGTATCCTGAGATTACAGAAAAGTTGATTTTAGAAAACCCAATTGGCTTGGAAGATTGGAAACTGAAAGTACCTTATCAAAATGTAGATTGGTGGTATCAAAATGAATTAAAACAATCGTATGAAAAAATTAAAAAATACCAATTAGAGAATTATTACGACGGAAAATGGAAACCCGAATACGACGAATGGGTTAATTTATTAGCGGGTTGGACATTAAATGCTGATTTTAAAAAATATGCTTGGAATGCCGCTTTAACTTACGATATGATTTTTACACAGCCAGTTGTGTATGAATTTAAAAACATTAAAGTCCCTACTTTATTGATTATTGGTACCCGCGACAGAACCGCTTTAGGAAAACCGCTTGTGAGCGAAGAAGTGCGTAAAACCATGGGTTTGTATGAAAATTTAGGAAAAGAAACCCAAAAGAAAATTCCAAATGCACAATTAGTCGAAATTCCAAATATCGGACATATGCCTCACATTGAAAGTTTTGACAAATTTATAACACCATTAAAGACCTTTTTAAAAAAATAATTTAGCTATATAAAATCGCAACTTTTAATCAAGTTGTACTTTTGCAAAATGAAATTATCAAAATCTAAAGTCCTTTTTATGGCAGTTTGCACGGGACTCATCGTTGCAAACTTGTATTATTGTCAGCCTTTAATTGTTTTAATAGCAAAAGAATTTAATATTCCAGAGGCAAATGCGGGCACCATTACGTATTTAACCCAAGCTGGTTATGCTATTGGCTTGTTTTTTATGGTTCCATTGGGTGATAAAATTGAACGAAAAAGACAAATTGTACTTACTACTTTTGCTTCGGTTATTGCTTTAATTATAGCAGCTACAGCCAAAAGTTTTTTGGTTTTAGAAATAGCATCTTTATTAATCGGAATTACGTCTATTGTACCCCAATTGATTTTACCTTTAGCAGCTTCATTAAGTGAAAATCATGAACGCGGAAAAGTAGTGGGAACGATCATGAGCGGTTTGTTAGTCGGAATTTTATTATCGAGAACATTAAGTGGTTTTATTGGTCAATTATGGGGTTGGCGTGCCATGTTTTGGATTGCCGCAGGTTTGTGTATGCTCATTTTAGTCCTTATTCAGAAACAATTTCCATTTAATAAACCGATATTCGAAGGGACTTATGGACAATTAATTCAGTCACTTTTTTCTTTAATAAAAGAGCAGCCTTTGTTACGCGAAGCCACTTTAATTAATGTGTTTTGTTTTGCGCAATTTGGTGCTTTTTGGACTACTATGGTTTTATTACTTTCCGGAGATCCTTTTCAGTTTAATAGTGCCACCATTGGTCTTTTCGGAATTGTAGGGGCTTCTGGTGCTTTGGCGGCTCCATTAGTCGGTCGGTTAGGAGATAAAGGTGGTGCGCGTGTTGCGGTAGGATATGGTGGCGCTTTGATTGCGTTGAGTTTTGTGGTTTTTTATTTTTCGATTCAAAGTGTAATCGGAATTGTAATTGGTATTGTTTTGATAGATATTGGTATTCAAAGTGTTCATATTTCTAACCAAACCCGAGTATATTCGATACTTCCTGAAGCTAGAAATAGGATGAATACCGTATTTATGTCCTTTTCATTTTTAGGAACTGCTGCAGGGTCTGCCTATGGTTTGTTTTTATGGCAAATAGGAGGCTGGCATGCAGTAACAGTTGGTTGTTTGTTTTTGTCTGCTTTGGCTTTTTTAGTTTATGCGTTTACCTATAAACAAAATCGAAACCTGTAGAAACCTCAAATCAATAAAAATTAATTTGTAAATTTGCGTTCAATATAAAAAAACAGCATAATGGAAAACGGAATATATGCTAAATTCAACACCAGTAAAGGTGCTATTTTAGTAAAACTTACACACGATTTAACGCCAGGAACAGTAGGGAACTTTGTAGCTTTAGCCGAAGGTAATCTTGAAAATTCAGCAAAACCACAAGGAAATAAATACTACGATGGTTTAAAATTTCACCGTGTGATACCTGATTTTATGATTCAAGGTGGATGTCCTCAAGGTTCTGGTACAGGTGGTCCTGGTTATAAATTCGACGATGAATTTCATTCTACTTTAAAGCACGACCGTCCTGGAGTGCTGTCTATGGCAAATGCAGGTCCTGGCACCAACGGTTCGCAATTTTTTATTACGCACGTTGCTACTCCTTGGTTGGATAATAAACACAGTGTTTTTGGCCATGTTATAGAAGGGCAAGATGTGGTTGATGCCGTGGCACAAGGTGATGTTCTTGAAAGTTTAGAAATTATTCGTGTAGGAGAAGAAGCTGAAAAATGGAATGCCATTGAAGCTTTTAGAGTTTTTGAAGGAGCTCGCGAAAAAAGAATAGCTGATCAAAAAGCAGCAGCCGAAGCAGAAATGGAAAAATTAGCAGCAGGGTTTGATAAAACAAATTCAGGTTTGCGTTATAAAATGATTCAAAAAGGAGAGGGTAAAAAAGCAGAAAAAGGTAAAACAGTTTCGGTTCATTACCAAGGTTCTTTATCTGATGGAAAAGTATTTGATTCTTCTTACCCAAGAAAAAAACCAATCGAGTTTAAATTAGGTGTTGGTCAAGTTATTGAAGGATGGGACGAAGGAATTGCTTTGTTACAAGTTGGTGATAAAGCGCGTTTTGTTATTCCATCTCACTTAGGATACGGTTCTGCTGGAGCAGGAGGTGTTATTCCTGGAGATGCTACACTAATTTTTGATGTAGAATTAATAGATGTGAAATAATATCCTCTTTCATAAATTAAAATCCTGTTTCTCACGAGGCAGGATTTTTTTTTGATTGTAATTATATAAATATCCGATTAAATTCTGTTACTTCTTTAAATTTAAATCGCGTAATTTTCTTAACGCTGTATAATTAATTTAAAAAAGAAGAGATGAAATATTATAATCAAATTCTATTGTTTTTTGCTTCAATTTATTGTTTGTCAAGTTGTTCAAATAATAATGAAAGTTCGCAACCTGTATTACCCGAAACAGGAGATCCTGTAGAAAACCAAACTGCAAATACGAATTATGCTCCTGCATTTGTTGGTCAAACTCGAATTGGGAGTGTGACAACTTCCACACCAATTTCTATCGAAATGATTGCTTCGGGATTAGATAAACCGTGGGGGATTGTTTCTTTGCCAGATGGAAGATTATTAATTACTCAAAAAACCGGAACGATGCGAATAGCAAGTAATTCTGGTGAATTAAGCGCTCCTATAACAGGAATTCCAACCGTAAACAGTGCAGGTCAAGGTGGCTTATTAGGGGTGTGTATTGATCCAAATTTTAATTCTAATAAAATGATTTATTGGTCTTTTTCGGAAGCGGTTACTGGCGGTAATTGTACCTCGATAGCAAAAGGACAACTTTCAGAAGCAACAAATAAGGTAGAAAACGTTTCGGTTATCTATCGCGCTTTACCCGCTCACTCAAGCACCTTGCATTATGGTGGTCGTATATTGTTTGATGCTACTGGAAATTTGATTATAAGTACTGGTGAACGTTCAGATTTGGCAACAAGGCCTTTAGCCCAAGATGCTTCAACAAGTTTAGGAAAAATTATAAGAATTACAACTTCCGGGCAGCCTGCCTTAGGTAATCCTAAGTTTTCACAAGCCAATGCATTGCCAGAATTGTATTCTATCGGACATAGAAATCCTCAAGGGATAGCGCTTCACCCAATTACCGGCGATTTGTGGCAGAGCGAACATGGTCCTAGAGGAGGTGACGAAATTAACCGAGTGGAACCTGGAAAAAATTATGGCTGGCCTACAATTACTTATGGAATTGAATATGGAGGAGAAAAAATTGGAGATGGAATTCAGCAAAAAGAGGGACTAGAGCAACCTATTTATTATTGGGATCCAGTAGTTTCTCCGTCTGGAATTACTTTTTATAAGGGCAATAAAATTCCGGAGTGGGAAAACAATTTATTTATAGGCGCTTTAAGTGGGCAACATATTGTTCAATTGGTAATACAAAATAATAAAGTGGTGGGAGAAGAACGATTGCTTGCTTCTGAAAACCAACGTTTTCGCGATATAACCCAAGGAACCGATGGTGCTTTATATGCTATTACCGATGCTGGGCGTTTGTATAAAATTGATAAAAAATAAGAGTTATTTAGAATATTATAAAAAGAGTTTGATGGCAACTTTTAGATTGATTTTAGTAAAATCAGAAGATGAAATTAAACTCTTTTTTTTATTCCTGTATTTTATTTCTTTTTTGAACTTAAACCATAGTTTGGCAATGCGGTCATTTCAGCAATTTTAACAATTACATCCATCGCTTTTACCATACTCTCAACTGGCACATATTCGTATTTACCATGGAAATTATGCCCTCCGGCAAAAATGTTTGGGCAAGGTAAACCCATATACGATAATTGAGAACCATCAGTACCACCACGAATAGGTTTGATAATAGGTTTTATACCAATCGATTTCATCGCATTTTCGGCAATATCCACGATATGTTTAACAGGTAAAACCTTTTCTTTCATATTGTAATATTGATCTTTTATTTCGGCAATAGCGATATCTTCTCCGAATTTTTTTGCGAATTTTTTGTTTATTTTTTTAACGATTTTTTCAATTAAGATTTTTCGTTTTTCGAATTTTTTCTTGTTATGATCGCGAATAATAAGTTCAACAACAGTTTTTTCAATAGTTCCTGTTACATGATTCACGTGAAAAAATCCGTCATATCCTTTAGTTTCTTGAGGTATTTCATCTTTGGGTAATTCATTGATAAAGTCATTAGCAATCAACAACGAATTGATCATTTTTCCTTTGGCATAACCCGGATGCACGCTTTTACCACCGAAGATGATTTTTGCGCCAGCCGCATTAAAATTCTCGTATTCTAATTCACCAATTTGACTTCCATCCATTGTATAAGCCCATTCTGCACCAAATTTTTCAACATCAAAATGATGGGCACCACGACCAATTTCTTCATCGGGAGTAAATCCAATTCTGATTTTACCATGTTTAATTACTGGATTTTGAATTAAATACTCCATAGCCGATACAATTTCTGTAATTCCCGCTTTATCGTCGGCTCCCAAAAGGGTATTCCCATCGGTTGTAATTAAAGTTTGACCCTTATATTGTAACAAATCCTTAAAGTAACTAGGCGATAAGACGATGTTTTTTTCTTCGTTTAGTAAAATATCTTTTCCGTCATAATTTACAATAATTCGTGGCTTTACATTTGCGCCACTAAAATCAGGCGAAGTATCAAAATGGGATACAAAACCAATGGTCGGAACCTCATGTTCTACGTTGCTCGGAAGTGTAGCCATTATATAAGCCTTTTCATCAATAGTAACGTCTTGTAGGCCAATTGACTTGAGTTCTTCAACTAGTTTATTGGCTAAATCCCATTGTTTTGGAGTACTGGGAGTGGTTTGCGAATTTGGATCTGATTCGGTATCAATAGTTACATAACTAATAAAACGGTCTATGATATGTTGCATTTTTTTGTATTTTATGCAAAGATAGGTAATTTTAAAATTTGCTGTAAAATTAAAAAAGTATAAAAAAAGCTCCTTAATTCAGGAGCTTATATGGTTTATTTTACACATCTAAATCCGACATGGTTTGCGGGCGAATTAGCTTCCCCTTTTCCTCTTGTACCCACCATATAACGTGTGCAATATTGATCGGTGCATAAAAAAGAACCTCCGCGGTGAACGCGTTTTGGAGTATAAGGATCGGTAGAATCGCTATATTCTAAAGGTCCTTGTGGATTTCGGGCTACTGTGTTGGCATCTGCTAAAGTTTGGTAATAATCACGGCTATACCAATCCGAAACCCATTCCCAAACATTTCCACCAACATCATAAAGTCCATAAGGATTTGGTGTGTATTGAGCCGTAGGTGCAATCCCTGCATATCCATCCTCACCCGTGTCTCCATCAGCTACAGGAAATGTGCCTTCATAAATATTAGCTTGAAATTTCCCTTTTACTTTTAGGGTGTTTCCCCAAGCGTATAAATTTCCTGTTTTGCCTCCTCTAGCAGCAAATTCCCATTCTGCTTCCGTTGGTAGTCGTTTTCCAGCCCATTTAGCATAAGCCAAAGCATCTTGGTAAGCAATTTGAACTACAGGATAATTATCTTTTCCAACAATAGAACTATTAGCTCCAGTAGGATGTCTCCAATCGGCTCCTTGTTCATAGGACCACCATTGTAAAAAATCATTTAAAGCTACTTTTGATGGTGTTGGCTTAAAAACTACTGAACCTGCAATTAAATTTTCTTCAGGTGCATCGGGAAATTCTTCTCTTGTAGGTTTTTTTTCAGCATAGGTTATATATCCTGTCGCTTTAACAAATTCAGCAAATTGTTTATTAGTAACTTCTGTTTTATCCATCCAAAAACCATCTACATATACCCTGTGTATTGGGTTTGCATCGCTTGTTACACCTTTCACGCTACACAAACTTTCGTCTTCTACATTACTTCCCATAGAAAATTCACCTCCTGGAATCCAAACCATCCCTTCGGGAGTATTTCCTGGTTTATTGTTTTTATTTTCGACGGTTAATTCAAAAGGGGAGTTTGTATTTTCAGGAGCAGTATCCGTACAATCTTCGGTACTTGCTAATGATTTTTTATCTGCTATTTTAGTATAACCAAATGCCGCTCCAATAATTACAATGGTAGTAATTGCAGCAATCCAAAATGTTTTGGGTTTATTTGTTGTCATAAAAAGTAATTTAATAAACGTAAGAATAGTATTCAAATATACTTAAAAAAGACAAAAGACTTTCCAATTTTTAAATTGAAAAGTCTTTTAGTCTGAATGCTTGATTTATAAATTAGTTATCTTCTTCTACAAGAACAACCTCGTATTTTTGTTTTCCATCTACTTCTACAGGCTGGTAATATGTTTCTCCAAATTTCACATATTTCACATCGCCAAGTGTTACTTCTTCTCCTCCTTCGGGTAAATTATCCACTAATGTTCCTGCAGTAGGTTCAACTACGGTGTATTTTCCATCTGATTTTTCGTAATACGTTCCACCGTAATAATAATTATTAACGGTTCCTGTATTAACTGTTTCGGCGCCACTTGGAATATTATTAACAGTACCACCCACTGGAGCGGCTACTACTTGATAACCATTGTTGTAAGGTTGGTACCATACTCCTTGGTCGTAATGGTATTGTGTGTTTTCAATACTTACCACTACAGCTGTTACAGCTAAACTAGTTAAGAAAAAGCCCCACGGATGCCATACTGGTCCCCAATAAAATGGTCGATAAGGTCTTGGGTAGTAAGGATGGTAAGCATGATAACTATAACCACCATAACGATAGGGAGGTCTCGTATAAGGTCTGTTGTTTCTTCTTACAACGGTATTTCGGTTGTTGTGAACATTCATGTGTTTGCTATTATCAATGTTAACATTGACATTCTTTCTGCTTTTATCCACATTTACTTTGTTCCCTACGTTGGTTTTGTTTCCAATTTTTGTATTGCGGTCGCCTACAGTAGTTTTATTTCCAACCGAAGGTTTTTTATTATTGGCAATATTTCTATTAGTACCAGTTCCAATTTTAGACCCAGAGTTGTTGTTTATTTTTTTAACTCCCGAACTCGAAGGTTTTTTTATAGCTGGTTTTGATGCAGTTGAGGGTCTGGAAACAGTGTGATTTTGCGTGGGTCTAGAAACTGAATGGCTTTGCGCAGGCCTAGAAACATTGTGTGATTGCGCAGGTCGGGCTGCAGTGTGGCTAGCCGCAGGTCTAGATGGAGCAGGTCTTCGAGCGGCACCTCCTCGGTGTTGCGCAAATCCATCCATTGTAAAAATAAAAAGAGCACTAATCATGCAGATAAGTTGACCTTTTTTTAAATATACTTGTAAGTTTTTCATATTTGTTGTTTTAGTTTTTAAACATGAATAGGTGAAATTAGTAAGAACATCTGTACACAAAATTACTATTTTTTTATATATCAGGATTTAATTTTTGCAATTATCTTTCTTTAAAATATTGATATTGTTTCTTTTTAAAAATTGTGATGGTTTTTTTTTAGTTTTTGACTTAATGACGTAATTATAGTTTAAATATGTTTTGGAATTCTTAAATTTGCAGCCAAAAAAACTTCATGTATAAATTACTTATTCGCCCGATTCTCTTTTGGTTTGATCCTGAAGAAGTACATTATTTTACTTTTTCTACTATTAAATTTTTATCTAAAATACCTGGTATTGCGGCTTGTATTCGCGGTATTTTTAAAGTGAAAGACATTCGTTTAGAGCGAGAAGTTTTTGGAATTAAATTTGATAATCCGGTAGGATTAGCGGCGGGATTTGACAAAAATGCTGTCCTTTATAAAGAATTGGCCGATTTTGGATTTGGCTTTATAGAAATAGGAACGGTGACGCCTGTTGGACAAGAAGGAAACCCTAAAAAAAGATTGTTTCGACTGAAGGAAGATCAAGCTATTATCAATAGAATGGGGTTTAATAATGGAGGAGTAGAAGAAGTTATTAGTCGACTGAAAAAAAATAAAGGAACGTTAATAGGAGGAAATATCGGCAAGAATAAAGTGACTTCTAACGAAAATGCCGCTTCGGATTATATCATTTGCTTTGATGCTTTGTTTGATTATGTTGATTATTTCGTGGTAAACGTTAGTTCGCCTAATACACCCAATCTTCGAGCTTTGCAAGATAAAGAACCCTTGACCGCCTTATTGCAAACGCTTCAAAATCGCAATGCAGAAAAAATCAAATCGAAACCGATTTTGCTTAAAATTGCTCCGGATTTAACCGATGAGCAATTGTTGGATATTATCGATATCGTTAAAACAACTCAAATTGCGGGAGTTATTGCTACCAATACCACAATTTCTCGTGAAGGCCTTCAGTCTGAGAATAAAATTGAAGTAGGCGGAATGTCTGGTAAACCTTTAGCTAAACGTTCTACAGAGGTGATTCGTTTTCTTTCTGAAAAAAGTAACAAAGCCTTTCCTATTATTGGTGTCGGAGGTATTCATTCGGCAGAAGATGCGCTCGAAAAGTTAGATGCCGGAGCTTCGTTAGTGCAATTATACACTGGGTTTATTTACGAAGGCCCAGCTTTGATTAAAAAAATCAATAAAAAAATATTAGAAAGATTGTAAAACCAATTCGGTAAGCAATCCGATACAAATCGCTATTCCGAAACTTAACAGGCTGCCAATTAAAACGTATTCTGTTAATTTTCGGTCTTTGGCTTCTTTCAAATCTCCAAATCTAAAAATTGATTTTGCGGCCAGTAAAAAACCAATGGCTTCAAAATGATGTGTCAAAATAAAACAAAGTATTAGCAAGCGCTCTAAAATTCCGATAAAATTACCTGCGTTTGCCAACGAGTCGTCGGTAGTATTTTTGTTTTCGGGAGTCCAAATCGAAATGATGGTTTTAATGATGATTGAACACGGTTTGCTTACAAACACAACTGCTGTGATTACAACCCAAAAACCATTGCTAAATTCCTGAAATTCTAAACCTTTATTCTCGTATAATAAAGCAATTATGGCAAGAGAAACTATATGCGCTATTTGATCGATTATGAACCAAGTGCGTTTGTTTTTGCTTTTTTGAAAGTACAGTTTTACATAATCGATAAATCCATGTACGACTATTAGTAAAAGCGCAAAGCCTGCAAACATGGCATTTCCTATTAAAATCCAAGCTATAATTCCGTGTACAGCGGCATGAAGATATAAATAAATACTTTGCTGTTTTTTCTTTTCTTTATCGGCTACCCAAGCATTTGGTTGTAAGATAAAATCTCCAATTAAATGTGCTAAAATTAACTTTATAAATACAATCATCTTGAAATGGTTTTGATTTGATTTCTAAAATAAGCATCCAATTCAAGAATTAAATCAAAGTGTGCTCGTTTTTTTCGACGGCTCACTGCTGCTTGATTGATACCCAATTTTTTTCCTATTTCTTCTTGTGAAAATTCGGGATTTTGTATCGCGATTAACACCAATTCGGCAGCTTGAATCAACCAACTATCTATAAAAGTTAGTGCTAATTTTAGTTTTAAATTGAGATTGCTATCGAAATCAAAATTATTTGATTGCAAAGCCAAACTTGTTTTTTCCCTTTTTAAAGAATCAAAAATAGCTCCCGAGTTTACAAATGCGGAGCCGTTGCTTTGGCTTATTTTTTTGGAAGTATGATTTTTTTCTCCCAAGCCAATACCAATTCGGGCATCTAGTTTAACGGTTTTTAAATACGCTTTTATTAAAATAGCACATATAAAGGCATCCTCTGGATTTTGAATTTCAAGCTGAAACTCATCTCCTCTGTATATTTCCCATTGTTCCGAATTCATCGCAAGTTGGTTCAGTAGTGCTTTGAGCCCTATTATCCATAGCGCGCTATCCACACTTCTTGAGTTGATTATATCTCCTGTTAAAATGCTTGTCATATTCAAATATAGCTAATTATTTACAAAATGTGAACGTGTTTTATGTTTTAATATTACAAATATAGGTAATATTTTTATTTATTACTTTTTTGTGTAATATTTTGAAATATTACGAAATTGTGTAATGTAATAAAAAGGGGCATATTTTTTTATTCTGGAAAAATCCAACTAAATTAGCACTAGAAATAAAAAGCTTTGAGTCAAAAAATTAAAATTATCGAATGTCCGCGCGATGCCATGCAAGGTATAAAAACCTTTATTCCTACTCAAAAAAAGGTGTCGTATATTCAGGCACTGCTGCGAGTGGGTTTTGATACGATTGATTTTGGAAGTTTTGTTTCTCCTAAAGCAATTCCGCAAATGCAGGACACAGCCGAAGTTTTATCGCAATTGGATTTATCGCAAACAAGTAGTAAATTATTAGCTATTATTGCCAATACAAAGGGAGCGGCGTTGGCTTCGGAATTTCAACAAATACAATACCTAGGATTTCCTTTTTCTATTTCCGAAAATTTTCAAATGCGAAACACGCACAAAACGATTGCGCAATCTATCGTTACTTTAGAAGAAATTTTAGAAATAGCGTATAAAAAAGATAAAGATGTAGTAACGTATTTATCGATGGGTTTTGGCAATCCGTATGGAGACCCGTGGAATGTTGAAATTGTGGGCGAATGGACCGCCAAACTTTCTAATTTAGGAGTTAAAATATTATCACTTTCAGATACTGTGGGTACTGCCACTCCCGAGGTTATTGATTATTTGTTTGCCAATTTAATTCCAAAATACCCTGCAATAGAATTTGGGGCGCATTTGCACACTACTCCCGATTCCTGGTTTCCTAAAATTGATGCGGCTTACAAAGCTGGTTGTTTGCGTTTCGATGGTGCTATTCAAGGTTTTGGCGGATGTCCTATGGCCACCAATCATTTAACAGGCAACATGCCGACCGAAAAATTAATTTCTTATTTTACAGCAAATAAAACCTTTACTAATTGTAATAGTTTAAGTTTTGAAAGTGCTTATAACGAAGCTTCAAAATTATTTAGTACCTTTCAGTAAGAAATTTACTGAAATTAATATGTGGTATTTAAAAAAGTACAAACTTTTAAAAAACGGCTGGATATTTTTAATTTTTCTTTTGAGCGCTATCTCTTGCTCGAGTGAATTGGACTTTGACCAAGCAAACGACTTGAAATTAACACCAGTTTTCGTAGCGAACTTAACTTACTTTAACATTCCTGTTTCGGCTTTTATCGAAAATAATATTGATGGGGGAGTTGCTATTGATGTAGAGGATTTTAGTCCGTTTCGGGATGCTTTTTTTAGAAAAAATCTTAAAAAAACAGTTTTGAATTTCGAAGTCGAAAACTCGATTTCAAGGGCTTTTTCGGTAGATTTATTATTGTTGAATGAAAACAATATTCCGATAGATACCATCAGACTAAGTGTAGCAGCTTCTAACGGAACTACCGTTACTGTAAATCAAACAGTAGTTTTTGAAGGAGAACGACTCGAAGCCCTACAGCAAATGGCTCAAGTGGGATTTATTGTAAAAATGGCAGCAGGATCGCCATTAACTACAGATAGTGTGGGAAGTATCCAATTACGTTCGAGTGCTACCATTTATTTAGAAATAGAATGAAAAAAGTATTCTATTTCATAATTTGTTTTCTAGCTTTAAAAAGCCATGCGCAAAATAAACAAGTGCTGTATAATTTTGCTGGAATTCCGCAAACCTTGTTATCAAATCCGGGTAGCGATGTAAGTTACGAATGGTATGTGGGAATTCCTTTGTTATCTGGAATTTCGGCACAAGCAGGTAGTAATAGCGTTTCGGCTTATGATTTGTTTGCTAAAAACAATACCAATTTTAACGAGAAACTTCGAAATGCAATCTTTTTGAGTTCTCCAAAAGATAAAATTCTAGTAAACCAACAATTGGAGGTTTTTAGTGCCGGAATTAAATTAGGCGATTGGCAAAGTAATAGTTATTTGTCTTTTGGATTGTATCAAGAGTTTAATGTGTTGAGTTACATACCAAAAGATCCAGCGATTTTAGCTTTAGAAGGAAATCAAAATTACATGGGAAAATCGTTTCGGTTGAATGATATTAATTTTAAATCTGATTTGCTTTCGGTTTGGCATATTGGCTATCATAAAAAGGTTTCGAATCAACTCCTAATTGGCGGAAGAGCTAAAATTTATTCAAGTGGTTTTACTATTAATTCTACTCGCAATTCAGGTTATATTTATACAGATTATGATGATACTACGGTGTATAATCAAATTATTTCGTCTAATTTAGAAGTCCAAACTTCAAATGTATCCCAATTTTTAGAAGATGATTACAATGGAAAAATAGGTATCGATTTGGCTCAAAATACTTTTTTTAAAGGCAACTTAGGCATCGGTTTTGATTTGGGAGCAACCTATTATCCTAAACCAGAATGGCAAGTTACGGCAAGTATTTTAGATGTTGGATTTATTCGGCACACTAAAGATTTGGCAACGTATACTTATAAAGGGTATTACAAATACGAAGGAATAAATCCTAATTTTATTCCAAATGACGATCCCGATAATGTTATCAAGTCCTTTGAAGAAGCGATACCAAGAGATACATTGTATACCAAGTTTACAACATGGCGATCTGTAAAATGGAATGCTTCGGCGCAATATTCTTTCGGAAAGCCTCAATCTCAAAATTGTAATTGTACCACTTCCGAAAACAAGTATCAAAACGCTATTGGTTTGCAATTGTTTGCTATGAGTATGCCTAAAAATCCTTTTTTGGCCGCAACAGCATATTACCAACGTTCTCTTTTCGAGGCTTTGCAAGTAAAGGCTACTTACACGCTGGATACATTTTCGAAATCCAATATTGGGTTTGGACTTTCGGCAAATTTGGGTGCGTTGAACTTTTATACAATGGTCGATAATGTGTTAGAATATCGAGATGTATCCAAAGCCAATAGCTTGTCTTTTCAGTTGGGACTTAATTTTATTATTCCTCAAAAGACCCGTTATTTTGATTGAAAGATTGTACGGTCTTCGATTGGTAACTTTATAAAACTTGTTTCTTGCTGGATTATTCAAAGTAGCGTACTAAAATAATTATATAGAGGAGGAGTTTTAAAATCGGAATTTTACTATAATCAATTATCAAATCTTAATTTCTGGTCTTAAAAACATACAAGTTTTTAATATATTCACTATATTTGCACGCAATTCAACTAGAAATTGCACCATGATAGCACACAACACCAAGATTATCGGCGAAGGATTAACTTACGATGATGTATTATTAGTTCCCAACTATTCGAATGTGCTTCCTCGCGAAGTAAGTATCCAATCAAAATTTTCAAAAAACATCACTTTAAATGTTCCTATTGTATCTGCAGCAATGGATACAGTTACCGAAAGCGCTATGGCTATTGCTATGGCTCAAGAAGGAGGAATAGGTGTTTTACATAAAAATATGACTATTGAGCAACAAGCGGCCAAAGTTCGCAAGGTAAAAAGAGCAGAGTCAGGAATGATTTTGGATCCGGTTACGTTACCTATGAATTCTACCGTTGCAGATGCTAAAAACGCAATGAAAGAATTTGGAATTGGCGGAATCCCGATTGTTGATGAAAATAAAATCTTAAAAGGAATTGTAACCAATCGTGATTTGCGTTTCGAGAAAAACGGCGGAAGAGCTATTTCGGAGGTTATGACCAGCGAAAATTTAGTTACCGTGGCCGAAGGAACTTCTTTAGAACAAGCTGAAGTGGTTTTGCAAGGGCATAAAATTGAAAAATTACCAGTAGTAAACAGTGCTAACGAATTGGTAGGACTGATTACTTTTAGAGATATTACCAAATTAACACAAAAACCAATAGCCAATAAAGATATTTACGGGCGTTTGCGTGTGGCAGCTGCAATTGGTGTTACGGGAGATGCTGTTCAAAGAGCAGAAGCATTAGTAAATGCTGGGGTTGATGCGGTGATCATTGATACAGCTCACGGTCATACCGAAGGCGTTGTAAATGTTTTAAAAGAAGTGAAAGCTAAATTTCCTTCTATTGATGTAATCGTGGGAAATATTGCTACTCCAGAAGCAGCAAAATATTTGGTTGCTAACGGTGCAGATGGTGTAAAAGTAGGAATTGGGCCTGGGTCTATTTGTACGACACGTATCGTGGCAGGTGTTGGATTTCCTCAGTTTTCGGCGGTTTTAGAAGTGGCTTCTGCGCTTAAAGATACTGGAATTCCAGTTATTGCTGATGGTGGAATTCGTTATACCGGTGATATTCCAAAAGCTATTGCAGCAGGTGCCGATTGTGTGATGTTGGGTTCTTTATTAGCAGGTACCAAAGAGTCGCCAGGAGAGACCATCATTTTTGAAGGAAGAAAATTTAAGTCTTACCGTGGAATGGGTTCTGTGGAAGCCATGCAAGGTGGTTCTAAAGACCGTTATTTTCAAGATGTGGAAGATGATGTTAAAAAATTAGTTCCAGAAGGAATTGTAGGACGTGTACCATACAAAGGCGAATTGAACGAAAGTATGTTGCAATTTATAGGAGGTTTACGCGCAGGAATGGGATATTGCGGTGCTAAGGATATCGAAACGTTGAAAGAAAACGGGCGTTTTGTTCGTATTACTTCAAGCGGAATTACCGAGAGCCACCCACATAACGTAACTATCACGAAAGAAGCTCCTAATTATTCTAGATAATTTTTTTCAGTAAATAAAAAATAAACCCTCAAGAGTTACCTTCTTTTGAGGGCTTTTTTTTATAATCAAGTTTCTTTTTTTGAAATAGTATTGTGTTCCGAAGCGTAAAAGTGTTTGAAGAAAACATTGTGTTTGAGGATCTTTTTAATTTTAGAAAATCCTTTAGAGTTTGGTCGGTAATCTTTTAGTAATTTTACGAATCTAAAAAAATAAAAATGAATTTGAATAAAGAGGAGATTTTGCAGCTTTGTCAAAAAGTATCTCAAAATACTTTAATGCAAACCTTACAAATTGAATATATCGATGCTGGATCTGATTTTTTAAAAGCCAAAATGCCTGTAAATACTAGCGTTCATCAACCAATGGGGCTGTTACATGGCGGTGCATCTGTGGCTTTGGCTGAGAGCGTAGGGAGTATGGCGTCTTACTTTTTTGTTAATCCTGAAGAATTTGAAGTGCGCGGCATCGAAATTTCGGCCAATCATTTAAAAAGTATACGCGAAGGTTTTGTTTTTGGCACAGCCAAGCTTATTCACAAAGGAAGAACTTTGCATTTGTGGGAAATTAAAATTACAGACGAAGCCGATAACCTTATTTCACTTTGTAAACTTACCAATATCGTTTTGGATAAAAAGAAAAACAATAGGTAAGGATGATACATTTTTTTGATAAAATTAAACAACATAAAAGTCAAAATTTGCCTTTTGTGATGTACAGCAAGCCCAGTTCTGAATCCGTTTTTGCTCTTTTACAATCCAATGCTACATTGTGTAAAGTGGAAGATTTTACTGAAAAAGGATTCGTTTTTGCTTCTTTTGATGGGAGTCAAGCTTTTTTAATCCCCCAAAGTTTATCCGAAATAATTCAAACTACTTTTGAGTGTAAATCAATTTCATCAACGCAACAATTACCTGTTTTATATGAAAAGGAAACTCAAGCAAATTTTGAAAATTTGGTTCAGTCCGGAATTGAAGCTATAAAAAAAGGAGAATTTAAAAAGGTTGTTTTATCCCGAGAAGAAGTAATTGAACTTCCGAATTTTGATTTTATTAGCTTTTTTGAGGATTTACTTTCGCTATACCAATCTACATTTGTTTATTGCTTTTTTCATCCAGAAATTGGCTTTTGGATGGGTGCAACACCGGAACAATTGTTACAAGTAAATCAGCATACTTTTGAAACAACGGCACTAGCCGGAACACAAAAAGAGGCTGGTTTGGATTCGGAAATTGTTTGGCAACAAAAAGAAAAAGAAGAGCAGCAGTATGTGACGGATTTTATTTTAAAGAAATTAAAAAAAGTAGCAACCGATGTTGTGGTAAGCCAGCCGTATAGTTTAAAAGCGGGTGCCATTTGGCATATAAAAACCGATATTTCGGGCAAAATGAATTCGAATTCAAGTATAAAAGATATTTTGGATTTATTACATCCTACACCCGCCGTTTGTGGTTTGCCAAAGAAAAAAGCAATGGAATTTATTTTGGATAAAGAACCCTATAATCGGACTTTTTACAGTGGTTTTTTAGGTGAATTGAATACTAATTTTGAAAAGAAAACCAACGGCTCGGATTTATTTGTTAATTTACGCTGTATGCAAATTCAAGAAAATCAAGCCAAATTATATATGGGCTGTGGCATCACGCAAGATAGTATTCCAGAAAAGGAATGGGAGGAAAGTGTCAATAAATCACAAACAATGAAAAGGGGATTGGGAAATAGATAAAAGAAGGAAGAAAGAAGAATATAGGGTTTATAAAACGATAGCTCTTTTTGAAATTTTCCGACCAATTAAATTAAATGATAAAAATTAAACAAATGAAACTAGATATTTTAGCCTTTGGAGCTCACCCAGACGATGTAGAATTAGGTTGTGCGGGAACTATTTTAAAAGAAGTTTCTTTAGGTAAAAAAGTAGGTATTGTAGACTTAACTCGTGGTGAATTAGGAACTCGTGGTTCTGCTGAAATTCGAGATGAAGAAGCGGCAGCAGCGGCAAAAATATTGGGTGTTCAAGTTAGAGAAAACTTACGCATGCGTGATGGTTTTTTTATTAATGATGAAAAGCACCAACTCGAAGTCATCAAGATGATTCGTAAATACCAACCCGAAATTGTCTTATGTAATGCTATTGACGATCGACATATTGATCATGGTAGAGCAAGTAAATTGGTTTCGGATGCTTGTTTTTTATCGGGTTTAAGGAAAATTGAAACCGAATTAAACGGTGAAAAACAATTGCATTGGCGCCCCAAAGTAGTGTATCATTATATTCAATGGAAAAATATAGAACCTGATTTTGTTGTGGATATTACCGGTTTTGAGGATAAAAAAATCGATTCGGTTTTAGCATATAAAACACAATTTTATAATGAATATTCGAATGAACCCGCTACGCCTATTACGAGTAAAAACTTTTTAGAGAGTTTAAATTATCGAGCTAAAGACTTTGGTCGATTGGTTGGAGTCGATTTTGCTGAAGGTTTTACTGTAGAGAGGTATTTGGCGGTCAATAGTTTAGCAGATTTGATTTAAAAAAGTATGTTTTTTTTCGATTTTTTATTTGCGGAAGTAAACATTAGTTGTATATTTGCAACCGCTAAGCAAAATGGTGGTTGTAGCTCAGCTGGTTAGAGTAGCGGTTTGTGGTGCCGCGGGTCGCCGGTTCGAACCCGGTCAGCCACCCAGAATTAAAGCCTTGAAGAAATTCAAGGCTTTTTTTGTTAATAGAGCTTAATAGTTAAAGCGAAATATCCCATTGTATCCTAAAACGCCAACCATCAGCGTAAGGTAGTGTTACATCTTACGAATCAAAATGGCTAACTTCTGCGGTTAATTTGTTTTTATGCCCTTTAAAGAAATAATTAAAAGCGAGGGAAGATTCTGTTTGAAGATTTTCTTCCAATGTTTTATCAGGTCGATATACACCATGTCTTCCGGCAATTTCGAGGTGTTCCGGTACCCATGACAAAATGTTATGAAAAAAATAACCCGCTTGTATATAATAGCCTGTTAGCTGTGTTAATTGGTCGTTATTGTATTTGTCGATAATATTTTTATGATGCCATTCGGTTTGCCAAGAAATACCCCGATACATAAAAGCAGTTTCTAAATTGTACTGATTTACTCTATATTGTCCTACATTTTGTTCTTCAAAACCTTCAAGTGAACCACCTCCGGATTGTGAAAAACGAGTATAAGGACTACGGTTTGTAATTCCTGATAAGGCTATAATTGCAGTTGGTTTTTCATGAAATTCTAAGTCGCCACCTTCAAAATCAAGTGGTCTACCTAAAAAATTCCATTGCGCTCTCCCAAAATACATTAAGTGGTTGTCATCATTTTTGGAACTTCCTCTACCAGTTCCTGTTAAAGCCGCAAACCAATAGTTGAAATCGGCAATGCCTTTTCCTTTCAAATGACCATAAATTTCAACTCCTAATTGTCTGTCAACAGTAAAGGGTCGGTTTAATATTGATCGTTCTACCATTTGCTGTTCGCCACTGCTTATAAAACGTTCCCGGGTAAACTCGGTTTTCCATTGGCCAACTTTAAAACTCAACCAATCCCATTTTTCTATCATGATTCTAAAATCGAGCAAATTCGATTGGCTCAATTCGTATTCCCAATAATATTTCAACCAAGGTTCAAAGGCATGTCCGCCTACTTTTAATCGCGCTCTGTTAATTTTAAAAGTAGTTTGTTTAATTTGATTGTAGTCGTCATAAGTAAGTGGATCTACATCATATGGCGTTGAAAAACGAAATTGTAATCTGCTTTGTAGTTGAAAAAGAAATTTATTATCCTTGGTTTGCAATTCAATCCCTTTTTTACCATAACTCACTTTCATTAGTTTCGTGGTGTCTTTTTTAAATTCTTGCGAATGCGAAAGGACACTTAAAGAAAGTAAAAGAATACAAAAAATTTGTTTCTTTTGACTAATAATAATATGGTGGACTAATCTAAAATATTTAAACATACAAATTAGGAATTTGAAACCATTAACGGAGTAAGCTATCAAGTTCAAATTTAATTATTTATTAAATAATAGTAGATTTTCCTGTAAAAAAGAGATTAATTGTGTTTACTTAAAATAAAATATCTTGTAACGCAGGATGTTTGTCAAAATATCCTTTAGCAAAAGGACAAAGCGGAATAATTTTTAAATTATTGCTTTTTGCAAATTCTACCGCCGCTATAACCAATTTTTTCCCCACACCTTGTCCGTTAAAACTTTCCTTCACTTCGGTGTGGTCAATTATAAATTTATCTTCTCCTGCCCAGGTATAGGTCATTTTTCCTGCTTCTTGATTTGATTCAACAGCTTTGAAATAGCCGTTTTTAACATCGTTGATTTGTTGAATTTCCATAACTATGATTCTAATTTGTTTTCGATTTTTATTTGATTTAAGAGTATTTTGTGTATCGGACATTTTTTTGAAATATCAAATAAGCATTGTCTTTGAGCTGCATCTAAATCACCAAATAATTTAATATTAAGTTGAAAGCGAGTTGTTTCATCTTCTTCTTTTACTAAATTGGCTTCTACAATGACATCGACTAAATTCCATTCTTTACGTTGCGCATACATCCGAAGTGTTATAGCAGTGCAAGAGGCTAGGGCAGAAGCGAGTAACTCACTAGGCGAAAAACCTAAATTTTCTCCTCCAAGTTCTTCGGGTTCATCGGCAATTAAAGTGTTGCCGCTTGTTGAGCGAATGGTGGTTTTGTAATTACTAAGACCGATGTGTGCCGAGATGGTTTCCATACATTATTTTTTAAAAGGTTTAGGTAAAGGCACAAATTCGGTTTCGTTGGGCACTTTAGGAAAAAGTTGTGCTTCCCAATCTTGTTTTGCTTTTTCAATCCGATTTTTATCAGAAGAAACAAAATTCCAATAAATAAAATGTTCTTCAGGAAAAGGAGTTCCTCCAAAAATATAAATAGTCGAATTCGCATTTATTTCAAATTCACACAAACTACTGTCGTTCGTAATCAAAATTTGTTTGGGACCAAAAACTTGATTGTTGCTGGTGATACTTCCTTCTAAAATATACAAACCACTTTCGCCGTATAATTGATTTCCAATAGAAATGGTTTTGTCTTTTGAACTTTTTATTTCGATAAAATACAAATCACTATGAACAGGTACAGGAGATTTTTTACCTAAAGCAGTTCCAGCAATGACTTTATAAGTTACATCATCTTCTTCCCATTGCGGAATTGCATTGGCTTCAATATGTGTAAAATGAGGTTCCATTTCTTCTAATTCTTTCGGTAGTGCCACCCAAATTTGTAATCCGTGTAACATTTTTTCTGAAGTGCGAAGGTATTCGGGAGTGCGTTCGGAATGTACAATGCCTTTTCCGGCTGTCATCCAATTTACAGCACCGGGTTTTATTTCGAGTTCTGTACCCAAACTATCGCGATGTAAAATGCTGCCTTCGAATAAATAAGTTAACGTAGATAAACCAATATGTGGATGAGGAGGAACATCTAAATTTTCGTATTCTTTTAAACAGGCTGGTCCCATATGATCAATAAAGACAAATGGACCAACGGCTCTTTTTTCCCGAAAGGGTAACAAACGGCCTACTAGAAAATTGCCGATATTGGCTGCTTTTTCTTCTATTATTAAATTGATATTAGACATAGTTTATGGTTTTTAATTTTTCAAATGTAAAGCTGTATGGGTTGTTTTCAGGTTAATCTAGGTTAAGAAAATTAGGTGTTAAAGTTGCTTTTCTGAATTCGGATTGCGTTTAAAATGGCTAAAAATGCGACACCCACATCGGCAAAAACAGCTTCCCACATGGTGGCCAAACCGCCGGCTCCTAATGCTAATACTATGAATTTAACTACAAAAGCCATTGCAATATTTTGCCAAACAATTTGTTTGGTTTTTTTAGCAATTTGAATAGCTGTACTGATTTTATGAAGTTGATCATTTTGAATGACCACATCAGCGGTTTGAATGGCTGCATCACTTCCTAAACCGCCCATTGCTATGCCAACATCGGCTAATGCAATAACAGGCGCATCATTCACTCCATCTCCCACAAAGGCAATTTTAAGGTTTTGTTTTTTTAATTCATTTACTTTATCGACTTTATCTTCGGGTAATAAATTGCCGTAAGCTTTCAAAATTCCCAATTCTTTTGCAACGGCATTAACGACTTTTTCTTTATCGCCAGATAAAACTACAGCAGCAATGTTTTGTTTGGTTAGCTGTTGTATGGTTGTTTTCGCATCTTCTTTTAGTTCGTCTGCAATTACAAAATATCCAGAAAATTGATTGTTGATAGCTACGACAATTAAGGTATACGGAATATCATCTAAAGTTTTATCATAGGTAATATTGAATTTTTGTAAAAGCTTGGTGTTTCCAACAAGAACTGTTTGTCCATTTACGATTCCTTTAAGACCATGTCCAGCAATTTCTTCTATTCCGCTAGCCGTAATTTGCGGAACTTTTTCTTTAGCAAAAGCAACTATAGCCGAAGCAACAGGATGAGTGGATTGTGTTTCTAAAGCCGCAGTATACTGAATTAATTCGGTTTCGGAGGTATTTACAGGAACTACTTTTTGGACTTTAAATAAGCCTTTGGTGAGCGTTCCTGTTTTATCCAATACAACTGTATTGAGGTTGGCCATTGCATCTAAAAAAACGGCACCTTTAAATAAAATACCATTTTTGCTCGCGGCTCCAATTCCGCCAAAGTAACCCAACGGAATAGAAATTACCAAGGCACAAGGACATGAAATTACCAGGAAAACCAACGCTCGATAAAGCCAATCTTTAAAAATATAATCTTCAATAAAAAAGTAGGGAAGGAGGCAAATTAGAACTGCCAAAACGGTTACAATTGGTGTGTAAATTTTAGCGAATTTGCGAATAAATAATTCGGTTGGTGCTTTTTTTGAGGTTGCCTCTTGTACTAATTCTAAAATTTTAGACAACTTACTATCCGAGTAAACGTTGGTAACTTTTATTTGAACTACGGTATTCAAATTAATCATTCCGGCCAAAACAGTTTCGTTTTGATGTTTGGTATCCGGAGTACTTTCGCCAGTTAAAGCGGCAGTGTTAAAAGAAGCTTTTTCGGATAGAAGAACGCCATCTAATGCAGCTTTTTCGCCCGCACGAAGCTCGATAATAGAACCGATAGATACGTTAGCTGCGGCTACCTTTTTGGGAATACTGTTTTCTAGTACAGTAACTTCATCAGGACGTTGATCGAGTAAGTTTTTAATGTTGGTTTTGGCTTTGTTAACTGCTATATTTTGAAGGTTTTCGCCCAAGGTATAAAATAACATAACAGCAACTCCTTCGGGATATTCGCCAATTACAAAAGCACCAATTGTAGCAATGCTCATCAAGAAAAATTCTGAAAATAACTCACCATTACGAGCACTCTCAAACGCTTCTTTAACTACTGGAAATCCAACAGGTAGAAAAGCACTTAAATACCAAATGAAACGAATTTCATTTTGAAACCAATTTGGGTTAGTGTAATTATCCCAAATAATTCCGGTAATTAAAAGTAAAAATGTGAGTAGGGCAGGAAGAAAAATACGGAATTTGGTAGGGCTGTTTTCTTCAAAATGAGCGTTTTCATGATCATGAGAGCAGCATCCTTCTGTGTTTTTAGTTGATGAATTTTGATGATTATGTTGACTCATATTTTATTTTGTTTTGGAAATGAGTCCTTAATTTACAAAATAATACCCTAACTAAATCAACGGATTAATTCGAAATTCAAAACTTCATTTTCCTTTCCGTTAATGATAATGCTCAGTTGATGCAATCCTGGATGAAAAACGCGCGTTGTAATTATTTTAAAAGATTGTTTACGGACAAACTTTTGAATTTGATTCGGAACAAAAGTTCGTTCACTAATTTTGAAGACTTTTTTAGCCAAATGCCCTTTTGATTTTTGGTAGTATATAGCATATTCTAACCGAATTGTTTTAGATGTTGCGCTTAAATTTTCTATTGTGAATTGAAATTGTAACGAATCACCAATTTTAACAAGAGGTGTGTCAATTTCAAAAAAAGATAATGCTATATTTTTGGTGTCCAATTCATAATGCGACAAAATTTTTGGGTCACCTTGCTTTAAAAGTGTTCGACACCCATGTTTAATTATGGCATTGGTTTGTGGACTGAAATTGTGCCATTTTTGAGCGATTTCCAATACAATTTCGGGATTGTCTTTTGAAATATCGTTTAAATTATTGGCAACACTTTTACGAACATATTCAGAACTGTCGTTTTTTAGATTTTCTAAAATAGGTAAAATAGAACGAGGATCTTTTTTTAAAAAAGGAAGCGCCATAGCCCAAGGTAAACGGGGTCGCGAGCCTTCACTTGCTAATCGGCGAACATGGTGATTTTCGTGTAAGGACCACTTTATCATTTCGGCAATCATTTTTTCGGGATATTTCAAAATGAATGGGCGTACGGCAAATTCACAACTAATAAATTGCGTAATGTTTTCAAAGGCTTTTACCGCGACATCAAAATCATTTTGACCGTATTTTTCGATATAATCGGGAAAAAACATAAATGCTAAGGTGTTTTTTCCACATGGACTTTGTTTTACTTCAATTATAGTGGTTTCTATAATAGCAACTGCTTCGGTGAAATTTTTTGGTAAAAATTGATGGAAAATACTGGTAGTATATAACATTCGCTCTTTCCATTCTTTCGCTTTGAAATCGGGGTTTGTAAAGTGATTAACAAATTTCTTTTGATCCAAATTGGGCACTGATTTCGATAGACATTGTGCAAAATCAATATAAAAAGCATCGGAGTAAATATCTTTAATGAGTGCCATACTAGGTTTTTATTTGTATTTGTCCTCAAATTTACCCAGGAAAAGTTGATAAAAAAAACGTGCTACAAGATTTATGTAGCACGTAGGGTTGAGTAGTATTTATTAAATTTGTCTGTATACTTTTTTATATTTATAAAGGTAAGAAAATTCATTGATTAACAGCGGTTTGAAAAGTTAAATTTTGAGAAAAAACTTATAAAATTTTCCAAATTTGAAAAGCATAAACTGCTTTATATTTTAAATTAGCTGAAATATATCTTACTTTAGCATAATGAAAAATTTGTGTACTAATGATTAATGATATTCAGTTTCAAAACGAAATTCAAACTCTTATTTTTAATGCTATTCGCGAAGATGTTGGTCCAGGCGATTATAGTTCTTTGGCCTGTATTCCTGCCTCGGCAACGGGTAAAGCAAAATTATTAGTTAAAGATCAAGGAATTATTGCCGGTGTAGATTTTGCTCAAATGATTTTGCAGTATGTTGATCCGAATTTAAAAATGGAAATTTTTATCAATGACGGAACTGCGGTGCAATTTGGAGACGTGGTTTTTGAAGTTTCAGGAAGTTCTCAATCTATTTTGAAAGCCGAAAGAGTGCTTTTGAATTCGATGCAGCGAATGTCGGCTATTGCAACTAAAACCAATGAATACGCGAAATTACTTGAAGGTACCAAAACAAAAATTTTAGATACCCGCAAAACGACTCCCAATTTTAGAGTTTGCGAAAAATGGGCTGTAAAAATCGGAGGTGGCGAAAATCATCGATTTGCACTTTACGATATGATAATGCTTAAAGACAATCATATTGATTTTGCTGGCGGAATTACATTGGCCATTGCTAAAACAAAAGCTTATTTAAAAGAACATAATTTAGATCTAAAAATAATTGTCGAAGCGCGTACGCTAGATGAAATCCGAGAAATTTTACAATCAAATGGGGTGCACCGTATTTTGATTGATAATTTTAATTACGAAGATACCAAAACAGCTGTGGCGTTAATTGGCAACAAATGTCAAACCGAATCATCGGGAAATATCAACGAAAAAACCATTAAAGAATATGCTTTGTGCGGCGTTGATTATATTTCGTCAGGAGCATTAACTCACTCTGTTTACAATATGGATTTAAGTCTGAAAGCAATATAAAGTTGAGATAGCGTATGTCTGAAAAAATTGAAAAACAACTAGAAAGCATACCGGTAGTGCGTTCGTTAGTTCGTTTTCTAAAAAAAATTAAATTGCCCTGGCTCAACGGATTTTCTTTGTACGACTTGATCGAAATGTATGGCAAAGGAATTCTGGAGGGTGCTTTTTCGTACCATGCTAGTGCGGTTGCGTTTAGTTTTTTCATGGCGCTTTTTCCTTTCGCATTGTTTATTTTAAACTTAATTCCGTACATACCAATTCAAGGATTTCAAGAAGATTTTTTGCGCTTTGTTCAGCAAGGTGTTCCTCCTAACACCTTTGATGCCATCGAAAAAATAATCAATGATATTTTAAATAATAGTCATTCAGGGTTGCTGTCGTCGGGTTTTTTGCTTTCCATTTTTTTAATGGCAAATGGGGTAAATGGCACTTTAGGAGGTTTTCAGTCTTCTAAGCATGTTTTTGACAAAAGGGGTTTTTTAAATCAATATTTAGTAGCGCTCGCTATTTCTTTAATTCTTTCCATTTTATTACTGGTAACCGTTGCTACCATTGTCGTTTTCGAGGTTTTTATTCAAAAAACAATTGTTCAGGATATACTAAGCGATAAAATTCCACTTATTATTTTAGGAAGGTATGCTTTTGTGGTTTTAATGATTTTAATTACAACCTCTATTTTACTTCGCTACGGAACCAAACAATATCGTAAAGTTCCTTTTTTTAGTATCGGTGCAGTTTTTACCACGATTTTGGTGGTAATTTCATCCTATTTTTTTGGAATTTGGGTTATAAAATTTTCAAAATATAACGAACTTTATGGGTCAATAGGTACATTATTAATTCTAATGTTTTACATTTGGATAAATTGTATGATATTACTCTTGGGTTTTGAATTGAATGCTTCAATCAGTAAATTGAAACAAAAAAACAAGACCATTTAATTTTTCGATTTATAAAAAACAATTGCTCAAAGGAAATTGGGTATAAAGTTTGCTTCTTATAATTTTTAACTTTTAAACAAAAAAATGATGAAAAAAGGTTTCTTTACATTCGCTTTGTTTTTAATGACAATTTCAGCTATTTACAGCCAATCGGTAATAGGGAAATGGAAAACCATAGACGATGAGACTGGGGTAGCTAAATCAATTGTAGAAGTATACGAAAAATCGGGAAAAATTTACGGAAAAGTGATGGATATTTTGCGTGAAGGCCATAAAAACGACGTTTGTGTTGGCTGCACTGGAGCTAATAAAAACAGACCTATTTTAGGAATGGTAATTATTAAAGATTTAGAAAAGGATGGGTCGGAATATAATTCGGGAACTATTTTAGATCCTACTTCCGGAAAAGAATACAAATGTTATATTACTTTAGAAACGGCCGATAAATTGAAAGTGCGAGGCTACGTGGGCTTTTCATTAATGGGAAGAACGCAATATTGGCAGCGTGTCAAAAATTAAATAGATTAATTAATTATTTAATTCTAATCTTTTTTTGTATCGGGTTAAATAATAGACAAAATAATAATCCAAAATTAAATATCAGTCATCTTATGGGTGACTTTTATCTTTATAAAACCTCATTGAAATTTACAAATTAGCACTAAAAGCATGTTTTTTGTTGAAGTAATTTTACCACTTTCATTAGCCAAAACCTTTACGTATCGCGTTTCCGAATCCGAATTTAATTTTATTAAAAAAGGAATGCGAATTGCGGTGCCTTTTGGTAAAAGTAAAATATACACCGCTTTAGCAATCGAAACGCATCAAAATGAACCAACCCTTTACGAGGCGAAAGAAATTCATCAAATTCTAGATGAAAAACCCATTGCAACTGCTATTCAAATTGAGCATTGGCAATGGATTTCAACTTATTATATGTGTGCAATTGGTGATGTTTTTCGCAATGCTTTTCCAAGTGCTTTGCTTTTAGAAAGTGAATCGGTAATAACGAGCACAAACAATGCTGATTTTTCGGTTAAAGATTTATCCGATGACGAATATCTTGTTTATGAGGCTTTGCAAAAACAAAATGTTCTTAAAATTGGCGACATTGTGGCTATTGTAAATAAAAAAAATGTTTTACCTCTTTTACAAAAACTTATTGATACGGGCGTTTTGGTTTTGCAGCAAGAGATGAAAGAAGCGTACAAGCCAAAATTGATTCGTTATGTGAGGTTGCATTCTCAATTTGATTCTAATGAAGGATTGTCAATTTTGTTAGAAATGCTTAAAAATGCTCAAAAACAAAAAGAAATTGTTTTGGCTTATTTTCAATTAAGTGCTACTGAAAAAAAGCCGATTACAGTTAAAAAGTTAATCGAATTTTCGCAATCTAACACAGCTGTTGTTAAAGCTTTAATTGACAAACAAATTTTTGAAGAATATTATGTTCAGCATGATCGGGTAAATTTTTCAGGAAAAATAAACGATTCAGCATTGCAATTGAGTCAAGCGCAAGAATCGGCTTTTACTGCAATACAAAATAGCTTTTCAGAAAAAACGGTTAGTTTGCTGCATGGCGTAACTTCTAGCGGTAAAACGGAAATTTATATAAAACTTATCGAAGAGTATTTATCACAAGAAAAGCAAATTTTGTTTTTGCTCCCCGAAATTGCTATAACAGTGCAATTGGTAAATCGTTTACAGCTTTATTTTGGAGAAAAAGTAGCCGTTTTTCATTCGAAATATAGCAATAACGAACGAGTTGAAGTTTGGAAACAAGTTTTGCATAATGCTGAAAAAGCACAAATTGTCATAGGAGCGCGTTCGGCACTTTTCTTGCCGTTTTCTGATTTAGGTTTAATTATTGTGGATGAAGAACACGAGCAAACCTTTAAACAGTCAGATCCTGCGCCTCGATATCATGCACGAGATGCGGCAGTAGTTTTAGCAAATTTGCATCAAGCTAAAGTTTTATTGGGTTCGGCAACTCCGAGTTTAGAATCGTATTATAATACCCAACTCAACAAATACGGATTGGTGACTTTGTCCGAAAGGTACAATAATGTTAGGATGCCAGAGGTTCTTTTGGTTGATTTGAAAGATAAATATTTCCGGAAAAAAATGACCGGTCACTTTAGTGACGTTTTATTGGAACAAATTACAGAAACGTTATCGTTAGGAGAGCAGGTTATTTTGTTTCAAAATCGAAGAGGTTATGCGCCAATAATTGAATGTATGACATGTGGTCATGTTCCCGATTGTCCGCAATGCGATGTAAGCTTAACGTTTCATAAATTCAAAAGTCAATTGCGATGTCATTATTGTGGCTACAGTATGGCTAAACCTTCTCATTGCCATCAGTGTTCGAGTGTTGATTTGAATACAAAAGGATTTGGAACCGAGCAAATTGAATTGGAAATTAAAAACCTATTTCCTTCAGCCAAAATTGGGCGAATGGATCAAGATACTACTCGAGGAAAATTTGGCTACGAAAAAATTATAGACGAGTTTAAAAATCGTGAAATTGATATTTTGGTTGGGACTCAAATGTTAGCCAAAGGTTTGGACTTTGACAACGTAAATTTAGTCGGAATAATGAATGCTGATACGATGTTATATCATCCCGATTTTAGGGCTTTCGAGCGTAGTTATCAAATGATGACACAAGTTGCAGGTAGAGCAGGTCGGTTTAAAAAGCAAGGGAAAGTTGTTATTCAAACCTATAACCCCAATCACAATACAATTCAGCAAGTTACAAATCATCATTATTTAGGGATGTACAAAGAGCAGTTGTACGATAGACAGATTTACAAATATCCACCTTATTTTAAATTAATTAAGCTAACTCTTAAGCATCGCGATTTTGATAAGTTAAAAGAAGGTGCAATGTGGTTGTATCAAGTAATGAGTCAAACCTTACCGATGCCTGTTTTAGGTCCCGAAGAACCTGCTATTAGTCGCATACGCAACGAATATATTCGGACTATTATGATTAAGATTCCGCAAAATTTTGCCTTGGGTGAAACAAAAAAAACTATTCAAAAAATATTGAATAGTTTTGATGCGGTAGCTGTTTATCGTTCTATTAAAGTAACAACAAACGTTGATTTTTATTGATTATTTAATGAGAAGAGCTAGATAATGCTTTTACTAAATCTTCTTTTTTGTTGCGACTTAGTGGGATTTTTGTAATTCCAATTTCGGCAAATTTACTGTTAAAGCGTTCTACTTTGTCAATATTAATAATATAGGACTTGTGAACGCGAATAAATTTTTCTTTAGATAAATCTTTTTCAAAAGCTTTCATGGTAGAAAGTACCAAGTTGCTATCGTCTTCGGTTACGACTCTAACATAATCGCCATAGGCTTCTATCCACTTGATTTTTGAAGTAAAAATTTTTAATTTTTTAAGGTTACTTTTAATAAAAATGTGTTCGCCTTCCTCTTCTTTGGTTTCGTTGCGAAGCGCATATAAATCGATAGCGCGTTTTACCGATGCATTAAACCTATCAATGGCAATGGGTTTTTGCAGGTAATCGGTAGCGTCATAATCAAAAGCTTTTAAAGCATATTCTGCTTTAGAAGTTATAAAAATAATTTGTGGTTTCGTTTTTAAACCATCCAAGAAATCGAATCCATTAATTACTGGCATCTCAATATCCAAAAATATTAAATCTACATTGTTTAAAGAAATACAATTCTTAGCTTCGATTGCATTAGAAAAATCGCCTATTAAATGTAAATTTGTATGATTGTTGACAAGCTTTGCAATAATGGTTCTTTGTATAGAACTATCATCTACAACGACACAATTTAACTTCATAAGATTAATTTAAGCTAGTAAAATGGGTAACTAAGTGTAAATATACATTTTAATATTTTAATTTAGAAATATTAATAATCCTTTTTTTGCACTTCATCGAATAAATTGGTTTTGATAGTTGTTTATTTAAAATTAATCGTTACTTTTGCACCCAATTTTAACAAATAAATATATTGTTTATGAATCATTATGAAACTGTTTTCATTTTAAATCCCGTTTTATCTGAAGTTCAGGTAAAGGAAACAGTAAGCAAATTTGAAGATTTTCTTACTAGTAGAGGAGCTGAAATGGTAGCTAAAGAGGATTGGGGTCTTAAAAAAATGGCTTACGAAATCCAAAACAAAAAAAGTGGTTTTTATCACTTATTTGAATTTAAAGTATCAGGAGAAGTTTTACTAGCTTTTGAAACTGAATTTAGACGTGACGAGAGAGTAATGCGTTTCTTAACTGTAAGTTTAGATAAACACGCTATTTCTTGGGCAGAAAGAAGAAGAGCAAAACTTAAATCTCAAAAGCTTAATTAGTATGGCATCAATAGAACAATCTGCAAAAGGAAAAAAAGACGGAGATATCAGATATTTAACGCCTTTGAACATAGAAACTAACAAAACTAAAAAGTATTGTCGTTTCAAAAAATCAGGAATCAAATACATCGATTATAAAGATGCTGATTTCTTATTGAAATTTGTTAACGAGCAAGGAAAAATCCTTCCACGTCGTTTAACAGGAACATCATTAAAATACCAAAGAAAAGTTTCTGTAGCTGTAAAAAGAGCGCGTCACTTAGCTTTAATGCCATACGTGGCCGATTTATTAAAATAATCAAAAATTAATCTGTTGTTGGTTTTCTGTTCTAAAAGAAACCTAACTTCAATAATCTATAAAAGGACAACAACATGGAACTTATTTTAAAACAAGACGTTCAAAACTTAGGTTTTAAAGAAGATATCGTAACTGTAAAAAATGGTTATGGTCGTAATTACTTAATTCCACAAGGATTAGCACAATTGGCAACTCCTTCTGCAAAAAAAGTATTAGCTGAAAACTTAAAACAAAGAGCACACAAAGAAGCTAAAATTATTGACGATGCTAAGAAATTAGCTGAAGCTTTAAAATCTATCGAAATTAAAATTGCTGCAAAAGCAGGTGGAGAAAAATTATTTGGTTCTATTACCAATATTGATATCGCTGCTGCTTTAGCAAATGGAGGTCAAGAAATTGATAGAAAATTCATTACAAGCGGAATTGTTAAACGTATCGGTAAATATACTGCTTCTGTACGTTTGCACAGAGATGTTGTAGTTGAATTGCCTTACGAAATTGTTGCTGAATAGTAATAATTTTAATTTATAATACGAAATCCCGATTTTTGTCGGGATTTTTTTTTAATCTGAATTTATTTCAGATTTTTTACTTTATATTAATTAGCATTATAGCAGTACTAGATGCTCAAATAAATTAGCATAAATGACTTGAGCTTTGCGAAAGCATGACTCAATTTAAAAAAATAATATTCAGAATGAAATACGCAAGACTTACAAAAGAACAATTTGATGAATTACATAATGAATTTGCCACTTTTTTAGCAAGTCAATCCATTGATAAAACGGAATGGGATGCTATTAAAGAAAATAAACCCGAAGTGGCCGAGCAAGAATTAGATGTTTTTTCAGATTTAATTTGGGAAGGCGTTTTGTCAAGAGCAAAATTTTTAGAACATTTTTCTAAAACTCATATCTTTTTATTCGAATGTTTTGATACTGAAATAAAATCGATTATACTGAAAACATTAAATCCAGAAATTGATTTTATGACCAAAGAGGGGCTTCAATGGTTAGGAGACAATATGTTTACCGATAACATTGAAATGAAAATTGGTAAAAAAGTTTTTACCGAAGATCGAAACGAATCTATTTTTCAACTCATTAAACAAGGTGCTTTTTTAACCGATGGACAATTGTTTACGCAAATAATCACGATTGTAGAGTCGTAAATACACGATTTTTATTCATTTTATAAAAACCATTTTTTTGAAATGGTTTTTTTGTTTTCAGTCAAATTTTCGATAAGAATTATTACTTTTAAAGTTTAATTACATTAATAAACGTTTCACTATTTCTAAATCAATTTATGGAAATTCAGCAGCAAATTCAGGCATTACGGAAGGAACTTAACGAGCACAACTACAATTATTATGTGCTGGATAATGCGACTATTTCTGATTATGATTTTGATATTAAATTGAAAGAACTTGAAGTGCTGGAAAAAAAGTATCCAGAGTTTTTTGATGCCAATTCACCTACACAACGAGTTGGTGGTGTTATAACCAAGAATTTTCAAACCGTAGCCCATCAATACCGCATGTATTCGTTGGATAATTCGTATTCTAAAGAAGATTTACAAGAATGGGAAAACAGATTGCAACGTGTTTTAGGAAATGTGAATTTGACGTATACTTGTGAGTTAAAGTATGACGGAGCATCTATCAGTATTACTTACGAAAATGGCAAATTAAACCGAGCTGTGACTCGGGGAGATGGTTTTCAAGGGGATGATGTTACGCAAAATATTAAAACCATAAAATCTGTTCCGCTAGAATTAAAGGGTGATGATTTTCCTCCAAGGTTTGATATTCGAGGCGAAATTATTTTGCCTTTGCAAGGTTTTGAAAAAATGAATCAAGACTTGATTGAAATTGGAGAAACGCCTTATTCTAATCCAAGAAATACAGCTTCCGGAAGTTTAAAATTACAAGATAGTAGTGAGGTTACCAAAAGACCATTAGAGTGTTTGTTGTATTATGTTACGGGCGATAAACTTCCTTTTGATACGCAATATGAAGGATTGGTTACTGCTAGAAATTGGGGATTTAAAGTTCCAAAAGAAGCTAAATTAGCTCATAATTTAAGCGAAGTTTTTGATTTTATTGATTACTGGGATGTGCACAGGCATGAATTGCCTTATGAAACCGACGGAGTTGTGGTAAAAGTTAACTCGATTCAGTTTCAAGAAGAGTTGGGTTATACAGCAAAATCCCCTCGTTGGGCAATGGCCTATAAATTTAAAGCCGAACGTGTTGCGACCATCTTAGAGTCGATTTCGTATCAGGTTGGTCGTACCGGTGCTATTACTCCAGTCGCAAATTTGGTTCCGGTTCAATTGGCAGGTACTGTGGTTAAACGGGCTTCTTTGCACAATGCAGATCAAATTGCTAAATTAGATATTAGGGTAGGAGATACTGTTTTTGTTGAAAAAGGAGGTGAAATTATTCCGAAAATAATTGGAGTCGATTTGGATAAACGTCCGGCTAATACAGCGCCAACAGTTTATATTTCTCAATGTCCCGAATGTCAAACAGAATTGGTAAGAAATGAAGGAGAAGCCAATCATTATTGTCCTAATTTTTATGGATGTCCTCCGCAAATTATAGGACGTATTCAGCATTTTATTTCGCGAAAAGCAATGGATATTGAAGGATTAGGTGGTGAAACCGTTGCTCTATTGTATGCGAATGGTTTGGTTCATGATTATGCTGATTTATATGAATTGACAGTAGAGCAAATTCTTCCTCTAGAAAGAATGGCTCAAAAATCGGCCGAGAATTTAGTAAATGGAGTTGAGAAATCTAAAAACATACCTTTTGAGCGGGTTTTATATGGTCTTGGAATTCGATATGTGGGTGAAACTGTTGCGAAAAAATTAGCCAAACACTATAAAAATATTGATAATTTAAGCAGAGCCACCTTATTAGATTTGGTTTTAGTAGATGAAATTGGCGAGCGAATTGCGCAAAGTGTACTTGATTTTTTTGCAAATGATGCTAATAAATTAATAATTGAACGATTAAAAAATTTCGGTATTCAATTTGAAATTGTTGAAAAAATCAACCTCAATGCTACTAATAAATTAGAAGGTAAAACCTATGTTGTTTCGGGTGTTTTTGCGACTTTATCGCGAGATGAATTAAAAAAAGCTATTGAAGACAATGGTGGTAAAGTGGGGAGTTCGATCACGGCAAAAACAAATTTTGTAGTGGCAGGCGATAATATGGGGCCAGCTAAATTAGAGAAAGCCAATAAATTGAATATTCCTATTCTATCGGAAGCGGAATTTTTAAATCAAATTCAATAAATGCAACCCAATAAACCGTCTCTTTATTTGTTTTTTGCCACTATTTTTTTTTCAATTGTATTTGAAAGTTTTTTTGGTAATCATGACATAACAATTTATTTAAGATCCTTAGCAATTCCGCTGATTTTTATTTATTTCTTAATTTCTAATAATTATAAAATAAGTTGGTATCAAAGCATCCTTTTTTTCTTTTGTTTTATGGGTGATGTAATGAATATTCTTAATCCAGTTTATGCAAGTTATGGTTCAATATTTAGTTTTATAACCGTTTACTCGTTGTTTTTTTGGATTTTTTATAACGTTTTTAAAAGATCTAAAATAAAAAAGAAGGACATGGCTCCAGTTTTAATGGTATTGGTTTTTATAGTTTTCTTGACCTTGTCGGTTTTGAATTTGACCGTAAATAAAAATGATAAGTTTGATTTGTATATCTTATACGGAATAGTAATGTCGGCAATGAGTATTTGTTGTTTTATTAATTATATTTTGCGCCCAACAGTAGTGAATTTATTTGCAATGATAATGGTTATTTGTTTTTTGTTGTCGGATATTTTTTTCGTTTTTAATAAATATTCACATGAATTGCTCATTTTTAGGCTCATCCGAAATACTACACAATCCCTAGCGTATTATTTCATGGCGCGTTATTTTTTATTACTAAAAAACAACAAAAGGTATAATAAATTAAACCACAATTGATTTTCCTTGAGCAATACTATTTTTGTCTTTATCAAAATAAAAATCGATTCGACCTAAATTAATGCCATAACAGCCCACTTGATTTATTAAAACATCTTTTCCAGCTTTGTTTTTTAAAACGGTTGGTTTGTCTAAAAAAGTGTGTGTATGTCCCCCGATTATTAAGTCGATATTTTCTGTTAATTCAGCTAATTTCAAGTCGCATATTTTAGTTTCGTTATCTCGGTATTTGTAGCCCAAATGCGATAAACAAATAATTAAATCACATTTTTTCTCATTTTTCAAAATACTAACCATGTCTTGAGCTGTTTCTACGGGGTCGTTGTACACGGTTTCTTTACACATTCGTTTGTCCACTAAGCCGTTGAGTTCAATTCCAAGACCAAAAACACCAACTTTTAGTCCTTGTTTTTCGAAAATCTTATAAGGTTTAACCAAGCCGTTCATTACCGTATTGGAAAAATCATAATTGGAGGAAATAAATTCAAATTGTGCATGTGGCATTTGTGCAAACAACCCGTCTACTCCATTATCGAAATCATGATTTCCAATTGTAGAGGCATCATATTGCATCATGCTCATTAATTTAAATTCTAATTCGCCACCATAATAATTAAAGTAAGGTGTTCCTTGAAAAATATCACCTGCATCTAGTAAAAGCACATTTGGATTTTCTTCTCGAATGGTTTTTATCAAAGCAGCTCTTCGGGCTACACCACCCATATTCGGATTGCGCGCGTCATCCGCCGGAAAAGGGTCAATATGACTGTGTACATCATTAGTATGTAAAACGGTGAGGTGTTTTGTAGTAATTGATTCGAAACTACTTAATGATAATCCTAACCCTAATAAAGTAGCGCTAGCTGTTGTTTTTTCTATAAATTCTCTTCTTTTCATACTTTTATTCTTCAGTAATTCGAATTTCATTTTTAACAGTAACCGTATCTATTTCGGTAAAATAATCAATTAAGATGTTTCTAAGTTTATAATCTAAATCGAATTTTTGAATACTGTTTTTAAAGAAATCCATATTATCTCCTCCATTTGCTAAATAATCGTTAGTGGCTAGATAATAATTTTTGTTGGTATCAAAAGCTTTTCCTTGAATTTGAATGTTTTTAGGTTGCCCGTTTTTATCAATTGTAAATGTCATGCCTGCTATAGGATGGGCTTTTTTTTCGGTAATGAAATAATGTACAAAAGCCAATATTTGATCGGCTTTTAATTGCAAAACAACCAAGCTATTTTCAAAAGGCATAATTTCGTAAGCGTTTCGTGCAGTTATATTTCCTTTTGGTAAGGGAGCTCTAATTCCACCAAAATTCAGAATGCATAAATCAATTTTTTGATGTTCTCTTTTTTCGAAAATAAGATTTCCTTTTTCCAAACAAGCATCGGCCATTAAATTTCCAATCGCTGTTTGCCATTTGCCATCATTTTTATTCAAATCTTCTGGACAATAGGCTAAAACGGCATTCAAATCATTATTGATATGCTCTCGATATGGTTTTATATACGCTTCAATTTCAGGTGATTCGGAAATTGTACTAGCTATGGGAATTTGTTTTCCTGTGATTTTAGTAGGTTGGTAATGTGATGTACTGCAAGAAGTGATTGTTAGGTGTGTTAAGAATATAACAAAAAGTTTTAAAACTTCATTATACTTTTTTAGTTTTACCATCTCAAATGCGGCTTAAATAATTAATTTTGTAATCTTGTAAAAGTACTATGTTTTTAAAAACAGTAAAGTTTTTTTTTATAAAAAAATCGTTAAAAAAAAGCTTGCAAGATACCGTTATGTCAAGGTTTGTAGGGCAATTCAGCACAGTTGGGTTACTTATAGAAAAGATTAATTTGGGTAAAGTTGATGTGATTTTAGATGTTTTACTTGCAAATGGTTTTGATGCTAATAATATTTCGGTTTTGGTATTTGATAAAAGAAAGAATGACAAACAATCGAGTACATTTGCATGCTTTGGATGCGAAGAAGTAAATTATAAAGGTGCGTTTAAAGAAGGAATTTGTACCGAATTTATTCATTCAAATTTTGATTTATTGATAAATTATTACCAAGATTCTAATCCTTTATTGCTTGCAATAACAAACCAGTCAAAGGCAAGTTTTAAAGCAGGTTTACCAATAAATGGGTATTTGTTGAATGATTTGATTATACAAACATCGTTGGATAACGAAAAAGCCTTTGCAAACGAATTAATAAAATATATAAAAATATTAAAAAATAGAATTTAGATTATGCAATCATTAATAGGAACGGGTGTTGCTTTGGTAACTCCTTTTAACAAAGATCTTTCGGTTGATACAGAAGCTTTACAGCGAATAGTGAATTTTTCTGTTGATGGTGGGGTAGAATATTTGGTGATTTTAGGGACTACCGCAGAAAATGCTATGTTATCTGCCGAAGAGAAAGAACTTGTTATTGATACGATTGTAAAAACAAATAAAGGAAGATTGCCTTTGGTATTAGGAGTAGGAGGGAACAATACTTTGGAGGTAGTGAATGAATTAAAAACCAGAAATTTTGCTGATTTTGAAGCCATACTTTCGGTTTCTCCCTATTACAATAAACCAAGTCAAGAAGGAATTTATCAGCATTTTAAAGCTATAGCCGAGGCTAGTCCAATTCCTGTAATTTTATACAATGTTCCAGGTAGAACGTCAAGTAATATGTCGCCTAAAACCGTTTTGCGTCTAGCTAGCGATTTTGAAAATATAGTTGCTATAAAAGAAGCCGCAGGTGATTTGGTTCAAGCTATGCAATTGCTAAAAAACAAACCTCAAGATTTTTTAGTTATTTCGGGAGATGATATGATTGCTTTACCAATGGTTTTGGCCGGCGGCGCAGGTGTAATTTCGGTCATTGGTCAAGGTTTTCCAAAAGAATTTTCAGAAATGATTCGCTTAGGATTGAATCGAAAAGTAGATGAAGCTTTTAAAACGCAGTATTTTTTAGATGAATGTATCGATATGATTTTTGAGCAAGGAAATCCGGCTGGTATTAAAGAAGTTTTTCATTATTTAGGTATTGCTGATAATACCTTGCGTTTACCATTGGTAAATGTTGATGAAGATTTATCGAAAAGAATAGAAAGTTTTGTTAAAAAAAGTATTAAAAAGGACTAGATATTGTTGTAATTTTATAAGTTTAAAAATATTTTGTTATAGCTAAATTAATGACTAAATTTGCCGCCGCAACTACGGTGTAATTTGTGCTGAATAACAGAACTTTTTAATCATTGTAATCGTAATTAAATGAAAAAAATAACTGCTTTGTTTCTTCTTCTTGTTCTTTGTAACGCCTGTGGAGATTACCAAAAAGCCCTTAAAAGTGAAGATGTAGCAACAAAATTTGCCATGGCTTCAGAATTGTATGATGCTGGGAAATATTCAAAAGCGATTCGTCTTTTTGAACAATTGGCGCCAAGTTACAAAGGGAAACCGCAAGCAGAAAAGTTGTTTTATATGTTTTCTAAATCATATTACAATACCAAGCAGTACAGTTTATCAGGTTATCAGTTTGACAGTTTTGTGGCGGGTTACCCCCGAAGTGAAAAGGTCGAAGAAGCTGCTTTTTTAGGCGCTAAAAGTTATTCGAAATTATCACCGGCTTATAGTTTAGATCAAACGGATACCTACAAAGCTATCGAAAAAATGCAAAATTTTATTGATAATTATCCAGAGTCGCAATATATTGTAGAGGCAAACGAAACCATGAAGGTTTTAACTGAAAAACTGGAAAAAAAGTCATACGAAATTGCTAAACAATACAATACTATTTCGGATTATAAATCGGCTTTGGTTGCTTTTGATAATTTTGTGGCCGATTATCCAGGA
Source organism: Flavobacterium agrisoli (assembly GCF_016522065.1). GTDB lineage: Bacteria > Bacteroidota > Bacteroidia > Flavobacteriales > Flavobacteriaceae > Flavobacterium > Flavobacterium agrisoli. The sequence continues at coordinate 967,480 of NZ_JAEHFV010000001.1, read as the reverse complement.
ACAACATATAAAGAAGATGCCTTATTTTATAAATTTGATTCGGCTTATCAATTGGCAATCAATAGTGTGTATGATAAGATGAAAGATAGATTGAATGTGGCTAAAACATCCTATAATAATTTGATGAAGTTTAAAAGCGACACCAAATACAAACAAAAGGCAGAAGAAATGAATGCCAGAATTGATGAAGATTTAGAAAAATTTAAAATATAACTAAAGTAATGGATTTAAAAAAGACAAGTGCTCCAGTAAATACAGTAACTTATAATAAAGCTCTTATTGAAAAACCTACTGGTAATGTGTATGAAGCGATTACCATTATGGCAAAAAGAGCCAATCAGATTAATTCTGAAATTAAAAAAGAGTTGACCGAAAAATTAGAAGAATTTGCTACTTATAATGATAGCCTTGAAGAGGTTTTTGAAAACAAAGAGCAAATTGAGGTTTCTAAATTTTATGAAAAATTACCAAAACCACATGCTTTATCTGTGCAAGAATGGTTAGATGGTAAAACTTTTTACAGAAATTCAAACAAATAATTCTACTATGTCGGTTTTAAAAGGGAAGAAAATTTTGCTAGGAGTTTCTGGCGGAATTGCTGCCTATAAAACTGCTGGTTTGGTTAGACTTTTTATAAAAGCAGGTGCTCAAGTTCAAGTAATTATGACGCCTGCTTCTAAAGATTTTGTAACGCCACTCACTTTAGCTACATTATCTAAGAATCCCGTATTTTCTACTTTTTTTAACGATGAAGAGCAAGAAGCGCAATGGAACAACCATGTAGAGTTGGCTCTTTGGGCTGATATCATGTTGATTGCTCCTGCAACTGCAAATACCTTGTCTAAAATGGTTCATGGTACTTGCGATAATTTATTGTTGGCTACGTATTTATCGGCTAAATGTTCGGTTTATTTTGCACCAGCAATGGATTTGGATATGTATATTCATCCTTCTACGATCACCAATTTTACTGAATTAAAAACTTTTGGAAATATCATGATTCCTGCTGAAAAAGGGGAATTAGCAAGTGGACTTTCTGGTGAAGGCCGAATGGCAGAACCCGAAAACATCATTGCTTTTTTAGAAGCTGATTTAGAAAGTAAATTGCCTTTAAATGGAAAAAAAATATTAATTACTGCTGGACCTACCTATGAGGCCATCGATCCTGTTCGATTTATAGGAAATCATTCCTCAGGCAAAATGGGTTATGATATTGCCAATGAAGCGGCCAATTTAGGTGCGTCGGTAATTTTAGTTTCTGGACCAAGTCACTGTAAAGTTAAAAATGAAAACGTAGTGTTAATTTCTGTAACTACTGCTCAAGAAATGTATGATGCTTGTCATCAATATTATGAAAATGTTGATGTGGCTATTGCTGCTGCCGCTGTTGCAGATTACCGCCCAAAACTAATTTCCAATCAAAAAATTAAAAAAGAGGCTTCTGAATTTTCAATTGAATTAGAAAAAACACAGGATATTTTATTATCGCTAGGGCAAACTAAAAAAAATCAGTTTTTAATTGGTTTTGCACTCGAAACCGAAAATGAAATTGAAAATGCAAAGCTTAAAATTCAGAAAAAAAACTTAGATTTGATTGTTTTAAATTCCTTGCAAGATAAAGGAGCTGGTTTTAAAGAGGCAACCAACAAGGTGACTTTTATAGATAAAAACTTTGTTATAGAACCAATGGATTTAAAACCCAAAGAAGCTGTTGCCGCAGATATTTTGAACAAAGTCATTTCTTATTTTTTATGAAAAAATATTTCGTATTAGTTGCATTTTTTATTTTTGGATTGCTTCAGGCGCAACAATTAAATTGCACCGTAACAATTAATACGCAAATGTTAGCTAGTACCAATCAGCAGGTCTATAAAACTTTGCAAAATGCAATTTCCGATTTCGTAAATAATACCGATTGGGCAGGTAGCGCCTTAAAACAAAACGAAAAAATTAATTGCTCCATGTATATTACGTTGACTTCGCAAAATTCGAATCAATTTTCAGGAACAATTCAGGTTCAGGCCTCTCGATTGGTTTATAATTCGACGTATTCATCGCCAATTTTTAATTACAACGATAAAGATTTTACATTTAATTATACTGAATTTCAAAATTTAATCTTTAATCCCAATACGTATGACGGAAATTTAATTTCGGTTTTAGCCTTCTACAGTTATGTTATTTTAGGATTAGATGCGGACAGTTTTGCGCCAATGGCAGGAAATCGTTATTTCGAAATTGCTCAAAATATTGGTAATGTAGCGCAACAGGGCAATAATAAAGGTTGGACACAAGCGGATGGTTTGCAAAACAGGTATTATTTAATTAACGATATGATGTCGCCTATGTATATGGAATTGCGTCAAACATCGTTTAATTACCACAAAGGGTTGGATTTGATGACACAAGATGTGAAATCGGCGAAAGAAAAAATTAAAGCATCGTTACTGAATATTACCAAAGTTAGTTCGGTTAAACCGAATGCCTTTTTAACGCGTGTCTTTTTCGATGCCAAGTCAGATGAAATTGTTTCTATTTTCTCGGGAGGCCCCACAATTCCGGTTTCGGATTTGTTAGATACTTTAAATAAAATTTCGCCTTTAAATTCGAGTAAATGGGCCGAAATTAATTATTAAATCCAAATTGCACTTTTTATTTTTTTGATTTTAATTTTATGATAACTGCACTTACAATAAAAAATTATGCACTTATTGAAAAACTTTCTATTGATTTTTCAAAAGGATTTTCAATCCTAACGGGTGAGACAGGAGCCGGAAAATCAATCATTTTGGGTGCTATTGGATTGGTTTTAGGGAAACGAGCCGATTTGTCATCCTTGAAAAATAAAGAAGAAAAATGCATTATAGAAGCGCAATTTGATATTTCTAAATACAATTTGAAGCCATTTTTTGAAACCAATGATTTGGATTTTGAAGAAGAAACCATAATTAGAAGAGAGATTTTACCATCTGGGAAATCAAGAGCTTTTATTAATGACAGTCCGGTCAATTTGCAAGAATTGCAAGAGTTAAGTGATTTTTTAATTGATATTCATTCGCAACAGCAAACACAAGAACTTTCGGATGAAAAAGTACAATTTCAAATTATTGATGCGATTGCTCAAAATTATGAAACCATAGCTGATTACCAGGTGCTTTTGAAGACATATAAGTCGGATAAAGCAAAATTAAATACGTTACTTAAAAAACAAAGTGATTCGGTCAAAGAACACGAATACAACAGTTATTTATTAAAAGAATTAACTGAGGCAAAATTGAAAATTGGCGAGCAAGAAGAATTGGAGGAGGAGTTTGAAAAATTAAATAATGTTGAAGTTATTAAAGAATCCATTGATAAATCCTTGGCCTTAGCTAATGAAGAGCAATTTGGAGTTTTTCATAATTTGAATGAAATTAAAACAGCTCTTCAAAAAATTGCTGCTTTTTCACAAGAATACGACTCTTTTTTTACTAGAATTTCGAGTATTGCCATTGAATTTGACGATTTTTCGAAAGAAATAGAAAGTGTGTCGGAAAAATTAATAAATGATCCCACGCGATTAGAAATGATCAATCAGAAATTACAAATCATTTATAATTTACAAAAAAAACATCAAGTCAATTCTGTGGCTGAATTGTTAAGCATTCAATCCGATCTAGAACTTTCTGTTTCTGAATTAGAAAATATTGAAGATGAAATTGCAAAATACACCGAATTATTAGATAGTAAAAAGTTACAATTAGATGAATTAGCTAGTACAATTCACGGTAATAGAGAAAAAGCTATTCCCGATTTAAGTCGTGATTTGGTCGCGATTTTATCCACATTAGGTATGCCTAATTCTCAATTTAAAATTACTTTGCTGCCTTCGGATACTTTCTTTGAAAACGGTAAAGATGAATTACAGTTTTTATTTTCGGCAAACAAAGGTTCTGATTTTGGGCTACTGAAAAAAGTAGCTTCGGGTGGTGAAATGTCTCGAATTATGTTGGCAGTAAAAGCAATTTTAGCTAAATTTTCAAAACTTCCAACCTTAATTTTCGATGAAATTGATACTGGAGTTTCGGGAGAAATTGCCATTCGAATGGGAGAAATCATGAAAGAAATGAGTCAGACAATGCAAATTTTTGCCATAACACACTTACCGCAAATAGCAGCTAAGGGCGATGCTCATTTTAAAGTTTCTAAAACCATAGTAGGTGAAGATACGCAATCGGAATTACGTTTGTTATCGGCAGACGAGCGAGTGGTTGAAATTGCGCAAATGCTATCAGGATCCATTGTTTCTGATTCGGCTTTAAATCATGCCAAAGCCTTGTTGAACTAAAAAAATAGGCTATATTTGTCAGCCTTTACAGGCGATTTACTTCGTTTACGATATTCAAATATTAAAAGATAAATAATTTTAAATTATGATTATAGAACCAAGAATGCGCGGTTTTATTTGTTTGACAGCTCATCCAGAAGGCTGCGCGCAAAACGTAAAAAACCAGATTGAATATGTTAAGTCAAAAGGTGCGATTGATGGACCTAAAAAAGTGTTGGTAATTGGAGCTTCAACCGGTTTTGGTTTGGCGTCAAGAATTACTAGTGCTTTTGGCTCTAATGCAGCTACAATCGGAGTGTTTTTTGAAAAAGCGCCAGCAGCAGGAAAAACAGCTTCACCAGGTTGGTATAACTCGGCAGCATTTGAAAATGAGGCAGAAAAAGCAGGTTTGTATGCAAAAAGTATCAATGGCGATGCTTTTTCTAAAGAAATTAAACAACAAACTATCGATTTAATTAAGGCCGATTTAGGTCAAGTTGATTTGGTAATTTATAGTTTGGCTTCTCCAGTTCGTCAGCATCCAGAAACGGGAGTTTTACATCGATCTACTTTAAAACCTATCGGAGGAACTTTTTCAAACAAAACAGTTGATTTTCATACAGGTAAAGTTTCAGAGGTTTCAATTGAACCCGCTAATGAGGAAGATATTGCCAATACTGTGGTGGTAATGGGTGGCGAAGATTGGGCTATGTGGATAGATCAAATGAAGGCCGCAGGAGTTTTAGCACCAGGGGCAACAACTGTCGCTTATTCCTATATAGGCCCAGAAGTAACGGAGCCAGTTTACCGTAAAGGTACAATCGGACGTGCAAAAGATCATTTGGAAGCTACTGCTTTTGAAATTACAGATAGTTTACAAGATATCGACGGCAAAGCGTATGTTTCTGTTAATAAAGCTTTGGTAACACAAGCCAGTTCAGCTATTCCTGTAATTCCATTGTATATTTCATTATTGTACAAGATTATGAAAGCAGATGGTATTCACGAAGGTTGTATAGAACAAATTCAGCGTTTGTATCAAGATCGTTTGTATTCTGGAAAACCAGTGCCAACAGATGATAAAGGAAGAATTCGTATTGATGATTGGGAAATGCGTGATGATGTTCAAGCAGAAGTTGCTGCTTTATGGAAAGAAGCCACTACCGAGAATCTTTCAGAAATTGGCGATTTAGCAGGTTATAAAAATGATTTCTTGAATTTATTTGGTTTTGGTTTCGAAGGTGTCGATTATGATGCTGATACGAATGAATTGGTTCAAATAAAAAGTATTTCGTAAATAAAATGTATAATTTACTGAAAGGGAAACGAGGTATTATTTTTGGTGCTTTGGATGAAAATTCAATTGCTTGGAAAACGGCCGAACGTGTTTTTGAAGAAGGAGGGACTTTTGTTTTGACCAATTCACCAGCTGCGATGCGATTGGGAAGTCTTCAAGAATTAGCGTCTAAAACCAACTCTCAAATTATTGCAGCCGATGTTACGCTTGTTTCTGATTTAGAAAATTTAATTGAAAAAGCGCAACTTATTTTAGGAGGCAAACTTGATTTTGTATTGCATTCCATCGGGATGTCGGTCAATGTGCGTAAAAAAAATCATTATATTGATGAAGATTATGATTTTACACAAAAAGGTTGGGATGTTTCGGCACTATCTTTTCATAAGTTAATGCAAACTTTATATAAAAAGGATGCCATGAACGAGTGGGGTAGTATTGTGGCTTTATCTTATATAGCTGCGCAAAGAGTATTTCCAGACTACAACGATATGGCTGATAATAAAGCCTATTTAGAATCAGTTGGTCGTAGTTTTGGTTATTTTTTTGGTAAAGATAAAAAGGTAAGAGTTAATACCATTTCGCAATCACCAACACCAACTCGAGCAGGAAACGGAGTTAAAGGATTTGAAGAGTTTATTTCTTTTTCAGAAAAAATGGCCCCTTTAGGCAATGCTTCGGCAGCCGATTGTGCCGATTATATTATTACTCTGTTCTCCGATTTAACTCAAAAAGTAACGATGCAAAATTTGTTTCATGATGGCGGTTTTTCTAACGTAGGAGTAAGCCAAGCTGTTTTAGAAACCTTTTCAAAATATAACGAAAATAGTTCAAATACAAGATGACCATCAGTTTTTTAATTGATGGTTTTTTTATATTTATAAGTACCTTTGTGTTAAAATTCAATATTTTTAAGTATATTCTAATATCGATTGATTGAATATGATATTTTCATTAATTATCCCCGTTTTTAATCGTCCAGACGAAGTAGATGAACTGCTTGATAGCTTAATGCTAAGCGATTATGAAAAACCTTTTGAAGTAGTTCTGGTTGAAGATGGTTCAACTAAACCTTGTTTAGAAATTGCTGAAAAATATGCGCACAAGCTAAAAATATCGTATTATTTTAAGGAAAATTCTGGACCCGGCGATTCTAGGAATTACGGGATGAAAAGGGCTCAAGGTGATTATTTTATCATATTTGATTCGGATTGTATTATTCCTATAAATTATTTATCCGAAGTAGAAAAAGCATTAAAAGAAGATTTTGTAGATTGTTTTGGAGGCCCCGACAGAGCGCTTGAGAGTTTTTCGGATATTCAAAAAGCAATAAATTTTGCCATGACTTCATTTTTAACTACAGGAGGAGTTCGAGGTGGCTCTGAAAAAATAGGAAAATTTCAACCCAGAAGTTTCAATATGGGACTTTCTAAAAAAGCATTCGAAGCTTCAAATGGTTTTGGAAATATTCATCCTGGCGAAGATCCCGATTTGGCAATACGATTATGGAATTTAGGTTTTCGTACAAAACTTTTTCCTGATGCTTATGTATATCACAAACGCAGAATTGATTGGGATAAATTTACTCTTCAGGTTAATAAATTTGGTAAAGCAAGACCAATCTTAAACAGTTGGTATCCGCAACACCGTAAATTGACTTTCTTTTTTCCAAGCTTTTTTATTTTGGGCTTGATTGTTGCTTTTCTTTTAATGTTGATTAATTACGATTGGTTGTTGCAATTGTATTTTGCTTATTTCTTTATCATATTTCTAGTTTCAACTTATCAAAATAGAAGTCTAAAAATCGGACTTTTATCTCTTGTGGCAGTTTGGAAGCAGTTTTTGGGATATGGTTTAGGTTTTTTAGAATCGTATTTTAAAGTGGTAATTTTAAAGAAAAAGCCAGAAGAAGCTTTTCCTAATTTATTTTTTAAATAGTAAGAAATGACCAAAGTAATTGGCTTAACGGGCGGAATAGGTAGTGGTAAAACCACGATTGCTAAAATGTTTGCCGATTACGGAATTCCGATTTACATTGCTGACGACGAAGCTAAAAAATTAATGCAATCGGAAGTGATTGTTACTGCTATTCGTAATGCTTTTGGAAATGCTATTTTTGATGAAGAGAAATTAAACAGAGGTAAACTTGCAGCTATTGTTTTTAAAGATGCTGAAAAGCTCGAAATTTTAAATAAAATTGTACACCCCGAAGTAAAAAAACATTTTGAAAATTGGCTGGCTGAAAAACAAGATTTTGATTATGTGATTTATGAAGCAGCCATTTTATTTGAAAGTGGCCGTTACAAAGATTGCGATTTAATTATTACGGTAATAGCCCCTTTAGCGCTTCGAATTGAACGAGTTAAATTGCGTGACCAAACAACAGAAGAAGAAATTACAAATAGAATAAAAATGCAATGGAATGACCTACAACGTTCCGAAAAAAGCAATTTTATTATCAATAACGTCGATTTACGTGAAGTAAAGCAAGAAATTGTTAAAATTCTTAAAATTTTAAATATTAAACAAAATGATTCTTAAATGTTAATATTTGGTTAATGCATTATCCTGTATAATGTTAAAATATTAATTTTGTTTCGATGAATAAATTATTTTTTAGAATACTAGTCTTGTTAATGAGTTTGTCTTTAATAGGAATTATACTAGTTCAAGTGTATTGGTTTAATAGTTCGTTTCAAAATAACGACGAGCAATTTAAATTTCATGTAAAACAAGTTATTGGAGAAGTAGCTCAAAAATTAGAGCAACAAGAGGCTTATAGTTTTTACGATAAATACAATCATATTAAAGATAGTACAGGGAAATTACCTAAAAAAGACGATTTATTAGAATTTTATTACGTTCAAAAAAATACAAAAACCAACAAAACCATTGTCTATTCTAACAGTATTATATCCGAGGATTATAATATTACTGGTTCGTTCTTTGATAAAAAATTTAACAGCGAAAGGTTTAAAAATTTTAACGCCAAACGAGTTACCGAAATTTTTAATGATAATTCGATAGACAACTCAACTGTTGATCCGAATATTATTCCTGATGTGAAAATTGAAAAATCAGGAAATTTAGGAATTTTAGACAATGCCCAATTCGAAATTTTCTATAAAGATATCGCATCGGCCATGCCTATTAATGAAAGAGTTTCAGTAGAAAAATTGCAAAAGCTTTTAAAAAAGCAACTCGAAGAATCGGGTGTTAAAACCAAATTCGAATTTGGAATTTACAGTAGTGGAATTGCCACTAAAATCAAGTCAAACGATTTTCAATACGTACAAGATTTAACCTATAGTATTCCGGTATTTGTTGATAATGAAGGGAATAGTAAATACGAATTGATGGTAACCTTTCCGAATAAAAAAAGGTTTTTGTTGTCGGAGTTAGTGAGTATCACAGTATTATCGATCATTTTTACCTTGATTATAATTGTGGCTTATTCGAGCGCTTTAAATCAATTAATAAGACAACGTCACATTGATGAAATTAAAACAGATTTTATCAACAACATGACACATGAATTTAAAACACCTATTGCTACGATTAATTTGGCTTTAGATGCAATCCGAAATCCTAAAATAATTGAAGACAAAGACAAAGTCTACCGTTATTTACAAATGATTCGAGATGAAAACAAACGAATGCATGCTCAGGTTGAAAATGTGCTTCGCATCTCTAAATTAGAAAAAAGAGAATTAGATATCAGTAAAGATCCTACTAACGTAGAAGATATTATAAACGACGCAATCGAACATGTTAGTTTAATTTTAGAAGACAAACAAGGAAAAGTTAGCACGCATTTTGATGCAGTACGAACAACAGCTTTATTAAACGAAGTGCATTTTACCAATGTTATTGTAAATATTTTAGAAAACGCCATAAAGTATACTCCTGGAATTCCCGAAATAGAAATTTTTACAGAAAACATAAAAGATATGATTCTGATTAAAATAAAAGATAACGGGCAAGGAATGAGTAAAGTAGCTCAAAAACGCGTTTTTGAAAAATTTTACAGAGAACACACAGGTGATTTACATAACGTGAAAGGTCATGGTTTAGGATTGGCCTATGTAAAACGAATTGTAGAAGACCACAACGGTCAAGTCTACGTTGAAAGTGAAAAAGGAAAGGGTAGTACCTTTATAATAAAAATACCTCTAATAAATTAATATTATGGAAAATAGCAATAAAAGAATACTATTAGTAGAAGATGATTTAAATTTTGGTGCCGTACTAAAAGATTATTTAATGTTAAATGACTTTGATGTTACTTTGGCCAAAAATGGAATGGAAGGTTTCGAGAAATTTAAAAAAGATGTATACGATTTGTGTATTTTGGATGTGATGATGCCTTATAAAGATGGGTATACACTTGCAAAAGAAATACGCGAAAAAAATAGCGAAGTGCCTATTATCTTTTTAACAGCCAAATCAATGAAAGAAGATGTGTTGAAAGGATACAAAGCAGGTGCCGATGATTACTTGAACAAACCATTTGACTCTGAAGTGCTTTTGATGAAAATTAAAGCCATCATTCAAAGAAAATCTTCGGATGTTAAAACAGAACAAGTACAGTTTGAATTTAATATTGGTAAATTCCATTTGAATTCGAAACTACGTTTTTTAACCTTTGAAAATGAAGAACCAATTAAATTGTCACCTAAAGAAAATGAGCTTTTAAAAATGCTTATTTTACACGAAAACGACTTAATGCCAAGAGAATTGGCTTTGACTAAAATTTGGAGAGATGATAACTATTTTACTTCCCGAAGCATGGATGTTTATATCGCTAAATTAAGAAAATACCTAAAAGCCGATGAAGATGTTGAAATTTTGAACATTCACGGTGAAGGATTCCGTTTGGTAGTAAAAAATAAAGCTACTGCTTAATTTGAAAAAAAATATACAGTATTAAATGGGGTTTTATGCCCCATTTTTTATTGGTAAAAAAAGTAAATTTCCAACCGTTAGCTTTAAATTTGCATCATGAATACAAAAACAATACTGACTCATTTGGGCATTAAAAGTTTAAATGAAATGCAAGAAGTTGCTAACGAAGCAATTTTAAATAATTCCAATACACTTTTGCTTTCCCCCACAGGTTCCGGAAAAACGATTGGTTTTTTGTTGCCTATTTTACAACTTTTACAACCTGAAATTTTATCTGTGCAATGTTTAATTTTAGTTCCTTCGAGAGAGTTGGGCTTGCAAATTGAACAGGTTTGGAAAAAAATGAAAACGGATTATAAGGTTAATAGCTGTTACGGTGGGCATTCTATGGAAACAGAAATTAAAAATTTATCCAATCCTCCAGCAGTTTTAATTGGAACACCAGGCAGAATTGCCGATCATATCGAAAGACAAACTTTCCGAACTGATAAAATTCAAACACTTGTTTTAGATGAATTTGACAAATCATTGCAATTGGGTTTTCACGAGCAGATGTCTTATATCATTGGGAAATTAGTCAAAATAAACAAACGGGTTTTAGTTTCGGCGACTGCTGAAATTGAAATTCCGAAATATACCCGAGTGGTAAGTCCAACAATTTTAGATTTTTTAGAAAATGATTCTGCGTCTTCAAATTTGACAACCAAGCTTGTTATTTCTAAAGAAAAAGATAAATTGAATACGTTATTTCAATTGTTGTGTAATTTAAAATCGGAGTCGGCTATTGTATTCTGCAACCATCGTGATGCAGCTGAAAGAATTAGTGATACGTTGAATACAAAAGGCATCTTTTCGACTTATTATCACGGCGGGATGGATCAAGAGGAACGCGAGCGTGCTCTAATTCAGTTTAGAAATGGCAGTATGAGTTATTTAATTACAACCGATTTAGCCGCTAGAGGATTGGATATTCCGGAAATGAAACACGTTATTCATTATCATTTGCCTTTAAAGGAAGAAGAATTTATCCATAGAAATGGTCGTACGGCTCGTATGCAGGCGGAAGGAACAGCTTATTTATTGGTTCATGAAAGTGAAAAAAAATTAGATTATGTTGATTATGAGATGGATATTTTGGAATTGAAAAATACTTCAAATTTACCAAAACCTCCTCTTTTTCAAACCATATATATTAGTGGGGGAAAGAAAAATAAAATCAATAAAATCGATATTGTTGGCTTTTTTTCTCAGAAGGGAAAATTAGAAAAATCGGATTTGGGATTAATTGAAGTAAAAGACCATGTTTCGTTTGCCGCTGTAAAATATGGTAAAGTCATCGATTTACTTAAAAATGTAAAAGATGAAAAAATGAAAGGGAAAAAGTTTAAAATTCAGGTCGCACGAAACGTCATTAAAAAAGAAGAATAAAAAAATCTCACAAACAATATAGGAGTGTTTGTGAGATTTTTTTTAGGAGTCTAACGCCTTTTTGGTTACATAAAACCGATAGCCAATCAAAGCTAATTGCCATTTTTTAGCCTTGGCTAGGTCTAAGCCTTGTTTGGTGAAACTCGGTAGTAGTAATTTGTTTATTTTGGCTAGGATTTTGAACATTCTTATTGAGTTTGTTTCCTACAAATATAAGTTATTTTGTTTTAGAATAATAGGCCTCAATCTTCTTGCCGTATTCTTCCATTTTTTTCTCATATAATTTCATTTTTTCTTCATATTTTTTCATTTGAAGTTCAAATTGCGACATGTCTGGTTCGATTTTTTTCAATTGTGCTTCATATTGCTCCATTTTCTTTTCAAAATTCAGCCATTCATTTTGATTGCTTTCATTTGGCATTTTTTTAGGGGCTTGTGGTGCTTCCGGAATAGCTGGAGTTTTAATTACCATTTTTGGAGCAGTAGGAGGAACCGGAGGTGTAGGGAAATTGCTGCCATTTTGTTGGATGGTTTTAACTCGAAATATTTTTTTATTTGAATCAGTTGAACCGTAATTACCTTTAGTATAAATATTAATACTTGGTTTATCTGAATTTCTAATTACATTAATCGATTCAATTAATTGCGGATCGAGTTCGTTCATTTCTTGTTCTGTTACCTTTTCACCGTTGATAAAAATTTCTTTTTTAGTGACACTATCATTTTTTGTTTTGGTTGTAACGATTTTAATGGTTTTCGTTTTTGCTACTTCAGGCATCGTTTGAAGGTCTAATTTAAAAGCACCATTCTCGTCTTTATTTACCAAAATTTGGAAATTTTTGATAGGTTCACTGCTTTTCGTTTGCATGACTTTATTAACTTCTTTGCCTTTTTTTAAATCGACTTTTATAGCAGTTAATTCATTGGTTTCATTTCGTTTCGTATCCGAAAATTTTGCCGAAACATTGTAATCTTCTTTTAGTTTAGAAGAAATGTATTTTAATTGGTTTTCTGAAGTATTTTTATTGATTGTAAAAATACCCTGATTGTGTTCGTCGTTTGTTTTTGAAACTGATTTGTTTTCAGTTACAGCTTTTTCTTGCGCAATTACTTCTACTTGAAAAAGCAGCATAAAGGCAATTAGAGCTGGAATTACTAGTGTGTACTTTAGGTAATTTTGCTTTTTTGATTGATTTTTGTTTAACATGACAATTCGTTTTTTGATTAATGATTGATAAAAATGATTGGTGATGGCAACACAATTTTGGTGTGTTGTTATTTTTAAAAGCGTGTATTGATAAGCTTTTTTGTCGGCAATTTTTTTAGTAGCATCGTTATCGGCAATAAATTCTAAATTTTGAATGATTGCTTTTTTGTATAACCAAATGATGGGATTGAACCAAAAAAGAATACAAAACAACCGAGAAATTAAAACATCAATAGTGTGTTTTTGCTCGGAATGAATTTTTTCGTGTTCTATTATACTGTGCAATTCAATTTCATTGTAGAGATTGGAATTGTACACGATAAAATCAAAAAAAGAAAAAGGGGCAATATTTTCAGAGGTGTTAATAAACTTAAATTTGCCCTGACGCTGAATAGTTTTGTTTTTAAAAAGTTGTCGGAGACTATAGAATTCACGTGCTAATTTTATTAAGAGAAAAATGACTACTAAGCCATAAGTCAATAACAGAGCAGGAAAAAGATACGCTTCTGTCCAATTTATTTCAACTGATTCATTTGGTATTGAAAGGACAGTATTATCCATTGAAACAGCTGGGGAAGGATTAACCCAAATTGTTTTGGTAAAGGTTACAAAAGGTAAAAGGACAGCCGTTAACAAACCCGATAATAAAAACCATCTATTGGCTTTAAAAAACGTTTCTTTTCGGAGCAAACTCACATAAGTTAGATAAAATAGAGTGAATAGCGCCGCGCTTTTTAAAAGGTAGAGGGTTATGGTTTCCATGGTTTAGTCTTTTTTGTTTTCGATCATTTCTAAGATTTCGCGTAATTCATTGGCCGATATTTTTTCTTCTTTTGCAAAAAAAGAAACCATGTTTTTATACGAATTATTGAAGTAGTTTTCAATAGCCGTATTCATGAATTTTTTGCGATATTCCTCTAAGGTGACAATCGGAAAATATTGATGTGTGTTTCCAAAAGCTTGGTGGTCTACGTATTTTTTCTCTTCCAAATTCCGAACAATCGTTGATAAGGTGTTGTAATGTGGTTGATCTTCCGTTATTTCGGCCTGAATTTCTTTTACAAAAGCTTTTTTGAGCTTCCATAAAATGTGCATAATTTCTTCTTCTTTATTTGTTAACTTTTGCATTTTGTTTTTCTTTGATTCAAACTTACAACTATTTTTTTAGTTGAATAACTAGCTTTTTAGTTTTTTAACTATTTTTTAAGTTTTGAAAGTACTTCTTTTCATAAAATAAAAAAAACTGCCACAAAAGCGGCAGTTTAAAACGTATAATATGTAAGATTGAAATTTAGTATAAACGGGCAAAAAGTCCTTTTCCATTTCCTGAACCTCCGCTTCCGGTAATTGTGATATGTCCTGTATTGCCGTTACCATCATAGCCCCAAGCTAAATTTTTTGTGGCGGTATTATTTGTAACTGTATGGGCAACATTTTGATTTGCACTTCCCAATTTAAATCCATTTCCGTCACCATTTGAGCCAAATCCGTTGTTGCTTGCAGTACAGTTTCTAATGGTAACTGTATACGGTTGACCATATAAATCCCAGCCGTCATCAGAATTGTGATTGGCAACGCAACCATCAAAAACATTATTTTTTCCTGCTGATAATTTACAAGCATAACCATCGGCATTTTCGCCGCCATTGGCTGCATCATAGTTGTCATTTGATTTGCATTTGTAAATAAAATTGTCATGCGAGCCATTATAAATTTGCAAGCCTGAATCGCCATTATTGGAAGTAGTTACATTATAAACATAATTATAGCCACCGGCCTGAAATACAATGCCACAATCGGGAGCATTTTTAATAGTCATGTTGGTAATATTCCAATAACTGCCATTTACTTTTACGCCCCAACTTCCTGAAGGTAATCCAGAGCAATTTAAAGTTCCTCCTGTAAAATTAATTTTCGACGAGGATGTACCGCTTTTTGCTAATTCTAATGTTTTGGTTAAATTAATTGTGCCACTTATGGTTATTATATCACCTGCAACGGCATTAGAAATTGCGGAACGAAGCGCTGATTCTGATGTGACTGTTGTATTTTTTGCGGTTAAATTGGAATTCTCAATGGTAGTTTGGGTGTTGTTAACGCTGTTTTCTGTTTCCAAAATAGCCGAATCACTAGTGTCGCAAGAAGCGAAACCGATAGTTGCCATAGCTAAAAGTAGCTTAAGATTTGTTTTCATACATAAATTAATTAATAGGTTAAAAGTTGATTTGTTAAAAAAAGGTCTTTTTTTAACATACTGATAATCAGTATGCAATCGATTACTCAAACTTATATAAAAAACAAATACAAAAGTAAATTTAGAGTAAGTTTTTTTTTGTAAAATTATTAATTTCTCTTTTTTTAAGGTTTATATTGCTTAATTGTAGTTTTTTGGAAGTTAAACTATTAATTCGTGTTTTATATTAAAAGTAGAATTACGGTAATTTTTCAGAAGATAGTTTATTTAAAAAATTCATATCGATTGTAAAAATGAATATAATGCATATTTTAATAGTGTTGTTACTAATGTGATAAAGATTTTTAAACAAAAATAATTAAGAGGAGAATAAATCCGTTTTATAATCTTTTTTGTATCCAAAGACAACAAGCTACAGCCGAAAGCCCAAGTGTACCCATAATAAACCAATTAATTTGATAGCCCCAATTGCCAATAATTTCGAAACCTAATTTGGAGCTAATAATATGTGCCAAACTAAAACTCATGGTATATAAAGCCATATACCGACCTTCTTGCCCTTTTGAAGCACGGCTTAGAGCAAAGGCGTTTGCAAAGGGAAAAGCCATAATTTCACCAAAAGAAATGACAATCATAGCGATAACCAGCATGCCGACCCAAGTATTAAGGAGAAGAAAATAAAAACTTATAGCCATTAAAAAAGAACCCCAAATTAGGATTTTAATTTTTGGAATTTCTTTACGAACTAAAAAGCCTACAATAGGCATTTCAAATGTAAAAATTAGTAATCCGTTCAATGTCATTAAAAGCCCAGTTTGAAACTCGGTTAAGCCAAATTTTTCGTTATGATAAAGCGGTAATGAGGTAAACAATTGGAAGAAAATCATAGCTGTAGCAAAACTTACAAACAAGAAAACCCAAAAAATTCGGTCTTTAAAAACCGAATCGGAATTGGATATTTCTTTATCTGAATTATCAAATTCTGATTTTTTCTTTTCTTTAACTAACAAAGCGAAAATCGAAATTGCTAGAATACACGAAGTCCCATCTACCCAAAAAAGGCCACTGTAGCCAATATTCATAATTATTAAACCACCAAGCGCAGGACCTGCTGCAAAGCCTAAATTCACAGCCAAACGAACCAAAGTTAGTGCTCGTGTTCGGTTTTCGGGTTTGGCATAGGCGCCTAATGAGACAAACATGGCGGGTCTAAACATATCGGCTAATACCATAATCAAAAACATCCCGAGGCATAATCCCCAAAATGAAGTAACAAATTGCAATGCAAATAATGATAATCCGCTTGTGAATAAGCTGAAAATCATAATTTTATAAAATCCGATTTTATCGGATAATTTACCACCAAGCCATGAACCTAACATGGATCCAAAACCGAAACAAACCATAATCCAACCGACTTGGTTGTACGAAAAATGCAAGTCTTCTTTTAAATATTTGGATAAAAATGGCAGTACCATAGTGCCTGCACGATTGATAAAAGTGATCAAAGTTAATATCCAGATTTCTTTTGTAAAGCCGCGAAAATTATTTAGATAACGTTGAAAAGCTGATGTAAGCATTGTGATAAAAATGTATCAACAAAGGTAGAAAAGTTTGTATTATAACAAGTTTGTAGCTTTGTTTCTTTTAAGTATTTTTGCGAAAAGTTTTAGCCATGAAAATACGCTTCCTCCTTATTTTTTTGATTCTGATGCAATTTAGTGTAGCGCAATCTAAATTTAATTTGGCTGCTACACAAAAATTCCAGACTAAATTAAATGCAGAATTTGCTAATGCTAAAACAAGTCCGCTACTTCCAGAAGACTTGAAAAATTTCAAAACACTCGATTTTTTTCCCATACAGGCTGCCTATTTTGTGACTGCAAAATTGGTGAAATCCACAGGAGAAAAACCTTTTGAAATGAAAACTTCTACAGCAAGAAAGCCAAAATATGTTAAATACGGAACCGTTTATTTTTCGATTAAAGGGAAAAAAATGCAATTGAATGTTTACCGAAATCTCGAATTGGTTCAAAAAAAAGAATATAAAAATCATTTGTTTTTGCCTTTTTCGGATTTGACTTCGGGTAAAGAAAGTTATATCGGCGGACGTTATATCGATTTGGAAATTCCTAAAAACAACCAAATTACAATCGATTTTAATCAAGCGTATAATCCGTATTGTGCTTATAATCCTAATTTTTCGTGTCCGATTGTACCCTTGGAAAATGATTTGAATATAGCCATTGAAGCGGGTGTTAAAAAATTCCACGATTAATGCTTTTTTTCAATCTCCATACACATTCTAGTACGAAACAAAACGATGTTTTAGAGTTGGTTAATCAATGTCCGCATGAGTTTGAAGCGAGTTTTGACGCTTATTCTATTGGAATCCATCCGTGGTATATTCAAGAAAATAGAGTTGATTCGGATTTAAAACTAATAGAAGAAAAATTAACAACTCCAACTTGTTTAGCCATAGGAGAATGTGGATTGGATAAAAAGATCCAAATCCCTTTACAATTGCAAGAAACTGTTTTTGAAAAGCAATTACTTTTAGCGGAACGTTTCCAAAAACCGGTTATTATTCATTGTGTGGCAGCTTTTCAGGAAATAATTGCCATCAAAAAAAAATTAAAAATAAGCGTGCCAATGGTCGTTCACGGTTTTTCGAAAAACCAGCAAACGGCCAAACAATTATTAGAAAATGATTTTTACTTGTCGTTTGGTAAAAATTTAATACAAAACTCCAAATTAGAGTCGGTTTTTAAGGAAATTCCCTTAAATCGTATTTTTTTAGAAACCGATATGATGGATGTAAGCATTGAATCGGTTTATGAATTGGCATCAAAATTTAAAAATATACCCATTTTGGCAATGCAACAAGCTATTGCCGAAAACGTTGAAAGAGTCTTTAAAATAGCAAATAAATAAAATTAGTATTATGGCAGAGTGGACCGAGAGAGCCGAGCTTTTATTTAAAAAAGAAGGATTAGATAATTTAAAAAATGCCCATATTTTAGTAGTTGGTTTGGGTGGAGTAGGCTCTTTTGCAGCCGAGTTTTTGGCAAGAGCTGGAGTTGGCAATATGACTATTGTAGATGGTGATGTAGTTGATATTACAAATATTAACCGTCAGTTACCCGCCTTGCATTCTACCGTGGGACAGCCGAAAATTACTATTGTAGGTGATCGTTTGATGGATATTAATCCCGAATTAAACTTAATCAGAATTCAAGAGTTTTTATCACCCGAGCGCGCTTTCGAAATCGTAACCAATCAATTTGATTATGTGTTGGATTGTATTGATAGTGTAACCCCCAAATTAAATTTGATTATTGCAGCCAAACGCAAAAAAGTAAAAATTATCAGTAGCATGGGAGCGGGCGGTAAAATGCTGGCTTCAAAAGTAAAAGTAGGTGATATTTCGAAAACGGCCTATTGTCCTTTTGCTAAAACAATTCGTCATCGATTACGCGATGTTAAAATCAATAAATTGAAAGTGGTTTTCTCAATCGAAAAACCAGACAAAAACAGTCTAAAAATGACCGACGGCAAAAACTATAAAAAATCTTTTTACGGCACGAACAGTTACATGCCAGCCCTTTTTGGATTACATGCCGCCGAAACAGTAATAAATACTGTTGTAAATGCTAAAAAAAACAATAAATAAACAATGATAAAAACGGTCATATTTGATATGGATGGCGTAATTGTAGATACCGAACCGGTACATTATTATGCGTATCACAAACAATTTAAAGAGCTCGGAATTGTAGTAAATGATGAAATGTATGCATCCTTTACTGGATTTTCAACTCGAAATACATTTCAAAAACTAAAAGAAACCTTCAGCTTGGTTCCTGAAGTTGAGCATTTGATTCAAAGAAAAAGGACGATTTTTAATGATGCTTTTGACACCAAAGAAGATTTGTATTTGCTTGAAGGTGTGGAAGATTTAATTAAAGATTTGCATCAAAACGGTATGCAGTTAATTTTGGCTTCATCAGCTTCAAAAGTAACTATAGATCGCGTTTTTACTCGATTTAATTTGCATCCTTATTTTACTCATATTGTTAGTGGTGAGGACTTTCCACAATCTAAACCCAATCCAGCTATTTTTTTACATGCTGCTTCGTTGTCTGTTGCACCGAAAGAAAACTGCATTGTGATAGAAGACAGCACTAACGGTATCAAAGCGGCGAATTCTGCTGGAATTTTTTGCATAGGTTACAATAGTGAACATTCTAAAATGCAAGATTTGAGTTTGGCAGATATGAAAATTAATCATTTTTCGGAATTGAATTTTGATAAAATCTCACAAATCGAGTCATATATTAGGTAATATTTAACAATTGTTAGCCTACTGAATTTGTAATTTTGAAGAAACTAAAATAAACAGCATGAAAAAGTTATTAATTGCTTTAGCAATTGTTTTGGCGCCCATTATGGCCAATTCTCAAATTAAAACGCCCGCGGCGAGTCCGAAAGGTATTGTAAAACAAACAGTTGGTTTAACTGATGTAGAAGTCGTTTATTCAAGACCTAGCGCAAGAGGAAGGGCTGTTTTTGGTAATTTAGTTCCTTTTGGTAAATTATGGAGAACTGGAGCAAATGAAAATACTATCATCTCGTTTAGCGATGATGTAGTTATTGATGGTAAAACCTTAAAAGAAGGAAAATATGCTTTATATACCGTTCCGAGAATCGAAAGTTGGGATATAATTTTTTATAAAACTACCGATAACTGGGGTTTGCCTGAAAAATATGACGAACAAAAAATTGCTTTAAAAGCTACTGTTAAAGAAGAAGCCTTATCGAAAGCAGTCGAAACATTTACTATCGGAATTAATAATTTGGATCCAAATTCAAATTATGGTCATTTGGATATTAGTTGGGAAAATTCTTCTGTATCATTAAAATTTGAAGTTCCGACTTCTAAAACAGCAACAGAAAGTATCGAACGTGTTTTAGCAGGCCCAACAGCAAATGATTATTTTTCGGCGGCTCAATATTTATATCAGACCAAAGGCGATATTAACAAAGCAAGAGAATATATCGATAAATCATTGGATATGAGCAAAGAGCAACCGTTTTTTTACAACCGTTTAAAATCGTTAATTCAAGCACGTCAAGGCGATAAAACGGGTGCTATTGAAACTGCAAAAATCTCTTTGGCAGCTTCCGAAGCGGCTGGAAACCAAGATTATGTAAAAATGAATAGAGATAGTATTGCCGAATGGAGTAGATAATTTCGTCACTTTTGAAATAAAAAAATCCTGTTTTGATTTTATTCGAAACAGGATTTCTTGTTGGCTTTAATTTTCTAAAATCGTTTTGTCATTTCGAAATAGGGTAAACTGCATTAAGGCAGATAATATAATGGTGAGCATCGCACCAATAAAGTTGAGCCATAAATAGCCTAATTTTTCTTGTCCGCTAGGGTAAATATAAATGGCAAAATAGTAAATAATAAAAATAGTGATTTGGCTAATTACAGCGCTGTAAAATACCGATTTCGCTTGTATATTTTTGGTGTAAAACCCAACCAGGAAAATTCCTAAAACAGTTCCGTAAAAAATAGAACCAATGATGTTTACCAGCTGAATTAAATTTTCAAATAACGTTCCGACACAGGCAAATAGTATGGCGATAACTCCCCAAAACAAGGTGAAAAACTGAGTTGCATTTACATAATGTTTTTCCGATTTTTCTGTCTTTACATTTCGCTTGTAAATGTCAATTGCCGTAGTCGAAGCCAAAGCATTTAAACCAGATGCTGTAGAAGACATAGCAGCAGACAAAATTACGGCAAGCAACAAACCAATCAATCCCTTAGGCAAGTAGTTTAAAATGAAATGAAAAAATACATAATCTTTATCGTTTGTTTCTGTGTTGCTGTCGGCTTTAGCGATGAGATCTCGAGCGCGATCGCGAAGGTCTTTCTCTTTATTGGAAAGCGTCACCAATTCTTTTCTTAAAATCGGATTATCGTAATCTTGGTTTAATTGATCGATATATAACAAATTGATAACTTTTTTATCTTCGGATAAAGCGGTAAGTTTTGTTTCTAATTCTTGATATTCGTTTTTATAAATCGATTTTTCGATAATAACTTTGTTGTTTGGGTTAAAATTTAAGGGTACCGGATTAAACTGGAAAAACACAAAAACCATTACTCCCGTAAGTAAAATAAAAAATTGCATGGGCACTTTTAAAAGTCCATTCATAATTAATCCCATTTGACTTTCTTTAACTGATTTTCCCGATAAATAGCGACCAACCTGAGATTGATCGGTACCAAAGTAGGCCAAAGCCAAGAAAAAACCACCCGTTATTCCGCTCCAAAAAGTATATTTTTCTTCGGGATTAAATGAAAAATCAACAATGTTCATTTTAGCATTTGCACCTGCAATATGAAGCGCACTGTTAAAAGTCATGTCGTTAGGCAAATAATGTAAAATCAAGAAAAATGTAATAAACATACCCGACATGATAACAAACATTTGCTGTTTTTGGGTAACGTTTACCGCTTTTGTTCCTCCCGAAAAAGTGTAAACAATTACTAAAACTCCGATAATAATGTTCATTATGGTTAGGTTCCATCCTAAAATAGCCGATAAAATGATGGCAGGTGCGTAAATGGTAAGTCCGGTTCCGAGTCCTCTTTGAAACAAAAACAAAAAAGCGGCCAAGGAACGGGTTTTTAAATCAAAACGTTTTTCTAAAAATTCATAAGCCGTATAGACTTTGTACTTGTGATAAAGCGGAATAAAAGTCAAACAAATTACAATCATGGCGATAGGTAATCCAAAATAAAATTGAATAAAACCCATACCATCATGATATGCTTGTCCAGGGGTTGATAAAAACGTAATCGCGCTCGCCTGAGTAGCCATTACCGAAAGTCCCACTGTGTACCAAGGAGTTTCGTTATTTCCTAAAATAAAATCTTGTACATTTTGGCTTCCTTTGGTTTTCCAAACGCCATAAATAACAATAAATAAAAGGGTGACAATTAAAACAATCCAATCAAATAATTGCATAAATTAAGAGTATAATTCCATTATTAAATAAAAAATAGCAATGTAAATGGCGTTAGCCAACAGTACGTAGGTATAGCTTTTTTTCCAGTTTCTAACTTTTTTATCGTGCATTTCTTTTTAATTTTTTATATTTTGATTGGGTAGTTCAACCGGTTGTTTTAAAGCAATTAAATTGGCTAATAAACGGTAAGCGCCAGATACGCCTTCGGGTAGTTCTCTAAAAAAACTCAAACCTGTATAGACGTAAAATCCTTTGCCATAAGGAGCCACTAATAATGCGCCCTCTTTAGCTGATTCGCCTTGATCATGAGAAGAAATAAGCGGCGTAAAGGCTTTGTCGTATTGATTCGGGTAATATAAACCTTGCTCTTGTGTCCAACCTTGAAAATCGGTTTTCGATATTTTATTAGGTATGTTCATTGCAGGGTGTTGTGGCGCTAAGAAAGTTATAGCTGCATTTTCTTCAGTAACACGGTCTTTCGAAATTTGTAACGGATAGGGAGCAATAGCATTGGTAATCAAACTTCCAGCAGTGTTGTATTGCACAATCATGTTTTTTCCGTTTTTTACAAAATCGAATAAAATGGCTTGTTTGTTGGTTAAAGTTTGAATGGTATTGTAGGCTCGAATTCCGGTCATGACTACATCAAAATGTTCGAGTCTTTCGGGTGTTATTTCTTCGGGTTTTATAATTGTAACCGAGTAACCCATTTGCGCCAAACTTTCGGGTACATTATCTCCAGCTCCCATTATATAGGCAATAGTGCTTTTACTGGTTTTCAAATCCATCCGCACGCATTTTGATTCAGATGGCAATAAAACTTGCTGTTTGGTAATGTGCGGAAATTCGATGATAGTTTGTTCGTTTTCATAACGCTTTCCATTTACTATTGCATAACTTTTAGGCGTGGTTTCTTCCGCATTTTTAGGTGGCGTTACTTCAAAATAAACCGTTTGCTCTGTTCCTTTTTTCTCCAAATTAAAAGGGATTTCAGCAGGCGAAATTTTCCAGTTTGAAGGTAATTCTAATTGTACTTTTCCTTTTACATCGGATTTTCCGGCAAGAATTTTCACGGCAACTGATTTGGTGTTTTCGTTCGGAAATAAAATTACTTTTTGCGAAATTGCGGTTGTAACTTCAGGAACAATATCCAAAAAATTATACATTTCGCCTTTTACAGGGTCGTTGTATTTGTAAACGATAGTGCGTTCAAAAGGCAAAATTACATTGTTGATTTTTACATTAAATATAATCTTGGTGGTTCGAATAATATCGGCAATTCCAATATTCTCTTGATTGTTTACGGTGTACATTCCCACCGAAAATTTTTCGTTTAACCAATAAGGTTGCGTGTACGGAATATTTTCAGGTAATACCAATTGTAAAGCCGTTTTTTGATCGTTGTTGCTTGTTAGATTTTGATTCAGAATGGTTTTTTTATTATTGGGTAATGAAACCACACTTTCCAATTCCATTGCGATAGAAGTCCTATTAATAGTTTCCAAGTTTAAATTTACAGTGCTTCCGGGAGTAACTTCTTGTTCATCGGCCACGGCTTCTAAATACAATCCTGCACAGGCCGAAATGCAATTTTTAATGGCTTCGAGTTTTATCGGTTTCCAATGATTTTCGGGCAAAGCGGCTATCATTTGATAGGCTTTTACTAAATCGGGAATACTGGCAGATGGATTTGTAAATTGATAGTTTTGGATGATATTTTGAATTAAATCGGCAATGGGTTTTCCGTTTTCAACTCGGTTCCAAGTAGTATCAATTCCTTCAAAAACATTATTTTGAGTGGTTTTTTCACCTGCAATAAGTTCCAAGTATTCGGTTTCTAAGCCGCGACTTCCTGTACTTCCAAATCCTTGCGATTGATGCCTGCTTCGACTTAAAGCGGCAATTTCTTGATTTGATTTTCCTATTTCGGGGTAGTAAATTCCGGTTTCAAAATGAACCATTTTGGATTTATCGGCTTTTTCAAATTTTTCTTGACTACCATAAAACCACCACGATGGATTAAAAAACAAGCGTTTGGGTTGCCACGGTTTTACCCATTCGAGTTGTTCGGGATGAATTTTTGGATTATTTGTAAGTTGAAAACTTTCGACGCTTAACATGGCCGATGCGGTATGGTGACCATGCGTTGTGCCAGGTGAACGGTGATCAAACCGATTGATGATAACATCGGGTTGGAATTTTCGAATGGCCCAAATTACATCGGCTAATACTTTATCTTTTTCCCAAATTTGTAATGTTTCGGTAGGATTTTTAGAAAAACCAAAATCATTAGCTCGCGAAAAAAATTGTTCGCCACCGTCTATTTTTCTGGCTTCAAGCAGTTCTTGTGTTCGAATTACACCTAAAAGTTCTCGCAATTGCGGACCGATTAAATTTTGACCACCATCACCGCGAGTTAATGATAAATAAGCAGTTCTTGCTTTTACTTCGTTGGCAAAATACGTTATCATTCGGGTGTTTTCATCGTCGGGATGAGCGGCAATGTATAAAACCGAACCTAAAAAATTTAATTTTTGAATTTGATTGTATATTTCTACCGAAGTAGGTTTTTGAGGTTGTTGTGCCTGTAAAATTACAGAGGCAAAAAGGCTGATAAATAAAAAGGATTTTTGGAAATAAAGTTGCATAATGGGTAAAATTGGTACGCTATTTCAAAAGTAATAATTCTAAGATACTATGAATGCCAAAAGAAAGTTTTATCTTTAAAAATGTGTTTTTTTAACATAATTGGGTTATGAAAGAATTGGTATATAAAGAGGATGTTTTAAAAGATAACTTCGAGCAAACTACTTTGATTTTGAACGATGATTACGAAGGTAAAGTTACAGCCACTTTAGTTCGGAAAAAAACGGAAGAAAGGAGTTCGAAGGCGGTGTTGTATTTACATGGTTTTAATGATTATTTTTTTCAAAAAAGCATGGCTAATGAATTTGTAAAAAATGAATTTTATTTTTATGCTTTGGATTTACGAAAATATGGTCGCTCGATTTTATCGCATCAAAAAATAAACAATGTACGTGATTTAGAAGAATATTTTGAAGAGATAGACGCCGCTTTAAAAGTCATTCAAAAGGAACAAAATACACACGTAATTTTGGCCGGACATTCAACAGGTGGTTTAATTATTACCCTGTATGCAGCCGCTCGAAAAAAATCAAATTTGTTTAGTGCTTTGTACTGTAATAGTCCGTTTTACGATATGAATTTACCTCATTATCTGAAGAAATATGCAATTCCGATGGTGGCTAAAGTGGGCGAAAAATTTCCAGATTTGCGTATTTCGGGAGGTTTTTCTGAGTTTTATGGTTTGAGTTTACACCAAGCTCATTTTGGCGAATGGGATTATAATTTAGATTGGAAACCAAATAAAGCCAATCCGATTCATGCAGGTTGGATTGCGGCCATTCATAAAGGGCACTGCCAAATAAAAAAAGGTGTTGAATTGGATAAACCGATTTTGATTATGCATTCGGATAAATCTGTTTTTCCATCCGAATGGAGCGAAGAAATGTTTACAGGAGATGCTATTTTAAACATTCACGATATTGTAGCAAATGCCCAAAAAATTAAAGCACCTCAAAAAAATATCATCGGTATTGAAAATGGCATGCACGATCTGGTTTTGTCCCAACAAAAAGCAAGAGAAAAAGTCTATTCCATCCTTTTTGATTGGTTGGATAAAAATGTAATGTTATAGTTAAAGTAAAAATATTATACTGAACCTTTTTTTATGTGAGCATTTCAATTATTTTTTCTTGTAATATTTTCGGTATTTTGGGTAGGTTAGGGCACCAATTACAGCCATTGTTCCTAAGGTATAGTAAATCCAATTTAACGATTTTGCTTCACCACTTGCGTACGAATGCAATCCAACTAAATGAAAGTTAACGCCATAGTAAGTAAATAAAATCGATACAAAAGCAAACATACTCATGAGGTTAAAAAACCATTTGCCTCGTAAAGCCGGAACAAATCGGGCGTGAATAACAAAGGCATAAACCATAATACTAATTAAAGCCCAGGTTTCTTTAGGATCCCATCCCCAATAACGTCCCCAACTTTCATTGGCCCATTGTCCTCCTAAAAAGTTTCCAATAGATAGCATGACCAAGCCAATGGTTAAGGCCATTTCGTTAATGTAGCTTATTTCTTTAATGTGTAAATCCATTTTGGCTTTATTTTTTGAATTGGTAAACCCAATTAATAACAAAGCGACAAAACCTAAAATCATTCCAAGTGTAAATGGTCCATAACTAGCCACAATAACCGCAACGTGAATCATTAACCAATAGGAGTTTAAAACCGGTTGTAAATTGGCTATTTCGGGATCAATCCAGTTTAGATTCGCAGCGAAAAAAATCATGGAGGTAACAAATGCTGATGAAGCAACTGTAAGTTTTGATTTTCTATTGAATGCTAAACCGAAAAACATGGTTGACCAAGCTACATATACAATAGATTCGTAGGCATTACTCCAAGGCGCATGACCCGAAATATACCAGCGTGCAATTAAATCAATAGTATGAATAACAAATATTAATCCTATTAAGATATGAAAACCATTTACTATTATGCGTAAAAACTTTTTATCAAAGAAAATATTAAATAATGTAAATATCAGCATCAAAATCCCTGAAATTGAATACCAATAAATCATTTTTGGTAAAATATCGAATGTATTGTAAGCGATCTCAAGATCAATTTTTTGTTCACTTGGTCGTACAGCAGCTCCAAATTTTTTCTGGAAACCATTAATACTTTCTACTAATTCATCGGCAGTTTTGTAATCTTTGGTTTTGGCAGCATTACTCAATGTCCCGAAATACAAGGGTAAAATTTGCTTGGTATAGGTTGCATCCATTCCTTTTAAACCGGCCTCATTCAATTCTAAATACGAAATCCATTTGTTGTTAGGGTCGTTTGGAATCGGGAAAATTTTCAATATTCTGCCGCTTAAAGCCGATTCCATTAAATTGACTTTTTTATCGGTTTCGATAAAGTCACTCTCAAATTTGTTTGGATTTGCACTTTTATATGCGTCTTCCAAGTATTTAGATAATTTGTAATTTCCTTTTTCATCAAAAAAAGATACAAAAGGAGCGAATTGATCTGCTTTATTAATACCAATAATTTTACGAATACTATCATTCCCTCGCGGAATGTAAATAATAGGAATTTCAATCCAAACTTGCGCATATTGTGTCATCGAAAGCAATACTTGATCCGCATTCATCCCTTTGTACGTATCGTTGTGACTTACTTTACGCAACAATTCTGACGAAAAAGTATTAATCGGTTTCATTCTCCCACCAGCATCCTGAATGATTAAACGGCCAAATTTAGCAGCATGTGATTCGGGTGCTTTGTACACGTTTAGTAAAGAATCTATTTGCGTAAGTGTTGGTTTTTTTGCGGTTGTATGTACATGTCCTGTTTCTGTATGTTCATGTTCATGTTCATGATTGTGAACGCTATCTACCGCTTGGTGTTCGTGTGTATGATCGTGTTCGGGCTGGGTTTGCGCAAAAGAGGTAAGACTACAAAAAAGCACCAAAAGCACCAAAAGGCTTGATTTTTTTTGATTCACTTTATTTAATTTTCTTTTTAAATCGCTAAAACGAGAAGATTTGGTAAATAAAATTCCAAGTAACCCAATGTACAATAAGGTGTAACCAAAATACGTAATGTTAGTACCCCAAAAATCGTGATTTACAGAAAGAACCGTTCCTTTTTCATCCGGATCAAATGAAGATTGAAAAAAGCGGTACCCTTTGTGATCCAATACGTTGTTCATATATATTCGAGCATCAAAAGTATCTTCTGGATCTTCGACAGTTACTTTGCTTTCAAACGAAGAATAACTTTTTTCGGTTCCAGGGTATTTTTGGGCGATAAAATCGTTTAATCGAATTTTAAAAGGCAACTCGAAAACTTTACTTCCATAAAAAAGCGAATATTCAATAGTTCCTATTTTCACGGTTTCAACATCTCCCATTCGGCCTTTAGAGCCTAAAAGGGCAATTTCTTTTTCTTTTCCGTTTTCTTTGAGTTTTACAATTAAAGCATCGGTATGGTTTTTTGCTTTATAGTCGTTATCCGATTCGTATGTTACCACTCCTTTAATAGCAGGATCTGGAAAAACTACCCGCATATCGCCAATGCTATAAAGTGAACGCATCATTAACGGTTGAACGACATCTTTATCCACTTTTCCTTGAAGTTTGTCGGCCATTCGCATAAAATTTCCTTCAAAAGGAGTCTGAATGGTATATTCTTTTCCAGTAGTGGTAATGTTAATAGCACCGTCGGTTGGTTTGTTTAAAGCAAATAAAACGTTATGAATACTTTGTACTTCGCCTTCTTTTAAGAAATGCTCCTCGCGACCATGATCACCTGCTTCAACGAGTTTTAAATATAAAATGCCGTTAGCATCGGGTTTAATTTTTTCTTTGGCACCCATTATAAAATTAACGTATTCCACTTCAAATGGTGTTTCGGCAAATTGTCCCGAGATACTAAAATCATTATTGGCAACCGGAGATAAAAGTAAAGGTTCTTCAAAAACACGACGTTTCATTTCGCCTTTGTATTCGCCATCGGCATAAATGCTTAAAAAGGTTTTATCCGAATAAAAACGATTTTCCGAAGCGCCTTCACGAATGGGCATCACGCCTTCGTAGCTAATGTATCGGGTAATAAAAGCGCCTAAAAGAATAAAAATAAAAGCTAAGTGTAATAAAAGAGTAGCCCATTTTTCTTTTTTATGCAATTGATATCTTTTAATATTTCCAAAAAAGTTAATTAAGAAAAATACCATGATAGCTTCAAACCACCACGAATTGTAAATCCAAATTCGAGCCGTATCGGTATTGTATTTACTTTCAACAAAAGTTCCAATTCCCATTGCCAAAGCAAATGTTAAAAAAAGAACGGCCATTAATCGAGTAGAGAACAAAAAGGAGAATATTTTTTTATCCATTATATTGGGATTTCTGTGTATAAAAAGTGGCACAAAAGTACTTAAAATTGTTGAGTGCAGGATTCGCGTATTTGTTAATTAAATCCAAAAATAAAATCTTATAAAATAAATACCGTTTCAGTCTAAAGTCCCTATTTTTGAAGCAATGTAGGGCTAGTGTAGGTATACTTTAAAAAAAACTATAATTTTGCGAAATGATTAAAATTGTCATTATTGGTTCTGGAAATGTGGCACAACATGTAATAACGGCTTTCGAAAAAAATGAAACTGTATCGCTTGTGCAAGTATATGCAAGACAAGAAAACACCAAAATATCTGGAATAGATACCTATCGAATGGTGTATGATTTAGCGTCTTTACGTGAAGCCGATTTGTATATTTTAGCCGTCTCGGATGATGCTATTGCAGCAGTTTCTGAGCAATTGCCTTTTATTAATAGATTAGTGGTGCATACCTCGGGAACGGCGTCTATAACTGCTATTAACGACAAAAATAGGAGAGGTGTTTTTTATCCGTTACAGACATTTACCAAAAACAAACCAGTTGATTTTTCACAAATCCCGATTTGTTTAGAGGCCGAAAACAGTACCGATTTTAGGGTAATTGATACGGTAGCCAAAAGTATTTCGGAGTCGGTTTATCCAATAAATTCGGCACAACGAAAAGCCCTGCATGTTGCCGCTGTTTTTGTGAATAATTTTACCAATCATTTGTTTCAAATTGGCGAAGAAATTTGTCGCGAACATCAGGTTCCTTTCGAAGTTTTAAAACCGTTAATCAAAGAAACCGTTGCAAAAATCAACGATTTAAGTCCGATGCAGGCACAAACCGGACCGGCTAAACGAAATGATCAAACTACCATTCAATCGCATTTGCATTATTTAACCGATGACAATCAAAAAAATATTTACAAAATTCTAACCCAATCAATACTTGAAAATGGAAAAAAGCTATAAAGAAATAATGAACGATATTACCACCTTTATTTTTGATGTGGATGGCGTTTTAACCGACGGAACCGTATTTGTTAACACTCAAGGCGAAATGTTACGTACCATGAGTACGCGCGACGGTTATGCCATGAAAGCGGCGGTAGATGCAGGTTACAACGTGTGTATTATTTCTGGCGGAAGTAATGAAGGAGTACGAGTTCGTTTGCGCTATTTAGGTATTACCGATATTCATTTGGGTGTGGCCAGTAAAATTGAAACGTTTGACGAGTACACCGATATTTATAATATTAAACCCGAACAAGTTTTGTACATGGGAGATGATATTCCGGATTTTCAAGTCATGTCATTGGTGGGTTTGCCCGCTTGTCCGCAAGATGCATGCCCTGAGATTAAAGGTATTTCGCGCTATATTTCGCATGTAAAAGGAGGTAAAGGTGCCGTTCGTGATGTGATTGAGCAAGTAATGAAAGTGCAAGGCAAATGGATGGAAAGTTTTAACGGCAAACACAACTAAATGGATTTTATATCCTAATAAAAAGGCTTTTTCTACAGTAAACTTAAATTTGAATTTTTCCCCAAAATGAAATACTTACAATTGGTTCGTTACCAAAATTTACTCTTGTTGGCCTTTATGCAATTGGTTTTTCGATTTGGATTTATGGCTTATCAAAATTCGCCTTTAGCATTAAGTGATTTTAATTATATTTTGCTGGTAATTAGTACCGTTTTAATCGCAGCTGCGGGTTACGTAATTAATAATATTTTTGATCAAGAGTCGGATACTATTAACAAACCTCAAAATGTCGTGGTAGGAAAATCAATTACCGAAGCTGCTGCCTATAATATTTATTTTGTATTAAATATTTCGGGTGTAGCTCTGGGTTTTTATTTGGCTAATATAATCGGGAAACCAAGTTTGGCTTCTTTATTTATTTTGGTAGCTGCAGCGCTTTATTTTTATGCCACCACTTTAAAACAAATTCTGATTGTTGGAAATATAGTTGTAGCTTCTTTACTAGCATTTAGTGTGATAATTATTGGTGTTTTCGATTTGTATCCGGTGACCAACATCATCAATCAATTGCAAATGAAAAGTCTGTTTTCTATTTTAATGGACTTTGCCTTTTTTGCCTTTTTGATTAATTTTTTACGCGAAATTGTCAAAGATATGGAAGATGTAAAGGGCGATTATAACCAAGGTTTGCAAACATTACCTATCATTATTGGAATTTCTAGAACGGCCAAACTTGTTTTTTTGGTTGCACTTGTTCCTTTTTTATTGTTACTATTTTATATTAAAGATTATTTTGTAGCCAATAATTTGTTCCTAGTAGCCATCTATGCTTTTGTATGCATTTTAGCGCCTTTATTGTATTTTATGGTCAAAATTTGTGTTGCCAAAACCACATCTGATTTTCATCATTTGAGCACAGTTTTAAAATGGATTATCTTTTTTGGAATTTTGGGAGTTTTAGTTATTTCGTACAATTCAAATCTAAAATATTATGCTTAAAGAAAAATTAGCTTCATACAATCTTATTTTAGCTTCGGGTTCGCCAAGAAGGCAACAGTTTTTTAAAGATTTAGATTTGGATTTTGAAATTCGAGTTAAAGAAGTAGACGAAATTTATCCCGACAATTTGAAAGCAGAAGAAATCACCCATTTTTTAGCCGAATTAAAAGCGGCTGCTTTTGAAGGACAATTAGCGTCAAATGATATTTTAATTACCAGTGACACTATCGTTTGGCATCAAAATAAAGCATTAGGAAAGCCCAAAGATAAAGCAGATGCTTTTACTATTTTAAAATCATTATCAAATAGTACACATCAAGTTATAACTTCGGTTTGTTTTAAAACGGCTCAAAAAAGTACCCTTATTTCAGATGTTACCAAAGTTACTTTTAGCGAACTTTCGGATGAAGCCATAGCATATTATCTAGAAAAATACCAACCTTTTGATAAAGCCGGTTCTTACGGAATTCAGGAATGGATTGGCTTTGTGGCAGTAACCAAAATAGAAGGTTCTTATACCAATGTAATGGGGTTGCCCACAGCTAAAGTTTTTGATTTTTTGAGTAATTTAGAATAAAAAAATGAATGACATGTTTGTATTTAATAATTATTTTAAAGAGATATTTACTTCAGTCATAGTCGTGATTCTGCTTTTTTTGCTCAGAATGTTCTTTGCAAAATTGGTTCGGAATTATGCGAAAAATAATCAAAGTATCGAACACCGTACCAATTTGGTAATAAAATACATTAGCATTTTATTGAATATCATCGCGGTAATTAGTTTAATAATTATTTGGGGAGTCGAAACGAAAGATATCTTTTTTACGGTATCTTCTTTAGCCACCGTAATTGGTGTTGCCATGATCGCGCAATGGTCTATTTTGAGTAATATTACTGCAGGTGTGATTTTGTTTTTTTCTTTTCCTTTTAAAATTGGCGATACTATTCGCATTCATGATAAAGATTTTCCAATAGAAGCTGAAATTATCGACATCAATGCTTTTCATCTTAATTTAAGAACGAAAGAAGGAGAACGAATTGTCTATCCAAATAATTTAATTCTGCAAAAAGGAATTTCTATAATTGATTCGCATACTTCTCCTCATGAATTTTTCGATTAATATTCTTTTTTAGGAAAAAAAAGAGGTTTTTTAATTATTTGAAAATAAATAGTTTGCTTCTTTTTTTTCTTGTTTTTTTGACTTTAAAAGAGGTTTTTAAATTTTGTTTCTGATTTTTTGGCACGATATGTGGATTTTGACAATCAAATCCAAATCTTAAAAATTAGAAAGTATGAAAACGTTACAATTAACGACCGCTTTAGGAGTTTTATTATTTGCTGCTTCTAGTATGCAAGCACAAGTTTCTGTTAATGTAAATATTGGCACACCTCCTGTTTGGGGACCTGCCGTTAGTGCCAATGTCGATTATTATTTTTTACCCGATATTGATGTGTATTACGATATCAGACAGACACAATATGTTTATTTAAACCAAGGAAGATGGATACGTTCGCGTAACTTACCAGTAGTTTACAAAAACTACGATTTACGTAGAGGACGTACCGTAGTTATTAATGATTATCATGGTAGAACACCATATATTTATCATGATAAACACATGAGCAAATACCATAAAGATTACGGTAAAAGAAAAAATTATTATGCTTATAACGACCATCATGATCATCATGATCATCATGATAATCATAGAGATTATGATAAAAAAGGAAAAGGTCATGACAAACACAAACATTAAAAAGCAAAAGAGTACTGTAATAAGTGCTCTTTTTTTATGAATATACTCGGTGTAAGTATTATATAAAAAACAACTTGAATCCTGTAATTTAATTTCGTTATAATTAAAGAAATTTGAAGTAAGAAAACCTAATCCTAGCCATAAAATTTCACCTAATATGACGACTAACTATACTCCGCCGCTTTATATAAAAATTGCCTCTATTTTCATTACTTTATTAAGCATTGGTTTGATTTTTTTTATCGGAAGAAATGTGCTTAAACCAGTACTGTTAGCTTTTTTGTTTGCGGTTCTTTTGTTACCTATTCATAGTTTTTTACGTAAGAAATTGAAGCTATATAATACATTAGCATCCTTAATTTCGGTGTTGTTTTTTGTTGCAGTTGTTATAGGAATATTGACATTTATTTCTTTTCAAATAAGTGCTATTTCGAGTGATTTTGATATTATTCAGAAAAATTTTAATTCTTTTTTATACGAATGCCATAAATTCATCAAAGAGCATTTTAAAGTGAGCATTTGGGAGCAAAAAAAATATTTAGAAGATGTAACGAAAGACTCTGTCAAAAAAGGAAACGAAAGCATCGGAACCATGCTAGTTTCGGTAACCGACGTATTACTTGACAGTACTTTAATTCCCATTTACACTTTTTTATTTTTATTGTATAAAGATCATTTTATCTTGTTTTTATCGAAGTTGTTTAAAAAAGAAAACCACGCAAAACTCAAAGAGATTTTGTGTCAGATAAAAATTTCAATCAACAATTATATCTTAGGATTGCTGCTAGAAATGGTTGCCGTATCGGTTTTAACCAGTGCAGGACTTTATTTTATTGGAATAAAGTATTTTATTTTGTTGGGACTAATAACGGGTATTTTAAACATGATTCCGTATATTGGAATTGTAATTGCAGGTGTTTTAACCGTCATTGCTTCGTTATCAGGAACACCCCAAATGAGTGTTTTAATCGGTATTTTAGTGGTCAATATTGTGGTTCAACTTTTGGATAATAATATTTTGGTGCCTTTAATTATCAATTCTAAAGTCGAAATCAATGCATTAGTTTCCATTATCGGAATTATTGTGGGTGGGGCTACAGCCGGAATTGCGGGTATGTTTTTAGCTATTCCATTATTGGCTATTCTGAAAATTATTTTTGATCGTTTGGATGGATTTGAACCTTGGGGGTATTTAATGGGAAATCATTTGCCTAAAAAATTTATTTGGAAGATTAAATCCAATAAAAATGTAGAAGGGAATGTTTAAAAAAACAATCAAATTTGGTAATTTTAAAAGGTACACTTTCTTAAATCTCTATGCAGCATGCCTACGTTTTTTAAAATAGTTCTTTTGCTGATTGGATTTTGTATCTCGGATATTGCTTGTGCGCAAGTACCACAATCGAAAAAAGACAGTACTGATTTATATCAAAATATTAAAAATTACTCGCAACGAAATAAGTTTACCAAACTCATGCACAAACTCATGTTTCGTTCGGCTAAACCAAAAAAAATGCCAGAAGCGGTAATTCATCACGAAAATTCGTTAGAAGCTGAAGGAAAAATTATTCGAAATATAAACATTATTACCTTAGATCCTTTTGGGAATTCTATTTCAGATACCACTAGAAAACCTCGAAATTGGGGAGAACGAACCGGAAATAGATTGCATTTAAAAACCAAGCAACTCGCTATAAAAAACTTGTTGTTGTTTAAAAAAAACACACCTTATGACGGTTTTAAAATAAAAGAATCCGAACGTATTCTTCGTACCCAAAAATACATTCGAAGTGCCTTGATTACAGAAGAAATTTTATCGCAAAATAATGATTCGGTTGATGTTACAGTTCGTGTTTTGGACTCTTGGAGTTTGCTTCCTAAATTTTCTGCTTCTTCCTCTAGGGTAACGGTTGGTTTTGATGAGCGAAATGTTTTTGGAATAGGACATCAACTCAAATACAAATTTACAAACCGTTTTGATGATGGGAAAAATGCTAATGATGTGTCGTATTTTGTCCCCAACATTAAAAATACTTTTGTCAATACTGGACTATATTACAAAAACGATTTGAATAATTATTACAGTAAAGGAATCAGTATAAACCGTCCCTTTTATTCGCCATTAGCAAAATGGGGTGGGGGAATCGATTTAAAACAAGATTTTCGCCGGGATAGTTTGCAAGGACCTGATTTCTCGTATGAAATGCAAAATTTTAAGTACAACAGCCAAGATTATTGGTTGGGTCATGCTTTCCGATTATTTAAAAACCAGATTAATTTAGACAGAACAACTAATTTGATTGTTTCTGGGCGCTATTTGGATATTGATTATTTAGAAAGCCCTACTCTAGATTATGATCCAATTGATTTTTTTTCGAATGAAAAGCAAATTTTAGTTGCAGTAGGCGTAAACACGCAACAATTCGTGAAGGATAGTTACATTTTTAGATACGGAATTACTGAGGATATTCCTACTGGAAGAACTTTTTCTATTACTGGCGGATACCAGCATAAAAATAATATTTGGCGACCTTATATAGGGACCGAATTGTCTTATGGTAATTATTTTAATTACGGGTATTTTAGCACCAGTTTCCAGGCAGGAACCTATTTTTATGAGGGGAAAACATACCAAACAGCTTTTAATTTAGAACTGAATTATTTTACCAATTTGCTAGAATTAGGTTCTTGGAAATTGAGACAATTTGTAAAACCCGAATTGATAATTGGTGTAAACCGACAAAATTCTATTGGCGATATGCTCAATTTGAATGATGACAATGGTTTGCCAGCTTTTGATACCGCGATTTATGGAACTAGTAAAATGATGCTGACATTACAAACCCAAACCTATTCACCCAAAGAATTGTGGGGTTTTCGTTTAAATCCCTATTTCAATTGCTCGGTTGGAATTTTAGGCGATGATAAACGCAGCATTATGAAAGGTAAAGTGTTTTCTAAATTGAGTTTAGGCTTATTAATTAATAATGATTATTTGGTTTTTAGTTCCTTTCAACTTTCTATTTCGTATTATCCTTCGGTTCCTTATGAAGGCGGAAGCAATTTTAAAACGAACGCTTTTGAAACCACCGATTTTAGTTTTCCAAATTTTGCACTCAACAAACCCCAAACAGTCGATTATAATTAATTGGCGACCATAAACTGCGAATCGTATAAATTTTTATAATATCCGTCAACTTTGGTTAAAAGCTCTTGGTGATTGCCTTCTTCTACAATTTTCCCTTTATCCATTACGATGATTTTATCCGCATTGACAATAGTCGCCAAGCGATGAGCAATTACGATAGAAGTTCGTCCTTGTGTGATGGTTTCGGTGGCGCGTTGCATCAATTCTTCAGAATAGGTATCAACCGAAGAAGTGGCTTCATCTAAAATTAAAATACTTGGATTGCTAACATATGAACGTAAAAAAGCAATTAATTGGCGTTGCCCCGAAGATAACATTACACCACGTTCTTTCACATCAAAATCATAATCGCCAGGAAGTGTCATTATAAAATCATGAACACCAATTTCTTTTGCCGCTCTTATAACTTGGTCTTTTGAAATTTCGGGATTATTAAGTGTAATGTTATTAAAAATGGTATCGGCAAATAAAAATACATCTTGTAAAACCACCGCAATTTGTTTGCGTAAAGAGGCCAAAGTATAATTTTCGATGTTTTCGTTGTCAATAAAAATGGTTCCCGAATTTATTTCGTAAAAACGATTCAGCAAATTGATAATAGTTGATTTCCCTGCTCCGGTTGACCCTACAATCGCCACAGTTTGACCAGCCTCAACCGATAAATCGATGCCTTTTATCACTTCTTCTTCGGGGATATAACCAAAGTGAACATCTTTAAAATCGATTTTTCCTTCAAAAATGGGAGCTTCAATTTTTCCAGTATCCTGAATTTGGTCTTGGGTATCAATAATATCAAAAACACGATTGGCTGCAATCATTCCGAGTTGCATTTCGTTGAATTTATCTGCAATTTGACGCAATGGGTTAAACAACATCGAAATGAACATTGTATACGAAAACAAATCACCAAAAGTGGTAAATTGATCGCCATTTAAAATGCGCATTCCGCCATATAACACCACGCATCCAAGCGTTAATGACGAAATAATATCGGCAATAGGAAAGAAAATGGAGTTGTATAAAATGGTTTTAATCCAAGCTGTTTTGTGTTTATGATTTATTTCTTTGAATTTTTCGTATTCAATTTTTTCGCGATTAAAAAGTTGTACAATTTTCATCCCCGTTACACGCTCTTGCACAAACGAATTCATATTGGCAATTTGCGTGCGTACTTCTTCAAAAGCAACTTGCATTTTTCGTTGGAAAATACGGGTAATAAAAACCAAAACAGGCATGGCTACAATCACAATCCAAGTCAGTTTCCAGTTCATGTAAAACATAAAAATGAGTACTACAACCATTTTCATCAAATCGCTTATGATCATAAACAAACCTTGACTAAAAATGCGCGCAATAGCTTCAATATCCGAAACCGATCGGGTAACCAATTGTCCTACCGGAACCAAATCAAAATATTTCATTCGAAAGCTTAAAATATGTTTGAAAAGTTTGGTTCGAATGTCTTTTACAATATCTTGTCCCAGCCAATTGGCCCAGTATACAAAATAAAATTGCGAAAAAACTTCGGCCAATAACACCATTCCCATTAAAACTACATACAACAAAAGCCCTTGTTTATCTTGAGTTTGAATGTAACTGTCTACGGTCTGTTTTAATAAATACGGACGAAGGGCGGCAAAAATAGAAAGCGAAATGGCAAACACAATTACACCGTTAAAACGCCAACGATAAGGCTTTGTATAGGTTAAAATCCGCTTAAATAATCGGGTATCAAATGCTTTTGCTTTCATTGTTTTTTAATCAGGTTCAGGAGCTGTTTCCTGCTTTTCGCTACAAGTTTTCCTCAAAAATACGCTTTTGTTTTGTTTTTCTCAAGGCTTCCGTTGGTCGCCTTGCAAAAAACACAAAATCAGTATTTTTTTCACAAAAGCTTTTCGCTGCAATCAGGGCTAGGGTTCAGGTTATCGTATTCAATTTCGGTTAAATATAAGCCGTGAGCAGGAACCGAAAAACCTGCTTTTTCTCTATTTTTACTAGCAATAATGGCTTCAAAATCGGCTAAATTTATTTTACGTAAGCCAATATTGATTAGGGTACCCACAATGGCACGAACCATGTTTCGCAAAAAGCGATTGGCCGAAATAGTAAAAATTAATTTTTCACCTTCTTGCTTCCAATATGCTTCAAAAATAGTGCAATCAAAAGTGTTTACATCGGTATTCACTTTTGAAAAACATTGAAAATCGGTGTGTTGTAATAAAATTTGAGCCGCTTTGTTCATCAACTCCACATCCAACGGCTGACTAAAATACCAGCTTAATTGGTCTATAAACGGATTTTTGAGCGTATGAATGTGGTATTCATAAGTCCGTTTTGTAGCATCAAAGCGGCAATGCGCTTCTAGACTTACTTCAAAAAAATGATGTACTGCTATATCTTTAGGTAAAAAAGAATTGATTTTGTATACTAAAAGAGCTTTGTTTATATGTTTCTCGTAATCAAAATGAGCAAACATTTTTCGGGCATGAACACCTGTATCTGTGCGTCCTGCTCCCATTAAAATAATATCGGTAGCTAGTAAAACAGAAAGTGCTTTTTGTAATGTTTCTTGCACCGAGCTGGCATTAGGCTGTATTTGCCAACCGTGATAATGCGTGCCATTGTATGCAAATTGTATAAAATATCTCAATTTTTTGCTTAAATAAAGTGTGGGTGCAAAGGTACAAAGTTTTCTTTTGAACTATTACTCATAAAAGGGTAGTATCTTAGCTTTTTTATAAAATCAAAAAGAATACCCATTGAAAAAAATTTTGCTTCTTTCGGACACCCATAGTCATCTTGATGATGTTATTTTGAAATACGTTGGCCAAGCCGATGAAGTTTGGCATGCTGGCGATATTGGCGATTTGCACGTAACCGATACTATTAAAAAACACAAACCTTTACGAGCAGTTTACGGCAATATTGATGACGCAAAAGCAAGAACCGAATTCCCGCTGAACAACCGATTTATTTGCGAAAATGTTTCGGTATTAATAACGCATATTGGGGGATATCCCGGGAAATACAATCCTAAAATTAAAGCCGAATTGTTAGCTAATCCGCCACAATTGTTTATTTGTGGCCATTCTCATATTTTAAAAGTACAATTTGATAAAAGAATCAATTGTTTGCACATGAATCCTGGAGCTGCAGGAAAAAGTGGTTTTCATAAAGTAAGAACCATGTTGCGATTTGTAATCGATGCCGATAAAATTAAAGATTTAGAAATTATTGAATTGGAACAACGAGCTTAATTTAATATAAAATCGGAATTCGCATTTTGACAGAAGTTCCGTAATTTATTTTAGAATTGACTTTAAAATCGCCATCTAAATTTTTAATTCGAGCGCGAATTTGATTGAGTCCAAAACCTTCTATGTTTACTTTTTTCGAATCGAATCCCTTGCCATTATCATGCACATGAAAAAGCAATTCGTGGTTGCCTAAATTGATTGATACCTGTGCTTTTGTTGCTTTACTGTGTTTGTTGATGTTGTTTAAAAGTTCAGAAATGATAAAATAAACCCGCATTTCGAATTTAGAATTGTATCGAGTATTAGTCGGAATTGTACTCAAATATTCATAATGAATTTTAGAATTTGAATTTTTTTCACATAAATCTTCGATGGCATAAAAAAGTCCAAAACGAACTAATAAAGTAGGAAGCAATTCGTGGGATAAATCCCGAACACGATCGTGTGCTTCATCGATAATAGCTGCCGTTTTTGTAATTTCTTCGGGTATATTTTCTATTTCAGAGTGCACGGTTTTTAAGTGCATTCCAGCCGAAGAAAGCATCGCACTAATGTTATCATGCAAAAAAGCCGCTATCCGAATGCGTTCTCTTTCTTGCCCATCAATACTAGCGTTTATGAGGTTATCCTGAATTTTACGTTGAACATCTTTTAACTTATTATTTTGTTTCAGTTTGGTGTTCTGAAAAAAGAAATAAAACAAAATCACAAAAACAACAAAAAGTGACACCATGATACCAATAACCCTTTTGTTTCTGGATTTTTCGTATTTTAATAATTGCTCTTTGTCGCGGTAAAGGGTTTCTATTTTTTCTAATTCACGTTTGTATTCATCTAATTCAAGATTGATTCCGGTTATATTAATTTTATTTTGTTTTTCTTCAGAAGTTATCTTTTGATTTAAACTATCATATTTAGTTAAATAAATATACGCCTGATCTGCTTGTTGGTTTTTAAATAGATATTTAGAATATTCTTGATAAATGTATTTTAAATCGGTACTTTCATTTTGGTTTATTGCTTGATTAATAGCATTTTCAAAATTACTTTTTGCAGCAACCGTATCATTAATATAGGTATAATACATACCATTAAGCAATTGCAAAATTGTAAGCGATTCATCATCGCCATATTTTGTTTGATTTTTATTAGAGAATTTTAAATAAGGGAATCCTTTTTGAAATTCATTAATGTCAAAGTAAGCCCAAGTAATGTTCATTTCCGTTGAAAGGATTTGTACAGAATCCTTTGCTATAGCACTAAATCGGAGCGATTTTTTGTAATAATCAATTCCTTTGCTATAATTTTTTTTATCAAAACAATAGATATTACCAAGGTTGTTATAAATCTGTTTTAAAAGGTTTGGGTTATTGGTTTTTTCCGCATAGATCAATCCTTTGCTGTAGTAATAAAGAGCTTTATTCGATTCAGATAATTCATCAAAATTGGCTGCTATTATATTGTAATTTTGAGCAATTAAATTATTATCGTCTAAAATTATAGATTGCTCGAGTGCTTCGCGAGCTTGAACTAAAGATTTTTCATATTTATTTTCACATAAATTTGCTACAGCTTGCTTAGATAATTTAGTGATGTATTCTTTAGAATTTTTTTTGTTTTGTGGGTAAGTTAAAAATGGAATGATAACACAACACAGCAGTTTAAATATTTTGATTTTTGATTTCATTAATTATTTTAAACGTTTTTATGTAGGTTTTTTGTGTAATTGTATTGTTAGCTATTAAAGAACTAGAAACATGAAAAAAGCAGTTTTAGTAATGACAGTAATTTTAATTGGTTTCGCTTTTCAATCCCATACAATTAAAAAAGAAAAAAAGGCAACTCTCGATCAACTTAGTGATAAAGAGGTAAGCCAGATGCAAGATCGAAAAAATCTTAATTCAATAATTTTTTCACAACTCCTTGTAATAATCAACCACAAGGAGTTTTTTAATTGTCTTTGATCAAATTATTTTTGATAGCGTATTTTACCAAGCCAATAGTATTTTTTGTTTTTAATTTTTTCATAATATTTTTGCGATGTGTTTCAACAGTATTAGTACTAATAAACAGTTGCTCGCTAATTTCTTTACCGCTGTATTCTAGTGAAATTAAGGTTACAATTTCGAGTTCTCGTGTGGTAAGTAATTCGTGTTTTTGTGGTTCAAAAGCATTTAATTTTGGATTGTTTTTGCTAAACGTATCAAAAATTTTAGAACGAACATCTTTGCAAAAATACTCTTCTCCTTCATTTACCGTTTCAATTGCTTCCAAAATATTTTCGCCAGCACATTTTTTGGTTAAATAACCGCTTGCACCTAAATTCATGACTTCTTTGATTATTTTAAGATCATCATAACTCGATAAAACAATCACCCGACAAGGAAATCCTTTCTGCTGGAATTCTTTTAAAACAGCAATACCGTCTTTTTGAGGCATACTAATATCCAACACCAAAATAGAGCTTTGATTATCCAGCACTTCCTCGTAAATGTTGTTACCATCGAGAGAGGTTCCTACCACTTCGTAGTGTTTTACGGTATGTATAAGCCTGCTTAGTCCGTCTAGTAAAACCTGATGATCGTCGGCAAGATGAATTCGTATTTTTTCTGTCATAATTTATTTAAACGAAATAGTAAAAGGATTATTATTTACAGCTAGTTACGTTTGAAAAAAACACAACATTCTGTAACCAAAAGTAAAAATAATCATATTTTTTTAATAAAATTTAAACAAAACAAAAAAACACATTAATTACCAATTGTGTGAATCTGTATCTGTTGAACAGAATTTTAATATAAGGTCTTGCTTTTAAATTGAAATTAAAGCGATACGAATAAACTTTTCATTATGTTACTCAACGAAATAGTTTTAAATTTGCGTTGTATAAAACGAAAATATTTCAAATGAGCAATACAATCACCACTACTAATTTTAATTTTCCAAATCAAAAATCGGTTTATCGCGGTAAAGTCCGTGAGGTCTATAACATAAACGATGATCTTTTGGTTATGATAGCTACAGATAGACTTTCGGCTTTTGATGTAGTTTTACCAAAAGGAATTCCGTATAAAGGGCAAATTTTAAATCAAATTGCTACCAAATTCATGGAGCTTACGCGGGATATTGTACCCAATTGGTTAATTGCAACTCCAGATCCTAGTGTAGCCGTTGGTCATTTGTGTACACCTTTTAAGGTTGAAATGGTAATTAGAGGTTATTTATCTGGTCATGCCTATCGCGAATATGCTTCAGGAAAAAGAATAATTTGTGGTGTAACAATGCCCGAAGGTTTAAAAGAAAACGACCGTTTTCCGGAGCCGATTATTACGCCTACAACAAAAGCAGATAATGGCGAACATGATGCAGATATTTCACGCGAAGCAATTTTGGCTAACGGAATCGTATCAGAAGAAGATTATTTGGTTTTAGAAAAATATACCAGAGCATTATTTGAAAGAGGTACCGAAATTGCAGCCAGCAAAGGTTTAATTTTGGTAGACACCAAATACGAATTTGGAAAAACAAAAGAAGGTAAAATTGTTTTAATTGACGAAATTCACACGCCCGATTCTTCTCGTTATTTTTATGCTGATGGGTACCAAGAAAGACAGGAAAAAGGAGAGGAGCAAAAACAACTTTCGAAAGAATTTGTAAGACGTTGGTTAATCGAAAATGGTTTTCAAGGTAAAGAAGGGCAACAAATTCCGGATATGACCGATGCTTATATCGAAACGGTTTCGGACAGATATATTGAGTTATATGAAAATATTATTGGCGAAAAATTTGAAAAAGCCGATATTGATAATATCGAAGAGCGAATTTATAACAATGTAGTAACGTATCTTGCTTCGAAATAATTCGTTATTGAGTTGATTTTAAAGTAATGTATAAAAATCAAAGTGGTAACAATGAAAATTAGAATTGTTAACTACTTTGATTTTTTATTTTAACACAACTTGAAAATGAATTTGATTAACTTTATAAAAATAAAAATTATGAAAAAGATATTGCAATTGGTTTTGGTAGCAACACTTTTTTGGAGTGGTATGAATTACGCACAAACCAACAAACAAAAAGACATCACAAAAATGACAAAAGAAACCATTTATCAGTTTAAAGTAGAAGATTTATCAGGAGAAATTTTTGATTTTGCTTCGCTAAAAGGAAAAAAAGTTATGATTGTAAACACAGCTTCAAAATGCGGATTAACGCCTCAGTACAAAGATTTAGAAGCCATTTACAAAACGTATAAAGATAAAGGATTTGTAATTGTAGGCTTTCCAGCTAATAATTTTGCTTCGCAAGAGCCGGGTACAAATGAAGAAATTGGAGCTTTTTGTCAACAAAATTATGGCGTAACTTTTCCGATGATGGCAAAAGTTTCGGTTAAAGGTGCAGATATGTGCGAGGTGTATCAATTTTTAACTCAAAAAGCTAAAAACGGTTTGCAAGATTCGGAAGTGGAATGGAATTTTCAAAAATATTTAATTAATGAAAAGGGCGAATTGGTAAAAGTAATCCATCCTAAAACGGTTCCCACCGATCCTGAAATTATCAGTTGGATTAAAGGTTAATTCAATTTCTTAAAATAGAAAGCTGTATCATGATAAAAATGATACAGCTTTTTTTTGTTATTTAAATAAATTATCCATGCCCGGAATCATCGGCATATCCATTTTAGCAACGGCATCCAATTCGGTTTGATTAACAGCGTTAGCT
The DNA here is from genome assembly GCF_016522065.1 of Flavobacterium agrisoli. Classification (GTDB taxonomy): domain Bacteria; phylum Bacteroidota; class Bacteroidia; order Flavobacteriales; family Flavobacteriaceae; genus Flavobacterium; species Flavobacterium agrisoli. Next base: position 922,748 of record NZ_JAEHFV010000001.1, on the reverse strand, counting down.
CTTTCGATAGCTTTATTAAGTGTAACAATTAAATAATCTTCCAATTGTTCGTTATCGGTTAACAAAGAGTCGTCAATAGCAATCGATTTAATTTTTGAGTTAGCTGTTATGGTTACTTTTAATAAGCCATCAGTACTTTGTTCGTCTATCAAAACAGAATCTAAACGTTTTTTTGTATCTTCAATTTTTTGTTGGGTTTCTTTAAGTTTGCCCATCATTCCCATTAAGTCCATTAGGTCGTGTATTAAAATTAATTTTAACGAAAGTACTAAATCTGATCTATAATCAATGTTAAATTAGATGAAAAACCAAGTGGTAGTTTTGACAGTTTCGCTTATTTTTGCGACAACTTTTACAAAAACAAGAGCGCAAAAAATGACTGAAACAGTACAATTTCCCGTTGCAAAAATCAATTCTAAAACATTCAAAAAATTCGGGACAACAAGAGTCGATGACTATTTTTGGTTAAATGACCGTAATAATCCTGAGGTTATCGATTATTTGAATCAGGAAAATAAATACTATCAAGAAAGTACAGCGCATACGCAAAAAATGCAAGAATCGCTTTTTGAAGAGATGAAAGCACGAATAAAAGAAGATGATTCTTCGGTACCTTATTTTTACAACGGTTATTTTTACATCACTCGATTTGAAACCGGAAAAGGGTATCCTATTTATGCTCGTAAAAAAGGCAGTTTAGAGGCTCAAGAAGAAATTTTATTTGATTGTAATAAAATGGCAGAAGGACACGCTTATTTTAAATTAGGAGGCTTAAGCGTGAGTGAAAATAATGAGTTAATCACTTTTGCAACCGACATAGTAGGAAGGCGTATTTATACCATTCAAATTAAAAATTTACAAACCAACGAAATTCTTCCTGAAAAGATTGAAAATGCTACTGGAAGTTCTGTTTGGGCCAACGATAACGCAACGATTTTTTATACCAAACAAGATGCAGTAACACTTCGTTCGGATAAAGTTTATAAACATACATTAAATTCTCCAATAGAAGATGATGTTTTGGTTTTTAACGAAACTGACGATACTTTTAATGTTTCGGTAAGCAAAGAAAAATCTAGAAAATATATTGTAATTGGATCGGGAAGTACCTTAACAAACGAATACCGTATTTTAGATGCAGATAAACCAAATGAAGAATTTAAAATTTTTCAAAAAAGGGTTCGTGGCTTAGAATACAGTATTTCGCACTACGGAAATGAGTTTTATATTTTAACCAATAAAGATAAAGCGACCAATTTTAAATTGATGAAAACGTCCGAAAATGCAACCGAAAAGAAGCATTGGAAAGAAGTGGTCATGCACCGAGAAGATGTGCTTTTAGAAGATGTTGAGATTTTTAAAAATTTCTTGGTTTTAGAAGAACGTTCTAATGGTTTAAACCGAATTCGTATTAAATCTTGGGATAATACTTCTGATTATTATTTGCCTTTTGGAAGCGAAACTTATAGCGCTTTTACAACCACCAACCTAGATTTTGATACCGATGTTTTACGATACAGTTATCAGTCTTTAGCAACTCCTTCTTCGGTGATTGATTTTGATATGAAAACCAAAACTAAAACCGTTTTGAAAGAACAGCAGGTTTTAGGAGGAACTTTTGATAAAGAAAATTATATCGAAGAGCGCGTATGGGCAACGGCCGAGGATGGAACTAAAATTCCGATTTCGATGATTTACCGTAAGGGATTAAATAAAAATGGAAACAATCCGCTCTTGTTATACGCCTACGGTTCATATGGCGTAACAATGGATGCTTATTTTTCCTCAACTCGCTTATCTTTATTAGATCGTGGTTTTGTGTATGCCATTGCGCATGTTCGCGGAGGAGAAGATTTAGGAAGATCTTGGTATGAAGACGGAAAATTATTGAAAAAGAAAAATACCTTTTCGGATTTTATTGCCTGTTCAAAATATGTAATCGAACAAAAATATACTTCTGCATCGCATTTATATGCCGAGGGAGGTTCGGCAGGAGGCTTATTGATGGGGGTAATTGTTAATTGGGCGCCCGAATTGTATAATGGGGTAATTGCACAAGTGCCATTTGTTGATGTAATGACAACGATGTTAGATGATACAATTCCGTTAACCACAGGCGAATACGATGAATGGGGAAATCCGAATAAAAGAGAGTATTTTGAGTACATGCTTTCCTATTCGCCTTATGACAACGTCACAAAACAAAATTACCCTAATATGTACGTTTCTACGGGGTTACACGACTCGCAAGTGCAATATTGGGAGCCAGCAAAATGGGTGGCCAAATTGAGGCAAAATAAAACTACAGACAAATTATTGTTTTTGGATACCAACATGGATGCTGGGCATGGAGGGGCTTCAGGACGTTTTGAAGCACTTAAAGAACTTGCAAAAGAGTTTAGTTTTTTATTAGATTTAGAGAAAATTAAAATGTAATTAGTTTTTTTTTGTTAAATTTGCAACCTATCGTGTTTTAGTTAATAATCTACGATTAACTATTTTTTTATGAAAGAAGAAATAAATGCTTATAATAATGTTTTAGAATTAATAGGAAACACACCTCTTATTAAGCTAAACAAAGTCACCGAAGAGTTAGAAGGAAATTTCTATGCAAAGGTAGAAGCTTTTAATCCGGGACATTCCTCAAAAGATAGAATTGCATTATACATTATTGAAGAAGCTGAAAAAAAAGGAATTATAACACCAGGTGATACTATCATCGAAACTACTTCAGGAAATACTGGTTTTAGTTTGGCAATGGTGAGTATAATTAAAGGGTATAATTGCATTTTGGCTGTAAGTTCTAAGTCGTCTAAAGATAAAATTGACATGTTACGTAGTTTAGGTGCCAAAGTATATGTTTGCCCTGCCCACGTATCAGCAGATGATGAAAGATCGTATTACAGTGTTGCAAAACGCTTACACGAGGAAACAAAAGGATCGGTTTATATAAATCAATATTTTAATCAATTGAATATTGATGCGCATTATAACACTACTGGCCCTGAAATTTGGAATCAGACCAACGGAAAAATCACTCATTTGGTTGCTTGTAGCGGAACAGGAGGAACTATTTCTGGTACAGCCAAGTATTTAAAAGAACAAAATCCCAATATTAAAATTTTAGGTGTAGATGCTTTTGGTTCGGTTTTGAAGAAATACCATGAAACTAAAGAATTTGATGCTAAAGAAATTTACCCATACCGTATTGAAGGATTAGGTAAAAATTTGATTCCATCAGCAACCGATTTTGATATTATTGATAAATTCATGAAAGTTACCGATGAGGAAAGTGCACATTCAGCTCGTGAAATTACACGAAAAGAAGGCCTTTTTGTTGGATATACTTCGGGAGCAGTTATGCAGGCAATAAAACAATATGCCGAGGAAGGAGAATTTGATGCGAATAGTAATGTTATTGCCATTTTCCCAGATCACGGTTCTCGTTATATGAGCAAAGTATTTAGCGACGATTGGATGAGCGATCAAGGTTTCTTTGATAGCATAAATGAAGAAGAAGCTCAAAAAATTGAATTTGTGAAATAATTTTCAATCAAAAGATAACTATGAAACTCCAGTTAATCTGGAGTTTTTTTATGCCTTATTGTAAAGCCTTTTAAATCATTTAAATGCATATTTTGTAAAATTGTTATCTATAATGTTATTTGAATTAGTGAATTATTATTGTTTTAGTTAAAAATTTTTTTTTCGATAGATGTTAATGCGTATAAATACCTAGTGGGTGATTTTAAATGAGTTTTTGAACCGATAAACGGTAATTTTTTTTAACAGAATTGTTTCAGTATAGTTTTGAAGTAGTAAATGCGATAATGCTTTTAATGCCTTAAACCTATCTATTATGAAAAAGTTACTATGCACTTTGTTGGTAGTACATTTAACTACTATTAATGGCCAAAATCCTATCCAAGAGTTTAATTTTAATGGTTCGCTTTTAAATACTGTTGGTGAAATTACCTTTATGGGAACACCTACTTATGTTGCGGATCGTTTTGCAATACCAAATAAAGCCATTCGGTTAGCGCAATCGGATTTAGAGGCTGTAATTAAAAATTTACCACAAAATAACGAACCTCGTACTGTTTCAATTTGGGTAAAATTTAATGATGTTTCGGATGCTAATTATGTGTGGGGATATGGAACTGCTTATAATGCGCAATATTTTGGATTAATTCATCAAGCTGTTTTTAATTCAAATTCAAATTTGAGTTTAGCTGGGTGGGGCCCAACCAATGATTTGATAACCAATACCGATTTGTCAACTAAAAATTGGTTTAATTATGTTGTAACCTATGACGGATCTACTTCGAGCATTTATCGGAATGGAGAATTGTTAAAATCGGCTGTTACTCCAACTCGTTATACAAAAGGGGATGTGTTTAAATTAGGGAAAATTAATGCTGCTATAGGAATTAATGCTGATATAGATGATTTGAAAATTTATAATATTGCTTTAACACAGCAAGAAGTCGCTAGTTTATATTTGAACGAAAAACCGTCTGTTCTAGTCGCTCAAACTCCTACTGTAAAAACAAAAACAACAGTTAAAAAAACAACTTCGCAAACGCAAAGCAAAACGGTAATAACAGCAACAGAGTTAATAAGTACAACTCCAAAAGAAATTGAAATTTTTTCGCAAGGACAAAAAGTCTTAGGAAGCTCAAAAAAAGCTGTTAACATAAGTGAATTGCCAGCAGGTACTTATTTGTTGAAAATAAGCGATGCAACTTCTAAAACAGTAACAGCTAATTAATATTTTTTTTTGAATTTTAAGGTTTGCTGTTTGAAAAAATAGTAAGCCTTTTTTTTTGTAATTTAAAAAAGGGATTGTTGCCCAAACAAGGCACCCACTTCATCATTTCCTACAAATTCGATTTCATGAATGACGTCGTATTGTTTTCTGCTTTTATTAAAACGTCTTACGTACAAGCTTTTTAAATGAAATTCCATCGAAATTTTTTGAAAAGTTTGAAAAGCGACTTGCATTTGTTCGGAAGTTAGTTTACGAGCGATAGAAAGATGAGGAGTGTTGCTGGTAAATTTATCCTTAATTAATATGGATTGGTTAATTCTTTTCATCAAATCGCTTAAATATTTTTTTGATTCGGAACTCGGTGCAATAAAAAAAGTACCATTGCTTTCAAAAGCTTCATAATGGTCAAAAAACACTTTTTTACTTGATAACGAGTCACAAATTTGACTTAGCTTTTTTAATACCAAAGGAAAATTTTTTTCTTCCATTTCAAATTCACAAATGGTAATATGACCCAGCGCATTTTTGCTAGAATACCATCCAATTAAATCACTTAACTGAAATTTCATTGTCGTTATTTTCTCTAACCAATCGGCATCAGGCATAAAAACAATTGAGTATTTGGAGGTCATAATAAAATTTTTAAAAAGTGAATTTTTGACTTAAATGTAAAAACAAACTTAAATAAAATAGATAATCGCTGATGTAAAAATGCTTAAATTTGAATGATAGGTAATTATTATAAATGCATTTCGACTTATTAAAATTGAAAATTGTTACCTATTGTTTGATTTTGTTTGTAAAAATTACATTATTTGCATGACAAAAGCAAAATCGTTATTAAAAATTAATTATAATTTTACCCGAACTATATGGCATTTTCTAATTTATTTCGTAAAAAAACCGTTGAAGATATATTAAAACAAGTTGAAAAAGATAAAGTAGAAGGGCATAATACGTTGGGTAAGTATTTAACTACTAAAGATTTAACCGCTTTTGGAATTGCCGCTATTGTAGGTGCTGGTATCTTCAGTACAATCGGAAAAGCTAGTGCTGATGGAGGTCCAGCAGTGATTTTTTTGTTTTTATTTACAGCTATGGCTTGCGGTTTTGCTGCCTTTGCTTACGCCGAATTTGCTTCATTAGTACCAGTTTCGGGTAGCGCTTATACCTATTCTTATGTGGCATTTGGCGAATTAATTGCTTGGATTATTGGCTGGGCTTTGATTATGGAATATGCCATTGGAAATATAACGGTAGCTATTTCATGGAGTGACTATTTTACAGGACTGCTTGAAAGCGGAGGTATACATTTGCCCGAATGGATTCAGATGGATTATTTAACGGCTTCCAATGGTTACGCAGAAGCAACTGCTTTAATGGAAAACGGAAAAGCTTTTGAAAATTTAGATGAAGGTATTAAAGCGGCTTATATGGCTTGGACTTCGGCTCCCACGATAGGTTCTTTTCATGTTGTGGCCGATTTACCTGCTCTTTTTATCATCATTATTATTACCACTTTGGTCTATCGCGGAATGAAAGAATCACGTAATGCCAGTAATTTAATGGTTGTGGTTAAATTATGTATCATTTTGTTGGTTATTGCCGTAGGCGTTTTTTATGTAGATACAGATAATTGGTCGCCTTTTGCGCCAAACGGAATTAATGGTGTTTTAAAAGGTATTTCGGCAGTTTTCTTTGCTTATATTGGTTTTGATGCCATATCTACCACAGCAGAAGAATGTAAAAATCCACAACGCGATTTACCGAGAGGCATGATGTGGGCCATTATCATTTGTACTATTTTGTACATTGTAATTGCCTTAGTCCTCACCGGAATGGTAAAATACAATCTTTTAGATGTGGGCGATCCGTTGGCTTTTGTTTTTCATCAACTGGATTTAAAATGGATGTCGGGAATCATAGCAGTTAGTGCCGTAATCGCCATGGCGAGTGTTTTATTGGTTTTTCAAATGGGGCAACCCCGAATTTGGATGAGTATGAGTCGCGATGGGCTTCTTCCAAAGCGTTTTTCAACGATTCATCCGAAATATAAAACGCCCTCTTTTGCAACCATAGTTACCGGATTTGTAGTGGGAGTTCCTGCTTTGTTTTTAAATCTTACAATGGTAACCGATTTGTGTAGTATAGGAACTTTGTTTGCCTTTGTATTGGTTTGTGCCGGAGTTTTGGTATTGCAAAACAAACCCGATATTCCGAGAGGAAAATTTAAAACACCGTACGTAAATGCAAAATACATTTTTCCTGTAATGTTGTTAATTGGAATTGGCTATGCGTTGTTTTTTAACACCCAGGCAACAATTAATTTTTTAGAAAATAATCCTAAAATTAATGATGCAAAAACTATTATTACTTCTTTAAATAAAACACAAGCAAAAGCAGTTTTTGGCTATTTGCAATCAATTGATACCGAACAAAAAACAACAAAAACGAGCGATTTAGAGCATTTGTTAAGTCAATACGAAAGTAATCCAGAACACTATCAAGAAATAGTTTCCCACCTTCCTATTGCCGATAATTTAAAGTACGAAAGCGGTTTTAGTTTATTTAAACATAAAATTCCGATGTGGATTTTTATGATTACACTTATTGGTTTGGCTTTTTGGGCTTTTCGAAAAAACCTATCCTTAATTCCGCTTTTGGGCTTAGTTTGTTGTTTGTATATGATGGCCGAATTAAGCGTATGGAACTGGATTTATTTTACCATTTGGTTGTTGATTGGTTTGGTTATTTATTTCGGATTTAGTCATAAAAACAGCAAACTCAATTTTAGTTAAATTGCGTTGTAAATGGTTTCTTGGAAATGAAAGTGAAAATCCCATTTCATTCGGTTTTAGTTCAAAAAATGTCAGAACGTTTTATATAATTCAACAAATCCTCACAAAAAACATCAAACTTTAAAGTTTTAACAAAACAGAATTCCTTAATTTTGTACCACAAATAAAAAAATCAAACTATGAGTTCATTTGACGTAGTCGTTATAGGTTCAGGTCCTGGAGGATATGTATCAGCAATTCGTTGCGCACAATTAGGTTTTAAAACTGCCATTATCGAAAAGTACAATTCATTAGGAGGAACTTGCCTTAACGTAGGTTGTATCCCTTCAAAAGCGTTGTTGTCATCTTCACATCATTACGCCGAAATCAAACATTTTGCAGATCACGGAATAGAACTTTCTGGTGATGTAAAAGTTAATCTTGAAAAAATGATTGCTCGTAAACAAGGTGTTGTAGATCAAACTGTTGGAGGAATCAATTATTTAATGGATAAAAATAAAATTACTGTTTTTAACGGAGTTGGATCTTTTGTTGACGCTACTCATATTGCAGTGAATAAAGCAGACGGAAGCTCAGAAACTATCGAAGCCAAACATACTATTATTGCTACAGGTTCTAAACCTTCTTCTTTGCCATTTATTCAAATTGATAAAGAACGAATTATTACCTCTACCGAAGCTTTAGCGCTTAAAGAAGTGCCTAAACATTTAGTAATTATTGGTGGTGGTGTTATTGGAATTGAATTAGGACAGGTTTATTTGCGTTTAGGAGCAGAAGTTTCTGTAGTTGAATTTATGGACAGAATTATTCCAGGTATGGACGGAGCGCTTTCTAAAGAATTGACTAAAGTCTTGAAAAAACAAGGAATGAAATTTTATACATCCCACAAAGTACAATCAGTTGAGCGTGTTGGAGATGTAGTAACAGTTAAAGCCGAAAATGCAAAAGGCGAGGTAATTACGCTTGAAGGAGATTATTCGTTGGTTTCAGTAGGTCGTCGTCCTTATACAGACGGATTGAATGCTGAAAATGCAGGAGTAAAAATTTCAGAAAGAGGTCAAGTTGAAGTAAACGATCATTTACAAACATCAGCTTCTAATATTTATGCTATTGGTGACGTAGTGCGTGGTGCTATGTTGGCTCATAAAGCGGAGGAAGAAGGCGTAATGGTTGCTGAAATTTTAGCAGGTCAAAAACCACATATCGATTATAATTTGATTCCTGGAGTTGTCTATACTTGGCCAGAAGTTGCTGCAGTGGGTAAAACCGAAGAGCAATTAAAAGCAGAAGGTAAAAAGTATAAAGTGGGTAGTTTTCCTTTCAAAGCATTAGGTCGTGCCAGAGCTAGTGGTGATTTGGATGGATTTGTAAAAATTATCGCCGATGAAACTACAGATGAAGTATTAGGAATTCATATGATTGGAGCCAGAACTGCTGATTTAATTGCTGAAGCGGTAACTGCAATGGAATTTAGAGCTTCTGCTGAAGATATTTCAAGAATGAGCCACGCGCATCCAACTTTTGCCGAAGCTATCAAAGAAGCGGCTTTAGCTGCAACAGATAATAGAGCATTACACGTATAATTGCCCCTTCAAAGAATTACAAAAATCGTCAATTTATTGGCGATTTTTTTTTTGTTTTAAATCTTGTAAATTTTCAATAGAATTCTATAATAGAGTGCGTTAAGGATTGAAATATCTTTAATTAAAATTTAAAATATAGAATTATGAAAAATAGATATATTATTGGTGGCTTGGTTTTATTAGTCGCTGGCGCGGTTGTAACATCGTGTTCGTGTAAAAAAATGCCTGAAAAAGCGACTGCTGTTCAAAATTTTGATAAAGCAAAATATTTAGGTAAATGGTATGAAATTGCCCGATTAGATTATAAATGGGAAAAAGACATGAACAATGTTACCGCCGAATATTCGTTGAATGATAACGGTACAATTAAAGTAGACAACAAGGGATATGATGTAAAAAAAGAAAAATGGGAGCAAAGTATTGGTAAAGCTAAATTTATTGAAGCTGACAACATAGGTAGGCTAAAAGTTTCATTTTTTGGACCCTTTTATTCTGGTTATAATGTAATTGCAGTTGATAAGGATTATAAATATGCTTTAGTTGCAGGAGAAAGTTTAAAAAACCTGTGGATTTTATCAAGAGATACTACTATCCCAGAGAACATTAAAAGCGATTATCTGAAAAAAGCGCAAGATATTGGATATAATACTTCCGATTTAATTTGGGTGGCACACAATAAATAAAATAAAAAAGCTCGTGACTAAACGAGCTTTTTTTTATGTTTTTTAGTTTGTAATTACGGGGTAAAAACCGATTTATAATTATCCCAATACCGGTATATTAAAAATAAATTACCGATAAAAAGCAAAATGGCCAAAGGTAAGCCGTCGGGAGCCATGAAGTAATTTATAAACAAAATATTTACGGTAATAGGAAGTATTAAAATGTTTGCCAAAGTCACAAATCTGCCAATAACAAAAGCAATTCCGCACAAAAGTTCGATTGATTTAGCCAATGGCATTAAATAGGTCGACGCTACTAATCCTACATTAAATGCTTTGAAATTTCCGGTAACTTCGGGTTCTGGCATCAAATGCAAAAAAAAGCTGATAGAAGCAAAGAGAAACAAAAGTCCGATTAAAACTCGAACAATAATGGTAGCAATTTTCATAATTTAAGGTTTTAGAGATTACATTAAATTTTATAGAATAGAAATTGTAGCTTATTATTGATTAAAGTTAAGAAATTTTTTATTTTAATTGGTGTTTTTTTGTTGTTTTAATAAAAAATCAATTGAAAAATTTTAAAAAAGCAACACTTTTAGCGAATTGAAATTGGATTTCTTTTAATTGGTTTTTTTTATCGTAATTTTGAAAAACAAAAATTATTCTTTTTGAGAGTTTCAGTTTATAAGCAGGTTCTAGAACCACAAAAGTTAAAAAAACAGCTCCTAAATTGGGCACAACAATTTCGGGAAATCACTTTTTTAGATAGTAATAACTACCAACAAACGTTTTCAAGTTTTGATTGTCTTTTAGCAGTAGATGCTTTTACGGCTATTCAAACTGATTGTTTTAACGCGTTTGAGGATTTAAAACAATACCAACAAACCACCAAGGATTGGTTATTTGGTTATTTATCTTACGATTTAAAAAACGATACCGAAAACTTGAGTTCAAAAAATTTTGATGGATTGCATTTTCCTGATTTGTATTTTTTTCAGCCTAAAAAGCTCTTTATTTTAAAAGGAAATCGACTCGAAATTCAATATTTATTAGTTTGCGATGACGAGCTTGAAAGTGATTTTAATGAAATTCAAGCTATTACGTTTGAGGAAGGTTCTTCAAAAATGCAGCAACATGAAAAAACAGCAATCAAACAACGCATCTCCAAAGAGCTTTATTTTGAAAAAATCAAACAAGTTTTAGAGCATATTCATCGAGGTGACATCTATGAAGCTAATTTTTGCATGGAATTTTTTGCAGAAAATGCAATTATCAATCCGTTCGAAAAATTCGAAAAACTCAATCAAATTTCTCAAGCGCCTTTTGCTACGTTTTTTAAAAACAACCATTTTTTTGTCCTTTCGGCTTCGCCCGAACGTTATCTTCGAAAAACGGGTCAAGAAATAATTTCGCAACCCATAAAAGGGACTTCTAAACGTTTTGAAAACCCAATTGAAGACCAGGAGTCCAAAATAAAGTTGCAAAACGACACTAAAGAACGCTCAGAAAATATTATGATTACCGATTTGGTGCGGAATGATTTGTCAAAAACAGCTCAAAAAAATTCAGTCGAAGTAACGGAATTGTGCCAGATTTATTCCTTTTTGCAAGTCCACCAAATGATTTCGACCGTAAAAAGTCAATTGAATGAAAATTACGATGCAATATCCGTTTTAAAAACAACTTTTCCGATGGGAAGTATGACGGGTGCACCAAAAGTTTCGGTTATGAAAATTATGGAAGAGTTAGAACTGACTAAACGTGGTTTGTATAGCGGTGCGATTGGCTATTTTACACCCAATTCCGATTTCGATTTTAATGTCGTCATTCGAAGTATTTTGTTTAATTCAAAATCGCAATACCTGTCCTTTTCTGTTGGTAGTGCCATTACCGCAATGTCGCAACCCAATAGCGAATATGAAGAATGTTTGCTAAAAGCCAAGGCGATGTTTGAGGTTTTGCAATAGGCTTATAATTGATAATGTTGTATTTTTATCGCGAATTTGAAGAATATTTTTAAAAATTTTTTAATTTGATTTTAAAAAATGCTGCAAGAATTTAAAAAACACATTGAGGTTACTTTTCCTTTTTTATCTCAAAAAAAAATAATTTTAGCAACCAGTGGCGGATTAGATAGTATGGTTATGGCACACTTATTTGCCAAACTCGATTATAATTTTGCAATTGCTCATTGCAATTTTCAGCTAAGAGGAATTGAAAGTTTTGAGGATCAGAAATTTGTCGAAGATTTTGCGCAACAACTCGCAAAACCTGTTTTTGTAACACAATTTGACACCTTGGCTTTTGCTTCCGATTATAAATTATCGGTTCAGGTGGCGGCTCGCGAGTTGCGTTATAATTGGTTTTATGAACTTTTAGAAACGGAGCATTATGATTATATTTTAACAGCGCACCATTCGGATGATAATCTGGAAACTTTTCTCATCAATTTGACACGAGGTACAGGATTGGAAGGCTTAGTTGGAATTCCGGAAAGCACCGAAAAATTACTTCGCCCTTTATTGCCTTTTTCTCGATTGGAAATAAAAGAATTTGCTGAAGAAAATCATATAAAATGGCGCGAAGACAGTAGCAATGCTTCTACCAAATACATTCGGAACAAAATCAGACACGAGTTGGTTCCTATTTTAAAAGAAATTAACCCGAAGTTTTTAGAAGTTTTTCAAAAAACACAAAGCTATTTGCAACAAGCCCAAGAAATGGTAGAGGATGCTTCGATTATGATTTACCAACAAGTAGCCGAGGAGATTGGGGACGAGGTGCATGTAAATTTAGATGAATTGAAAAGATTACCCAATTACCAATCATATTTGTATCAATGGTTTAACGAATACGGATTTACGGCTTGGAATGATATTTATGATTTGGTGAATGGTCAATCGGGTAAACAAGTGTTAGCAGCGCATTTCCGTTTGATAAAAGACAGAAACACGCTCATTTTATGTCCAAACCAACCCACCGATGCAGAATCGTTTTATCTGATTGAAGAAACGCAACCCAACGTTAATTTACCCTTAAAATTGACCTTTGGTGATGTGAGTCACTTAAGTTCCGTTTCCAATAACACTATATTTGTGGATAAACAAAAATTGCAATTTCCGTTAACTTTGCGAAAATGGAAAGAAGGCGATGTGTTTTACCCTTTTGGGATGGATGGAAAGTCTAAAAAAATCAGTAAATTTTTTAAAGACGAAAAACTATCGCTTCCCGAAAAAGAAAATGTGTGGCTACTTTGCTCCAATAATCAAATTGTTTGGATTGTAGGAAAAAGAGCCGACGACAGATTTAAAATTGAAAATACAACAACGCAAATATTTAAAATTACTTTAAACGAATGAAAAATCAACCTGTTTTTCTTAAAAGAATATCCAGTTCTTTTTTACTCTTTTTTTTATTTACTTTTTTTAACGGAAATAGTCAGATTATCGAACCGGTTAAATGGACTTCTAAAATTGAAAAAAAATCGGGAAATAGTTTTTTATTGACCTTTGATGGTGTGATCGAAAAAGATTGGCACTTGTATTCTCAATTTACCCCAGAAGGAGGCCCCCTTGCTTTAGAAATTGCATTTAAAAATCAAAAAGATAATTATTTGCTGAACGGGAAAGCGAAAGAAAGTAAAACGCGCACGGCATATAACGAAATTTTTGAAGTAAATGAAACCTTTTTTGAGAAAAATGTCCGCATTGAGCAGTTGATTACCATTACTAATCCAGATTTAAAAAATGTTCAGGTAGAGTTTGATTATCAGGTTTGTAAAGAAGTATGTATTAACTCGAATAAAAAATTCAGCTTTGTAATTCCGGCTTCTTTTAAAATGGAAACTGCTTCGGCTCCAAAGCCGGAACAAATTGAAAATGCAGAAAAAAATATCGAAAATCCTGTAATAACAGAAAATGAAAAAGCAACCGATGCTTTAGGAATTGTTACGGATACTGTTGCTGCCAAAGAATCTCCATCTGTTATTTCCCCTGCTGGTGCTGATAAAACAGAAAACAGCATTGCGTCACCACAACCAAGCAGAAGTTTGTGGTCTATCTTTTTAATTGCATTTTTGTCGGGTTTTGCGGCCTTATTAACGCCTTGTGTTTTTCCAATGATACCGATGACGGTTAGTTTTTTTACCAAACAAAGTAAAAACAAAGCCGCCGGGGTACGAAATGCCATTATTTACGGTATAGCAATTATTGTAATTTATGTGTTTTTAGGATGGGTTGTAACTGCTATTTTTGGTGCAGATGCTTTAAATGCACTTTCAACAAACGTGTATTTTAATGTTTTCTTTTTTATCCTTTTAGTGGTATTTGCTGCTTCATTTTTAGGTGCTTTCGAAATTATGTTACCCAATTCATGGGCAAATAAAGTAGACCAGCAAGCCGATAGAGGCGGAATAATTGGCATTTTATTCATGGCATTGGCGCTTGCTATTGTATCTTTTTCATGCACCGGCCCCATTGTAGGAACTTTGTTGGTAGAAGCGGCTTCAAACGGAGGAATAGCACCTGTGGTAGGAATGCTTGGTTTTTCGTTGGCGTTAGCACTTCCGTTTATGCTTTTTGCCATGTTCCCAGGTTGGATGAATTCGCTGCCAAAATCGGGAGGTTGGTTAAATACCGTAAAAGTATTTTTAGGGTTTTTAGAATTGGCCTTGGCTTTTAAGTTTTTATCAAATGCCGACTTGGTTTTACAATTGCATTTGTTAGAAAGAGAAGTCTTTTTAGTAATCTGGATTGCTATTTTCGGAACTTTAGCAATGTATTTATTCGGAAAAATTACCTTACCGCATGATAGTCCATTACCTCACATTTCTGTAGGAAGATTGTCATTAGGATTGATAGTTTTGGCATTCACCATTTATATGATTCCCGGTTTGTGGGGAGCTCCATTAAAAATTATTAATGCCTTTCCGCCGCCTTTAGAGTACAGCGAAAGTCCATTTGGCTTAGGTAATACTTCCCATTCTAATGTAACCACAGAAGGTTTACCTGAAGGAGCTAAATTAGGACCCCACGGGATTATGGTTTTTGATGATTACGAAAATGGATTGGCTTATGCTAAAAAAATCAACAAACCTATTATGCTTGATTTTACTGGATTTGCTTGTGTGAATTGCCGTAAAATGGAAAACAATGTTTGGTCAGATCCTAGCGTTTTGCCTATTTTGAAAAATGATGTGGTTTTGATTTCGTTGTATGTAGATGACAAAAGAGAATTGCCAAAAGAGAAACAATTTACTTCTTCTACTGGTGAATTAATTGAAACGATTGGCGATAAATGGACCGATTTTATGATTTCGAAATACCATACCAATACGCAACCTTTGTATGTTTTAACTGATTTAGAAGGGAATAATTTAAATGTTTCTCAGCCAACAATTAGTTATGTGGGCGTTCAAGAATATTTAGATTGGTTGCAAAAAGGAATCGCCTCTTTTAAATAAAAAGGATATTGTTCTAAATAAAAAAGTTCTCCGAAATGGTACTCGGAGAACTTTTTTTGTTGTAATAAATGAATATATAATTGGATTTTATAAGAATTCGCCGTGTTGCGAAATATCCAAACCTAATTCTTCTTTTTCTTCGGTTACACGTAAAGGAGTGATTTTGTTTACAATAAAGAACAAGATATACGATCCTACGAAAGCAAAAACCGAAACCATTAATAAAGCAATAACTTGATGCGTAAAAAGAGCCGTTTCACCAAAAACCAATCCTTGCTCTGCCACGGCCGGATTTATTGCTTTTGAAGCAAATACACCCGTTAATAACATTCCCATCATACCGCCTACGCCATGACAAGCAAAAACGTCAAGAGCATCATCGATTTTTCCTTTAGGAAATTTACTTACCGCAAAATTACTCACCAAACTACTAAATAATCCAATAAAAATAGCATGCGGTATGCTAACAAAACCAGCAGCTGGCGTTATGGCTACCAATCCTACAACTGCTCCGATGGAAGCTCCCATCGCAGAAAGTTTATGTCCTAAAATTTTATCCATGAAAACCCATCCCATAGCAGCGGCAGCGGCAGCAACTGTTGTAGTTCCTAAAGCTTGAACAGCTAAACCGTTAGCACCCATTGCAGAGCCAGCATTAAATCCGAACCAACCAAACCACAAAAGGGCTGTTCCTAATAAAACATACGTTATACGAGCTGGGTTTGATTTTTGACCTTTTCTTTTTCCTAAAAACATGGCACCTGCAAGTGCAGCCCATCCAGCGCTCATGTGTACTACAGTTCCTCCTGCAAAATCTAAAACGCCCATTTTAAAGAACAATCCTTCTGGATGCCAAGTCATGTGGCATAAAGGAGCGTAAATCAACAAAATAAATAGTACCATAAAAAGCATATAAGCCCAAAAACGTATTCTTTCGGCAAAAGCTCCTGTAACCAAAGCCGGTGTAATGATGGCAAATTTTGCTTGAAATAAAGCAAAAAGCAATAACGGAATAGTAGGTGCTAAACTCCAAGCGGTATTGGTACCTACTCCATTAAAAAATATAAATTCGGTTGGATTACCAATTAATCCATTGATAGAAGTTCCAAATGAAAGGCTGAATCCGATAACTACCCACAAAATAGTTACCACAACCATTGCCATGTAACTTTGTAACATGGTACTAATAACATTTTTTTTGCCTACCATTCCTCCGTAAAAGAAACCTAGTCCCGGTGTCATCAGTAAAACCAATGCGGTGGCTACAATCATCCAAGCAGTATCACCCGTATCAAAGGTAACGGCTTGAGGAGCTTCTAAATTAATAGTGAAAATTTGGTTGGAAAGAAAAGTTAAAACTAATAGTGTAATTAAAATAACACTTAAAACAATTTTACGCATATTTTTTTCTTTTTAATTCGGTGTAAATGTATAAAATTAAATGTACCCCCCTCTTTAAAAGATAGGTTATATACGTATTTTTACGTAATTTCCAATGATGCCCCCTCAAAATAGCTGCTAATTGTTTATTTTTTATTTTTTTTAAGTTGATTTTATAATTTCTTAATATTCCACGTTTATTTTGAATTACTATAAATGAATTATGTTGGTATTAAGCAATTGTTTTGTCAATATAGTTGGAATTCAATAGATAAAGCGCCCCCATATATTTGATTTTAAAAGAAATTAAATCGCCAATTTTATAGGCAGTCTTCGATTTGGAAATATCAATTACCAACATGTCTGAACTTGCATCAATAATTGAAATTTCAGGATCTTCCGGTTCTAAATATTGCGGTTGCATGTCTAATAAACCAATATCGATTATGGCACGTAAAGAAGTGGTGCTTAAATCTTTAGAATCCTGCATGCTAAACGTATTTCCTGCCACATTTTCACCTAATTCTCCTGTTGGAATATTCGGTTTTTCGGTAATTTCGATGATTTCTGTAAAAAGTTTAAAAACATCATCGTGCATCCCTTCGATGGTTTGGTTGGTAAACAAATCTTTTCCAAAAAATAAAGCTTCTCCCACTCTAAAATGGTTAACGGCCATAGGGCGCGCATTTTTTAAAATTAATGGAATGGCTACAGAAGTCCCTCCAGAAACCCACGGAATTTGAATATTGAATTTAGCCTCAATGAGTTGTTTGTAAAGACTCAATTGAATTAATTTGTCTTGTGTGGGCATTACGCCACTTAAACAATTTAAATTGGTACCAATTCCAGAAATTTCGATGTTGGGTAATTGTATGATTTTGCCGTAAAATTCAATTAATTCTTCTCCCATAACACCTTCACGCAGGTCGCCCATTTCAATCATAATAATGATTTTATGGATTTTGTTTTGTTTTTGCGCTTCTTTAGAAAGCATTTGTATGGTATAAATTTCAGTATTAAAACTTACATCGGCATATTTTACGATGCTTTCGATGCTTCTTTTTGCTGGTGGTTTTATATACACAGTTTGCACGTTAGGCGCAATGGCTTTGATTTTGCGTAAATTACTAACTCTCGAATCTAAAATTTCGTGAGTTCCTAAATCGATAATTTCTTTTAAGTAAATTTTGTTACCGCATAAAAGCTTGGATACAATTCCCCATTCGATATTTCTCGACTCAAAAATTGCATTCAAAAACGTGTAATTTTCTTGTAATTTTTTTCTATATAATTGAATGAAAGCCATGTTAGATTATTTTTCTTGGAATCGTTTTAGAAATTCGGGTTAGTAATTCATAGTTCAATAAGTTGCTTAAATCGCTAAAAGAAGCCACAGAAATAGCGACATCATTTTGAGAGCCAATCAGCACAACTTCATCGCCTTTTTTAAGTTTTTCGATGTTGGTGACATCCACTGTAATCATGTTCATGTTAACAGAGCCCACCACAATACAGCGTTGACCGTGAATGAGTACACGGCCTTGATTGCTCAGTGCACGACTATATCCGTGTGAGTAACCAATGGGAATTACGGCAATTTTCATTTTTTTCTCGGCTAAAAAACTAGTGCCGTACCCAATAAATTCTCCCGTTGTTACTGTTTTAATGCTCATCACCTTGCTTTTCCAAGTAATAACGCGCTGTAACGGATCGATTTTATTTTTTTTTGTATTTAAAAAGTAAACCAAAACCTCTAAACTCGGCCATAATCCATATTGCATAATACCGATTCGAACCAAATCCATTCTGGTTTCGGGAAACATAATCGAAGCTGCTGAACAAGCCGTGTGTTTGAGTTCCGGCTTTATACCTTGAGCACAAATATATTCGTATAAAGCGTTGTAACGTTCTAATTGTTTGGCCACTCGGTAATAGTTCGAAATGCTTTCTGCTCCTGCAAAATGAGTACAAAAACCTTTGCAATACAAAAAATCGGATTCCTCTTTAAAGAGTTTTATCACTGCGTTTAATTCTCTTTTTTCAAAACCGGTTCGGTTCATTCCAGTTTCCACTTCAATATGAATTTTGGCTATTTTATTGGCTTTTTTGGCCGTTTTTAAAGCTAATTGCAAACGCATTTTATCGAAAACAAAAAACTCAATCGAATTTTCTATCACCCATTCCATATCCAATTCGGAGATGAATCCCATAATCATGATTGTGATTTGGTTGCCTAAAACGGCATGGGCAATTTTTGCTTCGTTTACATCAAAAACCGAAAAATGCGTTACACCCGAATCAAAAGCCATTTTTACAAATTGTGTAATATCATGGCCATACGCATTTCCTTTCACTACTGAAGAAAGAATGACTTTTTTGCCAAAAGTTTTCTTTAAAAAAGCAATATTTTGCTGATACGCATGGGAGTTAAGCTCTATAGTCGAATTAGTATGCATTGGTAATTTGTTTGCTTATTTCGTAAAAAATGGTCGCTCCCGTGGCTATAATTTCGTCTGGAAAATCATAATCGGGATGATGAAGAGCGGGAGTTTCAATTCCTGCTCCAAGTCCAAACATGGCGCCGGGAAACCGTTGGGTAAACAAACCAAAATCCTCTCCCCAGGTAAATGGGAATTCCTTTTTTTGAATAGAAAAATCTTTTTGTAAAGCCGCTTTTTCAATCAAAGTAACGGCTTCTAAATTGTTTTCATTCGCTTGAAAGCTTTGTGCCCATTTTAAGGTTGTTATAAGTCCGTATTTTTCAACGATAGAAAGGGCTACTTTTTCCAATTTCTTTTCGATAAATTGCATTTGTTTGTTACTGTTGCTTCGAATCGTAAAATGAATTTCGCCTTCTCCTGCCGAAACCCCGTACGCTTTTTTTCCCATTGAGGAATAAATGGGCGTTACAATGCAGAAATTTTCTTTAGTCATATCTGTTTGTGTAAACGCCAGAAATTGTGTGGTAATTTCGGCTAATGCCAAAGCAGGATTGATGCCTTTTTCGGGTTCACCAGCGTGTGAAGTAACACCTTTCAACTGAACAATAATACTGTTTACAGCGCAGGTAAAAGTGCCATTTTTAATGATAATTTGGTTTTTGGAATAACCTGGTAAATTGTGTAACGCAAAAGCAAAATCGGGTTTGATTTTTTTGAATTGCGAATCGTTTACGATTTTTTTGGCTCCTAAACCATTTTCTTCTGCAGGTTGAAAAAGCAATACGACTTTTCCTTTTTGAGGTTTTTGAAAATGCAATTGCATTGCTAATCCGCATAAAATGGCCATATGTCCATCGTGCCCACATTTATGCGAAATGCCTTTTATTTGAGAACGATGTTGAAAGTCATTTTTTTCGTCAATGGGTAAAGCATCCAATTCGCATCTAAATAAAACGGTTTTTCCTTTTTCTTTACCTAAATAAGTAGCTATAATTCCGGTTTTTCCAACTTTTGATAAAAGTTCATCAGGGGGGTATTTTTCTAAAAAAGAAAGAATAATTTTTGCTGTATTAGCTTCTTTTCCTGATAATTCCGGAAATTGATGTAATTTTTTTCGTAAAGAAATTAGTTCGTTTATTTTTAGAAAATCAGATTCCATGAGTTTTATTTATTTAATCGCATTTCTAAATACTTATTGGTAAACCCTAATTTTTTATACAACAACAAAGCAGGATTATCAGGTTCAACATGAAGGGCAATATTTCCTTCGGCTGTTGCAATGGCTTTTTGCATTAATTTTTTACCATATCCTTTTCCGCGTTGCGAATTATCGACAGCTATGTAAACCAAAATATTCTCTGGAATGTAATCTTTCATTCCCGTATTATTTAAAATGACAACTCCCACAATGCGATCATTATCTAACCCAATAATGATATTACCGCCTTTATTTGGATTCATAACATAATCGATGCATTTCAAAATATCTTCTATTTTGTCGCCATATTGCTCTAAGTGTGTATATAAAAATGCGGCAATCGTTTTGTTGTTGTATATGTTATTTTCGCCAGTAGTATGATTTATTATTTTAAATTCCATGTTGTTTCTTCTTTTTTATTATGATAAAGTGATAAAAGGATAAAAGCGAGTAAAGAAATGCTTATACCGTAAATATTAGCATCTAATTTATCTGTTAATGAATGACTTAAAGATAAGTTGTTTTTGGTTAGTATCAGAATAATAGTCGTACTTCCTCCTAAAAGCATGCTCCAAAATGCGGCAGTAGGATGACTTTTTTTCCAGAATAACGCACCCAAAACTGGAACAAATAATCCCGAAACCATGAAAGCGTAGGAGTAAAGCATGAGTTCTAAAACATTTTGCATTTGGGAGGCTATTAGAATAGAGAATACCCCCACCGAAAGTGTTACAATTTGAGAAAGTTGTAACGATTTGGCATGACTCATTTCTTTTTTCGAAAGTTTCGACATGATATCTGTCACAATATTTCCGGAGGCCGCCATCAAACAGCTATCAGCAGTTGATAAAATAGCCGAAAAATAAGACGATAACATTAATCCTAAAAGACCAACTGGCAAAATAGTACTCAGCAAAATTGGTAATCCCATTTCGCTATCCATACTGTTTGCATCTGCAATTCCGGTAAATAATCCTTGGTTGGCTGCTACTTTGGCCAGCATTCCTAAAATAACGCCCATAAAAGCCATTATTGGCCATTCAAAAAGTCCCGCAATAAACCATGCTTTTTTAGCTTCTTTTTCATTTTTGCTGGCATAAATTCGTTGATACAAGGTCATTCCAACAAACCAAATCGGAATAATTGTAATAGCCCAGTTTAAAATTTGATAACCCGAAACGTTAGTCAAACTAAGATAGGAAGCAGGTAATGAGGCTTTTATTGCTTCGTAACCACCCACAGCATTGTAGGCAACCGGAATTCCGATAAAAACCAAACCGCTAATTAATACTAGCCACTGTATGGTATCCGTGTAAATTACCGCTTTGAGTCCGCCAATTGACGTATAAGCAACTGCAATAACGCCCATTACAATTAAAGCTGTTTGAATATTTAAACCATCAATTGTGGCTGAGGCTAATTTTGCTCCGGCTAAAACTTGCGAACTTGTAAAACCAATGTAGCCAATGGCGGAGATTATCCCAGCTAAAAAAGCCACTTTTGAATTATAGAAATGATTAAAAATTTGAGGAAAAGTGAAAAATTTATGTTGATGACCCAGTTTACTTATCGTTGGAATTAAAAAAACGGCACTAAGCCAAGCGCCAATTAATCCTGTAAAAAGCATCCACGAACCCGAAAGTCCCATTGTAAACCCGAGTCCGCCAAGACCAATTGAAAATCCGCCTCCAACATCGGTAGCCACTACCGATAAACCAATATGCCAACTGCTCATGCTTCGGCCACTTACGTAAAAGTCCTCAGAAGTTTTGTTTTTTTTAAAGAAATACAAGCCAACTCCTAACATAGCTAGCATGTAAATAACGAAGATTACATAATCGATTACGTGCATCTTTTTATTTTGATTATTACAGCCTGATTAAGGAATTTTTCCAGTAGGCAAAAAAAAGTTGCGGTTTTAGGCCGCAAAATGTGTTGATTTTTAAGTTGATTTCTAGAAAATGAAATCGAAAATTAGATGAAATAATGTGTCCTTTTTACAACATTATTTGCGATAAAAATCATTTAGATATTTGCAAATATAAGAAAAACTATCCAAAATCCAAGTTAAGAGCTAGTATCAAGAAGATACATACATCTAAAAAATCATAAAATATGGAGCATTTTACAATAAAAAAATAGTACTTAATGAAAAGCTAAAATTCTATTTAAAATTACCTTTCAAAAGAAAAAATAGACGAATCGGTTTCTTTTCCTAAATATAAATCTGTAATTATTTCGGCAGCTATAACGCTAAAAGTTATTCCGTTACCGCCATATCCTAAAGCAAAATACATGTTAGGATGATCTTTGTGTTCACCAATGTAAGGCAAGCCGTCTTGGGTTTCTCCAAAGGTACCACACCAATAAAAATCGATTTCTATGGGGCAATCTGGAAATAATTTTTTGAATTTTTTTATAATGGCTTCGTTTTTTTCATCCATTAAAGCATCGCGCTTTTCGGGATCCTGAAATTCTTCATCTAAACCTCCTACCATAATTCGGTTATCTTGAGTTGTTCGAATATACAAATAAGGTCGCGCCGTTTCCCAAATTAAACAGCGTTCTTTCCACAAAAATTCGTCTTTCATGGGTTTGCTTACAATTACGTAAGTCGAATTGAGTTGCATCACTTTTTCTTTGAGCAATGTTTCCGATTCAAAGCCCGGTGCAGCAACAATTTTTTTGGCTTTAATGGTATTTTTTTTCTTCGTATAGGCCCAAATTTCGTCTTTTTTGCTTACTATTTTAGTGATTTCAGTATGACTATAAACGACCAAACCCGATTTTTTTTTGTGGTAATTTAAAATTTCAGTGCAAAGTTTAAATGTATCAATTTGTGCAGAACAATTGTTATACAAAGCCCCTTTTCGTCGGATATTAAATTTCTTTTGTAATTCTTCTTGGTTAAGAAGTTTTACTGGGAGTTTGTGTTTTTTTCGAATTTTGTATTCTTTTTCAAGCTCTTTAAAATCCTTTGCATTTGAAGCTAAATACAAGCTGGATTTCCATTCAAAATTACCGTCTATTTTTAATTTTTTGATAATTTTCTCTAAAGTATAGATGGATTCTAGACATTTTTGGTAGGCTTTAACGGCTTTTTCTTCTCCAATTTTTTCAATTAATTCAAAAAGATAAGTGTCAATTTCATATTGCAACTGAGCTGTACTAGCTGTGGTGCTACCAGTTGAAGCCATTCGTTTATCTACAATAATGCATTTTACGCCCGCTTCGCATAAAAAATGGGCGCACAATGCGCCAGTAATTCCAGAACCAATTATTAATACTTCTGTTTCGGTATTGATATCAAGTGTGCGATAATCTTTTGCTAAACCGTTTTTTATGAGCCAAAAAGGCAACCCCGATTTTAAGTTCATGTTAAGTGGATTATGTTTGTGTTAAAAGTATTTAAAAGTCAGTTCTTAATGTTGTGTTTTTTATCGTAAAATTTCTACAATTACCATAATTTATATATAAGATTAATTTTGTTAATTTTTTTAGTAGATTTGATTGAATTTTTAAAAGAGGTATGTTAGTAAAAGTTTTTGGAAGTGCTGTTTTTGGTGTAGAAGCTACTACGATTACAGTTGAAGTTAATATGGATAAAGGGATTGGTTATCATTTGGTTGGTTTACCCGATAATGCCATTAAAGAAAGCAGTTACCGAATTGCAGCTGCGTTAAAAAATAATGGTTACACCATGCCGGGAAAAAAAATTACTATTAATATGGCACCTGCCGACTTACGTAAAGAGGGTTCGGCTTATGATTTGACTTTGGCAATTGGAATTTTAGAAGCGTCTAATCAAATTAAAGCGAAGGAAATTGATCAATACATAATAATGGGAGAACTTTCATTAGATGGGAGTTTGCAGCCTATAAAAGGCGCTCTGCCTATTGCTATTAAAGCAAAAGAAGAAGGTTTTAAAGGTTTTTTTCTTCCTCTTGAAAATGTTCAAGAAGCTGCAATTGTAAGTGGATTGGATGTTTATGGTGTTCAAAACTTAAAAGAAGTGGTTGATTTTTTAGAAGGAAAAGGAAATTTAGAACCTACTAAAATTGATACCCGCACTGAATTTTTCAAAACCTTAGATTTTCCTGAATTTGATTTTAGCGATGTTCGCGGACAAGAATCGATTAAGAGATGTATGGAAATTGCGGCTGCCGGCGGCCATAATATTATTTTAATTGGGCCACCTGGAGCAGGAAAAACAATGTTAGCCAAACGGTTACCTAGTATTTTGCCGCCCATGACCTTACGTGAAGCTTTAGAAACAACTAAAATTCATAGTGTCGCTGGCAAATTAAAAGAAGTAGGATTAATGAATCAACGTCCGTTTCGTTCACCGCATCATACGGTTTCAAATGTGGCTTTAGTAGGAGGGGGGAGTTATCCTCAACCAGGCGAAATTTCGATGGCTCATAACGGGGTTTTGTTTTTGGATGAATTACCCGAATTTAAACGAGATGTTCTTGAAGTAATGCGGCAACCTTTAGAAGATAGAGAAGTAACGATTTCAAGAGCTAAATTTACAGTTACCTATCCGTCCTCTTTTATGTTAGTTGCTAGTATGAATCCGAGTCCGAGCGGTTATTTTAACGACCCAAATGTACCACAAAGTGCTTCTCCACACGAAATGCAACGTTATTTAAGTAAAATTTCAGGTCCTTTGTTAGATCGTATCGATATTCATATAGAAGTAACGCCTGTACCATTTGAAAAACTGGCCGATAATCAAAAAGGCGAAAGCAGCGTAGCAATACGGGAACGTGTTATTGAGGCGAGAAATAAACAATCGAAACGATTTGAGAATTCAGATACGATTCATTACAACGCTCAAATGAGTACGCGCCAAATTCGAGAGTTTTGCGAATTGGACGAGAATTCCAAAAACTTATTAAAAAATGCAATGGAAAGACTGAATTTATCAGCTAGAGCTTATGATCGAATCTTAAAAGTCTCCAGAACAATCGCTGATTTAGACAATTCCGAAGCTATATCTGCAACCCACATAGCCGAAGCCATTCAATACCGAAGTTTGGATCGAGATGGCTGGCTGGGATAAAAAAAAACGAGCAATCCAAGTGGTTGCTCGTTTTTTTTATTTAGCTATTAATTTTAAGCTTTTCGCTCTAATAAGGCCATATAAAAGCCATCAAAACCTGATTCGGAAGCAAGCATTTTTTGGTCTTTTACAAACTTAAATTCTTTACCAATTTCGGTTTTTAAGAATTTTTCAACTTGCTCTTGATTTTCGGAAGGTAAAACAGAACAGGTAGCATAAACTAACTTTCCTCCTGGTTTTACTATTTTAGAATAACTTTCTAAAACTTCGGCTTGTACTTTTTTAATGTTATCAATAAATTCAGGTTGCAATTTCCATTTGCTATCAGGGTTGCGTTTTAAAACGCCTAAACCACTACAAGGCGCATCAATTAAAACACGATCCGCTTTTTCGTGCAATTTTTTAATCACCTTTGTTGAATCGATAATTCGATATTCGATGTTAAAAGCACTATTTCTTTTGGCTCTCAATTTCAATTGTTTCAACTTACTTTCGTACAAATCCATGGCAATTAATTGCCCTTTATTTTCCATTAACGAAGCAATATGAAGCGTTTTTCCACCCGCACCAGCGCAAGTATCTACCACTCGCATTCCTGGTTTTACATCCAAAAATGCAGCGACCAATTGTGAATTTGCATCTTGTACTTCAAACAAACCTTGTTTAAAAGCATCGGTTAAAAATACATTAGCTCTTTCTTTCAATACCAAAGCTTGCGGTTGGTCTTTTAAAAATTCGGTTTCGATGTTGGCATCCATCAAAATAGCGCGTAATTTTTCTTTAGTCGTTTTTAAAGTATTCACTCTTAAAATAACTTTAGCTGGCTGGTTTTGAGCAGCAATTTCGGTTGTCCACGTTTTTTCGCCCAATTCTTTCACGCCCAATTCATCCATCCAATCC
This sequence comes from Flavobacterium agrisoli, assembly GCF_016522065.1. GTDB lineage: Bacteria > Bacteroidota > Bacteroidia > Flavobacteriales > Flavobacteriaceae > Flavobacterium > Flavobacterium agrisoli. The sequence goes on along the minus strand of NZ_JAEHFV010000001.1, from coordinate 896,486 downwards.
GGAATAGATTCGCGGTAAACTCGTTTTTTAGATAGTTCATCAAAACGACCTTTAATCTTACGCTCGGGCGTTCCTTCTAATTGCCTCCAGTCTGGAATAGGATAGCCACGTAAAACTGCCCATACAGCAAACATTCGCCATAAATTATCGCGATCGTAGGGTTCTCTAACTTCAGCAATTTCAGCATATAAACGTTTCCATCTTACAATTTCGTAAATGGTTTCGGCAACAAATTTTCGGTCGGCACTTCCCCAACGTTTGTCTTTTTTTAAAGCACGAGCCACCACTTTATCGGCATATTCTCCTTCATTAAAAATTGCATTTAAAGAATCGATGGTGGTATAAACTAAATTTCTGTGTAATCTCATTTGAATGTATTGAGGTGCAAAGGTACTATATATTGATTGAAACTTAAATTTTTAATTAAAATCCCAAATTTTATTAATTTTAAACTCATAAAAAACGCCCTTTTAATAAGAGCGTTTGATGTATTTTTAATTGCTTTTGATACGGGTAAGGCCTATGTTTTCGGGAGTATGAAGTACCATTGGAAATTTTTCTACTTTAACCGAGCTACTGTCTAACCCAAAAGCACTTTCTTCAGATTGGCTTAATTTTTTTATGAAGAAATAGGAATTCATAATAATATTTTCGTGCCATTTCAATTCGTTATCATTCGATAAAAATTTCTCGGATAAAACAAATTTGAAATCGCCAATAATGTTGTTTTTATTCAATGATTCATAACGACTTCTAACGTCAACTTCACCTTTTTTTACCATATCCTTTATAACTTCTCTAAACATCAAATTGATTTTAGTAGGCTCTCTAAAACCTAAATTAAAATCGATTCGATAAATATCATCTTTGGCAATTTCGGTAACTTTATACTGTGTTTTATAAGGTTCGGATAAAATATTTACGTGAACAAACCAGTAAATATCGGCTCTTTTGGGTCTTTTTTGTAAAATGGAATAAATTACTTTTTCTTCTAATTCATCTACACTATTGGCGTTCGTTAAGTAAACCAAATGCGTAGCGTATTTAGGGATAGATAAATCGGCGCTTAACTCGGTAATAACCCTTTTATAATCTTCAATTTTGATGATTTTAGTATAACTTTTGTTGATTTTTTTAGCCAAAAACCAAGTTGTCATCACTGCAATTAAAATTAAGGCAATAATTAAAGTTACATAACCACCTTCGCTAAATTTGGTGATGTTGGCAAATAAGAAACTAAATTCGATTGCTAAGTAAATGGTAATAAGCGGAACCATAAAATACAGTTTTACACGCTTCATTATCAAATAAAAATTCAGTAAAATAGTAGTCATAATCATGCATAAAATAATGGCTAAACCATAAGCATGTTCCATATTTCCTGATTCTTCAAAATGCAGCACAATGCCAATACATCCTAATAATAATAACCAGTTGATAGAAGGGATATAAAGTTGTCCTTTTACTTCGGTAGGGTATTTGATTTGAACTTTTGGCCAAAAATTCAAGCGCATCGCTTCGTTAATTAAAGTAAACGATCCACTGATTAAAGCTTGAGAGGCAATAACGGCTGCTAAAGTAGCAATAACAATTCCAAAAGGTTGAAACCAATCGGGCATAATCAAATAAAACGGATTGCCATTTTTTCCACCTAAACCTTGCAAGGTTTGGCCTTCATGATGAATTAAATAAGCCGCTTGACCAAAATAATTTAATACCAATGCCGATTTAACAAAAATCCAACTTACTCGAATGTTTTTTCGGCCGCAATGTCCCATGTCAGAGTACAAAGCTTCGGCACCCGTTGTACATAAAAAAACAAATCCTAAAACAAAAAATCCGTCGGGATGTATGGAAAGCAAATGATAGGCATAATAAGGGTTAATGGCTTTAAAAACCTCAGGATATTTAACGGCTTGAATAATCCCGAGTGTTCCTAACATGGTAAACCAAACCAACATCATGGGAGCAAAAAATTTCCCCACTAATTTTGTTCCAAACTGTTGTATGGCAAAAAGAATAACTAAAATGGTAATAACAATTGGAACAGTATTTATGTCGGGATAATAAGTCCGAATACCTTCAACGGCAGAAGAAACAGAAATGGGTGGCGTTATAATTCCATCGGCTAACAAGGCACTACCTCCAATGATAGCGGGGACTATCAACCATTTTATTTTAGTTTTTTTGACTAATGCATAAAGCGCAAAAATTCCGCCTTCTCCATGATTATCGGCTCCTAATGTGATAACAACGTACTTTATAGTTGTTTGAAGTGTTAAGGTCCAAAAAACACAGGAAATTCCACCTAAAACAATGTCTGTGTCGATAATATGAGTTCCTAAAATGGCTTTCATTACATAGAGCGGCGAAGTACCAATATCTCCATAAATTATTCCAAGTGTAATTAACAATCCCCCTAAAGTTAACTTACTGTGTAAGTTTTTATGCGATGCGCTCATATTACTTTTTTAACAGACGGTGCAAATTTACAGTATTATATATAAAATTTCGACATTAAAACTTAAAAACATAAAAAACACGATGACCTGCATCGTGTTTTGAAAATTTTTAAAGGCATTATTTTTAACCTCTTCGGTTGCTAAAATTACTGTTATTGCTGGAAGAACGCTCTCTATTCTGACTCATATTCGAACCGCTTCTAGAGTTGTTTGTAGCAGTTCGTGGACTTTCGCTTCTAGTCGCAGGAGCAGCTGAGCTACGATTTGTATTGGCAACAGAACTTGAATTTCTTCTAGATAAATTATCATTTGATGTCGAATAACTTCTGGAACTGTTATTTCTAGAAATAGTGTTTTGGCTAGAATTTGACATTCTTGAATTAGTGTTTCTAGATGTATTGTTGTTCGTTATGCTGGCCGAAGATGATTGTCTATTTGTGTAATAATTACGATTATTTGTGTTTGTGATTACACGATTATTAACAGAGTTTGGAGAGCTACTAACACTGCTATTTTCGCTGTTTGAAGAACTAGTTCTAGCGGTTGTATTTCTTGAATTTATGGTAGTTGTATTCGAACTAAAATTGCTGTTACGTCTTTCTGATTGATAAGAAACACGTCGTTGTTCTAATTCATAACGATTATTTACATTGGCATTTCGGTTTACAAAACTATTGTTTGGATGTAGTCTTTCATAACCATTACTTCTTCTAGAATCGTAAAGCACAACCGCTCTATTGCTTCGTCTAACATTTACATAATTGTAGGTATTATGAACATTAATACACACATTTACATTATTTCGGTAACGATATATTGGGTAAGGTCTCCAAGAAATATAATAATTAGGATAGTAATTCCATCCCCAAGTTGAATAATAGGGGCGATAATTTGTTACCCAAAATGAAGTATAAATAATGGGATTACTTACAAAAACCGGCTCATAAATAAAGTTGGGACCATATAAATAGTCGTTACCCACAATTTGAATATTTACGTTGTTATAATTGTTTCGTTCAACTTCGATGGTTGCCACATCTTGGTAAACATCACGATCTAAAATGGATTGAATGATAACCAAATGCATTCTATCTTCTACACTTTCAATTACGCGTAAATAATCAACTCGATTGTCATTATTTAAATCTAAATTTGAAATTTGGTATTTAGGTTCGTTTAGTCGACGCTCAAAATCTTCTAAATTTCGAGATTCTCCAAAAATAGAAGCTACGGCTCTAAGATCAAGATTATCGCTAATATCTGAATTTTTAGCGTAAACAGTAGCGCCTGCTTGTGCATAAATAGAAGTAGTTATTGCAAAAACTAGGCTAAGTATAAGTAATTTCGTTTTCATGGCAATTCTGATTAAAGATTTGTATTTCAATTTATCCAATTACTATGCCACAAAAAAAAATGATTTGTACAGTTTTTAAAATAAGTTTTTAATTATGAAAAATATAGGATTTCTTTTTTTGATTTTTTTAATAGTAACTAATTGTAAATCAGCTAGTAGCTTAAATATGGTTGAAAGTGATACTGTTGTAAAAATTGATACTTTATTTCAAGATAAAATAAGTATAAGAGCTATTGTTTGTGAGAATTCAAAGGTTTGGTATGCAGCTGATGCTAATCGATTTGGCTATTTTGATTTAATCGAAAATAAAAGAAATGAGATAAAAATTGTGTCCGATTCGCTAGCATTAGAGTTTCGAAGCATAGCTCAAAATCAAGAAAATATTTTTGTTTTAAGTGTTGCGAATCCGGCTTTACTCTATAAAATATCCAAAAAAGATTTGACATACCAATTGGTATATAAAGAGACCCACGAAAATGTATTTTACGACAGCATGCAATTTTGGGATAGTGAAAACGGAATAGCGGTTGGCGATCCTATTGAGGGTGTTATATCGATAATTTTGACACATGATGGTGGGCAAAGTTGGCAAAAAGTCGCACAAAATCTTGCTCCGAAACTTTTTGAAGGAGAAGCATTTTTTGCTGCAAGTAATTCTAATATTGTCATCAAAAAAAACAAAACATGGTTGGTAACTGGCGGAAAAAAAGCCAGAATATTTTTGTCGGATAACTTTGGGAAATCATGGAGTGATTATCCAACACCCATAATTCAGGGGAAAACCATGACCGGAATTTTTTCTGGCGATTTTTATGATGCCAAAACAGGTATGATAGTAGGTGGCGATTACGAAATTCCAAATCAAAATTCGGGTAATAAAGCGATAACTAACGATGGCGGAAAAACATGGCAATTGGTTGCCGAAAATAGGGCTTTTGGGTATGCTTCTTGTGTCCAGTATGTACCAAATAGTAAAGGGAAAAAAATAATTGTTGTAGGAGCTTTGGGAATTCATTATTCTCTTGATGGAGGACAGAGTTGGTTAAAATTATCTGATGATAGCCAATTGTACACTATTCGTTTTATGAATGAAAAAACAGCGATTGCTGCCGGTCGCAATAAATTGATTCGTATCAAATTCAATTAAAATAAAAGTCCCCTGAATAACAAAATTATTCAAGGGACTAGGCAAATTCGTTATTTTATAAGCAAGTCTTATTTTTTGTCGCGGTATTGTTGCAATAATTTTCGGTTAAAATCGTCTTCTGATTTTTTTAATAAGATGATTTTTTTTGCAGGGAGAATTCTTTTCAATTCCGAATTGTATTTCTTTTTTAGGGCATACAATTCATCATCCGTATTTTCAATTTGGTTTAAAAGTGATAATGCTTCTTTTTCTGAAAGTGCATTTACATTTTCATCTTTTAATTTTCGTAAATATGTTTTCATTTTTTTATGACGCAAATCAAATTGTTTATCATCATAAGTAGTGTACATAGGCCAAAATTTCTCTGCTTCGGCCGAAGTTAAATTCAATTCACTTGTAAGAAAAGAAATTTTATAGGCTTTAATTTTTTCGCGTTTAGGATCGCTACTTTCTTTTTGAGCATAAAAACTAATGCTTAGTAAAAGCAATATGATAGTGAAAATATTTTTTGTTTTCATAAGCGGATTATTCTGAAATATAATTCTCAATATTTGGATTAGTAATCAAAACATCTTCAATAGCCTCATCTTCCAATGTTATGCTTTTATTGAGTTGGTTTACATCTTGCATATCCAATTCATTTATCAAATCGTATTGATTTAAATTGGTTTGGTAGGATAAATACGACTCTAAAGTGGCTTCATCTACTTGTCGCAGTGGATTGTTAAAATAATTAATTGTAGGTACCATCAAAGCCAATACTAAAACGGCAGCTACTGCATACCAAAAAGTGGTAATTTTTTTATTTAATGCAACAACCGGTTTTTCTTCTACTGCAATTTGATGTGTTATTTTAGCTGATAACGTTTCAAAATAATTATCGGGAGTTTGAAAACCCGATGCTATTTTTGGATGGTTATGTAATTTAAAATCATTCATGTATGTAAGACTATTTTAAATGTAAAAGGTTTAATTTGAAGTGATAAAAGTTTCTATTTTTTTTACAGCATGGTGATAGGAAGCTTTTAAAGCACCAACCGAAGTTCCTAAAATTTCGGAGATGTCCTCGTATTTAAGTTCTTCAAAATATTTCATTTTAAAGACCAATTGTTGTTTTTCGGGCAAGGTCGCAATGGCTTTTTGTAATTTTATCTGAATTTCGTTTCCATCAAAATAACTGTCCGATTGTAAATTGTTGATGGTTTTGTTTTGTAATTCTTCCGATGTTATTCCGCTTAATTTTGCCTTCTGATTTAAAAAAGTCAATGATTCGTTGGTCGCAATTCGATACATCCACGAAAACAATTTGCTTTCGCCTTTAAAATTTTTTAAGTACTGAAAAACTTTTACAAAAGTATTTTGCAAAACATCATCGGCATCATCATGATTCAAAACAATGTTTCGAATGTGATGGTACAACGGCTTTTGATATTCGGACAAGAGTTTTTGAAACGCAACATTTTGCGTTTTCGGGTTTAATAATTGTTGTATAAATTCTTTTTCGTCAATCAAAATTAAATGTTTCCTTTTTTTAGAATAGAATTTATAGAAAAGGTTTAAATGGCTAACGAATTAAAATTCGGATGTTTCTTGTTCAGGTTCTTCGTGTTTAGGCGCTGGTGCTACCTCAACTGGTTCTGCTCTTGGTTGGTATACCGGTCTTGCAACTGCAACCGGTTTTGGTTTTAAAGGGTAATACAATTCGGTTACCCATTTTGAAGGACTTTTTATGTCTTGTTTGCTAGAAGTTAAGATTTCTAGATGAGACCAAGATGGATTTAGTATTAATTTTTCGTTGTTAACAAACTGAATTGTTTTGGCAATGGCTTCTTCTCTATGCGAATAATCACCGGTTAACGTAGTTTTTACTGCTTCAAAAGCTTCGAGTTTTCCAGTTAAAATATCGCTTCCAGAACTGGTGAAAATTTCTTTATTGATAGGCAAGCAAATTGATATTTTAGCTAGGTTTTTGGAAGTGTCGTAAGTATGGTAAATTATAAACGGTTTTCCATTTGCTGCAATGCCATTATTTGAGCAAAATTCAACTAATTTAGGAATTACGATGCGAGCATTTTTAGTAATTTTTTGAATTTCGCTGGTAAAAGTTTGTTTGATATAAAAACTTTCCGATTTTTTTACAACACCGTTTACTTTTATGGCGTACGTATTGGTTTCAAAATCCAAAATTTTATCCAAATTTAAAAGCGTTTTTTCGTATACTGTTCCAATAATTTTATCGGCTCCGCCATTTAATGAGGTGTAAACTTTATGATAAAAGCTCATTTCACCTTTGGTTTCCCAAGTTACTTTGGTTCCGCCAATAGTATCTTTAAATGTAATCTGACTATCAATTAAAGTACCATCGTAGTTTAATTTTTGCTGAATTTCATCCGTGTTTTTTGTAGAAATGGTTTTAATATCTCCTTGATTTTCATTGTTAACCCAAGAAACATAAGCATTTTTACCTGATGAAATTTCGCCATAATTAACTGTATTGGCAGAATTGTCAATCATCCAAGAACTAAAATCTTCCCAATTTCTATAATCGTTTATATAATTAAATAAAGCGGTTTTTGGTGCTTTTATAATTCGGCTTCTTTCGATAGTAAAATCCCCTTTTTGAGTAGCTAAAAAAACAGTAACTGTAATTAAGCTTAATAAAAGTAATAGAAAAATGTATTTTAAAATCTTCATATCCGAATAGTTAATGTTTTGGGGATTAAGTTATAAAAGTATAAATTTTTATAGGAAAATAACAACTCCTCTTTTAAAAAAAGAATTTAAAAAAGGTGTTTTAAGTTATCTTTTGAAAAATATTTTAATCAAGAATAAAATAAGTATAAAAGCAATAAATCCTAATAAGACTTTAAAATTGCCTTTATAAAATAAGCGGTGCATTTTTAGGTCTTTACGATATGCAATGCTAATAAAGATTACAAATGCGATAAAAAAACAAATGGCAAATATGAGCTGTCCTTGGCTAAACATAATTTAAAATTTTGAGACAAATGTAGCGAATAGTTTAAGAAATGTTGCTAATTTGCGTTTCAATTAATTGAATGATTATGCAAAAACAATTGGATGCAGTTAAAGAATTTCATACTGCTTTTAAAATAGGTTACCAACAAAATCCTACGGCCGATTTGGGTACGGTTAAAAATTTACTTCGATACAATTTAATGAAAGAAGAAAACGAAGAATATTTGGAAGCAGTGCAGAATAATGATCTAGTCGAAATTGCCGATGCCTTAGGCGATATGATGTATATTTTGTGCGGAACCATTATCGAACATGGTTTACAAGATAAAATTGAAGCTGTTTTTGATGAAATTCAGCGTAGTAATATGAGTAAATTAGGCGAAGATGGTCAGCCCATTTATCGTGAAGATGGAAAAGTAATGAAAGGACCAAATTATTTTAAGCCCGATTTTTCTAAATTGATATAAAAAAGATAGGGATTTTCAAATTTGAAAATCCCTATCTTTTTTTAAGTATACAATTAATATTTATTCTACTTTTACAGTCCAACCAAAAGTATCTTCTGATAATTTATTTTGCAAACTGGTAAGTTTCTCTTTTAGTAATTCTGCGTAAGAATCAGCTGGTTTTGTCATTTCGTAATATTCATCTTTATATGAAAAACCTTTTATAGGACTAATAACAGCTGCAGTTCCCGCTCCAAAAATTTCTTTTAAAGAATCGTTTTTGGCAGCCTCAACCAATTCAGAAGCCAAAACCGAACGAACTTCCGTTTTAATTCCTTCTTTTTCGGCCATAGCTAATAAACTTTTACGCGTTATACCATCTAAAATACGCTCACTTGTTGGAGCAGTTAACAAGGTGTCATTTATTCTAAAAAACACATTCATTGTCCCTGCTTCTTCTAATTTAGTGTGGGTGGCATCATCGGTCCAAATAATTTGCTGAAAACCATCTTTATTTGCTAGTGTCGTTGGATAAAACTGTCCAGCGTAATTTCCAGCCGCTTTTGCAGCACCAATTCCGCCGTTAGCGGCTCTACTGTAATGCTCGGCAATTACTACTTTTACTTCGCCAGCATAATAAGCTTGTGCTGGGGATAAGATAATCATGAATTTGTATTCATCAGAAGGATTTGCAACTACACCAGCACCGGTTGCAATCATAAATGGACGAATGTACATGCTACTCCCATTTCCTTTTTGAACCCATTTAGCATCAATTTTTAATAATTCGTTCAAACCTCCAATAAAAATTTCTTCTGGTACCTCAGGCATTGCCATACGGGTAGCAGAGCTATTAAAACGTTTGAAATTTTCGTCTGGACGAAATAACCAAATAGCATCGTCTTCATCTTTATACGCTTTCATTCCTTCAAAAATAGCTTGACCATAATGAAAGACTTTAGCAGATGGGTCTAACGAAAATGGGGCATACGGCTTAATGACCGGTGTTTGCCATGCTCCATTTTTAAAATCACATTCAAATAAATGGTCTGTAAAAACAGCACCAAAGCTTAAGTTGTCAAAATCTACCGAATTTATTTTTGAAGTGGTAGCCTTTGTAATTTCGATTTTGTTTGTTAGAGTTATACTCATGGTAAAGTGTTGTTAATGTGCTATTTAATCGTATTAACGAATTGTTTAAGAGGATATGTTAGTAAATATTTACACAACATAACTGCAAAATTAAATAAAAAATACATATTTGCTTGCCAAAATGATAGATTTTAAAGCAATTAACTGCGATTTATTTATTTTTTAAAATTCGATTCGAAACCCTGCTTTTTTATATCATATTTTCGAAATATCTCTTTTTTTTTAACGCATACGCATTTGATTTGTTTAAATTTGGATATAATTAAACAAAAAACGACCCTTTTTATTGTGAAAAGAGAAATTATACAAACCTCCGATGGTTCAACCACTATTCATTTACCCGACTGGGACGAATGTTATCATTCTAAACACGGTGCGATTCAAGAAGCGAAACATGTTTTTATTAAAAACGGATTATCTTTATTTAAGGTAAAAGCCATTTCTATTTTAGAGATTGGATTTGGAACGGGACTTAACGCATTTATTACTTTTTTAGAAGCTCAAAAAATCAATCAAAATATTGACTATGTTGGAGTAGAGGCTTATCCTGTTTCTGCAGAAGAGGTGGTAAAATTAAATTATGTACAGGAATTAAATGCGGAAGATTTTAAACATAATTTTCAATTGATGCACGATTCAAATTGGGAAGAAAAGACAGCTATAGCCCCCCATTTTTCCCTTATTAAAAGAAAACAATTTTTTGATACCATTAGGGATGAAGAAGCTTTTGATTTGATATACTTTGATGCTTTTGGTTTTCGGGTGCAACCGGAATTATGGAGTACCGAAATTTTTAGAAAAATGTATGTTGCTTTAAAACCAAATGGTGTTTTAGTTACTTATGCTGCTAAAGGAGTTGTTAAAAGAAGTATGTTGGAAGTAGGATTTATCGTAGAAAAACTAGAAGGACCGCCTGGCAAAAGAGAAATGCTTCGGGCAACTAAAAAGGCTTGATTTTAAAGCTACTGAGGTGTTTTTTTGTTGCACAATTATAATTAAGAAAACGTATTCGTAAAAACAAAATGAAAAAATAATGTTAAAAAAACCGTGATTATTTTAAAAACTTTTTATTTTTACTACTAATTAAAATAATAAGATAACCCCGAAATCTTAAGTTATTATGTCTAAAATGATGTTTGATTACACGAAATCAATACTTGAAAGAGTAAGTTTCGACCCGGTGCTTTTTTGTAAAGAATTAGAAAAAGCTATCAAAACACTTTTACCTTACGAAATGGAATTGTTGCAAGAATGGCTATTGAGTTTTACAACTGAAAAACCAGAATTAAAAGAATGCTTATTGTTAGTAAAGTTATAAAATATAGAAAGGAGTCTCTAAAGGGCTCCTTTCTTATTTTTTAGATAACGGACTGATTATTTGTACGTTTTGAAATACGATAGCACCTTTGATTACACCAGCAATAGTACTTCGTAAAGCATCTATAATTTGCATTTTTAATTCTGTTTTAGGGAAAATTAAACTCACTTCTCTGGCTGGTTTTGGTTCGGCAAAATGGCGAAGTTTTTTCTGGTCATTTTCTTTTAAATCGAGCGTATGTAAGTACGGTAATAAAGTAGTTCCTAAACCTTCATCGGCTAATTTTATAAGTGTTTCAAAACTACCACTTTCTATTTGAAAATTCTTTTGATCGGTAGTGTTTGCCGTTTTGCATAAATTTAAAATTCCATCTCGAAAGCAATGTCCGTCTTGTAAAAGCAAAATTTCACTCACATCCAAATCATTTATGGTAATTTCTTCTTTTTGGAACGAGCTATGACTTTCGGGTATATAGGCTACAAAAGGTTCAAAATACAATACAATTTCTTTTATTTTTTCATCTTCCAATGGTGTGGCGGCAATAGCAGCATCTAAATGACCATTTTTTAATTTTAAAATAATTTCATCTGTATTTAATTCTTCAATGAGTAATTTAACCTTCGGATATTTTTTAATGAAATTATTTAAAAACATCGGTAATAAAGTGGGCATTATAGTGGGTATTATTCCCAATCTGAATTCACCACCAATAAATCCTTTTTGTTGCTCTACAATGTCTTTGATTCGGTCGGCTTCGTTTACTATATTTTTGGCTTGAGAAACAATTTTTTGACCAATTTCGGTAAGTTGAATGGGTTTTTTAGTTCTATCAAATATCAAAATGTTCAATTCTTCTTCAATCTTTTGAATTTGCATACTCAATGTGGGTTGGGTTACAAAACATTTTTCGGCAGCGAGAGTAAAATTTTTATATTCGGCTACTGCCAGTACATATTGCAATTGTGTAATGGTCATATTGATAGATTTTTATGATGCAAAAATAATAAAATATCATTTTTAATTATATGTTTTTGAGTTTAGTTTCCTTAAATTTGTAATTATTACTAAAAATCGCATAAAATATCCACACTATGAAAACAAATATATTAGGATTACCCGTAAAGGAATCGGAGGAAATGGTTAAAGAATTAAACATTTTATTAGCTAATTTTCAGGTGTATTACCAAAATTTAAGAGGAATTCATTGGAATATTAGAGGAAAACGTTTTTTCGAATTACATGTGAAATTTGAAGAACTTTATACCGATTCGCAATTAAAAATTGATTTAATAGCCGAGCGTGTGCTAACAGTAGGAGGTACGCCATTGCATACTTTTGAAGATTATATTTCTGAGAATAAATTAAAAGTTGGTAAAAATATTTCGAAAGATGAAAAAGCGGTTCAATTGATTGTAGATTCGTTAACCGATTTACTTAAAATTGAAAGAGTAATTTTGGAAAAATCAGACGAAATTAACGATGAAGGAACCAATTCTATGATGAGTGATTTTATCGCTGAGCAAGAAAAAACGATCTGGATGATGCAAGCTTGGTTAGAAAACGACTTGTAAAATTTGGTATTTTAGTTATAAAAAGAGGTTTTTACGCAAAACCTCTTTTTTATTTTTTTTAAATAGTGTTTTTAGTTAATGGTTTGCCGCTATTTTTTTATCAAAATCAATACCTTGTTTTTTCAGCGTTTTGCTGGCACTCCAAGCATAAAAGGCTAAATAAGCAAAACAAAATACACCAACTACATAACTAAATTGAATACCGATACTTTCGGCTACCATACCTTGAAAAACGCTTACAAATCCACCACCCATAATCATCATAATCAAAAAGTTACTTCCTTGACTGGTATTTTTTCCTAAGCCACTAACTGCTAAGGTGAAAATACAAGGCCAAAGGGTACTGCAAAATAATCCTACGCTGGTAAAGGCATATACACTAACAATTCCGGTAGTAAACATTCCGATTAATAAAGCCACAATGCCACAAAAAGAAAAAATCAATAACATTCGGGCAGGATTTCCTTTACTAGCCATATCAGCAGCAATTAAAACCAAAATAATTAATCCGTAAATATAAAAAGGAGTTAAATCGTGATTAGCAATGGCGTTTACTGCTAAAAAGATACCAAAAGCCAAATAAGGAGCAATAAAACGCAGTATTTTTTGTAGGCTTAAATCGTTTGTAAAAGCTTCAACAGCTCCTGTCCAACGCCCAATCATTAAACTCGCCCAATACAGCGAAATATAAGGCGCTACGTCTTTGGTTAAAAAGCCTAGTTTACTTTCCATATATGCCGGTAAATTACTAGCAGTTGATACTTCTACGCCCACATATAAGAAGATTGCAATCATTCCCATGATCAATTGTGGGTATTGTAAAGCTGAATTTTTATTAATACTTCCTTGGGCTAATTCCTCTTCTACAATAAGTTCTGGTTTATCGGGTAAAGAAGAGAATTTAAGAAAAATAGCAACCAAAAGAAACGCCAATCCTAAGACCAAATACGGAATTTTAACACTTTCAATGCTCGCTGTACTAGTAGCGTTGGTATGAGGTCCAAAAATGGCAAAACTTACAATTAACGGACCAATAGTCGTTCCGAAATTATTAATACCGCCAGCAAGTGTTAAACGTTGCGATCCCGTTGCAATAGGGCCTAAAGCAATAGCAAGTGGATTGGCGACTGTTTGTTGCAACGAAAAACCTAAACCTACAATAAACAATCCGCTTAGCATTAAAGTAAATGATCCTGTGTTGGCTGCGGGATAAAATAATAAAGTTCCTAATGCTGAAATGATTAATCCGCACGAAAGACCATTTTTATAGCCAATTTTATTGATTAAGTCTTCTTTTAAAACAAACGAAATACCCATATAAATTAAAGAACCTACTGTGTAAGCAATATAAAATGCAAAAGCTACTAATTGACTTTCGCCTTGTGAAAGGTTAAATGCTGTTTTGAAAACCGGAATCAGAATGTCGTTACTAGCGGCTACAAATCCCCAAAAGAAAAATACGATTACTAACGGGATAAATTGCCCCCATTTGGTTTGTGCATTGGTTGAATTCATAATAGAATTGGTTTAGTTTTTTAAATTTTTTAGTTTTTAGAAGAGCGTAAATATATTTGTTCAACTTTTTAAAAAAAAATTTAAACCTATAAAAATTGCGGATTTTAAACCAACGACATGTTTTTTTCAACAATGTGTTATTTTTTTGAAGTATAAAGAAATAATTATTCGAAAATTTTTGTTTTTACCTCTTTGCTGTAATTTCGACCTATAGGTAAAGTGAAAGAAGCAATTTGGATTCGGTTACCTTCAATTGATTTTACTTTATCTGTAGCTATTAAATACGATTTATGAATGCGCATAAAACGATCGGTCGGAAGTTCGTCTGTTAAAGCCGTTAATGATTTGTGCGTGATGTAGGTTTTTTCGGGAGTAATTACTTTTATGTATTCTTTCATCCCTTCTACAAACAAAATTTCGTCGATGTTTATTTTAATCATTTTTTTATCGACTTTTATAAAAATATGCGGTTCTACGCGGTGACTTTCAATTTTAATATTGTGTTTCAGTTGGTATTCGGTGGTAATTTTGTTGATGCATTTTATGAAACGTGGCAATGGTATGGGTTTTACCAAATAATCTAGAACATCCAAATCGTAACTTTCGGCAGCAAATTCTCTAAAAGCAGTCGTAATAATAACTTTGGTTTTACTTTCAATTAAATGAATAAGCTCAAAACCAGTCATCATGGGCATGTTAATATCTAAAAAAACAGCATCAACCAAATTAGAATTGATAAACTCCAAGGCTTCAAGGGCATTATTAAACGTGCCTATTACTTCAAAATCGGTAAAATTTGCAAAGTAATTTTCTAAAACTTTTATGGCTAACGGTTCATCGTCAACTAAAACACATTTAATCTTCATTCGTAATGGGTATTTGTAGGCGTATTATAAAAAAATTAAACTTTATTTTTTGTTCAAAAACAAAATCGTCTTTAAAAAGCAGTCGCAATCTCTTTTTGGTATTTTGTAAACCAATGCCCTTTTTTTCTTTTAAATTGGGTGAAAATACAAAATTATTTAAGATTTCAAAATCGAGTTTTTGATCGGGCGTAATGCTGCAATTGATTTTTATTTTTAAATTTTCGTTTTGATAGCCACCGTGTTTAAAGGCATTTTCGATAAGGGAAATGTAAATTAAAGGCGGAACCAAAACAACATCAATATTAGATTCGATATTAAAAGAAACCTCAACATTTTTAAACCTCAATTTTTCAATTTCGATGTAATTTTGAATGTAATCTATTTCTTTAATGAGAGGAACCCATTTGGTATTTTGAATATCATATAAAACATATTCCATTAACCCCGATAATTTTAAAATCACGTCCGGTACTTTATTAGAAGATTCTAATGATAAAGCATATAAATTATTTAAAGTATTAAAGAAAAAATGCGGTTGCATTTGATTTTTTAGGTATTTCAATTTTATTTTGAGTTGGTTTTCACGTAATTCTCGGTTGCGTTCTCGTTCTTTCAACCAAGTCAAAGTTAAATATACCGATGACGCCATAGCAAGTACATACAATTCGCCAATGCAAACGGCAATAATGTGATTAATGTCAAAAGGATGGTATTCATTATTGGCTTCAGGCCAAATATCTTCCGAAATTAAATAATAGGTTAAACTCGTTTTTAATAAATAAACCACAAAAAGGGATAGTACTAAATAAAGGGCGTATTGCGTGTATTTTGATTTTAAAACATATTTAGGTACTAAGAAGAATAAATTGAAATAAACCAAGGGAATGTGCAACGAAAATTCGACCAAATTTGATTTGAATGAATATAGATAATCTTCAAAATAGGCTCCCCAACGTAAAAAATTCAAGATAAAATAACCGCCCCAAAACCACAAATGATTTTGGAGTTTGATATCGAACTTCATTTCTTTAAATTTTCCCAATTTATGATAATGTTAACGTAGTTCGTAAAAAGTTTGTAGTTTTAAAGCTAGTTGAAACAAGGTCGAAATGTACATATTTTTAAATAATTATTCGCTTTTTTTTAAATTCCTTGCTTTATATTTTAGATATAACGTTTTCGTAAAACGCATTATTGATTGAAAAATGCTGTTTGTTGAAAGAAGGATGCTGTTGGTATAAATTATTTTTTTTAAGAATGCGTTAACAATACATTTACACCATAACTAACAAAATAAATAAACATGAAAAAAATTCTCTTAATCTTTATGATGGCTTTTACTGCGCAAGTTTCGCTTGCTCAAGTAAAAAGTATCAAAGGGGTGGTAACAGATGCTGATGGAATGCCTTTGCCAGGAGCTTCCATTGTTGTAAAAGGAAATACAACGGGTGCTGCTACCGATTTTGATGGAACTTTTACCATCGAGGCTACAAAAGGTCAATCTTTGGTTTTCTCTTATGTAGGTCTAGAAACACAAACTGTTGTAGTAGGTGACGCAGCTGTTGTAAATGTACAGTTACTGCAAGGTGCTACAAATGCTCTTAATGAAGTAGTCGTAACTTCTTTAGGTATTAAAAAGACAAGAAAATCGTTAACGTATGCCGCTCAGGAACTGAAAGGGGAAGAGCTTACACGTGTGAAAGATGCCAACTTAATTAATACAGTAGCCGGTAAAATTGCTGGAGTTGCTGTAACAAAGAGTTCTTCTGGAGCAGGTGGTTCTACTAAGGTAGTTATTCGTGGTAATTCGTCTTTCACAAACAACCAACCTTTGTATGTAATAGATGGTATTCCTTTAGTTAGCTCTGGAGCTGCTCAACCCAACGGCACGTTTGGAGATTTAGCAGGAGGTAACCGTGATGGAGGTGATATTACTTCATTAATTAATCCCGATGATTATGAAGGAATGACGGTTCTTAAAGGTGCGGCGGCTTCAGTATTATATGGTTCTCAAGGAGCTAATGGTGTTATTTTGCTTTCTTCTAAAAAAGCAAAAGCTGGTTCTGAAACCTTTAATGTTAATTCGGTAACCAATTTTGATTCTGCTGCTTATTTACCAGAATTTCAATCCGATTATACTTCAAATGAAGGAGACGCAAGATCTTGGGGAGCTAAACAAAAAGTAGAAGGTGATATCAAAGATTTCTTTAATACCGGTGTTACTCAAATTACGTCTATGTCTTTCTCTAAAGCTACCGAAGGTAATTCAACTAGTTTAACGTATGCCAATACAAATGCTTCGGGAATTATGCCTGGAAATCATTTAAAGAAAAATAACTTTGGAATTCGTCAAACTGGTAAATTTTTTCAAGATAAATTAAGCGTTGCTGTAACAGGTAATTACGTGGTTCAAGAAATTGACAACAGACCCGTAAATGGTTTGTATTTTAACCCAATTGCCGGAGTTTATTCTCATCCAAGAGCTTTTAGTTTAAATGATTTGAAGAATTATGAAATTTATGATCCGGTAAGAAATATGATGAAACAAAATTACCCAGGATTTGCTGCTGTAAACGAAAGTAACGAGAATCCGTACTGGCAAATTAACAGACAAAAATCGGTTGATAGCAATAATTTCTTTAACGGTGCAATTGCGTTAGATTATAAAATTGCAGATTGGTTTCACTTAACTTCAAGATATAGTTATAATAGAAGTGAGGGTAATTTTCAAAAAGAAATGTTTGCTACATCTGCCACTTCAATTGTGCATGCCAATGGTCGATTTATAAATTCAACGTTAACAAGTTCTCAAAATTACGCCGATTTAATTGGTCTTATTGATACAAACATATCTGAAAATTTTTCTTTTAACGGAACAATTGGTGCTAGTATTAATAATGGTAAAAGCGCAGGTGTAAATCTTGACTCTGGAATTGGTGCTGGTTTGGTTTATGCTAACATTTTTACTTTAGGAAATTTTGTTAATAATTCAGGAAATGTACAAACAGCTTACCAAAGAGAGGTTCAGTCTGTATTTGCTGCAACTACTTTTGGGTACAAAGATTATTTGTTTTTAGATGCTGCTGCTCGTAACGACTGGTCATCTACATTAACAAATACTGATAATCCAAGTTTCTTTTATCCATCTGTTGGTCTTACAGGTATTCTGAGCGAAATGTTTACAATGCCAGATGTTATCAGTTTTGGGAAAGTTAGAGCTACTTATGCTCAAGTGGGTAACGATATTTCGGCTTATATTACAAACCCAACAGTATCTATAGTGGCAGGTAGTATTGTGCCAACTAGCGGACCAATACCAGGAACTACTTTGAAACCGGAGTTAAAATCGGAGTTTGAGTTAGGTACCGAATGGAGATTCTTTAACAATCGATTTGGATTCGAATTGTCGTACTATAATTCAGAAACAAAAAATCAGTTAATGCAAATTCCAGCAGCATCAACAAACCTTAACGGATATGTAAATTATTTCATCAACGCAGGAAGTATCACTAATAAAGGTTTTGAAGCTGTTGTTTATGCAGACATTATCCAAAATGATAAATTCAGTTGGAATACCAATCTAAATTATTCTCAAAACAAAAGTACTGTAAATGATATTCCGGCAGATCAAGGAGAAGGAGGAAGAATTACACTTACAGACCCAGGATCTAATTCATACCGATTCTCATTAATCGAAGGAAGACCTTTTGGAGTAATTGAAGGTTATAATTTTAAAAGAGATGATCAAGGAAGAATATTAGTTAATAGTGATAATACAATTCAAAGAACAGATTGGGAAGAAGTTGGAAATGCTAATCCTGATTTTATGTTAGGTTGGTCAAATACTTTCAAAATTGGATCATTTACAGCAAATGTTTTAATTGATGGTCGTTTTGGAGGCGAAGTTTTAAGTTTGACACAAGCTATCAACGATCAAAATGGAGTTTCAAAAGCAACGGGTGATGCTAGAAATGCCGGAGGAGTTCAAATTAATGGTGTGAATGCAACAACTGGAGCACCTGTAACAACAATGGATGCGTTTACTTATTACACGCAAACTGCAGGAAGAAACGGAGTATCTGGAGAGTATGTATACGATGCAACGAATGTTAGTGTAAGAGAGGTTTCGGTAGGATATACTTTTAAGAGAGATAAATTACCTTTAGTGCAGGCGGCAACAATCTCATTAATTGCTAGAAACTTATTCTTTATCTACAAAGATGCACCTTTCGATCCAAACGTTGCATTAAGTACAGGAGAAGGTTTGCAAGGAGTTGATGTATTTGGTTTACCATCAACAAGAAGCATTGGTCTTAATTTAAACTTAACTTTCTAATCTTACAATCATGACAATAAATAAATTAAAAAGAACAGCAATTTGCTTCTCTTTACTTGCAGCGTTTAGTTGTACAGATAATTTCGAGGAGATAAATACAAACCCAGAAGGTGCTACCACAGGGCAAATTGAGCAAGATTACAACAATATTAAAAGTTTGTTTAAACCTTCTTTTAGTAGAATGTATATTTCAGATATTACTTGGCAATATCAAATACAACAAAGTTTACAAGCCGATGCTTGGTCCGGTTATATGATTACACCAGTTCCTTTTGGACCTCTAAATAATTATGATTATGCGCTAAATCCGGGATGGAATTACTATGCATGGGATGTCGCTTATTTAGATGTTATTTCGAATATGTATAAAGTAAAACAAAGGGCTGAAGGTAAATTTGATCAATTTTATGCATGGTCATTGATTATAAAAGTGGCGCAAATGCAAAGAATAACCGATATGTATGGACCAGCTGTTTATTCTAAATTTGGTGATTTAGGAGCTGTTCTTTACGATTCTCAAAAAGATATTTACACCCAAATGTTTAAAGATTTAGACTTTGCAGTGGAAGAATTGACTAAAAGAGTTAACGCTGGTGAAGCCTCGAGTTTTAAAGGAACAGATTTATCTGTTTATGACGGAGATTATTCACAATGGATTAAGTACGCTAACTCACTTCGTTTAAGAATGGCAATGCGTGTTGTGAAAGCCGATGCTGCATTAGCAAAAACGGAAGCCGAAAAAGCAGTGTCACATTCTATAGGTGTTTTCAAAACAAATAGCGATGTGATGAATGTAAAACCATCTGTTAATTTAGAGGTTATTGATGTAATGAGTCACTCTTGGGTTGGCCTATTTATGGGAGCCGATATGCAATCTATTCTAGGAGGGTATGAAGATCCTCGAATTGCTAAATACTGGAATACTGCAGAAATTACTCCAGGACAATACGCTTCGGTTAGAACAGGCGTTACCTATCCATCTGGAACATCGTATGCTAAATTTTCACAAACAGGACCAAGAACAAAAAATGGTCTAGTTACTTGGATGACTACGGCAGAAGTATATTTCTTAAGAGCCGAAGGTGCTTTAAGAGGATGGAATATGGGTGGTACTGGTAAAGAATTGTACGAGGCAGGTATTGCAGCATCTTTTGAGCAAAATGGTGTTAGTGGAGCCGCTGCTTATTCTGCAGATAATACTAAAAAAGCATTGGATTACGTAGATCCATTGTTCCCTGCAAATAATACGCCAGCCGTTTCTAAAGTTACAGTGGCTTGGGGTACTACCAATGAAGAAAATCTTGAAAAAATTATCACCCAAAAATGGATTGCTACCTATCCTGATGGTCAAGAGGCTTGGTCGGAGTTTAGAAGAACAGGTTATCCAAAATTATTCAGAATTGCGAACAACAAAAGTGGTGGCGTAATCAGCACTGAATTAGGTGTACGTAGATTACCATTTGCGCAAACTGAGGTTGCAAATAACCCTAAAGGGGTTGAGTCTGGAGTTGCGGTATTAGGAGGTCCAGACAACGGGGCTACACGTTTGTGGTGGGATGTTAACAAAGCTAACTTCTAAAAACAAATAATAAATAAATGGCACAAGCATACCACGTTGCTTGTGTCATTTTAAAAAAGATCAATCTTTATATACTTTTATAAAAACAATACAATGAAAAGTGCTTTAGATATACAACCGGATATTAGCTATAAAAGTGCTGGTAAATTTGAGGAAACGCGTTACGAAAAAATTCATAACGAAATTTTTAAAAATTCTGCCGAAGCTTCTAAAATTGTGGCTCAGGAAATCGCACAGTTAATACGTACTAAACAAGAAAAAAATAAAATGTGTGTGCTGGGGTTAGCCACAGGTTCTTCGCCCATAAAGGTTTACGAAGAATTGGTTCGGATGCACAAAGAGGAAGGTTTAAGTTTTAGCAACGTAATTACTTTTAATTTGGATGAATATTATCCAATGTCGAAAGAAAACAATCAGAGCTATCATTATTTCATGCACGAAAATTTATTCAATCATATTGATATTAAACCCGAAAATATTAATATCCCGGATGGCACCATCGCTATCGATGAATTAAATCAGTATTGTATTGATTATGAAATGAATATAAAGAATGCTGGTGGACTCGATTTTCAGTTACTCGGAATTGGTCGTACGGGACACGTGGGTTTTAACGAGCCTGGTTCGCACATCAATTCAGGAACTCGAATCATAACACTGGATCATATTACCCGAGTAGATGCTTCTTCGGCTTTTAACGGAATTGATAATGTGCCTAAACGTGCCATTACAATGGGGGTTTCTACAATTTTACGTTCTAAACGAATTGTGTTATTGGCTTGGGGACAAAACAAAGCCGATGTCATTAAACGCACTATTCAAGGGGATATTTCATCCGAAGTTCCGGCTACTTTTTTACAAAATCACAACAATGCCACTTTTGTTTTAGACCAATCGGCTGCTTCCGAATTAACTCGATTTAAAACACCTTGGTTGGTGGGCGAATGTTTATGGAACGAAGAGTTAAAACGAAAAGCTATTGTTTGGTTGTGTGAAAAGACAAAACAATCTATTTTAAAATTAACCGACCGCGATTACAACAATAACGGAATGTCGGATTTACTGGCGCAAGAAGGTTCGTCGTATGATTTGAATATCAATATGTTTAATGTCTTGCAACACACCATTACCGGTTGGCCAGGAGGAAAACCCAATACCGATGATTCGCATCGTCCGGAAAGAGCCAATCCTGCTCAAAAAAGAGTGATTTTGTTTAGTCCGCACCCCGATGATGATGTCATTTCTATGGGCGGAACATTTTCAAAATTAATCAAGCAAGGACACGATGTACATGTTGTTTATCAAACTTCAGGAAACATTGCTGTTACTGATGATGAAGCTTTAAAATTTGCCGAAGTTTGCAACGATTTTATCGGCGAAGATGCGTCGGGAATTAATTTTAAAGAGGTAATTCAGTTTCTAAATAATAAATCGGAAAATCAAATAGATTCTCTAGAAGTTCGAAAATTAAAAGGTTTAATTAGAAGAAGAGAATCGTATGCTGCTGTTCGTTATATTGGATTAAAAGATGAAAATGTACATTTTTTAGATTTGCCTTTTTATGAAACTGGTCAGGTAAAAAAGAATCCTCTAGGCAAAGCCGATATTGCCATTGTAAAAGACATTATCGATCAAATTAAACCGCATCAAGTTTTTGCTGCTGGTGACTTAGCCGATCCGCATGGCACGCACGAAGTTTGTCTTAATGCGATTTTTGCTGCTTTAAAAGAATTAAAATCACAACCTTATATGAAAGATTGTTGGCTTTGGCTTTACCGAGGCGCTTGGCACGAATGGGATATTCACGAAATTGATATGGCCGTTCCGTTAAGTCCTTCAGAAGTATTGTTAAAACGTCATGCTATTTTATTTCACCAATCGCAAAAAGACCGCGTGATGTTTCAAGGAAATGATTCTCGCGAGTTTTGGGTGCGTGCAGAAGATCGAAATAAAAACACGGCCATTTTATACGATGATTTAGGTCTTGCCGAATATGAGGCCATCGAAGCTTTCAAACGCTTTGATTATTAAGAGAAAACTCAAAATTCTATATTGCTAATTCAGAGCGGTTTTTCTATTGTGAGATTACCGTTAAACCGTTCTGTTTTATTTTTTTAAAGAATGCTTGTATCCATTTTCGTTTTCGAACGATTAAAAAAAAGATAAAATGAAACAATTCATTGCCTTACTTTTCGTTGGGGTTTTGGCCACTGCTCAAGTCAAAAAAGAGCAATTAAACCTAATGCCTTGGCCTCAAAAAATAACTGTAAATGAAGGGAATTTTCTACTTGCCAAAAATTTTAAAGTTAATATTACGGGTCAGCAAAATGACCGTTTATGTGCTGCTGCCACACGTTTTTTACGCAGATTAGACGGTAGAGTGGGCTTGTTTTTCGAACAAGGATTTATTACGAAAACCAATGAAGAACCCCTTGCGCAATTGCAAATTAATTGTAAATCGGTAGGGAAAATTGGTTTATACGAAGACGAAAGTTATTACCTCAAGATACAAAACAACAGCATTGTGATTAATGCTACGACCGATTTGGGCGCTATGCATGCACTCGAAAGTTTATTGCAATTGCTTCAAAATAACGGAACGGATTTTTATTTTCCGAATACCGAAATATCCGATCTTCCTCGTTTTACTTGGCGAGGTTTAATGATAGATGTTGCGCGTCATTTTCAGCCTGTTGATGTAATTAAGCGCAATTTGGATGCAATGGCCGCTGTAAAATTGAACGTTTTTCATTGGCATTTGGTCGACGATCAGGGTTGGCGAATTCAAATGAAAAAGCACCACAAATTAACTGATGTTGCTTCGGATGGTCTTTTTTATACACAAGAAGAAATTAAAGCAATTGTAAAATATGCTGAGGAGCGTGGTATAATGATTATTCCCGAAATTGATGTTCCGGGTCATGCCACGGCTATTTTAACTGCTTATCCCGAAATTGGTAGTAAAGTGATTCCGATTACAGCTAATAATATCGAAAAAAATGTCAATGCTTCTGGGTTTCAAACCTATACTGTAGAACGAAATTCGGGTATTTTTACACCCACTTTAGATCCTACCAATCCGAAAACCTATCAGTTGTTAAGCGAAATTTTTGATGAGGTTTGTCCGTTGTTTCCGGGAGCTTATTTTCACATTGGTGGCGATGAAAATGAAGGTAAAGATTGGGATGCTAATCCGAAAATTCAGGAATTTAAAAAGAAAAACAACATTAAAACCAATCATGATTTGCAAACATATTTCACTATGAAATTGGTGCCGATGCTTAAAAAACACGGCAAACAATTAATGGGTTGGGAAGAAATCATGACTAAAGACATGTCGAAAGACGCGATTATTCACGCTTGGCGAGGGCCAAATGAAGGTGTTCCCGCTGGAAAATCATTACTTGATGCGGCTCAAAAGGGGTATAAAACCGTACTTTCAAATGGATTTTATGTGGATTTGATGCAGTCTGTGGATTATCATTATTTAAATGAACCCATTCCGGGAAATGTTAGCTTGACAGAGGATGAACGCGCTCGGATCTTAGGAGGTGAAGCCACAATGTGGACCGAATTGGCAACTCCTACAACATTAGATTCGCGACTTTGGCCCAGAACAGCAGCCATTGCCGAAAGATTATGGTCGCCTAGAGAGGTTACCGATTTAGAGAGCATGCACAAACGACTAGTTGAGGTATCTTTTAGATTAGAAGAATTAGGTGTAACGCACATCCGAAATAAAGAAGTTTTACTTCGAAACATAAGCAATAATCAAGATACTAGTGCTTTGAATGATTTTTCTAATGTTTGCGAACCATTAAAAATTTATTCTCGTAACAAAGGAGGAACCGAATACCAAACGTATTCTCCTTTTACTCTTTTTGCAGATGTTTGCGTTCCCGATGCTACCGATGCGGTTGCTTTTTCAAAAGCTGTAGCTGATTATCAAAAAACTAAATCCGAAGCTGATAAAACCATTTTAAAAGGGTATTTAGAAAAATGGGTGGCTTTACATGATCGTTTGCAAACAACGAGCCAACAAGCTCCCTTAGTAAAACCTTTGCTTCCTTTGGCCGCAAACCTGAGCAATGCCTCTAATGAACTGTTGGTTTATTTGGATAATCCGGCAAAAAGTAATTTAAAAAGTTTAGAAAACCGTATTGAAAAGTGTAATACAAAAGAATATGCCGATGTGGAATTGGCTGTTTATGAAAGTTTTAAAAAATTAGTTCGCTAATTTAAAGATAGTTAATTCAAAAATTGAAAACGTTTCGAGTTAAAATTGAGTTTGGTTATTTGTGTTTTAATTTGGTTTTGTATTTTGAATTGAGTTAGTTTCTTTTAATTTGTTATTTGGTTTGTTTTAAGAAACTAACTGTAAAAACCTGGTCAATTGGCCAGGTTTTTTTGTTTACGCATTTTCCTGATTCAGGAAATTCACTATTTAGTGAATTAAATACCATTTCAAAAAGACATTATATAAAAGTTCTTAAAAATTGTGTAAAATAAAAAGCTTACGTTAAGAGTAATTTAGCCATTATTAATCATAAAAAAATAAACAAAATGAAAAAGAGAAATTTAATTTTAGCCCTAATAGCATTCATCGGAATTTTTGCAATCTCATGTAGCAATGATGATAACGAAGGAGAAACGTTAGCCCCAATTCAAGGAAAATGGTTGAAATCTCAACAAGGAATCATAGTTAATGGTGAAGAACAATTAACCGATGTTGGAGAAAATCCAGGTTGCGACAGAGATTATATGGATTTAAGAGCAAGTAACGTTGTTGTATTTGGTACATTTAATTCGTTAGATGGTTCATGTGATGAAACTGTACTTGAGGGTGTTTATGCACGATCACATAATAATTTGACAACTACTGTTGGTGGAGTTTCTACAACACAAGACATTGTGAACTTGACAGTTGACGAGCTTAAAGTAAAAGATAATTTAGGTGTTATTACCGTTTATAAAAGATAGTTTTTATTTACGTTTTTCTTAAATAAAAAAATCCGAAGGTATTTATACTTTTCGGATTTTTTTCTTTTATTAAGTTTTGGTAAGCCTACTGCTTTTGGTTTTTGAATTATAAATTCTATATTGCTATCGAAATTTTATAAACCTAATTTTAATTAAGATAGATGCAAACTTCAAAATTTACAAGATATGCCATCATAGCTTTGGTAGTCTTATTTATTGTCATTAGCGTAATTAGCTAATTTGTTTCAAAGCCTTCTGCAATTCAGAAGGTTTTTTTATTTGCGATCATTTTTTAGAAATCGGAAGAGCACTAAATAAGTCCGTAAAAATTCGTACTTTTGCACAAAATTTTAATAAAAGACATTCATGTTAACAGTCAATAATTTATCAGTTCAATTTGGTAAACGTATTTTGTTCGACGAAGTAAATACTACCTTCACTCATGGTAATATTTACGGAGTTATTGGTGCCAATGGTGCCGGAAAATCAACTTTTCTTAAAATCATTTCGGGCGATATGGATCCAACTTCGGGTCATGTGCATTTGGAGCCAGGTAAACGTATGTCGGTTTTAAACCAAAACCACAATATGTTTGATGAGCATACGGTTTTAGAAACAGTAATGATGGGAAACAAAGTACTGTATGCTGTAAAAAAAGAAATGGATGAATTGTATTTGGATTATAATGATGCCAACGCCGATAGAATTGGAGAATTGCAAGTTCAATTTGAAGAAATGAACGGTTGGAATGCCGATTCGGATGCTGCGTCGTTATTGTCAAATTTAGGAATTAACGAAGACAGTCATTATACTTTAATGGCGGATATGGAAGGTAAAATGAAAGTACGCGTGCTTTTGGCCCAAGCTTTATTCGGAAATCCAGATGTATTAATCATGGATGAGCCTACCAACGACTTGGATTTTGAAACCATTGCTTGGCTAGAAAATTTCTTAGCCAATTACGAAAATACAGTTATTGTAGTATCACACGACCGTCACTTTTTAGATGCCGTTTGTACCCATATTTCGGATATTGATTTTGGTAAAATCAATCATTATTCTGGAAACTATACTTTTTGGTACGAATCGAGTCAGTTAGCCGCTAAACAACGTGCACAACAAAACAAGAAAGCCGAAGAGAAAAAAGCCGAATTGGAAGAATTTATTCGTCGTTTTAGTGCGAATGTGGCCAAATCAAAACAAGCGACTTCTCGTAAAAAAATGATTTCGAAACTAAATATTTCAGAAATTAAACCTTCGAGTCGTCGTTACCCAGCGATTATTTTTGATCAAGAGCGCGAAGCGGGAGATCAAATCTTAAACGTTCAAAATTTAAGTGCTTCTCTTGAAGGAGAACTTTTATTTAAAGATGTGGATTTGAATATGGCCAAAGGTGATAAAATTGTACTTTTTTCTAAAGATTCTCGTGCTACAACTGCTTTTTACGAAATTTTAAATGGAAAACAAACGGCTGATTCGGGTACTTACGATTGGGGAATTACCACCAATCAAGCTTATTTACCTGCAGAAAATCACGAATATTTTCAAAATAACCTAAACTTAGTCGATTGGTTGCGCCAATGGGCAAAAACAGAAGAAGAACGCGATGAAGTTCACATTCGTGGGTTTTTAGGAAAAATGATTTTTTCTGGCGAAGAAGCCTTAAAAACCAGTAATGTATTATCAGGAGGAGAAAAAGTACGCTGTATGATTTCGCGCATGATGATGGAACGTGCTAATGTTTTGATGTTAGATGAACCCACAAATCACTTAGATTTGGAGTCAATCACGGCATTCAATAATTCATTGAAGAATTTTAAAGGATCGGTAATTTTTACCACTCATGACCACGAATTTGCGCAAACAGTAGGTAATCGTGTAGTGGAATTAACCCCAAATGGAGTAATCGATCGTTACATGACTTTTGATGATTATCTGGACGATGAAAAAATTCAAGAATTAAGAAAGAAAATGTATTCTTAAATCTTTTCAAATTAAAACAAGAACTCCTAAATACGAATTTGTTATTTAGGAGTTTTTTTTAGTTCTATTTATTACCGCCAAACAGTTTGCTAAAGGCAAAAATAAGTACCCCAATAATGGCAATTACTATAAATATACCAACGCCCATTCCAGCCTTAAAAATGCCGCCCACAATTTCGCAGCTTGTGAAAGTAAAAAGTACCGTTAAAAGTAAAAGTATTCTGGTTGCTATTTTTTGCATGATTTCTAGATTTTAAGTTAGTTCTTTTGTTATAATAAAAGTACTTCAAAGCGTAATGCCGTAGTTTATACAATTTTCCGATGTTGTTGTATTATTCGAAGTAACGTCAGTTTTAACTGTAATTTTTAATTCCTATATTTCTAAAGGTTATAAAACTGATTTTGTATATTTGCACAACCAAACATTTCACTTTACTATGAGTCAAAAAGTATTACTTAATTCAAAAGAAGTTACCATCATACTACATCGTTTGGCTTGTCAATTAATAGAGAAACATCTCGATTTTTCGGATACGGTTTTAGTAGGCATACAACCTAGAGGCGTTTTTTTAGCCGAAAGATTAAAGCAAATTTTAGAAAACGAATACCAAACTCCCGAAATTACATTGGGTTATTTGGATATTACCTTTTTTAGAGATGACTTTAGAAGAACCGAAAAACCTTTAGAAGCAAATAAAACCAAATTAAATTTTATTGTCGAAAACAAAAAAGTCATTTTTATTGATGATGTGTTGTTTACCGGGCGTAGCATTCGTTCGGCTTTAACGGCTATTCAATCTTTTGGGCGACCTTCCGAAATAGAGTTGCTCGTTTTAATTGACCGTCGTTTTAGTCGAAATTTACCCATTCAGCCCGATTATCGCGGCCGACAAGTAGATGCTATTAATGGCGAAAAAGTAAAAGTAAGTTGGAAAGAAAATGAAGGTGAAGATGGTGTTTATTTGATTACCAGTTAATAGTAAAACCTCTTTTTCAACATAAAATAAAATCATAAGCGTAAAAAAATGAAAGAATTAAGCGTAAATCATTTGTTAGGAATTAAATACATCAATGAAGCTGATATTAACCTAATTTTTGAAACTGCCGATCATTTTAAAGAAGTCATCAACCGACCAATTAAAAAAGTTCCTTCATTACGCGATATTACCATTACCAACATTTTTTTTGAAAACAGTACCCGTACCAAACTTTCTTTTGAGTTGGCACAAAAAAGACTTTCGGCAGATGTAATTAGTTTTTCAGCAGCACAATCTTCTGTAAAAAAAGGCGAAACCCTTATTGATACCGTAAATAACATTTTGTCTATGAAAGTAGACATGGTAGTAATGCGTCACTCTAATCCGGGTGCTGCTTATTTTTTATCGAAAAATGTAAAAGCTAGCATTGTAAATGCCGGAGATGGAGCGCATGAACATCCTACACAAGCGCTTTTAGATAGTTATTCTATTAGAGAGAAATTAGGCGATGTGGCCGGAAAAAAAGTCGTTATTGTAGGCGATATTTTGCATTCAAGAGTGGCGCTTTCTAATATTTATGCCCTGCAAATGCAAGGTGCCGAAGTAAAAGTGTGTGGTCCTAAAACCTTAATTCCGAAATATATTGAATCGCTTGGTGTAAGTGTCGAATCGAATTTGCGTAAAGCTTTAGAGTGGTGTGATGTTGCCAATATGCTACGGGTTCAAAACGAACGCATGGATGTTAATTTTTTCCCTTCAACGCGCGAATATTCGCAACAATACGGCGTAGATTTAGATCTTTTAAATTCTCTCAATAAAGAAATTGTCATCATGCATCCTGGCCCAATAAACCGTGGAGTAGAAATTACCTCCGAAGTAGCCGATTCTGATCATTCGGTTATTTTGAATCAAGTAGAAAATGGTGTGGCAATTCGTATGGCAGTTATCTATCTTTTGGCTTCAAAAATTCAATAATTTTAAAAAAAATAAAGTAACTTAGCGTTTCTTGTCAATTCGTAGGTGTAATTTATAATTCTGTAAAGTTATGAAAGTAGATCAAAAAGGACATACCATTACAATTAAGAATACCGAAGGAGATTTTACGGCTTTTTTGATGAAAATTACGCATCAATACAAAACTTTTGAAGGGCATAATTTAATTATTGATTTGTTGCCTCATACTAACGTTGATTTAAAACAAATTGTACTGTTTACACCCTTATCAAAACAACACAAAAAAGCAAAAAAATCTTTTGTAATTACAGCAAATAATATCGATTTTAATGCTGTGCCTTCCAAACTAACTGTTGTGCCTTCCTTATTAGAAGCGCACGATATTATCGAAATGGAAGAAATTGAACGGGATCTTGGATTTTAATTTGAATTTAAAATTGAGATTTCTGATTTTAGATTTGAAATTGAACAAAGTAATACAAAAATCTAAAATTAAATGAAATTGACTATATTGGGCTGTTATGCCGCAACTCCACGTACCTTTACCAATCCCACAGCACAAGTTTTAGAAATAAAAAACAGACTTTTTTTAATCGATTGCGGTGAAGGAACGCAAGTGCAACTCCGAAAAAATAAAATCAAGTTTTCTAAAATCAACCACATTTTTATTTCGCATTTGCACGGCGATCATTTTTTTGGACTTATAGGTTTAATTTCTACTTTTTCGTTATTAGGAAGAACAACCAAATTGCATATTTACGGTCCTATGGGAATTAAAGAAATCATTTTGCTACAATTGCGATTGTCTAATTCATGGCCAAATTTTGAATTGATTTTTCAGGAATTAACTAATAAAGAAAGTGAGTTGATTTTGGAAGATGATAAAGTAAAAGTACAAACCATTCCCTTAAAACATAGGATATACACCAACGGTTTTTTATTTGAAGAAAAAG
The DNA here is from genome assembly GCF_016522065.1 of Flavobacterium agrisoli. GTDB lineage: Bacteria > Bacteroidota > Bacteroidia > Flavobacteriales > Flavobacteriaceae > Flavobacterium > Flavobacterium agrisoli. The sequence continues at coordinate 865,914 of NZ_JAEHFV010000001.1, read as the reverse complement.
AAGGTGACCGAAAACTCAATATCGAAGCGGTGAATAAATACCAAATTGATACTTGTTATTATTTGAAAATTAAAAAGGGAGGCGATATTACGTTAGACAATGGCACGGTGATTAAAAATGAGGAATTGTCTTTTCCTGGAATTCAACCTAAAAGTTATGCTTTTTGCTCGGATACCATTTTTAATGAAACGATTATTCCGAATATAAAAAAGGTTTTTGCCCTTTACCACGAAAGTACGTTTTTACAAACAGAAGCCGAATTGGCAAAAAAAACGTTTCATTCAACCGCTAGCGAAGCTGCTACAATAGCCGCAAAAGCCCAAGTAAGTTATTTGATTTTAGGACATTATTCTACCCGTTACGAAAATATTTCTCTTTTTAAAGAGGAAGCTCAACGTGTTTTTGAAAATGTTCTGTTAGCCGAGGACGGAAAAGTATTTGATTTTGATGCCTTACAATAAAAAATAAAATTATGAGTGATTTAAGCAACTATAGAAAATCGTATGAAAAAAGCGAATTATTAGAAAACACAATTCCGGAAGATCCGATGAATCTTTTTAATAAATGGTTTTATGAAGTGGAAGAATTAGGCGATGGGCGAGATGAAGTCAATGCCATGTCGGTAGCGACAATTGGTTTGGATGGTTTTCCTAAAACAAGAGTAGTTTTGCTTAAAAAATTCAACGAAGAAGGATTTGTTTTTTACACCAATTACAATTCCGAAAAAGGGAAGGCTATTTTAAATAATCCTCATGTTTGTCTGTCTTTTTTTTGGCAAGGTATGGAACGTCAAGTGATTATAAAAGGTATAGCCCAAAAAACATCGGTGAATGTGTCGGATAATTATTTTGAGAGCCGACCAGATGGCAGTAAATTAGGCGCTATTGTTTCCGATCAAAGTCAAGTTATTCCTTCTCGTAGCTATCTTGAAGAAAATTTAAAACAATTAGAACTTGATTATCACGACAAACCCATCGTACGTCCAGAGCATTGGGGCGGATTTATAGTATCGCCTGTTGAAGTAGAATTTTGGCAAGGAAGACCTAATCGCTTGCATGACAGAATTCGGTACCAACTACGAGAAGATTTTTCTTGGACGATCGATCGTTTGGCACCTTAACAGTATTAGTAATTGTAAGTAAAATAATATATAATTTAAAAATCGATGTATTTCATCGATTTTTTTTGTTAGTTAACCGATAAACTACTTAAATTTAAACCAAGAAACAAGATGTAACCTATTATAGTAAAAGCGTTTGCCCCAAACACTACTTTAAATTTAATTACTACATTTATGAAGCCTGCATTTAAAAATTTATTGGTTTGTATTTTTGTGTGGGCTTTGGTTTCTTGTTCTGCCGATTCGTACGCAGAAAATACCGAATTAACCGAAACTTCATTTATTCAGAATGTTGCAGGTAATCCTTTAGTAATAAAATACAGTTACAACGATTTGGAGTTAGAAACACTTCAATTAGTTAATGAATATCGTAAAAGTATCGGATTGAATGAATTGCAAAAAGCAGATTTTATTTCCACTTTATCAAAAGAACATAATGAAGAAATGATTTCGACTAAAACGTTTAATCACAATGGTTTTTCGGATCGTTCTAAATCCATAATGAAAACATTAAGTGCGCGTTTAGTTGCAGAAAATTTAGCTTATAATTACAAATCGCCTAAAGCGACTGTTCAAGCGTGGATAAATAGCCCCGATCATAAAGCGAATTTAGAAGGTGATTTTACTCACTTCGGAATTGCAGTGACTCTTGATGCTCAAACAGGTAAAACGTATTATACCAATATATTTGCAAAATTATAATCTTACTTGGTAAGATTTGAAGATTCCCTTTTTAATTAGTTTTATTTATTAAAACGTTTGTCTTTTGCCGTTAAATTCTTTTAACGGCAAATTTTTTATATAAAAAAAGCGAGAATTTGAATATCCTCGCTTAATAATACATACAAATAATGGCCTATCAAGCCTCTGTTTCTATTGCAAATTCTTCTGTATCAACCAAATCATTTGCAAAAGTTTCGGGTTTAGAGGCTTTCAAAGCATTAAAGCGGTTTAAAGCTTCTAAATCATCTTCATCGCCACTAAAATAAGGGAAAACATCCATAATTCCAGATTCAGAAATTGCCGGAATGGTATAATCTCCCATGGTATTTTTCATGGCAGATACCGTATTGTCATAAGCCTCTTTTACATCGTTGGCTTGTACCAAAAGATACATATTGGTTTTACGTTCTTTTCCACTCTCTTCGTCGTAAGCCACTAGTGAAACTTTCGATTTAAACCAGCGATCGCAATTTTCAAAAGGATGGATTTCGGCTAAATTGGCTACTTTGATCGTAGTGATTTTGAATTCTTCGCTCACATACGCTGCCATTTCTTCGTTAATTCGGGATTCGGCTTCTGTATACGAAATAGCATCAACCAAATAAGGTTCTGTTACTACTTTTTGCGCTCCCGATTCATCCAGTTTTCTATATTTTACTTTGCATTCATACCAAATTGTGCTCATAGTTTTTTTTTAAAGGGGGAGCAAATATAAATTTTCGGACTTATTAATTTGACAATTATTTAAAATAGATATTCACAATTTGCAATAATGCCGTTGTAAATTTGAGTAAGATTTAAAAGGCCATTTTAAATCTTTGTCATTGAGTAATATAGAAATTTTATAAAATATAAGAAACGAGTTGTAAAATTTATAAACACTATCATTTGCAAATTTGTAATACAATAAAATTTAAAAAAAATGGAAACAACAGATATATACAAACGTTTTAATTCATGTTCAAGTAAAGAACCAATTGTAATTAGTGATAATTCAAAACCACTTCAAAATATTGAGCAATATAAAAGCTGGATAGGTGCCGAATTATACCGTGATTATCAAAAAGAGTTTAAAAAAGCTGCATCTCAAGAAACAGAAAGCACGGATAAAGCAGTTAGTTACAATTCGAGTATGGGATATACCGAAGAACTGTTGATCAATGAAGCTTTGATGGGACAACGCAATCGATTTGCTAGTTCGTATTAAATTTAGATTTATTTAATATCCCTTTTAGTTTTACTGACAGATGTAAAAATGTCAGTGTGTCAGTATTGTTTTTACTTCTAAAAGCAGAAAACTGACATTTTACTCTTGTTTTTTAACTTGGCATAAAGATTGACTTATGCAAGAAGAGTTTAAAAATTAATATCAAAATTAAATATATAAAAAATGGGTAAAATAATCGGAATTGATTTAGGTACTACCAACTCTTGCGTTTCTGTAATGGAAGGAAACGAAGCAGTAGTAATCCCTAATGCTGAAGGAAAAAGAACTACACCATCTATCATCGCTTTTGTTGAAGGTGGCGAAATTAAAGTGGGGGATCCTGCAAAAAGACAAGCAGTAACTAACCCTACTAAAACAATTGCTTCTATTAAACGTTTTATGGGACATTCTTTTGCAGAAGTACAAGACGAAGTGAAAAGAGTTACTTATAAAGTAGTAAAAGGTGACAACAATACGCCACGTGTGGATATTGATGGGCGTTTATATACTGCGCAAGAATTGTCAGCAATGACACTTCAAAAAATGAAAAAAACAGCAGAAGACTATTTAGGTCAAACTGTTTCTGAAGCAGTTATCACTGTTCCTGCTTACTTTAACGATGCACAACGTCAAGCTACAAAAGAAGCTGGTGAAATTGCAGGTCTTAAAGTTATGCGTATCATCAACGAGCCAACTGCTGCGGCACTAGCTTACGGATTGGATAAAAAAGGAACTGATCAAAAAATTGCTGTTTACGATTTAGGTGGAGGTACTTTTGATATCTCTGTTCTTGAATTAGGAGATGGTGTTTTCGAAGTATTGTCTACAAACGGTGATACGCACTTAGGTGGTGATGATTTTGACCAAGTTATTATCGACTGGTTGGCAGACGAATTCAAATCAGAAGAAGATGTTGATTTGCGTTTGGATCCAATGTCCTTGCAACGTTTGAAAGAAGCTGCTGAAAAAGCTAAAATTGAATTATCTGCTTCAGCCGAAACAGAAATCAACTTGCCTTATGTAACAGCTACGGCTTCTGGACCAAAACACTTAGTTAAAAAATTATCTCGTTCTAAATTTGAGCAATTAGCAGATTCTTTAGTAAAACGTTCTATGGAGCCTGTTGCTAAAGCATTAAAAGATGCTGGTTTATCAACTTCAGATATCGACGAAGTAATCTTAGTAGGTGGTTCTACTCGTATCCCAAGAATTGTGGAAGAAGTAGAAAAATTCTTCGGTAAAAAAGCATCTAAAGGTGTTAACCCTGACGAAGTTGTGGCTATCGGTGCTGCTATTCAAGGTGGTGTACTTTCTGGAGATGTAAAAGATGTATTGTTACTTGACGTAACTCCATTGTCTTTAGGTATCGAAACTATGGGTGGTGTAATGACAGTTCTTATTGAAGCTAACACTACTATCCCAACTAAAAAATCGCAAGTATTCTCTACTGCTGCTGATTCTCAACCATCTGTTGAAATTCACGTATTGCAAGGAGCTAGAGCAATGGCTGCTGATAACAAAACAATTGGTCGTTTCCACTTAGATGGTATTCCACCAGCACCAAGAGGAGTTCCTCAAATCGAAGTTTCTTTTGATATTGATGCTAATGGTATCATCAAAGTTTCTGCTACAGATAAAGGAACTGGAAAATCGCACGACATCCGTATCGAAGCTTCTTCAGGTTTAACTGCAGAGGAAATCGAAAAAATGAAAAAAGATGCAGAAGCGAATGCTGATGCTGACAGAATTGCAAAAGAAAGAGCTGAAAAATTGAACGAAGCTGATTCTACTATCTTCCAAACTGAATCTCAATTGAAAGAGTTAGGAGATAAAATTTCAGACGAGCACAAAACAGCTATCGAATATGCTTTAACTGAGTTGAGAATGGCACACCAATCTCAAGATCTTGATGCTATCCAAAAAGGATTAGACAATGTAAATGCAGCTTGGAAAACAGCTACAGAAGCAATGTACGCTCAAGGTGATCAAGCTCAAGGAGCTGCACAACCACAAGGTGAAGCACCTCAAGGAGATAACGTTGAAGACGTAGAATTCGAAGAAGTGAAATAATTACTGATTAATATCAGTTAATAATAGGTGTTAAACCGTTGTAAATGTAATGTTTACAACGGTTTTTCTTTTTTTATTTTTTTTTGTTTTTAATATTTTTTGCCATGTATGTGTATGACATTCTAACGGGACTTAAAAAACAATAAAGTTCACTTATGTAAACTTATAGTGCCTTAATTAGGAGATATGGAAGAAAAACTATTGAGTAAACAACGCTTAGCTGCGAATAAGATTTTCTGTTCAAAAGCGTGACTTCATTCAAATGCTCGTCTAAATATTGCATTGAGATATAAAGACTAAAGATACAGCCACTTAAAAAGGAAACACTATCCGATTTTTACCGCCATACTTTATTAGATGTTATTTCAAGTTAAAAATGAATTAGTCAAATTTCTTTTAATGCTGATTTGATTAATCTTTTATTTTAATTAAACCGTTGATTTAATGTGTTTTGAATGGGTGTTTTTAAGTTTGAAAATGTTATTTGAAAAAAATATTTTCACTATCTGCGGAATTATGAAACTAATCTAAAAAATTGTATAACAACTTCCGACTACAAATTGAGGAACTTTGAAATATCAAAACAAAGCAACTCTAGTATAGCATTTAAGTTTAATTTTAATTCGGAAGCAATGAAAAATATCAGTCTACAAACAGCAAAAATGGAAGCCCTTTTTAATGGGTTACAAACAAATTTTGGAGGTGATTTGTCAACCGAAACCAATGAATACGTTTTGCATTTATCTACAGATTTATGTGAAGGAAAAATTGAAGGAATGACTTATGAAGAAGGAATTTCGTATGTACAATTTGACATCACTTTTAACGAGTCGATTTCATTTCATATAAGTCCATCAAAGTCAACACCTATTATTTTGGCTTATTGCTCAGAGGGAATTTTAAACCACCGTTTTAGTGATGATCAAAAAATGCATGTTTTAAACAAATACGAAACTGCAATAGTTACTACGACTAATGTTCAAGAAAACGAATTGTTTTTTGAGAAAGACAAAACGACCAAAATTTTATTGATTTTAGTAGATGCTGCTGCCGAAAAAGCCAAAATGAACAACGGATTAAATGCTGTTTTGTTAGAGACATTTAAAGATTCTTTATCCGAAAATAACAATTTTATTCATTTAGGCCCACCTAATTTCAGAATTGCCGAAAAAATTGAACAACTTAACGCAATTAAACAAAAAGGATTGGTTCGTAATTTATTGAAAGAAGGTATTTTCAAAATTATTTTAGCTTTAGAAATAGAACAACATGCTAATCGTGCCACAGCAAATCAATCGAATGAATATGCTAATATCAGTATTCGTGACATTGATGCGGTGAAACAAGTATCCGAGTTGATCAAACAACAGCCAGATGCGTCCTTTACTATAAAATATTTATGCCAAAAATCAGGTTTGTCTGCCAATAAATTACAAGAAGGATTTAAATTGGTTCACAAACGCACTGTAAATGATTTTATTACCAATGTCCGAATTGAAAAAGCCGAAAACTTAATACGTTGTTCAGATTTGAATATTTCCGAAATTGTCTACAGCATCGGATTTTCTAGTAGAAGTTATTTCTCCAAAATATTTAAAGAAAAATACAATTGCAGTCCAAAAGAATACAAATACAGCCACAATTCGCTAGCTATTACAGCCTAATATATTGAGATTCTCTATTCAAAAAAACAGCTTTCTAATTAGAGCTGTTTTTTTAGTATATAAAAACATTAATTTATAAACATCAGACCTAAGAAAAATTAACGCAATAAAATCAAAAGGTAACTCAAAAAATAGTTTCTTAAAATGTTAAAAAAGATTTGGTAAAATACCCGATTTTAAATCCTAATAAGCATTCTTATTAGTTCTTTTTTTTTACATTTGAAAAGTAGCTTTTTTAAAACCAAATTCAAGTCCTAATTTCAAAACGAAATCGGCATTTTATTGTTTAATTAATCCATCTTTCTGAAAACAGCTTCCCCTAATTATGATTTTAATTGTCGATGATATTGAAGCAAATATAATTGCACTACGTAAAATTTTGGAACTCCATAATCTAGAAGTAGATACAGCAAATTCAGGAGAAGAAGCACTAAAAAAGATTTTAAGAACCGAATATTCTTTAATCATTATGGACGTGCAAATGCCTAAAATGGATGGTTTTGAAGTAGCCGAAATTTTGGCAGGAAACAAAAAAACCAAAGATATTCCGGTGATATTTTTATCGGCTGTAAATAAACAAAAAAAATTCATTTCTAAAGGCTACGAAACGGGCGGAGTGGAGTACATTACCAAACCTGTTGATCCCGATTTACTTATTTTAAAAGTCAAAACTTTTCTTAAAATTTACAACCAACAAAACGAACTTAAAATTGTTCGTGATTTGTTGTCTAAAGAAATAGAAATCAGAAAAAAAGATCAGGAAAATTTAGAAAATATAGTTGCAGAACGAACTAAAGAATTGGTTTTAAAAAACGAAGAATTGGAAATGCGCAACCACGAATTGCAACAATTTTCTTGGGTAGTTTCACATGATTTAAAAGAACCTGTTCGCAAGATTCAAATTTTCATCAAAATCATCAAAGAGAAGTTTTTAATTCAGGAAGAAAAATCGTTAGATTACATCGACAGAACCATTCGCTCGGCCGAAAGAATGCAAAATTTAATTACGGATTTACTTGAATATTCGCGACTTTCTTCAAATGTTTCGCCTCAAGAAACCGATTTGAATTTAATTATAAACGAAGTAATTGCCGATTTTGATTATTTAATAGAAAAAAAGGAAGCTACTATTTTAGTAGATAATATGCCAACTTTAACGGCAATCCCGAGTCAAATGCGACAAATTTTTCAAAACCTTATTGGTAATTCTTTAAAATTTGCCCAAGACGATGTACTGCCTTTAATTCAAATTACTTCCGAATTAATTGCCGAAAAATCCTTTGATAGTGAGGTTTCTGAAAACGGAAATTATTGCAGAATCAAAGTGAAAGACAACGGAATAGGTTTTGATGAAAATTATATTGACCGAATATTTATGATTTTTCAAAGTTTGAATGACCGAAGTGCTTACGAAGGAACCGGAATAGGTTTGGCGATTGCCAAAAAAATTATCGAAAAGCACAATGGTTTAATTACGGCACAAAGTGCTCCTAATAAAGGCGCTACTTTTATCATTATTTTGCCTTTAACCAACCAAATAAATTTACTACAATAATTATTTAGCGATTTACACAATATGAATGGGAATTTTAAAAGAAATGTTTTAATTAGTTCTGGGGTTTCGGTGCTTATTTTATTAATAAGTTCTACAGCCTCATTTTTAAGCATTCGAAGCTTGCTTACCAGTAACGGATTAGTAAATCACACGCAAGATGTGATTTATAACCTAAACGAAGCGAATACGTTATTGTTAGAATCGCAAACAAGTATGCGAGGTTATTTGGTTTCTGGAAAGACGAATTTATTATCTGATTATGAACAAAATGAGATGAAAACCGATTCGTTTTTTAATGTAGTCGAAGAATTAACCGATGATAATCCGAGTCAGCAAAAAAGATTACATCAAATTAAACCGTTGTACCAACAATATTACCGTTTTTTGAATCAAAAAATCCTAGAAAAGAAAAACGGAATGGATTTTTTGGTGAATGATTTGGATCGTGGTAATGAACTAATGTCTAAAATCAAAAACATTAGTAAACTCATCGAAAAAGAGGAACAGGGTTTACTTAAAAAACGTATTTCAGATTCGGAGCGTTATGGCAAATACAGTTCTTTATTAATCATTATAGCCTTCGCGATTGCTCTTTTTATAAGCGTGGTGTTTTTAATTCGGATTTTAAAAGATTATGAACAGCGACTCGAACTGCAGCGTGAATTACAAAAAAAGGAAGAAGAAACCGCCCTGCGTATTGCTACCATTAGTGATGTGGCCTCTCAAATTTCGGAAGGTGATTATGATATTGAAGTAGAAGATAGTTATAGTGATACCTTAGGAAGTGTAAGTAGCTCCCTAAACAATATGGGAAAATCGTTAAAAGAATCTTTTCTGTTGTTGTCGCATAAAGAATGGTTGCAAGCAGGAGTTGCTGAGCTGAATAATGTAATGTTAGGTGAAAAACTTATGAATGTGCTTTCGTACGATATAGTTAAGTTTTTGGCTGTTTATACTAAAAGTAGTGCTGGTGTTTTGTATTTACTAAAAAGCGATACCTTACACGCCGCTGCGGGATACAGCCATATTATTACGCCTCAACGTGAAAAATTTAAAGTAGGTGAGGGGTTAATTGGAGAAGCAGCTCTTTCTAACGATTTATTAGAATTAAAAACTATTGATTCCAATGATATTCAAATTTCCTACGCTTTAGGCGAAATTAAACCCAAACATGTAGTAGCTTTTCCTGTAAAAGATAACAAAGTAGAAGGGGTTATCGAGTTGGCCAGTATTTATGGTTATACTGATTTAGATTTGGATTTCTTAAGACAAGTTGCTAATAATATTGGTATTGGCTTGCGTGCTACTTTAAACAGAAAACGTTTAAGTGATTTATTAGAAGAAACACAAGCACAATCCGAAGAATTACGTATTCAACACTCCGAAATGGAGGCAATAAATGCCGAGTTAGAAGCACAGACTGAAAAATTACAAGCTTCGGAAGAAGAACTTCGTGTGCAACAAGAAGAATTGCAACAAACTAATGAAGAATTGGCCGAACGCAGTGTTTTATTAGAGGAAAAGAATACCGAAATTCAGAAAAAATCAGAAGATTTAGAAATAACCACGCGTTATAAATCAGAATTTTTGGCAAATATGTCGCATGAGCTGCGTACACCGTTAAATTCAATTTTGTTATTGAGTCGATTGTTGGCAGAAAATAATGACGACAATATGAATGACGAACAAATTGAATTTGCTAAAGTAATTCAGAGTTCCGGAAATGGATTGTTAGGTTTAATTGACGAAATTCTAGATCTTTCTAAAATTGAAGCTGGTAAAATGGAATTGGAGTTTTTAGATGTTTCGGTTAAAGAAATTACCGATACGATGAAAAACCTTTTTTCGGAAGTAGCAAAGGAAAAAAATATTGGCTTTAAAATTGTAACCGATCATGCGCCATTGGTAATTAGAACCGATAAGATGCGATTGGAACAAATCATTAAAAATTTGATTTCGAACGCAATTAAATTCACGACCGAAGGAGAAGTTACTTTAGAAGTAAAACTCGATCCCGAAAATAATAAAACAATTTGTTTTGTAGTAACCGATACCGGAATCGGAATTCCATTAGCCAAACAACCTTTGATTTTTGAAGCTTTCCAACAAGCAGATGGTTCTACCAAACGTAAATATGGCGGTACTGGTTTGGGATTATCAATTAGTCGCGAATTGACTAAATTGTTAAAAGGAGAAATCAAATTAAAAAGTACCGTAAACCAAGGAAGTGAATTTACACTTTGTTTACCTGTTTATGGAAATAAAGCATCAAAAAAAATAAAAGAAATCGAAAGCGACGATGCCACCATTTTATTACCTGAAACGGCACATCCTGTTGTCAAAAAGTTTATTAGCGCCACTATTCCAGATGAAATAGAGGATGATAGAAACGATGTAAACCCAACGGATAAAGTAATTTTAATTGTTGAAGACGATATCAATTTTGCTAAATCATTACTAAAGTTTACCCGAGCGCAAGGTTATAAAGGTATTGTGGCAGTTCGAGGAGATTATGCTTTAAATTATGCGTTATTATACAAACCAATCGGTATTTTATTGGATATCGAATTGCCGATAAAAAGTGGTTGGGAAGTGATGGAAGATTTGAAAGGACATTCGCAAACGCGTCCAATTCCGGTGCATATTATGTCATCTCACAAAGTAAAACAAGAAAGTTTGTTAAAAGGCGCAGTTAACTTTTTAGACAAGCCAGTCGCTTTTGAAAAGATTCCGTCTATTTTTGAAAAAATTGAGCAGATTATAAGTAAAGAAGCGCAAAAAGTATTGATTATTGAAGACAATCCACATCATGCAAAGGCATTGGCTTATTTCTTAGAAACCTATAACATCAATTCTGAAATTAAAAGCGAAATTAATGAGGGTGTAAATGCGTTAACAAAAACCAATGTGGAATGCGTAATTTTGGACATGGGAATTCCAGACAAACAAGCCTATGATATTTTAGAAGGCTTGAAAAAAACACCAGGACTTGAAAATTTACCTGTAATTGTATTTACAGGAAAAAGTTTGTCGATGAAAGAAGAGGTGAAAATTAAAAAATACGCCGATTCGATTATTGTGAAGACTGCTCATTCGTATCAAAGAATGCTTGATGAAGTTTCGTTGTTTTTACATTTGGTTGAAAGCAATAAAGATGCTTCAAAAGTCAATAAGAAACTCAATATGTTAAACAATATTTTGAATGGTAAAAAAGTATTAATTGTAGACGATGATGTTCGAAATATTTATTCGTTAACCAAATCATTAGAAGTATTTAAAATGAATTGCATTAGTGCTATCGATGGAAAAGAAGCTTTAGCGATGTTAGAAGAAAATCCAGATACCGATGTAGTATTACTCGATATGATGATGCCAAACATGGATGGTTACGAAACTGCCGAACGCATTCGGAAAAATCCATTATTCAAAAAATTGCCTGTGATTGCAGTTACGGCAAAAGCCATGACAGGCGATAGAGAAAAATGCATTAAAGCAGGAGCTTCAGATTATATTACCAAACCAGTTGATGTGGATCAGTTGCTTTCGTTGTTACGTGTGTGGTTATATGATAAAATAAACTAAAATTAGTATTGGATAATGAGCCCTAAGAGAATATTAATTATTGATGATGATTCACGAAATATTTTTGCTTTAACCGCAACGTTGCGAGCCAAAAAGTTTGAATGTGTTTCTTGTTTAAGTGCCGAAGAGGCCATAAATAAATTAAAAACAGATGAAGTTTTTGATGCTATTTTAATCGACATGATGATGCCCGAAATGGACGGGTACGAAGCAATTCCCCAAATCAAAAAAATACCTACAAGAAAAGATGTATTAATAATTGCCGTAACCGCTCAAGCCATGGTAGGAGATCGTGAAAAATGCCTACTAGCAGGAGCCGATAATTACATATCAAAACCTATCGATGTAGATAAGCTATTAGAGGCATTGGCTATGATTTAAAGATATTATGATAGAAGATAAAGAGTTAGATTCACTTATAAATGAAGTGTTTGAACATTATGGATTTGACTTCGGAAATTATTCAAAAGCATCGCTTAAAAGGCGTGTGGATAGATTATATCAATTGGATGGTTTCAGCCATTTCTATGAATTTTTATACCGAATTCGTTCCGACGAAGAATATTACAAGCGTTTAATAGAAGAAGTTACCGTTAACGTCACCGAAATGTTTCGTGACCCCAGTTTTTATGCTGTTTTACGAAATGAAATAGTGCCTTTATTGGCCACAAAACCTTTTGTACGGGTTTGGCATGCTGGTTGTTCTACAGGCGAGGAAGTCTTTTCGATGGCCATTTTGCTTAAAGAAGCGGGTTTGTTACACAAAGCACTTTTGTATGCCACGGATATTAATGCAAGCGTTTTAGAAACCGCCAAAAAAGGCGTATTTCCGTTACGAATGATGAAGTTGTATTCGGAAAATTATATGGCTTCGGGCGGTACCGAAGATTTTTCATCGTATTACAGTGCCAATTTTAACATTGCGAAATTCAATACCGAATTATCTGATAAAATGGTTTTTTCGCAACACAATTTGGTTTCGGATACTTCGTTTAATGAGTTTGATTTGATTTTGTGCCGAAATGTATTAATTTATTTTGATAATAATTTGCAATCACGTGTAATCCAGTTGTTTGACGATAGTTTATCCTTATTAGGATTTTTAGCATTGGGTTCTAAAGAAACCATTAAATACACAGGAGGGAGCAATAAATTTGTTCAGTTGCGAAAAGAAAAAATCTGGAAAAAGATAAAATGAGACGAAGATGTAAATTATTAATCATTGGCGGATCTGCGGGAAGTTTACAAGTTTTGATAAACATTCTGCCTAAAATTGTTTTGCCAATTCCTTTTGCTATTGTAGTAGTTGTGCATCGTAAGAATACCTATGATACTATTTTGGAAGATTTAATCGCCTTGAAAACAATGATTCCGGTAGAATATGTTGAAGATAAAACCGTTTTGGCACCTGGAATCATTTATGTGGCACCCTCAGATTATCATTTGCTTTTTGAGGATAAAAATACACTTTCGTTGGATGGTTCTGAAAAAGTAAATTACAGTCGACCGAGCATTGATGTGTCATTTGAGTCGGCTGCCTTGATTTTTAAGCAAGAATTGGTTGCTATTTTACTTTCGGGAGCCAACGCCGATGGCACGAAAGGAATGCAAACCATACAAGAAGAAGGCGGTGTTACCATAGTACAAAGACCCGAAACAGCCGAAATTCCGTACATGCCCGAATATGCTATTCAAAATTCGAATCCCGATTTTATTTTTACAGAAGATGAAATTGTAAATTTTGTAAACTCTACTATTCAATAAACCAAAATATCATATTTGCTTAGCAAACCTTTCACTTCATTTTTTGAAAATTGTGCTTTTTTAATTTTTGTTATAGTCGGATCAATACTGTAATTGAAACTGCTAACAAAGTTTGTTTTATTGGCATTGGCTTTGCTAAATTCAGCGCGATACAAGTCGCATTCAATAAAATGTAAACCCGAAATGAGCGCATCCATAAAATCGACCGCTACCAAACTACTTTTAATAAAAGAAGCATTTTTTAGATTGAGCGAATAGAATTTGGAGAAATTAAGTACGCAATTTTCGAAGTTGACTTCAAATATTTTACGGTCACACATGGCAAAATTCACGCCTTTTATCTCGCAATTCTTAAATAAAACAGTTCGAAATGAAACATGGTTTATTTGTGCATCGTTAAAATTGCAACCTAAAAAAAAGCAATCTATAAAAGCATTTGCTTTAAAACTACATGCCGAAAATACACAGTTTATAAAAGTACAGCCTTCAAATTCTTTGTAGTTTAATTCATTTTCCGTAAAAACAAGATCCTGATAATTTTTATCTGCAATGTACTCTGACATTCTTTAGTAGTTTGAAAGCAAAAATAATAAAATAAGCCTGTTTTACACTCTTTCGTAATCGGGTTTCCAATTTACTATATTTTTTTTGATGGTTTTAGCAGACCATTTCTCGGAAATTGTTTTCTGAATTAAAAGGATTAATTCTTCATCAGGCGCAAAACGTAAAGCGAAAATTTGACCATCATTGAGTTGCGTTTCCAATATTTCAAATCTTTTTCCGGTTAAGGCAAAATAGCGATAACGCATTTCGAGTTTCACAATGCGATTTTGTAAAGTCAAAGCATAATGTTGGCGCAACATAAAAGATAAGATGAAAACAAATACCAGCAGGATTACGATAAAAGTCCAGATTAATGGTTCACTGGAATTATAGCCATAATAACAAGCTAACCCAATAATAATCATTAAAATCGGGTAAAATACAAAGTGATGTGGCGTGTAAAAACGAATATGGTTGGAGTAGGATTGTGTTTGCATGATTTATTTTTTCTTAAAATTAATTTTTTTAAGTGCCATTTAGTTTATATAATTTCAAAAAAAAAGTGCAAGATTTTACTTAATCTTACACTTTGAATAAATAATTAGTTAATTGAATTTAGTAAGCTGACATATAATTTTTTCGCTAAATGTGTTTTTAAAGGGATTATCTTTTTGATTTACATAAAGTTAAATAAAAAATATTTTGTAAGAAACAAGATGTAAAATTTTTGTTAAAAAATATTTTTGTATATTAAAGCAGCATTTTATACAAATTCAAATTAAGTGTATTAGGTTTTTTTGACGTACTGCGTGATAATTACAATTTGTTGTCCATCAACTTTTCCTTCAATATATTCAGCATTTTCATGGTCTAATCTGATGTTTCGTACTGCAGTACCTTGTTTGGCTACCATACTCGAACCCTTGACTTTTAAATCTTTAATTAAAACCACAGAATCGCCATGTTCTAAAATAACACCATTGCAGTCGCGATGTACTAATTTGGTTTCGTCTTCATCTGCCACTCCCGATTTTGCCCAAGCTAAAGTTTCTTCATCTAAATACATCATTTCAAGTAATTCTTGCGGCCAATCTTCGTTGCGTAAATGATGTAGTAAGCGCCAACTCAAAACTTTTACTGCTTGATGTTCACTCCAAATACTATCATTTAAACAGCGAAAATGATTAGCATCTATTTGCTCCGGATTTTCAGTTTGGTTTAAACACTTTTCGCAAACTAAAACAGATTCGTCTAATCCACCTTTTATAGTAGGCAAAAGCGTATAAACACTTAGATTATCAACACTAGAGCAGATTTCGCATTTGGATTGGCTTCTTTGGTGTAATTCTTTTTCTAAATTCATTTTTTATTTTTTTGTTACAAAAGGCTTCGTAACCTTATTTTTCATTAACTCGTACCGCTTTTGGAACCAATATTTCGTATTCGCCTCCATTTCGTAATACATCGCGAACAATACTGGAACTGATGAAAGAAGTTCTAGCAGCCGTTAACAAGAAAACAGTTTCTATTTTGGATAATTTTCGGTTGGTATGTGCAATGGCTTTTTCAAATTCAAAATCGGCCGGATTTCGCAAACCTCTCAAGATAAAATCAGCTTTTAAACGATGGCACAAATCAATTGTTAAACCTTCGTATGTAACCACTTTTACTTTTGGTTCGTTTTTAAAAGTTTCTTCAATAAAACGCTTGCGGTCTTCTAAAGAAAACATGTATTTTTTTTCGGCATTTACTCCAATGGCAATTACAATTTCATCAAATAACGAAATAGCTCGGTTGATGATGTCTTCGTGACCTAAAGTAATAGGGTCAAACGAACCCGGAAAAATAGCTTTTCTCATGTAATAATGGGTATTGATTTTAGCAAAGGTACAAGGTTTGGGTGAAAAGTTAAGCCTACGCTTTTCGAATTGTATTAATGGCTTCGACCCATTCGGTATGGTTACAATTGGAACAATTGGCTTTTGTCGGAGTTAAATTGGAAACTTTTCCACAAAAAGCACAAGCATACAATCCGTTTTTGGTGATTATAGCAGATTTTTTATCATACAATTGAGGCAATATTGGCAATCCAAATTTAACTTCGTCATCGGGATAATAAAAAGCACTTATTTCGCCACTGGTTTCTACATAAGCATTTTTTATTTGGCCCAAATGTTCAATTGATTTCATGCGTAATTCTAAAAAAAATTCATCTTGAGCAAGACTTTCTTTTTTGAAAGAATCTAAAGAAAATTCGCCATCGTCAATTATACATTCGGTTTTGCCTTCAATAAATTTTTCAAATTTTTTGCTTTTACTAGTTAGCCATGTAATGGTTTTGTAGAATAAAATGATGATTACAATTACCACTACAGCGGGTAAAATACCCACATCTTCATACAGCATTGGGTCTCCTGCAGCCGAACCTAAGGCAATTATAATAACAGTTTCGAAAACAGAAAGTTGGCGCACACCTCTCTTGCCGGCAATTTTAAGTGCCAGTAAAAGAATGGTAAACATGATTAATGATCGAAACACAACTTCGATTAGAAATAGTGAGGGCAAATCATTTAATAAGATTCTTTTCCAATCGATTGTAATCATTCGGTTTTATTTAAGTGCTAATTCAATCGCGTTAGAGAATAATTCTTCGAGCGAAATTCCGGCTACTTCGGCTTGTTGTGGTAATAAACTTTCGGTTGTAAGTCCCGGAATGGTATTCATTTCGAGCATATGAGGTTCGTTGTTCACGATGATAAATTCGCTTCTTGAAAAACCTTTCATTTTTAAAACTTCATAAGCTCGTTTGGCAATTTCGCTTACTTTTTGAGTTAGTTCTTCTGGAATGCGAGCAGGCGTAATTTCTTGCGATTTTCCTAAATATTTGGCTTCATAATCAAAAAAGTCATTTTCCGAAACAATTTCAGTAATTGGCAAAACCGTCACTTTTCCTTTATAATTAATCACACCAACCGAAACTTCGGTACCGTCTAAAAAGCTTTCAATAATAATTTCGTTATCTTCTTTGTACGCCATTTCAATAGCAATGGGTAATTCGTTTGCTGTTTTTACTTTTGATATACCAAAACTAGAACCAGCTTTATTAGGCTTTACAAAGCAAGGCAAACCAACTTTCGAAACAATTTCTTCAGAATTTATAAGATCTCCTTTGTTTAAATAATAAGATGTGGCCGTTTTAATTCCGTATGGTTTTAAAACCGAAAGCAAATCACGTTTGTTAAACGTTAAAGCTGCTTGGTAATAATCGCATGAAGTTTGCGGAATTTGAAGCAATTCAAAGTAAGCTTGCATCAAACCGTCTTCGCCAGGTGAACCATGAATGGCATTAAAAACACAGTCAAATGTAATTTTTTGGCCGTTTACATCTGTTGAGAAATCGTTTTTATCAATTGGGAATTCGGTATCATTTTCATCTACATAGACCCACTTTTCTTTAAAAATATGAATGCGATAGCCGTTGTATTTTGTTTTATCTAAGTATTTAAAAACGACGTTTCCGCTAATTAAGGATATTTTATATTCGCTAGAATATCCGCCCATGATAATGGCTATGTTTTTCATTTTATAAAAAATTGGTTAAGTAGATAAAGTTGTAAACCTATGTCAAACAAAATTATCATTTTTTTTGAAACGAAATAGGTTTATCTTTGTCTCACAAAAAAATAATCTATGAGTTTACGTAAATATCTAGTAAGTCGCGTTTTTTTAACGCAAGTTTTAATTGCCTTAGCTATTACGGCCGTTTTAGTGTATTTGTTTATGCATTGGCTCACTTTTACAACCGATCACGGACATGAATTAGCGGTGCCAGATTTACGCAAATTAACCGAAGAACAAGTTGAAGAAAAGCTAGACGGAATGGATTTGGACTATGTACTTTTGGATAGTGTGGATTTTAGAAAAGAATTTCCTAAAAATAGTGTAGTTGAACAAGATCCTTTGCCTGGTACTAAGGTAAAAGTGGGACGAAAAATATACATTAAAATTAATGCCTCTGGATTTTCATCAGTTCGTATTCCAGATTTAATAGAAAAAACCTACAGAGAAGCCGTACCAACCTTAAAGGCGCTTGGTTTACAGGAAGGAAAAATTACTTACATTCCGAATTTAGGTAAAGACATGGTTTTGGAAATGCGTTATAAAGGTCGTAATTTGAAAGTTGGCGACCGCGTATTAAAAAACTCAAAAATCGATTTGGTTTTAGGTGATGGAAAAGCAAGTTATGAAGATGAAAGTCAGGCTTCGGATACCATTCCAGCCGTAGACGAAAACACCGCAGATGAACAGTAATATTAAAAATTTAGATTTAGAAGAAGAATTATTCGAACATTATAGGTTTGAAGTTCCTAAAGGGCAAGCATTATTGCGTATTGATAAATATTTGATGAATTTAATTGAGAATGCCACTCGAAATAAAATTCAAAATGCTGCTTCCGAAGGTAATATTTTTGTAAATGATATTCCCGTAAAATCAAATTATAAGGTAAAACCTTTTGATGTAATTACGATTATGTTATCGCATCCGCCTTTTGAAAACCATATTATTCCCGAAAATATTCCTTTAAATATTGTTTACGAAGACGATGCTTTGTTATTGATTAATAAAGAACCAGGTTTAGTCGTACATCCTGGACATGGAAATTATACAGGAACTTTGGTGCATGCGTTGGCGTATCATTTTGAAAATTTGCCAATGAACAGTTCCGAACGACCTGGATTGGTTCATAGAATTGATAAGGATACTTCGGGATTATTGGTAATAGCCAAAACGGAAGCAGCTATGACTAGTTTAGCCAAGCAATTTGAAGCCAAAACCACAGAAAGAGAATATGTAGCTTTGGTTTGGGGAAATGTTATAGAAGATAAAGGAACCATCGAAGGTAATTTAGCGCGTCATTTGAAAGACAGAATGCAAATGGCCGTTTTTGCTGATCCTGAAATTGGTAAACCTGCCATTACACATTATAATGTTTTGGAACGATTTGGTTATGTAACTTTAATTTCATGCCAGTTGGAAACGGGGAGAACCCATCAAATTCGTGCCCACATGAAACATATCGGACATCCTTTATTTAATGATGAACGTTATGGTGGCCATTTAATTTTGAAAGGAACAACTTTTACCAAATACAAACAATTTATTGAAAATTGTTTTAAAGCTTTGCCAAGACAGGCATTGCATGCTAAAACGCTAGGATTTAATCATCCTACAACGGGCGAATTGATGCGATTTGATACCGAGTTGCCACAAGATTTTCAAGATTGTATTGAAAAATGGCGCAATTATTCTAAATCCCATCATGCCGATGAAGAATAAAAAAAAGTCCAAAAGCGTGTTTAGCTTTTGGACTTTTTTATTGGGTTATTTTTGTTTCTTCAAAAAGTAATTTAATGTTTTCGTAAGAGTTTTTTAAAGCGTCTTGAATTTGTTGTGGATTTAACCAGGCTACTTTTTCAATCCCCTCATTGGCTTGACCTTTTGGCGTTCCATCAAAATTGGTGTGCATTTCAAACCAATGCGTTATTTTGAGTTTGTATTTGCCATTACGTTTAAAGACATGATAGGTTTTTTGTAATTTATTAGTGATTTTAAGTTTGTTTACACCCGTTTCTTCTTCTACTTCCCGCATGGCGGTTTCTTCAATTTCCTCGCCTTTTTCGGTGCCACCTTTAGGTAAATCCCATTTTCCATTTCTAAAAATAAACAAAACTTCTCCTTTTTTATTATAAACCAATCCGCCGCCCGCTTTAGCCACAGGAATTTTAGATTTAAGCGTCTTCATGATTTCCTTTTCATCAGGATGATATAAATAGGCTTTTTGAATTTTATTCTGAAAAATTTTAACAATAAGTTGTTCTATGTCAATACTTTCAAGTAAAAACAATTGAAAATTGGTCTCTTTTGTGATTTCATTTGTCAAAAAAAGAGGTTTGTCGTTCACAAAAACTTTATACATTTGTACTATGATTTTTAATAAAGATACTGCCGAAAAAACAGCCGAATTGCTTTTGCAAATAAATGCAATTAAATTGAATCCAAAAAATCCTTTTACATGGGCTTCTGGATGGAAATCACCAATTTATTGTGATAACAGGCTAATTCTCTCTTTTCCTGAGATAAGAAAATTTATAAGTAATGCTTTTGCAGATTGCATTGAAAGGCAATTTGGAAAACCCGATGTTATTGCAGGTGTTGCTACCGGAGCAATTGGCGTAGGTATTTTGGTTGCCGAAGCATTAGATTTGCCTTTTGTTTATGTGCGACCAGAAGCTAAAAAACACGGTAGGCAAAATCAAGTGGAAGGACATTTTGAAGCCGGACAAAAAGTTGTGGTGGTTGAAGATTTAATTAGTACAGGAAAAAGTAGTTTGCTTGCTGTAGAGGCTTTGCGAAATGCTGGTGCTGATATTTTAGGAATGGCAGCTATTTTTACTTACGGTTTTGATGTTGCTGAAGAAAACTTTAAAGCAGCAAATGTTGATTTATTTACCTTGAGTAATTACCCTAACTTATTAAATTTAGCGGTTGTTAAAGAATATATTTCCAAAGATGATTTGGAAACTTTAAAAGAGTGGAGTGTAAACCCTTCAACTTGGAATCAGTAAAAATCACCTTCAAAACTATTACCTAAAATGAATTTAGAAAGTCCTAAAGTAACCGTGCCAAAATCGGCTCAAGAATTATTTGATTTGCTGAGCGATGTTAAAAACTTTGAAAAGTTAATGCCCGAAAATATTGCAAAATTTGAGGTAATTGGTGAAGATTCTTTTATTTTTGGTTTAAAAGGAATGCCCGAAATCAAACTTAAAATGAAAGAAAAAGTAGCTCCAAACAAAATCGTTTTAGGCGCAGCTAGTGATAAATTACCCTTTACTTTGGTTTCGAATATTGAATCATTATCGGATAATTCAAGTGCTGTTAAACTTGATTTTGAGGGCGAATTTAATCCAATGATGGCCATGATGGTAAAAGGACCAATCGGGAAGTTTATTGAAACTTTGGCTACTAACATGAGCAAACTGTAAGATTTTGTTATCAAGTTGAAAGTATTTATATCTTGCAAATTTACAGTCTGTTAGTAAAATTGAAATTGGCGGTTATTTAACACATTTTGGTCTTTCAATTATTTATATTTGTAATAATTGCATTTAATTCCCCAATTTCTTACAAATATGAAAAATCAACTTACTATATTTTACACCGACGACGATCAAGAAGATTTAGAGTTTTTTATCGAAGCTTCAAGCGATATTGGAAACCACTTGAATGTTGTAACACAAAATTGTGGTAAAAAATTATTATACGATTTAGAAAATCCACCACCAAATCCGCATATTGTTTTTTTAGATTTAAACATGCCGGGTTTTAGTGGCTTTGATGTTTTACAACAACTCAAAAGTTCGGGTAATTTCAAGGACATACCGATTGTCATCTTTTCGACTTCAAACGATATTCAAATTATTGAAAAAAGTAGAGCATTAGGTGCTAGTTACTATATATCAAAACCAACTGATTACAATCTGTTGAAAAAAACAATTGAACATGCAGTAAATATCGATTGGAATACTTTTAAACCAACAAGTAAAGAATTCGTTTACATTAATAATTAACTAGTTTCCATGAGTATTGATAGCCAAAAAAGGAAGCCATCAACTTCCATTTCTTTTTTGGAAGTATTAAGGAGTCAAACTTCCGAAGCGCATAAAAAGTTAGAATCCCTACCACTATCTAAAAGCATTATAAACCCACAAATTACTTTGGAACAATATGCTTTGTATCTTAGTTTAATGCACGATGTGGTTGAAAATTTAGAACAAAATATTTACCCTATTCTTTCTGATGTGATTTCAGATTTAGAGAACAGAAAAAAAGCAATTTGGATTGAAAACGATTTAAAATCAATTGGAAAAGAAAAAAAAGCAATTAACTTTTCTTTTGAAAATACTAGTGCAATCTCGGTTCCATTTGCTATGGGAATTATGTACGTTTTGGAAGGGTCAACTTTGGGAGGTCGATTTATTCTGAAAAATATACAAGAAAACTTAGGTTTAACACCCGAAAATGGAGCTTCTTATTTTGATGGATATGGCAATAAAACCGGAAGTACATGGAAAAAATTCTTATCCGAAATGACTGATTTTGAAAATAAAACCAATTCGCAAGATGAAATAATAAAGGGTGCCGAATATGGTTTTACGGTTATGGAGCAGCATTTGTCTACAAATTCGTTTTAGTTTATGAAGATTAGAGATATTGTTAATCGCGATATTGTAAATTTAACCAATTGCGAATTTGAACCTATTCATATTCCGGGAAGCATTCAGCCTCATGGTTTTTTAATTGGGGTTAATATCCTTTCATGGAAAATAGAATTTTGTAGTGGAAATGTAGAATCTTATCTTGATTTAAAACCTTCTCAAATTTTAAACACAGATTTTGAAATTGTTTTTGGTGAAGAAATAAAAAAAACAGCAAGCGATTACATTCAAAAGAATCGGGCGGTTTTATCAGATCCATTTCAATTAAATTTCAATAATAAAGAATTTTTATGCACTATACATAAAAGTGGTGAAAACTATATTTTAGAAGCAGAACCTTTTTTAGAAAACACGGTTAAAACAGGAGATGTTTACAATCAAACTTCTCAGTTTTTATCCTACATGAACGACACGCATACGCTTCAAGAATTATGTGCGCAAGTTGCCAAAGGAGCACGTGAAATTACGGGATATGATCGGGTTATGATTTATCGATTTGATAAAGATTATAACGGTGAAGTTTTTGCCGAAAGTGTGCGTGATGATTTAGAGCCTTTTTTAGGTTTACATTACCCGCATACTGATATTCCGGTTCAAGCTAGGGCTTTGTACATGCAGAATTTACTGCGAATGATAGTCGATATTAATTATACGCCCGTTCCGCTTTTCACAATCGATGATGGTAACAACTCAAAAAATCTCGATTTGAGTTTGTCGTTGTTAAGGAGTACATCACCAATACATGTAGAATATCTTCAAAATATGGGTGTAGGCGCAACATTGACAATTTCGCTTATTCATCAAAAAAAACTTTGGGGTTTAATAGCGTGTCATCATTATAGTCCTAAAAATATTACGCACGAAATGCGTTTAGCAGCGCAATTGCAAGGACATTTTATCACTTCTCAAATTGATATTAGACAATCTAATGAAGAATACGAAGTGGCGCGTAAATCAAATATTGCCCTAGAAAAATTGAATTCTTTTGATTTGTCGGCGAACGAAAAATCTTTTGAAACTATATTAAAGAGTGCTGAAATTTTAGAAGTTTGCAATGCGGCAGGGGTAGCTATTATTTTTAATTCAAAAATTTATAAAAAAGGCTTAACCCCTGATGATTTCAATATCCATAAATTAACAAAAATCCTCGCTATACAATCTAAAAACAGTTTTTTTGTTAGTGATAAAGTAATTGATTTTTTGCCTGATTCGGCTGATTTTTGTGCTGAAGCTTCTGGAGTTATTTTTCATGCTTTGAGTTTGGATGGTAATGATAGCATTATTTGGTTTCGACCAGAATCGTTAACAGAGTTAAATTGGGCAGGTGATCCTAAAAAAGCAATAGTTAAAGATAGTAAAGGACTTTATCCTCGAAATTCATTTAAATTATACAAAGAAATTGTAAAATGCCAAAGTAAAGTTTGGTTGCAACCCGAGCTTAATGCCGCTGCCAATTATGCGCATACGCTTCAAAAACAATTGAATTTATTGATTATTTCGCAAGAGGAAGAGAAATACCGAAAATTAAGCGAAGTCCTTAAAGAAACTAATTCAGAATTGGAAAATATAAATTGGATAAGTACACACGATTTGCAAGAGCCGCTTCGGAAAATTCAAATGATTTCTTCTCGAATTTTAGAAAAAGAAGAAATAAAATATTCGGAAAATATTATCAATTCAATTCAGAGAATGAATAACTCGGCTAACCGGATGCAAACGCTTCTTATTGATATTTTAAAATATACGCGGATTAAAAATGCAGATGAAGCTTTTGAAATAGTAAATCCGAATGTTATTTTAGAAGAGGTTTTATTGGATTTAAGTGAGTTAATAGAGGAGAAAAAAGCGGAAATTACGATTGAAAACCTACCTAAAATTAAAGGAATGCCTTTTTTAATGAAGCAACTTTTTTCGAATCTATTGCAAAATTCATTAAAATATACAGAGGAAGGAAAGATTCCAGTTTTGATGGTGAAATCATTAGGCGTTCAAAATGTAGATGGAGAAGGTGCTTTTGAAGTCTTAGCTTTTTCAGATAACGGGATTGGTTTTGAGCAAATTTTTGCCGAGAAAATTTTTAAAATCTTCAGCAGGTTACATGCTCAAGAAGCCTATAAAGGTTCGGGCGTTGGGTTAGCACTTTGCAAAAAAATCATGCAAGCGCACAAAGGGTTAATTTTTGCTTTTGGTGAACTCGGTAAAGGGGCTATTTTTAAATTGTATTTTCCTGTTTCCAATTAATACAACAGCGTGATTTCTTTTATATCAAATTCCGCAATTGAATCGTCTTCAAGCTGCACTTGTAATTTTCCTGTCTTAGAAACGCCTAAAATAATTCCCATAAAATGTTCGTTTTTGGTATTTTGAAAAGGCATCGGAACCCCTTTTTTAAATAATTTTTGAAAATAAATTTGCCATAATTTTTCAGAATTGGTGCGCCATTCAGTAATTGTTTTTTTAATTCGAGCGGTAATTAATTCGGGAAAAATGGTTTTGTCAAATTCTTTATTACAAATTACAGCTAATGAAGAGGCTTTAGGAAGGTTTTCAAAATCGGTTTGGTTTACATTTAGTCCAATTCCGATGATAGAATGAATTTCTCCGCCAGATTTGTGTATGTTCTCTATTAAAACACCGCCAATTTTTTTATTGTATGACATTATGTCGTTTGGCCACTTAATGCTTAATTGCGGAATGTTTAGGTCTTCTAGAACCTGATTAATTGCTAAAGAAGTAATTACAGATAAATCAAAAACCTGATCGTTAGGTGTTAAGGTGTTTTTTGTCAAGATACTAAGAGTTAGGTTTTTACCGCTTTCTGTCGCCCATGTTGCGCCTCGTTGCCCTTTTCCATTAGTTTGATTTTCTGCAGTTACCATGGTAAAGTTTTCTAAGTCCTCCTGACTGTTTAAAGTTTTTAAAAAGTCGTTGGTAGAATCTATGGCATCGAGTTTGATTAGTTTCATTTAATTAATATAATTTACTAAATTTAATATTTTGTTAAGGTTCAAAAATAAACACAAAATTTGGTAACTTTACAAACTTATATAAATAATTCATGGCGAAAAAGACTGTTAATAATGATGTTCTCCTAGCGAACATAATAAAAGGAATTGAAGAAGTAAAAGGAAATGACATCGAAATATTAGACTTGCGAGAAATTGACACTTCGGTGTGTGATTATTTTGTAATCTGCAATGGTAGCTCCAATACTCAGGTAAATGCTATCGTAAATTCTATTCAAAAAACGGTATCAAAAGAATTAAAAGACAAACCTTGGCATGTTGAAGGAACCGACAATGCCGAATGGGTTTTGATGGATTATGTGCATATTGTAGTGCATGTTTTTCAAAAACACATCAGAGAATATTACAATATTGAAAGTCTTTGGGGTGATGCAAAAATCACTACAATCGAAAATAAATACTAAAGAATAATTTATCAAATGGCGAATAACAATCCAAATAAATTCAAAATAAGTCCTTGGTTAGTATACAGTGCAATACTACTGGTTTTCTTGTTTATTAGTTTTGCAACTGGCGGATCTAGTTTTCAAGAACCAGCACAGCTAACATCTTCTGATTTTAATAAAATTTTAGAAAAAGGGCAAATTGAAAAAGTTATAGTTTATAATAAATCGGAAGCCGAAGTTTATTTAAAAGCAGAGGCACTTAAAGAAAAAGAAAATGCCAAAGTGGCAAAAGATATTTTTGATCAGCCAAATAAAGGACCTCATTACACTTTAGAAATTGGTAATGATCAAATATTTCAATCGAAACTGGAAAATGCAGTTAAAGAAGGGAAATTAAAAGGCTACAATTTTGAGAAAAAAAGTGACTGGAGTGATATTATAATCAGCTTGTTACCGATTATTATCATTATTGGAGTTTGGATTTTTATCATGCGAAAAATGTCAGGTGGAGCTGCTGGTGGTGGTGGTCAAATTTTCAATATTGGGAAATCAAAAGCGAAATTATTTGATGAAAAAACCGATATTAAAACCACTTTTAAAGATGTAGCTGGTTTAGAAGGAGCGAAAGAAGAAATTCAGGAAATTGTTGAGTTTTTAAAAAATCCAGAAAAATACACCAATTTAGGAGGTAAAATTCCAAAGGGAGCTTTGCTAGTAGGGCCTCCAGGAACTGGTAAAACATTATTAGCTAAGGCGGTAGCTGGAGAAGCTCAAGTACCTTTTTTCTCGCTTTCAGGATCTGATTTTGTTGAAATGTTTGTTGGAGTAGGAGCATCGCGTGTACGTGATTTGTTTAAGCAAGCAAAAGAAAAATCACCATCAATTATATTTATTGATGAAATTGATGCTGTAGGTCGTGCTCGTGGAAAAAGTAATATGTCGGGTGGTAATGATGAAAGGGAGAATACTCTTAATCAGCTTTTGACTGAAATGGATGGATTTGGAAGTAATTCGAATGTAATCGTTTTAGCAGCAACAAACCGCGCAGATGTATTGGATAAAGCGCTGATGCGTGCTGGTCGTTTTGACAGACAAATTTATGTTGATTTACCAGATATTCGCGAGCGTGCTGAGATTTTTAAAGTGCATTTAGCGCCTATTAAAAAAGTAGAAGGCCTTGATTTGGACTTCTTAGCGAAGCAAACTCCTGGATTTTCGGGAGCTGATATTGCTAACGTTTGTAACGAAGCGGCATTGATAGCGGCTCGAAATGATAAAAATGCAGTTGATAAGCAAGATTTTCTAGATGCCGTTGATAGAATTGTAGGAGGTCTTGAAAAGAAAAATAAAATTATTACTCCAGAAGAGAAAAAAGCAATTGCTATTCACGAAGCGGGTCATGCTACCGTAAGTTGGATGTTAGAGCACGCAGCGCCGTTGATTAAAGTGACTATTGTGCCACGTGGACAAAGTTTAGGAGCGGCTTGGTACTTGCCAGAAGAAAGACAAATTGTAAGACCCGACCAAATGTTAGACGAAATGTGTGCTACTATGGGAGGAAGAGCGGCTGAAAAGGTAGCTTTTAATAGAATTTCAACTGGTGCATTGAGTGATTTGGAAAAAGTAACACGTCAGGCAAAAGCAATGGTTACCGTATACGGCTTGAATGATAAAATAGGAAATGTTACCTATTATGATTCAAGTGGGCAAACCGATTATAATTTTTCTAAACCTTATTCAGAAGATACGGCGAAGATAATTGACAAAGAAATATCCGATTTAATCGAAGGTCAATATCAAAGAGCTATCGAATTATTAGAGCATAATAAAGATAAATTGTTTCAACTTGCTGATATTCTGATAGAAAAAGAAGTGATTTTTAAAGATGATTTAGAAGCAATCTTTGGTAAGAGAACTTTTGATAAAAATTTAGAAGAACAGGTTTCATAACACTTAGTTATTAACAGTATAATGTATAAAATCTTAATTCAAAACCCGCTTTTGAATTAAGATTTTTTTATCTTTGAACGTTTTCAATTAATTTGTAAAATACTTCTTAGATAATGAATTTTTTTAAAAAAATATTTGGCTCTAGTACTGATTCTTCAGAAGAAGAAAATAGCAGTGAATATTACCATGCAGCCGCCGAATCTAATCTTTCAATAGACGAACAATTCATTTTTAATTTTAAAAAAAATGGAGGTAAATTTTTATACTGTGAAAATCTAAAAGAAGTTAGCGAACAATTTGAAAATATTTTAGCCGAAAACGATTGGTTCGAAAATGAAGTTTTATGCTATGAAACGAGACTTTTTAAACTTTTAGAAGAAAATAAATTACCTTACCAAAATATCAGAAAACCCCGATTTTTATTAGCTGCTTGTGAAAATTTAATTGCCGAAGAAGGCTCAATTTTATTTTCATCCAAACAAATTAAACAACACAAGCCTAATGATTTGCCAATTAACATCGTGATTGTGGCTACAACAAGTCAAATTTTACCAGCTAAAAGCGATTCCTTAACTGCTATTAAGCGCAAATACGATAAGGATATTCCAACCAACATCACGGCGATGAAATATTTTGAAAAAGCGAAAGACGAAGATTTTACACAATACGGTAGCGTTGCAAAAAATTTGTATTTATTGCTGCTAGAAGATTTGTAATATGAATGAAACCCTCAAGAGAGCACTTTCTGGAGCAGTCTACATCCTATTATTAGTTGCCTCCATACGATTTTCTACAGATAGTTTCTTTTTATTATTTGGAGTATTTCTTTTAATTGCTATATATGAGTTTTGCTTATTAATTAAAACAAATGTCATTTTTCCAACTTTTTTAGCTGCTACACTTTATACGTTAGCCTATGTTAGCCATTTAGATCGTACCTACGATCAGGTTTTGTTATTTATAGCATTGTTATCCACCGTAAAATGCCTCTTTTTTTTATTTGAAGAAGAAAGTTCCGAAATGAGTATATATCAAAAGTATTTTTATATAATTGGATATATCATTTTGCCTTTTATTTTTATTACCAAAATTCCGTTCGGTATTAGAGGTTACAACCCTAAAATAATTATTAGTATTTTTATATTAATTTGGACCAACGATACCTTTGCTTACATTGTCGGAAAATCAATTGGAAAACACAAACTTTTTGAGAAAATTTCGCCAAAGAAAACCATTGAAGGATTTGTTGGTGGAGTAGTTTTTACAGTAATCGCTAGTTTTGTAATCTCCGAATACTATATAGAAGGGGCGCGTTATGTATGGATTAATATTGCTATTATAGCGGCTATTTTTGGTACATTAGGCGATTTAGTCGAATCAAAATTTAAACGTGTTGCGGGAGTGAAGGATAGTGGTGCTATAATGCCAGGTCACGGAGGGGTTTTAGATCGTTTAGATAGTATTATATTTGTAGCACCAATTGTATTTTTATTATATCAAATTTTATATTATGTTTCATAAAGAAGGGACAGCGTCGATTTTTTTAGCCACTATTTTCACGGCAGTAGTTTTATTACTTTCGGATTATTTTATAACAGAGACTACTTGGTTGCGAATGACATTACAAATAGCTGCATTGTTGGTTTTAATCATTGTATTGCAATTTTTTAGAAACCCGAAGCGATCAGCGGTTTTAGATTCGAATACAATTGTGGCTCCTGTTGATGGAAAAGTAGTGGTAATTGAAGAAGTATACGAATCGGAATACTTTAAAGACAAACGTATTCAGGTTTCTATTTTTATGTCACCTATAAATGTTCATGTAACGCGTTACGCTATTAGTGGATTGGTAAAGTTTAGTAAATACCATCCTGGTAAATTTTTAGTAGCTTGGCATCCAAAAGCTAGTGAAGAAAATGAAAGAACTACCATTGTGGTAGAAAATGAAACTTTTGGCGCTATTTTGTACCGACAAATTGCGGGAGCTTTAGCAAAACGAATTGTAAATTATGCCAAAGAAGGAATGCAAGTAATTCAAGGTACAGATGCCGGTTTTATTAAATTTGGTTCTCGTGTAGATTTGTTTTTACCAATTGGAACTCCGATAAATGTAGTTCTTAATCAAAAAGCAATTGGTGGAAAAACGGTTATTGCAAAAAAGGAGTAAATGACTCAAAAAGATTTGGATATTCGTTTTGATGAAGCTGTAGCATTAGCTTCAACGATGACGCAAGCTTCTTTGCCTCAAGATGTGCAATTGCGTTTGTATGCTTTTTACAAACAAGCTACAATTGGTACGGCAAAATACAATCAATCAAACGATATTGATTTGCGTAGTGCTTTTAAAACAAATGCCTGGATGCAAATTAGCCATTATTCTATAGATGAAGCTAAAGAAGCGTATATTGACTTGATTTATTCTATAAACGAAAATAATTCTGAGTATGAAAAATAAATTACTTTTAGCGGTTTTTCTTTGTAGTGTTTTCTCAATAATATCTTGTAAAGATGATCGATTGGTTGAAGTTGTAGAAGTACCGCTTCCTACAAAAGAAGAGAAAGTGATAATCGGTAGCCCAATGGATGTTAAGGCAGAGCCAGGTTCTTTTTCAGTAGCAAAATTACCCTATGCTTATGATGCTTTAGCGCCTACAATTCGTTCGTTTACATTAGAAACACACTATTCGAAACATTATTTAGGTTACACGAATAATTTAAATAAAGCGGTAGCAGGCACAGTATATGAAAATATGACAATTGAAGATATTTTGTCTAAATTAGATTTGAATAATGCTGCTCTCCGCAATAATGCTGGTGGTTATTATAATCACACTTTATATTGGAAATGCATGACTCCTAAAGGTAGGGATGTGGCTACTGATACTTTAGCGGGTTCTATCGAGAAAGATTTTGGTTCTTTTGCCAATTTTACTTCACAATTTAAAAGCAGAGCTAATAAACAATTTGGTTCGGGCTGGGCTTGGTTGGTCGTAGATAAAGCAGGGAAATTACAAATTACCACTTCGGATAATCAAGACAATCCGTTGATGAAAAATGCTTTGGTGCCCGGAATTCCGATCTTAGCTTTAGATTTATGGGAACATGCCTATTATTTGGATTATCAATATCGAAAGAAAAATTATATTGATGCTTTTTTCAAAATTATTGACTGGGAAAAAGTAAATGAAAATTATAAGGAAGCTTTAACCAAGATTAAGAGATAACAAAAAAGAGGTTATTACATTGTGTAACAAGCTCTTTTTTGCTAAATTAACATTATTTGATTTATAAATTCGATTTGATTTTTTGAATTACCTCTTCGTATTCAGCATCCGAAAGGAAAATTTTCTTCGGATTCATTTCGAAAACACTTCCAAAACAAAAACCATCTTGATACTTAGGAACAATGTGCATGTGCAAATGTGATAAAGTATCGCTGTAAGCACCGTAATTGATTTTATTAGGTTCAAACGCTAAGGAAATTGCTTTGGCAACTTTGGCTACATCTTCAAAAAATAAATTGCGTTGTGCATCGCTTAATTCGTATAATTCTATTCCATGATCTTTGTAAACTACATTGCATCGTCCTAAATGCGATTGTTCTTTAAAAAGAAAAACTTGCGCCACTTGCAAATCTGTAATTTTAATCATTAAATCATGTAAAGTGTCGTTGTTCTGACAATATAAACATTCTGAAACCGGTGAAATCATGTTGTTGTATTTGGTTGGTGAATAATTGGAAATATTTGCAATAAAAATAAAAAAACTTTTTCTGATTCTTCGAGATGAATTATCAGAAAAAGTTTTTATAATCTTGAAATGTTCTTATTTCTTAAAACTTGTATTTCAAACTTCCCATTACTTGTCTTGGCGCAATTGGATTTACACTGTAGTTTTCGTGTACAGTATAATTAAGTTCGTTTGTAATATTTGATAATTTAACCAATAACGATATTTTTTTCCAGGTATATCCAGCTGAAACATCTACGGTAGTGTATCCATCTAATGGAATTTCTCTGTGGTTAATTCCGTCAGGATAAAGGGTTGTATTTGAATTATATTGGTCGTTCCAACCTCCCATACGATCACCTATGTAATTTCCGATAGCACCAAGAGCCACTCCTTTAAAAAATCCAGCTTGAACCGTATAAAAGAAACTCAGGTTAGCCGTGTTTTTTGGTGTTCTTGTCAAACGATCACCTTCAATAAAACTCCCGTTTAATCCAGATGTTTTCGTGTAAATCATGTTGTTATAGCTATAACCTGCATTAATATTAAAACCTTCAATCGGACGAGCACTAAAGTCAACTTCAACACCATCACTTCTAGTTTCACCACTCAAGGTTTTGATGCTAGTATCACTATTTAAACTTCCATCAGCTTTAAATTCGGCAGTTTGTGCTAAATTACTGTTTGTAATGCGGTAAACCGTTACGTTGGTGGTTAACAATCCTTTAAAGAAATCGGTTTTGATTCCTGCCTCGTATTGGTCAATCATAGAAGGTTTAATGGGTTGTAAGTCTACTGTGGTTCCCGTGTTTGGACTAAAAGAGTTAGAATAACTTGCAAATAACGAAACATCTTTGGTTGGTTGGTACACTAATCCCACTTTAGGTGAAAAAGCATTATCTAATTTTTTAGCTCCTACAGTTGGAATACCATTTTCTGGTTGCCCATTTCCGTTGGTTTCTTTATACGTAGTTACTTCTGATTCTTGCCAAGACCAACGAATACCTGCTAAAAGTTTAATTTGATCGGTAAATGAAATTAAATCTTGAAAATAGACACCAAAACGATCCGTATCTGTTTTAGCAATTTGCGTAGCTCTAGCTGAAGAAGGAATATCCATTCTTTGGATTGCTGGATCGAAAGTGAATAAGTTTATATTGTCATAAATGGTAGGCAAGTATTTACCGTTTGCATCCATTACATATTTTTCATTGAAGGTAAAGGTATAAGAAGTAGCAAATGAATTTTCCCAATCAGCTCCTGTAAAAATTTGGTGTTTTACACTTCCGGTTTTGAATTTTCCTTGTAAGCTCAATTGTTCACCAAAAATCGCTTCCTCATTCTTGTTTTTAGCTAAAGATCGATTCCAGTCACCAGGAACCGCATAAGAATCCAATCCAGATAATTGCGCAGTAGAATAATTTCCTCTGTCAAACGATTGGAAAGAAGTATTAAAATTCAAGGTCCAATTTTTATTGAAATCATGGTTTAAAAGGGCAGAGGCGCTGGCCGATTTGGTAGTTCCATTTGACCATAAAGCACCATAAAATGCATTTCGAGGCAAATCTAAAATTTCTGTCCCGATCATTCCAGTTCCAAAATCGGGAGTCCAATCGGCAGTTAAATAATCTCCTTGAACCGTAATTTTAGTTTTGTCGCTAATATTAAATAAAAAAGACGGATTAAAATAGAAACGCTCGTTTTTAACTACATCTCTAAAACTTTCCGAATTTTCATAAGAAGCATTCACTCGGTAAGCGATTGATTTGCTCAACGGACCGTAAAAGTCTACAGTTGGTTTGTAAAAAGCAAAACTTCCTACTTGCATTGAAACTTCTCCCCCTTTTTCAAATTTAGGTGTTTTGGTAACTAAGTTCAAAATACCGCCGGGAGCCACATTTCCGTACAACAAAGCAGAACCTCCTTTTAAAAACTCAACTTTTTCTAAAGAAGCCACATCGGGGATAGAACCTGAGTTGTAACGAAAACCATTTTTAAGCATATTATTAGCTCCCATATCATAGCCTCTAGACCAAAATGATTCTTGAGCACCACCACGAGCTGAACCCACATAAACACCATTAGCATTTTTAATTACTTCACTCAAACGAATGGCTTGTTGTTGCCCGATAACTTCGTTACTAATAACCTGTACACTTTGTGGTAAATCCATTACTTTAATTCCAGAACGTGCGGCAGTAACGGGTTTTTTAGATTTGTTGGTTGTTACAATTACATCGTTTAAGCTTTCAGCTTCTTTTGAAGTAATGGTATCGTTTACAGCTTTTTGTTTGCTGTTGTGTTTTTGACCATAAGCACCTAGGCTTAGTATCGAAATTCCAAGGACTAAAATAAATCTCATAAATATTTATTAAGAATAATTAAAAATAATTTCCGGCTGCAAATGTAATAGGAGAATTTTAGATTTTAACTATTAATTTAGATTTATTTAATATAATTTTGTAACATTTTTTTTTCATTTTGTTTTGAAAAAGATACTTTTTTATCTTAGAATTTGGTTATATTTTTCTGTATTTTTTACTTAAAAAAAAGCTGGTTTTTTTTAGATTTGTTTTAAATGATTTCCGTCTTGAATCCGATTTTAAAGCCTATATTTGCGGCCTTAAATCGAAGAAATTTTCATGCTCATTTCCTATTTTAAAAAAATCCAAAATACACCCAAAGCATATCGACTTGCCAATACCATCTTTTTCTTTGTTTCGGGTTTTGGTTATTCGTCTTGGGCTTCTCGAATTCCAGATATTAAAAATCAGCTTGGATTAAGCGAAGCAGCATTCGGAACCGTTTTGTTTGCTTTTCCTGTTGGTTTGATGTTTACAATGCCATTTACCGGAAAATTATTAAACAAATACAGTAGTCGTTATTGTATGGTTTTAGGAGCTGTGTTGTTTAATGTGATGTTAGCATTACCCGGATTTGCGAGTCAGGTTTGGCAGTTGGTTTGCATTCTTTTAATTTTTGGTGCTTCTCGAAATATTTTCAATTTATCGATAAATGCACAATCACTCGAGGTTCAAAAATTATATAAAAAATCGATAATTACTTCATTTCATGCTGTTTGGAGTTTGGCGGGATTTACGGGTGCTGGTATCGGATATGTAATGGTAACACAACACATTGCGCCTTCCATGCATTTGCTCGGAATTAGTTTGGCCATGATGGCTGTTACAGTTTGTTTTTATCCGATGGCAATTTTAACAGAACCGGTTCCTCAAGCCAAGAAAAAATTCCTAACAATTCCCGAAAAAAGTATGATTAAGTTTGCTTTAATTTGTTTTGTAGCCATGGCTTGCGAAAACACCATGTATGATTGGAGCGGAATTTATTTTCAAAATGTTTTGCATGCTTCACCTAAATTAACCACAGCAGCATTTGTGTTTTTTATGACGGCTGTAACTTTAGGACGTTTTTTAGGCGATTCGGCAGTAATGAAATATGGTACAAAAAAAATGTTGCTTTATAGCGGCATATTAATCACCTCGGGGTTTCTTATTTGTTTTGTATTGCCTTATGTTTATCCAACGATTGTAGGTTATGTTTTAATTGGAGTAGGGGTTTCGTGTGTTGTTCCTTTGGTGTTTAGTATAGCTAGCAAATCTTCCAATTTAAGTACAGGAACAGCTTTAACCTCGATTTCTACTATTGGGTATTTGGGATTTTTACTTGTTCCGCCAATGGTTGGTTTTATATCGGAATATTTAAGTATGAAGTGGTCTTTTTTAATTATGTCCCTTTTGGGCGGACTCATGATAAAAATGGTGACAAAAATAGAAGAACCTAATTAAGGACACTTAAAAATTAGGTATAAAAAAAACATTCTTTTAAACTTGGAGAATTTCCTCTGTTTAAAAGAATGTTTTAAGTAGTAGTGAAAAAATTATTTTACGATAAGTTTATAAGTAGCCATTTTCCAGACTTCATCAAACTTTTTACCGTTATGCTCACCTGCTTCTTTTTCAGTTATAGCAAACTCGGCCATATAATTTCCTGACCAAATAGGAGTAAAAGTTACTTCACCTTTATCATTACTCCACAATTCTTTTTCCCAACCATTTGGAGCAATTACTTTAATTTTTTGACTTTTAGCAATTTGATTTTTGTAACGAGCAACAAGTGTTACGGGACTATCTTTTTTTAATGAAGTAGGATTCGAATTAAAAACTGAAATTTCATT
The DNA here is from genome assembly GCF_016522065.1 of Flavobacterium agrisoli. GTDB lineage: Bacteria > Bacteroidota > Bacteroidia > Flavobacteriales > Flavobacteriaceae > Flavobacterium > Flavobacterium agrisoli. The sequence continues at coordinate 830,120 of NZ_JAEHFV010000001.1, read as the reverse complement.
GTTATTGTTTTCGGCAACATTTCCGGTAACTGCTTTTCCTACCGCTACGGTGGTACTTGAATTATAGTCTAATTTCATAGTTCCGTAAACATCTTTTACCAAATGGTGCATTACAATAGTATAAACCCCTTCCTCTTCTGGTGTAAAAATCGCTTGGTATTTGTTGTCTAACATTTTTGACTCTAATTTGATTTCTTTTTTAGAAGGCGAAATGGCAATTAAGCTAAAATCTTTCAAATCCGAAAACCATTTGGCAGCAGGCGTAATGTCATTATCGGCAAATTCGCCAAAGTAAACATTGATTTCTTGTGATTTACCTTTGTTTCCGTTTGCATTTGTTTCAATCCATAAGGCATGGGCAAACGAAGTAGTGGTTGCAAAAAGCAAGGCTATTATTAAAGCAGCATTTTTTAATTTTTTCATAATAATGATCTAAAAGTTGAATTTTAAGTGTTTTGCAAATTTAAAATTAAACTTGTAAATCTTCATTTTTATTTAGATTTAATTTTAATAAGAGATTATTATGCGTTTTAAATAATTGTGAATTAGTAGGTTAGTTTTTGTTTTTTATGACTTTAGCAGTTGTTTTTTCGTTAATTAAAGCAATACCCCTAAAATTCAAATGGTTTTGATAGCGTTCTGAATTCAATCTGTTTTGTTGTGTTTTTGCTTTTTTTAATATATCTAATCTGTTTTAGTATTAAAAAAATAGGGTGTAAAATTATAAAAACATAAAAATACGTTTTGCTACCCATAAAAATTAGGGGGTATGAGAATAAAAATATATTTTTACCCCCGAAATCAAAATATAAACCAACAGTATTATGAAAAAAATTGAAGCAGTTATTCGAAAGTCAAAATTCGAAGATGTAAAAGTTGCTTTACATCAAATTGGTGTAAACTTTTTTAGTTATTGGGATGTTACCGGAGTAGGTAACGAAAAAGAAGGGCATGTTTATAGAGGAGTAAGTTACAGTACTTCCGATATTCAGCGTAGACACTTGTCTATTGTAGTTTCGGATCCTTTTTTAGATCGCACTGTAGAGGCAATTTTGCAATCGGCTTATACTGGAATGGTAGGAGACGGTAAAATATTTGTTTCGGATGTCATTGAAACCTATAGAATAAGAACCAAAGAAAGCGGTACTGACGCCGTTAACTAAAACTAAAAACTTTTACAAATTATAAAAATATAATATATGGATACGAATGCTGTATTAGATATAATGTGGATTTTAATCTGCGGAATTTTAGTGTTTTTCATGCAAGCCGGTTTTACTTTGGTAGAGGTTGGTTTTACACGTTCAAAAAACGCTGGAAACATCATCATGAAAAATTTAATGGATTTTTGTATTGGTAGCGTTGCTTTTTGGGCTATCGGTTATTCCTTAATGTACGGTGAATCTATTTCTGGATTTATTGGAACGCCAAGTTTACTATTTGACAATGCAAAAGAAATGCATAGTTTGTTCTTTCAAACTGTATTTGCTGCAACGGCTGCTACAATCGTATCTGGAGCTATTGCTGAGCGTACTAAATTTACCACTTATTTGATTTTCTCTTTGTTAATGACTTTGGTTATTTATCCAATTTCAGGAAGCTGGGTTTGGAATGGCGGAGGTTGGTTGGCTCAAATGGGCTTTACTGATTTTGCTGGTTCAACAGTAGTGCACTCTGTTGGAGGATGGGCTTCGTTAGTTGCTGCTGCTTTGGTAGGACCAAGAATTGGTAAATACAATACTGATGGAACTTCAAATGCAATTCCGGGTCATAACATCGTTTTAGGTATGATTGGAGTATTTATTCTTTGGTTAGGTTGGTTCGGATTCAACCCAGGTTCGCAATTAGCAATCTCTGGAGATAACGTAACTGCCGTATCTGGAATCTTTATTACAACTAATTTAGCGGGTGTTGCAGGTGCTTTAGCTGCGATGTTTGTAACGTGGATTATCTACAAAAAACCAGACGTATCGATGACATTAAATGGAGCTTTGGCTGGTTTAGTGGGAGTTACTGCAGGATGTGCCGTTGTAAGTCCGTTTGGAGCTTTCATTATTGGATTAATTAGTGGAACTGTTGTAGTTTTCTCAATCGAATTTATTGACAAAAAATTAAAAGTTGATGATCCAGTAGGTGCTGTATCGGTTCACGGAGTTTGTGGTGCATTAGGAACTTTATTAGTTGGTTTGTTTGCTACAGACGGTGGTTTATTCTACGGTGGTGGATTTGATAAATTAGGTGTACAAGCAATTGGTGTTTTTGCAATTGGAGCTTGGGCTGCTGTTGCGTCTTTCATTATCTTGTATATTTTAAAAGTAACTATGGGATTACGTGTAACCAAAGAAGAAGAAGTAGACGGATTAGATATTCACGAACATGGATCTAACGTTTACAACGACTAAGAACAATTTTACTCTTTTTTTAATATTTAAAAATCTGCTACTGAAATATGTAGCAGATTTTTTTTTGCTTTCAATGGAGAAAATGCAATCTTTTTCAGCAATTATAAAAGGTATTATATGGCATAATACCGTAATTTTAGTTGATAAATTAAAAATTATGGTTTTGAAAATTAAATCCATTGCAATAAAAACTTTTGAATTATTTAAAGAAGCCACTTTAGCTTTTTTAGATGACAATGCTATAAAATTAAGCGCCGCATTATCGTATTACACCGTATTTGCCTTACCACCTTTATTGATTATTATCATAACCATTTGTGGTTTTTTCTTCGGTCAAGAAGCTGTTACAGGGGAATTATACGGGCAGATTAACGGACTAGTTGGTGATGATGCAGCAAAGCAAATTCAAGATGCCATAAAAAATGTAGCCTTAGCCGATAGTAATGTTTTTGTATCCGTATTTGGAGTGGTTATGCTGATAATTGGTGCATCGGGAGTTTTTGCAGAGATTCAGAGTTCCATTAACTTCATTTGGGGCATTAGTGCAAAGCCGAATAAAGGTTTGAAAAAATTCATTCAAAATAGATTAATGTCTTTTTCAATGATTGCTTCGGTTGGATTTTTGATGTTGGTTAGTTTGTTTGTAAATACTATTTTAGACCTAATCAGTGTCCGAATGAAAGTCTATTTTCCCGAGAGTTCCTATTATTTTTTCTACATAATCAACATCATGTTTGTTTTAGCCAGTATTACGTTTTTATTTACCATTATTTTTAGAACCTTACCCGACGGAATTATTCGTCTTAAAGATGCTTTAATTGGTGCGGTATTTACTGCGGTTTTATTTATTTTAGGAAAGTTTGCAATTGGATATTATTTAGGAAATTCCACTGTTGCTTCGGTTTATGGCGCAGCGGGTTCGGTGGTAATTATTCTGGTTTGGGTTTATTATTCGGCTATAATTCTGTATTTTGGAGCAGAATTTACTAAAGTATATGCTAATAAATACGGAGGAGACATCATTCCAAATAAATATTCAGTCGAAATTAAAAAGGAAATTATAGAAGTAGAACCTAAAATAACACAAAAATGAAAAAAATAATCGCTTTCGGAGGAAGTAATAGTCTTTCATCCATTAATAAAAAATTAGCTACTTACGCTTCAAGTTTAGTCGAAAATGCAACCGTTGAAGTGCTCGATTTAAATGATTTTGAAATGCCTTTATTTGGAGTCGATTTAGAAAAAGAAATTGGGCAACACAATTTGGCTCAAGCATTTTTAGATAAATTGGCTTCGGCCGATATTTTAGTAGTTTCTTTAGCCGAAAACAATGGAGATTATTCGGTAGCCTTTAAAAATATATTAGATTGGTGCTCACGAATTACCAAAAATATTTTTGCCGATAAAAAGATGTTGTTACTTGCTACTTCGCCTGGGCCACGAGGAGGCGCTTCGGTTTTGGATATTGCTAATAATGCTTTTCCGCGTTTTGGAGCAGAAATAGTGGCAACGTATTCTTTGCCTAGTTTTAATGATAATTTTGATTTGGAAAATGGTGAAATTACCAACGAAGAATTGCAAGCGGAGCTACAAAAAATAATTGCAGATAATTTTAAATAGCACTATGACAGCAGTTCGACTTCACTCTATTATAGATAATGATTTCTATAAATTTACCATGCAGCATGCGGTTATCAAGTTATATCCCAATGCAAAAGTAAAATATGCCTTTATCAACAGAGGCAAGCATATTTTTCCGAAAAATTTTTCTAAAAAACTCCGCGAAGCTGTTGATGCTATGGCTGAGTTGAAATTAACAACTGCCGAAAAAGAATTTTTAAAACAAAACTGTCCGTATCTAGATCCAACTTATTTGGATTTTTTGCAAGGTTATCAATATGATCCCGCCGAAGTTGAAATTGAACAAAAGGGGGGCGAATTAAATGTGACCATTCAAGGGTATTGGTACCGTACGATTTTATGGGAAGTTCCGTTAATGGCTTTAATTTCAGAACTTTTTTATGCTACTCAAAAAGAACTTGTTCGAGTTTCCGATGAGGAAGTAAAAAGAATTACCAAAGAAAAAATTCAAAATTATAACGCTTTAGAAGTTGTTATTTTAGAGTTTGGCACGCGCAGACGTCATTCCTATGCTGTGCATCAAATTGTGAACGAAACACTTGAAGAATTTGGAGCTAAAAGCTTTTTAGGAACGAGTAACGTACATCTATCGATGTTATTAAATCGAAAACCCTCGGGAACGCATGCGCACGAATGGTTCATGTTTCATGCTTCACAATACGGTTTTAAAGTGGCCAACGCGGTAAGCCTTGAAAATTGGACAAAAGTTTACGAAGGTGATTTAGGAATTGCCCTCACGGATACATATACTACTGATGTTTTTTTGGAACAATTCAATAAAAAATATTCGAAGCTTTTTGATGGAGTGCGACACGATAGCGGTGATCCAATAGAATTTGCCAAAAAAACCATTGCACACTACGAAAAAATGGGCATCGATCCAAAATCTAAGATAATAGTATTTTCGGATGGTCTCAATATGGATAAAGTGAAAGTCATTGCCGATTATTGCCGAGGTAAAATTAAAATGTCTTTCGGCATAGGTACAAATTTTAGTAATGATGTGGGTTTAAAACCAATGAATATGGTGATTAAGTTGGTGGAAACCAAACCCGAAAACAGCCATTGGGAGGGAGTGGTGAAACTTTCTGACGAAAAAAACAAGCATACAGGTACTCCTAAAATGATTGCTTTGGCGCAACAAGTTTTAGGAATTGCACCTTGATTTTTTTGGAGCGAAATTCTTTTTTTCTATTTTTAAGGAGTCGGTTTTTTAAAGAGACACAAATTTTCGTTTTTGGCGTAATTTTGTTGGTATCTTTACTAAATTGACTTTCATTTTTTGTAGAGATATAGTACATTAGCCAAAAATCCATTTTATATATGCTAGAGCAAAATCAGTACACGGAAGATAATATTCGTTCACTTGACTGGAAAGAACATATTCGTATGCGTCCAGGGATGTATATTGGTAAACTTGGTGACGGTTCTTCTCCAGACGATGGTATTTATATTTTGCTCAAAGAAGTGTTAGATAACTGTATCGATGAGTTTGTGATGGGGGCTGGTAAAAATATCGAAGTTACTATTAAAGACAAAACGGTTTCAGTACGCGACTATGGTCGTGGAATTCCACTAGGAAAAGTAGTCGATGTGGTTTCTAAAATGAATACAGGTGGTAAATACGATTCGTTAGCGTTTAAAAAATCGGTTGGTTTAAATGGTGTGGGTACCAAAGCAGTAAATGCCTTATCAACATATTTTAGGGTAGAATCGGTTCGTGAAGACCAACAAAAAGCCGCCGAATTTTCGGCAGGTAATTTAGTTCTCGAGGAAGAAGTTATTACTACGACCAAACGAAAAGGAACCAAGGTTGTTTTTACTCCGGATGAGAAAATTTTCAAAAACTACAAATTCCGAAATGAATATGTAGTTCGAATGCTCAAAAACTATTGTTACCTAAACAATGGATTGACCATCATTTATAATGGAGAAAAGTTTTTTTCTGAAAACGGATTAAAGGATTTATTAGAAGAAACCATCAGCGAAGATGATTTAGAATATCCAATTATTCATTTAAAAGGAGATGATATCGAAATTGCTTTAACGCACAGTAAAACCCAGTATTCCGAAGAATACCATTCCTTTGTAAATGGACAAAATACAACGCAAGGAGGAACGCATTTAGCCGCCTATCGCGAAGCAATTGTAAAAACAATTCGTGAGTTTTATAACAAAAGTTTCGAAGCTTCTGATGTTCGAAAATCGATTGTAAGTGCTATTAGTATTAAGGTGATGGAGCCGGTTTTTGAATCGCAAACCAAAACCAAATTGGGCTCTACCGAAATAGGTTCAGAACCTGGAATGCCAACAGTTCGAGCTTTTGTAAATGATTTTATTAAAACCAATTTAGACAATTACCTTCATAAAAATACCGAAACAGCCGATGCCTTATTGCGTAAAATTTTGCAAGCAGAGCGCGAGCGAAAAGAATTATCAGGTATTCGAAAATTAGCAAAAGATCGTGCTAAAAAAGCCAGTTTACACAATAAAAAACTAAGAGATTGCCGCGCACATTTAACCGATACAAAAAATCCTAGAAATTTAGAAAGTACACTTTTTATTACCGAGGGAGATTCGGCTTCGGGATCCATTACAAAGTCTCGCGATGTTAATACGCAAGCCGTTTTTAGTTTGCGAGGAAAGCCGTTAAACTCGTACGGCATGAGTAAAAAAATTGTGTACGAAAATGAAGAATTCAACTTGTTGCAAGCCGCTTTGGATATTGAGGAGGACATGGAAAATTTACGCTATAACAACATTGTTATCGCTACCGATGCCGATGTCGACGGAATGCACATTCGCTTGTTGTTGATTACTTTTTTTCTTCAGTTTTTTCCCGAATTAATCAAAGAGGGGCATTTGTATATTTTGCAAACACCTTTGTTTAGGGTTCGAAACAAAAAAGAAACCATTTATTGTTATTCCGAAGAAGAACGAAAAGCCGCTATCGAAAAATTAAAACCCAAACCAGAAATTACCCGATTTAAAGGATTGGGAGAAATTTCGCCAGATGAGTTTAAAAATTTCATAGGCGATACCATCCGACTAGAACCCGTGATGATGGACAAGCACACTTCCATTGAGCAATTATTGTCTTTTTACATGGGTAAAAATACACCCGACAGACAAGAATTCATCATCAATAATTTGAAGGTGGAGTTAGACACAATCGAGGAAGCAATTTAGGATGGAAAATCGTAGACAGTGTCTATGAAATGTAAAATCCATCACCATTACGAACTAGACATTATTCTTTTTATTAAAATAAATGAAAGACGAAGAAGAAGATAACATTATTCCAAACGAAGACGAGAATAACGAAGCGGTAAATGAATCTACCAATCAAGAAGGTTTTGAAGACATCACCACTTCGGGCGGAATGCAGCATTTTTACGAAAACGACGAAAACAGCGAAGATACCATTACCAAAGTTACCGGAATGTACAAAGACTGGTTTTTGGACTATGCTTCGTATGTAATTCTTGAACGTGCCGTACCGGCTATTGAGGACGGTTTTAAACCTGTTCAGCGTCGAATAATGCACTCGCTTAAAGAGTTGGATGATGGTCGTTATAACAAAGTGGCCAATGTTGTGGGACATACCATGCAGTATCATCCGCACGGTGATGCGAGTATTGGCGATGCCATGGTACAAATTGGTCAAAAAGAATTGTTAATAGATTGCCAAGGTAACTGGGGAAATATTTTAACTGGTGATGGTGCCGCAGCTTCTCGTTACATCGAAGCACGATTGAGTAAATTTGCTTTGGATGTTTTGTATTCGCCAAAAATTACCGAATGGGGACTTTCGTATGATGGTCGTAAAGCCGAACCTATTAATCTTCCGGTAAAGTTTCCGTTGCTTTTAGCACAAGGTGCTGAGGGTATTGCCGTTGGACTTTCCACCAAAGTATTGCCTCATAATTTTAACGAGTTAATTGATGCTTCGATTAAAATTTTGAAAGGAAAACCTTTTACGCTTTATCCGGATTTTATGACTGCCGGAATTGCCGATGTTTCCAATTATAATGATGGAATGCGTGGTGGCCGAGTTCGAGTACGCGCAAAAATTTCGCAGTTGGATAAAAATACGTTGGTGATTACGCAAATTCCGTTTTCAACCAATACTTCGAGTTTAATTGATAGTATTTTGAAAGCCAATGAAAAAGGCAAAATCAAAATCAAAAAAATCGAAGACAATACAGCTGCCGATGTTGAGATTTTAATTCATCTTTTCCCTGGTGTATCACCCGATAAAACCATTGATGCGTTGTTTGCTTTTACAGCCTGTGAAACTTCGGTGGCGCCTTTAGGTTGCGTTATTGAAGATAATAAACCGTTGTTTATTGGCGTTTCGGAAATGTTAAAAATTTCGACTAATCGCACAGTCGATTTGCTTCGACAAGAATTAGAAATTCAGTTAGAAGAATTAAAAAACAAATGGCATTTTTCTACTTTAGAAAAAATCTTCATTCGCGAAGAAATGTATATCGATTTTAAACTATACGGAGATCGAGAGTCGTTATATGCCTATATGTATGATCGTTTTGAGCCATTTAAAGCTTCATTTGTAAGAGCCATTCACGATGACGATTTACAAAAATTAACGCAAATTCCAATGATTCGTATTACGCGTTTTGATTCGGATAAAGCCGATGAATTGATTGCGAGATTGGAAGACGAAATGAAAGAAGTGGAGCATAATTTGGAGCATATCACTGATTTTGCTATTTCTTATTTCGCCAAATTAAAAGAAAAATACGGAAAAGGTAGAGAGCGCCAAACAGAACTTCGTATTTTCGATGATATTGAAGCCACAAAAGTAGTTTTACGAAACACCAAATTATATGTGGATAGAGTGGAAGGTTTTGTGGGTACAAGCTTGAAAAAAGACGAATACGTAACCGATTGTTCGGATATTGATGATGTTATTGTGTTTCTTCGAGATGGAAGTATGATGATTACCAAAGTCGATGCCAAAACCTTTGTTGGAAAAGACATCATTCATGTGGCTGTTTTTGATAAAAGCGACAAACGAACCATTTATAACATGGTGTACCGTGACGGAAAATCGGGGCCATCTTATATCAAACGTTTTAATGTTTCGGGAGTTACTCGTGATAAATTATACGATTTAACCAATGGAACGAAAGGTTCTCAAATTTTGTACTTTACTTGTAATCCTAACGGAGAAGCCGAGGTGATTACTGTATTATTACGTCAAGTTGGTAGTATTAAAAAATTAAAATTTGATATTGATTTTGCCAATTTGGCCATTAAAGGTCGTGGTTCAAAAGGAAATTTAGTTACCAAATATCCTATCAAAAAAATCGAAATCAAAGAAAAAGGAATTTCCACTTTATTACCTCGAAAAATTTGGTTTGATGACACCGTACAGCGTTTAAATGTAGACGGTAGAGGCGAATTGTTGGGCGAATTTAGACCTAGTGATAAGCTGCTAATCATTACACAATCGGGCAAGTTAAAAGTGGTTATTCCAGAATTGTCTACGCATTTTGACCAAGACATGATTGTATTGGAGAAATGGATTCCTAAAAAACCGATTTCAACCATTTATTACGATGGTGAAAAACAAAAGTATTATGTGAAACGCTTTTTGGTTGAAAACGAAAGCAAAGAAGAACTTTTTATTACCGAACATCCTAATTCGCAATTAGAAATTGTGTCGACAGATTACCGACCTGTAGCCGAAATTGTTTTTGCTAAGGTGAAAGGAATTCAAAAAGAAAACCTTTGTGTGGATTTAGAAGAATTTATTTCGATAAAAGGTATCAAAGCACTTGGAAATCAATTGACTGCAGATAAGTTAAAACAAGTTAATTTGTTAGAATCCTTACCTTATGAAGAACCAGAAGAGGAACCCGTAAATTCCACCATAATTTTGGACGATACGAATGTAGAAACCCAATTAGATGATGACGGCCAAATTGGTTTGGTTTTAGAATAAAAAAAAGCTCTTTCGGGAGCTTTTTTTATTTGAATAAATCGGCCAAAACGAGTTCTTTTTTTTCTTTCAATCTTTTGATGATTTTCAGAAAGGCAATGGCTGTAATGTAAGCATCGCCTAGGGCTGTGTGTCGATCCTTTTTTGAAATATCAAATTTATCGGCCAAATCATCTAAGGAATATTGGTCTTTCCTTTCAAATAAATAGGACTTAATTAAGGTTTCTTTGTATAAATAGGCAGTATCTAATTTTTTGTTAGTTAATTCGGGTAAACCATGTCGCGCTAAAGCTTTGTTAATCATGGTAACATCAAAAAAAGTATGATGTGCCACGATAATAGAATCGCCTAAATAGGCTAAAAAAAGTTGTAAAACCTGCAATTCCGAGCGGTGATGCAGAACATCGCTCCGTAATATACCGTGAATGTGAGCTGAATTTTTATCATAATGCTCTTGATCCATATAATGTTCGAAAGCCGTATTTATTTCGATAATTCCGTTTTGCAATACTAGAGCTCCAATGCATAAAATACGGTCGTTTTCATAGTCAAATCCTGTTGTTTCGGTATCCAAAACCACAAACCGGCACGATTCAATGGGAACTTGTAATTCGTTTTGTTCGTCTTCGGATGTCCAAAATTTAAGTTTATCAATAATACTCATATTTTTAGCCTAATAAATTCCCGTTGTTGTATCGAACCGAAATTAATTCTTGCAATTCTTTTATAGTTTTAAACGTACTTTTTAGTTTGATTTTTTCGGTTTTAGAAAGCGTTTCTAACGCAATAAATTGACCAGAATCGTTGTGTAAAAGACCTTGTTTGGTTCTAAATTTCAATAAAGCTTTAAACGAATACGCGCAGGATAAAAACAGTTCGGCATTCTGCGGCTCTAAGTCGGCTAATTTTTCAAAACGTTCGGCCGTGTTGTTAATACCTTTTACTGAATGCGATAAAATTAACAAACGCGCGGCATCGGTAAGTGGCATCAAGGCACGCCTTTTTATATCAAAATGATCTTTGTTAGCTCCGTCTTGTTCTACCAAGAATTGCCTAAAAAAACCAGTAGGAGAAGGACTTTGCAAAGCACCACTAACCAAATGACGGTAAAAATCGGGATTTGCTTTTACATCTGTAAAAATATATTCGGATAAATGATTAACCAATTCGGCATCGCCATACGTTAAACTATAATCAAAAAAAATGAAAGATAACAATACTTCATTTTTGCCAGGATTGGTAATCCAATGATGAACCTGTTCTTTCCATTCGTCTAAACTCAAACACCATTTCGGGTTAGAAGCCATCATTTCGGCCGGACAATAATCATAACCAATGGCATTTAAACCTTTGTTTACCAGCGATGCAAATTTTAAAAAATAGATTTTTGTTTCGGCCTCAAAAACTTCCGAAACATTTTCATAAACAATAGCGTTGTCCTGATCGGTATGTAACATTTGTTCACTTCGACCTTGACTTCCTAAAGCCAACCAGGCAAATTTTACTGGTGGCGGACTGCTCATTTTTTCTAACGAAATTTCGATGACGCGGGTTATACAAGCATCATTTAATTCGGTTATAATTTTGGAAATGAGTGTCATCGGAATGTTTTGATCCAAATAACCTTGCAACAATTGCATAATTCGGGTTCGAATGGGCTTTATTTCTTTGGCTTTGGTAACTCGTTTTAACGCTTTGATTAAAACCGCAGGATTGTTTCCGAGTGTCACCATTAAATCGTGTTTGGATAAAATACCCACAATTTTAGTATTCGGAGTACCATCTTTGGTCAAACACAAATAACTGATATTGCTTTTCATCATGGCCATTTGCGCCTCGGTAACCGTAAGTTTTTTGGGATAAGTGATTACCGGCGAAGTCATAATGGTTTCGGCTGTAGTGGTAATTGGATATTGACCGGTTACAATTTTATTGCGTAAATCTTTATCGGTTATAATGCCAATTGGAAGCATTTCGTCTTCAATTAAAATAGCTCCTACTTTTTTCTTGGTTAAAATTTCGGCAATTTGCTTTACGGTTGTCGAGCGACTGCAAGTGACAATTTTTTTGGAATATTTAATAGGTTGAAGGTCAAAAATTTCTTTTTCCGAATGCACTTCATGTTCCAGGATTTCACCGTATAATTTATCTTTATGAATATCCGAATACGGATTTTTGGTATTGGAAGCGTAACTTTCTATCAAAAAATTCCCAATAGCTTTATTCTCCAACGCATAGGGTTTGAAAACCGAAATCGGAACAGCGTATAAAATACTTTCTTCGTGAGCACTGGCTTGCATGACATAATTTTCTTGTGCTAAAAGCGGACGCAAACCAAAAATATCACCTTCATCGCACATGTCTAATATGTCATGATTTTGATTTTTTTTTAAAGCTACAGCCCCTTTATGAACCACATAAAAACAATCGTGTGTTTTATCATTTTCGGCAAAAATCACAGCATCTTTATCTTTATAAACAATTGATATTTGCTCAGAAAGCACCTCTAAATCACGTTTACTTAATAAAGTAAAAGGGGGGAAATTTTTTAAAAAATCGGCAACTCGTTGTGAGATTGTATTTTTCATTATTGATACAGCTAGTTAGTTTTGTAAAGCTAAAAAATAAAATAAAAAAAGCCCCTTGATGGAGCTTAATATATCAAAAATAGATTGGTTTATTTTCGAACTTTCATATTAATAAATTCTACCGCCACCGAAAAAGCAATGGCAAAATACAAATAACCTTTCGGAATGGCGCCAATGTGTTCGCCTAACAAAGTCGCTTCGGATAAGTGCATGCTTTCGGTAATGAGCATAAAACCAATTAAAATTAAGAAAGAGAGTCCTAAAATTTGAATCGACGGATTTGCATTAACAAAATTACCAACGGGTACGGCAAACAACATCATAATTAAAACCGAAATAACCACAGCGGTAATCATAATCGTAAGCGCACCTTGAACCCCATTAGTCATCCCAACTGCCGTTAAAATAGAATCCACCGAAAAAATCAAATCGATTAATAAAATCTGAACAATAACATTCGAAAATGACTTTTTAGCAGCCGTTTTTAAGGTTTTTTCTTCTGCACCATGATGGTCTACTTTTTCGCTAATTTCTTTGGTGCTTTTGTAAATTAAAAACAAACCTCCAGCAAATAAAATCAACGCCTGACCCGTAAATTCCGCCGAAAACCAACTCCAGTTTACGCCAAACAAAGTTTGTTTCATGGCAATTAAATATGAAATTCCCATTAGCAAGCCAATTCGCATAAACATGGCCAAAAACAAACCAATTCGTGTGGCTTTTTTACGGTTTTCCTCTGGCAATTTTCCGGTTACAATCGATATAAAAATGATGTTATCGATACCCAAAACAATTTCCAGAAAGGTTAAGGTTAATAAGGCTATCCAAGCGTCTGCATTTAAAAAAACTTCCATTTTTATATTAATTTGTTCACTTAATTTACTCTAAAACTCGGGTAACAGTTCCTTTTTGTTTCTGATCCGATCCGACCAAACCAAACTCAAACGTGTACGAATCTTTTTGGGTGGTTAAAATTTTCATACTAATTGCCTTTTCTTCAGCCTTATTTTTCGGATGTAATTTTTGTAAAACATATTCGCAATCGCTTACCCAACGAATCGAGGCGGTGTCTGTTTTTCCTTCGAAAGTCTCAATTTCAATGCTATCTTTACGTTCAAAAATAGTGGTTTTGGTAACACCATCTACTTGGTATTCAAATTTGAATTTACCGGTTTTAAAATCTTTACAATTGTGTTCGGTTTGATAACACGAAATGAGTGTTACGAAAGGTACAAGCGCAATTAATTTTTTCATTAGTTTGGTTTTTAGGAGCTATTCCTGCTATTCGCTGCAATCTTTTTTGTTTTAAAGAAAAACAAAAAAGGATTTTCGCTGCTATCAGGGCTATTAAATTTGTTACGAATGAAATTGTTGCATTTCATTCAACATCAGTAAAGTTCTTTATTTCTTTTGGTTTAGCAAATTTTTCCGAATTGTATTTTAGAAGAAATTTTACCTGAATAAGGTTCTTTTCAAATTGAAAAAATTATGGATTTTGAATTACACAATTTTAATGTCGTATTTATCCAAAAGTCCTTCTAATCCTTGGGTTGAAAATTTAGCCTTCTTCATGGGGTTAAATTCGGGATCAATTTTGTAGTTATAAGCTGTTCTAAAATCGGCGCCCGCCAATTGTGTTTCGTTAAAAATAGCCCCTTGTAAGTCGCAATTATCAAAAACGCTATTGGTTAAATTGTTTCCAATAAACGTAACTTCTTGTAACGAGCAATTATGAAATTGGGTTTTAGGCATTTTTTTGTTTGTAAAAACGGCATAATTCAAATTGCATTCTTCAAAACGGACTTGAAATAAAAAATCATCACATTCGTTAAATTGAATTCCTAATAATTTCGAATTTTTAAAAGACACATTTTTCAAACTCGTTCCAGCCAAACTGGTCATCGAAAGGTTACAATCAATAAATTCGCAGTCTAAAAACGTGTTGTAGGCAAAATTACTATTCGAGAAATCACAGTTTTTAAAAACACAATCTTCAAATTCGCGATTGTTGATTTTTTTATCGATATAAACGACTTTTTCAAAAGTTTTCTGAATGTGTAGCAACTGTTCCATGAATACATTTTATTTGTCGTTAAAAATTCCGTTAACGATGGTTTTTAATCCTAAAAAAATCAACCACATAGCACCAATACAGGCCACAATTCCAATTCCGAGTACCAAATAATGCCAATTGGTATGTTTGTTCATAAAAGCATTATAAATGAGCGATGGGCCAATAAACAAAAGGGGTAGGGCTCCCGTTAAATACTTTAAACCTTTTGAAAGAAGTGTTTTGTTCATGTCTGTGTTATGTTTTTTATCGATTCACCCCTCAGAAATCAGTCGATTTGATATAAAAACCGGTTTGAATTATTTGGCATTATAAAACTGAACTGCTTTGCGAACACTGCCATGATTTTGGAGTAATTCGGCCGCTTCTTCATAACTCACGTCAATTTCTTCCATAATCATTTTGGTTCCTCTATCAACTAATTTGGTGTTGCTCAATTGCATATCGACCATTTTGTTGCCTTTTACTTTTCCTAACTGAATCATCGTGGCGGTCGAAATCATGTTTAAAACTAATTTCTGAGCAGTTCCAGCTTTCATTCTCGAACTTCCGGTAACAAATTCGGGTCCTACAATGACTTCAATAGGAAATTGAGCGGTTTGCGAAAGTGGACTTCCAGCGTTACACGAAATACTTCCGGTTAGGATATTATTTTGATTGCAAGCTTCTAAACCTCCAATAACGTAGGGCGTTGTACCCGAAGCAGCAATACCAATTACAGCGTCATTTTCATTTATTTGAAATTCTTGTAAATCAATCCAAGCTTGCGAAGCATTATCTTCGGCGTTTTCTACTGCTTTACGAATGGCTTGATCGCCACCAGCAATAATGCCCACGACTAAATCAAAAGGAACTCCAAAAGTAGGTGGACATTCCGAAGCGTCGACCACACCTAAACGTCCCGAAGTACCGGCGCCAATGTAAAACAAACGACCGCCGTTTTTCATTCTAGCCACAATTTGAGTGACTAATTTTTCGATTTGTGGCAAGGCTTTTTCTACAGCAAATGGTACGGTTTTATCTTCGTTATTGATATTTGAAAGTAAGTCCGAAACCGACATTTTTTCTAAATGTTCGTATTTGGAAGATTGTTCGGTAGTTTTTATGAAGCTCATTTTTTTTGGTGCTGAGTTGAAAAGAGTCAAAGGTACTAAGTTTTCCAGAAGTTTAATAATCGGTTGATAATTCTCCTCCAATTGTTGGATTTAAATTTGAGATTATAAAAATTTTGCAGTTCTGATTGTCTACTACTTTTTTAGAAAGTTAAGATTCGATTCAATCTTTAGTTTATAAAAAATAAGCCAAAACAATTCCTAAAACAATCATAGAAACTTTAGCGATATTAAATTTATGTCCTTCGCTACTTTCGAAAATAATAGTGGACGAAATATGAAATAAAATTCCAATTACAATAGCGGTAATTTCATTGTGGTAATGACTCAGTCCGGTTAAATATTCAGAAGCAAAAGTACCTAGTGGCGTCATCAAAGCAAACGTAAGCATAAAAGCAAAAATAGCTTTTTGATTAAGATGTGAGTTGATAAAAAAGGTCGTTAAAATAATAGCAATTGGAAGGTGATGAATGGCTATACCAATAGCTAAATTATCATGATGATGTCCAACCGGAAAACCTTCTAAAAAGGCATGAATACACAAACTAATAAACAATAACCACGGAATGTGCGACATGTTAGGATGTCCGTGAACATGCCCGTGTTCGGCTCCTTTCGAAAAAAATTCGAGTATAATTTGGAATAAAATTCCAATCATGATGAATATACCCACATTGTGATTGTGCGACTCGTAAACGTCTGGCAATAAATGCATCACAGTTAGCGATAATAAAAAAGAACCGCTAAATGCTAATAATAATTTTAAGTTGGTTTTGTTTTTTGGTTTGATGAGTAACGCAAAAACATAACCCAAAAGCACAGAAAATAAGGGTAATATATAGTTCATTTTGAATGTGTTTTATTGGGATAACTAACTCTTGTGTTTTGTTTATTCAAAAGTTAAAAACGAAGTTAATCGGGAATTTATTTAAAAATCATGATTAAGCGTTCGCTTTCGGTTTTGTGGAATTTTTTCAGTTTGTAATCACCAAAAATATCAAGTAAATAAATACCAGCTTCATCCATTAATTCTTTAAAATCATCTAAAGTTAACGCTTTTACTTTTTCGGTAAAATGAAAGGATTTACCTTGGTCTTCAAAATCGATTTCTTTAAAAATATGGCCGTCGGCAACGTATCGTTTAATATGAAATTCAATGCCATCTACTACTTTCACTTCTTCGGGAACAAGCGTATTAATTACTTGGTGCACGTTCATAAAATCAATTACAGCAAATCCATAATCGGTCAAACTAGCTTTAATCGCTTTTAGTGTGGTTAAATTATCTTCGTCCTTTTCAAAATATCCAAAACTGGTAAAAAGGTTGAATATAGCATCAAATTTTTCGTCAAAAGGTTGTCGCATGTCGTGTACCTTAAAACGCAAATGCAGGTTGTTGTTTTTGCTGGCTTCGGCAATGCTATTTTCAGATAAATCGGCACCTAAAACTTCGTAACCCAATTGACTTAAATAAATGGAATGACGACCTTTGCCGCAAGCTAAATCCAAAACTTTGGCTTTTTCGGGCAAGTTTAAATAATGGGTCAAATTATCCATAAAATGTTGTGCCTCGCGGTAATTTCTTTCTTTGTATAAAATATGGTAGTAAGGAGTGTCAAACCAAGAAGAAAACCAAGTCTCGGTTTGGTTATCTAAGTGGCTTTCTGATTTATGATGTGCTTCAGACATTTATTTTTTTCAATTAATTCCAGTCCGCAAATTTAGTGTATTTTTGCAGAAAATAACTATTTCACCAGCTACAAAGCGTTTCGATTTTGACGAATAATAGTCCTTGGTGAGTATCACTAGTATATAATGGAAGAAAATTTTAAAATGATAGCCAAGACTTTTTTTGGTTTTGAAGAAATACTCGCTAAGGAGTTACAACTTTTAGGAGCCCAAGAAGTCGAAAAAGGAGTTAGAATGGTAAGTTTTAAAGGAGATAAAGGATTTATGTATAAAGCCAATTTATCGTTAAGAACCGCTTTAAAAATTTTAAAACCCATATATTCATTTCGAGCCAATAATGAAAAAGCACTTTATAAAGGTATTTCGGGAGTTAATTGGTCTAAATTTTTAAATGCTAATCAAACGTTTGTTATTGATGCTACGGTACATTCGGACTATTTTAACCATTCCGAATTTGTTTCGCAAAAATGTAAAGATGCTATCGTAGACCAGTTTAGAGAACGTACGGGGCAGCGTCCGAGTATCGACAAAGTGTATCCCGATTTGCGTATCAACATCCATATTGGCAAAGATCAGGTTTCGGTAGCTTTGGATACTTCGGGAAATTCATTGCATCAAAGAGGCTATCGAACGGCAACCAATATTGCGCCTATTAACGAAGTTTTGGCTGCCGGTATTTTATTGCTTTCGGGTTGGGAAGGCCAAAGTCATTTTTTAGACCCTATGTGTGGTTCGGGAACTTTTTTAACCGAAGCAGCCATGATTGCGTGTAATATTCCGGCAAACATTAATCGTCGTGAATTTGCTTTTGAAAAATGGAAAGATTGGGATAATGAGCTGTTTGAAACCATTGTGGATAGTTTGATGAAAAAAACAAAAGAATTTCATTTTACCATTAAAGGGTTTGATAAAGCACCAAGTGCCGTAAATAAAGCCAAAGACAATATTAGAAATGCCAATTTAGAAGATTACATTTCGGTTTCAGAAGGTAATTTTTTTGATTCCGAAAAAGAAGTACAAGGCCAATTGCATATGGTTTTTAACCCCCCGTATGATGAACGTTTGGATATTCAGATGGAAGGGTTTTATAAAAATATTGGCGATACCCTCAAACAAAGTTATCCGGGTACCAATGCTTGGTTTATTACCGGTAATCTAGATGCATTAAAATTTGTAGGTTTGCGACCATCTAGAAAAATAAAATTATTTAACGGTAGTATCGAAGCCCGTTTGGTAAAATACGAAATTTACGAAGGAAGCAAAAGAACAAAATTTCAAAACGAAGAATCGAAGTAATTAAGATGCTGATTTTGTTACGTTTTTAGCCTTAAATTCAACTTTTAATAATATAAAAGAATAACAAATTTCGGGTTCATTAATACTAGGTTTTTAAAGAAAAATTCTTTTCAACTTAGTCACTTTGAATCTTTTCAAATGTAAAAAAATGAGTAAATTACAAGTAAGAGCTTTTTTGTATCAATTGGGGTGTTTTGCCTCATTATTTATTGGAGTGCGTTTTTTAGTAGCGCAATATACTGGTTTAACCGGAATTTGGATTCCGTTAACGGCTTTTGTTGTAGCTACATTGGCTTCGCCAAAATTTCAAGCGGTAAAAACCAGAGATGGCGAACGATTGTTTATGAAATGGATTTTTATAAAAGGAATTAAAGAAATAGGATAAAAAAATACGAGACTTTAACATCTCGCATTTTTTTATTTTATTCGGTCTCAATTTTAATTTTCTTCTTATAAATTGGGATGAAGTACGATACAGTGTAATTAAACCCGACACCAAAACGACCATCATACGTCCTGTTAAAGCCCGGAATATATAAATTATCAAATTCACCCGGTGTATTGTTGGTTACCAAACCTTTTAGTTGTACGCTAAATCCAACAAAAATATTATTGAAAACTTTGGCTTTTAACCCCATATTAACCTCAATCCAACTAGCATTTAAACCACTGTACGATTGACCTGAAGCTTTAGGAGGCATTTCGCCCCAATAGGGATGCGAATTGTATATTTTATAATCAATCAGTTCTTGGCTAAAAGTACTAAAACCGTAACGTAAACCAATTGAAATAATGTTTTCCATATCCAACCAGTTTTCGTACGTATTGTAGTCAAATCCGGCTTTTATATATTGTCCTTTTGAGTTAGAAGTTAACCGATCATCTTCTGTGGTTTTATTTTCAGAACCTAATTCAGCTGCTAAAAAATAACGTTTAGACAACCGATAATCGCCGACTAATTCAATTCCTTTATAATTATGATCCCAAAAAGCCCTAGTCAGTTTAAATAAATCAACTCCTACACGCAAACCATACCGATGGGTTTTAATTGTGTCTTGTACTAGTTCGGGAACCGCTTCGGGAGTCACTGCTGTAACAGGAAACGAATCGGTTTGTATCGTCAGCGTGTCTTTTACTTGAGCCCGAATACCAAAAGAGCAAGATAGTAGCCAAAAACTAAAAAAATACTTTAAAATGTGCTTCATTTTCGTTTTCGATGTTAGGTTCTACTAGTTCCACAATTTGCATCCATGATCCGTCGTTGTTGACTCCGTCTGTTTGCACAAAAGGATTTGACGAATTCAATTCATATACGGTTTTAAATCCGCAAGCTCGGGAAACGTATTCGTCTCTTCGGCTGTAATTAAAAGTAATAATGTCTTCGTTTATTAAGGCAGGATTTGAATTTCCATCATTTAATATAAAAGAGTAGGTGCAAGTATCTTCGTTTGTTTTTAAAGGAATGGCAATTGAACTGGCGTTGGTTCGGTATTTACTATCGTCGGTCGCTGTTTCATTAAATACAATACCTTCACTCATACCTTGTCCAATTACTTTTAAGTTCGTTACTGTTTTAAGTAAATCGGGATTGTTAATATCGTAAAATTCGATAATCAATCGAGGGGTGGTTGGGGTATTTGCATCACAAATATCATCTTTTTCGCATCCGGATAGAGCAAAAGTGAACAGTAATACCAAACTAATGATTTTTTTCATCTTCAATTTTTTATAAAACCAAGTTTATTTAAGTTCTAAAAGTACTACATTTTCTACGTGATGGGTTTGCGGAAACATATCCACAGGTCGTACACGAGTAACTTTGTATTTTTCGTCCATTAAAGCCAAATCACGAGCTTGTGTTGCTGAATTACAACTTACATAAACCACTTTTTTAGGTGCAATTTTCATAATTTGTTCTACCACATCCTTATGCATACCATCTCTTGGCGGATCGGTAATAATAACATCGGGTTGACCGTTTTGAGCAATAAAAGCATCGTTAAAAACGACTTTCATATCGCCCACAAAAAAGTCACAATTGGTAATGTTATTTCGTTCGGCATTGGCTTTTGCATCCAAAATAGCATCTGGAACACTTTCTACTCCAATAACTTTTTTAGCTTTTTTCGAAACAAATTGAGCAATTGTACCCGTTCCTGTATACAAATCGTAAACCGTTTCGTTTCCGGTTAGTCCAGCAAAATCACGGGTTATTTTGTATAATTCATACGCTTGATTCGAATTGGTTTGGTAAAAAGATTTGGCATTAATGCTAAATTTTAAACCTTCCATTTCTTCTAAAATGTAATGGCGACCTTTAAATAACACAATATCTTGGTCGTAAATAGTATCGTTCGCTTTGTTGTTTACCACATATTGCAACGAAGTAATTTCTGGAAATTTATTGGAAAGGTGATTGAGTAACAATTCTCTTTCTTCTTGATTGTCTTCGAAAAACTGCACCAAAACCATGATTTCGCCCGTAGAGGCAGTTCGAATCATTAAGGTTCGCAACAAACCTTCATGCGCTCTTGGATTAAAAAAAGCCAGTTGGTGCTCGTTAGCAAAATCCCTAACTTCATTACGAATAGCATTAGAAGGATCTTCTTGTAAATAACATTTTTCGATGTCTAGAATTTTATCCCACATTCTAGGAATATGAAATCCTAAGGCATTTTTATTGTCGAATTCGACGTCATTTTTAATTTCCTTTTCAGTTAACCAACGGCTGTTTGAAAACGAAAATTCCATTTTGTTTCGGTAAAAAAATTGTTTTTCCGAACCTAAAATCGGTTCAAATTCGGGCAATTCAATTTTTCCGATGCGCTGTAAATGATTTTTAACCTCGTTGTGTTTGTAAAATAATTGTTGGTCGTAGTTCATATTTTGCCACTTACAACCTCCACAAACACCAAAATGTTGACAAATAGGTTCGACACGATGTTTAGAAAGTTCGTGAAATTTCACGGCTTTTCCTTCATAATACGCTTTGCGTTTTTTTAATGTTTGAATATCAACTACATCACCCGGCACTACATTTGGTATAAACACCACTTTTCCGTCGGGTGCTTTGGCTACTGAAACTCCTTTTGCGCCCGCATCCAGAACTTCTATTTGATGAAAGACAACTTTGTCTGTATTTTTTCTTCCCATAGCGCAAAAATAAGTGTTTGCGCAGTTTTTTGAATTTTATTTTTAAAATATTTTATGAAATATTGTTTTTTAACACTTTAATTGCGTTTAAAAGTTAACTTTGTTTTTAGCAAATTGTCCCAAAATCTGCGAAATAAACAATAATACTAATACCACAATGAGATTTTATCAGAAATTATCCCAAATTAAATTTCTTAAGAGAAGTTATGCCTTTAAGTTTTTGTTTGTTGCTTTTGTAGGAATTCATATTCCGCTCATCGGAATTTTATTTTTTGTATTATTTGATGATAATAATTTGAATCCCCTTTCGATTTTGATTTTTTCGTTAATCATGACTTTGTTAGCAACGGCAATCACCTTATTATTATTAAATAAATTGATAAAACCCATTTCTATCGCTTCGCAATCATTAGAAAAATATAGGTCGAGTAGAATTTTATCGACTTTACCTACCAATTATAAAGACGAAGCAGGATTGTTAATGCGTAATATTCAAGAATCCATTTACGAAGCCGAAACCTTTAGGCAAGAAAAACAAGATTTGATTTTTATGCTTTCGCACGATTTGAAAAATTTTGCCGGAAATCCGCAAGGTTTGGCCAAATTGATTATTAATGAAACGACTTCCGACTCGATTAGACACATGGCCGAATTAATTTGCCAATCAACCGATTTGCAATTTAGGTATATCGAAAACTTTATAAAATTACTGAAAGAACAAGATGAAATTTCGCGCATTGTGCATGAGCCTCGTTTGTTGTACTTTCAGGATATAGTGAGTACTGCTACCGAGCAAGTTAGTCAGCGATTGCTGCAAAAAAACATTACCTTACAAACCAATCTGGAAGTTGACAAAGAACTTTTAAATATAGACGAAGGTTTTATGGCTCAAGTTTTGGTGAATCTTGTCGTAAATGCGATTAAATTTTCGTACCAAGATGGCACGGTGAAATTGCGTAATTTTAAAGAAAACGGCATTTTATATTTTACCATTTCGGATAACGGAATGGGGTTTGATAAAATGCACAAAGAAGAAATTTTCAAGAAGTTTACCAAAATGAGCAAATTAGGTACCGAAAACGAATCTTCAACCGGTTTGGGACTCTATTTATGTAAAAAAATCATCGAAAGACACGGCGGAAAATTATACGCCACCAGCGAAGGGAAAAACAAAGGCGCCGTTTTTACTATTGAGTTTGAGTTGTGATTGGATTGATTTGTGAGATGATTAGCTACTAGTTGTACATCATATTCCCCGAAAAAATCTTATGATATTATGTGTTTTGAAATTTGGAGTATTTACGACAATATTACAGCTAGTAGTTTATTGGGGAATTTTTCATCTTATCCAGAAAACATCACATTTAGTTTCGAATACTGAGTTTCTTTCAGATGCTCACTATTTTTATTCAGCGGGATTAATTGGTATTTTTTTGCTTATTTCAAATATAGTATCAGTAATTTTAAATTCTAAAAGAGGTAACACAATTTATGCTTATATTCTTTCATTATTAATAATTTTAGCTTGGTCTGAAGATTTATTTAGATGGCCTTATGAAACTTTAATATGTATTAGTATAGGTTTAATTACAATTTTTAGTAAACCTTATATTGACAACATTTGGACGAAATAGTTACATTTAAAAAGTCTAAGTAATAACTATTGCTAGGCATAATTGTTTGATTTATTTTATACTTGAAGTCAATAATTCGCGAAGTAAGATTTATAAGGGAAGAATATAATCAGCACGATTTCGTACAGCTGCTGCTGAAGCAAAACTGAATTTAAAAATCTCAATAAAGCTATTTAAAAGTGTTGTGTTCTCAAATAAAACAAAACCCCGAAGTTGTACTTGATACAATTTCGGGGTTTGTTTTTGCAAAGCAATTTTGCATATTTCTATAAATCCGATTTTAAAACCGCACCATTACTCGCGTTGGTTACTAACGAACGATATTGTCCTAACCATCTTGAGGTAAGTTCTTTTTTAAGAGGAACAAAGGCAGCTCTACGTTTGGCAATTTCTTCCTCACTTAAATTAACTGACAAAATATACTGGTCAACGTCAATATGGATTTCATCGCCATCTTGAACCAGTCCAATCATTCCGCCTTCGGCTGCTTCGGGTGAAACGTGTCCGATAGAAGCTCCTCTGGTGGCGCCACTAAAGCGACCATCGGTAATTAACGCCACTTTGTCGCCTAACCCCATTCCCATAATTAAAGAAGTTGGAGCTAACATTTCTTGCATTCCAGGTCCGCCTTTTGGTCCTTCGTAACGAATTACAACCACGTTTCCAGCTTTTACTTTTCCGCCTAAAATACCTTCAATGGCTTCTGGCTGTCCATCAAAACAAACGGCTGTTCCTGTAAAAACACGATCACCGGTAATTCCGGCAGTTTTGATCACAGCACCTTGCTCGGCTAAATTTCCGTATAAAACCGCTAAACCACCTACTTGTGAATACGGGTTATCAATAGTGTGGATAATATTAGTGTCTTTGATGTAAGCATCTTTGATTTTTTCTAATATTGTTTCTCCAGTAATAGTTAAATTGTCTAACAAAATATCATCGCCTCTTTTTGTCATTTCTTTCATCACGGCATTTACACCACCTGCAGTGTTAATATCTTCCATGTGAACGGTTGACAAACTTGGCGAAATTTTTGCAATATGCGATACTCTTTTAGAGATGGTATTGATGTCTTCTAAATTGAAATTTACATTGGCTTCTTTGGCGATAGCTAACATGTGTAAAACAGTGTTTGAACTTCCGCCCATTGCCATATCTACAGCAAAGGCATTTTTTACGGCATTTTCATTCAGAATATTTTTTAGTTTGAATTTTTCGGTTTGTGTACTATCTTTTGCAATTTCACAAATTCTGCGGGCAGCTTGACGGTACAATTCTTCTCTTTCTTTAGTCAAAGCCAAAATAGTTCCGTTTCCAGGAAGAGCAATTCCCATAGCTTCCATTAAGGTATTCATCGAGTTGGCTGTAAACATTCCGGAGCAACTACCACCACTCGGACATGCATTACATTCGATGTCTTTTAATTCTTCATCGGTTATTTCTCCCAATTCGTGTTTTCCTACTGCTTCAAAAGCCGTAGCTAAGTCAATTGGCACGCCGTCTTTGGTATGACCTTTTTTCATTGGCCCACCACTTACAAAAATGGTCGGAACATCTACACGTAAAGCGCCCATAATCATTCCTGGAACAATTTTATCGCAGTTCGGAATGGCAATCATGGCGTCTAATTTGTGCGCATTCATTACCGTTTCGATTGAGTTGGCAATGATTTCTCTAGAAGGTAACGAAAAAAGCATTCCATCATGTCCCATCGCAATACCGTCGTCAACTCCAATCGTATTAAATTCAAAAGGCACACAGCCATTGGCTTTAATTTCTTCTTTGATAACACGTGATACACGGTCTAAAAAAAAGTGTCCGGGAATAATTTCGATATAGGAATTGGCTACGCCAATAAATGGTTTTTCAAAGTCTTCATCAACCAATCCAGTGGCTCTAAATAAAGA
Organism: Flavobacterium agrisoli; assembly: GCF_016522065.1. Lineage (GTDB taxonomy): Bacteria > Bacteroidota > Bacteroidia > Flavobacteriales > Flavobacteriaceae > Flavobacterium > Flavobacterium agrisoli. The sequence goes on along the minus strand of NZ_JAEHFV010000001.1, from coordinate 804,659 downwards.
TCTATGTGGGGTTCTTTGATGTCCTTTTTTTACTTCATCACTTCTCATAACTTATTTTCTTTTTTTTTATTTTTTGGAGGTGCAAAGATAGATATTTCAATGTTTTTAATAGACTATACTGTTAAAATTAGCGGGTTTTTAACGTAAATGCTGCAGTATAAAAAATAAAAAACCTCAAAAATGAGGTTTTTAAAAAGTTGGTGTTTGAATGTTACCATAAGTGGTGAACTTCTTTCTTAATGTATTGTTCGTAAACAGCATTCATTGCTGCTATTTTTTCGGGAGTTAATTCCGGTAAATCGAATGTGGAAAGATTCGAAATGACTTGATTTTCGGAAGAAGCACCGGGAATGATACAACTAATTTCGTTAAAACTTAATATCCATTGTAAGGCGATCGGGGCTAAATTTTGAACCTCTGGGAATAGTTTTTTTATTTCGTTTACTGCTTGTAGTCCCAAATCATAATTAATTCCAGAAAAAGTTTCTCCTTTATCAAAAGAAGCGCCTTCGCGATTAAAAAATCGGTGATCCTGATTATGAAAAGCAGTTTCCGAAGTGAATTTACCCGTTAACAAACCACTTGCTAAGGGAACACGAACAATGATTCCGATATCTTTTTTTTGTGCTTCTTTAAAAAACAATTCGGATGGGCGTTGTCTGAAAAGATTGAAAATAATTTGTACCGTACTCACGTTTTCATATTCAATGGCTTTTAAAGCTTCTTCTACTTTTTCAACACTTACGCCAAGATTCAGAATTTTACCTTCTTGTTTTAATTTATCAAAAAGTTCAAAAATTTCCGTACGGTAAAAAACTTCGGTAGGAGGGCAGTGTAACTGAATTAAATCGACGGCATCCAATTGCATTCTGCGTAAACTGTTTTCTACATATTGACGTAAAATTTTAGGCTGGTACCCTTCGTTAACATGTGGATTGATAAAACGGCCACATTTGGTCGCCATATAAATACGTTCTGATCTTGAACGTATTGCTTTTCCAACAGCTATTTCGCTCAATCCATTTTCGTAAACATCGGCGGTATCAATAAAATTTACGCCGTTATCAATAGCAGTATTGATAATGGTTTCGGCTTTTTTTTCATTGAATCCTGATCCCCATTTGCCGCCAACTTGCCAAGTTCCTAAAGCAATTTCGGATATGTTGAAATTGGTTTTACCTAATTTTCTATAGTTCATTTTGTGTTTAAAATGTTTGAATTTATATGAAGGAATTGGGTGAATAGCCTATGAATCTTTAAATTCCGTTAATCAAATAAGTCCGAAGATAAATAACGATCACCTCTGTCGCAAATGATAGCCACAATTACCCCTGATTCTAGTTTTTCGGCTAGTTTAACAGCTACCGCTACCGATCCACCGCTACTCATTCCGGCAAAAACGCCTTCTTCAAGCGCTAGCCTTTTGGTCATGATGCGGGCTTCTTCTTCGCTAACATCAATAATAGTATCCACTTTAGTTGCATCAAATATCTTAGGTAAATATTCGGTTGGCCATTTTCGGATTCCTGGAATTTGTGAGCCTTCGCTTGGTTGTGCGCCCACAATTTCGATGTATTTATTTTTTTCTTTTAAATAAGTAGAAGTTCCGATGATGGTTCCGGTGGTTCCCATTGCCGATACAAAATGCGTTACGGTTCCGTTAGTGTCTCTCCAAATTTCGGGACCTGTAGTGTTGTAATGCGCTTTCCAGTTGTCCTCATTTGCAAACTGATTTAGCATGATATATCCGCCTTCAGCTACTTTTTTATCAGCATAATCCCTAGAGCCAATAATGCCTTCGCTAGCAGGTGTCAAAATTACAGTAGCTCCATAAGCGCGCATGGTTTGCACGCGTTCTTTGGTTGAATCTTCAGGTAAAATAAGCTCAATTTCAATACCTAACATTTGGGCAATCATAGCCAAAGCAATACCGGTATTGCCGCTTGTGGCTTCAATAAGTTTGTCACCGGGTTTGATCTCGCCTCTATCTAAAGCCGACTGAATCATATTATAGGCCGCACGATCTTTCACACTACCTCCGGGATTATTTCCTTCGAGTTTCAGTAAAAGGGTTACGTTTTTATTTTTGACCAAATTAACGGTTTCCATTAAAGGCGTATTTCCAATAAGGTCAACTAGTTTTTGAGGTTTCATATTTATTTAATTTCTTTAAGTCGTACTTCGGTTGTGGTAGTGTTTAAAACCATCGATTTTGGCGGAATGGTTTTGGTAACCCAAGCATTTCCGCCTACAATGCTGTCTTTTCCAATAGTGGTTTGTCCTCCTAAAATGGTTGCATTGGCATAAATACAAACATTTTCTTCAACGGTTGGATGTCTTTTGGCGTTTTTCATTTCTTTGCTAACGCTCAAAGCTCCTAATGTGACTCCTTGGTATATTTTTACATTTTTTTCAATGACAGCCGTTTCTCCAATTACAATACCGGTAGCATGATCTATAAAAAAGGGCGATGCAATTTTAGCACCCGCATGAATGTCGGTTCCTGTGATACGGTGTGCATATTCGCTCATCAATCTCGAAAAAAGCAATAATTCCAAATGATACAGCTCATGACTTAAACGGTAAATAGCAATCGCATAAAAACCGGGATATCCCAAATAAACCTCTTCGATACTGTTAGAAGCCGGATCGTTCTGTAAAATATAAGCCGCATCTCGATTGAGTTTTTCCAATACAATCGGCAATTTGTCTAAAAATTTATCCCATGCTCCGGCACATAAATTTCCGGGTTTTTGACACGTTAAATTGGCAATTTCTTTAAACTGAATTTCCAATTCGCTAATGCTTTTTTCTAAAGGAGCTTTTTTGTCAAAAAGGGTATAAAATAATTTTTCGGTAAAGTTTTCGGTTTTAGTTTTGATTCCGTAATTGATAGAAACGGCTTCTTTTAAAACTAATAGATTAGAAATGATATCTTTTTTAGTCACAATAATTGTTGGTTTTTTATTGGATAAATATAAGGCTTTTCTTGAAATTCGTGTTCAAGAAATTTAGATTTTACCAAATATTAATCGCAATTTACGAAGAAGTAAAGCTTCGGGAATTATCTAATTTAAATCACAAAATGTTTAAAATAATAGCCGCCTATCATAAACATAGCATTTATAATTCCGATACCCCAACTCCATTTTTTTAAATAGTCCGATTTTTTGAAGTAATACATTACTAGAAAAATAAAAAATAATAGACAAGAATAAATAGCGGGATACATAAAAAAAGCTGCTGAAAATTCGCCTTTAAAAAGTAAGAATAAAGAGCGCTGAAATCCACATCCTAAACATTCCATTCCGAACAAGGTTTTGCTTAAACAGGGTAGCATGTAGTTTTCAAAATCAGCCACAGTTTTTTTTACAATTTTACAAAAAATAAACGAGATACCGAGTTAGGGTTATGTATTGCTGTTTTAAGTTTTGTATTTTTGATTCCTCAAAATAGGAGTATGAAAAAAGTAAAAATACTTATTATGGTTTTGGCAATATTAATTATCATGTACCAACAAGTTGCAACCGAAAAAAACATTTACATAACCGTAATTGCGGTTGCTGTTTTTATGTTTGGCATGATGCAATTGAGTGCTAAAACACCAAGTAAAAATAAAGATAAAGAAGATACAGATGTTGAGTAAAGGGGATAAGGTTTCGGTTTTAGATGAAGCAATTGATGGAATAGTTGTTTCGGTTAAAAATGATCAAGTTTTGATAGAAACTACAGAAGGTTTTTCGATGACTTTTTCTGTCAATGAATTAGTTAAACTGCATGATTCTAGTAATTTAATGAATTCTATTAAAAGTTTTGATGCAGGTTATATTTCCAAACAAAAAGAAGAGCCAAAACCAAGGAGTTTTGTGAAAGAACGAAAAAATAAAGGTGAAATACCGCCACCAGAATTTGATTTGCATATCGAAAAATTAGTCCCCAATAAACGCGGCATGTCCAATTTTGATATTTTGACGTTGCAAACAGATACGGCTAAAAGACATATTGAATTTGCCATTAAAAACCGCATTCCTAAAATAGTTTTTATCCATGGTGTTGGCGAAGGAATTTTAAAAGCAGAGCTCGATTTTTTATTTGGTCGTTATGAAGGAATTGATTTTAACGATGCAAATTATCAAAAATACGGCTTAGGTGCAACGGAAGTTTACATCCGACAAAACGCAAAATTGTTCTAAAAACACAGCTGAATTTCTTTTTGTAATAGCGATATTTTTATTCAAAATAGGAAACAAAGTTGCATGAAAAAGCCTTCATTTTATCATCAAAATGAAGGCTTTTTTTTGTAAGAATTTTTTAAATTTTAATTGGTAGTATTAAGCTCACCAAATAAGAAACTATCTCCTAATTTAAACGTACTATTTCCTTTTTTTAAGGTAGTCGATTTAAGGGTAATTGTGTGTTTAAATGCATTTGGTCCGTTCGTTTCGGTTACGACTTCAATCACACCACTTTGATTTGCTACACCATCAACGCCTAACCAAGTCTGACTTACAACTGGTAAAATTGGAGTAGTGGTTTGGCAAAAATAACTTTCAGATAAAACACCTTCGCTAAAGGTTTTATAGGTTAATTTATTAGTGGTACTGGTAATTAATCCCGTTCTAGGTGTACCTGGTACCGTTACTTCGTTTTTAATCAAATTCGGATCGATATTATCAATTGTAATAGATGAGCTTGAAGTGTAGTTGTACAATTGCTTTGAAGTAGCACATTGGTTGGTTCTCGAAGGTTGAAAGCTTAAATTTAATGCGGCTACAGAGGTAACATACTCGCCAAAATCAAACTCGTTATAGACTTGAGGGCCATCGGTTTTTTGGAAAGTTATGTTTTTAAACTTGATATTGTGTGTGTATCCGGTAATTCGAGTGCTATTATTGGTCTCGTCTGTAGTAGTGTTTTGTGTGGTAAAAATTTCAATAATTCCACCTGTTGCAGTCCATTGGTCGGTTACATTAGGAAGAGCTGGCGGAATCGTAGAACAAATATTATCGGCGCTCACTGTGCCGTTGTAGGCTCTGTAAATTACGCGGTATGTACTGTTGTTTATGTTGTATTGTAAGGGTGTGTTGGTCTCGGATGGCTCATCAACAATAGCGCCTTCGGGCATTTGCAATAACATTGATTCGTTTTCATTTAGCTTATAAATGATTCCGTTGGTACAACTTTGCACCGAAGCATCTTCAAAATTGATGGTGTCCACATTCAGATTGCCGTCATCGCATCCGTTTAAAACCAAAGTTAAGAATGCTATGCAAAAGATTTTTTTCATAAAGTGATTTTTACAAGTCAATTATTTTTTGACTTTTGATCTAGTAAATTGGCTTCAAAAATAGTGAAAAAATTGCCAATTCATTCTAGCCTCAGCCTAATTGATATTTTTTAACTTTGTGCCATGAAAAAGATTTACCTTGATAATGCTTCCACCACAGCGCTGCGCGATGAAGTAATCGAAGAAATGGTTGCCGTTTTAAAAAATGATTATGGAAATCCATCTTCAACTCATAGTTTTGGTCGAAATGCTAAAACCATCATTGAACTTTCCCGAAAAAAAATAGCCGCAATTTTAGGTTGTAGTGCACAGGAAATACTATTTACTTCAGGCGGAACCGAAGGTGATAATATGATTTTAAGATCGGCAGTTGTTAATTTGAAAGTAGAGCGTATCATTACGTCTAAAATTGAACATCATGCGGTTTTGCATACTGTTTTAGCACTCGAAAATCAATATAATATTCAGGTACAATATGTAAAGGTTTTGCCTAACGGAAGTATAGATTTAACTCATTTAGCGCAACTTTTAAGTGACCAAAAGAAAACGTTGGTGAGTTTGATGCATGTAAATAACGAAACGGGGGTTGTGTTGGATTTGCAACGAGTGGGACAAATTTGCAAACAAAGTAAAGCTTATTTCCATTCGGATACGGTGCAATCAATAGGGAAGATGGTGTTTGATTTGCAAAACTTGTCTGTTGATTTTATGGTGGCAAGTGCTCATAAATTTCATGGCCCAAAAGGAATAGGATTTGTATATATTCGAAAAAATTCGGGTTTGCAACCTTTGCTTTTTGGTGGTGAACAAGAAAAAGGATTGCGTGCCGGAACCGAAGCGGTACATCAAATTGCAGGAATGTCAAAGGCTTTAGAATTGGCTATTTTGCATTTGGAAGAAGAAAAAAAACACATAGAAAATCTAAAAGAATATTTAATAAGCCAATTGAATGCTTATTTTCCGGGTTATAAAATTAACGGAAAAAAAGAAGATTTTTATCCGATTTTGAATATTACGTTTCCTTTTCCGGCAAATAAAACGGCGATGATTTTGTTTAATTTAGATATGAAAGGAATTGCGGTTTCTAGAGGAAGTGCTTGTCAATCGGGCAGTGTGCGACCTTCGCATGTGTTGCAAGAAATGCTTACAGAAGAGGAGTTGAAGTTACCAAACCTCCGTATTACATTCAGTCATTTTAATACCAAAGAAGATGTCGACGACTTAATAGCTGCTTTGAAAACTATTTAGAAAACTATTTTATTTCCGAATAATTTTTACCTGAGAATCTTGGGTTAATTTAATAATGGTTGATGGTTTTCCGCCAATTTTATCTTGATTCCAATTCACAACATAATCCACTCCTTTGATAATTTCTGGGTTGATATCTTTAAAGCCTATTGGAGTGGGTTGTCCCGAAATATTGGCCGAAGTAGAAACCAATGGTTTTTTCATTCGTTCCATTAATTTGTAGCAAAAAGGCTCTTTAACCAATCGAATACCTAGCGTTTTGTCTTCGGCAATAATATTAGGAGCTACATTTCGTGGATTGTCTAAAATAAGTGTAGTGGGCTTATCGGCTAAATCTAAAATTTGCCAAGCCACTTCAGGAATATCTTTAAAAACATTGTACATCATGCGTTCGCCATTCATCAATACAATCATACTTTTGGTTTCTTCGCGTTGTTTTAAAGCATAAATCTTTTTGATTGCTTCGGCATTGGTAGCATCGCATCCAATTCCCCAAACGGTATCAGTGGGGTATAAAATAATACCACCTTCTTTAATTACTTCGTATGCTTTACTAATTTCCTGATCCATCTTTTCTTTTTTTGGTTTGCAAATATACTTATATAATGAGAATTAAGAAGATGCTGTATAGAAATTTGATATTGGTTTTGCTGTAAAATTTACTCTCGAATTATCGGAAATAATAGATTTTAGTTGAGGAAAGTTAAATTTTTGTATAATAAAAGGGCGTTGTATTGAAATGTTTTTAAAAGAAATATCTTTGTGCTACAAATTTAATCTTTATATGAAAAACAATTTTTTTAAATCAAAAGGAAGTATTGTTTTACTTCTTGCTGTTGCATTTGCTACCCTTTCTTGGGGAATTGTAGGTCACGAACGCATAAATAAAGCGGCAATTTTGGCTCTTCCAAAACCCATGTTGATATTTTTTTACAATCACAACGATTTTATTACTCAGGAAGCCTCTGTTCCCGATATTCGTAAATATGCTTTAAAATATAAAGAAGAAAATCCGAGGCATTATTTTGATATGGAAAATTTCGGGTCGTTAGATTCTATTCCGCAAAATTTAACAGCGGCAAATGCGAAGTATGATGCTAAATTTTTGAGCAATAACGGTATTTTGCCTTGGTATATTGAAGAAATGATGGGTAAATTAACCCAAGCTTTTAAAGATAAAAACCGTGCTGAAATATTGTTTCTATCGGCAGATTTGGGTCATTATATTGCTGATGCACACATGCCTTTGCATACTTCTGCCAATCACGACGGACAGTTAAGTGACCAAAAAGGGATTCACTCGCTTTGGGAAAGTAAATTGCCCGAAATGTTTTCTAAAAATTACCAATTGAATGTGCCGCAAGCGCAATATTATGAAAATGTTCATCAAGCTATTTGGGATATGATTAACGATACGCATAGTTTGGTAGCTCCTTTATTAGAAGTGGATAAAAAATTGCGTACTGCTACACCAGAAAACCAGGTTTTTAAAATGGATTCTGAAGGAAAAGTGCTTAAAAGCAAATACAATTCGGCTGTTTTTTCTGATGAATATGCCAAACAATTACACCAACAATTAAATGGTATGGTCGAAAACCAAATGAAAAAGGCCATAACAGCCACCTCAAGTTTTTGGTACACAGCTTGGGTTAATGCAGGTAAACCCGATTTAAGCGATTTAGATGCTCCTGAATTAACCAAACGCAATAGTAAAGCCTTAAAACACGATTTGAAATTATTCGCAAACGGAAAATTGTTTGGTTTTAAAAGCCAAAATGATTGATTTTAATTTAACAATAAATTCTTGATAAGTTAAATTAAAAGTTGTGGTTTTAAGTAAATAACTGGTATATTTGCAATCGAAACAAAGAATAACAATCAAAATGATTTCAATTCAATTACATCATCATCATTTGCATAATTGCTCTCAAGCGATGTGTTAATGGTATGCGTGTAAAACATCATATTTATAAACCCGTTTGAGTACATCAAACGGGTTTTTTGTTACCGATTCTTTGTACTCAAACTATTAACCAAAAAAAATAAAAAATGAGTACTTTAAAAATTGCCATTCAAAAATCAGGACGTTTAAACGAAGATAGTATTCAGATTCTGAAAGATTGCGGAATTTCAATCAACAACGGTATCGATCAATTAAAGGCGGAAGCGTCTAATTTCCCTTTAGAAGTTTTGTATTTACGAAATTCGGATATTCCTCAATACCTAATTGATGGAGTAGTGGATATTGCTATTGTGGGCGATAATCTTTTGGTAGAAAAAGGAAAAGACATCGAAGTAGTTCAAAAATTAGGCTTTTCTAAATGTAAAGTTTCAGTAGCAGTTCCTAAAACTTTCGAATATAATTCTATAAAAGACTTAAACGGATTGCGTATTGCAACTTCATACCCAAATACGGTAAATGAATATTTTGATTCGTTTGGTCTAAAAGTAGATATTCACCAAATTTCTGGCTCGGTTGAAATTGCACCCAATATCGGTTTGGCCGATGCGATTGTTGATATTGTTTCAAGCGGCAGTACGTTGTTTAAAAACAATTTAAAAGAAGTAGAAGTAATTTTGAAAAGTGAGGCGGTTTTGGCGGTTTCTCCAATGGTGACTCCCGATATTCAAGAATTAATTGATAAATTGAAATTCCGAATACAATCGGTTTTGCGTGCCCGTAATTCAAGATATATTTTGATGAATGTGCCTAATGATAAAATTGAAGAAGTGGGGCAGATATTACCTGTTTTGCGAAGTTTGACAGTGTTGCCTTTGGCTCAGGAAGGTTGGAGCAGTGTGCATTCGGTAATTGATAAAGATACTTTTTGGGAAGTAATCGATCAATTAAAAGCCGTTGGAGCCGAAGGAATTTTGGTTTGCCCAATCGAAAAAATGGTTTTGTAAAAGACTTAAATTTTGTTTCGATAAATAAAACTTAGTAACTCAGCATCTTAGAAACTTAGTAGCTTAAAATAAAATGAACAAAATATATAATCCAGCTCAAAATACATGGTCAGAAATTTTAAAAAGACCAACCAAAACAGTTGATGATATAGAATCAACGGTGAAGGAAATTTTTAAAGAAGTACAGAAAAAAGGAGACGAAGCCATTTTAAAATATACGTCAATTTTTGATGGTACAGCTTTGGCTACTTTTGAAGTGACTACTGCTGAAATTTCTGAAGCTCAGGCTTTAGTTTCCGAAGAATTGAAATCAGCTATTCAATTAGCAAAATCAAATATTGAGAAATTCCACGCTGTTCAAAAGACAAGTAAAATTGAGATTGAAACAACTGAAGGTGTAAATTGCTGGCAAGAAAAAAGACCTATTCAAAAGATTGGTTTGTACATTCCAGGAGGAACTGCTCCTTTGTTTTCAACGGTTTTGATGTTGGCTGTTCCGGCTAATATTGCGGGTTGCAACGAAATTGTTTTGTGTTCGCCACCGGATAAAAATGGAAAAATAAATCCTGCTATTTTGTATGCCGCTAATTTATGTGGTGTAACTAAAATATTAAAAATAGGAGGGATCCAAGCTATTGCAGGTATGACTTTTGGAACTGAATCTATTCCTAAAGTATATAAGATTTTCGGTCCTGGAAATCAGTTTGTAACAGTTGCCAAACAACTGGCTACTCAATTTGGTGTTGCCATCGATATGCCGGCTGGTCCTTCGGAATTGTTGATTGTCGCTGATAATACGGCTGTTCCAGCTTTTATAGCTTCGGATTTGTTGTCGCAAGCAGAACACGGAACGGACAGTCAGGTGATTTTGGTTTCTACTTCAAAAGAATTGATTGATGAAGTTGAAAAAGAAATCGAACTGCAATTAGATGTTCTTCCAAGAAAAGCTATTGCTGAAAAAGCCACTGCTAATTCCAAATTAATTTTTGTAGAAAATGACAAAATTGCTTTGGAATTAATCGATGAATATGGTCCAGAACATTTTATTATTTGTACCAAAGACGAAGATTTTTATGTCAATAATATTGGTAATGCAGGTTCGGTTTTTATTGGAAATTATACACCCGAAAGCGCCGGAGATTATGCTTCAGGAACCAATCATACGTTGCCAACTAATGGTTATGCCAAGAATTATAGCGGAGTAAATTTGGATAGTTTTACTAAATCGATGACATTTCAGAAAATTTCTGAAAAAGGAATTAAAAACATTGGTAAAGCAATTGAAATTATGGCCGAAGCCGAAGGATTGCAAGCGCATAAAAATGCAGTTACTTTGAGATTGGAGAGTTTAAAATAGAAAAAAGAGACAAGAAGCAAGAAAAGAGATTAATGAAGAGAATGAAATAGAGTAACTATTAAGATTAAGTCTTTCCTCTAGCATCTTTCTTCTTTTCTCTTAAAAAATAAAGAACATGAAAAATTTCGATATAAATAATATAGTTCGTGAAAACGTTAAGTCGATGAAGCCTTATTCTTCGGCTCGTGATGAGTTTGAAGATTTTGATACTGCCGATATGATATTTTTGGATGCTAATGAAAATCCATTTCAGAATGGTGTAAATCGTTATCCAGATCCGCAACAAAGCAGTGTGAAAGCAGTTTTAGCGAAAGAAAAAAACGTAAATACCAATCAAATTTTATTAGGAAACGGAAGCGATGAAGTTTTGGATTTGTTATTCAGAGCTTTTTGTGAGCCTAAAATCGACAATATTATTTCATTACCTCCAACTTACGGGATGTACGGTGTTTTGTCAAATCTTAATAATATAGAAAACAGAGAAGTTTTACTTTCTACTGATTTTCAACCACAAGTAGAAAAGATTTTAGAAGCTGTTGACGCCAATACAAAAATTATCTTTTTATGTTCACCAAATAATCCTACAGGAAATTCTTTTACAACAGAAAGTGTAACCACTTTATTGGAAAAATTCAATGGATTTATTGTGATTGACGAAGCATATATTGACTTTTCAGAAAAGGCAAGTTGGTTGGCAAAAATAGAAGAATATCCAAATTTGGTTATTACGCAAACACTTTCAAAAGCATACGGTTTAGCAGGAATTCGTTTGGGAATTTGTTATGCTTCTGCAGAAGTAATTTCGGTTTTAAACAAAATAAAGCCACCTTACAATGTAAATGAATTGACGCAATTAAGAGCTTTGGAGCGCTTGAGTAACCCTGAAAAAATAAAATCTGAAATAGCTTCAATTATTGAACAAAGAGAGCGATTACTTAAAGTATTAGTTGATGTAAGTTTTGTAGAAAAAATTTATCCAACAGAAGCTAATTTCATCTTGATAAAAGTGGATGACGCTAACAAAAGGTACGATGAATTAATCAAGAAAGGAATTGTAATTCGCAACAGAACGACACAACCTTTATGTGAAAATACCTTGCGTTTGACTATTGGAACAGAGGTTGAAAATAAAAAATTAATGGAAGCATTAAAATCTTAAAAATGAAAAAAGTACTTTTTATAGATCGTGACGGAACGATTGTTTTAGAGCCAGAAGGATTACAATTAGACAGTTTAGATAAATTAGAATTTTTTCCAAAAGCTTTTCAATATTTGGCAAAAATTGCCAATGAATTGGATTTTGAATTGGCAATGGTAACCAACCAAGACGGTTTAGGAACGGATAGTTTTCCTGAAGATACGTTTTGGCCAACGCAAAATTTTATCTTGAGAGCCTTTGAAAACGAAGGAGTTTTATTTGATGATATTTTTGTAGATCGTTCGTTTCCTGAAGACAATGCGCCAACTCGTAAGCCGAGAACGGGAATGTTGACGAAATATATTAATAACCCAAACTATGATTTAGCAAATTCATTTGTATTAGGAGATCGTTTGACTGATGTGGAATTGGCGAAAAATTTAGGTGCAAAAGCCATCTTTATGAACACGACTGATGGAGCAGGAAGTAATGAAATCAGTGCTAAAAGAGAGGAATTAGATGCTACAATTGTGTTGCAATCTACCGATTGGAAAGCGATTTATGAGTTTTTAAAATTAGACGAACGTACGGCTTCTATCACCAGAAAAACGCACGAAACAGATATTTACATCAACCTGAATTTGGATGGAACAGGAAAAAGCAAAATCGATACGGGAATTGCTTTTTTCGACCATATGTTAGATCAAATTTCACGTCACGGACAAATGGACTTGGAAATCTTGGTAAAAGGAGATTTAGAAGTTGACGAACACCACACGATTGAAGACACCGCAATTGCTTTAGGAGAAGTTTTCGCAAAAGCATTAGGAAACAAATTAGGAATCGAACGTTACGGTTTTTGTTTGCCAATGGATGACTGCTTATCGCAAGTAGCCATTGATTTTGGAGGAAGAAATTGGTTGGTTTGGGAAACGGAATTCAAACGTGAAATGGTGGGTAAAATGCCAACCGAAATGTTTTTCCACTTCTTTAAATCTTTTTCTGATGGTGCCAAAGCGAATATCAACATCAAAGCGGAAGGCGATAACGAACACCACAAAATTGAAGCAATTTTCAAGGCTTTCGCCAAAGCAATAAAAGTGGCTGTAAAACGTGACACAGAGAAAATGATTTTGCCAAGTACGAAAGGAATGCTGTAATAAGTCATAATGCCGAAAGTCATAAAGTCGAAAGTAAACGACATTAGGACTTTTGACTTTTGACTTTAAGACTAAAAAAAATGAATATAGTAATCATAAATTACGGAGCAGGAAACATTCAAAGCATAATGTTTGCCATCGAAAGATTGGGCTACAAAGCAGTTTTGAGCAACAATCCTGACGAAATAAAATCAGCTGATAAAGTGATTTTTCCAGGAGTTGGAGAAGCAAGTTATGCTATGAACAGATTAAAGGAAAGTGGTTTAGATACTTTGATTCCAACTTTAACACAACCAGTTTTAGGAATTTGTTTGGGAATGCAATTGATGTGTAATTCATCCGAAGAAGGAAATACAAAAGGATTGAGGATTTTTGATGTCGATGTAGTTAAATTCTCTTCAAAAGTAAAAGTACCACAAATGGGATGGAACACGATTTACAATCTAAAATCAGATTTATTTAAAGGAATCGCTGAGAAAGAATATATGTATTTGGTTCACAGTTTTTATGCGACAATTTGTAAAGAAACCATAGCAACAACTGAATATGAAGTAGAATATTCATCAGCATTAGAAAATGGAAATTTCTACGGAACACAATTCCACCCTGAAAAAAGTGGTGATGTAGGGGAGAAAATTCTGGGAAATTTTCTTGAATTATAAATTAAGTTAAAGACTTTAAGACTTTAAGACTTTCAACTTTAAAACATTAAGACTAATTAAAATGAGAATAATACCAGCTATAGACATCATCGAAGGAAAATGTGTTCGTTTATCCAAAGGCGATTACAATACCAAAATCATATACAACGAAAATCCGTTGGAAGTAGCCAAAGAATTTGAAGCACACGGAATCGAATATTTACATTTAGTAGATTTGGATGGAGCAAAATCCAGTAAAATTGTCAATTATAAAATATTAGAGCAAATTGCTTCACAAACCAAATTGAAAATTGATTTTGGTGGTGGATTGAAAGCCGATTCTGATTTGAAAATTGCTTTTGAATCTGGTGCAAACCAAATTACAGGCGGAAGTATTGCTGTGAAAAATCGTGCAGTTTTTGAAAAATGGATTGCTGAATATGGTTCAGATAAAATCATTTTAGGAGCTGATGCGAATAATGAAAAAGTAGCTGTTTCAGGATGGTTAGAAGATTCAAATGAAGATTTAGTTCCATTTATTCAAGACTATCAAACCAAAGGAATTCAGTATGTAATTTGTACTGACATTGCAAAAGATGGAATGTTGCAAGGTCCAAGTTTTGATTTGTACGCTAAGATTTTAAAACAAGCAGAAGGATTAAAATTAATCGCATCCGGAGGAATTTCAACCTTTGATGAATTACCAAAATTAGCCGAAATAGGCTGTGAAGGAACTATTATCGGGAAAGCGATTTACGAGGGTAGAATTTCGTTGAAACAATTAGAGAATTATATAATTGGTTGATAGTTGTTGGTTGTAAGTTGATAGTTTTTATCGACCAACAACCAACAACGGTCAACTAACAACTTATAAAATATGCTTACAAAAAGAATAATCCCTTGCCTCGATATCAAAAACGGAAGAACCGTTAAGGGTGTTAATTTCGTAGATTTGCGTGATGCTGGAGATCCTGTGGAATTGGCCAAAATCTATTCGGATGAAGGTGCTGATGAATTGGTTTTTTTGGATATTTCGGCAACCGAAGAAAGAAGAAGAACATTGGTCGATTTAGTTCGAAAAGTAGCTTCGACGATTAATATTCCGTTTACGGTTGGCGGTGGAATTTCGGCTGTGGAAGATGTGGAAGTATTGTTGCAAAACGGAGCTGATAAGGTTTCCATTAATTCATCGGCTGTGAAAAATCCACAGCTAATTAACGATTTGGCAAACAAATTTGGTTCTCAATGTGTGGTAGTGGCAATTGATGCCAAACAAATTGATGGTGAATGGATGGTGCATTTGGTAGGTGGAAAAGTTCCAACAGAAATCCGATTGTTTGATTGGGCTGTTGAAGTAGAGCAAAGAGGAGCTGGAGAAATCCTTTTCACCTCAATGAATAATGATGGAACTAAAAGCGGTTTTGCCAATGAAGCTTTGGCTAGATTATCAGAATTGGTTAATATTCCGATTATTGCTTCGGGAGGAGCAGGAAATATTCAACATTTTGTAGATACTTTTGTTGATGGAAAATCGGATGCAGCATTGGCAGCAAGTGTGTTTCATTTCAAGGAAATTGAAATCAAAACATTAAAACAAGAACTTAAAAATAACAATATAGAAGTACGTCTCTAAGAAGTGTGAATTATGAAGGATTAAGTATTTTATAAAATCCTTTTTTTACTTACTACATGATACTTACAACTTAATACTTAAAATAATGAACATAGATATCAAAAGCGCCCACGGATTGATTCCGGCAATTATCCAAGACAGTGAAACTAAAAATGTTTTGATGTTGGGTTATATGAATGAAGAATCGCTTCAAAAAACAATCGAAACTCAAAAAGTAACTTTCTTCAGCCGTTCCAAACAAAGACTTTGGACAAAAGGCGAGGAGAGTGGTAACTTTTTAGAATTAGTTGATATAAAAAACGACTGTGATGGCGATACCCTTTTGATTCAGGCAAAACCGGTTGGCCCAACTTGTCATACCGGCGCTGATACTTGTTGGCAAGAACCTAATCACGAAAATTTCGGTTTTATTTCGAATTTAGAAACGATTATAAAAGATCGAAAAGAAAACGCAAATGCTGATAAGAGTTATGTAGCTTCTTTATTCGAAAAAGGAATCAATAAAATTGCTCAAAAAGTTGGAGAGGAAGCGGTAGAAGTCGTGATTGAAGCCAAAGACAATGACGATGATTTATTTTTAAATGAAAGTGCCGACTTGTTATTCCATTATTTGATTTTATTGCAAGCAAAAGGATTTCAATTAAAAGATGTGATTGGCATTCTAAAACAAAGACATAAATAATTTGAACCGGCCTTAGGTCGGTTTTTTATATTCCTGATTTTCATTAGTTTCAAAAAGTAAAATGTTAAAATCGAATAAATCTACTTAGTGTAGTGCTGTTTTGTAATCAATGTGGTTATTTTTGTTACATTTTGAAAAATTTTAAGTTATTCAATTGTATTTTAAAATGAAGAAATTAGCCGTATTACTATTGTTTGTTTTAAGCAGCAGCAGTATTTTTTCGCAAGGACTTTTAAACAAGTCCGAAGTAAAGTTTACTCACCAAGATACCTTGCGAGGCAGTATTACCAAAGAACGCGAGTGGTGGGATTTAAAACACTATCATTTGGCAGTAAAAGTGAACCCAAAAGACAGCACTATTGTGGGTTCGAATACCATAAAGTATACCGTTATAAAACCGTATCAAATCATGCAAATTGATTTGCAAGAGCCGATGCAAATTTATAAAGTCACACAAAACGGACAAGAATTACAGTTTAAACGTGATGGTAATGCTTTTTTTATCACTTTGGAAAATCTTCAAAAAATAGGCAATACCAATGAAATTATTGTTTCTTTTGGCGGAAAACCAAAAGTTGCGGTTCGCCCGCCTTGGGATGGTGGTATTACTTGGCAAAAAGACAAAAATGGAAATGATTTTATCGCTTCTTCATGTCAAGGTTTGGGAGCTAGTGTGTGGTGGCCCAATAAAGATCACATGTACGACGAGGTTGAAAACATGTCAATTAGCGTAAATGTTCCCAGTAATTTAACGGATGTCTCTAATGGCCGGTTGCAAAGTGTCGAAAATGAAAAAGATGGAACAAAAACATTTAATTGGTATGTTTCTAATCCTATTAATAACTATGGGGTAAATATCAATATTGGTGATTATGTTCATTTTTCTGAAAAATTTAATGGAGAAAAAGGTATTTTAGACTGTGATTATTATGTTTTGAAAGACAATTTAGCCAAAGCAAAAAAACAATTTGAAGATGCTCCTAAAATGTTGAAAGCATTTGAGCACTGGTTTGGACCTTATCCTTTTTATGAAGACAGTTATAAATTAGTCGAAGTGCCGTACTTGGGTATGGAACATCAAAGTTCGGTTACCTACGGGAATCAATATAAAAATGGTTATTTGGGTTCCGATTTAAGTGGAACCGGTTGGGGGTTGAAATTTGATTTTATCATTATTCACGAATCGGGTCACGAGTGGTTTGCTAATAATATCACCTATAAAGATATTGCCGATATGTGGATTCACGAAAGTTTCACTAATTATTCGGAAAGTTTGTTTTTAGAATATTACTATGGCAAAAAAGCGGCTTATGAATATATTTTAGGCAACCGAAAAAACATTGAAAATGATAAACCTATCATTGGTCATTATGATGTTAACAACGAAGGTTCGGGCGATATGTATTATAAAGGCGCCAATATGTTGCACACCTTACGCCAATTAGTGAATAATGACGAAAAATGGCGTCAAATTTTAAGAGGTTTAAATAGTACTTTTTACCATCAAACGGTCACTACGCAGCAAATTGAAGACTATTTGAGCGAACAAACAGGAATGCACTTAAAACCATTTTTCGATCAGTATTTGCGCACAACGAGGGTTCCTACTTTAGAATATTCGTTTTCAGGAAAAAAAATGCATTACCGTTGGGTGAATTGCGTTCCCGATTTTGATATCCCTGTAAAAGTATCTCTTGACGGGAAAGAGCAACTTTTAAAACCAACAACTCAAATGCAAAGTTTATCGGTTTCGAGTAAAAATTCAAAACTAGTTGTTGATGAAAATTTTTACGTTACCAGTTTGAATGTAACACCTTAATGGTTTGCTTTAATAAGTAAATCGCAATACCAAAATCCATAATCAAAAGCAGAGTCATCATTACTGTCACAAGCCGTATTTGTAGACTCTGTTTTTGGTTTTTCATATTTTCGATAAACAATTTCTCCAATTTCAAATTCAATAGGTTTTGAAAAAATCGGACCATCAAAAGTAAAAGTATGAAACTCACCATTTTCGCCGCAAACGTCTACATTTTCGGGTAAATCGGCAATAAATTTTTTGTCGATTACACGGCCTACAAAACTTTTGTCCAAATACTGTTCATTTACACAAACCACAATGGTTTTAAATCCCAATTGCAAAAAATCCTGAATCAAATTCGTAGTCGGAATTTTCCAAAGCGGAAAAACAGCTTCTAAATCCATTGTGGCTAATTTTTCTTCGCGGTATTTTCGTAAATCTTCTAAAAAAATATCTCCAAAAATAGAATGCGTAACGCCCTTTTCTTTCAATTTAAATAAAGTTTCTCGCATTACATCTTCGTAAATTTCCATGCTCGGCATTTCTGGTAATTCCATTATTTTAAGAGGAATACCGATGCTTTCAGCTT
The DNA here is from genome assembly GCF_016522065.1 of Flavobacterium agrisoli. Lineage (GTDB taxonomy): Bacteria > Bacteroidota > Bacteroidia > Flavobacteriales > Flavobacteriaceae > Flavobacterium > Flavobacterium agrisoli. Next base: position 786,216 of record NZ_JAEHFV010000001.1, on the reverse strand, counting down.
GTTTTATAATTAATTCGGTTCGAACACCATGCATCGAAACACGATTGTATTTTTGATTTACACTCGTAAGCAAACACTCAATTTTAAATTCGTTTTGTTGGAGAATTTTATATAAGGCGAAGGCAGAATCTTTTCCGCTACTCCAATTAAAAAGGGCTTTTGGTTTCAAATTAGGTAGTTTTTCAAAAAGTAAACTTACGAAATAGGATTAAAAGATGAACTGAAATCTTTAAATTTGAATGCTACTTCTAATTCGTCAAGATGAAATATTTATTGTTTTTTTTCTCTCTTTTTACATTTGCACAACAAACCCAATTTGTTGACTTTAAAACGGCGAACGGCCAACTTGTGATTGATGCAAAAGAAAAAAAAATACACGGAACTGTAACCTATCAATTGGATGTTTTAAAAACGAGAGATACCATTAAAATAGATGCTCGTAAAATGCAGTTTTCGAAAGTTTTGTTGGATAATAATGCAATTGATTTTAAAGTAACCGACAATCAATTGTTTCTTATTCATTCGTTTGTTGCGGGAAAAAAAACGATTGAATTAACCTACGAAGCGACTCCAAAACAAGCTCTTTATTTTGTTGGAAGTGAGGCTACCCATAACTTGCAAATTTGGACACAAGGGCAAGGACGTTACACCAGCAATTGGTTTCCGAGTTTTGACGATGTTAATGAAAAAATGATTTTTAATCTAGACATCACTTTTGATTCGGGTTATGAAGTGGTGGCTAACGGACTTTTAAAAAATAAAATCCAACAAGGGCAAAAAAACATTTGGCAATACCGTATGCAGGAACCGATGAGTTCGTATTTGTTGATGCTGGCCATCGGTAAATTCGATAAAAAATGTAGCTACTCAAAGTCTAAAATTCCGTTAGAAAATTATATGGAGCCAGCTGATGCTTCCAAATTTGAAACCACTTATTTTGGTTCTAATCAAATTTTTGATTTTCTCGAAAAAGAAATTGGAGTGAAATATCCGTGGCAAATTTACCGTCAAATACCCGTACGTGATTTTTTATATGCCGGAATGGAAAACACATCTTCTACTTTATTTTCAACTAATTATGTGGTGGATAGCATTGGTTTTTCGGATAGAAAATATACAAATGTAAATGCGCACGAATTGGCTCATCAATGGTTTGGTGATTTGATAACTGCGAAAGAAGGCAAACATCATTGGCTGCAGGAAGGATTTGCAACCTATTACGCTCTTTTAGCCGAAAAAGAATTGTACGGCGAGGATTATTTTTATTTCAAATTATACGAAACGGCACAGCAACTAAAATTCGCATCTAGAACCGATACGATTCCGGTTTTAAATGCGAAAGCGAGTTCGTTGACTTTTTACGAAAAGGGAGCGTGGGCTTTGTTTGTTTTGCATCAAAATATAGGCGATAAAGCCTTTAAAAAAGCTATTAAAAATTATTTGAATTCCTACGCTTTTCAAACCGTAACTACCGATGATTTTTTAACCGAAATCAATAAAGTTTCCAAATACGATACCGAAAGTTTTAAGAAAAATTGGCTGGAAACAGTTGCATTTAACACGCAAGAAGCAAACGACTTACTCCTAAAAAACAAACAAATTCAATTGCTTTTTGAAGTGGAAAAAGTAAAGAAAGAGCCGTTAACTCAAAAAGCCGCTTTTTTTAAGAAAGTCCTACAATCGGATTGTTATTTTAAAATCAAAGAATACATTGTCCAGCAGTTGAAAAATGAAAATTATCCTGATAAAAAAGAATTACTTCAATTAGCACTTCAAACCAATATAGTTTCGGTACGTCAGGAAGTCGCAGCAAGTTTACCTAAAATCCCGTCTGACTTTAAAGCACAGTACGAAACGTTATTACAAGATCAATCGTATCAAACTCAGGAAATAGTCCTGTATTATTTGTGGTCTAATTTTCCGAAGGATCGTTTTCGTTATTTAGAATTATCCAAAAATTGGATCGGTTTTAACGATTATAATTTGCGAACATTATGGCTTTCTTTGGCGCTTTCAACTGAAAATTATTTACAAAATCCGCAGGAAGCGGTTACCGAATTGATTGCTTTTTCTTCTCCAAAATACGAAGCCTATACGCATCAAAATGCTTTGGAAAAGTTGTTGAATTTTAATATTTTATCGGAGGAAGTATATATTAATTTAGTAAACGCTACTACGCATCACATGTGGCAATTTTCCAAATATGGAAGAGATACAATTCGAAAAATGCTTAAAAATCCATCAGATCGTGCTGTTTTTGAAAGAATTTTGCCTATTTTGAACCCTGACGAACAATTTCAATTGAATAGGTTACTGAAAGAATAAACAAAAATCAGCGACTAAAATTTAGAAAGACGATTTAAAATTTATGAGAGCATTGGTCATTTCAGGTGGTGGAAGTAAAGGCGCATTTGCCGGTGGCGTAGCCCAATATTTAATTCAGCAAAAAAAGCACCAATACGATTTGTATTTAGGAACATCTACGGGTAGTTTGCTCATACCACATTTGGCTTTGGGCAAAATGCAAAAAATTCACCGAATTTACACCAATGTCAACGGTAAAACGATTTTTAATGTAAGTCCGTTTGTGGTCAAACAAAAGAAAGGAATTCCGATAGTAACAGTTAATCATTTTAATGTTATTCGGCAGTTTATTAAAGGAAAACGAACTTTTGGCGAAAGCCAGCGTTTATTAGAATATATCAAATCGAATTTTACTTTAACCGAATTTAACATTCTAAAAGCATCCAAAATAGACATTATTATAACCGTTACGAATCTTACTAAAAACGAGCCCGAATACAAATCGATAAAGCATTCCAGTTACGAAGAGTTTTGCGAATGGATCTGGATTTCGAGCAATTATATTCCGTTTATGAGTATTGCTACAAAAGACAATTGCGAATACGGAGATGGCGGTTTTTCGAGTTTGGTTCCAATTCGTGAAGCTATTAACCGCGGGGCAACCGAAATTGATGTAATTGTGTTAGAAACAGAAGTTAATACCTCTAAAAATGTTATTGGGAAAAATCCATTTTCGTTAATGATAGATTTGTTTCGGATTGCTTTGGATCAGGTTGAAAGACACGATATTATAATCGGAAAATTATTAGCTTCGAGTAAAGATGTCAAATTGAATTTGTATTATACCCCAACAAAATTGACCGACAATGCTTTGATTTTCAATAAAAATGAAATGAAAAAATGGTGGGAGCAAGGTTACGAATATGCTCAAAATAAATCAGAATTGATGAGCGATCACAAAAAAATGTAAATAAAAAAGGCTTAACATTTGATGCTAAACCTTACTATTTTAAACGAAAACGGTTTTTATTTCGAACGTTTATCTTCGTTGATGTTTTCTTTTTCTGACACTTGTTTTTGAGGGATATTTTTAAAAAATTCCGCAGCATCCAAATCGGCCGATGGACCGTAACCCAATAAATAAGTCCCTTTTACGCGATTTGCAGTTTCAATAACATACAAAACCGACATGTCATCGGGATTACTCATTCCTTCATATCGATGCTCGGCAACAATAAAAATTTCTTCGGGTTGGTATTTGTATTTCGATTCGGTGTCCATTAAACATCCTTCGGTAAATAAAAAATTAGTCCGGTACCCTTTTCCTTGATAATGATTGATGTAATCAATTTCATGTTTATCATAATTAATTGCCATGATTTCCTTTTTTTAGATTTAAATAAGAGCCAAACAACGTTTTTAAAACAATGTCAATTACACATTATATTATAACGCGTTGTTTGGCTTATTTCAATTTGTAAAATGAGTATTGATGTAGTTTTTTAAACATTTCTTCTACCGCTAATCAACGACAAGATGAATAAAATGATAAAAATAAAGAACAATACTTTGGCTATACTAGCAGCACCAGCTGCAATTCCACCAAATCCGAATATTCCAGCAATTATTGCCAAAATTATAAATATAACTGTCCAACGTAACATAAGCTTTAAATTTAAATGGTTATTAATTAGGCCGTACTTTTTACGGGCTTTTCTTATTACAAATTTGGCAGAAATATTTTGTCAAACTTAACTCATATAAAAAGATTATTAACTCTTAAAATATTATCATATAATTAGTTATGATGCGAATTCTGTAAGGTATTTTTAAAAAAGTATAATTTTTTTTTCTTAAAATAAGAGAATTTTACAATTGATTTACGCAACATATAATCATTATTTAAACCTAATTATCTTGATAGTATATTTAAAAAATAAATTTGAAGCCATAGGTGATGTTACCTTGTTTTCATGGCGTTTTTTTAAAGAACTTTTTGTGCCTCCGTATGAGTTAAAAGAGTTTTTTAAACAATGTTATATAATAGGATACAAATCGCTGCCTTTGGTGGTGATTACGGGTTTTATTATGGGGTTGGTTTTAACCTTACAATCACGCCCAACCTTAGTTAGTTTTGGTGCCGAATCGTGGTTACCTGGAATGGTAGGTTTATCGCTTATTCGTGAAATTGCACCCGTTATAACCGCTTTAATTTGTGCCGGTAAAATTTCATCGGGAATAGGAGCAGAGCTGGGTTCTATGAAAGTAACCGAACAGATTGATGCCATGGAAGTTTCGGCCATTAATCCATATAATTATTTAGTGGTTACACGAGTTTTGGCCACCACTTTAATGATTCCGATTTTGGTCATTTTTGCAGATGCTGTTGGGATTTTTGGAGGGTATGTAGGAATGAATATTCATAGTAAAATTACCTTGTACCGCTACCTTGCACAAGTGTTTGATTCGCTCGAATTTTTAGATATTATTCCGGCAACAATTAAAACCTTCTTTTTTGGTTTTTTTGTTGGAATGATTGGCTGTTACGAGGGTTACAATGCCTCTAACGGAACAGCAAGTGTAGGTAGAGCCGCTAATTCGGCAGTAGTAACAGCTTCGTTAATCATTTTTATAATAGACATGATTGCGGTACAAATAACCGATTTATTTTTTTAGTTATGGAAACACAAATACACGAAATACCTACTCAAAACGAACAAAAGAAAGAAGCAATTATCGAAATTAATGATTTGCAAAAATCTTTTGGTAAAAACGATGTTTTAAAAGGAGTTAATTTAAAAGTTTTTAAAGGAGAAGACGTCGTGGTTTTGGGCCGATCTGGTTCTGGCAAATCGATTACGATAAAATGTTTAGTGGGTTTGGTAAAACCCGATAAAGGCGAGTTGAAAGTTTTTGGGGAAGACATTGTGAATTACAATTTAGAAGAACTCAATGCAGTTCGTGTCAAAATAGGATTTTTATTTCAAAGTGCCGCTTTGTATGATTCTATGTCCGTTCGACAAAACTTGGCCTTTATCTTGCAAAGACATCGAAAAGATTTAAGCGCTGCTGAAATGAAATCCGAAATCATGGATGTTTTGGAAAGTGTGGGTTTAGAAGAAGCGGTTGATAAAATGCCATCTGAGCTTTCGGGCGGAATGAAAAAACGAATTGGATTGGCTCGTACTTTAATTTTAAAACCCGAAATTATTTTGTACGATGAGCCGACTACAGGTTTGGATACCATTACTTCAAAAGAAATTAGTGATTTGATTTTAGATATTAAACACAAACGTAAAACAACTTCAATTATCATTACCCATGATATGGATTGTGCCAAAAGAACGGCGGATAGAATCGTAATGCTAAAAGATGGCGTTATTCATACCGAAGGGACTTACGATGAGTTAGCCAAAAGTGAAGATGAATGGGTAAACGCCTTTTTTAAATAAAAAACAAAAACATAAACCAAAAAATTATGAGCAAAGAATCTACATATATCTGGAAACTAGGAATGTTTGTTGCCCTTGGGTTGCTTCTTTTTATAGCGACAATCTATTTTATTGGCAAACAACAAAATTTATTTGGAGATACCTTCGAAATGGAATCCAAATTTAAAAATGTAAGCGGACTCGAAGTAGGAAACAACGTACGTTTTTCGGGAATTAATGTCGGAACCATCGAAGAAATTCATTTAGTAAACGATTCGACCGTTGTAGTAAAAATGGTCATTGAAGGTGAAGTGCAAAAATTCATTAAATCTGATGCGAAAGCCACAATTGGTTCCGAAGGTTTGATGGGAGATAAAGTTTTAACCATTATTCCAGGAACACATTCCAATAAAATTATCGAAAACGGCGCCACAATTACTTCTATAGAAGCAATTGAAATGGATGATTTAATGAAAAGTGTGAAAAAAAGTGTAGACAATGCAGGTGTGATCACAACTGAATTAGCAACTTTTTCGCATAATATGAATCACGGAGATGGTGCTTTATCTAAACTTGTTACCGATAAAAAAGTTGCCACAAGTCTCGAAAAAACCATGAAAAACATTCAAAGCGCATCCAAAGGTTTAGATGAAAATATGGAAGCAGCAAAAGAAAACTTTTTGTTAAGAGGTTATTTTAGAAGAAAGGAAAAAGAAGCTAAAGAAGATTCCATTCAAAAGGCAAAAGCCATGAAAGAAGATTTGCCGAAAGAGGAAAAAAAGAATAAAAAGTAAAACATTTGACAGTATAAAAAAAAGCGCCTTTTAGAAATGGCGCTTTTTTTTAAATATTATTTTCTGATATAAGGCGGTAACAATTGGCTGGAAACCTCCCCAAAACCAATTCGGATTTCGTTATTTTTACAATATCCTCTAAAAATAACGGTATCGTTATCTTCTATGAATTTTCTTGTAGTGCCGTCTTTCATTGTTAACGGATTTTTTCCTCCCCAAGTCAATTCTAACATAGAACCATAACTATCAGGTGTTGGTCCCGAAATGGTTCCAGAACCCATCATATCGCCCGAATTTACACGGCATCCGTTAGAAGTATGATGTGCTAATTGCTGCGTCATGGACCAATATAAATATTTGAAATTCGTTTTCGTTACTAAATTTTCTTCTTGGTTGGAAGTTTTAATATACGCTTCTAATCGAATATCGAAGGCTTTTTTTCCTTTGGTTTGCAAATACGGAAAAGGAGCAGGGTCTTGTTTTGGTCCTTTGGTTCTAAAAGGTTCTAAGGCATCCATAGTTACAATCCAAGGCGATATTGAAGAAGCGAAATTTTTAGCTAAAAAGGGCCCTAACGGAACGTATTCCCATTTTTGAAGATCACGTGCGCTCCAATCGTTTAAAAGTACCATACCAAAAATATAATCTTCTGCTTCATGCGCCGGAATGGCCTCTCCCATAATATTGGCATCAGTTGTAATAAACGCAGTTTCCAATTCAAAATCAACCGAACGCGAAGAACCAAAAACGGGTTCTTTTTCACCTTTTGGCAACATTTGTCCCAGTGGTCTGTGAACCGGAATTCCAGATGGAACAATGGTCGAACTTCGTCCGTGATAAGCTACAGGTAAATGCAACCAATTGGGCAAAAGAGCATTATCAGGATCTCTAAACATTTTACCCACGTTGGTGGCATGTTCTTTACTTGAATAAAAATCGGTGTAATCGCCAATTAAAACAGGCAATTGCATTTCGACATCTTCAATATTAAAAATGATTATTTCGCGTTGCTTTGGATTATCTCGCAAAACAGGATTGGTGGCATCAAAAATATCGGCTATTCGATTTCGAACCAAACGCCAGGTTTTTTTACCATCCGAGATAAAATCATTCAACGTATCTTGCATAAACATGTCATCGGTAAGCTCAATTCCATCAAAATAATGAAGTTGTTGTAACGCACCCAAATCAATTGCAAAATCTCCAATTCTAGTACCAACCGTTACCACATTTTCTTTTGTAAGGAAAACACCAAATGGAATATTTTGAATAGGAAAATCACTTTTTTCAGGCACTTCTAACCATGATTTTCTTTTAGGATCGTTGGCTGTTATAGGCATGTTTTGTTAATTAGATTGTTGAAAAAATACTTTTCAAATATATCATAATCTAGCTGTACAACAAACGTTTTTTTGTATTTTTGCATCAAAATTAACGAAAATCAATACAATGCAACGCGACAAACAAATATTTGATCTTATTCTAGATGAACAAGAAAGACAAATTCACGGATTAGAATTAATCGCTTCAGAAAATTTTGTAAGTGATGAAGTAATAGAAGCAGCTGGTTCTGTTTTAACTAACAAGTATGCAGAAGGTTATCCTGGTAAAAGATATTATGGTGGTTGCGAAGTTGTTGATATAATAGAACAAATTGCTATCGACAGAGCCAAAGAATTGTTTGGTGCCGAGTATGCAAATGTTCAACCGCATTCTGGATCTCAAGCTAATGCATCTGTTTTTCATGCTTGTTTGAAACCAGGTGATAAAATTTTAGGTTTTGATCTTTCTCATGGTGGACACTTAACTCATGGTTCGCCAGTTAACTTTTCAGGAAGAGTTTACCAACCTGTTTTTTACGGTGTAGAAAAAGAAACGGGTCGTTTGAACTACGATAAAATTCAAGAAATTGCTACTAAAGAGCAACCAAAATTAATCATTGCAGGTGCTTCGGCCTATTCGCGTGATATGGATTTTGCTCGCTTTAGAGAAATTGCAGATAGCGTAGGTGCTATTTTGATGGCTGATATTTCGCACCCTGCAGGTTTAATTGCCAAAGGATTATTAAATGATCCAATTCCACATTGCCATATTGTAACCACAACTACGCACAAAACATTACGTGGACCAAGAGGTGGTTTAATTTTGATGGGTAAAGATTTTGAAAACCCATGGGGATTAACTACTCCAAAAGGAGAAATCAGAATGATGTCTGCCTTATTGGATTTAGCTGTTTTTCCTGGAAACCAAGGAGGACCTTTAATGCACATTATTGCTGCTAAAGCAGTGGCTTTTGGTGAAGCTTTGCAAGATGAGTTTTTTACTTATGCCATGCAATTACAAAAAAATGCAAAAGCAATGGCCGAAGCATTTGTTAAAAGAGGATACGATATTATTTCAGGTGGAACCGATAACCACATGATGTTGATTGATTTGAGAAACAAAGGAATTTCGGGTAAACAAGCAGAAAATGCTTTGGTAAAAGCCGAAATTACAGTAAATAAAAACATGGTTCCTTTTGATGATAAATCGCCATTTGTAACTTCTGGAATCCGTGTTGGAACTGCAGCCATTACCACTCGTGGTTTAGTAGAAGCAGACATGGAAACAATTGTAGCTTTGATTGATAAAGTATTGACTAATCATACCGATGATGCTGTAATTGAAGAAGTAGCAAATGAAGTTGATGAAATGATGAGCGAAAGACCAATTTTCGTTTTCTAAAAAAAAACAAATTGTCATAAAGTTTTAAAAGTCGAAAGTCAATTTTATTATTTTGACTTTCGACTTTTTTATTACAGCTTTTGATATTTTAACTTAAAAGAATAAAAAAATGGGCGTTTTACGATTAGAGTTGCCAACCGATCCAAGATGGGTAAATATTGTAGAGAAAAACATCGAAGAAATTTTGACCGATCACGCTTGGTGTGAACAAAAAGCGGCCACCAATGCCATTACCATAATTACCAATAATTCGGAACATCAAGATTTAGTTAAAGATTTATTGGCTTTGGCTAAAGAAGAAATTGATCATTTTGAGCAAGTTCATAATATTATTATCAAAAGAGGGTTGACGCTTGGGCGTGAGCGTAAAGACGATTACGTTAATGAACTTTATATGTACATGAAACGCAGTATTGATGGGAGTAGGGTTTCGGGGTTGGTAGAACGTTTACTGTTTTCGGCTATGATTGAAGCACGAAGTTGCGAACGTTTCAAAGTTTTATCTGAAAATATTCAGGATAAAGAATTGGCTCTTTTTTACCGCGAATTGATGGAAAGCGAAGCTGGACATTATACTACTTTTATTACATATGCTCGTAAATACGGAAAAGGAATTGATGTTGAAAAACGTTGGCGCGAATGGCTGGAATTTGAAAGTAAAGTAATTGCAAATTACGGGAAAGGAGAAACCATTCATGGATAAAAAAAGAGATTTTACGTTTATGTAAAATCTCTTTTTTTTGTACTATTTTAAAAATTTAGATAGCAGAAACAATTGCTAAAAAATCATCTGCTTTTAATGCTGCACCACCAATAAGACCACCATCTACATCGGGTTTAGAGAAAATTTCTTTTGCATTTTCAGGTTTTACAGATCCTCCGTATAAAATGGTTAATTCATCCGAAATTTCGGCACCAAATCTCTTGCGTACAGTTTCTCTAATAAATTCGTGCATTTCTTGCGCTTGTTCAGGAGAGGCAGTTTCTCCTGTTCCAATTGCCCAAACAGGTTCATAGGCCAATACAATTTTTGACCAAGATTCGTTAGCAATATGAAACAAGCCATCTTTCAATTGGTTTTCAACAATATTAAAATGATTGTCGGATTGACGGTCTTTTAATTCTTCTCCAAAGCAAAAAATGACAGTCATTTCATGAGCCAATGCGGTATCAACTTTGTAGGCAATTAAAGCATCGGTTTCATGAAATAAAGAACGACGTTCCGAATGCCCTAAAATTACGGTTTTAACACCGATACTTGTAAGCATATCAGCTGATATTTCACCTGTAAAAGCGCCACCTTCGGCTTGGTGCATATTTTGTGCGGCAACACCAATATTTGCCGATTCTAATTGCGTTACAGCTGAAGCCAAATTTACAAAAGTGGGTGCTACAATAACTTGAGCTTCGGTTGTAGCGGGAATTTTAGCCATTAAATCCTGTAAAAGTGCTGCTGTTTGTTGCGCATTTTTATGCATTTTCCAGTTACCGGCAACGATTTTTTTTCTCATTTTAGTTTTTTAGTTAATTAATTATAAATTGTTTTTTGAGTTTTTTCGAATTTATTTTAGATCGTTTAAAGTTTGATTGATTTGATCAAAATCGGTTTCAATAGCGCGGTAAGTAAGAATCGCACCTTTTTTGTCTACAATGATGTATCTCGGAATCCAATCTAAGTCAATGGCTTTTCCAAAATTACCTTTCATGCCATCATTGGCCATAAAATGGTCTCCTTTTAATTGATGTTTATCAATTCCGATTTTCCATTTATCCGCCGTTTTGTCCATCGAAATAAAAACATAATCTACCTCGGGATGATTGGCTTGTAATTCTTTAAATTTAGGCATTGCTTTGATGCAATCACCACACCAAGATGCCCAAACTTCTATTACAATAGTTTTTCCTTTATGTTTTTTCAAAATATCTTGAAACGACATTTGGCCATCATCAAGGGTTAATAATTTTTCGGATAAGGCTTCTGTAGAGAAATTGTTTTTTTGTGCATTCGAGCAAGAAAAGGTAATGAATGCTACGATTGCGAGTAGAATTTGTTTCATTTTTATTGAGTTTTAACAAAGTTAAACAAACATTCTAAAATTAAAACGGAATTAACAAAAAACAAACAACTCTTATAAAAAAGCTTTTTGGTATTGTAAATGTTTGTTTTGTAAAAATGAAAACGTAATAGTTTACGCTGTTGCGGAATTTTAATTACATGTTTAACCAAAAAAAATCCCTGAAAAAGTTTTTCAAGGATTTTAAACAGCTAAAAAGTGGCTGATTTTATAATTTTAAGTCGGCTGTATCATTATAATGTACTTTTTGAACGATTGTTCCTGAGTTTAAAACCACTATACTCGGATTGGCTCTTTCGATAGTTTTAAGCGCTATCATATCGCAGAAATAAAAATCAATTGGCAATTGATATTGTTTTTTTGCTTGGGCAATTTCGGTTTCACCCGAAGCAGTCATTCCAATTACTTTATACCCTTTTGATTGCGCTTCTTTTACTACTCCCGCTAATTTTTGCATTCCTGAAGGATCAGAAACCTTTAAATCGTACGTTACCAAAATAACTAATTTAGGTTCTTTTAAAAATTCATCTTTATGATCAATATCGTCTTTGACCATGGTAAAATCATGGATAGGAGGAACATAACCTTCTGTAATTATTTTGTCCTTACGGTCAACAAAAGTTGCTCCTTCGGGAATATTCATCAAATCATTTTCTGTAAATTCTTTATTTTGGCCATTCACATTGTAAATAAAAACCATTTCAACCACCGATTGCGGTGCTCCCTCTGGAATTTCCATTCCTTTTTCAATATTGTTTCCTACTTTATACGGACGAAAATCAATAATAGGATTGTGGTTTAAAACCCAAATAGCGATAAAAAGGCAAACAACAATAGAGGCGTAAGCTAAAATATTTTGAATGTTTTTAGCAAATAATGGTTGAATTAATTCTTTGTTGAAGAATAGAATAAGAATAAAAAACAATAAAACAACATCTTTGGTAAAGGATTCCCAAGGGGTTAAGTGTAAGGCATCTCCAAAACAGCCACAATCTTTTACAACATCAAAATAAGCCGAATAAAAGGTGAGAAAGGTAAAGAAAACGATTAAAAGCAATAAACACCAAATGGTTGCTTTTGCTCGATATCCAATTAATAAAAATACGCCTAAAACTACTTCTAGAATCACTAAAAAAACGGCCATACTTAGTGTGAAAGGAACTAAAAAAGGCATGTTAAAAACGGGTTCACTAAAATATTCGGCTAATTTATAGGAGAAACCTACAGGGTCATTGAGTTTAATTAAGCCAGAAATTATGAATAAAACACCAACAAAGATTCGGGAAAATTGGGTAATGATACGTTTCATTATAGAAAATTATGGGGATTTTTAATTTATTTTGTTGTGATTGGATTTAAGATTAATGCAAAAACAGCATAATTGAGCATATCTTGATAATTAGCATCAATGCCTTCAGAAACCAAGGTTTTTCCTTTATTATCTTCAATTTGTTTTACGCGAAGAATTTTTTGTAAAATCAAATCGGTTAAAGAACTCACACGCATGTCGCGCCAAGCTTCGCCATAATCGTGGTTTTTAGCCAACATCAACTCCTTTGTAAGTCGCACTTTTTCGTCATATAGTTCGGTGGCTTTAGCTACATCTAAATCGGGTTGTTCCACTACGCCTAATTCCAACTGAATAAGTGCCATAACCGAATAATTGATGATGGCAATAAATTCGCCTTTTTCGTCTTCATCAATTTTTCGTACATCGTTTTCCTGTAAACTTCGAATGCGTTGCGCTTTTATAAATATTTGATCGGTTAAAGAAGGAAGCCTTAATATGCGCCATGCACTTCCGTAATCTTTCATTTTATTGATGAATAAAGAGCGACAAATGGTAATAATTGCATCAAACTCCTGAGAAGTATTCTTCATTATTTTGGTGTATATTTGTTTTAATGTCTTCAAAAATAGGACATTTTTTTTGGAAATTTTATCCAAGAAGGCAGGAATGTTCCGAATCTTTTTTAATTTTTATAGCAAAACACCTAGCAAAATACAAGATGACAATTAATTGTAAAGGCCAACTTATCGACCTATCGCAACCAAAAGTGATGGGAATTTTAAATGTGACTCCAAATTCGTTTTATGACGGCGGAAAATACCAATCGGAATCGCTTGTTTTAGAGCATGTTGAGAAAATGCTTGCCGAAGGAGCTCATTTTATTGACATTGGTGCGTATTCGAGCAAACCTAATGCCGAATTTGTTTCGGAACAAGAGGAAATAGATAGAATTATGCCGGTTGTAGAGTCTGTTTTAAAACAATTTCCTGAAGCGCTTTTATCAATAGATACTTTTAGAGCAAAGGTTGCCGAGGTTTGTTTAGAGAATGGAGCTGCTTTGATTAACGATATTGCTGCGGGGAATTTAGATTCGGATATGTTTAAAACGATCGCCAAATTTAACGTTCCCTACATTATGATGCATATGCGTGGAACGCCCAATAGCATGCAGCAACAAACAAATTATGAAGATTTGGTGTCAGAAATGCTATTTTATTTTTCAAAAAAAATCAACGAAGCTAGAAGGTTAGGAATTACCGATTTAATTATCGACCCAGGTTTTGGTTTTGCTAAAACATTGGATCAAAACTATGAAGTTTTACAAAAATTAGAGCTTTTCTCGGTTTTTGAGTTGCCACTCTTAATGGGAATTTCTCGAAAATCAATGATTTATAAAGAATTAAAAATTGCTAATGATGAGGCTTTAAACGGAACAACAGTTTTAAATACAATTGGTTTGACTAAAGGAGCTTCAATTTTGCGTGTACATGATGTTAAAGAAGCGGTTCAATGTGTTAAATTGTTTCAAAAAACGAATCAAAATGGGTAAAGTTGGATTTGGATTGTTGCTTTTTTTGGTGTTTTTATCTTGTAAAAAACAAGATGTTTTACTGCCAAAATCGGATTTTTCATCTACTACGGAAATCACAGATTATTCTCCGATTTATCTTTTTTTCAAAACAAATCAAAACGATACGATTGCAGAATTGAACCGAAAAAACAGTATTATTTCAACCAACTGGATTTTTCATGTAGATAAAAGAATGTCTTTGAAAACGGTAATTCCTCAAGTAATGAAACTTCAGGAAAAAAAGAGATCTGAGAAAGCACACAAAAACGAAAATGCCGAAAATTATTATTCCTACGCCGACTCACTTCATAAAAATTTGGCTTTCTTAAAATTTACTCGTGTATTTTACAAACTCAAAAAGCCAGTTAAGGATACAGTTGAAATGCATTTTTTATCGAAAAATAAATTGCAAATTATTTTAACAGATAACGGACAAAACGTTTTTGATTTTTCTAAGAATAAAGAAGCGTTTCTGAGTTATTTAAAAAAAACGACTCAGCCTATTTGCCTTTCTTTCGATAAAAAAATGTATTTTGAGGATTATATTCAAATAAAAATTGAGTTAGAAAAAAACAAAATTTTTAATGAAATTGCAATTGCTCCCGTTGAATATCTGTATTAATTCGAATCGGTGCTTAACGATTCAATCGTTTTAACAAAATTCGTAACCGGTTGCGCGCCCGAAATGGCGTATTTTCTATCAAAAACAAAAAACGGAACGCCTTGAATTCCTATTTCCTGCGCTTCTTTCATGTCTTTTTGTACTTCATTTGCATACATTTCTGGATTTTCTAAAACGGCAATTACTTTTGATTCTTCAATTCCCGCTTGAACTGCAAACTTTTTTAAAATTTCAGGATCGTTTAAATTTTTTCCATCAGTGAAATAAGATTTGAAAAACAATTCTTTTAATTCTGTAGCCACATTTTCTGTTGCAGCTAAGTGCAACAAACGATGCATGTTTAAAGAATTGGTTACCACTGTTTTTTCAAAATCATATGTCAAACCGACTTGAGCAGCTCGTTCGACTACGTTTTGATGCATGGCTTTCGATTCGGCTACCGAAATTCCTTTTTGTTGCGCTAAAGAAGTATAGCTATTTTGAGTAGAATCGGGTTTTAAATTCGGATTTAACTGAAAACTTTTCCATTTTATAATAAAGGATTGATTTGGAAACTCTTTTAACGCTGCTTCTAAATGTCGTTTTCCGATATAGCAAAAAGGACAAAGTATATCAGACCAAATTTCGATTGTAATAGGATTCATAATTTTTTTTATGTAACTTAGAGAAGCTGTTTGAAGTACTATAGATGCTGATAAACGAGCTTTTCAGTATATTTGAAAGTAAATATATGCTTTTTTGCAAAAATATAAAAAATAAACAATGGCCGAATTTATAAAAATATATCCCGATAAACCTAGCGAAGCAGCCATAGAAAAGGTGGTTAAGGTCTTAAAAAATGGCGGATTGGTGATTTATCCAACCGATACGGTATATGGTTTGGGTTGCGATATTACGAATTCAAGGGCTTTAGAAAAAATTGCTCGAATAAAAGGAGTTAAACTCGAAAAAGCCAAGTTTTCTTTTATTTGCCACGATTTGAGTAATTTATCGGATTATGTCAAACAAATAGATACAGCTACTTTTAAAATTTTAAAACGTGCACTACCTGGTCCTTATACCTTTATTTTGCCGGGAAATAATAATTTGCCGAAAGAATTTAAAAAGAAAACAACTGTCGGAATTAGGGTTCCGGATAATGCTATTGTTTTAGAAATTGTAAAAATGCTTGGAAACCCGATTGTTTCTACTTCTATTCGGGATGATGATGACGTGATTGAATATACAACCGACCCTGAATTAATTTTTGAGAAATGGCAAAATTTAGTGGATATGGTTGTGGATGGAGGTTACGGAGATAATGTGGCTTCGACTATAATAGATTTATCTGATAATGAGCCTGTTGTAATTCGTGAGGGAAAGGGAGATTTGGAAATTCTGTAAAAAAAGATAATTTTACAAGTTATGTAAAGATTATTTTTTAATTTCGTTAAAAAGAAAGCGAATTATCCCCCAAAGATATTGTAATTCTTAATTCTATATTTAATTGGTTATTAATAAAAGATTAAGGATACATAAAAGCAGGTCAATTGACCTGCTTTTTCTTTATATCCTTGATATGTTAAATCAAATTATTGTTTATTAGCTTGATTTTTCATTTCTTTCTCAATCATATCATAGAATTGATCGATTTTTGGCATAACAACAATACGAGTTCTTCTGTTACGTGCTTTGTTTTCGGCACTGTCATTAGGTACTAAAGGTACATAAGAACTTCTACCAGCTGCAATTAAACGAGCAGGATTAACACCTAAGTCGTTTGTCAATATTCTTACAATTGAGGTAGAACGTTTCACACTTAAATCCCAGTTGTCTAATAAAACACCATTACCTCTGTATGGAACATTATCGGTGTGACCTTCAACCATACATTCAAATTCTGGTTTGTCGTTTACCACTTTAGCTACTTTAGCTAAAACCTCTTTTGCTTTATCGGTTACTTCATATTTACCGCTTTTAAATAACAATTTATCAGCAATCGAAATGAATACCACTCCTTTTTCAACATTAATTTCAATATCTGGGTCGTTAATTCCAACCGAACTTTTTAAGCTGGTAACCAAGGCTAATGTTACACTGTCTTTTTTAGTAAGTGCATCTTGTAATCTTGAGATTTTTAAATCTTTTTCTTTTAAACTTTCTAAAGATTTTTCTAAGTTTTCAGCACCTTTAGAGGTTAACATAGTTAAATCTTTTGAGCTATTTATTAAATCTTGGTTGTGCTCTTTTAAGCTTGCGGCGGTTGCAGCATACGCAGCTCTTTCCTCTAAACAAGTATTTAATTTTACAGTAGTACTGTTTAATAAATCTTGTGTTTCTTTGTTTTTAGCCTCTAAGTCTGCATATTTCTTTTTAGAAACACACGAAGACAAAACAAGTAAGACGGATAAAGCGGTTATTACTTTTTTCATAAATTTTTCAAATTTTAATTAAACATGGATTACAAAGTTAGGTTTTAATATACTCTTTACTGTTAAAGATTTCTTTAAATGTTGTCATTTTTTTTAAAAAATAGATAAAAACGATGCTTTTTACATTAAAATATGCATGGTTTTTTGTAATAGTTCTCTTATTGCAGTATTTTATTAAATACCAGTAAAAAAAGAAATGAGCTTTTATTATGGCCCAAAAATGCTTGAATTTAAATTGGCTTAAAAACCGAATTCCAGCAATTCCATCTAAAATCAATCTAACAAAGAGCGTACCAAAAATTATGTTAAGAGGTAAGTTTTTAACCAACATGAACAACGAATTTCTAAAATTGAGGTATGTTTTTTTTGCATTCTCCTCATTTAGAGTAGCTCCACCAACATGATAAACAGTTGAGAGCGGGTTGTATTGAATGTCAAAATTTAAATTGTTAACTCTCCAACACAAATCAATTTCTTCTTGATGGGCGAAAAAGCTATTATCAAAACCATTTAATTGGTTATATATTGTGCTTCGAATAAAAAAACATGCTCCCGATGCCCAAAAAATTTTACACGAATCATCGTATTGTCCTTGGTCTTTTTCTACGGTATCAAAAATACGACCTCTACAAAACGGAAAGCCATATTTGTCAATAAAACCTCCTGCTGCACCGGCATATTCAAAATAATCTTTTTTCTTAAAATCCAATATTTTAGGCTGAATAATAGCTGTATTGGGTTCGTTTTTAAAGTTTTCTAAGATAGGATTTAGCCAATTTTCAGTCACTTCAATATCTGAATTGACTAATGCAAAAATCTCGGCATCTATATGTTTTAAGGCTTCATTATATCCTTTTGCAAACCCAAAATTTCCTGAGTTTTGAATAATTTGTATTTCTGGAAAATGCTGTTTTATAAAAGAAACCGAATCATCTGTCGAGGCATTATCGGCCACGTATAAAGTTGCTTCGGGCGAAAACGCTATTATTGAGGGTAAAAATTGTTCTAATAATTGTTTTCCGTTCCAATTTAAAATGACAACTGCTATTGTATTCAATGTAAGGCGATTTTGAGTTAAAGAATGGTGTAATTCGGAATTTCGGGTAAAAAATGGTATTGTTCTTTTACGGCATCTATTTTACAAAAGTAATGATTGAGTCCGTTAGTTACCATTAAAAACTGCGAATTCAGCGTCATATTATATTGCGCAATTTGATCAAAAGTGGCTTGAGAAATGGTTATTTGAGGTGCTTTACATTCGACTAAGATACAAATTGAACCATCAGAATTATAAACCACAATATCGTATCGTTTTCGTAATCCGTTAACAAAAAGCACTTTTTCAACATTTATAAGTGATTTTGGGTATTTTTTCTCGACTAAAAGGAACTGAATCATGTGTTGTCTGACCCATTCTTCGGGAGTTAATAGGATGAATTTTTTCCTGATTTCATCAAAAATTGCCGTTTTATTTTCACTATTTTTGAATCGAAATGGATAGGAAGGGAAATTTAATGGCTGCATGAGACAAATATAATTTGAAAATTAGTCAATTTGGAAATTAGAGAATGAATTTTTCCATTAAAACTACAGACTAATACTTAAAACAGAAAACTAAAATTAATGGATGAAGTAGTAAAAATAGTCAATGACCTTAAAGCCGGCAACATCAAACCTATTTATTTATTGATGGGTGAAGAACCTTATTATATTGATAAATTGGCCGAATATATCGAAGAAAATTTGCTATCCGAAGACGAAAAAGGTTTTAATCAAACAGTTTTGTATGGAAGGGATGTTGCCGTAGAAGACATTGTTGCTACTGCAAAACGCTATCCGATGATGGCCGAAAGACAAGTGGTTATTGTAAAAGAAGCGCAAGATTTATCCCGAACGATTGATAAACTCGAACCGTATGCTGCAAATCCTTTAGAAACAACCGTTTTGGTTTTGTGTTACAAATATAAAACGCTGGATAAACGTAAAAAAGTCACCAAAGAAATTGCAAAAAAGGGATTGGTTTTTGAAAGTAAAAAATTATACGAAAACCAAGTTGGCGACTGGATTAAGCGTGTTTTATCTGGAAAAAAATATGCTATTGAGCCAAAAGCGAGCGCCATGTTAGTAGAGTTTTTGGGTACCGATTTAAGTAAAATTAATAATGAGTTAGAAAAACTTCAAATTATTTTACCTCAAGGCACTACCATTACACCACAGCATATTGAAGAGAATATTGGCTTTAGTAAAGATTATAATGTTTTTGAACTTCGAAAAGCTATTGGAGAACGCAACCAACTCAAAGCGTATAAAATTGCCGAAAATTTTGCTCATAATCCTAAAGAATATCCATTAGTAATGACTACCGGATTGGTTTTTGGTTTTTTTGTGCAATTACTAAAATACCACGGGCTAAAAGATAAAAATCCTGCCAATGTAGCCAAAGTGTTAAGTGTTAATCCTTATTTTTTGAAAGAATACGATGTGGCTATCAAAAATTTCCCGATGCGAAAAGTTAGTCAAATCATATCGGCGCTTCGAGATATTGACGTAAAAAGCAAAGGAGTTGGTGCAAATGCATTGTCGCAAGGGGATTTGCTAAAAGAAATGCTTTTTAAAATTTTTAATTAGCCGCTAAAAATCCCGATATTTGCAATAAAATAAAAGAAATTATGGGAATGAATAAAAATACCATTTTAGGTTGGGCTACTTTAATAATGGTCTTTATGGGTTTTCTGTTAATAGGACTTGGCATTTTTAAATACAGCGAAGTTTCCGGTTGGGGTTTTGCCGCCGTTGGAGTTGGTTTTTTAGCTAATGCTTGGGTTTTTAATGCTTTAAAAGGAAGAGTCTAAAATTAAAAAAGATTTTATATAGAGAAACTATCGCTTTTCGGCGGTAGTTTTTTTGTTATTATAGGTTTGTTAATACAGTATGTTTGCACAAAATTAACTTCTTAATATTGCCTTAAAATTGCGGTAAACTAATCGTCATAATTTGAATAGACTCCCATAACCTTCTGAAATAATTTTGCGTATAGTTTTGTTAAAAAAAATAAAACAAAAAAACTATGAAATTACATTCGGCAAAAAGAGTGAGTCTCTTATCTCTATTAGGTTTGGTCGTTTTGGGTTGTCAAAATGACGAAAATGATTCCAAAAAAACAAATACGGACATTGATTTTGGTAATACTTCTTCAGTTCCCGCTTTAGTAGTGGCGCATTCAGGATTCGAAAATTTACTAATTACGCCCATGATTAGTAGTGGCGACGTACTTCCTCAATCTCCAGAATTTAAATATGGTGCACAACCTGATGGTGCTGGTTTTATGAAAGATCCAAATGGAGACGGTTATATCATGATTACCAATCACGAAATTTTGCAATCGGTTTCTAGAGTTTATTTTGACAAAACTTTAAAAGCGGTTAAAGGAGATTATATTGTGGATGCGGTAGGAGGAATGACTCGTTTGTGTTCGGCAACGTTAGCAACGCCAAGTATTCACGGTTTTGGTCCGATGTTTTTAACGGCGGGAGAAAGTGGTGAAGAAAGTATGGTTCACGGAATCGATCCATTGGGATTATCAAGTCTAAAAAGTCGTAAAGATCGCGTTTTGCCTGCTTTAGGAAAAGCCAGTATGGAAAATGCCGTGCCACTTACTAAAGAAGCTTATCCAGGAAAAACCGTAATCGTAATCGGTGAAGACCAATCGTATTCAACTTCTCATGCAAGTGCTGGTCAAGTAATTATGTACGTAAGTTCAACTGTGGGCGATTTGACAAACGGTAAGTTGTATGCTTTGAAAAGAAACGACGGCAATCAGGTAGAAACGTCAATGAACATCGGAACTTCTTTTGATGTGTCTTTTGTTGAAATTCCAAATGCTAAAAATTTAACCGGAGCCGAAATCAACAATACAGTTAATAGTTTAGGAGCCATTCGTTTTTCGAGAGTTGAAGATGTAGATTACCGAAAGGGTTCTGCTAAAAACAATCGTGAAATTTATTTTACTGCCACTGGTCAAGCTACTAACAATGCGCCTGTTAACGGATATACCATGTGGGGAAGAGTGTACAAATTGGTTTTAAACGATGCTAATCCGTTGGTGGGTAAATTAGAATTAGTAGTTGAAGGGGATTCAACGCCAGGTACAGGCATTATCAATCCAGATAACTTATGCGTAACAGAAAATTATGTTTATATTCAAGAAGATGGAGATTCGTATTATGCCGATGCAAAACACGACTCATATATTTGGCAATATAATATCGCTTCTAAAGCCAATAAACCGTGGTTGAACATGAACCACAAACGTAATGATGCTACTTGGAATGCTACTTATAATCAAACAGGTGTAATGAAATTTGGAAGCTGGGAATATGGTGCTATGGAAGATATTTCGGATGTGATTGGTGTTCCAAATACTTTTATTGTTAACATTCACCCACATACTTGGCAAAAAGATGCGTTTTTAAATGCTGATGGAAGTGGCGTAAGTACCAACAAAGAAGGAGGTCAAACCGTTATTATTAGAAATGTTCAGAAATAATAATTGAACTAAAATCATACATAAAAAACAGCCCTTTTTTTAGGGTTGTTTTTTGTTTTATCTATAAAAAATGAAATCGAATACCCTAAAAAGCATTAAAAATTTTTTATTGCTAATACCAATTACCTTATTTTTTTTATTTTCAAATTGCCAAAAAGAATACACACCACTTTCTATTCAAGACGAATTGATTTTAAATGTTGAAAAGGCTAACCAAAAAACTGCAGCTTTTTTGGAAATCGCAAAAAAAAGCGATGACGGAAAAAAAATACAGCATGCTTTTATTCAAGCTCGATTGTCATATAAAAAAATAGAGTGGGCGGTTGAATATTTTGCTCCCGATCCGGCTCGTTTTATTAATGGTCCTGCTTTAGATGAACTCGAAGTGGCCGAACATACTTTTTTACCTCCTAGCGGATTTCAAGTTATTGAAGAACTCATTTATCCAACATATTCAAAAGAAAATAAAACCGATTTAGTTAAAGAAATTAAAGTTTTAAACGCCAATTTCAAGCAAATTAAACAGCATTTAAGTGCTATTACTATTTCAGATTCGCATATTTTGGATGCATCAAAAATGGAACTAAACCGAATTTTAGCCTTGGGCATCACCGGATTTGATTCGCCTATAGCCCTTAATTCAATTCCCGAAGCAATCGTTAGTTTAGAATCTTTGAAAACGCTACTTTTTAAATTGAATTATAAAAATCCCAAATCGGATAATTGTAAAGAACAAATCGCGCAAAACCTAACTCAGGCCACAGCATTCTGCAAAAAAAATCCTGATTTTATTACTTTTGATAGGGCTTTTTTTATCAAAAAATATTTAAATAAGATCAGCCAGAATTTAGTTGTTTTTCAAAAAATAAATGACATAAAAAACACCAATAAAACCAGTGTGGTTAACCCTAATGCCACTACTATTTTTCAAAAAGATGCTTTTAATGTCAATGCTTTTATTCCTTCCGATGAATACCAATTTTCAGAAGCTAAGGCGCTATTAGGAAAAGAATTGTTTTACGAAAATTTACTTTCAGATAACAAAACACGAAGTTGTGCTTCTTGCCATGATCCCGAAAAAGCGTTTACCGATGGGCTAAAAACCAATCAAACTTTAGCGGGTTTGCATTTGGAAAGGAATACACCAACTTTAACGTACGCTGCTTTTCAAAATGCGCAATTTTGGGATATGCGTCAACTTGATTTAGAAAAGCAAAGTTTGGATGTGATTCAGAATAAAGACGAAATGCACGGTGATATTAAAGCGGCTATAACAATAATTACGAAAGATAAAAAATACCAAAATCTATTTCAAAAAGCATTTCCAGACTCGAATAAAATCGAAGAATGGCAAGTACAAAATGCCTTGGCGAGTTATATACGCTCCTTAAATACATTCGACAGTAAATTTGATAATTACATGCGTGGCGATTCGGACGATTTTACCGAAGAAGAAAAATTAGGTTTTAACCTTTTTGCAGGAAAAGCCAAATGTGCCACCTGTCATTTTATTCCTTTATTTAACGGTACTGTTCCGCCTGCTTATCAAAAAACAGAGCAAGAAGTAATTGGAACTCCGGCTGATAAAACAGGTTTAAAATTAAGTCCCGATTTGGGTAGGTACAAAATGTATCCGATGGCACAATTAAAAAATGCTTTTAAAACGCCAAGTTTAAGAAATGTGGCCAAAACGGCTCCGTATATGCATAACGGAGTATACAATACATTAGAAGATGTGGTCGATTTTTACAATAAAGGCGGTGGAATTGGCTTAGGAATTTCGGTTGAAAATCAAACATTACCTTCAGATAAATTAGAATTAAAACCAAACGAAGTCAAAGCGCTAGTTGTCTTTATGAAAACCTTGACAGATAAGGAATACCAACCTTAATTTGGTCTGAAAGCTGCTTAAGGAATGTTGCAGTTCGCTTCTTTATTATTTCTATTTTAATAGTATCTTTGTGTACTTTAAAATTATAAAATACGTATTATATGTCAGACGATAAAAAGGTCATTTTCTCAATGCAAAAATTGAGTAAAACCTATCAAGGAGCCGATAAACCAGTACTTAAGAATATTTATTTGAGTTTCTTTTACGGAGCTAAAATCGGTATTTTAGGACTTAATGGTTCAGGTAAATCTTCTTTGTTGAAAATTATAGCAGGAATCGATAAAAATTATCAAGGAGATGTGGTTTTTCAGCCAGGATACAAAGTAGGTTACTTAGAGCAAGAACCAATTTTGGACGAATCGAAAACCGTAATCGAAATTGTTCGCGAAGGTGCTGCTGAAACTATGGCCGTTTTAGATGAATACAACCAAATAAATGATTTATTTGGTTTGGAAGAAAACTATTCAGATCCAGATAAAATGGACAAGTTAATGGATCGTCAAGCGGCATTGCAGGATAAAATCGATGCTTTAGGTGCTTGGGAAATCGATACCAAATTAGAAATCGCAATGGATGCTTTACGTACTCCAGATGGTGATACACCAATCAAAAACCTTTCGGGTGGAGAGCGTCGTCGTGTAGCTTTGTGTCGTTTGTTATTGCAACAACCAGACGTATTGCTTTTGGATGAGCCTACCAACCACTTGGATGCCGAGTCGGTGCTTTGGTTAGAGCAACACTTAGCGCAATATGCAGGAACTGTAATTGCTGTAACGCACGACCGTTACTTTTTGGATAACGTTGCAGGTTGGATTT
This sequence comes from Flavobacterium agrisoli, assembly GCF_016522065.1. Taxonomy (GTDB): domain Bacteria; phylum Bacteroidota; class Bacteroidia; order Flavobacteriales; family Flavobacteriaceae; genus Flavobacterium; species Flavobacterium agrisoli. The sequence continues at coordinate 761,741 of NZ_JAEHFV010000001.1, read as the reverse complement.
TAGAGTTGGATAGAGGAGAAGGTATTCCTTGGAAAGGAAATTATTCTTCTTGGTTAGACCAAAAATCAAAACGTTTAGAGCAAGAAGAAAAAGTAGCTTCAAAACGTAGAAAAACATTGGAGCGCGAGTTAGACTGGGTTCGTCAAGGTGCAAAAGGTCGTCAAACCAAACAAAAAGCGCGTTTGCAGAACTATGATAAATTGTTGAATGAAGACCAAAAACAACTGGATGAAAAATTAGAGATTTACATTCCAAATGGTCCTCGTTTAGGAACTAATGTTATCGAAGCCAAAAATGTTGCCAAAGCTTTTGGAGACAAATTACTATATGACAACTTAAACTTCACTTTACCACAAGCGGGAATCGTTGGAATTATCGGACCAAATGGTGCTGGTAAATCGACTATTTTCAAAATGATTATGGGTGAACAAGCTACAGATAGCGGAGAATTTTCAGTTGGTGAAACTGTAAAAATCGCTTATGTAGATCAGTCGCATTCTAATATTGATCCAAATAAATCAATCTGGGAAAACTTCGCCGATGGTCAGGAATTGATTATGATGGGCGGAAAACAAGTGAATTCAAGAGCTTATTTGTCACGTTTCAACTTCGGTGGAGGTGAACAAAACAAGAAAGTTTCAATGTTGTCTGGTGGAGAGCGTAACCGTTTGCACTTGGCGATGACTTTGAAAGAAGAAGGAAACGTATTGTTACTGGATGAGCCTACGAACGACTTGGACGTAAATACGCTTCGTGCCTTAGAAGAAGGTTTGGAAAATTTTGCAGGTTGTGCTGTGGTAATTTCGCACGACAGATGGTTCTTAGACAGAATTTGTACGCACATTCTAGCTTTCGAAGGGGATTCAGAAGTATATTTCTTCGAAGGAAGTTTCACTGAATACGAAGAAAATAAAAAGAAACGTTTAGGCGGTGATCTAACTCCAAAACGTTTGAAATACAGAAAACTAATTAGATAATAATATATTTCTAATATAAAACATAAGCCTCAAATTCAGCTGAATTTGAGGCTTATGTTTTATTGTGTTTTACAAATTTATTGCTCACAAGTTCAGGTTTAAAATCCTTAAATTTATTATAGTACTTTAAGAAAAGTATTTTGCTCAATTAAAAATTTAGGGTATTAGGAATGCTATAATGTGCTATTTTTATGGGGGTTGAAGTCACTTCTTCAAAGGCTATAGCTCCTAAATAAGCATTTGTTAATTCAAAACTATTTACCTGCCAATTTTTATGGTTTTTTATCATAGTGGTGTTGATGGTATGGGGACCTTCTACACAGGGAATATTTTTAAAATCATCGTCAATTCCTTTTCCTAAGGCTTTTACAAAAGCTTCTTTTCTTGTCCAATACGTGTAAAAAGTTTTCTTTTGGTTTAAGGAACTTTCAATGTTAAAAATTTCATGGTCATGAAATATATTAGGAAAAAGACAAGAGAAATTAAAATCATCGGCCATAAATTCTATATCAATTCCAATTGGTTTTTTTGAAATGGCAAAAGCAGCAAAATTATGAGCGTGAGAAAGGTTAAAATGAATTTCGGGGTGAGATGCCAAAAAAGGTTTTTTGGTGATGGTATAATCAAAAGAAATTGATTTAGCTGCCAATTTGGTATAAGCAGCTAAAAGCATTTTCATTAACGCTCTATAAATAATAAACTGATTTTGGTCTGTTTCGTCATGAAAGGAATTTGCCTTATTTTGTTCATTCGAATTAAGCATTTGATACAGTTCGTTTTTTAATTCTAAAAAATCAGGCAAATGCACACTATAAATCGTGATGTCATTCTGCTGTAACTCAAAGTCCATTTCAAAGTTTAATGGCTTATTTTTTACATCGCTAAAAGAAACAAAAAGATTAGGCGCTTGCATGTTTTTCATCTAAAATGTTTTGTAATAACCTTGCTAATTTGATATCATTTGGTGGAGAAACAATATCTAAATGTTTACCAGTAATGTCATGAATGGTAACACCATCTTGCGCTGCTTTTTTCCACCCCAAATAAATAGGGTCTTTTTTGTAATCATCATCATCTTTTGATCGAAATAAATCGACTTTAAATTTTTGAGGTTTTAGCTGATAACGGTCTACTATTTTATTAACCATACTATTGGCTTCGGTAAATTGTTCTAGAGCTAAGGCTTCTTGCTCGGTTATTTTGTCTCCTAATCCTAATTTTGTTTTTAATACATAATCTTTTTTTCCATTAAATCGTTTTTTAAATCCTTTCAAGCTTGAAAACATTTCTATTAAATAATCAAACCTTCGATGGGTTATATCCAAATATCGGATTGCTTTTTTTTGTTTGAGGGTACTGTAATAATAAGAGGAATCTATGCAAGAGTCTAATAATGCAGTTAAGCTAACTTCTTTACCTTGTTGTTTTAATTGGCGAGTCATTTCAAAAGCGACCACGCCACCAAAAGAAAAACCAGCAATTGCATAAGGGCCAGAGGGATTCACCTTTGTGATAGCGTCAATATAATGAGCTGCCATTTCTTCAATGGATTCATACCATTCGTTAAAACCATTTGATTTTATTCCCTGAATACCATATATAGGTTGGTCTTCATCAAACTTATTAGCCAAACTCACAAAATTCATTACATTTAAACCCGCTCCATGAATAATAAAAAGAGGTGTTTTATGCCCAGAAGTTTTTAAGGGCACCAAACAATCCGAATACGAATCGTCGTCAGTTTTGATAAATTTTGCGAATTTTTCTACTGTAGAATATTTGAATAAAGAAGATAAAGGAATACGTTTGCCTGTAATTTTTTCAATTTCGGTCATGATTTTCAATGCTTTGAGTGAGTGACCTCCCATTTCAAAGAAATTTCCAAAAATATCAATGTTTTTTATATTCAAACTTTCTTCCCAAATGCCAGCTACTAACTCTTCGTCTTTGGTGCGAGGGGCAACGTATTCGGTTTTATTTGTTATTTCTGATTTGTAGTCGAATAGCGATTTTCTGTCTATTTTGTCATTCAGGGTTTTAGGCATTTTGTCTAAAATGTGAAAAACATGCGGAATCATGAACTGCGGTAATTTGGCAGCCAATTCATCTCGCCAAGCCCGAATATGGTTGGCATCTTCGACTAATGATCCTTCATTGGCTACAACAAAGGCAACAAGAATATCATCTTTTGCTAGTACTACAGCCGATTTTACATTTTCAATAGCCATTAATGTATTTTCAATTTCTCCAATTTCAATTCGGTGCCCCCTAACTTTTACTTGGTGATCTTTTCGCCCTACACAAGCCACTTCGTTGGTAGGCAACAATTTTCCCATATCACCCGAAAGATACATGATAGCATCTTTGTCATTTGAAAATTTATTTGGTACGTATTTGGCTTCCGTAAGATCGGGTCTTCCTAAATACCCTTTTCCAACACCATCACCGGCAATGGCAATTTCACCCACTTCATTTTCGGGTAAAAGATTTCCGTTTTCATCTAGAATATAATATTGCATATTGGCAATAGGTGGGCCAACTGTAATTAGAGTTTCTTCTGTTTTAATGTGTTTGAATGAAGAAAAAATGGTCACTTCGGTAGGACCGTATAAATTCCAAAGTTCATTGCTTCTGTAAATTAATTCTTTAGCTAATTTACTAGGTAAAGGTTCACCGCAGCACAATAATTTTAAAGGTAATTTTTCTGTCCATCCCGTGTCCATTAACATTTGGTATGTAGTTGGAGTACCTACAATAAGTGAAATTCGTTCTTTTTCGAGCACCTCATTTAAAAAGCGTCCATCACTTGCAATTTCATGATTTGGAATTACTAAAACACCTCCTTTAAATAAAGGGAAAAACAATTCAAAACTTGCAATATCAAACGAAATGGTAGAAATGAAAGGCACTCTGTCTTTTTCATTTATACCAGGTGTTATAGCCATGTGAGACAGTAAATTAACCAAATTTTTATTGGAAATTTTAGCTCCTTTTGGCCTTCCTGTCGAACCCGAGGTATACAATAAATAGATTACGTTTTCGGGATCTACATAGGTTTTTAATTTAGTAGAAGGATATTGATCTAAAGCATCGAAAACATCTTCAAACAAAAGCGTATTGGCACATTTAGGAAGTGATGATGAAATAGTTTTACTAGTAATTAAAAATTTTGCCTGAGCATCTTCGAGCATAAATTCAACCCGCTGGCTTGGATATTCATGATCGAGTGGGAGATAAGCTGCTCCACATTGAATTACTGCCATAATTGCATACACCAATTCAGGATTTCTAGGAGAAGAAACCGCAATATAATCGCCTGGTTTTACACCTTGTGCTTCGAGATAATGGGCAAATTGGTTTACTTTTTTATGTAATTCTCGATAGGATATTTTTTCAGATTTATATTCGATAGCAATATTATCGGGTGTTAGTTCTGCTTGTTCACTAAGCAAGGCGGACAATGAAACATTTGGATAAGAAGTTTTAGTATTATTTAATTGCTCATATTGCGCTAAATAATTTTTTTCTGAATCTAATAAATTATTTAACGGTATATCTGAATCCACCACTATTTGAGACATAATATTTTTAAATTCGTCCATCATATTTATGATTGTATTTGGTTTGAATAAGCTGGTGTTATAATACCATTCAAAAACAGCATTGTTGTTTCGTTTGCAAATGGTAAGCTGAATTTCAAACGGACTAAAATCTCTTGGATTGGTTTTTAGTTCATGTGATAATCCATCAAAAGTTATTTTGCTATTACTGTCTTGGTTTATATCAATAGTCATCGCAACAGGAATTAACGGAATTCGAGAGGGATCTCTGGGGATTTCTAAATTTTTTAGAATTTGACCAAAACTGATTAAGCGGTTTTCGTAATCTTTTTGAATTTCGGAATTTCTTTGTTTTAAATGATTTGCAAAAGTAGAACTCATATCAATTTTGCTGCGTAATGGAAGTAAGTTTACACAATCGCCTACTAAATTGGGCATATTTAAATAACGGTTTCCAGACGTAGCAAGCCCTACAACCAAATCCTTTTGACTGGTAATTTTACTTAAAAAGATTTCATAAGTAACCAATAAAGTCGTAGTTAAACTGCAACCCGCAGATTTGCCCATTTTTTTTAATTGGGTCATGAGGTCATAATCTAAACTAAAATCCAATCGTTTACTAGTATAAGTTCGGAAAGCTGGTCGCGGAAAATCAAGAGGTAATTCAAGCGTTGGAACTGATTCTTTATAAATATTTGTCCAATATTTTTCAGTAGTTTTAAATTCTGCACTATCAGAAAAGCTGTTGATTTTTTCTGCATATTCGCTAAATCCTTTAGGCGATTCTAAATGGATTTCATTATGCTGTACATAATTAGAATACAATAAACTCAGTTCTTCCAAAATTAAATCGATACTTAATCCGTCGGTGATGATATGATGAAATGTTAGGGTTACCAAATGTTCAAAATCATCTATTTTTATAATTTGTACTTTAAATAATGGACCATTTACTAAGTCGAATAATTCATTTACCTCTGTTTTAACTATTGTATTAATTTCATTTTTTAAGTTACCCGTTTGATCTGTGAGATCATGAAAAATAATTTTTATGTCAATGTCATTATAAACACACATAAAATGCCCATCGGGACTAAAAGTAGCTCGTAAACTTTCATGACGCAATATTAAAGATTGTAGTGCTTTTTCATATTCTTCTTGAATAAAATTTCCTGTAAATTTTAAAGAAACGGATAAATTATAGGATTTATTGGCTTCAGAGCCTCCTATGATACAATCAGACCAAATTTCTTGTTGTGAAGATGTTGTGTTTATAACTCGTTCAATTTCAGGAGAAAATGGATTAAATTGGGCTTTGGATTCGGTTAGTTTTTTTGTAATGTTTTCCATTTTTGTTCAATTTTGGATGATTGTATTTTAAGAATTAACCTTTTATGATTAATTGTTTTTCTTATAATGATTTAATAACGATATAGTTTCCTTGGCGGTTGGGGTCGGCAATGAACCAGGCTGGATTTCCATTTTTGTCACGACCTAGCCGACTTCCATTTACTGGTGGCTGATTGGCCATAATGATGTATTTTTTTTTGCTGGTTGTTGCCGCTGTAGCATGCCCGTTTTGGTTAAAAAGAAACAATGGTTGTTGTATTTTATGAAAGCCATTTGTCCCGTTCGTTTTGTGTTGAGTGCCATTTTTTAATTCAATTGTATCAAAATGATTCGCTTTAATTTTATTTAAAGAATCCTGCTGTTTTTTTGCCCCAATTTTTTTATGATATAAATGCTCTATTTTCTGATTTAAAATTTGAATTTGGATCGCAAGTTCTTCTAAATTCAATTGAATATTTTCGATTGTTTTAAGCGTTTTTCGATTTAAATTTTCGTTATAAAAATTACTGTTTCCGTTTATAACAATAGTTTCACCTTTCAGTAAGGGGAGGAATAATTCGGTTATTTGATGACACAAATTTGTTTTTAATTCAATTAACTTCTTTTGCTTAATTTCAAATTCAATCGGTTTATTTTTAAGAAAATCAATCAAATTTTCATGTGTTATTTTTACCCTCTTTAGTTTTTCGGTAGCGGTAGGTATGTACATTACAGAAGCAATTGATTTAGGTTTTGGTTTAATAGCAATTGATTGGGTAGAATAGCCATTTAGTGATGCTAAAATGTCTTCGATAAATAAAATTTTTGAAGATTTATTTTTAATATTTTGTCCTGTTTTTGAAGTAATTAAAAACCTAAAATCGGATTCAGCTGTATTGTCTTCAATATTTTGGAATAACGATTCCGAATCCTTTTTTACATAAACTGCACCACATTCAAAAATTGCTAAAATTAGCGCAATTATTTCCGGACTATCTTCAAGATTAATTGTTACTAAATCGCCTTTAGATAAACCCTCAGCTAAAAAATAATGGCTCATTTGATGACTTTTTGCAACTAATTGTTCCAAGCTTAATTTTTGATCTTCGCATACAATCGCTACAGTATTAGCAGTAGTTTTAGCTTGATGCACAAATAGTTCATATAGTGATGTGCATTGCTTATTTAATTCAGTCCAATGCATTTTAGGATTTAAACTATTGTGGTTTGTTTTTTTCATTTTAGCAGTTTAATATTTTCAAACAAAATCGATTTGATATAATAAGATTGACTGTGTGCTTCTGGTAAAGGTTTGATTTTGGTTTTATGATTGATTCAAAATAAAATAAGATTTTTAATGTTAAATAAAATATTCTTGAACAATACTTTCATTGATAATTCCTTATTTAAAATCGGATTATCAATTTTGTTAAAAACTATACGCTGTGTGTAGGAGTTTTGAAGCTTTAATTATAGTATAAAATTAAGATTTTAGTGTTTTTTGGTTTCCAAATTTAGTTGTTTTTTATCCGTGATTAGGAAAGTAAGTAACTCATCATGAGCTTTTTTGAAATGGTTTTAAAGCCCTTTAAGAAGTTTTTTTTAAAAGTTTTTGCAAGTTTTGAGAATTTTAAAAAGATTTGACCCTAATTAAATTTTGCATCAAAGTTTAAGATTATTTTTTTAACCTATTTTCTCTTATTTTATTTTATAAATTTTTACTAAAACAGTAGGTTAAGTTATGTTAAAATATTGGTTTTATGTAGTTTATCGATTAAATTGTTAATTTTATCGATTGTTTTATTGAAATAAATATTTTTGCGAAACCCAAATCTAATACATATAAAACAGTGAAAAAACTAAATCTCCGATTTTACAACCTACTCATACTCTTAATTATACTGCTTCCTTTTAAAGGACATTTTCAAACTGCTTCTACTAATTCGGATCAAATGGAAACGATAATTTCATCTGGTAGTAATGCGTCTGGTAGCACAGGCTCTATTGCGTATTCTATTGGACAAGTTTTTTATACGTATATAGGAGAAGATTCTAATTACAATGTCGCACAGGGTATTCAGCATGAAATATCTGCATTATTGAATACTAAACCGGAAATAGATAAAGTAGTTACCCAAATGTTTGTTTTTCCAAATCCAACAACGGACTATGTGACTTTGAAAATGGATGGATATGAATTGGATGCTAACAATCAATTTTACCAAGTTTTTGATTTGCAAGGAAAGCTCCTGCAGCAAAAAAATATAGCCGAAGGAGAAACCCAAATTCATTTAGATCATTTGAGTCCTTCTGTCTATATTCTTGTGGTTAACAGAGATAATAAAGTAGTAGAAACATTTAAAATAATTAAAAAATAAAAATATACAATGAAAAAAGCATTTGCCCTTTTAATTTTACTTTTCGCATTAGCACCTAAGTTAGTAGCTCAATCTCCCGAAAAAATGAGTTATCAAGCTATTGTACGTGCTCAAGATAATAGCTTAGTTGTCAGCTCAAAAATTGGTATGAAAATAAGTGTACTGCAAGGTAGTACTTCGGGTATTATTGTATACCAAGAAACGCATTTTAAAACGACCAATAGTAACGGATTGGTTTCTCTTGAAATTGGTACGGGATCCGTAATTACAGGCGATTTTAGTAAAATAGCTTGGGAAAAAGGACCTTATTTTATCGAAACACAAGTAGATGTAAAGGGGGGAAGCAGTTATAATATCATTGGTTCTACACAACTTTTAAGTGTGCCCTATGCGCTGCATGCTAAAACAGCAGAAAGATTAATAGGCGGATCAACAGGAGGAACAAGCAGAGCAGCTATTATTTCGGTAAAAGCGTCTAGAAATATGGCAAGTACCGATATAAATAATACTATCGAATGTACTACATCTTCTACTTTAACCTTAACTCCCGATTTTGGAAGCATGTTAGTGGGTGATACAATAAATCTCGAAGCACATAACGGTGCTATTTTAACTATAAAAGCCTCATCTGGAGTTAATTTGAATTATAATTTAAATGGAAGTGCTATCTTTACTAGTGAAACAGGAAATGTAAGATTTGGAATGTTACGCAAAACCGGAACTAACTCTTATATCATATCAGGACAATAATGAAAAAATTGCTTTTTTTAATGCTTTTTTCTGCTATAGGTTTTTCTCAAAATTATCAATATGCAGTTAATCAAGCTCCAAAACCAACCGAAGCCCAAAAGGGTGTTGATAATCAACAAGAAGAAATTGACTATTTTAATGCGTATTTGTTGCCTATAACCAAAAAGGCTACTCTTCAACAAGCATTAGATACCTATGGTTCTGTACGCCTAGAAAAAGGGGATTATTCGGGAGTAGATATTGTAATGAAAAGCAACCAAAAGCTATATGGACATCCTTCACTTACGAAAGTTTCCAATATCACCATTGCTGCTGGAAGTCAAAATGTACATTTAGAAGATTTGTTGCCACAAAGTAAAATTATAAAGTTTGAATCAGGAAATGTCATTTCAAATTGCACTTTTAAAACTATAAAATGGGCGATTTTACAAGGAACTAATTTTATGTTAGAAAACTCAACTATAGTAAATTTTATGGGGAGAATAAATTTTGATTGCAGTCAATCAGGATTTTTCAGAAATAATAAAATTATAAGGCACCAAATTCAAGCTCACTCAAATCAACTTATAATGAAAGGTAATTCAGTAACTCCAAGTTATGGAAATGTTCATTTGCAAACAAATTTTTTACAACCACATGGGGATGCAACGGAACTGGATAATTTAAAATCAGTCAATTTTGTAGGTATAGATGCTGAAGCATGGAATTTAGAAGGGGAAGGAACAAAATCTATGTTTTTTGCTAGAAATATGGGAAGCATAAAAATATCAGATTTTGGAGGAGGAAACAGTTATTCAGCTGTTAGAACTCCATCTTTTGATATTGAAACTGATGAAATGTATTTTGTTAATAAATTTTTGAGTTTTCCTACCGATGTTTTTTCTTCTAAAACAAATGTTCTTATGATTAATGGTAATGGAAGTTATATTCGAAAAGAAGGAAATGTTTTAGGATATGATTTTTTGGCTAACATTGATAAAGATCATGAAATTCAGTATAAATTTAATGGTAAAAATGATATACTTAATAATAACGCAAAAAATATAATTTCAAAAAAAATAGTTGGAACACAATACAATCCTTGGTCAAGACCAAATTGGGAATTAATACCAGATCCTTTAGGTTTAAATTGGAGAACCGATAGTAAAGATAAACCAGATAGCACTGCTTATATACAAAACCTTATAGATAAAAAAGGTATTGCAGAATTACCTGAAGGAGTTTTTTACATTAAGTCTACTCTAAATTTAACAGTTGATGGAACAAAAGGGATCATAGGAAAAGGAACAGGTAAGACAGTTATCGTTGGTATTGATGATACTTTTCCTTTAATTACATTAGTGGATTCAGATAATGGGAGTCACGATTTTTTACTGTCTCATATAACTCTTCAAGGAGGAAGTATAGGAGTTTATTCACCTGATGAAATTAAGCTAATAGCCTTTACGAATTTAAAATACGTTTCTTTTAGAGATCAAAAATATGGGATACACTTGTATAGAAACACCGGATTTGATAATTGTTTTTTTGATCATTTAAGTTTTATAAATTGTAAAATAGGTTTTTTTCAAGATCCTAATCCCAATATGGCAGGAGAAGAATACGGTTATGTAGATAAAACTGTTTTTTATGGTGGGCAATTTATTAATTGTGAAACAGCAGTTTCTATGAGGGCAACAAGAGGAGATTATTTGTGTGCATGGATTAATTGTAAATTTGATGGTAATGATTTAGCTTTTAATACTATAAATCTAGTTACACCAATTATTGCTAATTGCGATTTTACTAATCATAAAGGTCTTAATATTCTTAGTGGGTCGGCTTTATCGTTATACAACTGTAATTTCTATAATAATAAGACAACCGATGCTATTGTTAGTGCACAGGGTAGTTTTTTTGAAGGTTGTAATTTGATGGATGATATTCCTGTTTATTCATCAACAGGACAGCGTAATATGGTTAATAGTATTTTAAATTCAACAGTAAAAGGAAATGTTTTGAGAAATTTTGGTCAAAATCAAAGTATTTTCGTTAATAGTTCTTTGTTAGCCAATCCTTCATTAAGTAAAATGTTAGTAAACGTAAAAGATAATGTGCCTACCGTGCTAATAAATGAATCACCTGCTCCTTATCCGCAATTTTTGGTAACACAATAATTCACTTTTGATGTAGAATTGTAGTTTAAATTTTGTAAAAATAAGTGAAGAGAAGCCTTTTTTTAAAGTAGCTTCTCTTTTTTTTGTCAGAAATTTACCTGCTTTAAATTCCGTTTGAAGCATTCTATCATAATTTCCATTTTACGAAAACGTTGTAATTTTTTTCCGTTTGTATTTTATCGGATTTTACATACACTTGGTCTAATTTATTGAAAATCATTTATTAAATTTGGTACATTCGATTCATAATTAGAAAGATTCTTACATAAATATTGAAAACACTAATAATTTTTCAATGTTTTTAAAGTAAGAATAACAATGATTTAACAATAGAAATAGCAATAATGCATAAATGATTTTTTATGAAGTACCAAGTCTATGAAAACATTCGAAAAATTAGAGAATTAAAAAATCTAACACGAGAATATGTTGCCGCCGAATTGCATATGAGTACCAGCGGTTATGGCAAAATTGAAAGAGGAGATGTGGATTTGACTGTATCGAAGTTAATTGAAATCGCGAAAGTATTACAAGTATCAACCGACTTTATATTCAAATTTAATGTATCCCTTTTTTTTAACGAAAAAGAAAATAATTAAAACGTACAATTATTTGGTTTTAAAAACGTTACAGTAAATAATTGATGTTTAGGTTTTTAAAAGTAAAATTTAATAAAAAGCACTATGGAAAGTTACTATTCAAAAATTAAAGAGTACCGATTATTAAATAATCTGCCATCTGAATATATTGCAATTCAAATGGAAATAAGTGTCAAGAAATACGAAAGTATCGAAAATGGTAAAGTTGATCTCAAAATCTCAAAATTAGATCAATTGGTGAAAATTTTAGGAATTAAAAAAAGTCAAATATTTCAACTTGAAAATTAAAAAGAAACAAAATTGTAAACAATTTTAGTAATAGAAGAAGAAAAAACAAAACTCAAAAACAAATAACCAAAGTAAGAAAGTGGGATTTAAAAATCCCACTTTTTTTATGCTTTATGTTTTACTTTTAAAACATAACCTAAGGTTTCTAAAATTAAAACATAGTGGGTTTTGGTTATATCTTTTACGACAGCATTTTGATGGCAAAACGGTCCTGAATTCAAATGAATTCGATCTCCAATTTGATACTGCATAACCGAAATTTCTGAAGCCGTATCGCTAGTATCCAACCATTCTTTTATGGTTTCAATTTCATGGTCTTTTACAATCGCATGTCGGCCAAGCCAAAACAAATAGCGGACAACTCCAGGTGAATGAAATACTTTGTTTCGGTCTTTTTCTGCCAATTGTACAAAAATGTAATGACTAAACAAAGGAACCTCAACTTTCACTTTCCTATCCGAACGTTGTTGCACTTTTTTAATAACTGGGCAATAACAATTAATATTTATTTTACTTAATTGATCTGCCGCTCTTTTTTCCCATTTAGGTTTGGTGTATACAACATACCATTTCATACTCTTATAATTTAATTGTTTGGTAAAATTTAATTTGATTTTTTCTTACATATTATTATTAACTACTGCATCTTTATAATCATAAATATGCTATAATATTATATAGGTATTTAATCATTCAATTTACTTCAGAAAATGGAGCTGCGTTGTGTGTTTTGTAGCTAAAAGTCCTTAATTAGGTTATTTAGTTACTAAATTGAAGGGTTTGACTTAAAGTATTCTTATAATTTTAACATAAATTAACATAGCAGGATAAGTTCTGTTTTTAAGTGTTCGATTTCAATTTTAAGTAGAATAAAAGGAAATCATCTTAATGAAAAAGAGAAGACCTAAAGTTTAATTTCTTACTTTTTTTATTTCTTTTTTGAGTAGTTAAAATGCAACTATTCACGGGGAACCCCTATCCAAATTGCAAAAAAAGCCCTAAAAATAAGCTTAACAAAGTATCATTTTGATACCATTTACAGATTAGTCAATCTTAAATATTAAATCATTTATTAATTTAAAAAAGTAAACAAATGAGAACTGGAATTACCTTTAGCGCTTTTGATTTGCTACATGCAGGTCACGTAAAAATGTTAGAAGAAGCAAAATTACATTGCGATTATTTAATTGTAGGCTTACAAACTGATCCTACTCTTGATCGTCCAAACAAAAACAAGCCAACCCAAACCGTAGTAGAACGATACATACAGTTAAAGGCTTGTAAGTTTGTTGACGAAATTGTTCCTTATGCTACCGAGCAAGATTTAGAAGATATTTTAAAATCATTTGCCATTGATATTCGCATTGTTGGCGATGAATACAAAGACAGAGATTTTACCGGCAGAAGTTATTGTGAAGAAAAAGGTATCGAACTTTATTTTAATAGTAGAGACCACCGTTTTTCGAGCACTAATTTGCGTCACGAAGTGTACCAAAGAGAACTATTAAAAGTAATTTAAAAATAAAGGTATGGTTACTCATGTAGTTTTAACTGGCGGAATAGGAAGTCGTTTGTGGCCACTTTCCCGAAAAAGAATGCCCAAACAATACATTTCGCTTTTTGAAGGCCAATCGCTTTTTGAGAAAACCGTTGCTCGTAATGAAAATCTTGCCGATAAAATGATTGTGGTTGGAAATATTGAAAATTACAAAATGAGTAATACCATTATGTCAAAATTCGATAGACCATTCACGCATATTGTCGAAGCAGTTCCTCGAAATACGGCAGCTGCAATTGCCTTTGCAGCCTTTGCTTCGGATCCCGATGATATTTTACTCATTACACCATCCGATCATATTATTGAAGGGGACGAATTATACGAAGCAGCTTTAAAAAGAGCCATTGCCTTAGCGCAAGATGATTATTTGGTGACTTTTGGCATCAAACCTACAAAGCCCGAAACAGGTTATGGTTATATAGAATTTGAAGAGGAAAATGTAATTGCTTTTCATGAAAAACCCGATTTTAAAACAGCAAGGGAATATCTTTCATCGGGAAATTATTTTTGGAACAGTGGTTTGTTTTGTTTTAAAGCCAGTAAATTTTTAGCCGAATTGCAAGCACAAGAACCGGTAGTTTATGAAACAGCTAAATTGGCTTGGGAATCAAATAAAAACGGCTTTTTGAATTTTGAACTTTCGCTTTTAATTCCTTCTATAAGTATCGATTATGCTGTGATGGAACGAAGTAAAACGATTAAAGTTGTTCCTACCCGTTTTGAATGGTCCGATTTAGGCTCATTCGAGTCGGTTTATGAATATTTAGTGCAAAAAAACCATCCGGTTGATGCCAACAAAAATATTGTTATCGGAACATCGTTACACACCACTTTTATCGGAGTAAAAAATTGCATTCTGATTTATACAGATGATGCCTTAATGGTTTTACAAAAAGAAAATTCGCAAGAAGTCAAAAACGTTTACCAACAATTAGAGGCAATTGCTTCACCATTACTTTAATCTTTAAAATGTATAAAATGATTGATATCAATTCTAAAATTTATATTGCCGGACACAAAGGAATGGTTGGTAGCGCGATATGGAGAACGTTAACAGAAAAAGGATATACCAATTTAATAGGTGCTTCGAGCCAAGAATTGGATTTAAAAGACCAAAAAGCAGTTCAGGATTTTCTAGTAAAAACAAAACCCGATGTCATTATTGATGCGGCAGCCAAAGTGGGTGGAATTTTAGCCAATAACGATTTTCCATATCAATTTTTGATGGAAAACATGCAAATTCAAAATAATTTAATTAGCCAGGCACATCAGTTAGATGTCGAGAAGTTTATTTTTTTAGGAAGTTCTTGCATCTATCCAAAATTAGCACCTCAACCTTTAAAAGAAGAATACCTACTTACATCGGCTTTAGAAACTACTAATGAATGGTATGCGGTTGCCAAAATTACTGGAGTTAAATTATGCGAAGCCATTCGCAAACAATTTCAAAAAGATTTTGTGAGTTTAATGCCAACCAATTTGTACGGCATTCACGATAATTTTGATTTGAGCAGTTCGCATGTTTTACCTGCCATGATTCGAAAATTTCACGAAGCTAAAAACAGTAACAATGCGCCCGTTATTCTTTGGGGCTCTGGTAAACCGATGCGCGAATTTTTATTTGTAGATGATTTGGCGGCTGCGGTGGTTTTTGCTCTTGAAAACGAATTACCAGAGCATTTGTATAATGTGGGTACAGGCGAAGATTTAACTATCAAAGAACTCGCAACAACTATCCAAAAAATTGTGGGGCATACTGGCAATATTATTTGGGATGAAAACAAGCCCGATGGTACGCCACGAAAATTATTAGATGTTTCTAAAATGCACCAAATAGGTTGGAAGCACCAGGTGAATTTAGAAGAAGGAATTCAAAAAACGTACGATTGGTTCCTTAAAAACATCGAAACTTTAAAAGAAAAGAGCTATTAAAATTCATTTGTAGCATCTTTTTAAAAATCAGAAACAACACCAATTTTCAACTTTTGCAATAGTGCAATACAATGCCTTGTGCTAAAACGTATCTTATGAATTCATCAAAAAAAACAGCCTTTATTACAGGAGTAACAGGGCAGGACGGTGCTTATTTAACCGAATTTTTATTAGAAAAAGGTTATACGGTACACGGTCTTAAAAGACGTACTTCTTTATTCAATACCGATCGTATCGATCATTTGTACCAAGATCCTTATGTAGAAGATAGAAACTTTATTTTACATTATGGAGATATGTCCGACAGTACTAATTTGACCCGATTAATTCAGGAAATTCAACCCGATGAAATTTATAATCTAGCGGCTATGAGCCACGTAGCGGTTTCGTTTGAAACACCCGAATATACCGGAAATGTTGATGCTTTAGGAACGCTACGCATTTTAGATGCCGTTCGTTTATTGGGATTGGAAAAAAAGACACGTATTTACCAAGCTTCTACATCCGAATTGTACGGTAAAGTACAAGAAGTGCCGCAATCCGAAACGACACCATTTTATCCACGTTCGCCATACGCAGTTGCCAAAATGTATGCCTATTGGATTACCGTAAATTACCGCGAAGCTTACGGAATGTATGCTTGTAATGGTATTTTATTCAATCATGAATCGCCTATTCGTGGAGAAACTTTTGTAACACGTAAAATTACTAGAGCTGTTTCCAGAATTGCATTGGGATTACAAGAAAAGCTTTATTTAGGAAACCTAGATGCGCGTCGTGATTGGGGTCATGCCAAAGATTATGTACGCATGATGTGGATGATTCTACAAGCTGAAGAACCAGAAGATTGGGTTATTGCTACCGGAAAAACGACACCTGTTCGCGAATTTGTTCGAATGAGTTTTGCCGAAGTTGGAGTTGAACTGGAGTTTGTAGGAGAAGGTGTTGAAGAAAAAGGATATGTGGCTTCTTGCAGCAATCCAGATTACCAACTTTTAATTGGAAAAGAAGTTTTAGCGGTTGATCCTAAGTATTTCAGACCGACCGAGGTTGATTTGTTAATTGGAGATCCAACCAAAGCCAAAACCAAATTAGGTTGGGAATGCCAGTACGAATTAAATGAATTGGTTCAAGAAATGATGGAATCGGATTTGCAATTAATGCGCAAAGAACAACTTTTAAAAGAATCGGGTTTTGCCATTATGAATTATTACGAGTAACAGAATAAAAGTAACTGTTGTCAATTTGTCTTTACTAAAAAATAAGTTTATGAAAATTAAAAATATATGTTGTCTGGGAGCAGGTTATGTTGGTGGTCCAACCATGTCGGTTATTGCCTTAAAATGTCCAGAAATTAAAGTAACAGTAGTTGATTTAAACGAAGCTCGTATTGCGGCTTGGAATGATTCAAATTTAGAAAATTTACCTGTATACGAACCTGGCCTTGCTGAAGTAGTTGAAGAGGCAAGAGGTCGAAATTTATTTTTTTCTACAGACGTAGACAAAGCAATAGAAGAGGCAGAAATGATTTTTATTGCGGTTAACACTCCAACGAAAACCTATGGGGAGGGAAAAGGAATGGCAGCCGATTTAAAATTCGTAGAATTATGCGCTAGACAAATTGCTCGAATTGCTAAAAATGATAAAATAATTGTTGAAAAATCTACGTTGCCGGTACGTACTGCTAAAACCTTACAGACCATTTTAGATCATACAGGAAATGGAGTAAATTTTGAAGTGCTTTCAAATCCTGAGTTTTTGGCAGAAGGAACTGCTATAGAGGATTTACTAAACGCAGACCGAGTTTTAATTGGTGGACAACAAACAAAAAGTGGCAAAAATGCAATCCAGGCATTAGTAGATATTTATGCACATTGGTTATCTCCTAAACAAATTTTGACTACTAACGTTTGGTCTTCTGAGTTATCAAAATTAACAGCCAATGCCTTCTTGGCACAACGCATTTCATCAATCAATGCCTTATCTGCATTATGCGAAGCCACTGAGGCTGATGTTGATGAAGTTGCATCGGCAATAGGAACCGATAGCCGTATAGGTTCAAAATTTTTAAAATCATCGGTTGGGTTTGGTGGATCTTGTTTTCAAAAAGACATTCTAAATTTAGTGTATTTGTGCCGTTATTTTAATTTACCTGAAGTAGCTAATTATTGGGAGCAAGTTATCATTTTGAACGATTATCAAAAATACCGTTTTGCTAAAAACATTATTACGTCTCTTTTTAATACTGTTAGCGGAAAAAAAATCGCATTCTTGGGTTGGGCATTTAAAAAAGACACGAATGATACCCGTGAATCTCCTGCTATTTACGTGGCCGAACATTTAATTGAAGATGGTGCCGAGATTCATATTTATGATCCTAAAGTTTCAGCAAATCAAATAAAAGCAGATATGCGTTATCTTTTTGAATTGAAAGGTTTAAATGAAGTAAAAATTGAAGCTAAATTAAATCAAATTCATGCTTATGATTCATATACTGATGCTGTAAATCAAGCACATGCTATTGCCATATTAACCGAGTGGGATGAATTTAAAGATTACAACTGGGAAGCCATTTATTACAGCATGTACAAGCCAGCTTTTATTTTCGATGGGCGTAATATTTTGAATATTGAAAAATTAACCGCTATCGGTTTCCAAATTAAAGGAATAGGAAAAGGACTTGTTCGCCAATTCTATGAAGAGTCTGTTTTTTAATTTTTAATAATTTATTTTTTGAAAAAAACTATTCTAATTTTATTACTACTTGTATTAATTCTTCTTAGTTCGGAACTTTTTTTAAGGCAATATTTTGGATTTTGCGATACTGTTTTGATGAAAGAAGATCCAGATTTTGAATATATTGCTCAGCCAAATCAACATCGTTTTCGATTTCGAAATAATGTAAATTATAATTCAAAATCCATGCGAAGTGATGAAGTTGATACTAAAGCCAATATTATTTTAGGATTTGGAGATTCGATTATTAATGGTGGCGTGCAAACCGATCAAGATTCCTTAGCGACCACTATTTTATCGGATACGTTGAGCAAGATAGCAGACAAAAAAGTGCAGTTCTTAAACATTTCTGCTGGTAGCTGGGGTCCCGATAATTGTTATGCCTATCTCACTAAAAATGGGAATTTTGGAGCCAAATCTATTTTTCTTTTTGTGAGTTCACACGATGCTTATGACAACATGAATTTTGAAAAAATTGTAGGTATAAACGAAAGTTTTCCTAACAAACAGTATCAATTTGCAGTTGTAGAATTGTTTGATCGTTATATTATACCTCGAATCAAAAAAGCTTTTAGACAAAACTTAGCATTTCAAGATAATTTAGGAATAAACAAGAAAAAAGAGTATAGCACTTTTAATAGCGGTTTTCAATCTTTTTTAATTTATTCCAAATCCAATAATATTCCCCTTACACTATTTCTGCATGCGGAGTTAGCGGAAGTAAAAGCTAGACATTATAATGAACAAGGAAAAGAAATTATTCAATTCGCACATCAAAATAATATTCCCATAATTCTTGATTTAGAAAGGGGTTTGGATGTTGAAGATTTCCGCGATGATATTCATGTTAATGCAAATGGACAAAAAAAAATAGCAAGTGCAGTTTTGTATTACATGAAAAATTCAACCTCAGGCAAAAAAAGGATATAGATTTAATTGTATTGCATTTTTTGAATTTACTACATGAATTAATTTAAACGAAATCGTGTTTTTTAAAAACATACTTTGAAGTAATAGAATTTTAATATAATGATTAAAAAAAATAATTTGGTCACTCAGTTTAAACAACACCCTAAGTATGGAGCTGTATTGAATTTAGGCAAAATGATTTCAATTACTGGGGGTGCTCAAATTATTGTACAAGCATTAGGATTTGCTTCAGGAATTTTAATTATTCGATTACTCCCAGTGGAAGAATATGGATTGTATACTTTGGCCAATACATTAATGGGAGCAATGATGGTTT
This sequence comes from Flavobacterium agrisoli, assembly GCF_016522065.1. Lineage (GTDB taxonomy): Bacteria > Bacteroidota > Bacteroidia > Flavobacteriales > Flavobacteriaceae > Flavobacterium > Flavobacterium agrisoli. The sequence continues at coordinate 742,232 of NZ_JAEHFV010000001.1, read as the reverse complement.
TAGGGGATGGAGGTCTTTCAACGGGGGTAATGTCACAAGGGGCAAAAGTATGGCAGAATAAAGAAAAGTTAGGGGCAGTTTTAGCCACAGGGCTTGATTTGCGACGCAAGTTTGCAATAGTGAGTTTAACAATTTTTATTCCAATATTGATTTATTTGTTAATACATAACAATGCATCTTGGTTAACTTCTATTCTTATTTCTATTTCTTTAATTCCAGGATTTTACGCAGCATTATCAGATTGTTTGATAGAAATGGTACCTAAATTGCATCAAGATATTATTCCTTTACAAAAGAATCAAATTTCAGTTGGAATTTTTAGATTAATTATTATCGGATTAACGATGTTTATTTTTCCTTGGGCTTTTATAGCGGTTTTAGCTAATGGTATACCCCGAATTTTTGGAAACATTAAATTACAAAAAATAGCTGATAAGTTTATTGATAAAACTACTAAGCCAGATCCAGTTATTCAAAAAGAAATCATTAAAATTGTTCAAAGAATCCTTCCTGGATCTATTTATTTTTGTCTATCTGGGCAGATTACGATTTGGGTAATTTCAATTTTCGGAACCACAGTTGGAGTAGCTCAATTAGGTGCTCTAGGAAGGTTTGCAATGTTATTAAATATATTTACAGTATTAATAAATACTTTGATAATTCCCAGATTTGCAAGATTAGAATTAAGAAAAAAAGTTTTACTTAAAGCGTCATTTTATACAATAAGCATCGTTGTTACTATAAGTGTTTTATTGCTTTTGTTTGTGTCAATATTTTCGAATCAATTACTTTTAATTTTAGGGAATTCTTATAAGGATTTGAAAAATGAGATGTTACTGAGTGTTTTAATCGGTTGTATAAATCTAGGGTCTACGATCTTTTCTTACTTATCGTTATCTAGAGGATGGGTTATAAATCCTATTTTAATGATAATTTTTAATTTGTTCGGTAGTATTTTTCCCTTTTTTTTCGTTGATGTTTCAACCTTAAACGGAGTTTTAATGTTAAGTTTATTCAGTGCACTATGTGGATTTTTACTTAATGGGAGTTACATTTTTTTTAAAATTTTAAGGTTAGTTAAGTAATTTCTTTTTTAAATACAATTACTTATTTCCAATGTGTAATAATTTACATCTACAATTGTAATTATAAATATTAAAAAAGTTTTAGAATAATTATTTAAAAGTTGAATAACAAAGAATATTTATGAAGGTATATATATTATCGGCGTATAATGAAAGCAAAGAAAACTTTGCATTTCAAAATTTAAAAAAATCTAGTTTATATGATCCTTTTAAAAAATATGTATTAGTAGATAATCCTAGAATAGCAGATTTAGTAATTTTTGTAGAACATCATCCAGGCAATGATCCTTACTTTTTTGAAGTTTTAAAGCATCCTACTTACAAATTATATAAAAACAAATGTTATTTATATCATGATCATGATAAAAATTTAACATTAATTCCTACAATTTCACCATCAGTCTGTAATTCAACGTTTAATAAAAAATTACACTATCCTTTTCATTATCTTGAACAAATTTCGGCTAATCCTAATGTTAAATATATTCCTGATAATGATAAACAAAAAAAATATCTATTTTCTTTTATGGGGGCTTCTAGAACCTATCCTTCTGCTCGAAAGGAAATCATCAAGTGTTACAAAGGTGATGAAAATATAAATGACACTGGTGAATCAAATTCATGGGAATTAAACGAAGAAGATCGAAAAAAATATTTTGAGAAATATGCTGATATTTTATTTCAAAGTAAATTTATACTGTGCCCAAGGGGTATCGGACCAAGTTCTTATAGATTATTTGAAAGCATGAAAATTGGAATAGCTCCTGTAATAATATCTGATGATTGGGTTGAAACTAAAGGGGTTGATTGGAAAAGTTGTTCCATACGTATCAAAGAAAAAGATGTTAGTAAAATTGAGCATATTCTGAAAAGTAGAGAAAATGAATATATTGAATTAGGAGTCAACGCAAGGAAGAATTATGAAATGTATATGTCATTTGAAAATCAATTTCACTTTCTTTCAGATGCGGCGGCAACATTACATGCTTCGAGAAATCAACTATCTGTTTTTGATTATATAAATGAATATTTAAGGTTTTTTGAACCATATCATTTTAGGAACTTGTTAAGATATTACAAAAAAAAATACATAAAATGAAGATACTTTTTATTTGTGGTTCCGCCGAACAAGGGAAAGATGGTGTGGGTGATTATACAAGACGTTTATGCGGTAAGTTGATAGGATTAGGTCATGATGCACAAATTTTATCTTTATGTGATAGACATGCTCCAAAATTTATAAATGAAAATCAAGAGATTGAAGGAAATAAAATATTTGTTCACAGAATACCTAAAGAGATTGATCAAAATAGACGTTATAATTGGACACAATGTGTTTTAAGAAAATTTCAACCCGACTGGATTTCATTGCAATATGTCCCGCATAGTTTTAATCCCAAGGGATTGCCTTTTTGGTTGCCATCTTTTTTAAAGAAAATTAATAGAGGATATTATTGGCATGTTATGTTTCATGAAATATGGCTAGGAATAGATGTAGAATCTCCTTTCAAGCATAAATTTATAGGGAAATTGCAACAATGGATTGCCAAAAGAATAATAAAAAATACGAGTTCAAATTCAATTAATACTCAAAATAAACTGTACCAGTTTTTTTTGAATGAGCATAATATTAATGCAAAAATTTTACCAATATACAGCAATATACCGTTAAAAACTGTTGAAAAAGACGCTAAATCCCATACACAGTTCGTACTGTTCGGAAGTATTCATCCTCAGGCACCTTTTGAGTGTTTCATTAAAGATTTATTAAAAATACAATCTGTTTTTTCAAAACCTATAAAATTTGTATTTATTGGGAATAATGGTGTTGAACTTTCAACTTATAAAGAAATATTAAAACAACACCAAATTAAATACGAAGTTTATGGAATTCAATCGGAAGAAATAATTTCTAATGTCCTTTTTAATAGTGATTTTGGAATTTCAACCACTCCATATTTTCAAACGGAAAAAAGCGGTGTTTTTGCAGCATATAAAGAACATTTTTTAACTACCATAAGTGTTTCTCGTCAATGGACACCTACTAGAGGTCAATATATTATTCCTCAAATAATTAAGTATGAAAAGAATAATTTAAAACTTTCTTATTTGAATTTACAAACTAACGAAGTAAATAATCTTGCACAACTATTTATTAATTCAATTTCAATATCATGAAATTATTAGTTTCACACCCTACTTTGAATGCGAATTCAAAAAATTTAATTGAGGGATTATTAAATTATAATTTACTTTTTAAATTATTTACTGCTGTAGCAATATTTCCAAATCAGTTGTTATTTAAATTAGGAAATAATCCAAAATTAAAAGATTTAAAAAGAAGAAGTTTGCATAGCTCATGGCAACCTTATACCAAATCAAAGTCATTTTTTGAATTTGGAAGAATTGTTACTTCTAAGTTTAATTTACTTTTTTTTACAAGACACGAAAGTGGATTTTTTTGTATTGACAAAGTCTATGAAAAGCACGATCAATGGGTTTCAAATAGTTTATATAAAGCTAAAAAAAATGGTTTGTTAGGTATTTATGCTTATGAAGATGGTGCCTTGAAAACCTTTAAAAAAGCAAAAGAATTAGGGATAAAATGTATTTATGATTTACCAATTGGTTATTGGAAGAGTGCTCGAAATTTAATGCAAGATGAAATTGATTATAATCAAGAATGGTCCAATACCTTAACTGGTTTTAATGATTCTGATGAAAAATTACATAAAAAAGATCAAGAATTAGCATTAGCAGATGTAATTTTTGTAGCGAGTAGTTTTACAAAAAAAACTTTGGAAGATTACAAAGGGAATCTTCCGGAAATAAAAGTTGTGCCATATGGTTTTCCGGAGGTAAAAAGCAAAAAGAAATATATTCCGTTAAATAATAGAAAACTTAAGGTTTTGTTTGTAGGTGGATTATCACAAAGAAAGGGGATTTCATATTTATTTGAGGCCGTTAAAGGTTTAGAATCAAAAATAGAACTAACCGTAATAGGAAAAAAATCAGTACCAAATTGTAAGGCTTTAAACCAAGCTTTAACTCAACACAATTGGATACCTTCTTTACCGCATGATCAAGTTTTAAAATGTATGCATGAACATGACGTATTGGTTTTTCCCTCGCTTTTTGAAGGATTTGGGTTAGTTATAACTGAAGCAATGTCGCAAGGAATTCCAGTTATTACTACTGATAGAACAGCCGGTCCTGATTTAATTCAAGATGATGTTGATGGTTGGATAGTTCCTGCAGCTTCATCTAATGCTATAAGGAATGTTTTTGAAAGTATATTTAAAAAACCACAAATCTTAGAAGAGTTTGGAAGCAAAGCTCAAATAAAGGCTAATGAACGTCCGTGGTCTGTGTATGGATTGGAAATGGTAAAAGCACTTTCAGCTTTAAAATAACAAAATAAAATATGGATATTACATTGGAACATGTTGACGCTTCAAAGTATAACTCAATAAAAATAGCCATATGGTTATATTTTTTACTTTGGATTTTTGAGGGTGCTTTACGCAAGTGGATTTTACCAGGATTAGCAACACCTTTGTTGGTGGTTCGAGATCCTATAGCCCTTTTTATCATCTTCAGAGCGATTCAAATGAAGGTGAAATTTATTAATAGCTTTTTGATTTTTAGTTCTTTATTTACCATATTAAGTCTAATTGTAACACTAACATTTGGACATGGTAATCTCTTTGTAGGGATATATGGAGCCCGAATAATGTTAGTTAATTTTCCTTTGATTTTTATAATCGGTTCTGTTTTTAATAAAGAAGATGTTTTAAACATTGGAAAATTTCTCTTAGCTGTCAATATCTTAATGACGATAATAGTGTATTTACAATTTAATTCACCAGAAACTTCTTTTGTTAATGTAGGAGTAGGAGGAGAAGGAACCTCAGGATTTGAAGCGGGTGCAATGGGGCATTATAGACCATCAGGAACATATTCATTTATAAGTGGGTTGACGGGGTTTTATACAGCTGTATCAGTTTTTGTATTTTATTTTTGGATATCCAAAGATTATTGCAATAAGTTTTTACTCTTTACAAGTACATTAGTGTTAATAATAGCACTACCTCTAACTATTAGTAGAGGTACAGTTGTTGCAGTGTTATTAGTAGGATTATTTGCAACAGTAGCTTCAACATCAAATTTTAAGATGTTTTTTAAATTTATTTTTATAGTTGTCTTACTAGTTATAACGTTTCTATATCTTCAAGAATACTCTTCAGTTTTTAGGCTAAGCACGGAAGTTTTTATGGCTCGTGTAGATAACGCAAATAAATCTACTCCAGGAGGAAGTTTGCAAGATTCAATTTTGATGCGAGCACTTGACGATTTAACTAAACCGATACAAGAATTATTTAGTAAATCTTTTTTTGAAGGTAATTTAGGTAAGGGAACAAATGTTGGTTCACAATTACTTGTGGGGAAGTCCACTTTTTTAATTTCAGAAAATGAATTTGGTCGTTTAGCTGGTGAACAAGGAATTATACTTGGAGGAAGTATGATTGTATTGAGAATAGTTTTTGCAATAACATTGGCTATTAAATCTTGGTCATTGCCTAATGAGGAGAGATTGTTACCTTTTACTTTGTGTGGTGCTGCTTGTATTGCAATATTGCAAGGTCAATGGCAATACCCCAGTGTGTTGGCTTTTGGGATCATCATGGCAGGCCTCACAACAGTCCCATTAAGTAAAAAGGAAAATCTTTAGACTTATTTTTTTTTCTCTTAAGTTATATATTACTAAATAATTTTGTCTAATATTCCAAAATTTAAAGCCATGCGTATAGTACTTTTTACTCATCCTTTCTTTTTAAATTCGCAAAGTATGCCTCGGTTTGCAAATATGTTGTCAAATGGTATGCTAGAAAGAGGACATGAGATAATCGTTTGGTCTCCAAAAGCTAGATTTTATAAATTATCTTTTGCTAAATTCTTAAAAAAATGGTTTGGATATATTGACCAATATATAGTATTTCCATTGGAGGTTAAAATCAAACTTCTTAATTGTAAAAAAGATACTCTTTTCGTTTTTGCCGATCAGGCCTTAGGACCTTGGGTACCATTAGTTAAAAACAGAAAACACATAGTTCATTGTCATGATTTTTTAGCTTTAAAATCAGCATTAGATGCAATTCCCGAAAAACAAACTTCATTTACAGGTAAACAATATCAAAATTTTATAAGAAATGGATTTTCAAAAGGAAAATACTTTATAAGTATTTCTAAAAAAACGCAAGAAGATTTACACAATCTCCATCGAGACAAAATTTTAGAATCTTCTGTATGCTACAACGGTTTGAATCGTCCGTTTACTCCTTTACAAAGAGATGTATCAAGAAAACTATTACAACAAAAATTGAATATAGATTTATGCAATGGATATATTATGCATATAGGTGGTAATCAATTCTATAAAAACAGAACTGGAGTAATAGAAATTTACACAACCTGGTGTAGTATGTATAATTTGAATATTCCTTTAATTTTAATTGGAGCAAAACCATCAGAAGAGTTAGAAAAACTTCGCAAAGAATCTCTTTATAAAGAAAATATTCATTTTGTTAGTGGTTTATCGGATGAATATATAAATAGTGCATACTCAGGAGCTAATTGTCTATTATTCCCATCATTAGATGAAGGATTTGGGTGGCCAATTATTGAAGCAATGGCATCTGGATGTCCAGTGATAACCACTAATAAAGCCCCAATGAATGAAATTGGAGAAGAAGCTTCTTTTTATGTTGATAGAAAACCTATTGATATAGATGAAGTACAACAATGGAGAGAAGATTCTGCAAAAATTTTAGGAAAAGTTATAAATCTAAATGCATTAGAAAGAGCAGAAGTGATTGAAAAATCAATTAAACAAGCACATAAATTTACTGCTGACTACTCTTTAAATGCTATTGAAACTTTTTATAAAAAAATATTAGCAGTATAAATATTAAAAAAAAATCACAGAATCATACTACTCATAATAAATCATTGAAATAATGAAAGTATTACATATAACAAACTCAATTGATAAAAGTACTGGAGGTCCTTCTTATTCAGTTCCTACAACTTGTATTGAATTAGCAAATCACGGTATTTTTATTAATTTGATTACGCAAGAAAGTACTAATATGGCTGATGTTAAAGAGAGTACGTATCTATCGGTTCATTTTAAATCAATTTGGGAATTATTTATTTATGGTTCAAGATTATCTAATAAAGAAATAGATTTAATTCATCTTCAACATATTTGGAATCCATATATTCAAGTAATGGCATTTTGGGCTTACCGTAAAAAAATTCCATACATTATTACCCCTAGAGGTATGTTAGAACCTTGGATTATAAACCGTAATCATTGGAAGAAGAAAATAGCATTATTTTTTTATCAAAGAAAAGCCATACAAAGAGCAACTTACATTCATGCAACTGCTGAAATGGAAGCTCAAAATATCAAAGCATTAGGGTTTAAAAATCCTATTTCAATAATTCCAAATGGTATTGATTTAAGCGGATTGAATCTGAAAAAATTAAATTTTGGAAATAAAAAAATCGTTTTTTTGTCTCGTATACACCCAAAAAAAGGTATTGAGGTTCTATTAGAAGCTTGGAGAAATTGTAATACAGGAGATTGGATACTTGAAATTGCAGGCAATGGAGATGAATTTTATATAGAAAGTTTAAAACAAAATGCTAAAAATTTAAAAAATGTACATTTCGTAGGAACAAAATACGATCAGGAAAAATGGGATTTTTTAAGATCTGCGGATGTATTGGTTTTACCTACGTATAGTGAAAATTTTGGGATGGTAGTTGCTGAAGCATTAGCTGTTGGAGTTCCAGTAATTACTACAAAGGGAACTCCTTGGGAAGATTTAGAAAAATTTAATTGTGGATGGTGGATTGATTTATCAGTCGTTAACCTTCAAAACATTCTTATAAAAATTTTAAATATTTCTCCATCCATTTTATTTGAAATGGGAGAAAATGGAAAAAAATTAATTTCTGAAAAATATGATATTAAAACTGTTTCAAATCATATAATAGATTTATATAAAAAAGCACTCAATTAAAAAAAACTATAGTCAAATGGATTTAGCCAACTATGATCATTCTTTTAGTTTTAAAAATAAAATATCAAGATTATTTTGGAATGTAGTATATATATTTTTTTTTAGACCTTTTGCAAGTCGTTTATTTAAAAAATGGAGGATTTTCGTGTTAAAATGCTTTGGAGCAAAAATTTGTTGGTCATCTCATATTTATGCTTCTGTCAAAATTTGGGCACCTTGGAATTTACAGTTAGGAAAGAATTCTACTTTAGGTCCAAAAGTTGACTGTTATAATCAAGGATTTATAAATATTGGAAATAATACTGTGATATCTCAAAAAACATATTTATGTGCTTCAAGCCATGATTATACAAAAAATAATTTTCCATTGATTTTGAAACCAATTTTTATAGGGAGTGAAGTTTGGATTGCAGCTGATGTCTTTATCGGTCCAGGTGTTAAAATTGAAGATAATGTTGTAGTTGCAGCTAGATCAGTAGTTGTCAAAAGCGTAGAAAGAAATTTAATTATAGGTGGTAATCCAGCTAAACAAATATTATTTAAAGACAATAAAATACAGATTGATTAATTTTTTTTATTTACATATACAAAAATCTACATTAACTTAAATTGTTATTTTATTTGAGTATCCATTTCTCGAAAATTAATTTGCTGTTTAAAATACAATATATATGCTGAATATTACAACTATAATTCTTACCTATAACGAAGAAAAACATATCGAACGTTGCGTTAAAAATGCGCTAGAGTTTTCAAAAGAAATTTTTGTAGTCGATTCATTTTCTACCGATACTACGGTAGAAATAGCCGAGCATTTAGGGGCCAAAGTTTTCCAACACAAATGGGAGAATAATTATGCCAAACAGTTCAATTGGGGGTTGCAAAATTTACCGATTACAACCCGTTGGGTAGTACGCCTAGATGCCGATGAATACTTTACTCACGAATTAATCGAAGAAGTAAAAGTCAAATTGCCGAAGTTAGCTCCCCAAGTTTCAGGTATAATTCTAAATCGTAAGCAGTATTGTTTTGGTGCTTGGGTGCACCCCCTTAAATTGCTACGCATTTTTGAATATGGTAAAGGATCCTGTGAACAGCGCTGGATGGACGAGCATATCATTATCAGCGATGGTCAAACAATAGAATTCCAACATCAGTTTTTAGACTATAATCTCAATAATTTTGGCTGGTGGATTGAGAAACATAACGGTTATTCCATTCGTGAAGCCATCGATTTATTGGATGTTGAATTAAATCTAAGTAATAAAGTAGTAGCAACACAAAACATGGGTGCCGAAGCCATAAAAAAAAGAGGCAATAAGCTACGCTATGCTCGCTCACCTTTATTCTTACGTTCCTTTTTATATTTTATGTATCGCTATTTATTCAAATTAGGTTTTCTCAAAGGAAAAGGTTTTTTTTTGTGGGATTTCTTTCAAGGTTGGTGGTATCGTACATTAGTAGATGTTAAAATTTATGAAATAAAAAAAGCCTGTGGCAAAAGTCCTCAAAAAATAAAAGCATTTATTAAATCAAATTACAAAATAGATATTGAAAATGTATAAAGAGATAAATTCGCAATCTAAAATACTAAAACAGCCCTAAAATTTTAATGTTTTTTGAAACAGTATATGGAAAAGTTAATACATTATAAATTTTACTCAAAAAGATAATATGAAACGAATATTAGTAACAGGAGGAGCCGGTTTTGTAGGTTCTCATTTATGTAAAAGGTTATTGAGTGAAGGCAACGAAGTAATTTGTCTTGATAATTATTTCACAGGAACCAAATCAAATATTGTCGATTTGATAGATAATCCTTATTTTGAATTAGTACGTCATGATATCACAGAGCCTTATTTTGCAGAGGTTAGTCAAATTTATAATTTGGCTTGTCCAGCTTCTCCTGTTCATTATCAGTACAATCCCATTAAAACCATTAAAACATCGGTAATGGGAGCAATTAATGTATTGGGTTTAGCCAAACGCGTCAATGCAAAAGTATTGCAAGCCAGTACGAGTGAGGTTTATGGAGACCCATTAGTGCATCCTCAAACCGAAAATTATTGGGGACACGTAAATCCAATTGGTATTCGTTCTTGTTATGATGAAGGAAAACGTTGTGCCGAAACCTTGTTTATGGATTACCACAATCAAAATAATGTAGCCATAAAAATTATCCGAATTTTTAATACCTATGGCCCTAATATGAATCCGGCAGATGGTAGGGTGGTTTCTAACTTTATTGTGCAAGCCTTGCAAGATAAAGATATTACGGTTTTTGGAGACGGAACTCAAACCCGTTCTTTTCAATATGTGGATGATTTGGTAGAAGGTATGGTTAGAATGATGAATTCGGATCCTTCTTTTTTAGGACCCGTAAATTTGGGAAATCCGAATGAATTTACGATGATTGAATTGGCACAAAATATTATTGAACTTACTGGTTCTAAATCCAAAATAATTCATCTCGATTTGCCGCAAGACGATCCAAAGCAAAGACAACCCGATATTACTTTGGCAAAAAAACATTTAAACGGATGGGAACCTAATATACAATTAAAAGAAGGTTTGGTGAGTACAATAAATTATTTTGATGATTTATTAAAAAACCAACCTAAATCCAAATTAAACGGCTATGCTTTTGTATAAAAAAGGAAGTTGGTGTATAACACCTTTTATATCGAACTTTCTTTAGAGGAAACTTAATTTCACTCGCATTTTTAAACCGATTTCAAAACGCAATTCGGTTAAAATTCATCAAAATTGACTCAATCCATTTTGTAAACGCTACAGCAAATTCAAATAGAGTTGCAAAACAGTTTTGCTCACTACTTTTTTACTAAAAAACAAAAAAATACATGGCAAAAAAAGTGATATAATTTCCTACATCAGGACATTTTTTCACTTGTAAAATATTGAAAATCAAGATGTTGATTTAATCGAATTTTGCGGTATTTCATCGAAAAACTTACTCTTTAAAATCCTTTTATTTTACTTTTAACATATAATTGTTAAGGGTAATTACACATAACTAAATGTTTAATTTTTAAAAATTATTGCTATGAGAGTTACTATAATCACGGTTTGTTATAACCGAAAAGCAACAATTGGCAAGGCTATAGAAAGTGTGTTGGAACAAAATTACGATGATATTGAATACATTGTAATAGATGGAAATTCTACGGATGGAACGAAAGAAATTATAGCCTCTTATGGTGACCGAATTGATAAATATATTTCGGAGCCAGATAAAGGAATGTACGATGCTATTAATAAAGGATTGCAAATGGCAACAGGAGATGTTATAGGTTTAATGCATTCGGATGATGAGTTTTATGATAAAAATGTAGTTAGGCAAATTGCAAACCGCTTCAAATTGCAAACCCATATAGAAGGCATTTATGGCAATGGGGTTTATGTTTCAAATGATAGAGAAGAACGCCTGATTAGAAACCGAATTGGAGGTCGGTTTAGTCTCAAACGAATCAAAAAAGGTTGGTTGCCGTTACATCCAACGGTTTATTTGAAAAAATCGGTAATTGATCAAAATGGATTTTATAACCTTGATTTTAAAATTGCTTCGGACACCGAGTTTTTACTTCGTTACCTCTATAAATACAAAATCAAAATGGCTTACATCGATATTTACATTGTCAAAATGAGAATGGGCGGAATGAGCACCAGCGTAAAACGTGCTTTTGAAGTGCTCCACGAGGATTATAAAATTTACAAATATCATGGTTTAACCGCAATGCAAACCGTTTTATTAAAAAAAACATACGCTTTAAAACAGTATTTGGCTCATTAATAATATAAACTCAAATTGGTTTAATGCTAATATAAGCCTTAAAATAAGTAAACCCAAATAGGATAAATACTTTTAAAATTGATCGAATTGATTAATATAAAGGTAATACTAATCAAAACCGCAACTAATATGAACAAAATTTTTCTTTATGCCATCGGATTGTGTTTTTTATTGCTACAATCATGTACAACCAAAAAGCAAATGTTGTATTTGCAAGATGTAGATCAGTTTTCAAATTCTAACATCAATTATGGCTCTACTAAAATTCAACCCAACGATATTTTAAAAATAGAAGTTGGCGATTTAAATCCATTAGTTGCCGCTCCATTTAACATCAATAACGGATTAGAAAATAATCAAAATTCGGTTGAAATGATGAAATTATCGGGCTACTTAGTTTCACCTCAAGGTACTATCATTATGCCTATTTTAAACGAAGTAAAAGTGGTTGGTATGACACCGGCTAATGTAGAAACCTTTATTAAAGGGCGATTAATAAACGAAGGGTATTTGGTTAGTCCAACCGTTCAAGTTAGGGTGCTTAATAATAAATTTACCATACTAGGCGAGGTTAATTCACCAGGCGTAAAACCATTTACAGAAGAATCCATTAGCTTGTTGGATGCTATTGGTATGGGGGGCGATTTAACCTATTCAGCTGTTCGACAAGATATTAAGTTAATACGAGAGGCCGACGGAAAAAGAATGGTGTACCATATTGATATTACCACTGCCTCCTGGATTTCCAACCCAAATTTCCGAATCAGACAAAATGATGTGTTGGTGGTTTCACCAAATAAACTCAAAGCCAATAGTGGTGGTTTGATTAAAGACCCCCTTCAATTGTTAGGTATTACAGCTACTATTGCCACACTTATAGTTTTAATAGTAAATGTAAATTAGATGATAGTGAGCCGCTTTTGTGAGCTTATCGACTAAATTATTACACCCAAAGAAATCGTTTAAAATTAATTTATGTATTATGGATTTAAAAAAAACATTTTTAAAGTATTTTCATTACTGGCCTTGGTTTTTACTTAGCTTCATTGTGTTTCTTACTGCAGCTTATGCTTTTATAAGAATTACGCCACCAACTTATGAGTCTACGGCAGTTCTTTTTATTGATAAATTGAAAGATGATAAATCAAAAATAATTACCATCAACAATGAAATTAAATCAAACGAAGAAAAAGTTGAAAATGAAATTAGACTGATTACTTCTAATGAGTTTTTACTGGATGTTGTCGATCAACTTAATCTAAATATTAATTATTTTGAAAAAGTGTATTTGTTGGATAAAGGAGCGTTTTATCAAGTTCCGTTTGTAATTGAGCCAACGATTTCGGCCGATAAATTTCCAGAAGCTACTTTTGATATTAAAATAAATAAGGACGGATTTTTAGTAACCAATCACAAGACTCAAAAGGAATTTGCTATAAAAGGTTATGAAGGTACTGAAAGTTTAAAAGGACTTCCTTTTACAATTAAATTGGCAGGAAAGGCACGTAAAAATCCTTATATCTATTATGAAAGTGATTATAAAGTGAGTCTAACTCCTACCGCGGTAACATTAAAAAATTTAAAATCATCATTAGAAGTTTTGTCAGATGAAGAGTCGGTAGGAACGATCGAGTTAAATCATGTAAGTAACAATCCAATTCAGTCTCGAAAAATTCTGAATGAAATTATTTTTCTGTTAGATGATAATATTGTAACCAACAAGCAAAAAGTTTTTAAAAACACAGTTACCTTTTTAAACCGTAGAATTAAAGATTTTTCAAAAGAGAAAGATTCTATTAAAAGTGTAAAAGAAAAATACTTGCAAGTAAATGATATTAGTGCTTTGGACAATTATATTGTTGAAAAAACGGCCGATAGAAGTCAAAAGATGGAAAATGCCATGCTTAACGAAAAACAAATTCGATTGACCAATTATGCTATTAACGACATTCAAAAATCGGGTATCACCCAAACTTTAGGAACCGATTACAATTTAGAGATTCCAACCGTAAATCAAATGTTATTACGATATAACGAAAAATTGATGGAAGGTCAAGTTATCTTAGAAAGAGCGCAAACTAATAACCCAGCGTATATCACTTTAATGTCGCAACTTAAAATTCAAAGACAAGAAATTTTAAATACACTAAAAGGGTATTTATCTTTTTTAAACCAAACCAACCGTACCTATAAGCAAGAGCAAAATATTGCCGAGGCCAAAGTACGAAGTATTCCTACCAATGATAAAATTTTAGGGAATATTGATAGTGATTTGAGTTTGAAAGAAGAAACCTATACGACCTTATTGCAAAAAAGAGAAGAAGCAGTGTTGAATGGTGCTATTTTAGACTCCAATATTAAAACATTAAATTCACCTGAAACCAATTATGATGCGGCCATTTTTCCGCAACCTAAATCCTTTATGTTAGGTGCTTTTATGTTGGCGTTTTTATTTCCTTTCGGAATTTTATATGCCGGATTTTATTTAAATACCAAAGTGCATAACGGCGAGGATATTACCGAGGTGGTTTCGAATGTACCTATTTTGGGGCATATTCCTAAAATTAATTCTAGCGAAAAATTAGACAATACCGCAACCTCTCATTCCATTATTGCCGAAGCAACACGTGCATTGGTTTCTAATCTGTACTTTTTAATTCCTCGAAATAAAGATAAGAAAGGAAATGTGGTACTTTTTACCTCTTGTATTCAAGGCGAAGGAAAATCATTTTGTGCTTTTCATACGGCCATTACAATTAGTAATTTGAATAAAAAAGTACTTTTAATCGGAGTCGATTTGCGAAATCCACAGCTTAACGATTATTTCAATACCGATAAAAAAGCTGCAGGATTAACCAACTATTTGGCCAATAAAAATGAAGATTGGAAAGGTTTTGTTCAAAATGATAGTTTGTATTCTAAAAACTTGGATATTTTATTCACAGGTCAAACACCACCTAATCCATCGCAATTAATTAGTAATTCCAATTTTGAAACTCTTATAGAAGAAGCCAGAAGTCTATATGATTTTATAATATTAGATTCGGCGCCCGTTCAAATCGTTTCAGATACGCTCAATTTTAGTCCATTGGCGGATGTTACGGCTTTTGTAGTAAAATTTGATTATACCGATAAAAGCAATTTATCCAACATCAATACTTTCATTAAAAATGGTCAATTGAAAAATGTGGGTATTTTAATTAACGGCGTCAATATGAAAACGGCTTATGGTTATGGCTATGGTGTGAACTATGGTTACAAATACCAAGAAATTCAAGAAAAAAAGCCTTGGTACAAACGGAAACAGAGTTAATTTTTTGCACTATTAACAAACTTAAAAAACGAAATATGCAAACAACTAATTCGATTATCAAAATGCCACAAAAATTCATCACACTTTTATTGCTCTTTGTAATAGCGTTGGTTTTTTACTTTTCGTGGCTATCAGATCCCAATTTTTCTAACGAAAACTATTTGCCACGATGGCTTTTAAATTGGAGTAGTCATTATTATAATTTGCGAACAGCAGTTCCTTTTTTGGCTTTGGGTTTTTTATTAGAAATCAACTCAGAGTATAAAACAGATAAAGATGGACATCATAGTACAAAACCCAACTTTATTCAAAATATCGGCATTGCCGGGATAATTGTTTGCCTTGCCGAAGGAGGACAGTTTTTAATTCAAAGCAGAAGTCCGGATTTAGCGGATGTTTTTTACGGAATCATAGGTAGTGTAGTAGGTGCCCTAATGTACCATTTATTGAAAAAATTGAGACATGCGAAACAGACATAAATTTTCGTTTATTATTTCCTGCGCCATCCTTGATATGTTGGCCATGGTACTTGGAACAGTGTTGTTCTTAGAATTTGCAAATGAAGAGAAAATAGGATTGAGTGATTTGTTATTTGATAAAATGATACCGATCACCATTTTGAGCTGGTTATTTACCGTATCTTATTTTCAATTGTATAAGATTGACGTTCTTTTTAATTTAGATTATTTTTTCCAAAATAGCTGGCGTGCCTTTTTTACACAACGCATTTTATGGCACAGTTATCTTTTTGTCTTTCAGGATAATGTATTGTATTTCTTCGGAAGTAAAGCCAATTTAATTCAGCTAAGTTTTTTGTTTAGTTATTTTTTATTTTCTCGAATTCTTTTTACGATAGTTATTTCACGAATCAAATTTTGGGTTTTTAAGCCTTTTACGGTCGGAATTTGGGGATTTAACAAAACGAGCATTGAATTGGCAGCTCATTTAGAATCGAACTCATACTTTATCGACTTTGTTGGAATTGTCAATGAAAATGAAAATGTAGAGATTGGTAGCATCGAAAAGTTCACAGAAGCACTTTCAGAAGCTATCCATAAAGCTTCCGAAAGTGGAATTAATGAATTGTATATTGTAGCGAAACCCGATTTTATTAACGATTTGAATTATTTCTTTGAATTAGGTGATAAACATTGTATGCGCTTGAAATTTGTACCCGATTTTTCGTCAATTTCTAAAAAACATTTCAATTCAACACACTTAAATAATTTTCACGTAATAAAACCACGTTATGAGCCTTTGCAAAACGCGTATAATCGATTGGCAAAGCGTGTTTTCGACTTGGCATTTAGCTCATTAGTAATCGTTTTTATCTTATCATGGCTTTATCCTTTGTTGGCATTTATCATTAAAAAACAAAGTAAAGGACCGGTTTTGTTTAAACAATTGCGAACAGGTAAAAAAAACGAACCCTTTTGGTGCTACAAGTTTAGAAGTATGTATACTGATATGGGCGATGAAACCGAACAGGCCAAAAGAGGCGATTCGCGTATTACGCCAATTGGTAAATTCATTCGAAGAACCAGTTTAGATGAAATGCCACAGTTTTTTAACGTGTTAATGGGTAAAATGAGTGTGGTTGGACCTCGACCTCATATGATTAAACATACTTCAGATTATAATGGGCATATCAACAATTTTATGGTGCGCCATTTCGTAAAACCCGGTATTACAGGGTTGGCTCAAGTTTCGGGTTTAAGAGGCGAAACGAAAAGAGTGGTCGATATGAAACGCCGGGTAACCACCGATATTGAATATGTGCAACGATGGAGTTTAATCAAAGATTTGAAAATTTGCATCTTAACAGTAGTAATTACTTTAAAAGGAGATAAAAATGCTTTTTAACTATTAAAAATAATAATCATGGACTTTACAAATTACTTTATTGGTTTGCTTACAGGCGTTTCTGTGACGGCCTTTTTTATCGGAAAAGAGTGGTATAAATATTATACCAGATATACCATTCAACAAAAACAATTGGATCGTGTTTTAAAACTAAACGACCGAATTAAAAAATTGAAAAATTTGCAACCTACCGAACATTACCAACTTTAAAACTTTGTTTTAGTTTACTTACCTCAAACAACGTATCTAATCGTATTCAATAAAATTCCGCATTCCCCAAAATCATACTAAGCCCCTATGATAATGCAATTCACAATTCGCTTGTCAAAAAAAGCTCGCTCTTTAATTTGTTGTAAAACAGTATAGGCAGATGTCTATTTGTCATTCGAACTCAATATTTACAAGTTGTTAATTTATAAATACCATAAAAATGACAAATACAAATTCTTGAGCGATGATTAAAAAAGAAACGGTTTTAGTTCGTGATAATAAGGGGATTTTTTTAAAAATGTTCAAAAGAAAGTTCAAAAACGATTTTGAATTTTCGGAAGATTCTTTGGTATTAAAAAATCAGTGTAAACCAGCTGATTTTGATTACGCGGTTTTTGTGGTCTATGATTATACCGAACTAGTTGCTTTTTTTGAATTAGAAGTCATTCATACCAATTTTGTGCTCTGTTTGTTCAGTAAACATCTTTATACCAGTTTAAGAATGATAATTGGGATTAAAGAACTCATGTTAATTGATGCATCCAAAACCAAAAACGAAATATGTGATGACTTAAAAGAATATTTTAGTAGTGCGCCAAACTTCGTTCCGAAATTACCACGAAAGAAATTTTTAAAATTTAAACTCTCAAAAAGTCAACTCGAAATGCTTCACAAAGCATTTTACTATATGATGTAATTTTTGATTTTGAGGTGTATTTTGCTAATAGCAAAGAACTTTTTTAAAATTAATAAATTGAAAACCAAAACAATATGAAGATAACATAATTAAAATAGTTAATTACTCGTGTTTTTATTTAAAAAATGAAGTCTACCCTTTTTAAAACACGCAAAAAGGCCTGCAAATTCAACTATTTGCGGGCCTTTTTTTTGGGTTAAAATTAAAAATTGGCTCTTAGCTTGTTGACTCTTTTGGTTAATTAAAAGAGCAACATTTGAAGTTTAAAATTATAATTTTGTTAATCACTCCTTAACAGCCTTCCTGTTTTTACATGGTTATTTTGTGCCTCTAACAAATAACCCATTTTTATGAAATTTATACATTTTACAGTTTGCATGCTTACGGCTGCTTTTATTTCTTCTTGTGATAATAATGAAGATAATAAAGTAGAAAAATTTGTATTACCAACCATTTCTAATGCAGGAATATCGTTGCCTTACAGTGTTTTAGGTACAGGTAATGGAGTTGAAATTCGAAACGGAGGTTTTGGATCGGCCGCATTTGCGCATCCAACCAATGAAGGTGAATTTTATGCCATGACCGATAGAGGACCCAATGCTGATGCGACGGGAGGAAAGTATTTTCCAATACCCAATTATACACCGCGCATAGGTCATTTTAAATTAAACAACGATGGCACCATAACCAAACTTAATGAAATTCTCTTTAAAACACCTACAGGCACTCCCATTAGCGGTAGACCAAATCCAGCAGGATATGGTGCTACAGGTGAAATTCCGTACGATTTAAACAATACAATTTTGGACACCGATCAATACGGACTTGATTCTGAAGGATTGGTAGCCATGAAAGATGGTTCGTTTTGGGTTTCCGATGAGTATGGTCCACACATTGTGCATTATAGTGATACAGGTGTGGAATTAGAACGAATTAGTCCGGTGGGAATTACTACAGGTTCCCGCAAATTACCAGCTGTTTTTGCTAAAAGATGGGCTAATCGCGGCATGGAAGGTTTGGCTGTTACTCCAGATGAAAAAACCTTAGTGGGTATTATGCAATCTCGTTTGTACAATCCTTCGAATGCGGGAGCCATAAATAAAACGTTAACCCGAATTGTAACTTTTGATATTGCTACTGGAAAAACCAAACAATATTTATACAAACAAGAATTAGATAACAATTCAAATTCGGAAATCTGCGCTCTTAGTGCTACTCAATTTTTGCTTGTAGAACGCGACGGTAATTTTAGTGGAGACGGAGTTGTAATGAAACACATTTATAAAATAGATATTAGTCAAGCTACAGATGTTTCTGGAAATGATTTCAATGCAGAAAACGGTCTTTTGGTTAATGGTAAAGCTTTAGAAGCGAATACTTGGGAAGAATTAGCATTGGCTAATATTAAACCTGTTACCAAGACACTTGCAGTAGATGTTTTTAAATATTTAGGAAATTATCCGCACGATAAACTCGAAGGGATTTGGTTAATTAATTCCAATACAATCGGAATTATAAATGATGATGATTTTGGAATTTGGAGTGATGCGTCTAATAAAATAAAAGCGAAAACCCTTTCACCTAGCACCGGAACAGAAAGAGACGGAAATAGATTGTATATTCTTAAATTTTAATTTTCATTGTTTTGTCTAATAAAACCAACGGAAATTCAAATTAAAAAAACAGTATTATAAAAAAATGCGAGATGTAAAAGTCTCGCATTTTTTGTATTAGAAAAAGCTAAAAATTACTTTATAAAAGCTTCTAATTTAGCTAAGGTATTCAATTCTTGTTCTCTAGCACTTGAAGATATAATAGTGGTTTCAAGTGTTTTTGCAGGTTTTGAAATCAATAAATACTGCGTACCATCATCTTTTTGGTCGGCATAATCTTTCGGATTGTATTTAATAGCGGCACCCACTTCGATAATTTCGGCAGCAACATCTTCGGGATGTTTTCCCCAAACAGCGATATAATTGCTTCCTTTTTTAGTTTGAAAATCTTTAAAGTAGTTGATTCCCGTAACAAATTGAACTTTTTCACCAGTTAAACATTCCGCTTCCACTTTGGCATCTCTTTTTCCTGAAAGCACTGTAACACGAACCAAGATATCTACTTTTTTTCCTTTGTACGGAACGCCTTTCGAAATCATTTCCATCCAAGAAGTATTTTCCGTTTTTCCCACACGAGCCAAACGGTTTGTTACTGGATTCAATGGCACAACCTTGTCTCCATCCCAAAGTCGAATTCCACCCAAACCAACAGTAGCGGCTACTTTATAATAATCGGCTCCCCAACCTTCTTTTTGTTGTTCTGGAGTAGGATACCAATTGGCTTTTTTCAACTCTAAACCGGGTTTAGCTTTTGAGTATACGTCTATAGCTGCTTTTTCGCTAAAGTAAATTCGTAAAGCCATCCATTCGTTTTCAATTGCTGGACCATGATGTCCGATGGTTTTGTATAAATCTCCCGAATCAGACCCAATATCACTTAAATAGGTTATTTTATCCGCTTTCATATACAAGCTGGTATCGGTATTGTTTTGCGCTAAACACGAAAATCCAAGTAGAAGGGCAGGTAGTATTGCTAATTTCATCTTTTGTTTTTAAATAGTTACTTTAATTTCCGTAAAAATAAAACAACCTTTTAATATAACAATGCATTTTAAGATTAAGTGTAGAAAATATACTTATCGTAGTTTACTGAAATAATAGTAAATAAATCGACCTTAAAACAACTAACTTTGTACGATTATTTAAAAGAAAACATAAAATGAATCTTCAAGATTTGGTAGGAAGTTATGCTATTGAAGGCCGTAATCAGGATGAAAACCAACACATAACGTATAAAGGAATTTTAAATTTAGAGCTGGATAAAACCAATAGAATTGTAGCGAAATGGTTTATCAACAACGAACAAATTCAAACGGGGAAAGGTTTTTTTAAAGATAATATTTTGGTAATCAATTTTAAATACCAAGGCGAAGACCGCAAAACGTACAAAGGCGTTGCAGTATACCGTTGTATCACTAAAGATGTAATCGATGGATTTTGGTCGGAAAAAGACGGGAATCCTCTTTATTTAGGAACTGAGTATGGTATGCGACTAAAAAGTGCAGAATTGCATACTTAAATTTGGAATTAGTTTGTTGAGTTGGATTTTAGTTTTCCAAAAAATAAAAACAAAATACTGGTAATTTTGGTTTGCAATGATTTTCTTAAAAGTGAAAGTGCTTTGGTCATTTGCGCTTCAACTGCTTTTATAGAAACATCCAAATGTTCGGCAATTTCAATATTAGTTAATCCTTCTTTTTTGCTCATTATAAAGACTTCTTTGCATTTGGGCGGTAAATTCTGAATTTCAAGATTTACTGCATTAATTGCCTGTTGCAAGGATTCAGCGTCTTCTTCCTGAACAACCGAATTTAAGGCTTCGAAATAATTTTTCTCAAGTTCAAATAAAGATTGATTTTTACGATAAGTATCTATAAACTCATTGTAAACCGATTTATATAAAAAACTTTGCAAAGAAAGTCCCGATTTCAATTTTTCGCGTTGTTCCCAAACTTTAATAAGCACATTTTGAACAATATCTTCGGCACTATAAATATCCTTGAGCAAGCTGTTAGCATAAACACAAAGTTTGTTATAATAGGTTTCAGTAAGGTAAATATAGGCTTGCTCATCTCCATTTCGGAGTGAGTTTATTAAAATTTCATTTTCACTATAATCAAGCCTTTTCATAAAAACAAATATATTAAAGTTTAGTTTTTAGGGTTGTTAAAATTGCTTTTTTTAATTTATAAGAAGCAGCAAAGGTAGTTTTATTGTTTTTAATTCTATAGATAAAGTAGTGTTTGAAATTGCTTTTTTTGATACGAATTATAAGCTCATGAAAAAAATACACTAAAATCAAAAAAACATTATCAAATTGTTAGGGTTTTGTTTTTTTGCTTCGTTATAATAGTAAAAAAAGGAAATATGACCTCTAAAAATGCAGAGCGTTTAATCATGAAATTTGTAACCAATCAAGCCGATTTAGAAGAAATCAGCGAACTTACCTATTGGTTATCCTCAAATGAAGCAAACAAAAAAATATTCGAAGATTTTGTAAAAACGAATTATGTGGCCGATTTTGTAATGGCCGATTACGATGTAGAGTCGGCCAAAAAAGTTTTGTTGCAAAAAATTAGAACGACTCGCCCGATTGCTGGTAAGCGTAACCTTACAGCTTATTATAAGTATGCAGCAGTTTTAGTTGTTGGACTTATGATGGTGTATTGGTATACAGCTTCGCAAAATGATATTCAAACAAGCATTGTACAAACCAATCAATTAGTGCCAAAAGAAGAAGCTATTACGTTAGAAACAGAAGATGGAAAGTTGCAAACTATAAATCTGAATCAAACTCAAAACATTACCAATGTGTCAGGAAAAATAGTAGGTAAACAAAACAAAGGTACTTTGGTATATAACGGGACTGATGTTGGCGAAAAACTGGTCTATAATACCTTAAAAATTCCGTACGGGAAACGTTTTAACTTACAACTTTCTGATGGTACAAAGGTTTATTTGAATGCAGGAACAACTTTGCGTTTTCCAGTACATTTTTTAAAAAATCAAGATAGACAAGTGTTTGTGAGTGGCGAAGCATATTTTGAAGTTGCTAAAGATAAAAAACATCCTTTTACCGTAAAATCAACCAAAATGAATGTGGAGGTTTTTGGAACAAAATTTAACGTAAATGCATATCCTGATGATAGTAAAGCCCAAGTTGTGTTAGTTGAAGGAAAAGTAGGTTTGTATCAAGGAACTAAAGTGGACAACGATATGGTGTTTTTGAAACCTGGTTTTATGGGAACGTCTGCTAATGGGCAAAATGCAATTAATTCGCAAGCGGTTTTTACCGAAACCTATACCTCTTGGATTAACGGCGGTTTGGTTTTTAGAAACACGAGCTTTAATGAGATTATCAAAAAACTAGAACGCCATTACAACGTGACTTTTATTAACAACAACAAAACTTTAGGGAAAGAAGTTTTTAACGCCCGTTTTGATAACGAATCGATAAATGAGGTTTTAAAATACTTAGATGAAAGTTTTGCAATCAAATATAAAATTCAAAATAACAAAGTTATAATTCAATAAAATCATTTGCCTATGAAGTAAACAATGTCTTACTAGCGCTTATCTAAAAAAAAACCGGAAAATGCGCCAACATTTCCCGGATGATAATCGTGATATAAAAAACTACACCACAATTCAAAAAACATTTTAAAAGTATGAAAAAACCAGTTAACCTAAAGAGGTTTAACAAACCTTTATTCAATTTTGATTTAAAGATGAAATTAACAACTTTATTTTTATTAACCACCATTACCGTTATGAGTGCCAGCGGACTCTATTCGCAAAAAAATACGATGTCAATTAACGTGGCTGCAACCCCGGTGGCAAAAGTAATTGAACGAATAGAATACACCACCAATTACCGTTTTGTATACAATGTAAAATCGGTTGATTTAAATCGATTGATTGAAGTGAATGCAAACAACGAAAGTATTGAAGGCGTTTTAACTAAAGTCTTTAAAAATTCAACTACTGATTTTAAAATATCGGGCAATCATATTATTTTAACACCTAAAAAAGAGGTTGCTATCAAAACAAATGTTGTAGAAGCGGCTCCCGATTTTATTGTAAAAGGAAAAGTAACCGACGAAAAAGGAATGCCTTTAGTAGGCGCTGCTATTTCGGATAACGGCTCAGGGAGAGGCGTACAAACTGATTTTAATGGCGAATATCAGATTATTGCCGTAAGTGATAAAACTACTTTAGCTTTTGCCTATTTAGGTTATGTGAGACAGGAAATTAAAGTGGAGGGCAGAAGTCTAATTAATGTGGTTTTGAAAGAAGACACATTTGAACTTGGCGAAGTGGTTTTAACTACAGGTTACCAAAACATTTCGGCTGAACAAGCCACGGGTTCTTTCTCAAAATTAAAATCAGAAGATTTTAAAGAGCAACGTTTAAACAGTTTGGATAAAATTTTAGAAGGTCGTATTGTAGGATACCAAGACGGGAAAATTCGTGGAACTACAACAATGAGGGGAACCACAACTCCTTTATACGTTATAGACGGTTTTCCGATTGAAAACACAAAGTATAATGCAACATTTAATTTAGAAGAAAACCTTCCAAATTTAAACCTAGAAGATATTGAAACGATTACGGTTTTAAAAGATGCTGCAGCTTCCTCTATTTATGGTGCGCGCGCCGCGAATGGTGTTGTGGTTATTACCACCAAAAAGGCTAAAGCAGGAAAAACCAATATCTCGTTTTCTAGTAATTTGACCGTAACACCTTATCGAAATTATACAGATAACCTAACCGATTCTGCCGATATTATTGGTTTAGAAAGAGGTTGGGCTGCTAATAATCCTAATTTACAGGGAGCAAATGCAAGCACTTATGCACAATCTTTACTTAATAATGCTGCTTTTACGAGTTTAGGAATGCAAACTATTTTGAAAGGATATTCAGGTGTTATTTCACAAACAGAGGCTAACAATCAACTGAATCAATTGGCTGCTCAAGGTTACAAATATTATGATGATGTGGCGCGATATGCCAAACGCGATCAGTTTGCTACACAACACAATATCAGTTTAGGAAAAGCATCCGAAAGCAATAGTTTTAATGCTTCTTTAACCTACAAAGACAACAAATTAGAAGATATTTATTCTGAAAACCAAACCGTGGGTCTTAACCTTAAAAATTCAACACAAATCAACAGTTGGTTGTCTTTGGATTTAGGAACCTATATGAATTTTGGCACCAGTGATTTTCAGAATTATAATGCTTTTACCCCAGGATTTAAATTTCAACCTTACAACCAATTGGTAAACAATGATGGTTCGTATTTTACTTCTATTGCAGCTTCACGTTATAACAATTTTACGTTGCAATCTATGCAGAATTATGGTTTATATAATATGGACATCACGCCGATGGAAGAATTGGGCAGAAATGTAAGCAATACTAAAAGTTTCATAAACCGAACTTTTGCAAAATTTAATGTAAAATTCAGTCATGCTTTTAGTTATAATGCCATGTTTCAATACGAGTACGGAGTGGATCGTACCAATTATACAAGAGAAAAAGAATCATATAGTGTAAGAAGTCAGGTAAACGGAATGGTAACCATTGCCAATAATGCAGCCGTTTACAACCTGCCTTATGGTGATATTTTAAAAGAAACGAATCAGTTTACCAATGCGTATAATTTTCGTCAACAGTTAAATTTTGAACAAGTTTTTAACGGAAAACACGATGTTTCTGCTATTGCAGGTATGGAAATCCGTCATAACAAAGTAGAATACCGAGATGATACTCGTTATGGTTGGGACGAACAAACTTTGACTTTTAAACCTGTCAATCAATCAAGTTTACTAGGAGTTTACGGAAATGTTTTTAATGGTTATATGTCAATAAATGATTTTTCTAACGAAAAAGAATTGTTAAACCGTTATGTTTCATTATACAGTACTATTGGATATGTGTATGACAGAAGGTTTTCATTTACTGGAAGTTTGCGTTGGGATCGTTCCAATCTTTGGGGAACCGATAATAAGTACCAAAACAAACCAACATGGTCTGCGGGTGCTGGATGGAATATCAACAACGAATCCTTTTTTGATGTAGATTGGGTTAATACTTTAAAATTACGAGGTTCCTATGGTATTGGTGGTAATGTTGCCAAAAATTCGGCGCCATATCTAACCGCTTATTACAACACAAATAACAATGTTGGTGGAGTACAAGGAACAGTAAGTTCCAGACCAAACCCAGAATTATCTTGGGAGAAAACCACGACAACCAATATTGGTCTGGATTTTGCCATGTTCCAAAACCGTTTAAACGGAACTTTTGATGTCTATAACAAAAAAGGAGATGATTTGTTAGCAAGCAGTACCGGAGTGCCTACAGAAGGTTTTGGATATTCAACTTATACAATAAATAATGGTAAAATGACCAACAAAGGTTTTGAAGTAAGTTTAAGTGGAACTATCATTAAAACACCTTCTTTTGCTTGGGATGCCTCTGTTTTATATGCTTACAACAAAAATAAGGTAGATTATGTAGATGTAGAAGCTCCAGTGTATTATTTACAATTGGATTATCCATCAGCTTATCCAAGAGTAGGTAAAAACTATAATTCTATTTATGGTTACAAATGGGCAGGTTTAAGCAGTACTGGTTTGCCTCAGGTATATGATGCTTCGGGAGAGGCTGTCATTTATAACCCGGCCGATTTAGAAGCTATAGAAGATTACGGAACGACAGTGCCAACACAGAGTGGTTCTTTTCATACTGCTGTAAACTATAAAAACTTCTCGCTTTCGGCTTTGTTTATCTATGAATTAGGTCATAAAATGCGTAACACTTTTTTACCAATGTTGAATAATAATTATAATAGTGCTATGGGTGGTTATGTTACCGATATTACTGTGGTTAATAAAGATATTGCAAATCGTTGGCAGAATCCCGGAGACGAAGCTTTTACAAATATCCCGCGTGCGGTATACGAATATGAAGCAGATTTTAATTATGCTTCTCGTGACATTTACCGCTATGCCGATATCAATATTCTGGATGCTTCAAATGTGAGATTGAGTAATATTTCATTAGCTTATCAAATGCCTAAAAACTTGATAAATAAAGTAAAACTAGATAACGTACGCTTCAATTTAAATGCAGAAAATGTATACACTTGGGCTAAAAGTAGAGATGCCAAATACATGTTGGGCGGATTTCAGTCTCCAAGTTTTGTAATGGGTGTAAATGTTAATTTCTAATTTTAAAAAGACTACAAGATGAAAAAAATATATAAAAATATACTTTGCGTTTTAGCATTAGGAGTAGTTTTTGCCTCTTGCGAGAATTATTTGGATGATGTGCCAAAAGGATCTAAAGTACCAACCACATTAGCCGATTACGAGGCATTTATTCGAGATGAATACGGTAATCAAGTGGTGAATGTTGAGCAGGCTTTAACTTTAATGAATGACCGTTTTCAAACGGTGGCAAATTTAGCCTATTACCGTTTAACAAATGCCAATTATTTTTGGGATGAAACTGCAGATCGTATCGATTTAAATCAGGCTGATGAAACTACATACTACAGAAGTTATGCCGGAATTTCATCTTTCAATTTAATTATCGAAAATGTTTTAACGGCAACTGAAGCTACAGATGCAGAAAAAAGAATTGTTTGGGCAGAGGCTAAAATGTTGCGCGCCATGTCGTACTTTAATTTGGTGAATTTTTATGCCGATACGTATACTACAGGAAATGCGGGCAAACTATCAGTTCCGTTGATTACTAGTGCCAGCATTAATGCGCCAAGCAAACAAGTTACTATTCAGGAAATGTATGATTTCATTTTGAAAGATGTTAACGAAGCCATACCGTTTTTGCCAAAGGTTTCGCAAACGGCTTTGCATCCCAATTTAGGAGCAGGTTACGCTTTTTCGGCTCGTGTTTATTTGCAAATGAATAATTATACAGAAGCTTTAAAATTTGCTGATTTGGCTTTGGCTGAAAATAATAAATTGTACGATTGGGTTGGGTTTTATAATACTAATAAGACCATTATTGATACGCCTAATTCCTATACAACAGTAGCTTCTCCGATGGGATATAACTATACCGAAAATTACACGTTTAGACATGGTTCTAGCTATTCGTTGGGCAGAGAATTAAGTATTCCGGTTGATAGAGCAGCACGCTTTGAAACGGGTGATGTGCGCTTTAAATCACGTTGGAAATTAAGAACTGTTGGTGCCGATACGTATTATTATTCTACTTTATCTGGAATGTATAATTTTGGAGGCATCACTACAGTAGAGGTGTATTTAATTAAAGCCGAATGCTTGGCTCGTGCAGGACAAATAGCTGATGCTTTGACGCTTTTGAACACAGTGCGTAAAACCAGAATTTTACCTGCAAACTATGCCGATATTACTACTACAGATAAAGCAACTGCTTTAAATGCCATTTTCAATACCAAACGGAACGAGCTTATTTTAACCTTAATACCTTTTGCAGACGCACGCCGTTTAAATGCCGAAGGGACTTATCCGTTTAGTTTGTCTAAAGTTGAAGGAGGTACTACGTATACTTTATCGGCAACTTCACACATGTGGACGATGCCTTTCCCACAAGGGGCAACAAAAAATCCGGGTAATGGAACCCTAACACAAAATGTAGATAAATAAAAATCACTAAGCTTCCTAAGTAGGATTTTCGAAAGGGAAGCTTTTTTTATAATATATCAATCAAAAAATGAACACAATTAAATTTAAAATAGTAGGATTGTGCATCTGTTTATTTGTTATTTCAAATAATATTCAGGCACAAAAAACAATCACATCAGTTGCTTCTTCGTATACTCTTGAAGCAACCATAAAGGGGCTTGAAGATGGAATTACTGTAAAATTAACTCCAGGTGCAACGCATTCATCAGATCCTGCTGTGGCAGAAACTATTGTTAAAAATGGGAAATTTGTATTTTCAGGAAGCCTTGCCGAACCACGTTTGTATTATTTGGTTTTTGGCAAAAATCAAGGTTTTATTTCGGTAATGCTCGAAAATTCTAAAATGAATCTTACTTCAAATGCAGAGATGGGATCTGATGAAAATAAAAGAATAACATTCAAAAATACCGTTTTTACAGGTTCTAAATCGGATGCATATTTTAAAAAAGAAACGGCTTATCGAGGTGATTTGGATAAAGCCTACGCTGCTTATCATACCAAAGAATCGGATGAAGTAAGCAAATTAATTGGTGAAGCCAGAAAAGAAAAAGAGACTAAAAAGTTAGACTCCTTGCAAAATCTTCCGGTTTGGAAAAAATTCGAGGCCGATGAAAAAGCTTTTTTTACAAATGTTGAAAAAAGCATGACCGATTTAATTGTACGTCATAAAGATTCTTGGTGGGGACCGTTTTTCATGATGTCTCAATTCTCTTATTTAACGCCACAACAAAAACCTCTTTTTGATCAATTCTCAGAAACAGCTAAAAACAGTTATTACGGAAAATTGGCTGATGCTGAGGTAAATCCAAAATCATTGGTAGGAACGAGTGTAGCCGCATTTGAATTAAAAGATAAAGAAGGAAAATCGGTTTCAATTAAAGATATTGCCAATAGGAAAGAATATATTTTAATTGATTTTTGGGCTTCTTGGTGTGCACCTTGTCGTAAAGAAATTCCAAATCTAAAAAAAGCTTATACTGAATTTGCTGCTAAAGGTTTTGAAATTTTAAGTATTTCTACTGATGACAATCAAAAGGCCTGGAATACTGCTTTGACTAAAGAAAATATGTCTTGGCCAAACTTGTTAGACAACGATGTGGTGAGTAAATCGTTTAATGTGAAAGCCATTCCGGCTACTTTTCTAATGGATAAAAACGGAACAATCATAGCTACTGATTTGCGTGGTGAAGCTTTAGAGGCTAAATTAAAAGAGTTATTAAAATCATAATATTGTTTAAGATTAAAAAATTTAAAAATTGAAAGATTGAAAGATTGAAAATTTGCAAAAAAATATAAAAATAATAACATGAAAAAAACAATTTTACAATCAGGTTTATTGGCTTTAGCGCTTGTAACCACTTTTACTTCCTGCTCAAAAAAAGAAGAAGGGTTTACTATCAACGGTAGCATTCCGGGACAAAAAGAAGGAATGGTTTATTTAGAATTTGTTGATGGTGATAAAAGCGTAGTGAAAGATTCTGCTAAAATCGTTGAAGGTAAATTTACTTTTGCGGGAAAAGTCGAAGAGCCAATGCGATATAGCATCAAACTAAAAGGACAGGAGTACGGAAAAATATTTGTTTTATCTAATGAAACAATTGGATTTACGGCACATAAAGATTCTGTTTATATGGCGAAATTATCAGGAGCAACTCAAGATTCTATTTATAGTTCATATTATAAAAACGAGTTTAAAAAGATACAGAATGTTGCAGGCCCTGTTTACAAACTATCTGATTCCTTAACCCAAAACGGAAAAGTAAAACTTACAGCTGAGCAACAAGCGATGATGGATAAAAAATGGAAAGACTTACAGACCATGGCAGATGATCTGACTTTCAAATTTATTACATCACATAAAGATAAGGTTGCCGCAGCATTGGTTTTAGAAGATCGTTTGGTAACCTACGGAACTCCAGAACAGGTAAAAGAATATTTTGCTATTTTGACTCCTGAGATTCAAAAATCTTATTTCGGTAAAAAAATTAATGAAGGAATCAAATTAAACGAAAAAACAGCTGTTGGCACAACTGCACCTGAATTTTCGCAAACTGATATCAACGGAAAAATCGTAAAATTATCTGATTACAAAGGAAAATACGTTTTGGTTGATTTCTGGGCAAGCTGGTGCGGACCCTGCCGAAAAGAAAATCCGAATGTAGTTTTAGCTTACAAAACCTATCACGATAAAGGTTTTGATGTGTTAGGCGTTTCATTAGATGATAAAAAGAATCTTTGGGAAAAAGCCATCGAAAAAGACGGACTAACTTGGACACACGTTTCGGATTTAAAAGGCTGGAAGAATGAAGTAGCCGTTTTGTATGGAGTAAAATTGGTACCAACCAACTACTTAATTGGACCTGACGGAAAAATCGTCGCCAAAAATCTTAGAGAAGAAGAACTTCAATCAAAACTCAAAGAAATTTTTAGTAAATCATAATAACTTTTATGCCCTTTCAAATCATAATAAAGCTGAAAGGGCTAAAAACCTCAATCATAAAAAATGAAAAAATACATCTTTTTGGGCTATTGCTCACTAGCATTCTGCACGCTTATTTCAGCGCAGAACAAATTAGTTAATTTCAAGAAAATAAAAGAGTTAGGTGGTATAGAAGAATATTTGTACCAACCAAACGGAATGAATATTTTGCTTTTGCAAGACAATGCTTCGCCAGTTGCAACGGTTCAAATTGTGTACAGAGTAGGATCAAAACACGAAGTTTTAGGAAACACAGGATCAACACATCTTTTAGAACATTTAATGTTTAAAGGAACTCCAACATTTATTAAAAGCAACAAAGGATCTATAACCGATGTTTTACAAAATACAGGAGCGCAATTAAATGCAACAACTTGGTACGACCGTACTAATTATTATGAAACATTACCAAGTGATAAAATAGAATTGGCACTGCAAATAGAAGCAGACAGAATGCGAAATTCTTTATTATTGAAAGAAGATAAAGAAGCCGAAATGACGGTAGTTCGCAACGAATTTGAGCGAGGCGAAAATAATCCGAACAGTTTACTTGATAAAGAAATATGGGCTTCAGCTTATATTGCGCATCCGTACCACCATTCTACAATTGGCTGGAAATCGGATATAGAAAATGCACCAATCGAAGTATTACGTAATTTTTACAACACCTATTACTGGCCTGATAATGCGACTTTAACCATTATTGGCGATTTTAAAAAAGAAAATGTTTTAGAGCTGATTGAGAAATATTTTGGTAAAATTACGAAAGCGCCAAATGCAATGCCTCAACCTTATACCGAAGAACCAGAACAATACGGGGCACGTAAAATTGTGGTAAAAAAACCGGGTGAATTAGGTGTGGTCAACAAAGCTTATAAAATTCCGGGAGCACTGCATGAGGATTTACCAGCTTTGAATATTTTGGGGCAAATTATTGGCTCGGGACCTTCGGCAATTTTAAACAAAACTTTTGTAGATACCCAAATGGGAATTTATGCGTATGCCAGTGCTACGAACTTTAAAGAAGTAGGTCTTTTTACCATTGGAGTTGGTTTTCCAACCACTTCAAAACATGAAGATATCGATGCAAAAATTAGCGAAGTAATTGCAAAAATTCAGAAAGAAGGCGTTACTCAAGATGAGGTAAACCTTGTAGTGGCCAAAATTAGCGCGCAGACTATTTTAGGTCGTGACGGTTCTGGCGTTATTGCATCAGAATTAAATGAGGCTATTGCTTCTGGTGATTGGACAGATTTTGTTACTGGAGTTGACCGATTGAAAAAAGTAACACCAGCCAATGTATTGCGTGTAGCTCAAAAATATTTAGTAGAAGATCAAAGTACAACGGGTTATTTTATTCCGAAACAAACCGGTTCGCAAAGTCAAGATGCGACTCAGGTAAATAACTTTATGCCTGAAAAAGAACCGTTTTATTACAGACATCCAGAAGATGAACATTCGCATGAAAAAACTTCTTCTGAAATTTTAACACAAAATAGTAATGCATCAGAAATTACTTTTGACGAAAATGTAATTGAAAAAACAGCATCGGCTTTTAAAAGAGAAAAAGTTGCGGGAATAGATGTAGTTTCAGTAAAAACATCGGCAAAAGATTTTGTGACCGTGGCAGCAAGTATTTCTTTAGGGAATTTTGTAAACGAAACCAAAAATCCAATGATTTCGTCATTAACAGCTTCTATGTTATCCAAAGGAACGACGCTTAATGACAAGTTTAAATTTTCTGAAAAACTGCAAAAATTAGGAGTGAATCTAAGTGTCAATGCTTCAACCACCAAAATTAATATTGGTTTTAAATGTTTGAAAAAAGATTTGGATCAGGTTATTGTTTTATTGGCAGAAGAGTTACGTATGCCTTTATTCGACCAAAAAGAATTTGAAAATCTAAAACAGCAGTTCACCGGAAATATTCAGCAAAGTTTAAATGATCCAGGCGAAAGAGGAGGAATCGCTTTATCTCAGGCCATTTATCCAAAAGGAAATCCAAATTACAGTTTAAGTGTTGAAGAAGATTTGGCGAATATCAAAAATGCCACTTTAGAAGAAGTAAAAGCGTTTCACAAAAAATATTTCGGAACCAACTCGATGCATTTGGTAATTGTAGGAGATACCGAAGGAGCTAATTTGAATGCCTCTTTGAAAAAATCATTCAAAAATTGGAACGGTGGTGTAAATGAAACCATAAAAGCTGAAGAAACTTCAAAAGCTGCTGCAAAAACCGAAGTGATTACCATTGCAGAAAAACCAAGTGCAGAGCTGTTTATCGGACAGTACACCGGTTTAAAAAGAGCCGATGTCGATTATATTCCGTTTTACATTGCCAATTACACTTTAGGAGCCGGATTTGCTGGACGATTGATGCAGACCGTTCGTGATAATGATGGATTAACGTATAGTATTTCTTCTAGAATGGGAGGGAATATTACTACGGGAGGTTACTGGTTTGTAAATGCGTCTTTCAATCCCAATTTATTTCAAAAAGGATTGGATGCCACAATGGTTCAAGTTGATAAATGGGTAAAAGATGGTATTACCGCAACAGAATTGGAGCATAAAAAATCAAATTTGATTGGGAGTTTTAAAGTAGGAATGTCTACTACAAGCGGTATGGCCAGAACTATTTTGAGTTTTGTTGAAAGAGGTCTAGAACCTTCTTATATCGATCAATACCCCAAAGATATCGAAAAAGCAACTTTGCGAGAAGTTAATGATGCTATCAAAAAATACATTCAGTTAGACAAAATGATTATCATCAAATCGGGTTCGTTGGACAAAGAAGGAAATCCATTGAAATAATACTTAATTCGAGTCTTTTCCGAATTTATTTTGAATTAGTAATAAGGTAAAAGGCTGTTAAGGGCTGTCTCATTTTTTGGTTTTGAGGCAGCTTCTTTTTAAAATTAAAATATGAAAAAATATCTTTTAGTGCTACTTCTTTTATGTGGTAGTTTGGTTTCGGGTCAGATGTACAATCCAGTGAAATGGGCTACGTCTGTAGAGAAAATCTCAGATACAGAATTTGTTTTAAAAGCAAAAGCAGAAATACAATCAGGATGGCATTTGTATGGGCAATTTATCGAAGAAGGAGGTCCTGTGCGTACTACTTTTTCCTTCTCAAATTCGGAGAAAAAGTATGAATTAATCGGTAAAACTACCGAAGAAAAAGGGCATGAAGTGGTGGATAAAATTTTCGACATGAAAATTAAATATTTTGAAAAAAAGGCTCTTTTTACCCAAAAAATAAAATTGAAATCCGGAATAGTTGCAACAGTTACAGCCGAAGTAGAGTTTATGGTCTGCGATGATAGCAACTGTCTACCGCCATCTACAGAGGAATTAATTTTTAAACTGCCAAAATCGTCAACAACTGCAGTTATCTCAAAAACACCGGTTGTTAAGAGCGAGACCAAAACAGATTCGGTTTCTGTCGTTGAAACTGTCGTTGAGCCGGAATTACAAAAAGTAGTAACAAAAGTTGAAGAAGTCAAAAGTCCCGTTGAGAAAACAGAATCTAGAGGATTAATAGGCATTTTTATTATTGCTTTTTTATCAGGTTTTGCTGCCTTACTTACTCCTTGTGTTTTTCCAATGATTCCGATGACAGTTAGTTTTTTTACCAAGCAAAGTAAAACCAAAGCAGCTGGAATTAGAAATGCTTTGATTTACGGATTTTCAATCGTAATTATTTATGTTTTATTAGGTTCGATTGTAACAGCCATTTTTGGTGCCGATTCACTAAATGCCTTGTCAACCAACGTTTGGTTCAACTTAATTTTCTTTGTTTTATTAGTTGTTTTTGCCATTTCATTTTTGGGTGCTTTCGAAATTATGCTACCAAATGCGTTGGCAAACAAAGTCGATTTGCAAGCAGATAGGGGAGGATTGATTGGTATTTTTTTCATGGCTTTGGCTTTGGCCATTGTATCATTTTCCTGTACAGGACCTATTGTAGGAACCTTGTTGGTTGAGGCAGCCTCAAAAGGAGGTATTGCACCCATTGTTGGAATGTTAGGATTTTCGATTGCTATTGCGCTGCCATTCTCATTATTTGCTGCTTTTCCGGGTTGGCTCAATGCAGTGCCAAAATCGGGTGGTTGGCTTAATACGGTAAAAGTGGTTTTAGGATTTTTAGAATTGGCTTTGGCTTTCAAATTTTTATCGAATGCCGATTTGGTTTTGCAATTGCACTGGCTGGAAAGAGAAGTTTTCCTTGCCATCTGGATTGCTATTTTTGGAACTTTGGCTTTTTATTTATTCGGAAAAATTACACTTCCACATGATTCGCCGCTAAATCATATTTCTGTTGGAAGATTAGGTTTTGGACTCCTTGTCTTGACTTTTACTATTTACCTTATTCCAGGACTTTGGGGAGCTCCTCTAAAGTTAATTAGTGGTTTTCCCCCGGCAATGCACTACAGCGAATCGCCAAATGGAATTGGTGCAAACACGGAAACAGCAAGTAGCGAAACATTGCCCGAAGGTGCAGCATACGGTCCCCACAATATCATAACCTTTCATGATTATGATAAAGGAATGGAGTTTGCCAAAAAAACAGGAAAACCCGTTTTATTAGATTTTACAGGATATGCCTGCGTGAATTGTAGAAAAATGGAAGAACTGGTTTGGTCTGATTCGGAAGTGCTTCGTGTGTTAAATAATGATTTAGTCTTGATTTCGCTCTATGTCGATGACAAAAAAGAGCTGCTGGAAAACGAACAATATGTTTCGGAAACCACAGGAAAAAAAATCAAAACTATTGGAAACAAATGGAGTGATTTTCAAATTAAAACCTATAAAGCCAATGCTCAACCTTTTTATGTACTCGTAGATCATAATAGTGCTAGTTTAACAGAACCTTCTGCTTATAATCCAGATATAACAGAATATTACAATTGGCTGCAAAGTGGTATTAAGAATTTTAAAAATTAGATTCTTCTTTTACTTTTTATAAATTCGAATTAATTCTAGAGCTGCTTCAAAAGGCGATTTTTCGTTGTTTTGAACAGCTTTTTTATTGATTTCGAGTTGGGTTATAATAGCAGGTTGGTTGTAAAATTGATGTAATAATTCATCGTTTATGGTTTCGTACATCCAATCTAAATTTTGATTTTTTCGGTTTTCTTCAAAAAAATGATTTTTTTTGATCGTTTCAAAGTAGGAGGTAAGGGTTTGCCAAATTTCAGTAATACCTTCTTTATGTAAAGCACTGCAACAACTTACAAAAGGAACCCATTCTGAATCTTTTTTCGGAAAAAGAGAAATTGTTTTTTGAATAGCAGCTTGTAATACTTGGGCATTTTGGCTGTTTTCTCCATCAGCTTTGTTGATGATAACTGCATCTGCCATTTCCATAATGCCTCTTTTTATTCCTTGTAAATCATCACCAGCACCGGTAATTTGTAGTAATAAAAAGAAATCAACCATGCGATGAACGGCAATTTCACTTTGACCTACGCCCACCGTTTCAATAATTATCGTATCAAATCCAGTCGCTTCGCATAGTATAATGGTTTCTCTTGTTTTACGTGCAACACCACCCAGATTGCTGCCCGAAGGACTCGGTCTGATAAAAGCATTGGCATCTTGAGCTAATTCCTCCATTCGGGTTTTATCGCCCAAAATACTTCCACTCGATAAGGCGCTACTCGGGTCTACCGCCAGCACGGCAACTTTTTTTCCAAGACTTGTCAAGTGTATCCCCAAAGCCTCTATAAAAGTACTTTTGCCCACACCGGGTATTCCGGTAATCCCAATTCGAACGGATTGATTGACGTGAGGTAAACAACTTTTAATGATAGAATTGGCCTTTTCAATATGAGTTGGATGCGTACTTTCAATTAGTGTTATGGCTCTACTTAAGGCGGTGCGGTTTTGATTTAAAATGCCGTTAACTAATTCTGAAGTCGAAATTTCTTTTTTTCGAAAATGCTGAATTTGTGCTATTGCATTCGGATTAGTTATTTCTGAAAGAGAAATATTTTGAGATGATTTTTTGTTTGGGTTATTCGCTTTCAAAATGAATCATTTTAATAGTAAAAGTAAGTAAAACGCGTGCAATTGCAAAAACATAAAGTGGACACTCTAGATTAAAATTTTGTTCAGAAGAAAATCCAACACTATTCAGTTGGCTTATCCTGATTATAAACTGTATTTTTGTTTTTTGCACTTCATGAAAAATTTAATTGTCATTTTTGTTTGTTTGCTTTTGGGAATTGCATGCCAATTAATTCCGAATTTCCCTAAAAACAGTTATAAATTTTTAAACAAATTCGTAATTTATTTTTGCTTGCCGGCATTGGCTTTGTATTTCATTCCTAAAATTGATTGGGCTCCCGATTTGTTGTATCCTATTGCTGCGGCTTGGATTAGTTTTGCCTTTTCGATTTTATTTTTTACCATGATGGGCGCTTATTTTAAATGGTCAAAAAAGCTCATCGGTTGTTTGATTATTACGGCCGGATTTAGTAATACGTCTTTTTTAGGTTTTCCTATTATCGAAGCTTTATATGGTAAAAAAGGATTAGAAATTGCCATTTTGGTCGATCAGCCAGGGTGTTTTGTGGTCATTTCTACTTTTGGTGTTTTAGTGGCTATTTTTTATTCGAGAGGTACTACTACTGTTGGAACTATCATGAAAAAAATTCTTTTATTTCCGCCTTTTATAACTTTTTGTATCGCTGCTCTGATGAATTTGCTTCATTTTGATTTTACAGATGAATTGCAAGTGGTTTTTCAACAAATAGGAAGTTTAGTTACTCCCTTAGCGTTATTTTCGATTGGTTTACAGTTGAGTTTTGATAGCAAAAGCAAACATTTTAAATTTTTAACCCTTGGCTTGTTTTTTAAATTAGTGTTAATGCCACTTTTGTTATTCGTTTTGTATTTTTTTGTACTGAATCAAAAAGGATTAAAAATGGAAGTTTCGGTGCTAGAAATGGCAATGGCTCCTATGGTAACGGCTTGTATTTTGGCTTCCAATTACGGCCTAAAACCTAAATTAAGTAGCATGATGATTGGTTTTGGTATTCCGATTTCCTTTCTAACTTTAGGATTTTGGTATTGTATTTTAGAATATTTGTAACATAATTTGAGCGTGTAACTTTTGCTTAATTTTATGAATTGCTTTCGATTGAATTGCGAATTTTTGCTTAATTTTAGAAGAATTTTAAAACAAAAATATCATGGCAACATTACGTTTAGGTGACATTGCACCCGATTTTGAAGCAGAAACTACGTTAGGTAAAATACATTTTCACGAATGGTTAGGCGACTCTTGGGGCGTTTTATTTTCGCATCCAGCCGATTTTACTCCAGTATGTACTACCGAATTGGGTACAGTGGCAAATTATTATCCTGAATTTGAAAAAAGAAATACCAAAGTAATTGCGTTGAGTGTTGATAGTTTACAATCGCATTTAGATTGGATTAAAGATATAAACGAAACTCAAGGTGTTACGCTTAATTACCCGATTATTGCTGATGAAGATAAAAAAGTAGCCAATTTGTATGATATGTTACATCCAAATGCAAGCGACAAATTTACCGTTCGTTCGGTTTTTGTAATTGGCAATGATAAAAAAATCAAATTGATGATTACGTATCCCGCTTCAACAGGAAGAAATTTTGATGAATTATTACGTGTCATCGATAGTTTGCAATTAACAGCTAATTACAGTGTAGCAACTCCGGCAAATTGGAAAGATGGTCAAGATGTGGTTATTTCTCCAGCTATTACCGATGCGGATATTCCGGCTAAATTTCCTAAAGGACATACCCCAATAAAACCTTATTTGCGTATGACTCCACAACCTAATAAATAAGAGAAAATAAAAAACAAAAAACTCCGAATATTTTCTATTTCGGAGTTTTTTGTTTTAGACTAGTCCATTTAATTTGGCATGTTGTAATAAAATAATGGTTTTGGCATCGCAAATTTCACCAGTTCCAATCATTTGAAAGGCTTGCTCGAAAGGAAGTTCTAATACTTCAATATGCTCTTGTTCTTCGTCTAATCCGCCTCCTTCGTGTACTTTCATGCTATCATCGTATTCACCGGTAAACAAATATAAAATTTCGGTTACCGCTCCAGG
The DNA here is from genome assembly GCF_016522065.1 of Flavobacterium agrisoli. Taxonomy (GTDB): domain Bacteria; phylum Bacteroidota; class Bacteroidia; order Flavobacteriales; family Flavobacteriaceae; genus Flavobacterium; species Flavobacterium agrisoli. The sequence goes on along the minus strand of NZ_JAEHFV010000001.1, from coordinate 703,263 downwards.
TGACATGTAGGTTTGGAATACTTTTTCCACTTTTTTTAATCGATATCCGGTTTCTTCTTCCGTTTCTCGTATGATGCATGCTTCAGGGTTATCTTTATCTAATAAACCTGCGCAAACTTCAATCATCATGCCGTTATTATTACCATTTAGGTAGGTCGGTAATCGAAATTGACGTGTTAAAATAACTGTTTTTTTGGTCGAATTATAAAGTAAAATAGCGGCTCCATTTCCTCGATCGTAAACCTCTCGAACATGAACTTCTTGTTTTTCGTTTTGATTGTAATTAAAAGTGACTTTGTTTAATACATACCAATTATCCGAAAGGAGTTCGGTTTTGGTAATTTTTATTTCTGGATTATTCATTTGTTTAGTTGCTTTTTTTGAATAAAAAAAAACGCCCATAAGAGCGTTTTAGTTGTTATTATTTTAAGATTGTTTGCTTTCGGTCTGGACCAACCGAAACAATTTTAATAGGCACTTCTAATTCTTTTTCAATGAATTCGATGTATTCTTTTAATTCAACAGGTAATTGCTCATAAGTAGTCATTCCGGTTAAATCTTGTTTCCACCCTTTGAATTCTTTGTAAATTGGTGTTACATTTTCTTCTTCGATATTATAAGGGAAATGCGAAATTGGAGTTCCTTTGTAATTGTATTCGGTACAAACTTTTAGTGTTTCAAAACCAGATAAAACATCACCTTTCATCATCATCAATTGCGTTACCCCATTTACATGTACGGCATATTTAAGAGCCACTAAATCCAACCATCCACAACGTCTTTGTCTACCGGTTACCGATCCAAATTCGTTACCAACTTTAGCCATTGTAGCTCCAACTTCATCAAAAAGTTCAGTTGGGAACGGTCCGCTTCCAACACGAGTTACGTATGCTTTAAAAATTCCGTACACTTCTTTGATTTTGTTTGGTGCAATTCCTAAACCAGTACAAGCTCCAGCTGCCGTGGTGTTAGAAGAAGTTACAAAAGGGTACGTTCCAAAATCAACATCTAACAAAGAGCCTTGTGCGCCTTCGCATAAAATGGATTTTCCTGCTTTTTGAGCTTGGTGCATGTATTCTTCGCTATCAATAAAATCAAGTTTTTTTAATTCTTCTATTGCTTCGAAAAATTCTTTTTCAAGTTCGGCTAAATTATACTGAATGTTTACATCGTAAAATGCAATCATCGCTTCGTGTTTGTCGGCTAATGCACGGTATCTTTCTTTAAAATCAACCAACTCAATATCGCCAACGCGTAGACCATTTCGACCTGTTTTATCCATGTAAGTTGGTCCAATTCCTTTTAAAGTAGAACCAATTTTAGCTTTTCCTTTTGATGCTTCCGAAGCCGCATCTAATAAACGGTGCGTTGGTAAAATTAAATGTGCTTTTCTAGAAATAATTAATTTGGATTTGATGTCTAAATTGAATTTTTCTAAACCTTCAATTTCTTTTTGAAAAACTACTGGGTCAATAACTACTCCGTTACCAATAACGTTTACAGAGTTTTTATGGAAAATTCCAGAAGGAATTGTTCTTAAAACGTGTTTTATTCCGTCAAATTCTAAAGTATGACCAGCATTTGGTCCTCCTTGAAAACGTGCGATAATATCGTAATTAGAAGTTAAAACATCTACAATTTTTCCTTTTCCTTCATCTCCCCACTGCAAGCCTAGTAATAAATCTACGGTCATTCTTTTTTTTAATTTATTTTCGAGACAAGTTGGCTTGTCTGTACTGTTAGTTTATGTTGTGTTTGAATATTATTGTTGATCTTGTTTTTTAGTAGCATAGAAATACAACGAATGGTTGTTGATTTCGATGTTAAAAATTTCTTCGATGGTTTTTTTGATAGTTTGAATTCTGGGATCACAAAATTCGATAACTTCGCCAGTATCGGTCATGATAATATGGTCGTGTTGCTTATCAAAATACGATTTTTCGTAGTAAGCTTGGTTTTGACCAAATTGGTGTTTACGAACCAAAGCACAATCTAAAAGTAATTCGATTGTATTGTAAAGCGTGGCTCTGCTGACACGATAGTTTTTGTTTTTCATTTTGATGTACAAGTTTTCGATATCAAAATGCTCCTCACTATCGTAAATTTCTTGTAATATAGCGTAGCGCTCCGGCGTCTTACGGTGCCCTTTTTGCTCAAGATACATTGTAAAAACATTTTTTACAATTTCTTGATTTTTCGAATTGTCAGTTGAAATCAGTGTCATATCTGGCAAAGATAATTTATTATTTTTAATCAATAAAAGTTTCCTGTTTAAAGTTTTACGTTCAAAATCAGAATTAAAACTTAAAAATTAATTGCTGTAAACCCGTGTTACTTTGTCGACACCATCAATTTTTTTAATATTTTGAATCATTTTCTTTAAAATACTGTTATTTCTCACAATAACCGAAACTTGTCCGTGAAAAATGCCCGCATCGGTACTCAAAGATATACTTTGAATATTCACGTTCATGTTGTTAGATATCACTTTTGTAAGTTGATTTGTTAAACCTAAAACATCCATTCCGGTAATGTTGATGGTGGCTTTAAATTCTTCTTGCGAAGAATCAATCCATTTGGCCGACATAATGCGATAAGCATAATTGGATTGCATACCGATGGCGTTAGGACAATCTTTTTTATGTACTTTAATTCCTTCGTTAACGGTAAGAAAACCAAAAACATCATCGCCAGGAATAGGGTTGCAGCAAGGCGAAAGTTTGTAGTCTAATTTGTCGTGCTCTGTCCCAAAAACTAGCATGTCGTAATTGCTATTGATTTCGGGTTTATGAATATCCGCATCGGCCGTTTGTGGCGTTCTTTTGATTTTATTTTTGAAGAAATTAAAAAACGTATTGTTTTTTTGCGAAGCGTAATCCTTTAACTTTTGGTTGTCGATGGATCCCATACCCACACGATAAAATAAATCCAAACTGGTTTTTAATTTGAAAAAATTAACCAATTCGTTAATAACCTGTTCGTTAACGGTTATTTTGAGGTGTTTTAATTTACGTTTTAAAAGTTCTTTTCCGTCTTCGGCAATGCGTTTGGTGTTTTCATTTAGCACATTTTTGATTTTAGTTCTAGCTCTCGAAGTTGTTACATATTCCAACCAGTTGGCTGTTGGTTTTTGATATTGCGAAGTGATTACTTCCACCTGGTCACCACTTCTAAGTTCGTGGTTTAAGGGTACCAATTTACCATTTACGCGAGTTCCGAGGGTTTTGATCCCAATTTCGGAGTGAATGCTAAAAGCAAAATCTAAAGAAGTGGCTCCTTTGGGCAATGATTTTATTTCTCCTTTTGGCGTAAAAACAAAGATTTCTTTTGAATATAAATTCATTTTAAAATCTTCAACAAAATCAACCGCATTGGTTTCGGCATTTTCTAAAGCTTCTCGAAGTAAATTGAGCCAAACATCAAGTCCGCTTTCTTCGGTAGCACCGTTTTTATATTTGTAATGCGCCGCGTAACCTTTTTCGGCAATTTCATCCATACGCTCGCTTCGCACCTGAATTTCGACCCAACGCCCTTTTGGCCCCATGACGGTAATATGCAAAGCTTCGTATCCGGTTGATTTGGGTGATGAAATCCAATCGCGTAATCGGCTAGGGCTAGGACGATAATGGTCGGTAACAATCGAATAGATTTTCCAAGCCAGAAATTTTTCGTCGTGGGCATTCGATTTGTATACGATTCGCAAGGCAAATTTGTCGTACACTTCATCAAAACTTACATTTTGCGCTCGCATTTTTCGACGAATCGAATAAATGGATTTGGGTCTGCCTTTTATGATGTAATCAATATTTTCCTCGTCTAACGATTTTTTAAGTACTTCCGAAATGGTAGCAATATAAGCATCTTGCTCTTCTTTGGTTTCTCTAATTTTGCTAACAATATCATTATACACTTCGGGTTCGGTGTATTTTAAACCCAAATCCTCGAGTTTGGTTTTGATATTATACAAACCCAAACGATGTGCTAAAGGCGCATAAATATACAAGGTTTCCGAAGCAATTTTTGTCTGTTTGTAATCAACCATCGACTCCATAGTTTGCATGTTGTGCAAACGGTCGGCCAATTTGATTAAAATTACGCGCACATCATCATTCAGCGTCAAAATCATTTTTCTGAAATTTTCGGCTTGTAAAGAGGCGTTTAAATCTTTTTGAACTTTTGAAATTTTGGTAAGACCATCTACCAATTGCGCAACTTTTGAATTGAATAAGCGTTCAATATCTTCTACCGTAATAGGTGTATCTTCTACTACATCATGCAACAAAGCGGCTGCAATAGAGGTAGCGCCTAATCCAATTTCGGAAGCCACAATTTTAGCGACTGCGATAGGATGAAAAATATAGGCTTCGCCCGATTTTCGACGTTGGTCTTTGTGTGCTTCTACAGCAACATCAAATGCTTTCCGAATTAACTTTTTGTCTTCTTCAGTTAAGGTTTGGTAACTAATCCGAAGTAACTCTTTGTATTCTTGGGCAATCGCTTTGTTTTCTTTTTCAATTTCTAACTCAGTCATAATTTTGTGGGATCTTCTTTACTCTAAAAGTACGCAATAGCCCACAAATATACAATAGTTTAAAGTGCTTTGACGGTTTTTGTAAGTGGTAAAAACGTTGTCAAAACTAACTAATGGCAAAATTTTGTTAGAAATATTAAAGGATATTAAAAACCACGTTGGCGTTTGGCTTCAAAAATTAAAATAGCCGCAGCGACGGAAACATTCATGCTGTCAATTTCACCTTGCATCGGGATGATGATATTTTGTTTAGCAGCCTCTCGCCATTCCTCGGTTAAACCAGTAGCTTCGGTTCCCACTACAAGTGCAGTAGGTGAGGTGAAATCTTGTGTGTGATAGGAAGTTGAATTTTGTAAAGTAGCCGCATAAAACTGAATGTTTTTTTCTTTTAGAAAAGCAATAATTTCGGAAGTAGATCCTGTAGCAATTTGACGTGTAAACAAACAGCCCACGCTAGAACGCACAATATTTGGATTGTACAAATCACTTTTTGGATTGGCAATAATCACCGCATCTAAATTGGCTGCATCGGCTGTACGTAATAAGGCTCCGATATTTCCGGGTTTTTCGGGTGCTTCGGCAACTAAAATGAGTGGGTTTTTAGATAACTTTAGATCCGAAAGCTGTAGGGACTTACTTTTTGCAACAGCTAAAATTCCTTCGGTCGTATCGCGATAAGCGAGTTTTTGGTATATTTCTTTTGTAATTTCAATACGATTTAAAGATTGAAAATCAGAAATAGAAAACGATTTTTCGATTAATTCAGGAACAAACAAGATGCATTCCAATTCATATCCGCCTTTTAAAGCAATTTCAATTTCTCGTTGTCCTTCAATTAAAAAAGTACCCGTTTGCTTGCGCGCTTTGGCTTTTTCTTGTAAGAGTACTAACGATTTGATAAACGGATTTTGAACAGATGTAATTTGTTTCATTTGGTAGTAGTGTCAAAGCAACAAATGTAGGAAGTTTTTTTGAAAAAGGAGAAGCAATTAAAAGCTTGTAAGTCAGTTTTTGGTTTCCTTTTTAATCATAAAAAAACCTCGCTTATACGCATAAACGAGGTGTTGAACTTTGTAATAAAAAATATTATCGTTTTAGATGCTCCTTCATTTCTTCTTCTAGATTATCGTAACGGTCTTTTAGCTCGTCAGAAATTTTATTAGGTAAGTCATGAATTTTTTTCAGTTTTATAGCTAAATAAATGCTAAACACACCACTTGTCACTAAAGCTAAACCGGTCCAAAAAACAATGGTCATTCCTGCAAAAACAGGATTCCATAAGAGTAAAAATGAAAATACAATTCCTAAAATTCCTAAAATCAATAAATTATTAGCGTCTTTTATACCGTAATTTTTCAAATCAATAGCATAACTTACTGCTGCAATGGAACGGAATAAAACTAAAAAACCAATGTATAAAGGCAAAGTAACTATAGAAATTTCAGGACGGTTTATTAACAGTAATCCAACTAAAAAAGTAAATATTCCAAAAGTTAAGGTCCAACCCCAATTATCGAGTTCTTTTCGGTTGGATATGGCAAAAATAATTTCGGCACCACCTCCAAACAAAAACGAAAGACTAAAAAATAGCGAAAGAGCTAAATAGGAGGCTAGGGGCGACATAAAAGTATAAATACCAACGGCAATAAAAATAATGCCAACAATTAAAGGCACATACCAATACTTAACTGAATTTTTTACTTTTTTGAAAAAATTACTCATAACAATATCATTTTAAATTTTTGCCTACTCTATTAGGTTTTCGGCTCGTCCTAGAAATTTTTATTTTATAGTAACCAATTTAGGTTGCTTTGTATCTAATTTTTGGAAAATCAAAACAGATTATTTTGACTTGTTTCTTTTTAAAGAAAACCACACGAATGTAAGAAAATAATTCCTAATTATTGGTTTGTTTATATTATTGTTTTTGAGTTTTTTTTGGTTTAATCTATTGATTATGATGTGATTTATTTATAGTGAGTTAATTCATTTAATGAATCCTTTTTCAATTCTCTTGTAATAGAATAAGATTACTTTTTTTGAATCATTTCACTTATCATAATTATAAAATTCCTCGTGCTTTTATTTCGAGGTATTTGTTGATAGAGTCAATAGTTAAATTTTCGGGTTGGGTAAGAAGAGAATGGATACCGTATTTTTTGAGCTCGGCCACAATTAATCGCTTTTCAAAAATGAATTTCTCTGCAATTATTTTATCGTAAATTTCTTGAACTGTTTCACTTTTTTTATAAATAATATTATCGAGTTCGGTATTGGTGAAAAATACCACGATTAGCAAATGGCTTTTGGCAATGGCTTTTAAATAAGGAAGTTGGCGATGCAAACCATCCATCGTTTCAAAATTGGTATATAAAATAAGCAAACTTCTTTGGTTGATGTTTTTTTTGATATCGGCATACAATCGACTGTAATCGCTTTCAAAAAAGTTGGTTTTTACATTGTATAAGGTCTCCAAAATGAGTTGCATCTGTGAGCCCCTTTTATCGGCCACAACTCTGTTTTCGACTTTTTTAGAGAAGGTAAAAAGTCCCGCTTTGTCGTGTTTTTTCAAAATTACGTTGGATAAAACCAAACTCGCATTAATGGCATAATCCAGCAAACTAAGTCCGTTAAAAGGCATTTTCATTACCCTTCCTTTATCAATCATCATGTACACCGACTGCGATTTTTCGTCTTGAAATTGATTAATCATCAAGCTGTTTTTCTTCGCGGTGGCTTTCCAATTGAGAGTTCTAATATCGTCGCCGGGAACGTATTCTTTGATTTGTTCAAATTCCATCGTATGTCCAATGCGACGAATTTTTTTTATTCCGTATTGAAACAAATGATTGGAAAAAGCCATCAAATCATACTTGCGTAACTGAATATACGAAGGATAAGTTGGAACCATTGCTTCGTTTCCAAAAGTATAACGCTTGGCAATAAGTTGCAGTGGCGAAGAAACATACAGGTTTAAATTACCAAAAAAGTATTCGCCTCGTTGGGTAGGGCGGAGTTCATACTGAATTTCATCTTTGCTTGACGATTTTATGCGGCGGTTAATCTTGAAATTTCGGATTTGAAATTGAAACGGAATTTCATCTATAATTCGAACCTGAACTGGAAATGTATAAAGGTTTTCAATATGAATTTCAATAGTATTCAAATCGCCATTGGATAGCTTTTCCGGCGTAATTCGTTGCGCTTCAATTCCAGTTTTATTCGTATACAAAATCAGTATATCGAGCGATAAAAAACCAAATAAAATCAGTACCAAAAACCAAACAGCCGTGTATAAATTCGGAAAAATAAAGGCGCATACAAATAATCCTATAATGCCCAAAAGCAAATAGAAAAATAGGTTGTTAAGGTACAGACTTTTTAGGGTTTTCATTTTTGTAATTTATTCAAATTTGATGTTTTATCTTGTGTCTTCTGTCTTGTGTCTTCTGTCTTGTGTCTTTTTTCTATTCTCTTTTTTCTATTTTCTTTTTTTTTACCTCGGAATTTCTACTGTTTCCAAAATTTGTTTGATAATTTGTTGGCTGTTAATCCCTTCCATTTCGCGTTCGGGTGTTACAATTACACGGTGTTGTAATACGGGAACCGCGGCCTCTTTAATGTCTTCGGGGGTTACAAAATCACGACCTCGAATTGCAGCAAAACCCTTGGCAGCATTTAAAATAGCAATAGAGGCGCGGGGAGAAGCACCTAAATATAAAAAGGCATTTTCGCGTGTATTTACTACAATTCGGGCAATGTATTCCAACAAGTTTTGTTCTACAATTATGGATTTAACCAAGTTTTGGTATTGGATGATTTCGGTAGCAGAAAGTAAACTTTTAATGTTTTCGAGTTTACCGTGATTTTGCAAAGCATGCTCTCTTTGAATAATAGCAATTTCCTCATCTAATTTAGGATAATCAATATTTATTTTGAATAAAAAACGATCCAATTGCGCTTCGGGCAAACGATAAGTTCCCTCTTGTTCTACCGGATTTTGCGTCGCTATGACCAAAAAAGGAGCCTCTAAAATATATTGATGACCATCAATGGTAATTTGGCGTTCTTCCATTACTTCAAACAAGGCTGCTTGCGTTTTGGCTGGCGCACGGTTTATTTCGTCAATCAAAACTAAATTTGAAAAAATAGGTCCTTTTTTAAATTCAAATTCAGAATTTTTTACATTAAAAACAGAAGTTCCTAATATGTCCGAAGGCATCAAATCGGGTGTAAATTGGATTCGACTAAAATCAATATGTAATGTTTTGGCTAATAATTTTGCCGTGATGGTTTTGGCCACACCAGGAACTCCTTCTAATAAAATATGACCGTTGGATAAAATGGCAACTAATAATTGATCAATCATTTTGGTTTGCCCTACAATAACCGTTGCCAATTCTTCTTTTATAGCATTAACGTGCTGCAAAAGAGGTTGTAAATCAAGACGATTTTGAAAATTAAAATCGGAACTAGGATTTTCTAAAGCGTTGTTTTCTTCCATTTTTGGGTTGTTTTTTATAAAATTATTTTCTCGATAGCATTGTTGATTTTGATCAAATCCGATTCAACGCTTCCATGATTCTTTTTTCTGAATTGGGTAATTAAGCTGATAACCGCTTGAATATCGGATTCGCTTTTACCTGATTTTTGATGTAATTTTTGAACAAAATCGTCATCTAACTTTTGAGTATCGATTAAATATTGGTTTCTGATTTTTTCTAAAAAATAAATAATCTTTTTTTCGATGATATTATCGTGGTCGCCTTCTTGGTAATACAAATTCCCGATGGTTTTCGTAAAATCAACCGTTGAATTGGTCAGCGGAGAAATAATCGGAACCACTCGTTGTTTTCGTTTGGCATTAAAAAACATAAAAATTATAATTCCAATTAAACTAAAATACCAAGCCCACTTAAGCGACGGTTGACTTAAAACATAGCGCAAAGGCGAATTGGAAATGGCTTCTTCCGGATTTGATTTTAAAAACCAATACAGGTTTCCTTCTGGGATGTAACTCACCACTTTTTCGGCATATTGATAGTGATTGTTTTTGAGTAAATGAAAGTTGGTAAAGGCCGCGGGTTGTAAGTGCAGAATAAATTGACCGCTTCTAAATTTTGTTCGAATAAAATTAACATGCGTTGTATCCGATTCTAAAAATCCCAAAACTTGAGTATTCATAGTGTCTATAGAAGTAAAAAAAGAAGTGTTTAAATCTTCTTCCAACTGGTATTTTTGTGTGCCTAAATTTGGATTAAAAACCCCATTATACGTTTTATTGACATAATCAAAATAAGCGTCGGTTTCAACATTCAAACTATCCGAAAAAATTTGAGGAAAATTGGTAGCACTAATAAAGGCAGTATTTCCGTGACTTACAAAATAAAAAATTTCTTTCCACGATTCGGCATCTATCGGAATGTTTTTTCCAATAGACATCACGGTTCCGGTTATTTTGTATTTACCTAAGATGGTATCGGGCACAAATTGACTGTCTAAAAATTCGTATGGTGTTTTGGTAATTTTAAAAATAGAATCGTTTTTTAAAATCTTTTTTGACTCGTGATCAAAAACATACAAACCAAACGGAATTTTATCGTTTACGTTATAAGTCGGGCGCCAATCAATTGGTTTTGGTCGGTTGTAATCAATTACCAAAATAGCTAGGAGAATAACAACCAATAGGGCAATATATATTTTTATGGTTTTATTCATTGCTAAAAGTGCTTAGTGCTTTTTTAAAACGATTTTCGGCTGTTTGAAAAGTAGTTTCGTTAATGTCAAATTCGCCGTACCAAATATAATTGTATAAGTAGGATAAATAGGCAAACTCTTCTTTATGCTTGGGCAGTTGTAATTCGGCCAAATAATCTGAATTGGTTTTTTCGATATCCCATTTAATAAAATAATGTTGCGCCATGGTTTTTAAAAGCCATAAGTAATAGTACCGAATAATGAGCCTCTTTTGGCCATTTTGACGACTAGTTTGAATTAATTTTTCAAAATCGACTAAATGAATATTTTTTTCAAGATCCGAATAGTGTATGTTTTTTTTATGCGAATCTTTTCCGAAAATCCATTGTCCTTCTTTGTTAATGATAGCTTTTACAATCCTGTAAATTACAAAAAGAACTATGGCTGCAGCTAGGATTTTGAGTATTATTCCCGTTAATTCCGAGGAAGAAGCTTTGTTGCCAACGCCAAATAATTTTTCTAATAATTGATTAATCCAATCTACAAATCGGTCCCAAGTATTTTTTTCGTTGGTAAGGGGATCGTATTTAAAATCGCGTTCCGTATAATTCGATTTGAAATTTTTATCGAACGTTTTTTTTGCAATTGTAGCGGTATCAACCTGAATTTTAAGTGTATCTAAACTTTCTTGTGCTTTTACCACAAAAGACGCAAATAGAAAAAAGATGAAATAAAGAAATTTATTCATCGTGCGTTCCTATTAAATCAATATCCTGTAATAAGGTCACGCCCGTATTTTCTTCGCATAAACTGTAATACATAATACCTTGATTGATTAAAATCAGGTTATTAGAAAAATAACTAAATAAAATACCTAAAATCATGATAACGGTTGCAAAAAGTCCCAAAGAAGTCATCGGATTTCCGTCTTGTGTTGCGACCGAATTGTTTGCCGACGTGAAAAAATAGACCATTCCAATGAAATACGGAATCATTGTGATGATACCTTGAATGATTTGAATGAGAATTAAAACCACCATTGTTGTTCCAGTAACAGCCCAAAATTTTTGTTTTACCATGTTAAAACCAATTCGCAAGGATTCAAAAAAGCTTGTTTTTTCAGATAAATACGAATAAAAGCTAAAGTTGATCCAAGCCAATGAAGCGGGAATAGCGACTAATAATAAAGGCAATCCGATAAGAATGAAAATCATTACAAACAATAAAATGAAAAGTAACATTAGCAACGGAAAAACCAAAAAAAGCATACCTAAGAAAAACAATAAAATTCTTCCTGTATTTTGAATGAGTTGCGAAATTATTTCTTTGCTACTAAAATTGATCGTTTGATTTTCGGACAAAAAGCGCAAGTACAAAACTGGAAAAGCAAAATTAAGTAGCGAAATAATGACGATTAGTACTATAAAAAATACCAACGAACCAATGAATAATCCCGCATTCGAATCAAAATATTGAATAAAATAATTAGAGTTTGAGGTTCCTATTGAAGAAAAAAGCACTTCGAAATATACTTTAATAAGGAAGTAGAGCAAGAATGAAAGAATCAATAAAAAACCGCCGTTTATGAGCAAATAATTCTTAAAATAATGCCCCCCGAATTGCTTGAAAAACGAAATGGTATCCGAAATATAATCACTAAAATTTCTTTTTTTATAAAGTTGAAACATGGGCTTTGGTTAGTTTTTTATGAACAATTTGAGGGAAAATTAAATAATAAAAAGAAATGCAACCTAAGGTGATTAAAATGATTGCAGTGCTTAGCCAAATAGGCATGTCAACCGAATAACGGGTAATAAAACCTTCTAAAAATCCGGCCGAAAAAGTAAACGGTAACGTACTCAAAAATATCTTAAAACTGTTTTTAAATCCAATTTTAAACGAATTGAATCGGCTGTATGTTTTGGGGAATAAAATGGAGGCGCCCAAAATAAAACCGGCTGCGGTTTCAATAACGATAGCAAAAATTTCCATAGAACCGTGAATCCAAATCCCGCGAACACTTTGCCAAAATACGTTTTCTTGATAAAAAAAATACTGAAAAGCACCCAACATAATTCCGTTTTGCAAAGCCACAAAAAAAGTGCCTATTCCCGCAAAAATGCCATACAAATAACATCGAGCCCCCACATAAATATTGTTAGTTGTAATTCCGATAAAACTTCCCCAATTGCTTCCGGAGCCATAAACAGCGACTGGATTTCCTTCTTTAATGTTTTCTAAGGTCATATTTACATAAGCATCACTCAGAATCAATCGAACAAAATTTTGATCAAACTTTGCCGAAACCACTCCAATTCCAACCGTGGCAAAAAATAAAATGAAAGCATATAAAAGGTACCTTTTGTACTCATACAACAATAGCGGGACTTCGATAGAAAAAAAGTGAACCAACTGGTTTTTTTCGGTACGCTTGGTTTTGTAAATTTTTTGGTAAATCTGAGAGGCCAAATAATTCAGATAAACAACTGTTTTGCTTTTTGGATAATACGTTTGTGCATAAGCCAAATCATTCATCATTTGAATGTATAAATTGGCCAATTCATCAGGATTTTTTTTAGCTTTACCAAAAATAGCAAGCTCAAAGGCAAGCCATTTTTCTTTGTTTTGTTTTATGAAGGCAACTTCTCTCATTGGAGCTAAAATATAAAATATGTCAGAATTATCTATAACGACAACACAAAATGTAGTAATTAATTTTAAAGCTGCCACGGTAGGCGAGCGTTTACTGGCTTATTTCATTGATTTAATTATTAAAATAGCCTATGTCATCGTGATAGCAACCGTGTTTTTTTATGTGTTCGATTTCCCTAAAATGTTTCAGTCGATGGACCAATGGTCTATTGCAGCTATCGTTTTTTTGTTGTCCTTTCCACTAATTGTTTATACCATTACTCTGGAATCAATTTTTGAAGGACAAACAATGGGAAAAAAATGGACTAAAATTAAAGTGGTTAAATTAGATGGTTATCAAGCGGGCTTTGGCGACTATGTAATGCGCTGGTTTTTTAGAATTGTAGATATCAGCATTATGAATGGCATTGTGGCAATTGTAAGTATTATTACGAGTAAAAACAGCCAACGTTTGGGCGATATGGTGGCCGGAACAGCCGTAATTTCGCTAAAAAGCACCATCGATATCAATCATACTATTTTAGAAGAAATTGGTAATGAATACGTTCCGACTTATCCTTTGGTTATCAAATTATCCGATAACGATGTCCGTATCATTAAAGAAACGTTTGCCCAAGCGCAACTGAAACATGATTTTGAAACCATCGAAAAATTAGTAGCTAAAATTGAATCGGTAACCGGTATCAAAAACCAAACTGAGGGTAAGGCCGAATTTTTGCGAATTGTTTTAAAAGATTATAATTTTTATACCCAAAATATGTAAACCCTACATGACCGTTTTTACCCTTATAGAACAAATAGGAACTATTGCTTTTGCCATGTCTGGAGCGCTTACGGCTATGAATAAAAAATTAGATCCGTTTGGTGTTTTTATCATTGCTTTTGTAACTGCGGTTGGTGGCGGAACACTTCGGGATATTTTAATTGGAGTGGCACCAGTTACTTGGATGTTGGATATTAAATACGTTTACTTAATTGGTATTGCCTTTTTCTTGTCGATTGTTTTTCGAAATAAATTTGATAAACTTCGAACTTCGTTGTTTTTATTTGATACAATTGGTTTGGGAATTTTTAGTATTATCGGATTTGAAAAAGGGATTGAAGTCAATTTGAGTCCGATAATTTGTATTGCTTTAGGTACAATGACAGCTTGTTTTGGAGGTGTTATCCGAGATATTTTATGTAACGATATTCCGGTAATTTTTCATAAAGAAATTTACGCAACAGTATGTATATTTGGCGGAATTATTTTTTTTGCCTTGAAATTTTTTGAATTTGCTAACGATTTAATTTACGTTATTACAGCAGTAGTTATAATTTTAATACGCTTGTTAGCCGTTCGATTGCAATGGAAATTACCACCTATAGTACCACACAACTAGTGAAACAATTTACAGTTCGAAAATACCAAGATGCCGATTTTATACTTTGGAATGATTTTATAGCCAAAGCCAAAAATGCTACGTTTTTGTTTCATCGTGATTTTATGGAATACCACAAAGATCGTTTTGAAGATTATTCGCTGTTGGTTTTTGAAGGAGAGAAATTAGTCGCGCTTTTACCAGCCAATAAAGTTGGTAATACAGTTTTTTCACATCAAGGTTTGACTTACGGAGGCTTGATTTTGCAGCCAAGTTGTAAATTAAAAAGCATCATTCAGATTTTTAAAAATATTTTGAATTTTTTAAATCAGCAGGATATTTCGAGTTTGTATTTAAAGCAAATTCCTTCCATATATTGCAGTTATCCGTCGGACGAAATCAATTATTTGATGTCTGTTTTGCAAGGAAAAACGGTTATGAAGCATAATGTTTCGGTAATAGATTTGAGACGAAAAATTTTAATTTCAAAATCGAGAAAAGAATGCATTCGACGTGGACAAAAACTCGGTTTGCAAATTAAAGAAGAAACCCAAATCGATGCATTTTGGAATACGCTTTTAATTCCAAATTTACGGGATAAATACCAATCAAAACCAGTTCATTCAGCAGCCGAAATAAAAAAGCTTATGCAATTATTCCCAGCTAATATTCGGCATTTTAATGTCTACCATCAAAACGAATTAGTTTGCGGAACCACTTTGTTTATAACACCTTTTGTAGCAAAACCGCAGTATATTTCGGGTAGTGATAAAAACAATCTTTTAGGAAGTTTGGACTATTTATATGATTATTTAATTCATGAAATAGCTAAAGAAAAAGACTTTTTTGATTTTGGTCCTTCGCATGAAAATAACGGTTTGCAAATAGTAGAAAATATTAATTTTTGGAAAGAAAGTTTTGGAGCGCATTCTTTGGTTCAAGATTTTTATGAAGTACCAACAGTCCATTTTAATCGTTTAGACCGCATTTTGATATGATTAAATTTCTCGACTTAAAAAAAATAAATGCTCCTTATGAAATCGAATTTCAGAATAAACTGAAATCGGTTTTAGAAAAGGGTTGGTATATTTTAGGAGATGAAGTAAAAACATTTGAAAAAGCTTTTGCTACCTTTTGTGATGCCAACTATTGCATTGGTGTTGGAAATGGTTTTGATGCTTTGGTATTAGTATTTAAAGCTTACATTCAACTCGGAAAATTGCAAAAAGGAGACGAGGTCATAGTACCCGCTAATACGTATATCGCCAGTATTTTAGCCATTGTTGAAGCTGGTTTAATTCCGATACTGGTAGAGCCAAAGTTAGAAACGTATAATATAAATCCAGATTTAATTTTAGAAAAGATTACTTCAAAAACAAAAGCAATTCTGGCGGTTCATTTATACGGTCAATTAGCTGAAATGGATGAAATTCATAAAATTGCACTTCAAAATAATTTAGTTGTTGTTGAAGATGCTGCGCAAGCTCACGGCGCTACAATGCACAACTCACAACTCACAACCCATAATTCAGCAGTTGCTTATAGTTTTTATCCCGGAAAAAATTTAGGTGCTTTAGGTGATGGTGGAGCAGTGGTTACAAATGATTCTAATTTAGCTGAAACCATTCAAATACTTCGGAATTATGGTTCTGAAATTAAATACCACAATCAATATAAAGGGGTAAACTCGCGTTTAGATGAATTACAAGCGGCATTTTTAAATTGTAAATTACCTGACCTAAATACAGATAATCAAAAGCGAAGAGCAATTGCAACACGCTATCTTTCTGAAATAAAAAACAAAAAAATCGAGCTTCCTTTTTGGGATTTTTCCGAAAATCATGTTTTTCATTTGTTTGTTATTCGTACTTCAAATCGAAGCGATTTACAAAAGTATTTAGCCGAAAATGGTATTGAAACCATGGTTCATTATCCAATTCCGCCTCACAAACAAAAAGCTTTTTTAAATTGGAATGATTTGTCTTTTCCTATCACCGAGAAAATACACAATGAAGTTTTAAGTTTGCCGATGAGTCCTGTATTGACTAAAGACGAGGTGAGTTTTGTAATTGAGGTTTTAAACAACTATTGAATGAGACTAAATAATAAGATTAAACAATTTTTCTTTGTTGTTTTAAGGGTGAAAAAATATCAGTTTTTATCTAACTGTGAAAGAGTTAGCGGGAATCCGATATTATATCATCCTTTACTAAAAGTAGGACAAGGGCAAATTTTTTTTGGATCAAATGTACAGATGGGTGTTCGCTATGCGCCAAACTATTATTCTCATTATTCATTTATGGAAGTACAGAATAAAAATAGCGAGATTCATATTGGTAATAATGTGGCTATAAGTAATGCTTTTTCGATAGAATGTATGACTAAAGTTAGTATTGAAGACAATGTGTTGATAGGTCATAATTGTTCTTTGTTAGATAACGATGGACATGATCTGAATATTGATAAGAGGAGAAATGGTGTTGTAAAGTCGGAGCCAATACATATTTGTCAGAACGTTTTTTTAGGTTCCAATGTAACTGTTCTTAAAGGTGTTACCATTGGAGAAAATTCGATTATAGGTAATGGTTCTATTGTTACTACCAATATTCCAAGAAATGTAATTGCTTGTGGAAATCCAGCAAAAGTAGTACGGGAATTATGATTTTTAATAAAATTAAGGATAATAAACTTTTAAAAGTTTTGTCAGTCAACTCTTTATCGGTTGCAACTAGTTTTATTTTAGGGATGGCATCTACAAAGATTATTTCTTTTGTTTTAGGAACATCCGGAATGGCAATTTTAGGGAGTTTTAGAAACTTCACTTCTATGCTTAAATCCATTACAACTTTAGGAATGAATACTTCATTAATTAAGTTGTATGTAGAAAACAAAAATAATAAAAATGAGCTTTCGGTTATTTTATCTACTTTTTTCTGGTTTTTTCTAATTATAGCATTAGTGGTGGGTTTTTTAACACTCGTATTTGCAGAATTTATTTCCGATTTTATATTCTTTAATTTAAATTTTGTACTTCCTATCCGTGTTTTTAGTTTGCTTTTACCTGTTATTGTATTAAATGTTTTTTGGTTAACAATTTACAACGGACTAGAAAAAATTAATAGAATTGTAGCGATTCAAATAATTTCAAATATCTTCATTTTCTGCGTTACTGCTATTTTGGTTTGGAATAAAAATATTAAAGGCGGATTGTATGCTCTTGTTTTAGGAGAATTATTGATGTTTATAGTTACGTTTATTTTTGTAAAGAAAGATAAAGATTATTTTACGTTTGAACTTAAAAAGAAAATTAATAGTAAGTACCTGAAGATTATTATTAATTTTTCATTTATGGCTTTTTTGAGCGCTTGTATAGTTCCTTTAACACTCATTTTGATCCGTAATTATATTGTAAAAATGCATTCTGTAAACGATGCTGGTCTATGGGATGCAACAACCAAACTATCTTCTTTTTATATGTCTATTTTTAGTTCAGGGTTGGCATATTATTATGTGCCTAAGCTGACATCCTTAAAAAGCAATTCAGAATTTAAAACCGAATTAAAAACGTATTTCCAGATTTTTGTTCCTTTATTTGCTATGATGTTACTAATTATTTATTTGTTTAGGGGTTTTATTTTGAATCTTGTTTTTACTGATGAATTTCTAAAAATAAAGGAAGTATTAATTTGGCAATTATTGGGGGATTTGGTGCGGGTTATGACTTTGGCTTTTGGATATCAAATTTTAGTAAAATCCAGATTTAAGGATTATTTCATTATCGAAATATTATTTAATGCGTCCTATTTAATCATATCGTATTTTTTTGTTAAAAATTATTCTTATCAAGGAGCGCTTCAATCTTATTTTTATGCTAACTTAATTACATTAATTGTAATACTTTTTATGTTTAGGGAATTGTTTATAAGTAAGATTGGCACAAATAATTAGCCCAATTTGGTTGCTAAATATAAGATATTACTGATAAAACTACCTTTGTTTTGAATCGATTAACTGTTAAAGATAATATTGAAAATACATTGGTTAAAGCGTTTTTAAGCCAAGTCTTAATCGCAGGTAGCAATTTTTAAGCATTACAAGATAGTTTTGGGTGCGAAAAGAGTTGCGTATTTCAATATTAACTCTTGGAATTAATATCTTATGTTCGCTTTTGTTTCTGTTGAGTTTATATGCTTTTCGTAAAATGATGTAGGTAGAATTACTGTTTTTATTTTTTTTGAGATAAAATGAGGCATGTAAGGAGTTAGGCGTTATTCTTTTTTGAACTAAAACGGCATCAATATATTCGATATTATATGCTCTTGAAGCACGAATCCAATAATCAAAATCTTCATACGATAATGTGGTATCATAGCCATTGAGTGCATCAAAAACTGACTTTTTGTACATAGAGGAAACAGAACATAAAACGGTTTCACTGCTAATTACTTTTGAATAAATATCTCCAGAAGGTCGTGAAATCTTGGATTTTAAGTGTTCATCCACTTCAAAATAATAGGAGAAGTGATTTCCGTCCTCGGTTATGTTTTCAGCATTTCCGTAGACCATTGCAAGGTTGGTGAATTTACTTGTTTTAAATGTATTTAGTTGTATTTCAATACAATTGGGTAGTAAAATATCATCAGCAGCGAGGTCTATAAAATACTCCCCTGTAACATATTGCAAGGCATTGGTTACAGATTGTGTTAAACCAATGTTTTTTTTGTTTTTGATAAATATAATTTCTGGAAAATTTAAGATAAAATTTTCTATTACTTCAACAGAATTATCTGAACTAAAATCATCAATAACAATTAATTGGATGTTGTCGTGAGATTGATTCAGGACAGATTCAATACTTTTACAAACATATTCTGCATGATTGTAGCAGGAGCATAATACAGTTACGATAGTAGTAGAATGAGGCATTAATTTTTTTGTTCTAAATTTAGTAAAATATACTTTTGATTACGTTTTTAGGAAATAAAGTAGCTAATTCTAAAATGTAAAGGACAAAAAAAATTTCAATAATATCAACTATATAACATATACCATTAGGGCTATAAGAAAAAATAAATGTTAATATTGCAGGATAGAAAAAAACAAAAATAACTTTAAATGGAAGTTTCATAAGATGTCTTTTTTCAGCAAACACATTGGATGTTAAATGTTTTTTTGTTAGCAATTTACAATTAATGAGTAGTTTAGATAAAACACATAAAATATTTTTATTGGCAGATCAACTCTCCAAGGGAGGTGCAGAACGTTCTGCAGCATTTTTATCTAAATATCTTGCGAGTAAAAACATTGTTGTTAAAATCATGGTTAATAATGATGAAATAGAATATGAATATGCAGGAGAGGTTTTAAATCTTGGAAAAATCAGGGCCAATAATACAAATTATTTCAATAAGTTCAGGCGGCTATATATCTTTTATAAATTTATTAAATCTAATAGGTTTGATTATATAATTGATTTTAGAATGAAACGTTTTGATTATCAGGAGTTTTTGTTTGCCGTTTTATTGTTTAAATCAAAGCTTATTGTTACAATACACAGTTATATGATTTCGTACTATTTTCCTCAAAATAAATTTTTGGCGAAAAGGATTTATAAAAAAGCATACAAAATTGTAACGGTCGCAACAAAAATTAATTCAAAGATTATTTCTGATTATAATTATGATTCAACTCAAATTCAAACCATTTATAATCCGATTGATTTAGAGTATATTACAATTTGGTCTAATGTGCCGTTGGAAATTGAGTATGACTATATTATTGGCATTGGAAGCATGGGGCATGCTAATGTAAAACAATTTGATAAATTAATCGAAAGTTATCTTAATTCAATATTGCCAGAAAGAGGCATTAAACTAATGATTCTTGGTGATGGAGTCCTAAAAAAAAAATTGGAAGCAAAAGTCGAAAAGTTAAATAGGAGTAATGATGTTGTTTTTACAGGATTTGTAGACAATCCCTATAAATTTATGAAAAATGCTAAATTCATGGTGTTGGCTAGTAAATTCGAAGGATTTCCCATGGTTCTTATTGAAACGTTAGCCTGTGGTACCCCAGTAGTTGCTTTTGATTGTTTTTCGGGGCCAAGCGAGATAATTTCTCAAGGGAAAAACGGGCTTTTAGTTGAAAATCAGAATTTTGAAAAACTAACAGAAGCAATAAATACAATGGTTTCAGATAAAGAATTGTATCATGTTTGCCAGCAAAATTCTAAAAACAGTGTTGCCCAATTTTCATTAGAAGCGATAGGTAAAGAGTGGTTAAATCTTATGGGGTTAAATATTTAAAAGCGTGCATAATTCATTTACAGAACATGACTTAGAGATTGTAATTGCTACAATGAAAAGAGATAATCTGGATTTTTTAATTCCAATGTTTCCTTTTTGTCATTTTTCTAATTTTTCAATTTTGATTATTAATCAAACGGATGATGAATATTTGCTGACTTCTGAATTTCCAACTGTAAGAGTCATTAATTCAAACGAAATTGGATTGTCAAAAAGTAGAAATCTAGGATTAAAGAATGTTACAGGTAAAATTATTTTGATTGCAGATGATGATGTGGTTTTTTTTGAAAATTTTCAAGAAAATATAATAATAGAATATAATCAAAACCAAGATTTTTCGGCAATTTGCTTTCAAACCATAACTAAAAAAGGTCACTTATACAGCAAATACCCGAAAGAGAGAAAAAAGTTAAATAGTAAGGAATTAAGGAAGGTTTTGTCTATAGAATTGACTTTTAAAATTGAAGATGTAAAAAAGGAAAATTGTCTCTTTAATGAGTTTTTTGGTTTAGGGGGCAAATTTCAAGATTCAGAAACATTTTTCTTTCTAAAAAGGATGGTACATAATGGATGTAAAGTAATTTTTATTCCTCTGCCAATAGTAATTCATGAAGCCTTTTCTTCGAGTGATGATGCAAGCTCAGATCGGGTAATATATGCAAGAATGGCGGGTTATTGTAAAAGTCATGGAATTTTTGCTTATTTCTTTCTGTTTAAGTATATGTTCTTTTTGCTACGAAAATATAATTTATCTGTACCTGAAATGAAGAAAAAGTTTGGAATTGGCTTATCCGGAATATATGATTATAAATTAATTTTAAATAAAAATTTAGATTCACGCTATGAATAAATCTCCTTTTACTGAACTTATAAATATTCCCAAAATAGAAGACCGTAGAGGGAATCTTTCTGTTATTGAAAATGATATTATTCCTTTTGAAATCAAAAGGGTTTATTATTTATATGATGTTCCAAGTGGTGCCGAAAGAGGAGGTCATGCTCATAAAGAACAATTAGAATTCCTCATTGCTTTAAGCGGTAGTTTTGATGTAATTTTAAATGATGGGAATGAGCAAAAAAAAATTACTTTAAACCGACCAAACGTTGGGCTATTGATTTCAACGGGGATATGGAGAGAATTACAAAATTTCTCTTCGGGTTCGGTTTGTTTGGTTCTGGCTTCTGCCGTTTTTGAAGAGGAGGATTATATTAGGGATTTTAATGAATTTGTATCATTTAAAAACGGAATTTCCTAATCCTACATTTGCAAGTACAGTTTTTAAAGCAATTAAAGGTTTAAGTAGAATCGAAGGAAGAGTTAGTAAAAATCTTTTTTTAAAGCTTAAATTAGATAAATCTATATTCCTATAAAATTTTCTATAACTATTTTCATCTTGTAGCAGTTTTGCTTTTATCGCTAGTGAAAAACGATTTAAATCAAGAAATTTTTTTAAATCAGGATTTGTTTTTTCTAGCAAAGCATATTTTGAAAAATCAATTGATTGTAAAGATGTTTTGTAGTTTTTAGAGAGACTTTTTTCATCAAGTACATATCGAGCGAGAACTTTCCAAGAAAATAAAATAGGATAAATTAATCCAACTCTAATCCATAAATCAGTGTCTTCACCACTCTTTAGTTTTGTGTCAAATACACCTGTTTTTTTGAAAATGCTTTTATGAAAAACACTAGAAGAAGAGCTCAATACAGTTCTTTTTCTACTTGCCTTAAAATAATTTACAATTTCATGGTCGGCAGTTTTTTCTATAGAATACTCGGATTGCAATATTCTTTTCGAAGTTTCCATTTCGATAGCCACAGTAAATGCTTTTATTTTTGGAAAGGCATTAATATTATTGTACATTTCTTTTAGATAATCCGGATACCAATAATCATCTGCGTCTAAAAAAGCAATATATTTTGATTTTGCTTTATCTATGCCAAAATTTCTTGCTGAAGAAACCCCTCCATTTTTAATATTAAAAATTTGAATTCTAGGATCTTTAAATTGCAATACTTTTTCTTCACTTTTGTCAGTTGATGCATCATTTATAATGATAATTTCATAGTCAACGAAGGTTTGCAATAGGACACTCTTTAATGTATCAGATATAAATTTTTCTTTGTTATATAAAGGAATGACAATAGAAAAGTAGGGCATAAGCTTTATTTTAAAGTGCACATATAACCCAATCGATAAACATCAAATAAAACCAAATTAGGGTTTTGCGTTAAAATTCTATTTTTAAGAATTGGTTCCGAAATTTTAAAAAAAACAGTTACAATTGGTATTAAGTGATAACGTTTTATTTTATTATAACTTTTAATCAACGGACTTATTTTTTCGATTTGTTCACAATTGACAAGAAATTTTTTTCTACTTTCTACTGCCTTTAGGCTTTTTTTAAAGTATATTTCGTTCGTTTCTAATCCTAAGTGGTAGATAGGGTTTTCGATATGAAGCACTTTTATTTTTTTTATAAAAAGTTGGTATGAAAAATAAATATCCATACCATAAAAGTTTTTATCTTCTTTAAAACTAGTTTCTAAAAAAGTTTTCTTTTGAATTAAAAAATTACCTGAAAAAATAAATTGGTATGGATTAATATTACGTTCTAATGCCGATTTCTCTTCTCTTTTTCTTCCGTATTTGTATCTAAATTCACTGTTTAAATCAGGATTGATTTTCTGATACTGGTACCCTCCGAAAATAACATTATAGTTCGAATTAAATTCAGAAATATAATTTTTTACGAAGTCTTGATGGACCGGAATTACATCCGCATCCAAAAATAGTAACCAATCGTATGCAGCCGTATTAACTAATTTGTTTCTTGTTGTTGTACGCCCA
This sequence comes from Flavobacterium agrisoli, assembly GCF_016522065.1. Taxonomy (GTDB): domain Bacteria; phylum Bacteroidota; class Bacteroidia; order Flavobacteriales; family Flavobacteriaceae; genus Flavobacterium; species Flavobacterium agrisoli. The sequence goes on along the minus strand of NZ_JAEHFV010000001.1, from coordinate 679,868 downwards.
ACATTTTTATCACTTTTTAAAAAGTGACAATTTTGAAATTCATTTATTTTATTGTTTTCATTGTCGAAATAAATAGAACCATCATCCTGAACCAAAATCTCAAAATTAATTCCAGTTGCTACACATTGTTTGTGCAATTCCAATACAAGAGGAAAAGCGTTGTAGTTGTAGACAGGAATTAAAATAGAAAGCATTATACGGTTCGTTGTACCACTTCAAAAATGCGTTCGTCTTCGCATTTTAAAGTTTTTGATGGGTATTTCATTAATAAAGCGTAATCGTGTGTAACCATGATTACGGTTTTACCATTGGCATTAATTTTTCGTAAAACTTCCATTACCTCGGCGCTGGTTTGTGGGTCTAAATTTCCAGTTGGTTCATCGGCCAAAATAAATTCGGGGTCGTTTAAGATGGCTCGGGCAATGGCAACTCTTTGTTGCTCGCCTCCAGATAGTTGGTGCGGCATTTTATTGGTATGCGCTTTCATTCCTACTTTATCAAGAACTTCGTCTATTTTTTGTTCCATTTCGGCCTTTACAGTCCAACCAGTAGCTTTTAAAACAAACAACATGTTGTCCTTGATACTTCTATCAGGAAGCAATTTAAAATCTTGGAATACGATACCAATTTTACGTCTCAAATACGGAATGTCACTTTCTTTAAGTGTGGCCAAATCAAATTCAACAATATGGCCTTCTCCTTGAGTTAAAGGTAAATCGGCATATAATGTTTTCATGAAACTACTTTTTCCTGAACCCGTTTTACCAATAATGTAAATAAATTCACCATGATGAACATCTAAATTAATGTGTGATAAAACTTCTCTTCCTTCTTGAAATATAGTGACATCTTTTAAAGACAGTACGGTTTGCGACATAATGGTATTGATTTGAATGGTAAAAGTACTAAGTTAATGATTGTATTCAAAATAAATTTAAATTGTTTTAAAAAGAAAAAAAGCTACAAAAAATTGTGTTTTTTATAAGATATGAAAAAGAACTAATTAGGGTAAAAAGCACCCAAATTTGGCAAATGTTTAAAATTTTGTTCATAATAAAAACTCAAAAAGTTCCGTTATTAGGCATAGAAATTGATACATTTGATTACTAAACAAAAAAAACAATGCGAAATCTGTCTACGTTTATTGTGTTGCCTACTCTGGTAGTTTCGGGAGTAGTTTCGGCACAAAAATCTACCATTTATACTTACGAACTTAAAAATTTTGATAAAGCACTTTATTTATACAACGACCATCAATACAAATCGGCACAATTGCTTTTTGAAAGTGTCAAAGGCAAAGAAGTTTCCGAAGAAATAAAAGCGGATTGCGCCTATTATATAGCAAACTGTGCCATCAGAAACAATGAGCCTAATGCTGATGTTTTGATGGAGCGTTTTGTAAACGATTATCCAACGAGTACAAAACAAAATCAAGCTTATATTGAGGTAGCTCATTATTATTTTGACCAAGCCAATTATCCTAAAGCGTTGCAATGGTTTGATAAAGTTGATGAAGGATATCTTTCGCAATCGGATTTGGACAAATACAATTTTCAAAAAGGCTATAGTTATTTTAACGCCAAACGAAAAAAAGAAGCAACCACTTATTTTAATAAGGTTTTAAACTCGAAAGAATACGGTTCACAAGCCAAGTATTATTTAGGTTTTATGGCCTACGAAGGGGATGATTACAAGGAAGCTACCAAATATTTTGATGAAGTTTCGGGAGAAGAAAAGTACAAAGAAAAATTATCGTACTACCAAGCCGACATGAATTTTAAGTTAGGTAATTTTCAAAAAGCAATTGATTTAGGAAACCAAGCTATGCCAAAATCGAATGCCTTAGAACAATCGGAACTTAATAAGATTATTGGAGAAAGTTACTTTAATTTAAAAAAATACGACCAAGCCATTCCGTTTTTGGTAAAATACAAAGGAAAAAAAGGAAAATGGAACAACACTGATTATTATCAATTGGGTTATGCGTATTATCAGCAAAAAGACTATGAAAATGCCATTTCGCAATTCAATAAAATTATTGAAGGGAATGATTTTGTAGCCCAAAATGCCTATTACCACTTGGGTCAAAGTTATTTAAACACTGATAAAAAACAACAAGCTTTAAATGCTTTTAAAAATGCATCCGAAATGCCTTTTGATGCAGCGATTCAGGAAGATGCGAGTTTGAATTATGCTAAATTAAGTTATGATATCGGAAATTCGTATCAAACGGTTCCGGCAGTTTTATTGGATTTTTTAAATAAATATCCCAACAACGCGAGTAAAGCTGAAGTCGAAAAATTGCTAATAGACTCTTATATTTCGACTAAAAATTACTCGGAAGCTTTGGTTTTATTAGAGAAAAACAAATCGGCTGAAAATAAATTAGCCTATCAAAAAGTATTATTTTATAGAGGCTTAGAGCTGTATTCGCAAGGAAGTTATGACGAGGCTTTAAACATGTTTAAAAAATCAATAAGCGAAAATAAAAGTCAGGAATTTACAGCACGCGCTACCTATTGGAAAGCAGAGTCTGAATATACTACGAATAAATTCCAAGAGGCATTGTTGAGTTACAAACAATTTCAAACCATGGCCAACGCCAAAGAAACGGTCGAATTTAAAAACAGCAATTACCAAATTGCCTATGCGTATTTTAAATTAAAAGAATACGATTCGGCGGCAAAATCGTTTCAGTTGCAAATTGATCAAGCCAAAGAAGATAAAATGCGATTGACCGATTCGTATATGCGTTTGGGCGACTGTCAGTTTGTTTTAACCAAGTATTGGCCGGCTATGGATGCGTATAACAAAGCCATCGAACTAAAAAGTGTTGATTCCGATTATGCCTTTTTTCAAAAAGCAATTAGTTACGGATTTGTTGGTAAAAACGATAAAAAAATTGAAGAGTTAAACACTTTTGTTCAAAACTATAAAAAATCGCAATACCGTGATGATGCGCTGTATGAGTTAGGTAATACCTATGTTGCCGATCAAAAAGAAGCTTTAGGTATTAAGGCCTACGATCAATTGATTTCAGAATACAAAGGCGGTTCTTTTACAGCAAAAGCCATTTTAAAAGAAGGATTGATTTATTATAATTCGGACAGAAACGACCAAGCTTTAGTGAAATTTAAAAAAGTAGCTGCCGATTATCCTAAAACCCCCGAAGCTTTAGAAGCTGTAGCCACAGCACGATTAATTTATGTAGATAACGGAAAAATTGATGAATATGCGACTTGGGTTCGTACATTGGATTTTGTTGATGTAACCAATGCCGATTTAGAAAACGATACTTTTGAAGCTGCTTCGAAACAATTTGATCAAAATAATACCAAGCAAGCTATTGCGGGTTACAGTAATTACATTTCGAAATTTCCTAATGGCATGCATGCATTGGAATCTAATTTCAAACTAGGGCAGTTGTTATTTGATGAAGGTTCAACGACCAAAGCCATTCCGAATTACGAATACGTAATCAATCAATCGCGAAGCGAATACACAGAACAATCTTTATCGCGATTGTCATCGATTTATTTGAAAGAGAAAAATACTGATAAAGCCATTCCGGTTTTATTGCGTTTGGAAAATGAGGCTGAGTTTCCTCAAAATAAAACCTATGCACAATCTAATTTGATGAAATTGTATTACGATAAAAAGGATTATGCCAATGCGGTAAATTATGCGGATAAAGTTTTAGCAAATCCTAAAACCGATGAAACCATTAAAAGTGATGCGCAAATTATAGTGGCAAGAGCCGCAATGCAAACCGGAAATGAAGATAAAGCAAAAGAAGCCTATGCCAAATTAGCTACAACTTCAAAAGGGGAGTTAGCTGCCGAGTCGTTGTATTACGATGCTTATTTTAAAAATAAAGAATCCAAATTTGAAGCGTCTAACGAGGCTATTCAAAAATTAGCTAAAAATTATTCAGGATATAAATATTTTGGAGCAAAAGGATTGGTTGTAATGGCTAAAAACTTTTACGGTTTAAAAGATAGTTACCAAGCAACGTATATTTTGGATAACGTAATTCAGAATTTTAAAGATTATCCAGATGTGGTTTCGGAAGCTCAAAATGAACTTGCTCGTATCAAAGCAGAAGAAGCCAAAACAAATTCGTCAATTGTAAAATAAAAACATTCCGAACACAAAAAAGAATGTTTCAATAAATAGATAAGAATGATTTCGATTCAAAATAAAATTAGTATTGCTTTATTACTTGTTGTACACTTTGGTTTTGCTCAGGAAAAGGACAAAACAATTGGTTCGCAAACAGTAAATGTAGTAAAGCCCTACACACCCACTATTTCGGATGCCTACAAAATAAAAGACAATCCTCCTTTGGAAGACGAAGGAAATAAAGCCAAAGAAACCATTAATTACAACATTTTTTCATTTCCAGTAGCTTCTACTTTTACACCATCTAAAGGTAAAGCAGAAGGAGTTGAAAAAGCCAAACGCGAACGTACTTTTGGTAATTATGCTACTTTGGGTGTTGGAAATTACGGTACTTTAATTGGCGAATTATTTGTTACGCAAGATTTAGGAAATAACGATTATGTAGCAGGAATGTTTCGTCATCATTCTTCGCAAGGCGGAATTAAAGAGGTTGAATTGAATGATGAATTTTACGATACTTCATTAAATCTGGCTTACGGAATGAACGATCGTTATATGTCCTGGAATGTTGAAGCCGGTTATCAAAATCAAATTTATAATTGGTATGGTTTACCAGAGGGTTTTGGCTCGACTTTATCTTTAGATGATAGAGAAATGCTGCTTGAAAGTATTTCGCCAAAACACGTGTATAATACGATAACTTTAGGTGGAAATATAGCATTTTCGGAAAGCGTTTTTGAAAAAGTAAACGTTAATTATACCCGATTTATGGATGGTTTTGATTCGGCCGAAAACCGCTTTTATGTCAAGCCTTCTTTTAAAGTGAACATCATGGATTTTGATATTAAAACCGATGTAATTGTGGATTATGTGGGTGGCAATTTTAAAAACAACTACCAACAAACAAATGTTACCGATATTAAATACGGTTTTACCAACTTTGGAATCGTGCCTAGTTTTGTTTTAAATGAAGACGATTGGACTTTAAAATTGGGTGCCGGATTGTTTTACAGTATGGATAACGAAGGTTCTAGAAATAAATTCTTTGTGTATCCTCAGGTAAATGCGTCGTACAAAATCGTAAATGATTTGATGATATTTTATGCTGGGGCACAAGGGACTTTAAACCAAAATTCGTATGCTAATTTAGTAAGTCAAAATCCGTTTTTATCTCCCACTTTATTAATTGAGCCGACCAGTAATTTATACGATGCTTTTGTTGGCTTAAAAGGTAAATTGGCTAATAATATCAGTTATAACATTAGCGGTTCGTATCTTTCTGAAAACAATAAAGCTTTGTTTAAAAGTAATAATTTTACCGAAAATAGCGCAAATCAAGACTATGCTTTTGGAAATTCTTTTGGGGTAGTGTATGATGATATTAGTACGACCCGTTTTTATGCGGAATTAAAAGCCGATTTTTCGGAGAATGTTACTTTCGGAATTAACGGTACTTTTAACAGTTATAAAACCGATGAGCAGCAAGAAGCCTGGAATTTACCCACTATGCAATTGAGTTCGACTCTTGATGTACAAATTACTCCAAAATGGTTTGCCGGATTTAATATCTTTTATGTAGGCGAGCGTAAAGATTTACAAATTAATTCTGATTTGGCCACTTTTATTAATTATGCACCGATTACTTTAGAAAGTTATTTTGATGCCAACGCACATGTAGGCTACAAACATAGCGAAAGACTTACGGCTTTTTTACGTTTTAACAATATCGCCAACCAGAATTATGAAAAATGGTTGAATTATCCGGTTCAAGGATTTCAGGTAGTTGTGGGAGCAAATTATAAATTTGATTTTTAACAGCACTTTATATCAGAAAGGGATGTAAAGATTTTAAAAATTCACATAAAAAGAGCGCAAAGATTTAGAAGTAAAATTCAAAATCTTTGCGCTCTTAGCTGTTAAAAGGGTGTTGTTTTATTCTGTGAAAGGAATTGCCACTCTAAATTTATCCCAACCCATATTCAAAATAATGCCATTGGTACCTTTTGTAAAAACCATAGAAAAAGCTTCTAATTTTTCATCACCTTGAGACAAAGGAACATTTAAACGTGCTACATCATTTTTTTCGTTGTAGGTATAAGCTCCCCAAACATTCAAATCTTTGCTAATGATAACCGTGCACGAATTGTCTTTTTCGGCCAAAGTAAACAAGGTATAAGTCCCCGCTTTTAATTTGGTGTTTCCTAATTTTACATCTTTGTAAAAAGTAATTTCGCATGCTTCGTTAGCACCTGTACGCCAAACTTTTCCTTGCGGAATTAATTCTGTCAAACTACGACCATTTAATTGCGGACGGCTGTAAATTATTCTTGCTATTTTGTTTGCATCTTTATAATCATTAGGATAAGACGCCATGTCCATTGGGCTCTTGTCTAAGTTTGGGAATTTTTGTGCTTGTACATTCGAAGATAAAAGCATGGTAATTCCAAAAGCAACAGAAGTAATAAATGTAGTTGTTTTCATAGTATAATTAAATTAATTAAAAAGCTAAAATTATTGATTGCATTACTAAAAAAAGATAAATACGTGTTAAATTTTGTTTTCACTAAAATGATTTTGATTTAAATAAATAACCGCAAAGTTCGCAAAGAAATACGCAAAGGTTCACAAAGCTTTGTAATCCCAATGGTTAATTATAAAAGTTGATATTTTTTCTTTGCGCTCATTGCGGTTAAATGTAGTCAGTTGAAAATCTGTGTATGAATATTAATTGACAGCCGCTGCGTCAGTTGTGGTTTTGTTATTGCGGCGCGCCAGCATATCCGAGTAATATTTTCGGGTGGTGTTTAGTAAGTTCAAAGAGCGGTTGTATTGCTCCGAATCCAACGCTTTGGAAAGACTCAAAACATAATTCGATAAATCAGTATAGACTTTAGTAATTTCCTGACGAAGCAATTTTACATCATACACTTCCTTGTTGGCTTTTTCCTGAGTACGCTCAGAAAATAGTAGCTTAAATTGGTCGTTGGCAATTTTGATACGTTCTACAAAAGAGGTCATGGTCAAAGTAGTTAGATGCTCACTGTATTTTTGAGTTTCCAATTCTATCAGCAGATTATCGATGCCGTTGGTTTCTTCTACAAAATTCCAGTTTTGAATGCCTTTATAATTAGTAAACAAATTAAAAAGGCTAGTGTACGCTTCCAACTCAGCCGTATTATCCGAAAGTTCAAAAACGTTAAGGATGCGTAACAAAGCCGTAATGGCGTTATCTCTTTGCTTATCGGCTTCAACAATTTTGGCAGTGGCATCGCTTTTGGTAATCTGAAGTTGTGATTTATCATAATCGGCAGACTTGGCAGCTAGCATGTTGATATAATTTACGAATACCTCGTCGGTGATGTTAAGTCCGGCTGAATTTGCAAGTTCGTCACAAGTGCTTTTTAAGAGTTGCCCGAATTCTAGGTTTGATAAACGCGCTAGATTTAAGCGTTCTAGTTTTTTCATAATTATTTATTTATGGTTAATAGTTAAGGATTAAATGTAGTAAAAAAGCTATAAAAAATGTAATAGATTGATTATTTGGAGTGTTTTTTTTAAAAACAGTGCTGTAGTAAGTCTGTCAACCGAGTATTTAAGGTAATCTTGGTTCTTTTCAGGCTAGATACTTGGTATCTGAGGCAAACTGATTTCTTTTCATACTAGATACTCGGTATCTGAAGCAAATGGAATTCATTTAATACTAAATACTCAGTATCTGAGACAAACTTGATTTAAAACTAAATAGATACCGAATATTAAGTTTGAAGATTTGCAAGAAAAAATAATATATTTGAAACAAAAAGGTAAACCTGCGAATAACATACTGTTTTAGAGTTGAGTAGGTTAATTTTATGCGAGTGTAAATGAGTTAGCAGTTATTTTATAAAAAATGAGTACTAAAAGAAAACATCATTATGTTTGGCGAGAATATTTACGCTCTTGGAGTTGTGAAGAAAAGATTTATTCATATATAAAATCTAAAAACAAAATTGCAAAACCAAACTTAATGGGTGTTGCTCAACAAAGATTTTTTTATTCGTTGGAAGAATTTTCACTTGAAGAAGAAATAATACTTAAAGAATTAGTTAAACAATACAGTAATTGCAACGTATCTTTAAAAATAAATCTTGAGCTGTTAAACATTTACACATCATACTCAAGATTAAAAAGATTAGATAAAGAAAATGTATTCGAAACTAATTCAGAAAAACAAATTGAGAAACTATCCCAAATATTAGAATTATTAAGAACAAATTTATTTGAAGAATTTCACACAATTATTGAAAATTACGGACAAAAGGTTGTCAAAATAAAAAATTTTGAAGACTTAAAAATGTTTGAAAATGATGATGAATTATTCTTCACAATGATTTTTTTATGTTCTCAATTTTTAAGAACTAAAAAAATGAAAAATAGTTTAGAATTAGTTTTCAATAAAAGTGAATTTATAATACCAAAATACACCAACATCATATCTTTAGTTTTTGCAAACTCTTTAGCTGTTTCATTATCCCAAAATGAAAACATAAAATTTATATTTTATGAAAACGAAACTGAAATAAAATTTTTAACATCAGACCAACCATTAATGAATTTATTAATCAATGACAAAGATGAAAACAGTAAGGTGAAAAATTTTGAGTTATATTATCCAATAAATCCGAAAGTAGCAATTGTCATACATTTTGAACAACAAAATTTGAAATACGAACGAATAAAAATTGACAAGCAAAAAGTGACAAAGCTTAATGATTTTTTATTTGAATATGCAGAAGAATTTGTATTCGCAATTAATGAAGAACAACTGACAAAATATAAAAACAGCCGCTAACAGCTAAGCCCCACTCTTCGAGAAGTTCTTTTTTTAAAATAAAGTTGTCGTGGTGGCTGTGCGAATGCCCCCGCTCTGCGAGGAGTTTTTTAAAATAAAGTTGTCGTGGTGGCTGTGCGAATGTCTCCGACTTCGCATCGATTTCAATAGACACCCAACAAGAGAAAATACGCTCTAAAGACATTCACGGAAAAAGTTGGGAGACTTTTGGATGATTTACTTTTTACAATAACATTTAAAAAAGTTCGAAGTCAGGAGACTTCGAAGAGCGGGTTTTTGGTTTTTATAAAAGGATTAAAATCTTTAGAATTAAGTAGGTCAATTTTATGTGATTATAAATGAGTTAGCTGTAACTTTTGTGTAAAAAACTGAAAAAAAAATAAATTTAATACCAATTATTGGTACCTTTGGTAAAAAGAAAAATTATGGCACGAAATACATCAATATTATTAGGAGACTATTTTGAAAACTTTATCAATGAACAAATTGCTACAGGAAAATATAATTCAGTAAGCGAAGTTGTTAGAACTGCTTTAAGAGTTTTTGAGCAAGAAGAAACTAAAACAAAATCTCTAATCAATGAACTAAAAATTGGTGAAAAGAGTAATAAAATTAAAAACTTTGACCGCAATAAAAATCTTGAAATGCTAAAAACTAGTTTTCAAAAATAATGTCAAAATATATAATTAGTGAAAAGGCATTAGAAGATATTAATAACATTTGGATTTATACAGCAGAAAATTGGTCTGTCGAACAAGCAAATCGATATTATAACTTAATTATTGACGAAATTGAATATATCGTCGATAATTTTGATATGGCTCGTGACTTCGGAAAAATTCGAAAATCATATAGATTTTCAAAAGTAAAATCGCATTTAATTTTCTTTAAAATAGACAAAACAAATGAAATTGAAGTCGTTAGAGTTTTACACGAAAGAATGAGTATTGAAAACAGATTAACGGAATAAATAAAAAAGCTACTGCTAACAGCTACAAGGATGCTGGGGAATAATATATTAAGAATTAAGTAGGTTATTTTATGCGAGTATTAACAAGTTGCCTGCAAGCTTCCCAGGCCATTAAAATCAAACTACTATGACATATTTATTATGGGGTTTATTAAACATTGGACTTTTCTTGTTTTTTATTTTAATCTGTTTTAAAGCGACAAAACTTATTCGTGAAAAACTTGGACTATTTGCTTCAATAATTTTTGTATTTGGACTTTTATCATATGTTGGACATTCCAATGGCGACAATGACAATAAAGAGCCAAACTCAAATCAAATCAAAACTTGGAAATTTGTTTCAGAAGACAGTTTAAAAAGTAATGACACTTATTTAATTGACATTGACTTGGAAAAAACATTGATTTCAAAATATTACTTAGGCATCAAGTATAGTAAAGACAAAGAAGGACAAGTTAATATTCCAATCAGCGCATACTCTTCAACAACAGGCTATGTCAGTGGGACAAACTGGAAACCATTATCAATCATTGTGAACACGACAAACGACAATAACAAATTTGAATATTTTGTTCACGGTGTAGTAGAATGGAAACTACTTGGTGCGACAATTTATTCAGAACTAAAAGAATATAAGGGCGTCGCATTTACAGAATAAGCCAACAGACAACACGTGTTTTACGCCCGGTCTGCGAGGAGTTTTTTAAAATAAAGTTGTCGTGTTGGCTGTGCGAATGTCTCCGACTTCGTACCGATTTCAGTAGGCACCCAACAAGAGAAAATACGCTCTAAAGGCATTCACGGAAAAAGTTGAGAGACTTCAAAGAGCAAACTCTTTAGCAGGGTAGTTATTGTTGTTTTTTCGTTACTTTTGTATAATTCATTAAACCAGAAAGAAAATGGAAAGTATTACAATTTATCCGAAAAACGAAAAGCAAAAGTCTTTGCTGAAATCTTTGTTGGAAGAAATGAAAGTTCGTTTTGAAATTCAGAATTCAGATGAACCAACTTTATTAAGCGAAAGTGAATATATCTCAAAGATTGATAAGTCAATTCAACAGGCTGAATCCGGTAAAACGAAAAAGCTAACACAAGATCAACAAAAACAACTTCTAGGTTTATGAGTTATTCGATAGAATCTCGATAGCGTTTATTTATAAACGTGTCCACAAAGAAAATCAAAAAGCCACTTCATAAAACGGAGTGGTTTTTGGGTTTTATAAAAGGATTAAAATCTTAGTATCTTTGCCACTTAGCAACTTAAAAAGAAATGACTTTCAAACAAAAAATACACGAATATTACGTACAATTGGTTCAAGATAAAATAGATGCTTTTAGTGATATGATTACTGCTTTGACGGAGGATTCAAAAAATGATGCCAAAGGTTCTGCCGGTGATAAACACGAAACAGCATTGTCAATGATGCATATTGAACAGGAAAAAATTACCCATAAATTAAAAGAAGTTTTAGCACAAAAAGCTATTTTAGATAAAATTAATGCTGAAAAAACAAACACAAATATTAGTCTTGGAAGTTTGGTAAAAGCCAATGGAATTTATTTGTATCTAAGTGCAGCATTGCCTAAAATTACTATTGAAGGAATTAACGTAATTGCACTTTCGCCTCAATCGCCGTTAGGCAATAAATTGATGGGAAATCAAGCTGGTTTTACTTTTGAAATTAATGGAACAAAATATACTATTGAAAACGTTGAATGATGTTTTTTTTGGATAAAAAAGTATTTCTAAAACTGAAATAGTATAGAATACACAAAGTGTTGATGATTTGTTAAATTCTGTGTATTATAAGCAGGTTAAATCCTCAAAAAAGTAGGATTCCCTAATAAAACTTTTGTATTTTCGCCAACCTATAAGTTTAATTTTTAAACTAAATTAATATCATGAGCAAAATAATGACAGTCGACGTTTTGTCGAGTATTAAAGGAGCACAGCCTTCAGAGAGCGTGAACAAATTATTTGATGTAATTAAAAATGCACAACCATCAAATGATAATTCCTTAAATAATGTCAATCGAAATTGCGTGTCAGTAAGTGATTTGAGAGATGATGTAGTGATAGAGAGTTCGGCTATCGAAAAAGAAATTATTTTGGAAAACTTCCCGAACAAAAAAAATGGTTTTTTAGTAGTTGCAAAAGTTATAGAAAGTTAAAATGGATTCGCAGATAAAAAAAATACACCAGCAATTGGTGGCAAAAGAAATAACTTGTACGGCTTTGGTACAAGAAAAATTAGAATTACTGAAACAAAATAAATACAATTCTGTTAATTCACTTTTAGATACTTTGGCTTTGGAATTGGCTGCAAAAGTGGATGCTAAAATTGCAAACGGAGAAGAAATTGGCTTGTTAGAAGGAATTCCGTTTGGAATTAAAGATGTATATATGGTTCAAGGAACCTACACGACAGCAAGTTCTGAGTTGTTGAAAAACTACAAATCTGCCTATACAGCAACTGCTATTCAAAAATTATTGAATGCCGGTGCGATACCGTTGGTAAAAGAAAACTGCGACAGTTTTGGTCACGGTTCTTCAAGTGAGAATACCATTTTTGGAGCGGTAAAAAATGCTGTGAATCCAGAATTAGTAGGTGGTGGTTCAAGTGGAGGTTCTGCTGTAAATGTCGCTTTAGATTATACGGTGTTTTCTATTGGAGGAGATACTGGAGGTTCGATTCGTCAGCCTGCGGGATACAATCATATTTATGGTTTGAAACCAACTTATGGTAGAGTTTCTCGATTTGGACTAATGGCGTATGCTTCTTCTACAGATTGCGTTGGACCTTTGGCAAAATCAATTGAAGATATCCGAATTGTATTGAATGTCATGAGCGGAAAAGATCCAAAAGATCAAACGACCATTACTTCAACCGAAATTACAGAAGAAGCGGTAAAATTTTCTACTGTGAAAACTATCGGGTACTTTAAAAATTTCGTAGATAGCGAAGCAATCGACTCAAAGATAAAAGCGGATTTTTTAGCTTCTATCGAAAAAATAAAAGCAAAAGGAATCGAAGTAAAAGAGTTGGATTTCTTCCAATCGGATATTTTGGTTTCAACCTATTATACTTTGGCAATGGCCGAAACCGCTTCAAATTTATCTCGTTTAGACGGAACCAATTACGGAAATCGTATCGAAGGAGAAAATTTAATTGACAGTTATGCGGTGACTCGTTCTGAAAACTTTTCAGAAGAAACCAAACGCCGAATCGTTGGAGGGAACCAAGTATTATCACAAGGTTTTTCGGATGAAATTTATTTGAAAGGATTGGCTGTAAGAGATCAAATTTCTGAAAATTTCAGTAAAGATTTTCAAGAGGTAGATGTGATTTTGTCACCAGTTACACCAAGTACACCTCCTAAAATTGGAGATAGTTTAAAAGATCCTTTGGCGATGTATTTGTCGGATGCTTATACCGTTGGTTTTAGTTTGGGACAATTACCAACGTTAACCGTGCCACAAGGAACAATCACAGGACTGCAAATTACAGCAGCAAAAAATAATGATGAATTAGTATTGCAATTTGCAAACTTCTTAAAAGATATACTATAATGGAATTAGAGCAATTAACAGCGGCATTAAAAGCCCACGATTTAGAATTGGTTATCGGACTGGAAACGCACGTTCGATTGAATACCAAAACCAAGTTGTTTTGTTCTTGTCCAAATCAAGAAGTTGAAACACCTAACCAAAATATTTGTTCGGTTTGTACCGGACAAATGGGCGTGTTGCCTGCCGTTAACAAAGAGGCGGTGACCAAGGCCATTTATTTCGGAAAAGCAGTCGATTCGTCTTTTAGTAACGAAGTGATTTCATGGGATAGAAAGCATTATGAATATCCGGATAATCCAAAAAATATTCAGATTACACAATTTCATAATCCGATAATTCCTGATGGACACGTTTCTTGTTACCGAAATGATGGTACACAATTTACGGTGAATTTAACTCAGGTGCATATTGAGGAAGATGCTGCGAAATTGATGCACGAAAAGAAAATTTCGTTAGTTGATTTTAACAAAGCGGGTGTTCCGTTGATTGAAATTGTAACCGAGCCTTGTGTTCGTAATATCGAAGATGCTTCGACTTATGCGCAATACATTCAACGTATTGTTCAGAATTTAGGAATTTCTGAAGCAAATTTAGAAAAAGGAGAATTCAAATCGGATGTTTCGGTTTCGTTGCGTAAAATTAATTCGAATACTTTAAATCCAAGAACGGAGATCAAAAACCTGAACTCGTTTAAGTTTATGATTGAAGCTTTGAAAGAAGAAGTAGAGAAGCAATTCAATTATTTCATCGAAAACAAAGCGTTCAGACCAGATCAAACAACGGTTTTATGGGATGCTGATTTGAAGCAAACCAAAACCATGCGTAAAAAGGAATTTGAAGCCGATTACCGTTTCATTTCCGAGCCAGATTTACCTTTTGTAAACATCAAAAAAGATATTGAGGCTATTCGAGTTGATATGGCTGCGTTACCTTTTGCAGTAGAATCTATTTTGATTAATGGTGGCGTTTTACCACAAGATGCGAAGTTCTTTACGGCAGACGCATTGCGTTCAAGAACTTTTGTTTCCTTGAACAATTCGATTAATGATCCGTCATTTGTGGCTAAAACTTTATCGAATAATATCAAAGCAGAGGATTATGATAAAATCCATGATATTGAGCATTTGATAACCATTTTTGCTTTGTTTAAAGCGGAGAAAATTACGGCTGTTTTGGTTCAAAATGCGATTACAAACTATCTAAAAGACGCCACTTTTGACTACACTAAATATTTTGAAGAAAACACAATTTCCGAAGATAAAATTCAAGAAGTTATTGCTAAAGTAATTTCTGAAAATGAGGCTGTATCGGTAGCTATCGCTGCTGGAGATCAAGGAAAAGCAGGTATTCTGGTTGGTAAAGTTTTAGGTGTTTTGGGTAAAGGAGCCAACGGAAAAGTAATTCGTCAGGTTATTTTAGACCAATTAGGAAATAAAGTTGTTGCAGATAATAAGCAAGCAACTGAGAAAGCCTCGAAAGAAACCATTTTAGAACAAAAAGAAAGTCAAGAAGAAGTACTTCCTGAAATTCCTGTAATTGTAAAAGAGACTTATAGAACACATAAAATATCGCAATTATCTGAGGAAAGTATCAATCAAGAAGTGGTCTTATCGGGTTGGGTTGCGAGCGTTCGTGATCACGGTGAGTTGATGTTTATCGATTTGCGTGATTCTAGTTTTGAGGTTTTCCAAGTGAATATTAGTAGAGAAACGTTTCCTAATATCGATGAGTTGGTAAAATTAAAGCCAGAATCGGTTATTTCGGTAAAAGGAATTGTGGTTGGGCGTAATGCAGATGATTACAATGCAGGTTTACGAACTGGTAAAATCGAATTAAAAACATCCGAATTAGAAATTTTAAACTTGTCTAAAACTTTGCCTTTCGAAATTAAAAGAGCGGCCAAAACAAATGAAGCGACTCGTTTTCAATACAAGTTTTTGGATCACCGAAATGAAGAAGTTCGAAGAGCAATTGTAAACCGTCATAAAGTGATCAAGTTAATTCGTGATATTTTAGACGAAGAAGAGTTTTTAGAAATAGAAACGCCAATTTTAAGTGCCGGAACCGACGAAGGAGCACGTGAATTCATTGTGCCTTCTCGTAAACAAGCTGGTGCGTTTTATACCTTGCCACAAGCGCCACAACAATTCAAGCAAATGTTGATGGTGAGTGGTTATGAGAAATATTTCCAAGTGGCTCGTTGTTTTAGAGATGAGGATTCTCGTGGAGATCGTCAGCCAGAATTCACACAATTGGATATGGAAATGGCTTATGGTAGCATGCAACAGATCATCGATTTGAATACCAAATTGTTTAACGAAGTCGTAACTCGAATTTATGGTAAAAAATGGATTTTGCACCCGTTTGAAGTACTGACATACAAAGAGGCAATGGATTATTATGGTTGTGATCGTCCAGATTTGCGTTTTGGTTTGAAAATGCAAGACATTACCGAAATTGTAAAAGAAACGACTTTCCAAGTTTTTAGTAAACCAATTGAAGAAGGCGGAATCGTAAAATGTATCAAAGTTTCGGCCAAAGAACAAGGAAATAAGCGTATGTCCAAAGGTCAGATTGAAGCCTTGACTGCTGTTGCGCAACAACACGGTTTAGGTGGATTGGCTTATATTATTGTGAATGAAGATGAGTTGCAATCGCCAATTATTAAGTTCTTAGGAGAAGAAATTGCAGCTGGAATTATAAAAGTGACGAATGCTGAAGTTGGAGATATCGTATTCTTCTCTGCGGCAGATTATGCTACAGCAAATAAAGCTTTAGATGCTGTTCGTCAGGAAATGGGTAAAATGTTGCATTTGATTAACCCTAAGGAATTACGTCCGGCTTGGGTAGTTGATTTCCCAATGTTTGAAAAAACCGATGAAGGAAGATGGACATTTACGCATAATCCGTTTTCAATGCCTGCTGTTTATGATTTAGAAAAGCACATGAATGGTAAAGAAGAAGAAATCGGTACCATCATTGCGCAACAATACGATATTATCTTGAATGGTTACGAAATTGGTGGAGGTTCAGTTCGTGCACATAAATCAGAAATTCTGGAAGCTACCTATAGAAATATGGGTTACAACAAAGAAGAAATGATTAAAAGTGTCGGAACGATGTATAAAGCTTTCCAATACGGTGCGCCGCCACACGGAGGAATCGCTTGGGGAATCGATCGTTTGATGATGATTTTGGAGAAAAAAGTTTCGATTAGAGAGGTGATGGCTTTCCCGAAAACAGGAACCAGTGACGATTTATTATTTGGAGCACCAACATTACTTTCTGCTAAAAAAGTCGAAGAAATGAATGTTCGTATTATCAATAACTAGATTTTAAATCGAATAATATAATAAGCGGATTTGTATCGAATGGTATAAATCTGCTTTTTTTTATGAAAGAAATTAGTCTTTTAGTTTGTCACATCGAGCGAAGTCGAGATGTATTATTTGTTCTCGACTGCGCTCGAACTGACAGCAAGAAATTCTATAAAGAATAAGAAATGGTTTATGACCTCGGCTTATTAAGTCCTCTATCATACATAACAATACTTCCTGCTACCGATACATTCAGACTTTTTTCCGATTTGAATTTCACTAAAGAGTGACATTTTGCGATGGCTTGTTTCGAAAGGCCATTGTCTTCTGCGCCTAATAAATACACACAACGACGCGGATGTTCGAAAGTTTCTAAATCTTCCGCTCTGTCGTCTAATTCCACACCAACCAAGCGAGCGCCTTTTGGTAAGTTCTTAAAGAATTCTTCGAAGTTTTCATAATGAAAATAAGGCATCGATTTTACGGCATTTTCTGTATCACAAGCTTGTTTAGCATAGCGATTTCCAATAGTAAAAATATAACTAGCTCCTAAGTTTTGCGCTGTTCGCCATAAAACCCCTAAGTTTTCAGGAGTTTTACCATTTTGTATGCCTATGCCGAAAAATTCGGTTATAAAATTATCGTTCATGCTGCAAAAATAAATACAACTTCCAATACCGCCAAATGGAATTGTATTTGAAAGGTAAATAAAAGCCTTATACGAGAAGTATATTTAATTTGTTAGAAAAAAAATAAATTGGCTTGTTTTTGTGCAATATTTTTAAAAAGCATTGCACTACTATAATTTATTGATAAATTTGATTTTATAACAATAAGTTAAAATTATTTAAAATAGAAAAGGAGTATGGGCGGGATTTTAGGCATCATCGGAAAAGGAAAAGATCCGAAATTAGTACAACAAATTTCATTGCGTATGTCGCACCGCGGTCCCGATGAAAATGGTTTTCAAGTAACAGAAAAAGGGCATATTTTATCGCATCAGCGACTTTCTACAATTGATTTAAAAACAGGAAAACAACCCATTCAAGGAACTCAAAATGCTTGGATGGTACAAGATGGTGTGATTTACAACCATCAAGAAATCAAGGATAGTTTGCTAAAAGAGGTTACTTTTAGAACCAAATCAGATGCAGAAGTAATTGTGCATTTGTATGAAAAATTTGGTTATGAATTTTGTGATAAATTAGATGGTTCGTTTGCCTTTATCGTAATAAATGGTGACGATTTTATTGCTGCTCGTGATCCTTTGGGCGTAAAACCATTGTATTATGGCTTAGATGAACGAGGCCGTATTTATTTTGCTTCCGAAATGAAAGCAATTGCCGACCAATGTAAAACATTCTCTACATTTCCTCCAGGACATTATTATACGCCTCAAACAGGTTTTGTTAAATATTATATTCCTGAATATGAAGATTATGAATTAGCTGATCAAAAATTAGATTTAACTTTATTGAGAGACATGTTAACCGAGTCCACTCGTAAACGTTTAATCAGTGATGCGTCTGTTGGAGTATTGTTATCAGGAGGTTTAGACTCCTCTATAACAGCTTCAATTGCAACTCGATTGATGAAAAAAGAAGGCAAACAAATAAAATCATTTGCAATAGGACTGGATGCAGATGCGCCCGATGTTTTGGCTGCCAGACAAGTAGCTGACTTTTTAGGCACTGATCATCACGAATTTTATTTTTCAGTTCACGAAGGAATCGCTATTTTAAAAAACCTAATTTGGCATTTGGAAACCTACGATGTAACTTCCATTCGTGCTAGTGTGCCGATGTATTTTTTATCTAAAGCCATTGCTGAGACAGGAGTTAAAATCGTGTTGTCGGGAGAAGGTTCGGATGAAATTTTTGGCGGTTATTTGTATTTTAGGAATGCACCCTCAGCAGAAGAATTTCAAAAAGAAACTATTGAAAGGGTGCAAAAATTATTTACGGCAGATTTGCTGCGAGCCGATAAAGCGACTATGGCAAATGGTTTAGAAGCACGATTTCCCTATTTAGATAAAGCATTTTTAGATGTAGCTGTTCGTATTAAACCAGAAGAAAAACAGCCTAAAACGTATGAAGGTAAAGAAAAATACATTTTAAGAAAAGCATTTGATACAGCTGAAAATCCGTATTTACCTCAAGAAGTCTTATGGCGACAAAAAGAACAATTTTCGGATGGAGTAGGCTATAACTGGATTGATGAATTGGTTGAATATTGTAGTTCGCAAATTTCGGATGAGCAATTCAATTCTGCTGCTGAGGAATTTCCGTACAACACACCAACAACCAAAGAAGCGTATTTTTACCGGATGATTTTTAACAATTTATTTCATCAGAATAGCGCTGCACAAACGGTTAGAAAATGGATTCCAAAATGGCAGGAAAACCTTGATCCGAGTGGTAGGGCAAATAAAGCACATATTAAAACCAAGTTGTTAGCTAACAGTGAAGTAACTTTATAAAACAAATAAAATCCAAAACCGAGTCTATTGATTTCGGTTTTTTTATGAATTAAGTAAACGATTTGATTTCCAAAAAAGAAAGTAGTTTTTTGTTTTACGGAGTATTTATTATATAAAACAAAAAGGTATGTAAAAATGATGCTTTTTTTTGATAATATGTTAATAACTTCGGGCTTTAAAGGTAGAAATTAATGGGTATATACCTTGCGTTTTTATATATTTGCGTGTTAGACAATAAATATATTTTATAATAAAACATATGAGCGAAGAAATCAAGAAGAACAATTATTCAGCAGATAGTATTCAGGCACTAGAAGGAATGGAGCACGTAAGAATGCGACCATCGATGTACATTGGAGATGTAGGTGTTCGAGGACTCCACCATTTGGTTTATGAAGTTGTTGATAACTCTATCGATGAAGCCATGGGAGGACATTGTGATACTATTAGTGTTGCAATTAACGAAGATGGTTCTATCACAGTTGAAGATAACGGTCGTGGTATTCCGGTTGATTTACATAAAAAAGAAGGCGTTTCGGCACTTGAAGTTGTAATGACTAAAATTGGAGCAGGGGGAAAATTTGATAAAGACTCTTATAAAGTTTCTGGAGGTTTGCACGGGGTTGGAGTTTCGGTGGTAAATGCGCTTTCGGTTCATATGAAATCTACCGTTTTTAGAGAAGGAAAGATTTACGAACAAGAATACGAAAGAGGAAAATCTATTTATCCAGTAAAACAAATTGGAGAAACAGAGAAAAGAGGAACACGACAAACATTTTATCCAGATCCTACTATTTTCCAACAAACTATTGAGTTTTCTTATGAAACCTTATCAGCTCGTATGCGTGAATTGTCTTTTTTAAATAAAGGAATCACCATTACTTTTACCGATAAAAGAGAAGTTGACGAAAAAGGCGAATTTAAACAAGAAGTTTTTCACTCGACAGAAGGATTGAAAGAATATATTCGCTATTTAGATGGTAATCGCGAACCTATTATTTCGCACGTTATCAGTATGGATCATGATAAAGGAGAAATTCCGGTAGAAGTGGCTTTAATTTATAACACAAGTTATGGTGAAAATATTTTTTCTTATGTAAATAATATCAACACACACGAAGGAGGAACGCATTTACAAGGTTTTAGAAGTGGTCTTACACGAACACTTAAGAAATATGCCGATGCTTCGGGAATGTTGGATAAATTAAAATTCGAAATTGCGGGAGATGACTTTCGTGAAGGTTTAACCGCTATTGTTTCGGTAAAAGTAGCCGAACCACAATTTGAAGGTCAAACCAAAACCAAATTAGGTAATCGTGAGGTGGTTTCGCCGGTTAGTCAAGCAGTAGCAGAAATGTTAGAGAATTATTTAGAAGAGAATCCAAATGATGCTCGTACAATAATTCAAAAAGTTATTTTGGCTGCTCAGGCCCGTCACGCTGCCAAAAAAGCACGCGAAATGGTACAACGCAAAACCGTAATGGGTGGCGGTGGATTACCAGGAAAATTATCAGATTGTTCTGAACAAGATCCGGAAAAATGCGAAGTATATCTTGTCGAGGGAGATTCGGCGGGTGGAACTGCAAAACAAGGTCGCGACCGTAATTTTCAAGCTATTTTGCCATTAAGAGGTAAAATTTTGAACGTTGAAAAAGCCATGCATCATAAGGTTTTTGAAAACGAGGAAATTCGTAATATTTTTACGGCATTAGGAGTAACTGTAGGAACCGAAGAAGATAGTAAAGCCTTAAATATTTCGAAATTACGCTACCACAAAGTTATCATTATGTGTGATGCCGATGTTGATGGTAGTCATATTTCAACACTTATTTTGACATTCTTTTTTAGATTTATGAAAGAACTAATCGAAGAGGGACACGTGTATATTGCGGCTCCACCTTTATATTTAGTTAAAAAAGGAAATAAAAAAGAATATGCTTGGAACGATGTTCAACGTGACCAAGCCAATGAAAGAATGGGAGGTAGCGCGGCAATTCAGCGTTATAAAGGTCTTGGTGAAATGAATGCAGAACAATTGTGGGAAACTACAATGGATCCAAGTTTTAGAACATTACGCCAAGTAACAATTGAAAGTTTAGCCGAAGCAGATCGTGTTTTTTCAATGTTGATGGGAGACGAAGTCCCACCACGTAAAGAATTTATTGAAAAAAATGCCGTATATGCCAATATAGATGCGTAAATTAGGGGTAATTATTAATTAACCTTAAATAAAGCACACTATGAAAGTTACTATTGTTGGAGCAGGCAATGTGGGAGCAACCTGCGCAGATGTCATTTCTTATCGAGGAATTGCTAGTGAAGTAGTCTTATTGGATATTAAAGGAGGTTTTGCCGAAGGAAAAGCGTTGGATATTATGCAATGTGCAACCAATACAGCTTTCAATACAAAAGTTTCAGGAGTTACCAATGATTATTCAAAAACAATAAATAGTGATGTAGTAGTAATAACTTCGGGAATTCCTAGAAAACCAGGCATGACCCGAGAAGAATTAATTGGTATTAATGCAGGAATAGTAAAATCGGTTGCTGAGAATGTTTTGCAATATTCGCCTAACGCTATTATTATTGTGGTTTCAAATCCCATGGATACTATGACCTATTTGGCGCTTAAAGCAACAGGTTTGCCTAAAAATAGAATTATCGGAATGGGTGGTGCGCTTGATAGTTCTCGATTTAGAACCTATTTATCACTCGCGTTAGATAAACCTGCAAATGATATTTCGGCAATGGTTATCGGAGGGCATGGAGATACGACCATGATTCCTTTGACCCGTTTGGCTTCCTATAATGGAATTCCGGTTACGCAATTTCTTTCCGAAGCTGTTTTGCAAAAAGTAGCAAACGATACGATGGTAGGTGGGGCTACTCTTACCAAACTTTTAGGAACTTCGGCATGGTATGCGCCTGGAGCTTCGGTAGCCTATTTAGTAGATAGTATTTTAAATGATCAAAAAAAGATGATTGCTTGTTCTGTAATGGTCGATGGAGAATACGGAGAAAGTGATATTTGTATTGGAGTTCCCTGCATTATTGGGAAAAATGGTGTAGAAGAAATCATACAAGTGGAATTGAATCAAGACGAAAAAACACTATTTGCTAACAGTGCAAAGGCGGTAAGAGCGATGAACGAAGCCTTAAAAGAGATTCTCGTATAAAGCAATTATATAGATACTAAAAAAAGACTGCATTTTTGCAGTCTTTTTTTTGATATTAATGCATAAATAAATTGGTTAATCTTTTCGTTAATTATATATTTGCTCGGTTCAAAAAAAATCAGGAGATTAGCGACCTTGATTTTTGGAGAATCTAAGCTTGTTTAAAATTAGTGTTTCAATCAAATTAAAAACAATTACAAACATAAAACATAATTAATTTTTAGTAATAATGCAGAATAAAGGACTTATTAAATTTTTTGCAATTCTATTTGCATTGGTAAGTATTTACCAACTTTCCTTCACTTTTGTGGCCGACAAAGTCAAAAGTGATGCTAAAACTTTCGCAGCAGGAAACTCTGAGAAAGAATTAAAATATTTAGATTCCATTAGTAAAGAGAAAGTTTTTAGTCTTGGATTTACCAATTTTACTTATGATGAAGTAAAAAACAAGCAAGTAAATAAAGGTCTTGATTTAGAAGGAGGAATTAACGTAATTCTTCAAATTTCTATTAAAGATGTTTTAAAAGGATTGTCAAACAATTCGAAAAATCCAATTTTTAATAAGTCATTAGCAGATGCAACAGCTAATACACAAGGAAACAAAACCTATTTAGATAAGTTTTTTGAAGCTTTTGAAGCGAATTCAAAAGGAACTGTAAAATTAGCTTCACCTGATATTTTTGCAAACAGAAGTATGCAAGGAGAAGGTGGAATTGATTTTCAAATGAATGACGACCAAGTTAAAGTTGTTATCAGAAGAAAAGTAGACGAATCTATTGAAAGTGCTTTTAAAGTATTAAGAGAGCGTATCGATAAATTTGGTGTAACACAGCCTAATATTCAAAAATTAGGGGCAACTGGACGAATTTTAGTAGAATTACCAGGAGCTAAAGATGTTGACCGTATCAAAAAATTATTAGGTGGAAAAGCACAATTAGAGTTTTGGGAAACGTATAAAATTGACGAAGTAGGGAACTATTTAATGTCGGTTAATGAAGCTTTAAAGAAAACAGAAGTTGCTACAACTGAAACCAAAGCTGTTGCAAAAGATTCATTGAGCGATTTATTAACGAATGATAAAGATTCGCTAGATGCTAAAAAAGGGAACAATCCTTTATTCGATAAATTAATCGGTCAAGGTGGTGGTCCAGTATTAGGACTTTTTGCTCCAAAGGATACAGCGACTATTAACGGTTATTTTAAAAGATCGGATATTAAAGTTTTATTACCAGCTCAATTGAGTTTTGTGAAATTTGTATGGGGGAAACCTTCAACTACGACAGATGCAAAAGGTAAAGAAATTGAGACGGTAGAATTATATGCTTTAAAAGGAAACAGAGACAACGTAGCGGCTATGAGTGGTGGTGTTGTTACTGATGCTAAAGATACTTTTGATCAAATGGGAAAACCAGCAGTATCTATGCAAATGAGTCCGCAGGGAGCAAAAATTTGGGAAGAACTAACAGGTAGAGCTTATTCGCAAAAAGGATTCATTGCTATTGTTTTGGATAATGTGGTATACTCAGCGCCAGGTGTTTCTAGTGGGCCAATTGCTGGAGGAAGATCAGAAATTACAGGATCTTTTGATGTTACAGAAACGAAAGATTTAGCAAACGTTTTAAATGCCGGTAAATTACCAGCATCAGCCGATATCGTTCAGTCTACGGTTGTGGGTCCTTCGTTAGGACAAGCGGCAATTGACGCAGGTACTATTTCATCTGTATTAGGATTTATTTTAGTATGTATTTGGATGGTGTTTTACTACGGTAAAGCAGGTTGGTATGCTAACTTAGCATTGTTGTTAAACTTGTTGTTTATTTTTGGTATTATGGCAAGTTTTGGTTTTGTATTAACCTTGCCAGGTATTGCCGGTATCGTACTTACTTTAGGTACAGCGGTAGATGCTAATATTATTATTTACGAAAGAGCAAAAGAAGAATTAAGAGATGGAAAATCGTTAGCAGAAGCTGTTGCTACTTCCTACGGTTGGCACGGCGCAATGCGTTCTATTATTGATGCAAACGTAACGCATATTTTAACTGGTGCTATCTTGTTTATTTTTGGAACAGGACCTATTAAAGGATTTGCTTTAACTTTATTAATTGGTATTATTACGTCTTTATTTACTTCAATTTTCATTGCTCGTATTTTTATTGATAAAAATATTGCTGGAAAAGCTGATTTAACTTTCTGTACTAACATTACCAAAAATTGGTTTACAAACTTCCATTTTGATTTTATCAAGATTAAAAAATTCACTTACATTTTTTCAGCAATTGTTGTAGTAGTAAGTTTGGTTTCTATATTTTTTGTAAATGGTTTAGATGAAGGTGTTGATTTCGTTGGAGGAAGAACTTTTCAAGTGAAATTTGAGCAACCAGTTGATGCATCTGTAGTTTCAGAAGAATTAACGGCTGAATTTGGAACTCCTGTCGAAGCAAAAGTTTTAGGCGAAGACAATCAATTAAAATTAACTACTAAATATAAAATCAAAGAAGAAGGAATTGCTGTTGATAAGGAAGTTAACGAAAAGTTATACGAAGGTTTGAAAAAGTATTTTCCAAATACTTCATATGAAAACTTTACTAATAC
This sequence comes from Flavobacterium agrisoli, assembly GCF_016522065.1. Taxonomy (GTDB): domain Bacteria; phylum Bacteroidota; class Bacteroidia; order Flavobacteriales; family Flavobacteriaceae; genus Flavobacterium; species Flavobacterium agrisoli. The sequence continues at coordinate 654,810 of NZ_JAEHFV010000001.1, read as the reverse complement.
TTTTGATGGAAAAAAAGTAGGTGTATTGCAATCTGCTAAAGTTGGTGCTGCCATTTCAGAAGATATCAAAAACAACTCTTATTGGGCAGTATTAGGTGCAATGGCGGTTATCTTTTTATACTTAATGATTTCATTCCGTAAATGGCAATATTCATTAGGAGCTATTTTAGCTGTTGCTCATGACGTCATTTTTGTACTTGGAATTTTCTCTTTATGTTATAAGTTTATGCCTTTCCACATGGAAATGGACCAACATTTTATTGCAGCTATTCTTACTGTTATTGGTTACTCTATGAATGATACTGTAATTGTTTATGACAGAATTAGAGAGTTCTTGTTAGGAAACCGTAAAGGTACTTTCAAAGATATTGTGAATGCCTCTATTAATACTACACTTTCAAGAACATTGAATACTTCTTTAACAATGATTTTAGTATTATTAATTATGTTCGTTTTTGGTGGAGAATCAATCAGAGGGTTTATTTTCGCAATGTTAGTGGGTATTGTAGTTGGAACTTATTCTTCTTTATTTATTGCGACTCCAGTTTTAGTAGATACTATATCTGACGCAGACAAACATAATATTGAAGAAAAACACAATCAAGAATAATATTATCTTCTATTAATTAAAAGGATTCAGCATTTGTTGAATCCTTTTTTTTTTTTTTTTTTTTGATTTACAGTTGCTTATATATTAATAAAAAAGTTTTTGAATTTGGATTTTGAGGCGCTACGTTTATTTCCTTATTGTATGTCTTAAAACATTTAGCTTCTATAAAATACAAGTTTATTATACGGTTAAAAAAAACTCTAATTTTCAATTTCAAGTTTTAGTACAACCAGAAATTAATTTGGCATAGCACCAATTGAAAAATCTGTATTTTGTCAAACCAGAGGAGGTCAATTTTGAAGAAAAGCGGGCTGTTTACACGAAATTAAAAGACGTTAATGAATACGTTTTAAATGTGAGTTTTTTAGTTAGAAAACCTCTTTTCAAAAAGATGAGCATATATGTTTTAGGGAGTATAGGTCCTTTGATAACAGATACCGAAACCGAAAGAATGTCCTCAGGTTTTTCTTTTGCAGATGTAGTGGCTATGGGTATCTCGAATAAAATCAATCGTTTTACTATTGATTTTAGACCCAGTTTGCGCCATGTTTTTAATGCGGGTATTCAATCAAAAAATTCGGGTTACAATACTAAGAATATTGAATTTGGAATTTATTACCCATTATAAAAAATCCGAAACAAAATTTGCTTCGGATTACTTTTTTTAGGAGTTATGTTTTTAAACCGTTTTCGGAAGATTATTGGCTCTTATCATGAAGTATATTCCAACAATGATAAAAGGAATACTGAGCCATTGTCCAGTTGAGAAAATACCTAATTCGTTTTCAAATCCACCTTGGCTTTCTTTCACAAATTCCACTATAAATCGTACTACAAACAAGAGTACTAAAAAGAGTCCAAATAAATACCCCGATTTTTGTCGAATGTTTGTTTTCCAATATAAATAAAATAAGATTGCAAAAACAAATACATAACAAAATGCTTCGTACAATTGAGTTGGGTGTTTCGCCGGAACTTGAGCTAATAAATCAGCAAATTTTGGATCATTTATAATAGCATTATATGCCGCTTTGGGATTGGGCATTTGAGTTGCATTTACCGCCTCTCTAGGATTAAATTGATCGTGTAAAAATCGAATTCCAAAAACAGAATCGGTTTCTTTTCCAATAATTTCAGAATTGAAGAAGTTTCCTAAACGGACAAAAACAGCACCACTCGAAACGGGAATTACAATGCGATCTAAAATCCATAGTAAAGGGCGTTTTAATATTTTTTTGCTAAAAAAATACATGGCTACAATAATAGCAATTGCTGCTCCGTGGCTTGCTAAGCCTTGATAGCCAGTAAATTCAAAATTCGGACTAAAACGAAAAGGTAAAAATATTTCGGCAATATGGTTTCTAAAATATTCCCAATCATAAAATAAAACATGCCCTAAACGAGCTCCTATTAAGGTGGCTAAAACCGACCAAACAAACAATGAATCCAGTTTATCAATCGATTCACCTTCGCGAACGAAGATTTGTTTCATTAAATACCAACCTAAACCAAAAGCAATTACAAACATTAAACTGTAAAAACGAATCATAAAGAAACCTAAATCGATACCTTCTGATGGATTCCAAATCATATGTAAAGCTGTTGTCATGAAGTTTTATTTTTTTGTTTAAGTTGTAAAAATAGCCTTTTAAACTAATGTTTTTCGTTAAATAAAGTTAATCTTTGCGGTGTTTTTTAGGAACTGGATCATATCCTTGTCTGCCCCAAGGATGGCAACTCAATATTCGTTTTATACCCAAAAAACCACCGTATATCAATCCGTGGGTTTGTAATGCTTCAATCATATAACTTGAACATGTTGGCTCAAAACGACAAGCAGCTGGCATAAAAGGGGATATGGCTACTTGGTAAAACCGAACGATTAGTACAAATGGATATGTGAGAATTTTATTAAACATACCGTATTCAGAGCATTAGGAATAAATATATTTTAAATGGTTGGTTTACAAATGGGTTAGTAAGTTTATTTCAATTACTAACTGATCTATGTCAACTACAATCAGTTTACTGAATACTAAAAGTAGTTCCTTCTTTACCATCTTTCAACTGAATGCCTAACGCAATAAGTTGGTCTCTAATTTGGTCCGAAAGAGCAAAATTTTTGTCGGCTCTTGCTTGATTACGCATTCCAATTAACATCGAAATCATTCCTTCTAATTTAGAGATAGTGTTATCGGAAGATTTTTCTTCGTTTAAACCTAGAATATCCAAGATAAAAACTTGCATGGTTTTGGTAAAATCGATTAAATCATTCGTACTAATGGTTTCTTTGTTTTCGTTGAGCAAGTTGATGAATCGAACACCTTCAAATAAATGTGCAATTAAAATAGGGGTGTTAAAGTCATCATTCATGGCGTCATAACAATTTTGTTTCCACGCTGCAATATTTAACGAAGTAGTTGAATTTGTTGCGAGATTGGGTAAAATTGTTAAAGCCTCCATTAAACGTTTATATCCTTTTTCGGCAGCTAATATGGCATCATCTGAAAAATCTAAAATACTTCGGTAATGAGCTTGTAGCATAAAAAATCGGGTAACCGCAGCAGAAAAAGGTTTGCTTAAAATGGTATTTTTCCCCGATAAAATTTCGCCTGGCAAAATATTATTTCCAGTTGATTTGGACATTTTTTTGCCATTCAGCGTAAGCATATTGGCATGCATCCAATAATTTACCGGCGTTTGACCAGTACAAGCTTCATTTTGAGCAATTTCGCATTCGTGGTGAGGAAATTTTAAATCCATTCCGCCTCCATGTATGTCAAAATGATTTCCTAAATATTTGGTGCTCATGGCTGTACATTCTAAATGCCATCCCGGAAATCCATCACTCCAAGGAGAAGGCCAACGCATAATATGTTGTGGTTCGGCTTTTTTCCATAGGGCAAAATCTTGCGGATTTTTTTTGTCCGATTGACCATCTAAATCACGTGTATTGGCCAACATATCTTCAATGTTTCGACCACTTAGAATTCCGTAATGCTTGGTTTCGTTGTATTTCTTTACATCAAAATAAACCGAACCATTAGATTCATACCCAATCCCGTTGGCTATGATTTTTTTAATGATTTCTATTTGTTCAATAATATGTCCTGTAGCAGTAGGCTCAATACTTGGTGGTAAAAAATTAAAAGCTTTTAGTATTTCATGGAAATCAACGGTATAACGTTGTACGACTTCCATCGGTTCCAATTGCTCTATTCGTGCTTTTTTAGCAATTTTATCTTCACCCTCATCCACATCATCTACAATATGTCCTACATCGGTAATATTTCGAACATAACGGACTTTGTATTCTAAATGCAACAGGTATCTAAAAATAACATCAAAAGACATAAAAGTTCGTAAATTTCCTAAATGCACATTGCTGTATACGGTTGGTCCGCAAACATACATTCCGATATTTCCTTCGTGAACGGGACTGAAAATTTCTTTTTCTCCAGTAAGTGAGTTGTATATTTTTAGGCTTTGTTTGCTGTATAAAGGCATATTTTAGTTTCTTCTTTTTTGGCTTAAAATAATTTGAGTATCGTAATTTACGAAGATGAAGACGTGGTGTTTTAGAATTGGGTGTCTAATTGAATGTAATCTAAAAATTCTCTTCGCGTTTGAGGATTTTTAAATTGCCCTCCAAATTCAGAGGTAACGGTACTACTTTCAATATCTTTTATTCCTCTAGAATTTACACAAAGGTGTTTGGCATCAATTACGCAGGCCACATCTTCGGTACCTAAGGCTTGTTGCAATTCTTGTACAATTTGCATTGTCAATCGTTCTTGCACTTGTGGTCTTTTGGCATAATGTTCTACAATACGATTCATTTTTGATAAACCAATTACACGACCACTAGAAATGTATCCGACATGAGCACGTCCTATTATAGGCAATAAATGATGTTCACAAGTAGAGTATAATGTAATGTTTTTTTCAACCAACATTTCTCCGTATTTATAATTGTTTTCGAAGGTAGATGCTTTTGGCTTTTTATTTGGATTTAGACCTCCAAACAGTTCTTTTACAAACATTTTAGCTACTCGATTTGGAGTTCCTTTAATGCTGTCATCGGTTAAATCCATTCCTAACGTTTGTAGAATGTTTTCAACGTCTTTTTTAATTTTTTCTATTTTTTCATCATCAGATAATGCAAAAGCATCATTTCGCAATGGGTTTTGTGCGCTGGTTGCAATATGGTTGTCACCTATTTCGTCTGAAAAATCGTTAGTATCTATCATTAAAAATTTTGTTATTAAGGGTATTGCTTTTAAAGGCGGTAAAGATAATTAATAAATAGGAAACATTTTGAAACGTTTTTACTATTTAATACTTGTTTGTGAATGTTAGTTGGTCTATCATCAATTCATCATATTTTATAAATAAAAAAGGCAATAACGTGTATGGGTTATTGCCTTGTAAAATTATTTGGATAACATTAGTTTTTTTTATTGTAAACCAATAAGGCTTCTTTTAAGATGTTGACGGCCTTTTTTAGATCATTTTGATTTAAAACATACGCAATTCGAACTTGATTGAGTCCCATTCCTGGGGTTGAATAAAATCCTTTAGCTGGAGCAATCATAACGGTTTCTCCCTTTAAATCATAACTTTCTAAAAGCCATTGTGCAAAAGCATCCGAATCATCGATCGGTAATTGTGCAATGCAATAAAAGGCACCTTTTGGTTTGGTTACAATCACGCCTTCAATTTTATTTAATTCAGCGATTAAAGTATCTCGACGTTGTTTGTATTCCGAAATCACTTCGTCAAAATAGCTTTGTGGCGTGTCTATAGCAGCTTCGCAAGCAATTTGTTCGATAGTTGGCGGACTCAAACGCGCTTGGGCAAATTTCATTACAGTGGCCAATACACTTTTGTTTTTGGTTACCAAACAGCCAATTCGAGCACCGCACATGCTGTAGCGTTTGGATACCGAATCGACCATGATTACGTTTTGTTCAACGTCTTCTAAATTCATAACCGAAAAATGAGCATCATCACCATCATACAAAAACTCACGGTATACTTCATCGGCTATCAAATACAAATCGTGTTTTTTGATTAAGCCAGCCAATTGTTTTATTTCTTTTTCGGCATAAAGGTAGCCCGTTGGATTTCCTGGATTGCAAATTAAAATTGCTTTGGTTTTAGGGGTAATCAAACGTTCTACTTCGGCAATACTAGGTAATGCAAAACCGTTTTCGATTGTAGAAATAACCGGGACCACAGTGGCACTTGTTGAAGATGCAAAAGCATGGTAATTAGCATAAAAAGGTTCAGGAATTATAATCTCATCTCCTGGATCGGTAATAGTAGCTAAGGCAAATAACAAGGCTTCGGATCCGCCTGTTGTAATGATGATATCTTCGGTATTTACATTCACATTCTGACGTTGGTAAAATGTTGCTAATTTTTTACGATAGCTTTCGTAACCAGCAGATGGACTGTATTCAATTATGTTTAAATCAATATTTTTTACCGCCTCAATGGCCACTTCGGGTGTCTTAATATCGGGTTGACCTATATTTAAATGATACACTTTGTGTCCTTTTTGTTTTGCAATATCTGCATAAGGAGCAAGTTTACGTATCGGTGACTCAGGCATGTTTCTGCCTTTATTTGAAATTGTTGGCATGTTAAAATTATTGAGGTGCAAATTTGCGTATTTTTTTTGAAATTAACGCTAAAATTAGGGATATATATTATTTTGTAGCGATTCATAATATTTTTACTAATTTTATGAGAAATTCCTAAAATGAAATCCTTCTTTTTTGTTATTTTTTGGTATATGTCTATTCTCCAAGTTTGGGGACAAGATGATTTTGTACTTCAAAAGCAGAAGAGTAGCGCTGTGATTCCGTTTAAATTAATTAATAATTTGGTTTTTATTCCTATAAAAGTAAACGGAGTAGAGCTTAATTTTATTTTAGATTCGGGTGTTGCCGAAACGGTTTTGTTTAGTTTAGAAGACAAAAAGGAAGTGAATGTTTTTAATCCTGTCAAAATAAAATTGCGAGGATTAGGTAGCGAAAATTCGGTTGAAGGAATCAAATCAACTCAAAATATTTTAGAGACGCATGGTTTGCAATCAACCAATCATATTATGTATATTATTTTAGACCAATCGTTTAATATGTCTTCGCATATTGGCATTCCGGTAAACGGTATAATAGGGTATAAATTTTTCAAAAATAAGGTGGTTAAAATCGATTATCATGCAAAAAAAATATTTGTTTATGATGGTATTGAAAAAATTAAAAATTCTAAGCTAAAAAAGTTTACTAAAATTCCGTTGAAAATAGAATTATTTAAGCCTTATTTAGAGGCTGATATCGGGTTAAACGGCAAATCGAAAAAGGCTAAATTATTGGTCGATATTGGTAATAGTGATGCCATTTGGATGTTTCAAAACGATACCTTGCAATTGCCGGAAAAAAAGTTTGAAGATTTTTTAGGAAAAGGATTTAGCGGCGATGTTTTGGGTTACAGAGCCAAAATCGATGCTTTTTCATTGGGAGGTTTTGAGTTTGAAAAACCCATTGCTGCCTTTCCAGAAAAAGCTTCTATAAAAAATGTAGCCATGGTTCCAGATCGCGTTGGTTCTGTTGGTGGAGAAATTTTAATGCGTTTTACCGTTATTATAGATTATCAAAATCAGCATTTGTATTTAAAGAAAAATTCGAATTTTAAAAATCCTTTTCAATACAATCACAGTGGTGTCGTGATACAGCATAACGGTTTGCAATGGGTACAAGAAACGGTAGGTATGAATTCGGTGCGAAATAATTATTTTATTTCAGATGAAACTACAACGACTACTAAAACAAAAAGTTTTAATTATGAATTCAAGTTAAAACCTGCTTTTGAAATTGCCAATATTCGTAAAAATTCTGCAGCCGAAAAAGCAGGTTTAGAAGTTGGAGATGTGGTTTTAAGTATTAATAAAACCAATATTCATCGTTTTACATTGCAACAAATCAATACGCTTTTAAAATCTGATGACGAGCGATTTATCACGATAGAAGTGGAGCGAAAAGGTAAAATCTTGAAATTTAAGTTCGAATTGATTAATGAATTGTAAATGAGAAGTTTGATGTTTAATTTTCGACATCACCTTTAAGTTTTATTGCCACGCGACCTTCTGGATAATTTACAGCATTGGTTTCAATTGTAATGGTTTTTCGAATTGGCCCGAGAGCCATATTGTATTTAAGCACTATTTTATCCGATTTTCCCGGACCAATTGCCGAAATTGGTTTCGACATAATGGTAATTCCAGATGTAGATTGTACCGAAATTATTTCAAGAGCTTCATCGCCTTTATTGGTAAAGTTTACTTCTCGAACACCATTATCACTTCCTTTTTTTATTGTTCCATAATCAATTGTATTCTCAGAATGAGCAAAATGAATTTTAGCTCCTTTTTGAGCGGTTGCAATAAAACCAAGCAAAAGTGTGAAACAAAATAAGAAATTTTTCATAAAGGGGTAGTTTTGTAGGTTAGAAAGTAAATATAGGCTCTTTTAATTAATAGACAAATTATTATTTCCCTTTTTATAGTGTACTTTATTATTTACTTTTGCCCTCGAGATACATTTACAAATTTCAAACCAAAATTTTAATTGGTACTAAATAGTTACTTTTTATGAGTATTCCCGCACAATTCGACGCTAAAACCATTGAGCAAAAGTGGTACGATTACTGGATGAAAAACAATTACTTTCATTCTAAACCCGATCACAGAACACCGTATACCATTGTTATTCCACCACCTAACGTAACGGGGGTGTTGCACATGGGGCACATGTTAAACAATACAATTCAGGATGTTTTAATTCGTCGTGCCCGCTTAAGAGGGTTTAATGCTTGCTGGGTTCCCGGAACGGATCATGCCTCTATTGCGACCGAAGCAAAAGTGGTGGCCAAATTAAAGTCGGAGGGAATCAATAAAAACGATTTAACTAGAGAAGAATTCTTGTCGCATGCATGGGATTGGACCAATAAATACGGTGGTGTTATCTTAGAGCAACTTAAAAAATTAGGAGCTTCGTGCGATTGGGAAAGAACCAAATTTACGATGGATCCTGATATGTCGGCTTCTGTAATTAAATCGTTTGTCGATTTGTATAACAAAGGCTTGATTTACCGTGGTTACCGAATGGTGAATTGGGATCCTGAAGCCAAAACTACTTTGTCTGACGAGGAAGTAATTTACGAAGAACAAAACGGAAAATTATTTTTCTTAAAATATAAAATTGAAGGTTCAGAAGATTTTCTGACAGTGGCTACAACACGTCCCGAAACTATTTTTGGAGATACTGCCATTTGTATCAATCCAAACGATGAACGTTTTGCACATTTAAAAGGAAAGAAAGCGATTGTGCCTATTTGCGGTCGTCTAATTCCGATTATTGAAGATGAATATGTGGATGTTGAATTTGGAACAGGTTGTTTAAAAGTAACGCCTGCTCACGATGTAAACGATAAAACATTAGGTGAAAAGCACAATTTGGAAATTATCGATATTTTCAATGAAGATGCTTCGCTAAATAGTTTCGGATTGCATTATCAAGGAAAAGATCGTTTTGTAGTTCGTGCTGAAATTGCTAAAGAATTAGAAGAAACGGGCGCTTTAACTAAAACGGAAATCCATTTGAATAAAGTGGGAACTTCAGAAAGAACCAAAGCCGTTATCGAACCAAGATTATCAGATCAATGGTTTTTGAAAATGGAAGATTTGGTAAAACCAGCTATCAAAGCGGTTTTAGAAGATGGCGAAATCAAACTACACCCAAAACGTTTTGATAATACGTATGCTCATTGGTTAAATAATATTCGCGATTGGAATATTTCCCGTCAATTATGGTGGGGACAACAAATTCCGGCTTATTATTATGGAGATGGAAAAGAAGATTTCGTAGTTGCTGAAAGCATTGAAGAGGCGCTAGTTTTAGCCAAAGAAAAAACCAATAACCCACAACTAACAACCGATAGCTTAAAACAAGATGCTGATGCGCTTGATACTTGGTTTTCCTCTTGGTTGTGGCCAATGTCGGTTTTTGGTGGAATCATGAATCCGGAAAACGAAGATTTTAAATATTATTACCCAACCAATGATTTGGTTACAGGGCCAGATATTTTATTTTTCTGGGTTGCCCGAATGATTATTGCAGGTTATGAATATACCGATAAGAAACCGTTTACCAATGTGTATTTAACCGGTTTAGTTCGCGATAGTCAACGTCGTAAAATGTCGAAATCACTAGGGAATTCGCCAGATCCTTTGGACTTAATTGAAAAATTTGGTGCTGATGGTGTTCGAGTTGGATTGTTATTAAGCGCTTCGGCAGGAAACGATATTTTATTCGATGAAGAATTATGCAACCAAGGAAAAGGTTTTTCAAACAAAATATGGAATGCTTTTAAATTGATTAAAGGTTGGGAAGTTTCAGCAGCAATTCCGCAACCAGAATCTTCTAAAGTAGCTGTTGAATGGTACGAAGCTAAATTGCAACAAACATTAACTGAAATTGAAGATAATTTCGAAAAATACCGAATTTCGGATGCTTTAATGGCTATTTATAAATTGGTTTGGGATGATTTTTGTTCGTGGTTTTTAGAGATGATTAAACCCGCCTACCAACAACCAATAGATAAAGTTACTTTTGATAAAGCAATTGAAATGCTGGAAAATAACTTGAAATTGTTGCATCCGTTTATGCCATTTTTGACTGAAGAAATTTGGCAACACATTGCCGAACGAACTCCGGAAGAAGCCTTAATCGTTTCGACATGGCCAGAAATAAAATCTTTTGATGCCAAATTAATTTCAGATTTTGAAAATACCATCGAGGTAATTTCTGGAATCAGAACTATTCGTAAAGACAAAAATATTCCGTTTAAAGATACCATCGAATTAAAAGCCATCAACCACGAAAATACGGCTACGTATTTTGATAGTGTGGTTTCTAAATTAGGTAATCTTTCTAATTTTGAATATGTATCAGATAAAGTAGATAATGCCTTGTCTTTCCGAGTAAAATCGAATGAATATTTTATTCCAATTTCAGGCGGAAATATTGATATTGCGGCCGAAATAACAAAGTTAGAGGAAGAATTAAGATACGTACAAGGATTTTTAAAATCGGTACAATCTAAATTAGCAAATGAAAAATTTGTGAGTGGTGCACCCGAAAAAGTGATTGCTATGGAACGCAAAAAAGAAGCCGACGCTTTAGCAAAGATTGAAACAATTGAGCAAAGTTTGGCTGGATTAAAATAACCGAATTTAAAGGTAAAATTAAAGGCTGTTTCGTTTTAGAAACAGCCTTTTTATTTTAATCCAATTTATGAAAATTGCTTAAAATCGAATTTAGGTTTTATCGTAATGTTGCCCCAAGTTCGGTTTCAAAACTTTTTTGCAATTTGTTCATAATTTTATCAATTTGAACATCGGTTAAAGTTTTGGCGTTGTCCTGAATGGTAAAACTCAACGCGTATGATTTTTTCCCTTCTGGTAAATTTTTTCCTTCGTACACATCAAACAAATTGACATCTTTTAAAAGTGATTTTTCGGTTTGTTTGGCCAAGGCAAAAATAGTATCATACGAAATATTTTGATCAAGTAACAAGGCTAAATCACGTCGAACTTCAGGGTATTTCGGAATGTCGCTGTATTTGATTTTTCCGGTGATGATTTTTAAAATTAAATCCCAATTAAAATCGGCATAATATACTTCTTGTTTGATGCCAAACGATTTCAGAATGGATTTTTTAATCACACCCATATTCACTAAGGTTTCATGACCATAATGAATAGCAGTTCCTTCCGAATAAACATCTAAATCGGTTGGGTTGTTTGTTAATTTTTGAATTCCCAAACGATTTAAAATGGCTGTTACATATCCTTTCAATAAGAAAAAATCTGTTGGTTTAGAGCCCGACGTCCAGGTTTCTTTGTTGCGATCTCCCGTAATAAAAAGACTCATGCGTTTGTGCTCTTCAAAACCATTCAAGAATTTGTGATACGTTTTTCCGAATTCAAATAATTTCAAATCGGAATTCTTACGGTTGATGTTGTATGAAATAGCTTCTAATCCAGAAAATAAAAGCGATTGACGCATAGTTGCCAAATCTGCACTTAACGGATTTAACATGTTTACATTGTGTTCTTCTTTTAACAAAGTCGACAATTTAGCATAATTAGCCGTAGTGAGCGAGTTGTTCATCATTTCATGAAAACCTTGCGAATTTAACTGACTCGCAATGATATTTTGAACTTTGTAATCCTCAGTTCTAGGCGAGTTGGTAACTGTAGCGTTTAGTTTGTTCGAAAAATTAACATTATTGTATCCGTAAACACGCAAAATTTCTTCAATAACATCAATTTCTCTTTGAACATCTACTCTAAAAGCAGGAATTGTTAAGCCCAAACCAGCTTCCGAAACGCTATTTACTTTGATGTCTAACGAAACCAATATTTTTTTGATAGTGTCTTTTGGAATTTCTTGGCCAATGATTTTGTATACATTTTTAAAATTCAAAAACACCGAGAAATCTTCTACTTTTTTCGGGTAAACTTCAATAATATCCGAAGTAATTTCGCCGCCAGCCACTTCTTTAATTAATAAAGCCGCACGTTTTAAAGCATATTCGGTAATGGTAGGATCAATTCCTCTTTCAAAACGGAAAGAAGCATCGGTATTTAGTTGATGTCTTTTTGCTGTTTTTCGAATGCTTACGGGGTTAAAATAAGCACTTTCTAAAAATATAGAAGTCGTACTTTCGGTAACGCCCGATTTTTTTCCACCAAAAACACCGGCAATACAAAGAGGTCCTTTTTCATCGCAAATCATCAAATCTTCTTCGTGTAAAGTTCTCTCTACATCATCTAGAGTGACAAATTTGGTTCCGGCAGGTACTTTTTTTACAATAACTTTTCCGTTAATTTTTGTCGCATCAAAAGCATGAAGTGGTTGCCCTAATTCGTGTAAAACATAATTCGTTACATCAACGATATTGTTTTTGGGAGTTATTCCGATGGCTTTTAAACGGTTTTGTAACCATTCAGGCGAATCTTGAATACTCAGACCTGAAATCGTTACTCCGCAATATCGTGGTGCCAAAGTAGGCTCTTCAACGGCAACATCAATTTTAAGGGTACGCATATCGACTCTAAAATTACTAACCGAAGGCGTAATTAATTCTACATGAACTCCCTTTTGTAACATACCTGCTCTTAAATCGCGTGCTGTTCCGTAGTGGCTCATAGCATCGGCGCGGTTAGGCGTAAGGCCAATTTCAAAAACTTCGTCATTAACAATATTAAAAATAGTAGCGGCGGGAGTACCTGGTTTTAGTTTTGCATCCAAAACCATAATACCGTCATGACTGGTTCCAAGTCCTAATTCATCTTCGGCACAAATCATTCCGAAAGATTCTTGTCCGCGAATTTTACCTTTTTTTATGGTAAATTCATTACCGTCTTTATCATATAAAATTGTTCCAATAGTAGCAACTGGAACTTTTTGTCCGGCGGCAACATTGGCAGCTCCACAAACAATTTGTAGTGGTTTTTCTTCTCCAATATCTACCGTTGTAATATTCAATCGATCGGCATCTGGATGTTTCTCACAAGTCAAAACATGACCTACTACGACACCTTCTAAACCACCTTTTACAGATTGGTATTTTTCAACTACTTCTACTTCAAGACCTAAATCGGTTAATAAAGCTGCTGTATCTTCTGAAGGATTGTCTATTTTAATGAATTGTTTTAACCAGTTGTAAGATATTTTCATGGTAACGTAATTATTCTTTTTTTAGTGTGTAAATATAAGGATTGCTTACGTGAGTAGGAAACAATTTTTTGTTTTTGTGCGGTCTTTTGTAGTGTTTTGAAAACCGTTGATTTTGATTTGTTTTAGAAAAAGAATAGAGGCCTTATTGCTAAAGCCTCTATTTTTATTGGTTGTTTACTATTTAAAATTCTTTTAATTCCGATTCGTTTTGTTGTTGAGGCGGACAATAATGAAAATAAGTACCCCAATTGTCTTTTGAATAGGAAATGTCGCCCGACCAACATTCTTCTTCTTCTAAATTGGTAGTATCTTCGGTATTTTGTACCATCACTTTAGAACAAATACAGATGCACTCAAAAGCTTCTTTTGAAATTTTAAAAAGTGGAACTGTAAATTTATACGTAGTTTGTGTGTTTTTAAAATTGGCTTGATGCGGAAATTCAGCTGCTGAAAGTGCTTCTTTTTTTATAGGAATACTGGTTTCTTTTCCTACAAATAAAGAAATGTTTTTTAAAGTCCATTTTGAATCTACTTTATACGTAATGTAGAGGTTTCCTTCGGTATTTATGACTTGCATGTTTCCGACTACGGTATTATTTGAAGTAACTATTTTTTGACTAATTTCCGGGGTAGTAGCGGTATAACCATAACTAGTAGGATTTTGACTAGTTGGTGTTGACGTGTTATCATCATCATTAGAACAACTGATGAAACATAACATTCCTAAAATAAAAGCCCATTTTTTCATTTTACCATTTGTTAATTTTTTAAAACATTTAAAAAGTTTCAAGTAATAGATTGATTTTCAGTTCAAATGTGATTATTATTAATCGAATAAAATAAAAAAAACGTTTAATTGTAAGTTTAAATAGTTGAAATACAGTTGTTTACATTGTGTTAAGGTTGCCTTAACAATTTAGGTGTTTAATAAATGTGATCTTATTGAAAAATATAACTTTAGTAGGTATGCCTAGTAATTTACTTACAGGATTTCTTCGATGTGTTTTTTGATATTTTCGGCCATTTTAGGAGTCGGTAAATCATTTTCATCCATTCCAAATGGGTCTTCGATTTCCTCGGCAATCAATTCTAAACTAGCGAAAGCATAAAAACAAAATACCACAACTGGAATAACATAATAGCCCAAACTCAGCGAAAAGCCAAAAGGCAACGTCATCGTGTAAAAAAAGATAAATTTTTTGATGAAAGCACTGTAAGAATAGGGAATAGGGGTGTTTTTTATACGCTCGCAAGCTCCACAAATATCGGTGAAAGATTGTAATTCGCTGTTTAAAACAATGAGTTGGTCGCCGGTGATTTTTTGACTTGTATACAAATCATTAATTTTGCTATACATCATTTTCATGACCTGATTTGGGCGGTGTTTATAATGATCAATTTGAAGATCTACATCATCAAAAAGTTGTTTTCCGGTATCTTCATTGCGTAAATGTTTGCTTAAAACCGAAGCATATGAAGGAATTGTTTTTCTGAAAAAAACTTTATCATGTTCGTCTTTTAGCATTACCGAAAGTTTTAAGGCTAAATTGCGACTGTTGTTTACTAAACCGCCCCATAATTTTCGTCCTTCCCACCAGCGATCATAAGCTGTGTTGGTTCTAAAAACCAACAATAGCGAAAGTACAAAACCCAACATGCTGTGCATAATGGTGATGTTTTTTATCTGATTATTTTCGCTTAATTTAAAGTATTCTACCTCGGCATATCCCACAGCATACGAATAGAATGCAATAGCAATCATGATGGGAAATAATTTTCTAACGGTATCCGAGCGGTGAAAACGAAAAATAAAGGTAAACCACTCTTTGGTGTTGTACGAAATCATATTTTAAATC
Source organism: Flavobacterium agrisoli (assembly GCF_016522065.1). Lineage (GTDB taxonomy): Bacteria > Bacteroidota > Bacteroidia > Flavobacteriales > Flavobacteriaceae > Flavobacterium > Flavobacterium agrisoli. Next base: position 639,532 of record NZ_JAEHFV010000001.1, on the reverse strand, counting down.
TTTACCTACAAATTTAGCTTAAAAACCAATAGTTCCGGCTAATTCTTTTAAAGCAATTTCGGATAATTTAGCTTGAAATTGGGCATTGTTGTAGCGCAATTTGGCATTGATGTAATTGAGCTGAGCGGTTCTGAATTCTAAAGTGGTTATGGTCCCTATTTTGAATTTATCTACCGTAATTTGAAGGTTTTGTTTGGCAATAGTTTGATTATTGTCTTCTAAACCAATCAAATCAAGGTTGGTGAGATAGGTTTGATAAGCCGTAGCCAATTGTGTTGTTAACGCCTGATTTTGTTGTGCAACAGCTAATTTGGAGTTGTTAACATCCAACAGGGCATTTTTTTCATTTCGATTTTGATTGAACCCATCAAAAATATTCATGCTAGCGGTAAATCCGTAGTTAAATCCTTTTGAATTGGATTGTCTGGCAAAACCCAAACTCGATTGACTGTCGGCAAAATTATAACCCGAATTTAAGGTTACTAAAGGATATCGATCGGCTTTGACTTGTTTGAGTTGCAATTCGGCTATACGATTGGAGATGATTTGTGCTTGCAGTTGCGGATTTTGTTTTTGAGCTAATTCTAATAAATTATCATATAATAATTGGTTGTCTACGTTAACTTCATCTACCACTACAAATTCAGTTTTAGTAGGTCTAGCCAATATTTGATTTAATAAAAATTTCGTGTTTTGATAGGTTTCTTTTTGTCGAAGTAATGCCACTTGATCGGTATTGAGGTCTACTTGTGCATTTAAAACTTCTAATTTGGAAGCTTTTCCAATTCCGAAACGATTTTGAGCTAACTCCAAACGTTCTTTCGAAAGTGCGATACTCGAATCAAGTGCAGCGAGTTGTTGCTGTTGCTGCACCAAATCATAATAATTGAGGTTTACTTCTCCGATTTTTTGTAACACAGTGCGCTTTAATTGGGCTTCGCCTAATTTTGATAATTCTTTTAATTGATCGGCTTTGGCAAACATTTTTAAACCATCAAAAACGGTCCAATCCAAACTTACACCGTAATTTAAACTATTGTTTTTGGCGTTGTCTAAAGAAACGCTAGTCCCATCCGTTCGGGTTTGTGACGTATTTTGAACACTGTTATTATCCAAAACCGAGGCAGCAGCTTGTGGCAACATACCGGCGTTTCCAATAGTATTGTTGTTCTTTGCTATTTTTAAATTATTTGAAGCAATTTGGATATCAAAATTATTATCTAAAGCTATTTTAATTGCCGATTCTATGGTTAAAACTTCTTGTGCCTTGCTTGTATTGATAACAGCAATTAATACAAAAAAAATAAGACGTATTTGGATGTTGCAGTTCATAAGATTAATGCTTTTTTGCTTCTTTTTCATATTCTTCAATACGATCAAATTCGGGGTAATGTTTACGTGCTTTTGACCACATAAAATAAAGTGCTGGGATAATAAACAACGTTAAAACCAACGAAAAAATAGTACCGCCTACAATAACAACGCCCATTCCGATTCGGCTTGTGGAGGCTGCTCCTAAAGAAAGAGCAATAGGTAAAGCACCCAACGAAATAGCCAAACTGGTCATTAAAATGGGGCGTAAACGAGCTTCTGATGCTTCGATTATGGCCTGGTATTTATCCTTACCTTCCTCGCGAAGTTGATTGGCAAATTCCACAATTAAAATTCCGTTTTTGGTTACCAAACCAATTAACATAATAGTTCCAATTTGACTAAAAATATTCCAGGTTTGATCAAATAACCAAAGCGAAAATAAAGCTCCTGCAACAGCCATTGGTACGGTAAGAATTATGATAAAAGGATCAATAAAACTTTCAAATTGTGCCGACAGAATTAAAAAAATCAATAATAAAGCCAACCCAAATGCAAAGGAAGTATTGGAACTACTTTCTACAAAATCCCTAGATTCGCCACCCAAATCGGTAGTAAAAGTATCATCTAACACTTTTTCTTTTATCTGATTCATCGCTTCAATTCCGTCGCTAATACTTTTTCCGGGCGCCAAGCCAGCTGAAACTGTGGCCGACATGTAACGGTTATTGTGGTACAATTGCGGCGGATTGCTTTTTTCGTCAATAGCAACTACATTGTCCATTTGAATCAAATCACCTTTGTTGTTTTTAACAAACATCGACGTTAAATCCAATGGTTTTGAGCGGTCTTTTTCATCAAATTGTCCAATGACTTGATATTGTTTTCCGTTTTTAATAAAATACCCAAAACGTTGACCACTCAAAGAAAGTTGCAAAGTTTCGGCAATATCTTTGATGGAAATTCCTAAACTTTCGGCTTTTTCGCGGTCTATGGTTACGTTTATTTCGGGTTTGTTGAATTTTAAATTCACATCAGTCATCGAAAACACATCACTTTTGGATGCTTCTTCCATAAACAACGGAATTTTTTCTTGGAGTTTTTCAAAATTCTGAGCTTGGATAATATACTGAATAGGTAAACCCGCTCTACGATTTACCGAAATAGTAGGTTGTTGGGTTACCGAAGTTTTGGCTTCGGGGTATTGACTCGTCCACTTGGACAATTTATCAGCAATTTCTTGTTGCGAAAGTTCTCGTTCGTTTTTTTCTTTTAATGATAATCGTATAAAGCCGCTGTTCACGGATGAAGAGCCATAACTAGGAGAGGAAACCACTAAACTTACTTTTTTCTCCGGAATAGAATCATCAACTAATTTTGAAATTTCTTGCATGAAACGATCGGTATATTCATAAGAAGAACCTTCTGGAGTACTCATTCGCATAATTATTGAACTGCGATCGTCATAAGGAGCTGTTTCTTTTTTCAAGACATTAAAAAACAAATAAATCAATCCGAAACAAGCAATTAAAATGGGAAAACTAAGCCATTTTCTTTTCATGAATTGAATTAAAGATGAAGCATATCCTTTGTTTAATTTCTCGAAATAAGGTTCTGTAGTTACATAAAATTTGGATTTTTTTTGTTCGCCACCTTTCATCAAATACGCATTTAACATTGGGGTTAAGGTTAGCGATACAAAGGCCGAAATCAAGACTGCTGCTCCGATGACTACTCCAAATTCTCTAAACAAACGACCTACAAATCCTTCTAAAAAGATTACGGGTAAAAATACAGCTGCCAATGTTATGGAAATGGAAATTACCGCAAAAAAGATTTCGTTCGAACCTTTAATGGCCGCTTCAATAGGGCTCATGCCTTCTTCTACTTTTTTAAAGATGTTTTCGGTAACTACAATTCCGTCATCCACAACCAAACCAGTTGCCAATACAATTGCCAGTAAGGTTAACACGTTTATCGAAAATCCAAAAAGCCACATGATGAAAAAAGTAGCAATTAAGGAAACCGGAATATCAATTAAGGGTCTAAAGGCAATTGCCCAATCTCTGAAGAATAAATATATAATCAGAATAACCAGAACAATCGAAATTCCAAGTGTTTCAACAACTTCCATAACCGATTTTTTTACAAAAATCGTGTTGTCTAAGGCAATATTCAGGGTTATGTCTTCAGGCAAATCTTTTTTTAAAGCCTCAAATTTTTTATAAAATTCATTCGAAATATCCAAATAATTCGCCCCTGGCATTGGCACAATAGCCAAACCAATCATCGGTTTTCCGGATTGGGTTAATTTAGTTTCAATATTTTCTGGACCCAAAACGGCGTTGCCGACATCGCTAAAACGAACGGTTTTTTCGCCTTCGGAACGAACAATGATGTTGTTGAATTCTTCTGCAGTAGATAAATTCCCGATTGTTTTTACGGTGAGTTCGGTGGTGTTTCCGGTTAATTTTCCTGATGGGAGTTCAATATTTTGCGCATTTAAAGCATCTCGAACTTCGGCTACCGTGATACCGTATGAGGCTAATTTAACGGGATCAATCCACAAGCGCATGGCGTATCTTTTTTGTCCCCAAATTTGAACCGCACTAACACCGGGAATGGTTTCAAGTCTTTGCGAAATCACATTTTCGGCATAATCACTCAATTCTAGTTGTGATCGTGTGTCACTCTGAACGGTCATCGAAATAATAGCATCGCTATCGGCATTCGCTTTAGAAACAACAGGGGGAGCGTCTATATCTTTTGGTAGATTTCGGATGGCTTGCGATACTTTGTCTCTTACATCATTTGCCGCTTCTTCTAAATCTTTATCCAAGTTAAATTCGATGGTAATATTGCTGGTTCCCTGATTACTGGAAGACGTAATATTCCGAATGCCGTCAATCGCATTAATGGCTTTTTCGAGCGGTTCGGTAATTTGCGATTCGATAATATCCGAATTGGCTCCGGTGTAACTCGTTCTTACCGAAACCTGCGCCGGATCAATCGAAGGAAATTCCCGCACTCCTAAAAAAGTATAACCAATAAAACCAAACAAAATGATGGCTACATTGAGTACAATGGTCAAAACGGGTCTTTTGATGCTAGTAGTAGATAAACTCATTATTTTTTGGGTTTGAGCGTTTTTTAAATAGAGTTCGTTCTGAATTGGAACGAAAACGCTTGTTTTTGTGAATTATTCTAAAGTTACTTGTATCGAATCGTCGTTTTTTAAACTCATGACACCATTGGTTATCAAAGTATCGCCAACTTGTAAACCGCTATAAATTAAAATATCCGATTCTGTTCTTGTACCTGTTTCCACTTTAATTTCTTTTGCTTTTCCATTTTTAGCCACAAAAACCTTTTTTCCACCCTGAATTGGAATTATGGCTTCGGTTGGAATTACAATGGCATCCTGAATAATGGTTAAAGGCAACTGTACATCGGCAAAAGTACCTGGAAACAATTTTCCATCTACATTATTGGCCAAAGCCCTTATTTGCAACGTACGAGTTTGAACTTCTACTTCTGGCTCAATGGCATAAACCGTTGCAGTATGCACTTCGTTTGAACCGGATACTGTAAACTGAATTTTAGTATGATTTTGAACTTGAGTTGCATATTTTTCGGGAACCGAAAAAGTGATTTTTAATTGTTGTGTGTTTACTAATTTGGCCACCAATAGGCTAGGGGTAATGTAGGTTCCAGGCGAAATAGAACGCAATCCGATTTTACCAGAAAAAGGCGCTTTTACAGATGTTTTGGCAATTTGCGCTCTAATTAATTGGGTTTGTGCCGTTGTAGAAGCAAAATCAGCATTGGCAACATCAAATTCTTCTTGACTAATGGCTTCTTTTTCTAATAGTAATTTGGCTCTTCGGGCATTTTCGCCAGCAAGTCCTTGTTTGGTAATAGCTTGTTGCAATTGCGCTTTTAGTTCAATGTCGTTGACTTTAAATAAAACCTGGCCTTTTTTGACCATCGAACCTTCTTTAAAATAAATACCTTCTACAATTCCAGAAACTTCACTTCTAATTTCCACTTGTTCGTTCGCTTCAATAGAACCTGATAATGAAAGATGGTTGTCAAAAACACTGCTTTTTACAATTATTCCCGAAACGGTAGTTGCTTTTTTCTTGCTTTTAAATGCTTTTGCTTCGGCATTTTTTTCTTGATTGGCTATTATCCTGTATCCGATAAAGCTTCCTATTCCGATAATAATGATAACAAGGGCTAGATTTTTAAATTTCATTTTATGTGAAGTTGTGTAGGTTTATGTTAGGTTTTTGGTATAATTGCAAATTTAGTTTTTTGTTGTAAAACCTTTGAATGTGACTTTGTATTTAACAGTTGTAGCTACAACAATTGTAGTTTTTAAGGCAATTTAAGAGTATAAGACTTTCAAAACAGACAAAGGTTTAATTAAAAATGAGAAAAAAATAGTTTTCAAAAAATATACAGCCTTTTATAGAATTAACTGATGTAATTCCAAATGTTTTTCTTTTTCGTCATTTCTAGGAATACGGTTCGCAAATTTTGGTGTTCAGGCAATTGCAATGCGGGGTCTTTTTTCAATAATACAAGCGCGTGATTTCGAGCCAAAGCTAAAATTTCTTTGTCTTTTACAATATCGGCAATTTGAAGATTGAGTACACCACTTTGTTGGGTTCCCATTAGATCACCTGGACCTCTCAATTTTAAGTCGACTTCGGCAATTTCAAAACCATCGTTGGTTTGTACCATAGTTTCCATACGGGTTTTACTGTCTGAACTCAATTTGTGACTGGTCATTAAAATGCAATAACTTTGTTCGGCACCACGACCCACGCGACCTCGCAATTGGTGTAGTTGCGATAATCCAAAACGTTCGGCGCTTTCAATAATCATCACACTGGCGTTGGGTACATTCACACCAACTTCGATTACTGTGGTCGCCACCATAATATTGGTTTTTCCTTCGCTAAAGCGTTTCATTTCAGCATCTTTATCGGCAGGTTTCATTTTACCGTGTACGATAGAAATGCTGTATTGTGGCAAAGGAAAATCGCGTGAAATACTTTCGTATCCGTCCATTAAATCTTTAAAATCCATTTTTTCGGATTCTTGAATGAGTGGATAAACAATATAAATTTGACGGCCTTTGGCAATTTCATCTCGAATAAATTTCCATACTTTTAGTCGGTTAGCATCGTAGCGGTGCACGGTTTGTATGGGTTTTCTGCCAGGAGGCAACTCGTCAATTACCGAAATATCCAAATCGCCATACAGACTCATCGCAAGCGTTCGCGGAATAGGAGTGGCGGTCATGACTAAAACATGGGGCGGAATGCTGTTTTTTTTCCACAATTTTGAACGCTGCTCTACGCCAAAACGATGTTGCTCATCAATTACCGATAAACCTAAGTTTTTAAACTTCACTTTATCTTCTAACAAAGCATGCGTTCCTATTAAAATTTGCAAAGCGCCATTTTCTAATTCTTCGTGAATGATTTTTCGAGCAGCTGTTTTAGTAGAACCGGTTAGAATTTTGATAGAAATGTTCATACGCTCTGCTAATTCGGATAAGCCCACAAAATGCTGATTGGCTAAAATTTCGGTTGGTGCCATTAAACAAGCCTGAAAACCATTATCTAAAGCCAAAAGCATGCTCATAAAAGCAACTATGGTTTTACCCGAGCCAACATCTCCCTGTAATAAACGGTTCATTTGGGCATTGCTTCCCATATCAGCCCGAATTTCTTTGAGGACTCGTTTTTGCGCATTGGTTAAGTCAAAAGGCAAGTGATTTTGATAAAATTCGTTAAAAAACGAGCCAACTTGTGTAAAAGCGTGTCCTTTTATTTTATGTTTTTGGAGGAGATTTTTGGTAATTAATTGCAATTGTATAAAAAACAATTCTTCAAATTTTAATCGGAATTGCGCTTTAGCTAAAAGTTCGTTGCTTTTTGGAAAATGAATATTAAATAATGCGGCTTTTTTCGGAATTAATGAAAGTGATGTTAGCAAATAATCGGGTAGGGTTTCGGAAAAAGCAGCCTGAGTTTCTAGAAAAAGTTGTTGCATTAATTTGGTAAAAACTCGATTTGAAATACCTCTGTTCGCTAATTTTTCTGTTGAAGGATAAACGGGTTGCATGGCCGATCGCAAACTTTTTTCATGTTCGGCTAACAATTCAATTTCAGGATGTGACATGTTAAATGTACCGTTAAACAAAGTACATTTTCCAAAAATCACAATTTTTTCATTTAGTTTCAAAGATTCTTTAAGCCATTTAATTCCTTGAAACCAAACGAGTTCCATTTGTCCAGTTTCATCATCAGTAAAAGTTGCGACCAATCTTTTTTGGTTTTTACCAAATTCAACGGTTTTAATATGAATAATTCGGCCTATTATTTGAACTTCTGCAGCTGAATTTTGTAGTTCGTTTATCTTATAATACCGCGTTCTATCAATATATCGATTGGGAAACAACTGCACTAAATCGCCATATTTATGAATTCCCAACTCCTTTCGCAATAATTCGCCTCGACTTGGGCCAACGCCTTTGAGGTATTCGATAGGAGTTTGTAAAAGATCCATTTTAAGATTTAAAATTTACGATTAGCAGTTTTAAAAAAGAATTTATTCCTTTTAGCGAAGATAGATTTTAATTGGTGATTTTGAAAATGGAGTTAATATAACTTTTAGAATGAAAAATGTGTTTTTTTATTTTATCTATAAGAAAAATCTTCTTTATGTATTTTATTGTATTATTCTTGTTTATTAAAAAACGAACCAATTAACCAAATTCAACCTTATGAAAAATCAAACCAAATTTTTAATTTATTTTTTAATTAGTACTATATGTAGCGGTAGTTTACTAGCTCAAAAACAAATTATTACAATAAATAAAAAAGTAAACGACGACAAGAGCATCGATTTCTATTACGAAAAAAACAGTCCCGGAAGTTACTCGGTAGATTTGCAGTTTTCGAATGTTCAAAATTGCGATGTTCGTGAACACAAAGCAGTTCTAAGAAGTCATAGTGGTTTTTTAATGAAACTCAGACCAATTGATAAAAACAAAGGAATTGGATATTCGTACAATATTTACTCCATAATGGGTGAGTTAAATCCGAGAATTGATAGTCTGTTTGGATATTCATTACCTTTTAAAAATGGTAAAAAAGTAAAAATTAAAGAAGCTGGTAATGCTGGCGAAAAATTTTTAGGACAAGAAAAACCGGCAAATTGGAAATCTTTTTTTGTGATATCTCCAACTCCCGATACAATTTGCAGCATGCGAAAAGGAATTGTGGTAAGAATTGTAAACGAACATGAGAATACCGATTCTGCAGATGCCATCTATACAAGCAAACGAAATTCGGTTACCATTGAACACGAAGACGGAACTTGTGCCACTTACACCGGATTTAATCAAAATAAAATATGGGTTAAACTAGGCGAATCAGTCCATCCGCAAACCGAAATTGGCGTTTCCGAAATGTATAATGGCAAAGGGTATACCATTCATTTTAATGTACATTATTTGTTCGATAAAGATTTTAAATCGACTAGTAAAAATTTAAAAGGTTATAAAAGTAAGTTTAAAAACATCAATCCGATATTTATTACGCAAGAAGGAGATGTTCAAATTGAGTCGGGAAAAGAGTATACGGCAAAAGTTGATGAAATGGTAATTACCAAAGAATTTTCAAAATCAGAAAAAAAGAAATACGCCAAAGAACATTTGAATTTTAAATAATTTTGAGTGAACGAGAAGTTGTTTTTTTTAAATCATTTTTCTGAAGAAATTCTAAAATCTAAAAAGTACCTTTGAAAAAAGAATAACTATTTTATGAATACGCACTTATGTCTTCTTCGCGGAATTAATGTTTCGGGACACAATATGATCAAAATGGATGCTTTGAAAACTACGTTAGAGAATTGTGGTTTTCAAAATGTGGTGACTTACATTCAGTCTGGAAATGTTTTTGTTGATTCGCCTGAAAGCAATTCAGCAGCAGTTGGATTTGCCATTAAACAAGAAATTTTTAAGGTTTTTGGACACGAAGTTGCGGTTGTGGTAGTTTCTAAAGAAGATTTAAAAAGTACTTTAAATGAGAATCCTTTTTTGATTGATAAAGAAGTAGATGTGAAAAAATTATATGTGGCTTTTTTATCCCAAAATTTAAAAAAGGAAGCTATAAACGATTTAAAAATGAGTCAATTTAAACCCGATGAAGCTATTTTACAAGGGAATAAAATTTTTATAAAATATGCGATGGGAGCAGGAAAAACAAGATTGGATCAAAAGTATATCGAAAAGAAATTGAATGTGGTTGCCACGATTCGGAATTGGAATACGGTGAGTCGTTTGTTAGAACTTTTTGAAGAGCGATAAAAAAAAAACGTTGGTATTAATACCAACGTTTTTTGTTTTTCTTAGAATTATCCGATTTTCGAGAATTGGTTTTTTTACCCCCACTTCGGTTTGAATTTTTAGGTTTAGTTGCTTCGGCAATTGGAGAGCCGCTATGCCAAGGATAAGGATGATCGGCAATTGTTTTTACATCTACCTTAATCAATTTTTGAATATCCTTCCAGTAACCGTGTTCATCTTTACTACAAAATGAAATCGCAATTCCACCATTTCCGGCACGACCTGTTCGGCCAATACGGTGTACATATGTTTCGGGAATATTGGGCAAATCAAAATTAATAACATAGGGTAATTGATCAATATCAATTCCCCTTGCGGCAATATCGGTGGCAATTAAAACACCTACTTCTTTATTTTTAAATGCATCCAAAACACGTTGTCGCGCGTTTTGCGATTTGTCTCCGTGAATGGCTTCGGCTGCTATCTCTTTTTTTCGTAATGCTTTTACAATATTATCGGCACCGTGTTTGGTTCTTGAAAAAACCAAGACATTCGATAAATTGTCTTGCGTGATTAAATGATGAAGTAAATTTCGTTTTTCTCCTTTTTCAACAAAATAAACACGTTGTTCTACTTTTTCAGCGGTAGAAGAAACAGGAGATACCGTGACCGTTGCCGGATCTTGCAAAAACATTTCGGCCAATTCGCGAATAGCAATAGGCATCGTGGCAGAGAAAAGTAGCGTTTGCCTGTTTTTTGGGGTAAGTTTTACTATTTTTTTGACATCGTTTATAAAACCCATGTCTAACATTTGATCGGCTTCGTCTAAAACCAAAACATGCAAATGATCCAAATCGATAAAACCTTGTTTTTGCAAATCCAATAAACGTCCTGGAGTAGCCACCAAGACATCTACACCATTTTTTAAAGTATCTACTTGTGCATTTTGCGATACTCCTCCAAAGATGGTCAATTGTGTTAGATTGGTGTATTTAGCATATGTATCGAAATTTTGTCCAATTTGAACCGCTAATTCACGCGTAGGGGTTACAATTAAAGCTCTGATTTTTTTGGCTTTTTTAGAAGAACCCACGATGCGGTGCAATTGATGGATAATCGGAATAGCAAAAGCTGCCGTTTTTCCGGTACCGGTTTGGGCGCATCCTACCAAATCTCGGCCTGATAAAACAATAGGAATAGCTTGTTCTTGAATGGGGGTGGGGTTGGTATAGCCTTCTTCGTGAACGGCTTTTTGGATACTTTTGGAAAGTGCTAAATCTTCGAATAACATATATATCTGAATTAATGAAGTCTTTTACTATAAGGCTAAAAGACAAGGTAACAAAGATAGTGTTATTATTTTGGATGCGCTCTAAACACGAAAATTGATTTTAAAGTAGACTTTATTGTTCGCTGGTTTTGATAAAATCGGTTACCAAATACCCAATTAATTTTCCGATTAAATGGTTGTTTTTTTCTTCTCCTAAATCGGGAGCGCCTTCGCAAATGTGCAAATAGGTTGCATTTTTGTGTTTTCCGAAATAAGAAACAAACTGACGAAGTTCTTCAATCGAAAATCCGCTTGGGGTCATGGCACTACTGGCAATATTAGGCAACGCATCTAAATCAACTTCGATACCAAAGGAATCTGTTTTTACAAAATCCAAAGCATGTTGCATTTCGCTAAAAAAATCTTTTTCCCTCCTAATTTTAACACTGTCGTAAGTGTTGTAACGCACACGATCTTCCTTCTTTTTAATGATGTCTAAAACACTTTTTGATGTGTAATTTTCGTGTAATCCAAAAATGAAATATTTTTTTAAAAATCCTTCTTCGTAAGCATACGAAAAACCGTTTCCGCTGTGTCTTCCTTCCAAAATTCTAAAATCCGAATGCGCATCAAAATTCACGGCATTCACCGGTTTTCCTTTGGCTAAAGCACTTCCTTTTATATTTCCGTACGAATTATTATGTCCGCCACCAATAATAATGGGTGTTTTGCCAGCCTTTACAATATTAAAAATAATGTTGGAAACTTCTTTATCAATTTTTTCGACCAACTGGCTCAATTTCAAACGATCATCAATATCGTTAAAATCCAAATGGGCAACTTCTTGCATTTCGGACGTTACATCCAGATGGCCTAAAATAGCAATTTGACTGCCTTTACAAAACCGATTGTGTTGGATATTAGCAATGCTTTTGAGTGCACTTTCCCAAGCCGAAGCGGCTCCAGGTCTTCCATAATTGGCTCGAATACCAATATCTTCTGGAATTCCTAACAGAATGTATTGAGCTTCGCAATTTGTAAGAAAAGTTATTAAATCGGTGTCTTTTGGTACGGTTAAAATCTTCTCACCAAACTTTATTTCGCCACTTCGGTGGTTGGTAACTTTGGCTAGATCACTGATTGTAAAAGGGATAAGTTTTTCCATGTAAAAAAGTGTTATCCAAAAATACTATAAATGTAGTAACTTACGTTATTACCTAAGATTAATTATTAAATTTGATAAAAAATTATAGTAAAGTATGGAAAATCAACAAAAAAATTCAAGTCTTAAAGCGATTATCGCAGTGTTGGCTGTCTTATTAGTAGGAGCCTTAGTGTATATTTTTAAAATGACTTCAGATACAGAAGTTGTAAAAACAGAATTAACTACAACCTTATCTGAGAAAGATGCTGTAATGAAAGATTTACAGGAATTAAAAGCAACTTACGATGCTGCAATTGCCGAAAATACATCAATGTCGGACGAATTAATTCAAGAGCGCGATAAAGTTGTAGGTTTAATGGATGAATTGAACAAATCTAAAGGAGACGTTTCTAAATACCGTTCTCAAGTTAGATCAATGCAATCTAAAATGAACACTTTAATTGCCGAAAACGATGAGTTGAAAAAACAAAATGGCGTGTTAACTACACAACGTGATAGTACTATTACGGTTTTAGGAGAGTCTAAAAAATACAACGAAGTATTAGTTGGACAAAACGAAGAATTAACAAAAACAGTAGAGAAAGCGTCGAAATTAACTATTTTGAATACAAAAACGGCTGCTTACAAATTGAAAAATTCAGGTAAACAAGTAGAAACCGATAAAGCGAGTAGAGCCGATGTTTTAAAAGTAAGCTTTACAGTGGCCGAAAATCAAGTGGCTAAATCGGGTGACAAAACCTATTATGTACAAGTTATTGACAGTAAAAACAATGTGTTAGGAGACAAAAAAACAGTTTCTTTTGGAGAGACCAACTTAACGTACAGTTTTCCAACTACAGTAAAATATGAAAACAAAACGGTAAATGTATCTGAAGATTTACCTGGAAAAGATTTTGCTAAAGGAACTTATTTTATTAACATTTTTGACAACGATCAATTGGTTTCTAAAACTAGTTTTTCTTTGAGATAAGTTACAAAACTAATTTTTATAAAAGGCTTGATCTACTTCTGGATCAAGCCTTTTTGCTTTAAATAACGTATTAAGTTTGGTTTTAAAAATTAAATTTGAAAATTTATGAATGAAGAAGTCACAAGCTATATCGCAAAATTTCCTTCTGAAGTGGAGTTTATTTTAGAAAACATCCGGGCGATTATTTTAAAAATTGTTCCAAAGGTTACCGAGTCCATTTCATACGGAATGCCTGCCTATAAATACAAAACCAAACCATTGGTCTATTTTGCAGCGTATAAAAATCACATCGGATTTTATGCTACGCCTTCCGGACACGAGCAGTTTAAAGAAGCTCTTTCGGTTTACAAACAAGGAAAAGGATCTGTTCAATTTCCTTTAAATCAAAAAATCCCGTATGATTTAATAGAAGCAATAGTAAAATATAGAGCAGCTGAGAATGAAACGAAAAATTAGATTTTGTTTGAATCAGAATTTTAAATAATGCCCATTTTTTGCATCAAAAAAGTGGCGCTTTTATTTTGACAAATTCCATCTCGCAAACAATAATCAAAATGAAGTTCATTGGCTATAATTTGTGCTTCAAAACATTGGTTTTTTAGTTTTTCAGGAAAAGCATTGGTAGTCAAACAAACCTCTACATCATGAGTAGCAATAGCCCCTATTGCATTTTTTGAAATAATTTTTTTGATTACTTCAATAGTTCCGTTTCGTTTGTCATCTGAGTTGGTGCCGCGTAATATTTCATCCAAAAGTACAAAAGCCGGTTGTTGGTTTAAGGCTTCCATAATTTGGTGCAGTCGTTTAATTTCGGCAAAAAAATACGATTCGCTATCCGAAAGTGAATCGGATAAACGCATTGAAACTAAAATAGGTAAGGGGTGTAATTGGGCTTTAGTAGCACAAACGGGTGCACCAATGCAACCTAAAACCATGTTGATGCCTAAACTTCTTAAAAAAGTACTTTTACCCGACATGTTGGAACCGGTTAAAATAATAAACGATTCCGGTTGAAAGCGAACATCATTACCAATTCGAGTTTGCGGATTTAGAAGTGGGTGGCTCAAATTATCAAACGAAATATTGAAATTAGAATTCAATTCTGGAAAAACAAAATCGGGATTGTTATAGGAATAATTAGCTAAACTATTTAGCATTTCAAATTCGCCAATAATATTCAACCAGTCTTCTAATGCGGTAGCATGTTTGGCTTTCCATTGCCATAGCGCTTTTAAAATATGTGCATTGTACAAAAAAGTACCGTTAAAAAGCGAAGCAGTTATTAAGTTGGCAATAGAGTCCATTTTAGAAAAAAGCTCCGATAATTGCTTTAAATGCGTGCTGGCTTTGGTATTTTCAAAATACAATTGTTTTTGAAGTGTTTGTAATTTGGCTGATGCAAACGTTTGATTTTCTATAGCTTGAACCAGTAAACTATATTGATTAATGATTCGGTCTATTTCGTAAGTGGGAGCGATTTCAGCTTTTATTTTTTTTATAAAATAGCCTAAAAACATCAAATTGGCTATAAATACATAGGTTACTAATTTGATTAATAATGTGTTGGAAGTTAAAAAATACCCGATTACAATTCCCAAAAATAGAATCGGACCCGCATACAAATAAAACTGAGCAAATTTTGAAAATTGTTGTGGTGGAGTCGAATTCCATTTAAGTAAATTTTCATACGCCATTTTAGAATCTTTTCCTATTTGGGCAAGTGCTAAAAAATGCTGACGAAATTCCAATTTCTCTTTTAATTCTTTTATACTATTTTGATTAGCAATAATTTCTTTTTCGGTCAAGGGATTTAATAGCAAATTGGCTAAGGTTTTTTTTCCGATAAAAGTAGCGGTGCGGTTAAGATGCTGAAAAAGCGAATGTTCTCCAAAAATATCCAAATCATAGCTGTAAGGATGTTGTGGTTCATGGAATTCGTTTCCGTTTTCAAAAGGATTTTTTTCTCGTTTTAAAAAACCAATTTCAGCGTTATTAATTTGGAGTAAAGCGGTATATAGTTGTTTTTGAAAGGAGAGTTTCGAATGTATTTTCATCAAAAAAACAAATGCAACTAAACTTATAAAACAGAGATATAAGTAAAAATCTTCTTGTTTATTAAAATAATAGTAAACTGAAAAAAGTACCAAAAAAACACTCAAAAGGCGCAATAAACTTACTAAATTGAATTTTTTCTGATTGTCTTGTAATTGTTTTTGATAAAGAGAAATATTGTCGGAATAGGCATTCATAAAAATTCGAGTTTAGCTATTTCCTACAAATATAAATGTATTCTCGGTTCTTTTGAAACCCCTTTTTTTATGAAAATTTATAATTATGTCTTTTTTGGGAATAATTGCTTGCCAAATTTGATAACCGACTTAATTAAAAGTAAAAAAACATTGTGATTTCTAGCGGTATATTTTTGAATATAAATTACGAAAAATGATCTATTTATTTTATTATGTAATGCTTTTGAAATCTACTTCCCGATACAAAAGTTAGCAAAGATATTCCCCAGTAATTCGTCGTTTGAGACCTGACCTGTGATAAGCCCGAATTGATACAAAGCTTCTTTAATATCCAGTGCCAATAGGTCACTAGAAAGATTTGTTTCAAGTCCGTGTTTTACTTTTTGGATTTCATCTAATGCTTTTAAAAGCGAATCGTAGTGGCGGGTATTGGTTACAATGGTTTCATTATTGCGTAGAGCACCTGTATTTACGAAAGATAATAATTGATTTTTGAGTTCTTCTACGCCTTGTTTTTCTTTGGCAGAAATGTAAATGGTTGATAGTTTACGGTTGACAGTTGACAGTTCGTCTTGGTAAGCAACTAATTTGTTTTGTATAAGTGATAGGGTTTCATCAGAAATCATATCTTTTTTGTTGATAATAACGACTAGGGCTTTTTGTGGATATTGATTTTGTGTTTTATTAATTTCAAGTAATAAATTATCAAGTTTTCCATCAACTGACAACTGGCAACCGTCAACCAAATACAAAACCATTTGGGCCTGGTCTATTTTTTCGAAGGTTTTTTGAATACCGATGCTTTCTACCACATCTTTAGTTTCACGTATTCCGGCAGTATCAATAAATCGAAAACCGATGCCGCCAATTACTAATTCGTCTTCTATGGTGTCGCGAGTCGTTCCCGCAATATCCGATACTATAGCTCGTTCTTCGTTTAAAAGTGCGTTCAAAAGAGTTGATTTTCCAACATTTGGTTCGCCAACAATAGCCACAGGAATTCCATTTTTGATCACATTTCCAACAGCAAACGAATCAATCAGTCTTTTTAAAACAAATTCAATTCGGTTGACTAATTCATGAAACTGAATTCGGTCGGCAAATTCAACATCTTCTTCTGCAAAATCTAATTCGAGTTCGATTAAAGAAGCAAAATTCAGAAGTTCCTCACGAAGTTTGGCAATTTCATTAGAAAAACCACCACGCATTTGTTGCATCGCAATTTGGTGGGAGGCTTCGTTATCCGAATTAATCAAATCTGCAACGGCTTCGGCTTGTGATAAATCTAATTTTCCGTTTAAAAAAGCGCGTAGTGTAAATTCGCCAGCATCGGCCATACGACACCCATTTCGTAATAACAATTGAATAATTTGTTGCTGAATATATGTTGAACCGTGACATGAAATTTCAATAGTATCCTCTCCGGTATACGAATTTGGGCCTTTAAAAAGGGAAACCAAAACTTCATCTAAAGCCTTTTCATTGTCAACAATATGACCCAAATGCAAGGTGTGGGTTTTTTGCTTCGTTAAATCTTTGTTTTTAATGGATTTAAAAACCGAATTTCCAATTTGGATGGCTTCGGAACCCGAAATACGAATAATAGCAATAGCTCCCGCTCCTGACGGAGTAGCTAAGGCTACGATAGAATCTTGATTTATCATGTGACAAAGTTACAAAATTTTGATTCGAATTTAGAAGCTGAATTTTGACCTAATAGTAGGTAAAACATTTTATTTTAAGAGTGAAATTTAAAATTAAAACAAGCTATTTATTTCGTTAAAAATCTGATAATTATCATTTAAAAACCTACAAAAATTGTGTACATTTGAGAGTAACCAAAATATAATTGTCATGAAAAAGATATTATTTCCAACCGATTTTTCCGAAACTTCACAGAATGCTTTTGTGCATGCCTTGGAGTTCGCCAATTTTATAAATGCCGAATTGCTTTTGTTGCATTCGTTTGAATTACCTGTTTTTGATAGTCAATTTTTTCCAGAAAATTATGCTACCATTTACGATTCGATTGAACTGGCACAATTTGAAATGTTCAAAGACGAAGTGCCTAAATTGCGTTCTATAGCACAAGAGCGAAAATTAGAAAACATTCGCATTCAACACCGATTGATGGATGGTGATTTGATCTTTAATCTCAAAAGAGCCATAGATGAAGAAAAAGCCGATTTTATTGTAATGGGAACTTCTGGATTATCCGATTGGAGTACGTTTTTCTTAGGATCTAATACCGAAGCCATAATTTCTAGCGTTCATATTCCAGTTTTATGCATTCCTTCTGAAGTGCCTTATAAAAAAGTCAAAAATATAGGTTTCACTACGCGCTATCGTGAAAAAGACAAAGCCGAGTTAAAAAAAACAATCGCGATTGCCAAAAAAATGAATGCTCAAGTAAAATGTTTGTATGTTAAATCGCAAAATTCGGACGTAAGTGAGGCCACTATTAAAGAATGGGAAACTGAATTTATGGGCGAACCAGTTGTTTTTTCGGTTCTTCCGAGTGATGATATTAAAGAAACCGTTTTGGATTTTATATTATTTAAAGAAATTGATGTTTTGGCTGTCATTGCTTATAAACGCACATTTTTTGAAGCAATTTTAAATCCGAGTTTCTCAAAAAAAATTGTCAAAGAAGTGCAAATTCCAGTTTTAATTATGCACGAACATTAATAAGAGTCAAAATTTTGATCGATTTTGAAAAAATGGGGGAGTACTTTAAAACAAAAAAACCTGCAAATCCTTGAATTTGCAGGTCTTCAGACATTTTTTGTGGCTTTTTAAAAAGAATGAAAACTTTAAGTTTTCCGCCTTTTAGGTCTTTCAGTGGGGAGAGCAGGATTCGAACTTTATGTGTTGAGATCCTGTCTTTGCTACGTTTTTATAAATGTCTTGAACCTAAAGCACCGATTCTGCACCCAAATTCAATTTTACTATTTCAATATTAGATCATGCACAAAAATTACATGCTAACGGATTGACAATCAGAAGTATTATTCTTTTTTTTGTATCACAAATATATCAAAAATATTAAATATCTAGGTTTAAAAGATTAAAGCATTATTATAGAGTAGTAAAAAAGGTATCAACGCCACACAAATAAATTCTTTTTTGCCGATAAATGAACTGTATATGATTCAACTTAATTAAGTTGTATTTGGTTTTAAAAATTATTAGGGCATACTTACGTAGCTATTAGTGATAAAAAGTTATTTCTTCTAAAGAATAAACAACTTTAACAGTCTTTAGTTTTTGTAGCAAAAAATATATTTACTCCAAATAGGTGAACTAAAAAAAATATTAGTAAAGATGGATAAAAATAAGTATTGCTATGAAACTGCTGAATTTTTTGTTTTTGATTTCGATCAAAAATTGTGATTTTTTAATTTATAGCTGGTATTTCTTCCAGCTCCCTCTTGTATTAAAATGTCCTTTTCAATTAGATCTTTGATATCTCTTAAAGCAGTGTCTGTTGACGTTTTTGTCATTTTTGCCCACTTAGATACATTTAGATTTCCAAAGAATGAATCTAAAAGTGACTGCAGCATTTTTTGCTGACGGACGTTAAAAGTTTTATCTTTATGAGATTCCCAGAACTGTCCTCGTTCTAGTATTTTCTCAATAGTAATATCTGTGCTTTCCATTGAACGAAATAAGCAGTTTAAAAACCAATCCAGCCAGGGTGTAATATCCAGATCACCTTTTTGTGTTGATTCAAGAATGTTATAATATTCGTTTCTTTCTTTTTGAATTTGTGCAGACATTGAATAAAACCGCTGTTTGCTTTGATCTGCTCGGGCCAGAAGCATATCGGCGACTGCTCTGGCTATTCTTCCGTTTCCATCATCAAAAGGATGTATTGTAACAAACCATAAATGGCCAATTGCAGCTTTTAGAACTGGATCAATTTCAGTTGTACTATTTAACCATTTTAAAAAGCCCTGCATTTCTTGATCTACTACGTCAGGTAATGGCGCTTCGAAATGGACTATCTCTCTTCCCATAGGACCTGAAGTAACCTGCATAAGATCTTTACGCCAATCCCCAACGATGATTTTATACATACCACTCCTTCCTGTTGGAAAAAGTGAAGCGTGCCATCCAAATATTCTATCTTCTGTTAAATCGTTTGAATAGTTTTGAGTTGCATCAAGCATCATCTCAACAACACCTTCAACATCTCGTTCAGCCTTGATGGTACCAGCGATATCAATTCCTAATCTTCTAGCAATTGATGAACGTACTTGATCATGATTTAACAATTTGCCTTCTATTTCGCTTGACTTTATAACATCCAAAGTTAGTGTTTGCAGCATAGTCTCTTCCTGAAGTTTAAAACCAAGTGCTTTCATCTGTCCAAGGATTTTTCCTTGGCGGTATCTGACTTTTCCTAGTATGACTGTAATTTCTTCTGAATTCCATTTAAAAACTGGCCATTCTTTCTTTTGATGTATGTACATATTCACCGCAATTTTGCGGTAAATTTATTGTTTATTTGCCGCATTTACAAAATGTGCGGTGATTATTAAAAATTTAAACCGCATTTTTGCGGTGATTGTATTTTTAACCACCGCAGTGTATCTACTTTACAACACAAATCTAAATATGAAATTCTACTTTATAGTGAATGTTAAATCGCACTACAGATATATTGTAATTGATGGAACTCCCTTGGAAAAGATGCTTATAGCCTTTTTAGAATACCACGTTCTAATTCTGTTTCTTTTAATTTTTTTTTTAAGCTCATGGATTTTTTCTTGTTCAGGGCTAAGTTTTAATTTTCCTTTCTCTGGAAAACTTCCTGTTCCAAATTCTTGGCAATCCTGACGCCATTTGTAAAGCAAAGGTGCTGTTATTCCAAGTTCCTTGGCTAATTGTGAGATATTATCTCTTTCATAACTTAATTGGACAGCTTTCTCTTTGAAATTGCGGTCATAAGTTTTACGATTTTCTTTCATGTACTAAAGTTAAGATTTAGTTCTTAACTAAAACTCCATGCTAAGTTAGCGCATTCAGGTGGTCAATATATGCGTTTTTTGCAAACAAATTAAAGTTCTTGTATTGTAGCAGCAAAAAACAATAAGCGCACAAATTCAATATTTTTTGAAAGAGAAGATGTTAAAAAACATTTAAGCTTTCAATATTATGCCAAAATTTAATAATCATCTAAGTAATTGAATTTTTTCGTGATGATATTATTATTTATTAGTGTTTAAATCAGGATATTTGTTCGAATAATATTCTTTTTTACTTCGAAACTTATTAAATCATTAAAAGTTTTTTTTTTTATACGTGATAGTTTCTAATTATTACACTATACAACACTATACATAAGATACATAAAATTTCACAATAAAATTCAGTCAAGGAAAAGTAGCTTGACAATCAAAGATAAACGCATCTATAGTTTTTTGCATCTATTTTACCTATGTACTTCGATAGGATCCAATAATACTATTGTAAGCAATAAAATAAATGTATGAATCGACAATGTTGACTAGAATTATAAAATAGTTAGATAATCATTATTAGAAAAACAAAGGGAAAAATTATTTCCTACTTATTAAATCAGATAGAAAAGATGTCTGCAAAATTATGAATATTGAAATTTTAAGAATACTACAAAACACCCTTCATTATAGCCTGCATTTTTTGGCACCAGGACTATTTGCATTTGTTTTTTTTAGATCAAATTGGAAACGAGCATGGATTATTATGGTTGCAACTATGGTTATTGACGTTGATCATCTTTTAGCTACACCAATTTTTGATCCATCTAGATGTAGTGTTGGATTTCATCCATTACATTCTTATTATGCAATAGTTATTTATTTATTTTTACTGATTTTCAAACAAAGTAGAATTGTAGCAGTAGGACTATTGTTTCATATTATAACAGATTATCAAGATTGTTACTGGTCAAGTTTTGTAACAATTCATGGGCGATAAAATTGCCTTCGTCTTATGGCTTAATTAAAATATTTTTATAATTTATACATAACTAACTATGACAAAAAGTATTGAAAAAATTAAATGCTTAATTATAGGTTCAGGTCCTGCAGGTTACACTGCTGCAATTTATGCAGCTAGAGCTAATATGAATCCCGTATTATATCAAGGAATGCAGCCAGGTGGTCAGTTAACTACAACCAATGAAGTTGAAAATTTCCCAGGTTATGTTGATGGTGTTACGGGACCAGAAATGATGATTCAGTTACAGGCGCAAGCACAACGTTTTGGTGCAGATATTCGTGATGGATGGGCTACAAAAGTTGATTTTTCGGGAGATATTCATAAAGTATGGATTAATGATAGTATTGAATTACACTGTGAAACAGTAATTATTTCTACTGGAGCTTCAGCTAAATATTTAGGACTGCCATCTGAACAACATTATTTACAAATGGGTGGAGGTGTTTCAGCATGTGCAGTTTGTGAAGGCTTCTTTTACAGAAATCAAGAGGTTGTAATTGTTGGAGCTGGCGATTCTGCTTGTGAAGAAGCGCACTATTTATCTAAATTATGTAAAAAAGTGACCATGTTAGTTAGGAGTGAAAAATTCAGAGCTTCTAAAATTATGGAAGAACGCGTTCGCAAAACGGAAAACATCGAAATTTTATTAAACCACGATACAGTTGAAGTTTTAGGAGACCAACAAGTTGTTGAAGCGATTAAAGTTTTGAATAAATCAAACGGTGAAACGTATGATATTCCTGCTACAGGTTTTTTCGTAGCTATTGGTCACAAACCAAACACAGATATTTTTAAAGATTATATTACACTTGACGAAACGGGTTACATTATAAATACGCCTGGAACATCTAAAACAAATGTTGCTGGTGTTTTTGTTGCTGGAGATGCTGCGGATCACGTTTACCGTCAGGCAATTACTGCTGCGGGAACAGGTTGTATGGCAGCTTTAGATGCAGAACGTTATTTAGCGGCTAAAGTTTAGTTGTTGACTTAATTTATATTATTATTAAGGTTATTTGGACATTTTCATAGAATAGCTTATAAAAGGCTCCTTTTAGAAAGGGGCTTTTTTCTTTATGAAAATTTTAGAGTTAAGAGTCGACTATGGGATTTAATTTTTTGAGTTCTATTTGTTTAATCGTAGTTCCAAGCAAATAAATTTATTTTCGTAAGGTAATTCAAGTACATAAAAGCGCTAGTAAAAGTTTGCTAGTTGAAGTATTAAAATTATAATATATTGCTTTAGTAGGTTTAATATTGCTATACTATTATATGCAATTATCTTAAAAGTTAGAAGTGTAGTTTATGTGGACTATGTAAAAATATATATGTAAAATTTATGAAATGAAATAAATAGTGTAAGTTGATTTAAATTTACTATGTGATTCTTAAAAAGGATATATTTTATTTGTAATAAATAGAAAAAGTATTCAAATTATTAACTTTTGGTTAAATTGCAAAACATTTGTTAGACAATATGAATATTACTGAGGAAGAATTAATACAAAGGATTAAAGCGGGAAATAAAGAAGCGCTTACTATACTTTATGATAGATTTTGCAGGAAACTTTTGGTGTTTTCATACAATCTTCTAAAAGATAGGGAATTGTGTGAAGAAATTGTTCAGGATGTTTTTATTGATTTCTGGAGAAGACGATCTGAACTTCAAATCAAAGTATCACTACAGAGTTACCTGTACGCAAGTGTACGATATAAGATTTTTGCAGAATTTAGAAGAGAAAAAGCGATTCGTGTGGAGCTGTATGATGATATCAATGGCAGAATGCAATACTCTACTCCTGAAACAAGAATGATTCATGAGGAACTTGAAGAGCAGGTAAAGTTGATTATTGAAAGACTACCAGATAAATGCAAACTAGTTTACACTATGAGTAGAAATGAAGGGCTTTCTCATAAAGAGATTGCAGAACTTCTTGCTATATCAACTAGAACAGTTGAAACTCACATTTCAAATGCACTTAAAGTTTTAAGGGATTCTTTGGGGCACGCTTTAACAATTGAATTTATACTTTATCTACTACATTAATTCCTCTAGATTAGAATATTATAGTTATGTACTGATAATTATGTTGATTTATCAATACAGTATTAACTAATCATTAATAAATTATCAAATCGATAAAAATTTTTTTTTATTTACGTGATACCTCCTTTTACCTACACTATATAATTATACAGACAATGAGAAATCAAAATTTAATGGATTCTAATTATAACAGACAGGACTTTCAAAAACTTATTGATAATTATCTTGATGGTAAAATATCCTTGAGCGAGTTGAAAATGCTTATAAATTACACTGAGAGTTTTCAGCTGGATTCTGACTTAGAGGAATTAAATCCTGAGAATGGTTATAGAGATAGAATGTTGGAAAATATTCTTGATGCTATTAAAGAAGAGCAACCTAAGGAATCAAAAGTTATAAGGTTAATTAAAAGTAGCTTATTTAAATATGGAGTTGCGGCAGCCATTTTGCTTTTTGTTTTTTTTAATGCGTTTTATAACGGCGGTGGTTTACCTGTTGATGAAGTACCAAATGAAGTTGTTGTAAATAATGATATTAGAATAGGAAGTGATAAAGCGACTCTTACCACAGAAACGGGTGAAACTATCGTTCTTGAAAAAGGAAAATCATATAATGGTAAAAATACAGTAAGTAATGGTGAAGAATTGGTTTATGTAAAAACAAATAGTGCAAATGATAAAGTTTCGTACAACTATCTTACTATTCCTAGAGGGGGTGAATTTTTTGTAAAATTATCAGATGGAACACAGATTTGGTTAAACTCTGAATCTAAATTAAAATACCCTGTTTCTTTTGTGGAAGGAGAAACTAGAAAAGTTGAATTGGTGTATGGTGAGGCTTATTTTTCAGTATCACCAAGTACAGTCCATAAAGGTGCCAAATTTCAAGTTCTTACAGGTATACAGGATATAGAAGTGATTGGTACACAGTTTAATGTAAAAGCATACCGTGATGAAGATATCATTTATACCACTTTGGTTGAAGGAAAAGTGGCTGTTGAGATCGGAAATAAAAAAGAATTCCTTAAACCTACTGAACAACTTGCATTAAATAAATTAAATAAAAGGACAGAAATTTCAGAAGTGGATTTATATTCAGAAACTGCTTGGAAAAAAGGATTGTTTGCTTTTAAAAGTAAAAAATTAAAAGAAATAATGCAGGTTCTCGCAAGATGGTATGATGTAGAGATAGAATTTGAAGATAAAAGTGTAGAGGATATTGAATTTAAGGGAGTTATAAATAAAAATCAAGATATTGAAGAAATACTAACCTTAATAAAGAAAACTAAATTTATAAATGCCTATGAGATAAAAAAAGACAGAATAATTATTAAAAAATGAAATTAAAGGGAACAAAGTTTAGACCGACCAAAGTATAAGACTTTATCCCCTTCATAATGACTAATCAATGCTATAATCAATTAGAAAAACCAAATTTATGGAAAATAAACTAACCAGAGTTTTTTTTAATCACAGAAATGAATTTTTAAAAATAAAGAGCAAGCGGTCTCTTGTATTTTTAATTTGTATTGCCTTTTTTGGGTTAATGTCTAATAATGCTGTAGCACAGACTGCTAAAGTAAAAATAGACCAGAATAAGAGTATGAGTGTAGATGACGTATTTAATCTTATTATGAGTCAGACCAATTATACTTTTATTTATCAAGTACAGCAATTTAAAAATTTCCCAAAAGTTGATCTTGTTAAAGGAAGTATACCAACTAATGAATTATTAGATAAAGCTCTTTCATCTGGAAGTTTTAACTATTCATTTAATAATAATACTATTGTTATAAATGAACTTCCTAAACTTAAAGCGAAAAGTGAAATATTAATTTCGGGTAAAGTTAATGATATATCAGGAATGGGAATACCTGGAATTACGGTATATGTTTCTACTACTGGAAATGTTAAGGATGATGCAATCAGTAAAGATTTTTTGATAAGAGGTACTGTTACGGACTACGATGGTTCATTTTCTTTAAAGGCCGAGACGGGAAATTATATTTATGCCGCAGGAATGGGATTTGAAGTTTATACAGAACGTATAACGGGAGCCCAAAAGGTTTTTAATATAATACTTAATGAAAAAGCAAGTGAGCTAGATCAGGTGGTAGTTGTAGGATATGGAACAACTAAAAAAAAGGATTTAACTGGTGCGATTGGTTCGGTTAAAGCGGAAGAGATTGTGCAAGTTAAGACACAGACAATTGATCAAGCTTTGGGGGGCAGGCTTAGTGGGGTATCTGTTTCTCCTCTTAGTGGAAAACCTGGTTCCGGAGCTGCAGTAAATATTAGAGGACTAACTTCTTTACGTGGCGATAACCAACCTTTATATGTAGTGGATGGTGTTCCTATTACCATAAATCCTAGTTTTCAAGAGAATGGATTAGGTAGCTCTGTCACTGGTCAGCGTGAAAATCCCTTAATGGCTATAAATCCTAATGATGTAGAAAGGATAGATATTTTGAAAGATGCTTCTGCTGCTGCAATTTATGGGTCACGAGCAGCTAATGGAGTAATTATTGTAACTACTAAACATGGAAAAAGAAACCAAAAGCCTCAGTTTAATTTTTCTATTAATTCGACATTTCAAAATCCAACCAGTACATTTGATTTTTTAAGTGTAGATCAGTATAAAACTTTTCAAACTGAGCAGGCTCAAAAAAGGATCGATCAAGGAGTTGGTACACCTGACGATGCTGCAATACTTGCGGGTACTTTTTTCGGTTCTGAAAATACTGATTGGCAGAAGAAAATTACGAACCA
The DNA here is from genome assembly GCF_016522065.1 of Flavobacterium agrisoli. Lineage (GTDB taxonomy): Bacteria > Bacteroidota > Bacteroidia > Flavobacteriales > Flavobacteriaceae > Flavobacterium > Flavobacterium agrisoli. The sequence continues at coordinate 613,396 of NZ_JAEHFV010000001.1, read as the reverse complement.
AAGTGCTTTGTGGAATGACTACCGTTTCAATGTGTCGGGTGGTAGTGAAAACGTTAATTACCTGGTTGCAGCCACTGTTACTGATCAGGAAGGTATGATGATTGGGACTAAGTTCAAAAGATACAATTTTGCAAGTAATCTTGATGCCACAATCACAGAACACTTAAAAATAGGAACTTCTATAAATTATAATTATTCTATCAATAAAACCTCTAATGTAAATGGTTTACTATTAGGGAATTTCAGACCAGATTTAGGGGTATATGATGAAAATGGCGAATATACGTCTACTCCTACTTTTTATGGGCCAAATCCTACGGTTAGAAATCCTGTTGGAGGCGAGGGGCAGGCTAAAAACAATACTACTGCACAAAATGTATTCGGGTCTGTTTATGGTGAAATTAATATTGTTAAAGGTTTAAGTTTTAAATCTTTATTAAGTGTTGCGGCAAATATTGACGAGACCAATAATTTTGCGCCATCTTTTTCACAATTAGCGAGTACAGATCCAATTACTGGTTCTGCTGAAGCCACTTTGCGTGTACAGCATAATAAAGGATTCAGCACCTCTTTCAATAATACATTGACCTACACTAATAAATTTGAAAGTGGGCATAGTATTAATGCGGTTGCAGGTATTTCTTGGGATCAATCTAGAATAGATTTAGCGGTGCAAAATTATGCAGGTTTTCCAGATGATTATATCTTAACAAATATAGGTTCTTCCAGTCGTGCTACAACCTATCAAAGTGATGCCTTAGAAAACGGATTAAATTCAATTTTTGGAAGAGTCAATTACATTTATAAAGATCGTTATTTGGCGACATTTACAGCAAGAAGAGACGGTTCTACTAAATTTGGACCAAATAATCAATATGGTTTTTTTCCCTCTGGAGCTTTAGCTTGGAATGTTCATAACGAAGAGTTTTTCAAAAGTAATGTAATTAATCAATTGAAATTAAGAGCTTCTATAGGTAAAACTGGATCAGATAATTTATCTTCTTTTTCTTATTTGGCGTACATGAATTCATTAGCTGGAGGAGAGTCTATCTATGCAAATATTAACGGTATTGTTGTGAATTCAATACCTAATAATGATATTAGATGGGAAGAAACTAATCAAATCGATTTTGGATTAGAGTTTGGTCTATTTAATAACCGTTTAAACGGTGAGATTGGTTATTTTGAGAAAAAAACAAATGGTATAATTCTATACACACCAGTACCATCAGAAACCGGTACGAGTTCTTACAACTCTAACATTGCAGATGTAAGTAATAAAGGATGGGAGATAACTGTAGGTGGGGATATTATTCGTAACAAGGATTTTACTTGGAATTCATCATTTAATATTTCGTTTATTAAAAATAATGTAGACTCTCTAAATGGAGGGAATGTGTTTAGTTTTGGTTCGTCTTCTTCAATTGTTGAGGGGCAGCCAATTGGAGTTATTACAGGATATGAAGTTCAGAGTATTGCTCAAAATCAAGCTGAGATTGATGCTTTGGACGCGGCATCACCAACAGGTATTTATTATGGTAATTTATCACAACCAGGAGATTATATTTACAAAGATATTAATGGAGACGGTCGTATTAATACTGATGATTTAAAACCGATAGGAAATCTAAATCCTAATTACTTTGGGGGTTGGAATAATACTATGACCTATAAAAACTTCAACTTTTCTTTTAATTTTCAATACTCACAGGGTAATCAAAGAGAAGTTACATTGGGGAATTTTATGAGTGACGCTCAAAATCCTCAAGTGAATACAACAACTATTGTATATGATACTTGGACACCAGAGAATCCAAATGCAACTTATGCTCGTATTGGTGCTGCAAATGAAGGGTATGCTATTTCTAAATATGTTGGAGATGCCTCTTATATTCGATTACGTTCTACTTCGTTAGCATATAATTTTCCAAAACAGTGGTTAAATAAAACGGAGATTGCTAATATGAGGTTATCATTGTCAGCAAATAATTTATTTACGATTACTAATTATATTGGTGTAGATCCTGAATCTGTATATCAACCAAGAGGAGGTGCGACAACAGATCTAAACAGAGATGAATCGTATTCGTATCCTTTGGCAAAAACTTTTACAATTGGTTTAGACGTGACATTTTAATTAAAAAAATAAAAGATGAAACTATCAAATAATATATATATAACGGCATGTCTTTTTTTAGTGTTTTTTACTTCTTGTGATTTAACAAAAGACTTAGATGAATATGAACCGCTATATTCTTTGCCAGCAGAAACTGCAATTTCCAATGAAAATTCTGCAGAATTAGCACTTACAGGCGTTTATTCAATTTTGCAGCAAAAAGGAGGAAGTAACCCCTTTAGTTCTATAGTGGGAAGTACCTTAAGCGGTGTTGATACGGGAGGTTATCCTGCGTTTCTAAACGCTGAGGACAGGGGACTTCTAGGAAATACACCTTTAACAGTAGGGAATAAGGTTCAGTCAATTTATTCAGGTGAATACACTATGATTAATAGAGCCAACTGGGTAATAAGTGGTGTGGAAAAATTACAAGAAGATGTTTTTATTAACAAAAATAGAAAATCTGAAATTGTAGGTGAAGCTAAAATTATGAGAGCTTTAGGTCATTTTAATTTACTTGTGAAATTTGGACAGTTTTATGATGTTAATTCAGAGTATGGTGTGAATGTCCGTTTAGAACCTGCAAGAGATGCTACAACAATACCAAGGATTTCAGTAGGGGAAACTTATGATGCGATTTTGAAAGATTTGGAGGATGGTATTGCAACTGCACCCGCTTTACGTAAGAAATATTATGCTAATAAAACTTTTGCAAAAGGATTGAAGGCTAAGGTGTTACTATATATGGGGCGCTATGCAGAAGCCGCAACAGTGGCAAAGGATGTTATTGATAATTCGGGACCTGATTTTGCATTAGTTTCTAATTTTGAACAACTTTTTGATCATACTACTATTGGTACTTTAGACAATTCTGAGGGGCTTTTAGCAGTCTATGCTGATGGAGATGAAACTTTAGGTAATGGTAATTTCTGGGCCGTTTTCAATGCCGTTTCGGAATGGTACTATAATTTAGGTGAAACGGGTACTGTATCAATAGGAGGAAAGGTTATCAAATACGATGAAACTAGAATTCCATTCATGAAAACGGGTTCTTATGCTATTCCGGACTTTGGTTACAATGGAAATATGAAATTTGCACAACGTTTTGGTCCACAGTCACAATTTGAAACATTATATATTCTGCGTATGGCAGAAATATATTTGATTTATGCAGAAGCTGCAGCTAGAAGCACTAAAAGCGTGTCTTCAGATGCTCTTGCTGCTTTGAATCAAATTAGAATTAGAGCAGGAGCTACTTCTGCTGAGGAAGGTTTTGTAATCTATCCTGCATCAATTACATATACGCAATTTTTAGAAGCTGTACGAATGGAGAAGCTTATGGAGCTTGGCTCAGAAACAGGAGAAGACTGGTACGACCTTATTCGTTACGATTATGCTGATGGATTTGGAACAGGGTTTCAAGTTTCTGATGTGAAATCTACCGCTACTAATTCTGATTTTTTCATCTTGCCTATTCCTGATGTATCTATTAAAGCAGGAAATAATATTGTTAAGCAAAACCCTGGTTACTAGTAATTAAATAGAGGCCTTTGACAAATCATCAAAGGCCTTATTATCCACTTTTTAAAGAAAATCAACAAATAGTTTATTTGTAGGAGAGGTGTGACTATATCTTATATCTATGGAACATTTATTCCAGCTATAAGAGGGCTTCGCTTATCAAAAAATAGAATTATAAGTAATAAAGTAAAATGAATATGGCCTAGGCATAATTCAATTATATAGTGAATAGAGAATAGTAATTAAAAGAATTTTAAGATGAAAATAAGCTGCTACTACATTGCTTTAATAAGTGTGTTACTTTTAGGATGTAAAGAAGAAAAAAAAGAGGTTTATTCTTTTAAGGGTGAGATCGAAGGCGCCGCTGAAGGTACGAAAGTTTTTCTGAAAATTGTAAATGATGATTTAATGACAACAGTTTTTAATGCTGGAAATGTTGCAGACAGTACCGTAATTAAAGATGGGAAATTTGAATTTTCAGGAAAAATGCCTGAGGCAAAATTGTTTCTTTTAGTAATCAATAGTAAAACTGAGCCTGAAGAGCCAGGAATGCCTGTTTACCAGCCGTCTGTTCCTGTTTTTTTAGAGAATTCAGAGATTGATTTAAAAGCAGTTTTGGATAGTATTCCATTGGCGAATCGTCTTTTTTCTGAAGGTAGATATTCCTTTAAGAACGTTGCAATTACAGGTTCAAAAAGTCAAGATGTTTACTTAAGTTATCTTGACGGTTTACAGTTATTTGGAGAAAAAGCTTCTGCACTTTTTGATGATGAATACCTACCTTATTTAAATCCTGAAAAAGCATCAAAAAAAGGTCCAATTTCTACAGGAGTTGCTATTGTAACTAAAATTGAAGAAAATCAGGAAAAAAGACATAATTACGTTTTAAAATTTATTAACGAGAATATAAATAATCCTGTAGGGCTTACTATTGCCAAAAATGAGCTTACTAAATTGTCACTTGAAGAATTGAAAAAATTAGAGTCGGTTATACCTGTTGAGCAAAAAAATACTGATGTAGGTAAAAATCTTATCTCAAGAATCTCTGAAGTTAAAACTGTAGCTCCAGGTGCCTCTTATATGGATCTTTCTTTTAATGATTCAACTGGTAAGTCAGTAAAACTTTCTGATTATGCAGGAAAAGGTAACTACCTTTTATTGGAGTTTTGGGCTTCATGGTGCCATCCTTGTCGAGCGGATATTCCACATTTAAAAGAAGTATACGAACGCTATCATCCAAAAGGTTTTGAAGTAATCAGTGTTTCAATGGATCAGGATAAGCAAGCATGGTTAGATGCAGTGAATGAAGAAAATATGCCTTGGATACAGGTTTCTGACTTACAAGCATTTGATGGAGAACTGGCTAAAAAATACCAGCTTCGTGCCATTCCTACTTGTATACTGTTAGATCCAAAGGGAAAAATAGTAACGACAAACATGAGAGGATCTTTCATGGATAAAAACTTAATTGAATTATATGGAAATCAGTTTGGAAAAACTTATTAATACCAAGAAAAACTAATAAACAGTAAAATGAGAATAATTAAAAAGTGTGGTTTAATTTTGTTTTTAAACTTAGCATTAAATTCATTTGGTCAAAATCAGCCAGATGCTGCTCTTACTAAAAAAGTTGAAAAGGCAATTTTATCATTAAAGGTTAAAGACCCCAGTGTTTCAGATCCTGTTTCAGTTGATTCTCAGCTGATATGGAACAGTAGTAAAACGCAGTTCGCTGTTGTAGTGAAAAGTAAAGTATTAGCAGGATGGCATATTTATGCTTATGTACCAAAAACTCAGCCATACCTTCAGTATAAGCTAGTACTGGAAACCCCAAAAGGAGTAACTCCCTTAACAGATTGGACCAAACCTAATTCATACCCTTATGCAGACAATATTTTTGTCTATAAAGGACAACAGGTTTTTACAAGATATTTTTCTGTGAAGGATTTAGCCTCAGGATCTAAAATAACAACAGGACTATTTTATCAGACTTGCGACATTAGGCAGTGTTTACCTCCGAAAACAAAAGCGAAGGAATTAAAATTATAATCGTATATAATAAAAGTAATTACAATGAGACAGTTGCAAAAAACAATGGTATTGATAGTAATACTGTTCGGTACTAACGCTGCATTTTATGCGCAACAGAAAAAGGAAAACTTGTCGGTATTATATGTAGGATTTGATCCAGCAGTTCCGGTAAGCGAACAAATAATTAATTCGGAAACAAAAACAGGAGGTATGACCCCGGAGCGTTTTAGAGAAGACGTAAAAACAAGATATAATGCTTTTGAAAGTTATCTAAAAGAGTATTTCACATCGGTCAAAGTTATGGATGCCAGAAGCTATACAATGGATATGTCCAAAAGCTATGATGTTACGATCTTCGATCAGGATATCAATCCATGGGAAAAGAGACAGGATTCTCCGAAATACAAACCGGCAAAGTATTTAACGGAAGATTTTGATTTTCCAACTATTTTTATTGGTCACACTGCACCGAATATGGGTAACAGTATTGGTTTGAAACTGGATTGGTTGTGTTTGTGCTTGGATGCAGAGGCTCATCATTTAAAAACGGAACATCCTATTTTTAAAGGACCATTTCCGGTAAAACTTACAATGACAGTTAAACCAACACCAGAAGCAATCTTTCATTATCCTTCTGGGAAAGATGTACCGAAAGAAATACCAATGTGGCGTGTTCAAAAAGAAGGCTATTTAGACGGAAAAGGATACCGTATTGGTCTTGTGACAAGAGGTGATGGCTTTTTAGATTCTCCAGATGCTGAATATATTTCAAGCGGAGTTAATAGTAAAGATGTTGGAGCTGTGGCCATAGGCCGACATGGTAATTTCTTTTTATGGGGCTTTTCAGCGTCTCCAGATTTTATGACTGAGGAAGCCAAGCAGGTTTTTGCTAATAGTATTGTATATATCAAGCAATTTAAAGGGCAAAAACCAATTGCTAGAAAATATAATGATCGTATTGCTATACGAACTTCAATTGACGATATGATTGCCAATCTTAATACGGAGTCTTTTGAGAAATTCAAAATTTACATGGGAGAACTAAATGTTCAAAGGGAGAAAGAGATAAATAAGTTATTGGATAAGAAAAAGAGCGGTGAAAAATTAAGTGAAATGGAAGAAGCTATACTTGGTGCACAGTCTCAGCCGATTCCTGTTCCAACTTGGGAAGACTATCTACAGATGACTGCACAGACTTTTTACAAACCAGAATATCTGAAAAATGTAGATAAATTAATAAAATACCTGAAAGAGAATAAAAAGTATATGTACTCTGAACCCGATGGATTTTATGAGTTAAAAATTGACGAGGACATCAAAAAAATAGGTATTGGCAATGCAGATATCAATCTTTTAACACAATGTGTTTCACTTTTAAAGAGCGGTAAAGATATTGATTTAGTTAACAGAGTTCTTTTACGTTATACCGCAATGAACAAAAGTCCACAGGAATGGGAAAAATGGCTTCAGGATAATTCTTCTAAATTGTTCTTTACAGAAGCTGGAGGTTATAAATGGCTGATTGATACTACAAAGTAATCAGTAACAGTGTAAATAATAAAAAATAATAATATGAAAAAAATAATTTGTTTAGTAGTTGCGGCTTTAGCACTTGTCTCTTGGAATGAAAAGGAACCAGATTATGCTATAATTTCAGGTGTGATCACACATAAAAAAGCCGATTGGAAAATTGTAAGTAAGGATCAATCCTTTTCACAAATTCTTAAAATAGATGCGCAGGGAAAATTTAAAGATACACTTCGTGCTAAAGAGGGGGTATATTTTCTGTTTGATGGAACGAACTATGCTCAGATTTACATTGAAAATGGAAGTGACATTGTTATAAATGCGGATACTAATGACTTCAATAATACTCTTAAATTTTCGGGTAAAGGGTTTGAAGCGTCTAATTACCTAGGTTTAAAAATGGAGGCTGAAGGTAAGTTAATTGGAGATGAAAAAGCTTTTTATACACAAGACGAAGCGGTATTTAAGATAAAATCAAAAGAAGTTCAGACAAGTATTGAAAGAATTTTAGACGGTGTTAAAGGCATTTCTGAAAGTTACAAAACCAAAGAAAAAAGAAATCTAAATTATGGTTATTTAGTTAAATTAGATAACTATGAAAAATACCACGAATATTTTGCCGCAAAACCAGGTTTTAAAGTTTCTCAGGGATTTCTTAGCGACTTAGATGGATTATCATTTGAAAATGCAGAAGACTTTAATTTTTCAGAAGATTATAAGAAACTTATACTCTCTCACTACAGTAAAGAGGGTGAGAAAATAAGCCAATCGACCTCAATTCCTGAAGATGTAGCATTGTTGCAGGCATTAGGTTCTATTTCAAATTCCACTATAAAAAACAGCCTTTTATTTTCTTCAGCTGAATTAGGAATTACTTTAACAACGGATCTTAAGGCATATTACAATGCATTTATGAATGCTTCAACAAGTCAAGACGACAAGAAAGTTATAACAGATTTATATAATAAGTTATTGATTGTGGACAAAGGTCAGTTATCTCCCCAATTTGTAAAATATGAAAATAACGCTGGCGGAGTTACTTCTTTAAGCGAGTTAAAAGGAAAATATGTTTATATAGATGTATGGGCAACTTGGTGTGGACCGTGTATGGCTGAACTTCCTTTCTTGCAAAAATTGGAAGATAAATATCGTGAGAAAAACATAACTTTTGTCAGTATCTCGGTTGATAAAGCAAGCGCACATGACAAGTGGAAAAAAATGATTGTTGATAAAAAATTAGGTGGAATTCAATTAATTGCTGATAAAGATTTTGATTCTCAGTTTATCAAAGATTATTCTATAATGGCAATTCCAAGGTTTATTTTACTTGATCCAAATGGAAACATTATTAGCGCAAATGCAGCTAGACCAGCTGAAGAAGATAAAATTGTAAAATTATTTTCTGAGTTGGGAATCTAAAAACAACCTTTTTACTTTTTTTAATTTTCTAGTTATTAGGAAAATAAATAGTTGCTTAAAATATGCTTTTTATTAAGTGTATTTTGAAGGGACTAGGGTTATAATGCTTTTTTTTAAGGATATTATCTGTTACCATTTATTTACAAAAATGGGAGTCTTGCTAGTTTTATTGTGGTTAAAATTAGATGATTATATATGATATGATGATGATTTATTGCTATTAAGCTTCTTTAATAAAACATGTTTTAAAAGATATTTTGAATTAGTAACTCACTTGGAAAACAATTAAAGAAGAAGGAGAAGAGGACTCTATTCTAGCAGTCCTCTTTTAATAGAATAATTATTAAAAAATTCAATAGAAAGAGCTGTAGAGGCATAACAATTTTATACTTAATATTTTTTTTGAAAAAACTAGAAACAACTTACACTTTTATGAGAAAAACGATACTACTAATAGTACTACTATTATCTTTTTTAGGACATGGACAAGTTTTGGATCCTGTAAAATGGAATACGACTGTTGAAAAACTTTCGGATAAAGAATACAAACTTGTTTCAACAGCTTCGATTCAACAAGGATGGCACCTATATTCGCAAAATGTTCCGGAAAATGGTCCAATTCCCACAACATTTAAATATGATGTTGTTAAGGGATCTTTTAAATTAAATGGAACAACGGCTGAAAAAGAGGGGCATATCATAGAGGATCCTATTTTTAGGATGAAGATAAAATATTTTGAAAATTCTACAGTTTTTGAACAGAGGATACTAGTATCATCAAAGATATCTTCGGTTAAAGCGGTGGTTGAGTTTATGGTTTGTGATGATTCAAGATGTATGCCTCCGACGGAAGTTGACTTGATTTTTAACTTAGAAAAAGCAAAAATAATAGCTCAGCCAATAACTTCAACGCAACAAACCACCGTAATATCTGATTCAATAATTAAAGAAAAGGACACAGCATCAATAGAACAACATGAAAATAATACTATAAAACCAATAGTTTCAAATGATGTGAAGGCTGAAAATAAGAAGGAAAACGGATTATTGGGTATTTTCTTTATTGCTTTTCTGTCTGGTTTTGCAGCACTTTTAACGCCTTGTGTTTTTCCAATGATTCCTATGACTGTAAGTTTTTTTACAAAGCAAAGCCAGAATAAAGCCGTTGGAATTAAAAATGCTATTATTTACGGTGTATGTATTATAGTTATTTATGTGCTTCTAGGAACTGCGGTAACGGGCATTTTCGGAGCAGATGCCTTAAATGCTCTTGCTACTAATGTATGGTTTAATATTATTTTCTTTTTATTGCTGGTTATTTTTGCTGTTTCATTTTTAGGAGCTTTTGAAATTATGTTGCCAAACTCATGGTCCAATAAAGTAGATTCTCAGGCTGACAGGGGAGGACTAGTTGGTATTTTCTTTATGGCTTTGGCTCTTGCAATTGTATCTTTTTCATGTACTGGTCCTATTGTCGGAACACTTTTGGTTCAGGCAGCTTCAAAAGGTGGTATTGCACCTATTATTGGTATGTTTGGTTTCTCGTTAGCGATTGCATTACCATTTGCATTATTTGCTGCTTTTCCAGGCTGGCTAAATTCACTACCTAAATCAGGAGGCTGGTTAAATACAGTAAAAGTTGTTTTGGGTTTTCTAGAACTGGCACTAGCTTTTAAATTCCTATCACAGGCGGATTTGGTTATGCAGACACATTTACTAGAGCGTGAAGTTTTTTTAGCGATTTGGATAGCTGTATTTGGTACACTAGCTTTATATCTTTTTGGAAAAATAACTTTACCACATGATTCGCCTTTGAATCATATTTCAGTAGGAAGACTTAGTCTTGGCCTTGTTGTTTTATCTTTTACTATATATATGATTCCAGGCTTATGGGGAGCACCACTAAATTTAATCAGTGCTTTTCCACCACCCCAAGATTACAGTGAATCTCCATACGGTGTTGGTTCTTCAAAGGGTGGATCGCCAGCGTCAGCTCATACAGATGTACCAGAAGGAGCTCATCTTTTAGCGCCGCATGATATAGTAGCTTTTGACGACTATGATAAAGGCTTGGCTTATGCAAAAAAAGTAGGTAAGCCAGTTATGTTAGATTTCACAGGATGGGCTTGTGTAAACTGTAGAAAAATGGAGCAGAATGTATGGCCTGATCCAAAAATATTGTCTATGTTGAAAAATGATGTGGTGTTAATTTCATTATATGTGGATGATAAAAGGGATTTAGCATCTAGTGAGGTTGTAGAGTCTAAATTACGACCAGGTAAACAGTTAAAGTATATTGGACAAAAATGGAGTGAACTTCAGACTATAAAATACAAAGCAAATTCACAACCCTTTTACGTACTTATGGATCATTCTGGGGAAAATTTAACAGAGCCGGTAGCTTACACACCAAATATTGAAGAATTTCAGAGTTGGCTCAAAAAAGGTGTGTCACAATTTAAAAAGTAACATATATAAAGGTTATTAATTCTTGGAAATGAATTGCTTTGGATAAATATATCCAAAGTAATTCGTCTTCTTCTAAAATAAATTATTAAAAGTTTTGTAATGAAAGATAATGCTAAATCTGAAAGACAAATGGCTGGTGACGGACAGTCAGAGCTTGAAGTATATTTTTCCAAATTCAGAGAAAATACGATAGGATACAATCATATATTTCATTCTGCATATGGTAATCAAAAGATGGTGTATGCTGACTGGATTGCAAGTGGACGTTTATATCGTCCCATTGAAGCGATCATGTGTAGTGAAATAGGACCTATGATTGCCAATACCCATTCATTTTCTAGTGAGTCAGGTAAAGCCTCGACGTATGGGTATCAATTGGCTAGGGAACTTATCAAAAAACATGTAAATGCTTCTGACAAAGATGTTTTAGTTACCACAGGAACTGGTATGACTGGAGCTCTATCTAAATTGTTGCGAATAATGGGGCTGAAATTTGTGGAACAAATAGAAAAAGCAAATAGCAACAGTTTTATTAATGAACGTCCAGTGGTTTTTATAACTCATATGGAGCATCATTCCAATCAAGTTCCTTGGTACGAAATAGATGCGGATGTTGTTATTTTACCTGCAGGGAAGGGTAACCTTATTGATCTCGAGTTAGTAGAATTAGAAGTTAAAAAATACGCTTCAAGAAAAATAAAAATAGGCTCTTTTACAGCATGTTCCAATGTAACGGGTATTATTACGCCGTACCATGAACTGTCAAAAATAATGCACCGTAATGGGGGATTGTGTTTTGTTGATTTTGCAGCATCAGCACCGTATGTTGCACTAAACATGCATCCGAATGATCCACAAGAAAAATTAGATGCTATTTTCTTTTCTCCGCATAAATTTCTTGGAGGTCCTGGTACTTGTGGTATTCTGGTTTTTAATGAAAAATTGTATAATGCGACAAGTCCCGATAATCCAGGAGGAGGTAATGTAAAATATACTACACCATGGGGGGGATTTTGCTACAGCGATTCAATCGAAGTAAAAGAAGATGGTGGAACTCCCGGATTTCTTCAAGTTATGCGTACTGCCTTGTGCTTGGAATTGAAAATACAAATGGGAATTGAAAAAATGAAAAAGCGTGAGACAGAGCTTCTTCAACTATGTTATTCAGAATTCAAAAAGTTACCCCAAATTAAATTGTTAGGAGACTTAAATAGTGAACGAATTGGCTGTGTTTCCTTCACAATAGAAGATATTCATTACAATTTGGCTGTCAGACTGCTTAATGACCGATTTGGGATTCAAGTCCGTGGCGGGTGGTCGTGTGCAAGTACCTATGCGCACAGCCTCTTTAAAATTGATAAAAAAGAATCCGAGGTAATAACAAAAGGTATTTTGCAACAAGATTTAAGTAATAAACCTGGTTGGGTACGGTTATCGCTACATCCTACTATGGCAAATTCTGAGCTACTTTATATCTGTAACGCCTTGAAAAGTATCATTGAGAACTACCTTGAGTGGCAGAAAGACTATGTCTATAACCCTTGCAATAATGAGTTTGATAGTCTTTTTTATAAAGACAGTCTTGAAGAAGAAGTTAAAGGTTGGTTTACCACTGAATTAGTATAAGTATTTGAAAAATAATAAGAATAGTTTAAAAAATTATAAATAAAATGAAAAGAAAAATAATTTGGAGTCTTAGTTCGCTATGTTTTTGCACATTGGTTTTTGCACAAAAAAGCAATCCTAATTTTAGTAAAGTTAAAGTTGTAGGAGGAATTGAAGAGTATATGTACCAGCCTAATGGAATGAATGTATTGCTTTTACAAGATAATGCCTCCCCTGTGGTTACGGTTCAGATTGTATATCGAGTAGGTTCTAAAAATGAAGTTTTAGGAAATACTGGATCAACACACCTTTTAGAGCATTTAATGTTTAAAGGTACGCCGACTTTCAATAAAAAAAGTGGAACAACTATTACTGACGTTCTGCAGAATACGGGAGCTAAGTTAAACGCTACTACCTGGTATGATCGTACCAATTATTTTGAAACACTACCAAGTGATAAAATAGGTTTGGCACTTCAGATTGAAGCTGATAGAATGCGTAATTCTTTATTGCTAAAAGAAGATAAAGATGCTGAAATGACCGTTGTACGTAATGAATTTGAGCGTGGAGAAAATGATCCAAATAGTGTTTTGGATAAGGAAATCTGGTCAGCAGCTTACATAGCTCACCCATATCATCACTCTACTATTGGATGGAAATCTGATATTGAGAAAGCACCAATTGAAGTGCTGCAAAATTTCTATAACACCTATTACTGGCCAGATAATGCTACATTGACCATTATTGGTGATTTTAAAAAGGATAATGTGTTTGCCCTTATTGAACAGTATTTTGGAAAAATTACGAAATCACCAAATGTAATGCCTCAACCTTATACAGAAGAGCCTCAGCAGTATGGGCCTCGTAAAGTAATCGTAAAAAAACCAGGTGAATTGGGTGTAATTAATAAAGCTTATAAAATACCGGGTGCATTACACGAAGACTTGCCTGCACTAAACATTTTAGGAGAGATTATTGGTTCTGGACCGTCATCAATATTAAATAAAACTTTCGTTGACAGTCGTATGGCAATTTATGCCTATGCAGGAGCTAGTAATTTTAAAGAAGTAGGTTTATTTTCTATTGGGGTGGGTTTTCCGGTTTCATCAAAGCATGAAGATATTGATGCTAAGATAACAGAGGTTGTGTCAAAAATTCAGAAAGAGGGAGTAACTCAAGATGAAGTAGACCGTGTTGTTGCTAAAATTAGTGCACAAACAATTTTAGCCAGAGATGGTTCGAGTGTAATCGCGTCTGAATTGACAGAGGCTATTGCTGCGGGTAACTGGACAGAATATGTAATTGGGGTTGATAAGTTGAAAAAAGTTACTCCTGCTGATGTACTTCGCGTTGCCCAAAAATATTTAGTGGAAGATCAGAGTACAACAGGTTATTTTGTACCTAAGCAAAATGGAGGTCAAAATGAAAATGCTCCGCAAGCAAATAATTTCATGCCGGAAAATGGGCCTTTTTATTATAGACATGGCGAAGAAGGCCATTCTCAAGATAAAATACCTGTAAATTTGGTAGCATTGCAAAATGGTAGTAAAGTTGAAACCTGCTTAAGTAGTACCGTAACTGAAAAAAAAGCGACTGTATACAAAAGAGAAAAAGTGCAGGGAATTGATGTGGTGTATGTAAAAACTTCCGCAAAGGATTTTGTCACTGTGGTAGGTAGTATTTCATTGGGTAATTTCTCAAATGAAAATAAAAATGACATGATACCATCATTGACTGCCGAAATGCTTTCTCAAGGGACATTGTTTAATGATAAATTTAAATTTTCTGAAAAGCTTCAAAAACTGGGAGTTACTCTTAATATAAATGCTTCAACTTCAAAAGTTAATATTGGTTTTAAATGTTTGAGCAAAGATGTCGATCAGGTTACAACTTTACTAGCTGAAGCGCTTCGCTCTCCCTTGTTTGATAAAAATGAATTTGAAAATATCAAACAACAGTTTATCGGAAACAAACAGCAAAATTTAAATGATCCTAGACAAAGAGGTAGTATTGCTTTGACTCGAAATATATATTCGAAAGAAAATCCAAATTATGATTTAACAATTGAAGAAGATTTGGCTAATATTCAAAATGCCACTTTGGAAGATTTAAAAGCATTTCATAAAAAGTATTTTGGACCTGCATCAATGCATTTGGTAATTGCTGGTGATACAGACAATACAAATTTTAATGTTTCTTTAAAAAAATCTTTTAAAAACTGGAAGGGTGGTGTAAATGAAATTTTAAATTTTGATGAAACAGTAAAAGCAGAAGCAAAAACGGAAGTAGTATCAATTGCAGAGAAACCAAGTGCTGAATTATTTATAGGGCAGTACACAGGTTTAAAAAGAGCAGATGCTGATTTCATACCATTTCATATTGCTACTTATACATTGGGAGGTGGCTTTGCTGGACGTCTGATGCAAACGGTACGAGATAATGATGGACTAACTTATAACATTACATCGGGAACAGGTGGTAATGCTGTGACAGGAGGTTACTGGTACATAAACGCATCGTTTAATCCAAGTTTATTTCAAAAAGGTCTGGACGCTACCATGGTACAGGTTGATAAATGGATAAAAGACGGTATTACTTCAGAGGAGTTGGAAAACAAAAAAACAAATTTAATTGGAAGTTTTAAAGTAGGTCTGTCTACAACTACAGGGTTAAGCTCAACTATTCTGAGCTTTATCGAGAGAGGTTTGGATCCTGAGTACGTGGAGCAATATCCAAAAGACATTGAAAAAGTGACCTTGAAGGATGTTAATGACGCTATCAAAAAATATGTTCAAGCAGACAAAATGATTATTATTAAATCAGGTTCTCTAGACAAGGACGGCAATCCAGTAAAGTAATTTTAATAGTCGTCTTTCGTGTTTTTATTTTAGATTATATAATTTGTTACTTATTTTTTGAAAGACATTTAAAGAGCTGTTTGCCGACAGCTCTTTACTTTTTTATTAAACGGAAGTGCTTTTAGATTATTTTTTGAGATAATCAGTAATGAAGATATTCTTACATAAATTAAATTATTTTTTAAACTTTATTATTATGCTTAAAGAGGTTCATTCAACGACTACTATTTCAAAGTCCCTTACAGAAGTTTTTGATTATTTTTTCTCACTAAATCCATTGGGTATACTACAGGAGTTTGGATACCTTGCTCAAAATAAAACGGAAATTTTAGTAAATACTAATTCAATGCTAGGAAGTGAAGAGTTGATATATTTCCACGATGGATCAACAGCGTTATATCAATTGTACGATCTTATGCCAAATGTTTTATTTTCAATTCATATTGATGATTTTAGTTCTAAGCGAATCAAAGGTCTGGAAGCAATCCGCTGTCATTATTCTTTTGATGCTTTGGAATCTGGAATGGTAATAGTACATTGTTGCATCAGCTAAAAATGAAATCAATCATTTATAAAGTACTATTTGAATTGCTTTTGCAAAGAAAAATGCAAAAAAAACTTGATGCAATATTGTTAAAATTCTAAATTATATTTATTAGGATATAATTATAATATAGGTTTAATCGATGGCTATAAATTTTCATTGAACCAAAACAGTTTTTAGATTAGATATTGATTTTTATTTAAACACACTTAAAATTTATGTCCCAGTAAATGTAGCAATTCCAAAAATTAGATGGTCCAAAAAATGGACATTTAATTGTACCTACGTTTATCATGTTGACATCTAGTGTAATTACAATAGTTTTTGCCATTCTTTCTACACGTCCCAAAGTGACCAAAGGAGTTTTTACAAAAAAAGATATTGAGGATAAGAAAGTCAATCCCCTTTTCTTTAGAAATTTTTGTAAAATGCCATTAATAGACTACGAATGGGCAATGAACGAAATTATGAAAGATCAGGAATATATCTACAATTTTTTGATTAAGGATTTGTATTATTTGGGAGTCGTTTTAAATAAAAAATACCAATTACTGCGAATCGTCTACAATATTTTTATGGTAGGAATCTTAGTGTCAGTAATTGCTTTTGTGATTGCTCTATTAGCAATTTCGGGTTAGTTTTCTTTCTTTATATTACTATTTTGAAGTCCAATTACTGTCATCTCTTGGATAAAAATATTACTAGAAGTAAAAACGTCATAGAATTGGCATGATAATTATTGTGGCAATGGCAAGGGGACTCCAAGTTATTGATAACAAGAATAATCAAAAATAAACTAGTAATCATTCGAACTTAGACTTTCAAATTCTTTTAATTCAGTATTTAATTTATTTCTTAAATCTCAGTTGATGTTTTGCAATTAAAGACAAACAAAATAAAAATAGGTTTGAATGGTGAGAAATGTATTATGTCAGAGTGTCAAAAAACGGGATTTCCAACCAACATACCATTATTGCCTAAAGCTCTCTAAATAATGGAAAAGTACAGAGAACATCCACTTTGTTTAGAAAGAAGATCTGTTCTTCCTGTGATCTCAAACCAGAAAATGAATGAATATCTAAAAGAAATTGCTGAAATATGTGGATTACATGTGATTTTAAATACACATAAAGCTAGAAGAACTTTTGCAAGTACTGCAACTCTCGGTAATGATGTACCTATACGTGTCGTAAAAGAAATGCTTGGTCATTCATCTGTAAAGCAGACCGAAGAATATGCAATAATTGAACAGGCAGCCATCGGTCGCGAGATGCAGGGATTAAAAAAAAATACTGGCAGATAAGGAAGATGTATCGGGTAATTTAACTATCCAAACAATTGAGAGGATGGAGAAGGAATTGAGCGAAATGAAAAAGAAACTTACTATCATTAACCAGAAGTGAATAAATTACTAGAAAGCGAAGGGTTAATGTAGAGATTTTTCTCTGCACTAGCCTTTCATTTTTTATTAATGCTTATTGTATGGTAAATTACCAATTGCGAAATATTCAGTGATAAATGGAGCTAGAATATTTATTGTGAACCTTATTAAACGCTGGGCCAATAGTTTCTGATAGAACAAATGCACGTACAATTGCACTTAAAATTTAATTAAATGAAACTTAATTTAAACTTCTATATTCAATCGGAGTATAACCAGTATTTTTTTTGAACATTCTATTAAAGTGTTGAGGATACTTGAATCCAAGTTCAAATGCGATTTGGCTAATGGATTTCTCAGTATCAAAAATTCTTTCTTTGGCTAAGTTGATTAATTTTAACTGAATATGGTCCTGAGCTGACTTACCAGTTTCTTTTTTAATTAAATCTCCAAAATAATTGGAGGAAAGGTTCAAAAGATCTGCAAAATAACCAACTGAGGGCAGACCGAAATTTTGTGTGTTTTCCGATTGAAAATATTCATTTAACAGATTCTCAAATTTTGATAAAATGTCGGTATTTATATTTTCACGGGTTATAAACTGCCTGTCATAAAATCTGACGCAATAATTAAGCAGCAGCTCAATATTGTTAGTAATGATGCTTTTGCTGTGCTTGTCAATTGACTGATTAAGTTCATATTCTAGCTTATTGATTAAATCCCTTATAATCTGCTGTTCCTTTAATGATAAATGCAGTGCCTCATGTGAGTCATAGGAAAAGAAAGAGTATTGGCTCATTTGTTTGCCTAACGTTGTACCTTTTATAAGGTCAGGATGAAATAACAATGCTAATCCGGTGGGCTGATAATCTTCTTCGTTTTTCACTTCAATTACCTGTCCAGGGGCAACAAATACCATTGTCCCATCATCGTAATCATAATTGTTTCGTCCGTATTTAAGTTCACCGCATTTACCCGCCTTTAGAAAAATAGCATAAAAGCCAAAATGCATACGACTGTTATTTGGTAGTGCTTTTGTTTTTGAATTATCAAATACACTAATTAAAGGATGCTGGGTATCAACACCTTTTAGCTTATTGTACTGAGCTATTTTTTCAACTTTTATAATTTGTTCCATGATGTATCATATAATTGTCGTACAAATATACTACTCAGATTGCTAATTAGTTAGCCCATTTGTTCAAATCAGTAAAAATGGTAATAATAACAGTAATATGTATAATCTCCCGATCACATTATTGAAGGAACTTTGTATTATCAAAAAAGTTAACAAGATTATTAGGTTAGAATTAAAATAAAATATAAAATGAAAACAAGATATTAGGTACACAAGGTTTGGAAGTTTCTGCTTTGGGAATGGGATGCATGAACTTAAGTTTTGGAACAGGAAAGGCAGCTGATATAAACGATGGAATTAAAGTAATCCGTTCTGCATATGAAAGAGGGATTACATTTTTTGATACTGCAGAGGCATACGGACCCTATACTAACGAAGAATTGGTTGGCGAGTCATTGAAACCTTTTCGCAAGGATGTAATTATTGCTACAAAGTTCGGAATGATTTCAGATACAGGAATTAACAGCAAACCGGAGCATATCCGTAAAGTTGTAGAGGCATCCTTAAAAAGATTACAGACTGATTATATTGATCTGCTGTACCAGCACCGTGTAGATCCAAATGTACCTATTGAAGATGTTGCAGGATCAATTAAGGATTTGATTCAGGAAGGGAAAGTAAAATATTTTGGTCTTTCAGAGGCTGGCGCAGAAACTATTCAGCGTGCTCATATTATACAGCCTGTTTCAGCGGTTCAGAATCAATATTCAATCTGGACAAGAGAACCCGAAGCGAAAGTTTTACCGCTGTGTGAGCAATTGGGAATTGGGTTTGTTCCATGGGCGCCAATTGGGACTGGTTTTTTAACCGGGAAAATTACACCTGATACCAAATTTGACAGTGATACCGACCTGCGCGCTGCTTTTCCTCGCTTTACGCCAGAAGCAATTAGAGCCAATATGCCAGTTGTAGAACTGCTTACAAAAATTGCCAATAGAAAAAATGCCACACCAGTACAAATAGCACTTGCTTGGTTATTAGCACAAAAAACTTTTATAGTGCCAATTCCGGGTATGGATAAAATTGAATTTTTAGATGATAATATTAAGTCTGTCGAGGTTCAGCTTTCTACACAGGATTTGCAGGATATTGAAGAAGGACTTGCAAAAATCACTTTTCAGGGAGCAAGACTTAACGAGGGTTTGCTTGGTTTATCTGAAGAATAATTCATCTTTTTAATTAACTACTAAAATGACAAAATGAAGAGTATAATATTAAATAATGGAAGCGAAATGCCTCTGCTTGGATTTGGTGTTTACCAGATTCCAGATGCAGACGAATGTGAAAAAAGTGTGCTAAATGCTATTGAAGCAGGATATCGACTTATTGATACAGCAGCTGCTTACGGCAATGAAGAAGCGGTAGGGAACGCAATTAAGAAAAGTGGTGTAGCAAGGGAAGATTTGTTTATTACCACAAAAGTATGGGTCTCAGATGCCGGTTATGAAAAAACAAAAAAAGCATTCGAAACTTCGCTTCAAAAACTGCAGTTAGAGTATCTGGATTTATACCTGATTCATCAGCCTTATGGGGACGTGTACGGATCGTGGCGCGCTATGGAAGAATTATATGCTGAAGGAAAAATAAAGGCAATCGGGGTAAGTAATTTTCAGCCTGATCGCCTGATCGATTTAATTCTCCATAATAAAGTCGTTCCTGCAGTAAACCAGATTGAGACACACCCATTCAACCAGCAGATAGAAACTCAAAATTTGTTAAAAGCAAACAATGTTCAGATAGAAAGCTGGGGGCCATTTGCCGAGGGTAAAAATGATATGTTCACCAATAAACTATTGGTTTCAATAGCTGAAAAATATAACAAAAGTGTGGCTCAGGTTATTTTGCGCTGGCTGGTGCAAGGGGGAGTTGTAGCCATTCCCAAATCAGTTAAAAAAGAAAGAATTATTGAAAACATCAACATTTTCGATTTTGAACTAGGTTTAGAAGATATGGATATGATTTCCATTTTAGATACTAAAAAAAGTGTCTTCTTTGATCATCGCGACCCTGACATTGTAAAATGGATAGGAAGCCGATAGAAGGCTTCTTTCTGATTTAAATTAAACAAATGAAACGAGTATTAAAATTATTGCTTCTGAGTCTGATTTTTATTTCAACAGAAGCTCACACACAATCAAAATCCAAACAAACTATGGAAAGCGATAAAGAAAATGCTGAAAAATCACAAATAATTGATATAACCCGGCAATTGACAGAATTGATGATTGACAGGAACATTACAGGACTAAATAAGATTTTAGATGCAGGATTTACGCTCACGCATATTACCGGATATGTCCAGTCAAAAGAGGAGTGGTTCTCAGAAATTGAAAGTGAAAGGATGAAATATTATTCCTATACAGAAGTCAAAACTTCAGTGAATATTGAAGGAGACAAGGCTGTTTTTGTGGGACAGAATCTTTTGGATGCGAGAATTTGGGGTACCCGAAATAAGTGGCGTCTGCAGCAGACCATGCATCTTGAAAAACGAAATGGAAGTTGGATTATAGTTAAATCTGTGGCAAGCACATTTTAAATAAAAATAATATAAGAATTGAAATTATGGAAAAGAGAATATTAGGAAATCAAGGATTAGAAGTATCAGCATTGGGAATGGGATGTATGGGACTAAGCTATGGTTATGGTCCTGCAACAGATAAACAAGCTGCTGTAAAATTGATTAGAGAAGCTTACGAACAAGGAATCACTTTTTTTGATACAGCTGAAGCTTATGGTATTGCCAATGAAGAACTGGTTGGAGAGGCTTTAAGTCCTTTTAGAAAGGAAGTGGTTATTGCAACCAAATTTGGTTTTAAAGACGGAAATGCATCTAACGGGCAAGACAGCCGTCCGGAGCGCATCAGAGCAGTTGCCGAGGAATCTTTGAGACGTTTAAAGACAGATGTTATTGATTTATTTTACCAGCACAGGGTTGATCCAAATGTGCCAATGGAAGATGTGGCCGGAACGGTTAAAGATCTTATTGCAGAAGGGAAAGTAAAATATTTTGGACTATCGGAAGCCGGTGTTTCCTCCATTCGTAAGGCACATGCAGTTCAGCCTGTAACAGCTTTGCAAAGTGAATATTCGATTTGGTGGAGAGAACCGGAATTGGAAATTTTACCAGCTCTTGAAGAATTAGGAATTGGTTTTGTGCCGTTCAGTCCGCTGGGGAAAGGATTTTTGACAGGTGCTATCAATGAAAACACAAAATTTGGCCCATCTGATTTTAGAAATATTGTTCCTCGTTTTTCTGAAGACAACCGAAAAGCCAATCAAAGGCTGGTTGATTTGTTAGGGAAAATTGCTTTAGACAAAGAAGCAACTCCTGCCCAAATAGCATTGGGATGGTTATTGGCTCAAAAGCCATGGATTGTTCCTATACCCGGAACAACAAAATCACACCGCCTGACGGAGAATATCGGAGGAGCGTCGATTCATTTATCAGCTTCGGATATTCAAAAAATTGATGAAGCTTTTGCTGAGACTACGATACACGGGGAACGATATCCTGCACACTTGCAAAAAAGGGTAGGTAACTAAATTGATTATGAAAAAGATAAAAAATATAGCAGGTTTAGTAATCACCGTCTGCCTTTTTTGGTCTTGTTCACAAGCACAGAACGCGCCAGATGAAGCGCTGGAGCCTGCTGCAGATAAAAAAATCCTGATTGTTTATCTATCACGGACAAATAATACCAAAGCTATAGCTGAGATGATTCAAAAGTACGTTGACGGTGATCTTGCAGCGGTTGAGCTGCAAACGCCTTATCCCGAAAATTACACGCAGACTGTAGATCAGGTAGCAAAAGAAAATGCTGCAGGCTATTTACCGCCATTGAAAACAAAAATTGCCGACATAGAAAAGTACGACGTTATATTTTTTGGCTTCCCAACCTGGGGCATGCAGCTGCCTCCTCCAATGAAAAGTTTTTTGAGCCAATATCAATTAAAGGGAAAAACTATTATACCATTTAATACCAATGCCGGATATGGAGTTGGAAGTGGTTTTCGGGATGTGAAGAAATTATCTCCAGATAGCAACATATTAGAAGGCTTTACAATCGAAGGCGGAAAAGAAAAAGACGGTGTTTTATTTGTCATGGAAGGTAACAAACAAAAAAAGGCACAAGAACAGGTTGAAAGCTGGCTACGGAAAATTTCGATGCTGTAATAATTAGGAGTACTAATAATTGGCTATTGAATGACTTTTTAGATAAAACATTTTATAGCACATATAAAACAAAAAAGATGAAAAATAATAAAGATATAATCGTATTGACAGGCGCGGGCCAGCTTGGACTGGCTATCGCCAGAAGGTTAGGTTACGGAAATAAAATATTTGTCGCCGACTGGAAGCTGGAAAATGCTGAATCCATCTCGAAAATACTAACGGAAGCTGGTTTTGATGCTGTTCCATTTAAAGTTGATATTTCGTCGAGAGCATCAGTTCTTGCATTAATTGCAGCCGCTCAAAAGGAAGGCGAAATTTCCATGTTTATTAACGCCGCAGGTGTATCGCCAAGCCAAGCATCTATTGAGCAGATTTTGAGTGTGGATCTTTATGGAACGTCACTTTTGCTAGAAGAGTTTGGCAAAGTGATTAAGCCAGGCGGAACAGGTGTCGTTATTTCCAGCCAGTCCGGCTATAGAATGCCTGCTTTGAGTGCAGAGCAGGACAGGTTACTGGCAATGACACCAGTTGAAGAGTTACTGCAGCTGGAAATGCTTCAACCTGCAAATATAAAAGATACACTCCACGCATACCAAATGGCAAAACGGGCCAACGGCAAAAGGGTGATGGCAGAAGCTGTAAAATGGGGAGAAAGAGGCGCACGTGTCAACTCAATTTCTCCAGGTATCATCATTACACCTCTTGCTCTTGATGAGATTAACGGACCTCGCGGAGATTTCTATAAAAATATGTTTGCCAAGAGTCCTGCCGGCCGTCCGGGTATCGCAGATGAAGTAGCCAATGTAGCAGAATTATTACTGTCCAAATCCGGGGCTTTTATAACAGGAGCAGATTTCTTAATAGATGGTGGTGCAACCGCTTCATACTTCTACGGTCCACTTCAGCCAGAAAAAAATTAAAACTTCTATTATGTCAACACCTGCCAAATTTCATTATGGTTACGTCATCGTTTTTTGCTGTTGTCTTATTATGGGCATAAACATCGGTTTTG
This sequence comes from Flavobacterium agrisoli, assembly GCF_016522065.1. Taxonomy (GTDB): domain Bacteria; phylum Bacteroidota; class Bacteroidia; order Flavobacteriales; family Flavobacteriaceae; genus Flavobacterium; species Flavobacterium agrisoli. The sequence goes on along the minus strand of NZ_JAEHFV010000001.1, from coordinate 589,601 downwards.
TGATGAGCTGCGCCGGTATTTTCTACAAACCAGTCAGCTCAGCTCTTGGTATTTCAGTGGGGGATTTTGGTTTATATATGACCTTCATTAATGCATTTTCATTCCTGATGCTTTCCATAGCGGGAAAAATGATGGACAACTACAGCGCACGGTGGCTGCTTACAATCAGTTCTGGTATTACAGGGTTACTATATCTCGGCATGTCGCAATTTAGTGCTGCATGGCACTTTTACGTTGCCGGTGCCATTACCGGGATATGCCTTGCCTTCCTTTTATACCTGAGTTATCCCATTCTTATAAACCGTTGGTTTAAAACCAGGGTTGGTTTTTTCATTGGACTCTGCAGTGCCGCTTCCGGCATCGGAGGTGTTTTATTTAATCCGCTTGCCGGTCACCTTATTGCAGAATACGGCTGGAGGAACACCTATCTGATTTTCGGAATCATTGTCCTTGCTATTGTAACACCATTGCTTGGGCTGTTGCTGCGAAATTATCCTGAAGACAAAGGATTGCTGCCATTCGGTAATGATAAAGCAACTGTTGAGCAGGCAAAAACAGGAACAGATTATTCTAGAGCCATCAAAAGCCCCGAGTTTTATGTATTGGTTGTTTTTACTTTCCTTATGATCTCCGTTTCTACACTCAATTTATTTCTGCCTACCTATGTAAATAATTCAGGTTATACCGTAGAGCAATCAGCATTTGTGGCTTCTGCGATTATGTTAGGGGTAACTGTCGGCAAAGTGGCATTAGGATGGATAAATGATAAAAGTCCTTTGGCAGGGGTATTGACATCGGTGGGCTTCGGTATTATCGGTTTTATATTTCTTTTATTAGGTGAGACCGGAATGGCGCTGATGATCATCGGCGGGTTCCTATTTGGTTGGGCATATGCAGGTGTGACATTGGAAACTGCTTTGCTTGTAAGGACAGTTTTTGGAACCAAAGACTATTCGCAGATATTCTCAAATATTGCTATTGCCCTGGCATTAGGAGGAGCAGTTATGTCAGGCGCCTGGGGTTATATAACCGACCTGATTAATTTCAAATATATTCTTACAACAGGAATAATATTGTTAGCAGTTTCAGGAATTTTAGGATTTTTTGCCCTGCGAAAAAGCAACCAATTTCAATCAATATAAAAGATTATTATGAAAAGGATCTTGTCGTTAACAATTATTCTTATCAGCCTGTGTACAGGCTGCATGAATGCACAAAATAATAACATAATAACATAATAAAAAAAGAAAACATGAAAAAGGTATTAGTAATCGGCGCAAGCGGAAGCCTTGCAAAATATGTGATAGACACTTTGCAGCATGTGCCAAATATTCATCTCACATTGTTGGCGAGAAACAAAAGCAGGATCGAAAATGATACCATCAATTGCACTGTGGTTCAGGCCGATGTCATGGATTATGACAAACTTAAAAATGCGATTGATGGCCAGGATATTGTCTATGTCAACCTTGCAGGAAATTTGGAAGCAATGTCGAAAAATATCGTAAAAGCAATGCAGGAAGCCGGAGTTAAAAGAATAATTGCTATCAGTTCCATTGGAATTTATCAAACGACTTTGAAACCGGTTTTAGTTCCGTATAGAAAATTAGCCGATGTGATAGAAAGTTCAGGATTGGATTATACCATTTTAAGACCGGAATGGTTCACGAATGCTAACGAAGTAGACTATGCAATCACCCAAAAAGGTACACCAGAGAAAGGTACGGCAATTTCACGAAAAAGTATTGCTGCGTTTGTAGCAACTCTTGTACAAAATCCAGATTCACATATAAATGAAAACTTGGGAATAAGTAAACCCAATTAAGTAAAGCTAAAATTACAAATAAATAAAAATGATAGTATGAAAAGAGTATGGAGTTTGACAATCGTATTAGTTATGGCATTACTAAATGCTGTAACGGCCCAAAATAAAACAATACCATCAAAAGGTTTTGCCGTTTTGGCTGCTGATGGAAAATTTAAACCTTTTGAATTCAACCGTCACGCACTTGGCGACAACGAAATTTTGATAGAAACATTATACGCAAGTATCTGCCACAGTGACATTCATCACGTACACGGAGATTGGGGAAAAGAAGAATTCCCGATGGTTCCCGGTCATGAAATTGCAGGGCGCGTGAGTAAAGTTGGAAAAAATGTGACCAAATTTAAAGTCGGCGATTATGCGGGTGTAGGCTGTATGGTCAATTCCTGCGGGAAATGTGATTTCTGTAAAGCGGGATTGGAACAGTACTGCAAAGATGTTGTGCTTACGTATCACGACAAAGATCAGTTTCATGATAATGAAGTTACACAAGGCGGCTATTCAAATAATATAGTACTTACCGAAAATTTTGCCATTAAACTGCCTGCCAATACAGATATGAAAAAAGTAGCACCGCTGTTGTGCGCCGGTATTACAACCTATTCGCCAATTCATTATGCACAGGTAAAAAAAGGAGATAAAGTTGGTGTTGCAGGCTTTGGAGGTTTAGGTCACATGGCAGTACAGTACGCTGTTAAGATAGGGGCAGAAGTAACCGTTTTTGATATTACCGAAGAGAAACGCGCGGATGCCAAGCGATTGGGAGCGGTAAAATATGTTAATGTAAATAATCCTGAGGATTTAAAAGGTTTGGACAATTCTCTGAATTTTATTATCAGCACGATTCCGGCGAGCTATGATCCGAATATCTATTTAAAAATGCTGAAAATCGATGGGCAGATGGCTTTTGTAGGGTTGCCTCCCTACGCTAAAATGCCAATAATTCCAATTGATAAACTGATCTGGCAGGGTAATAGAAAAGTATTCGGCTCACAAATTGGAGGTATTAAAGAAACTCAGGAAATGCTGGATTATTCAATTGCGAATAACATTTATCCTGAAGTAGAAATTATTCCGGCTACCTCTAAGGCCATTGAAGTTGCCTATCAGAATGTTCTGGACGGTAAAGTGAAATTTCGCTATGTGATTGATATGAAAACACTAAAGTAAGCGGATGAAGAATTCAAATCAAATATTGAATATCGAAAAAAGCGTAAAATCTGTGGTGCTATTGATGCTGTCCTTATTTACAGCAATAACGGCACTAAATGCGCAGACAAATAATAATAAAACTCAAAAAATGACATCATTTACAGATAAAGGAGTCCAGGCTCCGGCAACCAATTTTATAGGTACAGTGTGGGTTAACATGAATGTAAAACCGGAGGAAGGTTACAATACCAATATCGGAACCGTAACTTTTGAACCTAAAGCCAGAACAAATTGGCACAAACATTCCAGCGGACAGGTATTATTCGTGATTGAAGGAATCGGATACTATCAGGAAAAAGGCAAGCCTATCCAGTTGATTCAGAAAGGAGATGTAGTTAAAATTCGTAAAAACGCATTGCATTGGCACGGCGCATCCCATGGCACTATGATGAGACACATTGCCCTTGTTCCTGAATATGACAAGGATAAAACTGAGTGGCTTCAGTCCGTAAATGACGAGGAATATAATAGCTATACTACTGAAAAATCAGTACAGACACCGGTAAAAATTACTGCGACAGCGCACAAAAACCACGAAGAATTGTGGCCCGATTACCAGTCAAAGGCACAAGAGACCGATCCTGAGTTAATAGAAGTATTTGATAATTTTGCCTTTGATGAAGTGATAAATCACGATGCAATGGAAACTAAAACCCGTGTGCTGATTATTATGGCTTCTACCATCGGCAGCCAGGCATTAACAGAATATAAAATGTTTGTTAATGCCGCTTTAAATACAGGTATTTCGCCTGTCGAAATTAAAGAGGTACTTTATCAGGCAGTGCCTTATATTGGAATTTCAAAAGTGATTGATTTTTTAAATGCCACCAATGAAATATTCACTGAAAGAAATATTTTGCTTCCTCTGGAAGGTCAATCTACCACTACACCTGAGACGAGAATGGAAAAAGGATTGGCTAAACAAAAAGAAATTGTGGGCGAGAGAGTAGATGAAATGTACAAAAACGCCCCAAAAGATCTTTTGCACATTCAAAAATATTTATCAGCCAATTGCTTCGGCGATTATATTACCAGAAATGGACTTGATGTAAAGAAAAGAGAAATGGTGACATTATCATTTTTAATTGCAATGGGTGGAACAGAAAGTCAGATCAAAGGACATATTGCAGGAAATGCAAAAGTTGGAAATGACAGACAGGTACTGATTAATTTAATGACACAGCTAATTCCTTACGTAGGTTATCCCAGAACATTAAACGCAATTACCTGTCTGAACGAAGTACTCCCTGCTAAATAAAAATAACAAAATATATAAATAACAACATGGAAACAAAACAAACAAAAGCATACGGAACAACATCAGCAGCAGAACCCCTAAAAGAAATGGTAATTAACCGCAGGAAAGTTCAGGCTCATGATGTAGAATTTGAAATTTTATATTGTGGCATCTGCCACTCTGATCTTCATCAGATTAAAGATGATTTTGGAGGAACGATGTTTCCTATCGTTCCTGGTCATGAGATGGTGGGAAGAGTTACAGCTGTAGGTGATCATGTAACCAATTTTAAAGTGGGTGAACTGGCAGCAGTTGGCTGTATTGTGGACAGCTGCGACAATTGTGAATATTGCAATGACGGTATTGAACAATTCTGTGACGAGGGAACTACTTACTCTTTTAACAGTCCTGATAAATATCTTGGAGGAGCAACGTTAGGAGGGTTTTCAAAAACTTATGTATGTCATGAAAGGTATGTACTTCATATGCCTGAGTTCAAAGATTTGGCAGCTTCTGCACCACTGCTTTGCGCTGGAATTACAGTTTATTCACCATTAAAACACTGGCAGGCAGGACCAGGCAAGAAAGTGGGTATTCTTGGAATAGGCGGACTTGGGCATTTGGCTATTAAAATAGCGAAAGCGATGGGCGCGCATGTCACGGTTTTCACCACTTCACCTTCCAAAGTAGAGGACGCCATACGACTTGGAGCTGATGAGGCTGTGTTGTCTTCAGATAATGAAAAAATGCAGGAGTATTCAAGAAAACTACATTTTATATTGGATACAGTTTCAGCAAAACATGATGTCAATACTTATCTGAATCTGCTTCGTCATGACGGAAGTGTAGTCCTTGTTGGACTTCCGCCAGAGGCCTTGGAGATAGGAGCATTTAATGTTGTTATGGGTAGAAGAAGTTTTTCAGGTTCTAATATTGGTGGAATTGCCGAAACTCAGGAAATGCTGGATTTTTGCTTTAAGCACAACATTACCGCTGAGAGTGAAATAATCAATATTCAGGATGTTAATACCGCATTTGAACGTTTGGAAAGAGGGGATGTAAAGTACAGATTTGTGATTGACATGAATTCATTAATATCTTAGATGTAATTATAAATTTAATAATCCCAAACAGCAGTAATATGTTCTTTGGGATTACTTGCTATTTTACTTATTGTTGAATAATTTTTTTTGGATTTTAATCAACAGTTGTAGAATAAAAGTGTTTAATTTTCAAAGAGTTGATTGGTTTTTGTAAATTAGATGATGGAACTAATTAAAATGTTATAAATCCTAAAACAGGCGAATTATGATACAATTAACCGTAAACGGCAAAACTGAAAAACTTGACGTAAGCCCCGAAATGCCGCTGCTTTGGGCAATACGAGATACAATAGGACTCACAGGGACAAAATTTGGCTGTGGTGTAGCACAATGCGGGGCATGCGTGGTACATCTTGATGGCGAAGCAGTGCGCTCATGTGTTACAAAAATGAGCCGTGCCGAAGGTAAAAATGTCGTGACAATTGAAGGACTTTCAGAGAATAATGACCATCCAGCACAAAAAGCGTGGCAGGAAATTGACGTTCCACAATGTGGCTATTGTCATTCCGGACAAATAATGTCGGCTGCTGTTCTTCTGCGTGAAAATCCAAATCCTTCCGATCAGGATATAGACAATGCAATGGCAGGAAATATATGCAGATGTGGTACGTACCCACGAATTCGCAAAGCGATACATCTCGCTTCAGAAATGCAAGAGAAAAGCAAAACATGATTTATAAACGGAAAACAAAACTAATGTCAACAAAAACTAAATTTTTAATGATAGCCGTAATATTGGTTTCTACTATTGCACTGGCATTTACCGTTTCGATACACCATCGGATAACGGAAAAGGAATATATTGGCATTACACCCATAAAAAAAGACAGTGCAGCATCTGTAGCGGCTTTTAAGCAAGTATACAAAGTACTTATGAGTCCGCGTTGTCTTAATTGTCATCCAAAAGGCGATATCCCGCTTCAGGGAGATAATAATGTGGTTCACAGTATGCAACCAAAACGCGGAAAAGACGGAAAAGGAATATATGCTATGAAGTGTGCAAATTGTCATCAAGCCGAAAACAGTCCAGGACTGCATACACCTCCCGGAAATCCCGAATGGCATTTACCGCCTGCTGATATGAAAATGGTATTTGAAGGAAAAACTGCTCATGAATTGGCCAAACAATTGGTTAACCCGGAACTGAATGGACATAAGGATTTGCAAAAACTTATTGCTCATGCTGATGATGGTTTGGTAAAAGCAGGGTGGAATCCCGGAAAAGGAAGAACCGTTCCGCCTTTAACCCATGCACAATTTAAAAAAGCCTGGATTACCTGGCTGCAAACGGGCGCTTATGCTCCTGCAAAATGATATTGCTTTAATTTAATGACGATCTGATGACTAAAAACAACAACATAGATACTACAAGACGAAATTTTTTAAAGCTAACCGGTTTAGGTGGTGCGGCACTTTGTCTTGGCTTTTATTTTCCTGCAGAGGGTGCACCAATTCTAGTACGACCTTCAGAATTAAGTGAATCTGAAATAGAACTGTGTCCTTGGATTATTATTAATCCGTCAGGAAAAATAACTATTGTGAATCACAGGGCAGAGATGGGACAGGGTTCGTATCATTCGGTACCGCAAATTGTAGCTGAAGAACTGGAAGTTGATATGAATGATATCAATGTGATTTTTGCAATTGGAAACGAAAAAAAATATGGAGGACAGGTAACCGGAGGAAGTTCTACCATTCGCTCTTCCTATAAAAATCTGCTAAAATTAAGCGCTGCTTCACGTGAATTGCTCATTGCGGCTGCAGCTGCAAAATGGAATGTTCCGGTTGTAGATTGTTATGCAGCATCCGGCCATGTAATTCATAAACCATCCGGAAAAAAAGCACACTATGGAGAACTTGCTTTAGCTGCTTCAAAACTCCCAGTTCCAAAAGAACCAAAGCTTAAAAAAATATCAGAATATAAACTAATCAGAAAGCCACTAAAAAGAATTGATACACCGTTTAAAACTAATGGTGCCTTAATTTTTGGACTTGATAAAAGAATTCCGGGAATGTTGTTTGCTTCAGTAGAACGTGATCCCCGTTATTTTGGAAAAGTAAAAAGTTTTGACGCGACAGCAGCCTTAAAAGTTCCGGGTGTTAAAAAAGTTTTTAAAGTTGAAATGGCGTATTATGAATATATACGAGAAGGTGTTGCTGTAGTGGCAGATTCAACCTGGGCAGCTCTTGAGGGAAGAAAAGCATTAAAGGTAGAATGGGACAGCAGTGGTTTTAAACACTGGAGTACTCCGGAAATCTTTAAAGCCCAAGATGATTTACTGCACAGTCAGGAAGGTATGATACTCAAAACGCAAGGTATTCCTAATGAAATTCTTGCCCAATCGACAAAAAAACTAGATGTGGTTTATCAAACTCCGTATCAATCGCATGTTGCTATGGAGCCTATTAACTGTATTGCACATTTTAAAGGTGATTCGATTGAAATTTGGGGCCCGATTCAGGCTCCGGGATGGATTCAGGATGATATCAGTAAACAATTTAAAATTGACAAAGAGAAAGTAATTGTGAATATGACTTTCCTTGGAGGTGGTTTTGGAAGAAAAGCGATGATCGATTATCCAAGTGAGGCCGTTGGTGTTTCAAAAATAATAGGTGGTCCGGTTCAGGTAGTCTGGACGCGTGAGGACGATGCTACTTTAGGACCGTTTCGCCCCGGAATATCTTATCGATGCGAAGGAATGATTACCAATGGAAAGATTGAAGCATTGAAATTCAGAATGGCCGGCCAGAACAATGATCACTGGCGTGGCGGTGCAAAAGATAAGCCCAACAGAAGTACCAGCGAAGGATTTTTGAACCCCTATTACGCGAGTATTAAACACCTTAGTATTGCAGATGTTCTTTTTGAAACCACAATTCCAACCAGTTTTTGGCGTTCGGTTTACGCATCAACAAACGGATTTGCCTATGAAAGTTTTATCGATGAAATGGCGCACGAAGCGGGAAAAGATCCTTTGGATTTCCGTCGCGAGCATTTGCAGGAAGAGCGGTGTCAAAAGGTAATCGATAAGATGGAAGAAGTATCAGGCTGGAAAAACCGTGCAAAAAATGAAGGATATGGTGTTGCGATAACAGAATGCTTTAATTCAACAGTAGGCCATATCGTCAAAGTTTCAAAAAATCCTCAGGGAGGTGTCAAAATTGATAAAGTTTGGGCTGTAATGGATTGTGGCTGGTATGTCAATCCCGACATTATTCATGCACAGGTAGAAGGCTCTATTGTGATGGGATTGGGAGCGGCCACTACGCATCAGATTACATTTAAAGATAATGTAGTGGAACAGCATAATTTTTATGATTATCCATTGCCCAGAATTAATGAAATCCCAATGATAGAGGTCTATATCATAGACAATGAAGCAGATGCGGGTGGAGTTGGTGAGCCTGGGCTTCCGCCATTAGCACCGGCACTTACCAATGCCATTTTTGATCTTACAGGAAAACGAATTAGAAAACTGCCTTTTAGTCTTGCAACAGTTTAACGAATTACCGTATAAATTTGTTGAAAGTATAATTATTTCAAAAAAGGATTAAAATATGATGCACGAATTACTGAAATTAAAAGAAGCATACCTTTCAGCACAGACAATGGGACTAAAAAGCATTATGGCAACAGTTGTCGCTATCGAAGGTTCCTCGTACAGAAGACCGGGTGTTCGTATGCTGATATTTGATAACAATACGATGGTTGGTGCGGTAAGTGGAGGATGTGTCGAAAATGAAATCCTCAAACAATCTCGGTCTGTATTTTTCGACAATAAAGCGAAGATCATGATTTATGATGGAAGATATAGACTTGGGTGTGAAGGTATCCTATATATTCTTATAGAGCCGTTTTCTCCTGATATAGCTCTTTGGAATGCTTTAGAAAATGTTGTACAGGAAAGAAAACCTTTAGAAATAGAATCCTTTTACACAAAAACAGAAGGGAGTCAGCCTGGTTTAGGTTCTGAATTTCATTTTGAAGAGAAGAATTTCACTTTTTCTACTGTTCAATTAGACAAATCCTTATTAAATTTTACACAAATATTAAAACCACGCTTTCATTTAATTATAGTTGGATCAGAACATGATGCTGTCCAACTATGTCAATTTGCTTCTTTAACAGGATGGGAAATTGCAATAGTAGCATCATTAAAAGATCCGAAAAAGGAAAGTGATTTCCCAGGGTCAGCTCGCGTTGTTCATTTATTGCCTGAAGAAATAGGTGGTCTTTCTATTGATAATGAAACAGCTGTTGTTTTAATGACCCACAGTTATGCAACCGATTTAAAGTTTCTGATAGCATTAAAGAATTCAAAGCCGGCTTATCTTGGTCTTCTTGGTCCAATTAAGAGGCGGAATCAAATATTAAACGACTTTTTTGAGTATACGGATTCTTATAATGAAGGTCTGCTTGATGTAGCTTATGGACCTTCAGGCATTAGTATTGGAGCAGAGACCCCTCAGGAAATCGCAATTAGTATTATTGCGGAGATACTTGCTGTAGTAAGAAAAGAGGAACCCATATCGCTAAAATATAAAAAAAGTACTATTCATTCCTAAATTATAATTGAATTGTAATGAATCAAATCGCTACAGTAGTTTTAGCCGCAGGAATTGCTAAAAGAATGGGGGAATCAAAGCAGCTTTTGCCTTGGGGAGATTCGACTTTATTGGAGACTGTTATTAAAAATGCTTTGACAACCGATGCAGATATTTCGTTTGTAGTTCTTGGTGCATATAAAAACGAAATTGAGGAAAAAATAGATTTTTCAAATAGTATTGTTGTTATTAATGAAAATTGGGAGCAGGGATTGGGCAGTTCTATTGCCTTAATAACTGCTGAAATAGATAAAAAGTACCCCAACATAAATGCTATGTTGTTTGTGCTGGCAGATCAGCCTTTTATTAGCATTTTACATTTAAATGAAATGATGAAACTTCATCATAAACAGAATGAATCAATTATTTTAACCAAAAAACAGGATTACAGAGGAGTCCCAGTTTTATTTCCAAGAAAATACTTCTCAGAGCTGATGTTATTACCCAATGATGAAGGAGCCAAAGAAATTATCTATAACAATAAGAGTCAAGTCATGGAAGTTGTAACTCAGGATAACACAGCAGATATTGATACTTACAAAATGTATGAAGCATTACGCAAAATTTTCAAAAGTGAAAAATGATTAATTTGTTGAGAATCATAGATTATTATGTCTTTTCTATATTTCCATTTGTGACAGAATATCTAAATTCCATTGTCTTCTTTTTTTCTTCTCTGCACTATCTTATTTTGATATCATTTCCATACTAATTTTGTGCACTCTTGTTATCTAGATTAATTGGTTTCTAGTAATGTTTCGAACTTAAGTTTTTAAACTTTTGTTTTACAGAGTTTTAAGATGAATGTTGTAAATCAATGCACCGATTTTGCACCCAGATTCAAATATATCTTTTTTCAATACTTTATCTGTCTAAAAATATGTAATACATATTTGAAAATGAGTTTTTTAAGTATTGATTTTTTTTAAGGTTTTTCCTTTTCTAAATAAATTGTACTAAGATTTTACTGCAAAATTTGGATGGTTTATTATCCTTAAAAACGCTTTTGCTTTTTGGTGAAATTCTAGGCATCCCCAAATAAAACTTGTTCTATAAATGTTTTATTTAACTAGTAAGGTATTGTAATTTATTAATTCCTAAAGTTAAATCTTTGCATAAAAATTATTGTTTAGAAAATTACAAGTGCCGCAATAAATTACTCCTTCAGGCGAGACATTTTTTTTCTGTTTAATTTTAGTTGGAGTGTAAGTTTTTTTTTCTAATATATTATCTTCTACAGTTTCATCACTTTCTGAACCTTTTAGAAATTTCTTTACTGTATTTTCTTCTAGAAATCTTAAAAAAGATAATATTTCAGCACCTTCGTCTAGGATGACGTTCATCCCTTCGTCGGTTAACATTTTATGTGCCTCCTCAGGAGTTATTTTCCATGTATCCCTTTGGTTGTTCATCATGTGTTAGTTTTGTAACTCAAAGATAATCATTTGTTTATGGAGATGAATAATGGTTTGTTTTAATACGTAGAGGGACCGTTACTGAACAATTTACAAACCATTTTATAAACGATTTAAAGAAATTAGTTTATTTTTAAGTCAATTTGAAAGATAATTACTTTGTTTTTCCGGTTGTGAGCGGTTTGTATATGTTGTAAGGGGTAAACGTTAAAAAATGTTAAAACATATGTATATTTAAATTTATTAAGATGAAATAGCTTTTATAAAATTCTTGAAAATCAAGTTTAGTAATGACTAAATAAAACGGGTTAGTTTTTAGTAAAATTAAATAATCATTTGGAGATTTATTCAAATCAAAATTTGTTGAGGATATTAGAGTTTTTTAAATGATCTTAATCTAATTAGAAGTTAATTATGTTAGATATTTAATCTGCTAATTTTACAAATAACAATATTTAATTCATTAAATATTGTTTGACTTATGTTAAAAATTGATTTATTTCTCTTTGCTACATTTTATATTTTATGTTGTTCTGCCGAAGCTTACTTTTATCATCCTAAGTTTATTTTTGGGTTATTCACAAATTCAGACTTGTTAAGGTAATCTGAATGATTATTGAAACTTGCCTGATGATACATGAATTCAAAAGTACTTTTTAAAATAGTATCAGATTGCTTGATTTTGAGCAGTTCTTTATAATGGAATATGGTTCTTTTGAGACCTTCTTCGGAATCAGATGCAATAAATCTTTTAGCTTGATTCAATATGCTGATGTTTGTATTTGCTAAGAATAAACCATCTAGAAAATTAGGGGATTTATCAGATAAAACTAAAAGTTTATTTTTAGTCAGTGGAAAAATTAGTTCATTAAAGACGTTATCTAATCGAATATCATCATTGTTTATTAAAAATGGATTGTCTCCGGTAATAAAATTATTTGCAGGAACATCTATGGTAAAGATTTTCCATTTTTCCATCAGTTTTAAAAGTTCTTCCTTATTGCCATCGGATAATGGAATCATATGTTTGAGCATTTTTTGAATTTCAGGATCGTTTAAGACATGCTCTTTAATTTCTGGTATTTCTTGGTCAGAAGCAAATCGGTTATTATCCTTTTTTTTAAAGCCAAAATATTTATTACTAAGCCCTTCTTTTTTTATAAGGTCTAAAAAAATACTGTTTGTATCGGGTGAACGCCAAAATAGCTGGCTAATAAAGTGAAGAACTTCAAGTTGTTCTGTGGTGTTAAAATGATAATTTGTGATATCTGGATTCTGAATTTTGGAAAATAAACGAGATACTCTTGAATCAATAGGAGAAAACATTGGTTCTTCCAAAGTAAAATGGATTTTACCATCAACTTTATAATTGTTCAGGTCCTTTTCGTAAAACTTACTTTCAGGATTTTGTTTAGGAATTATAATGTCTCTTATTTTATCATAGACGTTGATCAATTTGTCTTGGTCCGCAAAACCTTTTAAATAGAATACAGGAAGATAATGATGTCGTTTTGAATATTTATCAAATGTAATTTTTAGCTTTTTATTCATATCTTTTCTTTCTTTCACTTATAGATTTTTGCAATAAATTATTTATTTCGCATACGTCCATTTGCATCTGGTACAGCGCGTTTGCCCGGCGCAATTGAGACCATGCGTCCGTCGGGTCCTTGAACAGCCCGATGTCCTTTTCTAATTGCAGCCATTCTGCCATCCGAGCCTTGAAGCCCGCGGGCACCAGCAGGAATTTCAACCATTCGCCCGTCGCTGCCTTGAAGTCCGCGTGAACCTGGTCGTATTGAAACCATCCTTCCATCGGCTCCTTGCAGACCACGGCCGCCAGGAGGGATTGGAACCATTCTTCCGTCAGCTCCCTGCAGACCTCGATATCCTGTTGGAATGATAATAGCTCTTCCATCGCTTCCAGTTAATTTTCTATCCATGTCTTTATCATATTATGTTTATACTAATTGGGTTTACTGAAGTTCTTTACAAGTTAGTATTTATATTAGTATTTTGTTGCTGCTTTTTCATGAACAATTTAAACATTTTACTATGTCTATAAAATGGCATGTTTCCAATTTTATATTCCTTTGTCTGTATTTGAACGCAGATCTTTCAAAAATATGGATTTAGCTGTATAAATCACAGCGTATAAGTACCTGTTTATAATTGGGTTTTACTTAAAATCAGGGATATTATTAGATGTTAAATATTAAGTTATATGTATGAGATCTATAATAATTGTAATTTAGTTTTATTTTAGATTTACGCTTAGGTGAAAAGAAAAAGTTAACTATTTAAATTCTAAATGAAGAACTGCGTATTTTTGGCATAAATTATTCACTTCTATAAATACACGTATAAATACCTGTTGTAAATATCCTTGTAATTCTTTTTATTGTATTCAAAATAATAATGGGAGTGACTACAATATATTTTTAAACAACATTAAAAAATGAAGCTAACGTTTGAAGTTTTTTCTAATTCTTAATCAATGGATAAAATCAACTGGTCGAATTACAACTATGACGAATTCGAAATGTTTTGTAACGCACTTCTAACATTTGAATTTGGCAAAAATTATATGCCATTCTCGGCAGCTGGAAGGGACGGGGGGATTGATGGAGCATTTACCGGCGCTTACCAAGACTTATCTGGCAGGTGGAGGTTTCAGTTTAAATTTTCTCAGGTTGCCAGAGGAGAAGCAGTAAACAACCTTAGGTATCAGTTAAAAAAGGAAGTTGAAAAACTGGGAGAGGAGGAATATTTCGTACTGTTAACAAACATAGAACTTCTACCACAGGAACATGCAGGTCTTTTAGCAATTTTCGAAACGGAAAAGCAGGTTTTAAATAAAAAAGCTGCAGGATTTATCTGGGATGGCGCAAAAATTTTCAATTTGTTCCTTCAGTATCCTATTTTATTTTTATGGATCAATGACGGCTTTAGTACTGCTCAGGTCCAAGATTATAAGATTGTTTTCTCTAAAAGTTTAAATGCCGGGCCCTTTGAACCGTCATCTTTGTCTAATTTTTTTATTTCAAGAGAGGAAGATATTAATAAACTGAATGACTTTATTACTTCAGATGAGAATCTAATGGTTGTGTCAGGTGAAGCCGGTATTGGCAAAACCAGACTTGTCATAGAGTTTTTTAAACAGACTGTAGATTTACTTGAACAATGGATGCCTTTAGTCTTAATGAATAAGAATATTGATTTTGACAAATTAAGAAAGGCCTTTTCAGCAAATTATAATTATGTTGTTTTAATTGACGATGCGCACAATTACAGACCAGAGATTATTTCTGATCTAAACGCACTTATAGAAAATCTTCCTAATAGAATAAAATTAATACTTACTTCCAGAACTATAGGAGCGTCAGATTCGCTGTCCTTACTCAAGGAGTCTTTGGATATTTCTTTTATTAATTTAAATGAGCTTTCAAGACAGGACACTGAACTTATTTTTAAACATTACTTAGAAAATACTGAATTAAGGCATTATACTAACGAGTTGGTAATGACATCATTTGGGAAGCCGATTCTCATAGTTGCCATGTTAAACGCTATATTTAAAGGTGAACCGATACACAAGATTAAAGAGCAGGATTTTCTAAAACTCTATGTTAACAGATACTTTAAGACATATATTGAAGAAGTCAGTGACATCACGGGTATAAATAAGTTGAGTATAACTAAGCTCCTACAGAATATTGTATTAATCGAGCCAATCAATTTCACCAACGGTGATGTACTTAGAAAATTAAGTGAACTTCATGATATTAATATTTCTGCATTGACTGAAGCTTTAAATATTCTAATCAATAATAATTTTGTTAATGGCCGATTTGAGCAGAGTATAAAGCCTGATTATTATAGTGATATAATACTTTCACAGATAAAAAAAACAGAAATTGTTAATTACCTTGCCGAGTTCTCAACCTACATTGAAAATATAATTATCAATCTAAGCAGTGTTGCTGAGATCGACAATGAACATAATAACATTTTAAATGAAATACTGCAGGTTTACATAAATCTGATCGGTACGGAAAAAGACATTAAAAAAGTTCAAAAAATACTTCTCACTGTTAGAAATATTAGTTTTGCCCAGCCTGAGGTTGCTAAGTCCGCTGTCATTATTTTTATAAATTCGTTGGTAGACTGTAATCATCCAATAGTAACAGAGAGTAATCGTAATGGTTTTAAGTATTACTCAGATGAATCGCCGGTATTGACAGTTATATCGATTTTATCAAATCTTTTTCAATTCTCAAATAATATTGAATTTGTGTGCGCAAGTACTTTTAAATTGTATGATATTCTTCCCGAAGGTAAGATAGCTGGAATTTATTCATTTTCTAAAAGAGATATTATTGAAAGATTCAGTATGGAACGCCAAACTTATTTTGTGGAGATGCTTTCAAAAGGTGTAAAAAGATTTAGCGAAAAAGATTTAGAATTTTCCGTTTTATGTTGTAAATCTCTATTAACTCTTGATTATACTCATTCGGAATGGGATGTAGTAAATAAAGAAAGTATTGTATTTACAACTTACTATATACCTTGTACGCCAAAAGTAAAAAAATTTAGAAAATTTGTCATTTCTACATTAATTAAATTTTATAAACTGCAGAAGATTAATTCCCTAAGGTCTGAATTATTAAAATTCATAATTGATATTCCACGAGCAATATTTGCAACTCATAGAAATAGTACCCCATACAAAAACGATGAGGAAATGAAAATCATTTTCGAATTTCTAATAAAAGAAGGAAAAGAATTTGATATTTTAGATCAAAAGGAAATACTTGAGAAATTATATTGGTTTGAGAAATGGGGGATTTCAGAAGATCTCAAGCCGCTGATATCAGAAGTGAAAAATGTTCTAAAACCTAAAAATTTAACAGAGCGTTTATCTCAGTTGTTTTCCAAAGCAGAGCTCAGCATTTTAGATATGCCAAACATTGAAGAATATGTAGTTCAAAAATGCGGCGAAATAGTTAAAACTGCCAGTACTGAAGAATTGGCGGAAAGTATTATTGAGTTTTTAGCGCCTCAAAATTACCCTCCTCATTATTATTTTACCTTCCAAAAGGAACTTGAAAATAATTATCCGAAATATGCCAGGCAGTTACACGATAAATTGTTTGATCACTCTTATAAATTGTATGGAATTTACGGAGCGAGAATTCTATCCGCATTATACTTTAAGCACAATGATAAAGAATTTTATTGGACTCAGGCAGGAAAGCTGCAGAAATTGAATTCTACTGAATCTGACAATGCTTTACTTTCCGTGTATTCTGATAAAGTTCCCGGATTTTACAACCTTGACGAGGAAGACATTGAAGTTATTGTGAAAGTTTTTAAAAAGAAGAACGCAGAAAATAATTATGAACTTTCCATGGCCCTGCAGAGTCTATTTGTGGTTAATTATCCAGAAGCCTTAAAAATTTGTGCTGACTTTTTAGATAGAGCAGCTCAACGGCAGACAGAAATGTTTTTTATCAGGCTAAGTGATAACAAAACTGTCTCAGACGAGCAGATGGCATATCTTGTTTTGAAGCATACAATAAGATATCAGCTTAGTTATGAAATCGAACATTGTTTAAATAAAATTCTCATAACTGCAGGTCCTGATCCTATTTTTGAGTATTTATTGGAAAGATTTGATTTTAAAAAGAACATCGTAATAACCAAAAAGACTTTCGGCGGTTATGAATTTGTCCCATACGGCAGTCATTCACACTTGTTTAATCAAACACCGCCTTCTCTTAGGGATGAAATGTTTTTCCGTGCGCTAAATTGGTTTATGGATCTTGATAGTGATGCAGGGCATTTATATTACGCAAAAGATCTCTTAGAATATTTACAGCCTTCCAAATCCTTAAGCATCAGCCTTTATGAGAATTACGATAAAATTATTTCAAAATTTAGAGATGACGGCGAAAAGTTAGAACGGATAATTATGAGCCTTAATATTTTCCATGTCAAAGATGATAATTTACTTCAGACAATAATTAATTGCTTTAATTATGCCACGAGCTTTATAGAGGAAGATCCGGAAACATATCAAAGTTTAAGAGATGCCTGCTATATTGCAATTATTACAATGGGCGTTAAATCCGGTTCTGCAAATCAGCCATTTAAGGTAGATCTTGATTTACAGTCACTATTAAAAAATTGTATTGCCAGCCAGCCGTACGAAATGCCATCTACACAGTTTTTGAAAGAAGTACTGAAGTCCGTTGAGGCAGATATAAATCGTTTAACCGACAAGGATAATCTAACATGGTAAAAAACATTACTTTAACGAATTTCAGCAGTGAAAAAAATGAACTTCTGAAAATAGTCAGAAAGAAAATTTCCGAAACAAAAATTACCAGTCATAATGAAATTTTTCATAATAAATATAAAATCGAACTTAGTTCTATTATTGAGCTTTTAAATGCAATAGAAGCAAAATTTAAAAAGTGCGAGATACTTTATTATACCTATTTTGAAAGTGCCGATCATGCAGTTTTGAGCGGTAATGCAGCAACGCTGCCAGTTGATATGGAATGTACATTTTGGGACGGTACAGCGAAGTTTAACTATGATTTTAAAGTAGATGATAAATTTTTTTATAAAGAAATAATAGATCTCAATTTTCAGAGTTTTATCCTTCAAATTGCTTCGCTTTATGAAAATTTAGTATTTCTGGCAGAAATATTAATTAAAAAAGTTATTGTCTATGTAAGGCCGCCTTTGAGTTCTCCTCTTCATGACTATTTAGATTTTCTTAAGCGCTTAGTTAATTTAGGCTATCGTCAAAATGATAGACTTAATATTTGCATCAATGCACATCATGCTTTTTTTAATAGGTATCTGCAGCAAATAAACAACCTCAGAAACAGATTTATACATGGACATAGTATAAATCTGAGCACCGATGGGTACAATTATTATGTAGACAATATGCCGTCTACTTCATTTGTACCTAACTCCCCAGACCTGCTGCTGGATGTTTTTACTAAAGAGATTTTAGATAGTTCTAAAGTATTTATATCAGAACTTCTAATTTCTTTAAAACAGTCAACTAACCATCATACTAAATATCTTCCTGCATAAATTTATTTTAAAATATAGCAGATTGGGAATATGTCTATGGTTATAATTTATTTTTGCATTATCTGGTACATTTTATTATTAAAAGATGCTTTTTCTAACATAGGACTAAGAATTGTGATTGCCTCAGCTATGTAAAATAAAGATTTCTTCACAGTCCCTAATCATTTTTAATGTAAGCCACCATACGTATATGCCGTAATGCTCAATAATAAATGGCGGTAAGATTCCATGACATAGTTCATTTCTGAAATTAACACTGCTGTTTTCTATTAAAAAATCTTTTAGCTCATCGAAAACGCTGTGTTGATAATTATTAATTAATATTTCCAATATTCCGCCTAAAGTATTATCGTGCTGTACTTCTTCATCAATTTTAAACGTTATTTTATTTTTAATTTGCAAGACATGTTTAAAACTATTTTCCAATTGAGGAACCAGTAAATGGGCAGCAGTTACAAAATCATTATTAAATCCTGCTGATATTCCGTTGACAAATATTACAATTCTATCCTCGGGTATAAAGTGGGTATTCATTTTTTTCAAGAGTAACTGAACATAACCTTTATCTATTTTTTCTTCTCTATCCATTCTCCATTTTGTTTTTCTAATAAAACTGATTACTGCCTCTCTTAAAAGGCGTTTATCTTGGATTTGAGAGTACATTTCTAATGTAGTTTTACCGACAATTTTACCATTGGCGTCTTGTTTCATTACAGTATCAAAAAAAGGAGATAACGAATTATTTTCTGATGGACTGGTATTAAAACCATTTACTAAAGATATGGGGAATGATAATAAGTTCTGTAATCCGGATTGGAAGTCAAACGTTTCAAATAATGAAAGCCAATATTCAGACTGCTCATTACTAAATTTTTCAATTTCACTATTTTCGTTGTTATAGTTCTTGGCGACAGCAAGATGCATTTTTGCATGCTGCTTTTGTTCAGAGATAATTTTAGCATGCAGTCTGTTTTTTAATTCATCTTGTCCACTGATGCTCTTTAACTCTCTTGAACCATTTTGATAATATGAAAGTATCGTTGGATAATAAGTATTTGCCTTCTTATTTCTGCTCTCAAAATCACCATTTTTTTCGTGATTTTCAGCGAGTTTAATTTTAGATTGAATTGCTGAGATTAACTTAATATCAAATAAGAGTAATATTAAATGATGAGCACCATTGTAATCATTGTTACTTTGCAACTTCTCGATCCATTGGTTTAAAAGTTCACCAAAATCTTCCTGCACTCTTGCAGGGTTTAATGAAAAAAGTTCCACCGTGATCTCTTTTACTAAAAATGGCTGGCTGAAGTTCATTTCCAGTATTGTCTTTTTTGCTATTTCATATATGTTTTCTTTTTCAGAATTGAAAAGGGCTTTTGCTGATTTTACTAATTTTAGCGCATTTAATAAATAGTCAGGATCATTATTATAAATAAATATCTCCAAGTAAAGAAAAACAGTTTTAGGAAGATGTTCTTTTTTATCTTTTGCAAATCGTATTGAAAGATACTCTCGCCATCTGGCGCTTATTTCTTTATTTTTAATATCGCTTATTGTAGAGAAATTATCTAGTATTTCTTCCTGAAATGAATTAGAAATAAAGTTTTTAATATTTGTGGAGCAGAGTTCTATAAAAAGATTTATTATGGTATTTGAATCAGGATAGTCGTTTTTTTGCTTATATAACATTTTTGTTAGTGCTGATCCATAGTAATAATCTTCAATATTTTCTATTTCTTTCATTATCGTTTGATTTAAGGATTCGCACTAATTATATTTGAGATTATTTCAGATAATGAAAATATGCAGTTTTAGTATTAAATTTTATTCTTCTTAATATCTCGCAATATTTTCTGTAACTTGATTTATCTATTATTTTGACTAATGCTTTCCACATAAGGGTTTTAATTTGAAAGCAATTATTTTTTCAATTGTATTTAAATAATCATTTGGCAGATCATTAAATTCAACTACATGCAGTTTGACCACACAGTCCAATTTATTACTCCAGTGGATTAATTGTAATCCTTGGGTTGAACCTTTAACATAATAACCTAGATGAATGGAAATCCTTCCTGCAATATTGGATAATTGGTCTCTTTTTCTAATACCTCCTCGTCTTATTCCTACGTACAAAACATTACTGTTACAGTTATTATTCTTTGAAGGTACTGTGCGTAAGTTAAGCTTTAAATTTTCACGATTTGTATCTAATAAATCTTTTAATTTACCGCATTTATCAGGGGTTTCTACTTCAAACCAATAAAGGCAATTGTGTATCTTTTTATTAAGTTCAGAAAAAATTTCAATAAAATTTAAATCACTGCGTATATCAGTTTGGTAGTTATTTATATGAGGAAGATCCTTAATGTTAAAACTGTAGATTTCAGCTTCATTTATTACGTCCTGTGCAATTCTCTCAAATTTTTCGGATAAAATATTACTATTCATTTTGTTGAAGGAATAAAAAAGAATTTTTAATTTTTAGGTCAAGTCTTGAGTGCTTTTAAGATTGATGCCGACAATTTCTTTATGCTTTGGATCTAATAAGTCTTCAACATATAGGTTTTCTAATATATTATATTTGACAATTTCTTTTTTCAATTTATTGAAAAACAATAAATTATAAAACAGGAGAAAAAGTTCAGGAGTTGCCATCTGGGCTTGTACAAAATCTGCATATCGCTGAAATTCCTTTTTCACTTCTTTTTTTTGGGGCTCGGATTGTTTCTCCATTTTTGTTTTTTCACACTCTTCCAAAAACAAAAGAATATGATGTAAATGTCTAAAATAGTGCCCTATTGCATATTGAAACCTACTGAAAAATAACTGGAAACAGTATCCGGCGAATTCATGCGGTTGAAGGGTTTGCGCATATTTCCATTGTACTTTTGTGATCCCGTAATATTTATTTGTGTAGGAAATCTTTCTTGTTTTAAATAGTTCCTGTTCCTCGAAATCATTTGAAGGACCGCGGTATTGCTCATCATATTCGGTCCAATCTTCATAGCTCAGATAAGTAGGGTGTTTTAGTGCCTTTGATATTCGTTTTACTTCTATCTTGGAATTTACGAAAAATTCACGGCCTTTAACTGATCGATTTTCATATGAGTCATAAGTTTTTAAATCGGAAATGATAACATGGATGTCATTTGGGATTTGCTGCTGAGTTTTCAAAAGATTGAAAAAAGTAGTTTGAAAGTTTTGGTCTCTAAATTCAGCCCTAGTATCTGTCAGTTCTTTTCGCTGCAGGCTTAGCTCGGTCTGTTGGAGATGTATGGAATAAATAATAACAGCAAGTGCCAATCCTGAAAAAAGGGAGTTTATAAAACCAAATTTATCTCCAAAATTTGCTCTCTGTTCAACAGGTACAACAGTATCTACAAATAGCCATCCCAAAACCCAAAATAAAGCTACACCCAGAAATATTGCAATAAACTTGAGGTTTTCATGTAGTTTTTGATCTTTCATAGATTGTATTTTAAAAATTATTCGAGCAGGATTATGAAGTTATGTGTTGATTATAGATAAAATATATTTCGTTAAAAAGTAGAAATGTATATCCGTTGTAGCTGTTACAGTTGTTTTTTATTTTTTCCTGTTTAGTATATTTAGCTGTTGCATCTTTTCGGAAAATGGTGCCATAGAAATTATGCCAATTTTACAGTTTAGTTGTTTAATTCTTGTATCTTCCCAATTCATCGGTAAACTTCGAAACAGCCTTATTCCTCTATACTCTTTCACATTATTTTCCTCATTTAAATACTCTTCGATATCATATATTCCATAGATTCTAAAATTTCCACCAAGAAGACATCCATATTGAATACATCCGCCAACATCTACAATTTCGCTATCTTGAATAATTTCTGACATCAAATCAAAATGAGTGAAATTTAGATCTATTTTGTTTGCAATTTCTCTAGCTTTGTTAATAGCATTATTACTTCCAAGATATTCTATGTTATCACTCAATAATAGTTTAGTCATATAAAATCGAAGCTAATCCTTTATTGAAACTGAAAATTTAGTTATTTCTGATATTCCAGACTTTGGACATGAACCTATGAAAAAAGCTTCAGAAACCCCATCTGTTCTGTGAATTTCACCTAAATGCTTTGTAACATTTTCATAAACAAAAAATGCCACTTGACATACCAAATCAAATGTCGGTTCAAAATTTTCCTCTACAAAAATTTCTGAAGTTAATTCAGAAATTGTATTCGCTAAATAGCTACCATTTAAATAACTTCCGGCAAAGCATAGTCCGTACTTAGCAGAAAATATTGATTGCTTTTTTTGAACAGTCCCTGTAAATATATTTACATGAATAGTGAAAATTTTGTTAGCATTATTTGTCACAATTGACATATTGTTAGTCAATCGAGAATCAGACATTAAGCTAATTTCATCCTCTATTCTCCATGCTAAACATAGTGTCATTTTCTGTGTCTTTGTAAAATTAATGCCAACATTTTAACGCTTGGGGAGGTGGCGAATTTCTAATTTAGTTCTTTCAGCTAAGATAAAAATTCTTGCGAAACTTAAACTGGAATTTGCAAAACAATTCCTAATCTTTCCAAAAGGCGGTTGACCGTAATTTTTTTACCATAATGTTTGAATAAAACTAGGACCGTTATTAACTGTTTCAAGAATTTCTTCTTCTGATATCTTGTCATTTAATCTGAATATTTCTCTAATAGTTTGATTATAACTATCGTCAAACCTTATTTCTGTATTCAAAAATTCAGTTTCGGTAAATCTAAACATTTCTACAAGTTCCATTTTGTTTAAATATTGACCGCGCTTTAATTCAAATGCTGTTTGATGTTTAAAATATATGTGAGGCTCTAATTCACTATTGAAAAAATCAGAATGTGAAAGCCAAAGGTCTATTCTGACTGTTCCATTTGATTCAACCTCAAAAGAGGTTTTAAGAATAATTTTTTTCAATCCTCCATCTCCTGAATCAACATAATCAGAAGAATAATGAATTACATTATTAAATTTGGTTATCAATTCTGGTTTCATATCGGTTGATTTTTTTTACTTAAAATTGCGGTCGACTCTTGGGTCTGATCTAAAATTTTTGCCAAAGTTCAGATGTTTGTCCAGGTTTGGGAATAAAGATGCGGGATTTTTCGGTCAATCACAAATTTTCCATATAAAAAGCTATATTTAAATTCAGCCAAAATCCCAATCTCCGTAAAAGGCTTTTATAGCCAGTTTTTTTCAAGAATATTCATTTTCTAAAGAAGCTTGTCAAAAGTGAGCTTATCATTAGCCTTTTTGTAAAGTAAGTCATTATTCATTTTTCTATACTCATCAAGAACTTTTTCATGAGTTTTGTTAGAAATGTCTTCAACAACTTTATATGTTCCGTCACTGGAAAAACCAGTCAATTTGCTCCGAAATTAGGTGGTCAATTTGCATCGGAACGAGTGGTCAATTTACTCCGGAATTAGGTGGTCAAATTGACTGGTTTTTCCAGCTCGGGTTGTCCGCTATCTCTTTTTCCAGCTTAAGAAGTGGGAAAAAGGATTCCGTTTCTAATCCTAAGGCGGAGTTTAATTAAAAAGGATGTGTTAAATCTTAATATTATGGCTTATTTTATAGCTTCTTTCATAATCTTTATCACTCATCAGCCCGGGATTAACAACATCATAACCAAATTCGTATGGAAATTCATTTAGCAGATGCTTTTTATTATCTAAAATGAATTTTCCATAATATTTAATGATCGTTTTGTTGACTTCAATAATCCTAAATATTTTCTTTTCTAACAATTTGGAATATCTATCTTCAGATTTTGAAGATTTGGAATGGATAATTTCATTTCTGATATCTTCCAGCTCAATAAAAGAATTCCACCAATTGGTTTTTGCAATATCTGGAGTATGTAGAATATCTTTCAAAATATTTTTAAATTTTTCCCTCAGTGAAAATTTACGTTCAATCGCTTCTTTGGAATATATCATTTTAATGCCATCTTTTTCAATTTTATATTCATGGTTATCTGGAATGCAAATATTAGCAAATGCCTCCAAAGAAGTATAAGAAAAAATGACTGCTTCAATAATTAATTCAAAATAATCAAAATATTCTTTTTGCATTTCCTCAGATGGGAAGGCGCCATGATAATTTTTATGCCTGGGTAAAATGGTGTTTTTATAAAATAGTAGTGATGCTATCCGTTTCTTTTCGGCAATATTTGAATATATGGAAACATCATTAGGTTGGGTCATTAGTGTTTCAAGCTTGTCAAAAACTAATACCCAATTTGTATCCAGAACAAAATATTTAAAAATGTTGTCCTTATTAATTAAAATATGAGGTTTTTTTATTCTAAAATCTTTATTTTTTCGATAGTCATCATTGAGTTTTGATGACATAATATTCAAAGGGTTTATAATATTCCATTCATTTTTATCAAATCTGAAAGTTCTCTTGTTTTCACCCTCATCAAAAACTTCTTTTATATTTTTTATTAGAAATTCATTCTGATTATTTATTAATGATAAAATTAATTTCAATGAATTCTCAAATGGCAGAATATAATTTTTTGACAAAAAATTGAAAGGGAAACTTAGTTCATATTCATTAAAATTATAAATAACAGAAAATGACGAAAATGAAGAAGAATACTCTAAGGCTTTATCTAAATTTTTTGAAACTGTACCAAGTAAACTATCTAATTCATTTATAAATAAATTATAATCTTCAGACTTTTTAGAAAAATGATCTAAAATAAAACTATCATTGACAGACAATTTGAACCAGGATGAATCTCTAACTAATCTTACTTTTTTATTTTCATCTTTTGCAAGAATCTTAATGCCTATAGTTATTGAATTGTTTACAAGTTTTTCTACGAAAAATTTCTCCACTAAAATTTGTAAATCAGCTCTGTCAAGTATAAATTCTATATCCATAAATCCAAAATAATTTTATGCAAATTCTCTTAAGCAAATCTATACAAAAAAGATTTTTGTATAAGGAGGAACGATTAAAAAGTTATCTAAATAAAAAAAGCATCTAAAACTGGAGGCAATTGGCAATAAAATTTAATACGTGAAAATTCGCAGCTAAAAAATCATGTTCCACATACCCAATATCACCCATTTTCCCACTTAAATCATAATATTTTACGATTAATTATTATGGTATTCTCTGTTGAATTGCAGTTATTTGTCGCCGCAGAGCGTTTTGAATCCGTCCCGAACTTCTTCAAAAGTCGGAGCCCCAATAGTTGTTAATTTGGTATATGAATCTATTCCACGATCTGTTGACATAGCACTCCAAAAGTACTGCCTTACCTTCTCAGCGCTTACCTGTTTGTTTAATCTCATTCTGGTGGCATTGATTTTTCGCTTAATGGTGATGTCGGCCTTCGGGTTTGTTTCTGTTGGAATTAGTACGTTTTGCTCTAAAAAAGTGATGAGCTCTTCTTTTGTTGCATTCATAGGGAATTAGGTGTAATTGATATCAAATGTTTGGTTCATCGAGAGGATATTTTTTTTCAGACTAATGATTTATCGAGTCAGCGTTAATTGACTTTATCTTAATATACTATAGATTTACAGATTAGTTTTTTCAGTTATTTCAACAACGTCTTCGAACTCAATAACTGTTGCTCCACGTTTTAACATTCTATTATAGAAACTCTCAACCATCTGAACTAAAAATAATCGGTAGCCATGCTTTACCGCTATATGGAAGATTTCTTTTATAATCTGCTTTCCAAATCCGTTATGCTTTAAGCTATGCTCTATGAAAATATTTGAAATCTCTATATTTTTTGATTGGCGGTCTATTATAAGTTTCACTAAAGTACCGCGGCTATTATGGTCTTCCGTTTTATTGATAAAATAAAACTCAACCACTTCCTCCGAGTTATGGTCACTGTACAAATGATTTTGAGACATCAAAGGATTTGTATCAATAAAATGATATATGGCCTGTGTAATATGATCATTTATAAAATATTCGTCCTGTCCATCAATATGCTTGATGATTTTATCGTCTTTAAAGACGTAGAAGTTTCCGTTGTCAAATTTAACGGTGCTGAATCCGTCATTTTCTTGGCCTATATAGTGCCTATTATATCTTTGCAGGCCATTTATTTCTTTTCCGCCGTGCAGGTCTTGTTTGAATTTTTCTTCTAAAGTCATAATTCTATTATTTTTTAATAATGTAAAAAAATCTTATTATTTCATTTCTGTAAGATGTTCTATCTCTTCTTTGGAATAATTGCCCCATTCTCGATGATTGATTGAAAATAAGCCTTCATCAACCTTATGCTGGTAATGGTCAATTAGTATTGAACCAATGTAATCCATACGATCTGCTGTAGAAAATGAACTGTCTGTTATGTACAGATTTCCAAAATTTCTATAAAGTGCGCTTGGAGATTCTTTGTCGAAAATTCCGATTACATACTCTCCAATATTCCCGCATCTTTGGATTGAAATTTTAACAGGCAGTGATTCGTCAACGATTTCCGATAAAAATTCTTCAACAGTTAGCGGTTTTTCATCAGGTGAAAGGATTGACCTTGCTCCAAGCAGAAATGGTATGGTCAGGCCATTGCTAAAGTAACCTCTGAAACCAAAATGTAATAATACTTTTAACCATAGAGGCTTATTATTCATATTTTTATTATTAGAAAAAGTTTAACGTTTTAATCACTTAATTTTCAATATTTAAAATGCTACAATTTATTATCATTCATTAATGGAAAAGCCGTTTTCAGGATGTCAAAAATGTCTTGAGGTTCGGACGATGCCGCTACTAAGGCCCTTGAAGTCGTAAATTGATTTATTACTGCTGGATCTATATTCTTCCTGACCGCTGTTGCTATGAGTTTATTGTAAGCTTTATCGAGATGACCTTTTACTTTTTCAAGTTTATTCGTAAATTCTTTTTCTACGGCCTTAAAATTTCCAACATTGGAATTTTTGAAGTTATAATGCTTAATTTCTAAATCTTCCCAGGTATCCGTATTGGCACCGTGCTCAAATCGTTTGCACTTCCAGCATCTGCAGATAAAAAATTCGTATGTTGTATTCTTTTCCATTTTAATTTGGTGTTTTAGGATTTTTGTAACGCTGCATGCGTCACGGAATCTATATGTTATGTTGTATATTTTTATGTTATTCTTTAACTTTTAGATGAAATCAGTGTGAGTTATATCCTTTAGACCCACCTCTTGGCTTATTTATCCAACAGCTGTTTAGCTTCCGATTTCTCCGTCAAAGAATAGATAGTCAAAAGTCTCAAAGATTTTGTGGCTCTCTCTTATGCCTCCGCAAAAAATGTTTTCAAAACAAACGGTGGTAAGGACACTTTTTTCGATAAGTTCCTTCACAAAATCTGTTGCTTTGATATAATAATGATTATGTGGCCTTATGTATTCTTCAAATTTGTTTATTAATATTTCTGATGGAACAGCGTAGTTTTTGTCAAGAATATTAGAGGAAAAACAGTCCAGATCAAAATCTGCGATAAAACTATTATCTCTGTGGAATTCAAATTTCCCATTATTTTTAATCCAGCCCATATCTTCCCAAAGTTGCCCATATGTAGCAACGTTGGAAAAGTCATCTAAACGGCAATTAAACGCTAATGCATCCCAGGTACGTCCCAGGTTGTAAAGCCTCTTTTCTCCAAAATTATGGGTCTGATAGGTTTCTAAAAAATTATAGGATGCTTGTGTGGAGTGGAATAAAAATATATTATTTATCAATCCCAATTCCATTCCAGCTTTTACCCAATCATTGTCCTCCGGATTCAAATCAAATTCAGTAAAACTCCAAAACACTCTTTCAGTCGGGGCAGCAGCATTGAACTCGGCAATCCGTTCCAAGGCATTGTCAGATGGTGTTTCAAAATCATCATGATCGTCGAACATAAATAAATCGATAGGAAAGTTTGCCAGCTGATTTAATTTTAAAAAATACAATACATTCAGGATTGTCCTATGATCTTCATATATGACAACTTCCGAATTTTGTGTATCGATAGTATTTATATTTAACCTTTTTGAAAGGTCACTGATTTCAGGCATATTTTTTTTATTTTTGATTAATATATAAAACTGACTTTATGGCGCTTTTATCCAAAACTGTTATTTAAAGTAGTGAATGGGAATTTCCCCAATCTTGGTCTCATTTTCGTATTCGATTAAAAAACAATATTTATGTAAATCTTCTTTTGAAATAGTCAAGATATTTAAAGCAGTTTTAGTAGTTTCATCAGTTAGTGTTTTTATAATGGAAGACAGGCAATAGTTGAGTTGTTTAAAACATTCAAATGATTGATGAATAACGTCAAATGCTGAAAAATCTTCTTTTATTTCACTTAGGTCCTCTTTTACAATCTTACCCCAGTCGAATCCGTCCTTTAATTCGGAAATCAAGAACTTAGGTATGAAAATAACATTTTTGCTTGATTTCTGGATAGTAATCGAACACAAGGAAAAGCCGCAGTGAACTGTGAAATTTCTCATTTTGTATAGAAACCTGTAAGCGAAATGATTGTCAAAAACTTCGCTTGCTTTTTTATCGAACAATTTCAATTGCTCAGATTCTTTACCAAAAGTTCTTGACAGATAAAAACGGGCGTGGTCCAAATACGTATTTTGTGAAGCCAGATAATTAAGCAGGTTCCGGTTGACCTCCAGGGTCGCATTTTCCAACTGTTCCCAAGTGTATTGAGAATTTAGGGAAAGTGTCTTGAATTCCTGATCTGTATTCGAAAAAAGCGTTTTGAAGTTTTTTTCCAGAAGGCTGAAAGACCAGCTTATTTTTTGGTTTTTTACGAGCTGGTCAATTAAATTGTTTATTTTATCCCTGTCTGCACTGCTGAAATTTATAATTGGCTTATGATCGGACTTAAGGGCTAAAGCGAGTTTATACATTAGATAGGATTATGTTCTTTTTTGTGATGTAGGATGCAAATGTTTCGAACTTAATCTCTTAAATGTTTGTTTCGCAGAGTTTTAATTTGGTTCTGGATCTGAATGCACCTATTTTGCACCTAAAATAAAATTTATGTTTTCTTAAGTGACCTATTTTATAAAAATGGTTGTTTAAGGTTTTAGGTAATTTGTATATGTGTCCGACGTTTTTAAAGAATCATTATCGAGTATCTGATTTTTGGACAGTTTTGAAATAGCTTATAATCTTCTTATTGTGATAAAGCTCTTTATTTCTCTCCCAATACCCATATGCTTCCTGAACTGACCGTGTCGGGATGCCGGCATCAAAGTTGGGTTCACCCGGAATCCTGTAAGGAAGCGGCTTTACATGTTTGGTTCTGGTTACTTCATCGATAAAGAAAGTATTGGTCTGGACAGCTTCCTCTAAATGCTGATCCGCCAGCTTCAAATTATCATTCAGGATATGAACTGCAACTATGCCAAATTTAAATTCTATAGTAAAATCGTCTGGATATTGATTTAATAGATCTTCAGCCTGTTTGTAATCTTTTAACGCAAATAAGGTCTCCAGCAGGAGATATCTGATGCCCTGATGATCTTCGGGATTCAAAGCTAGATTTAACCTGTAGATTTCAACAGCTTCGGAATATTTTGTATGATATTGCAGCTCAACTCCCCAATTTTGGCATGCCCTTAAAAAAGGTCTGTTATCAGACATAGGCCATATCAGTTGGTCTTTTTTTAGGTTAAATGCTTTTGGCAGGCATCCGATCCCCACATTAAATGCCTTCTCAGCAGTCAGAAGACTTTCAAAGGTTTTTTCCTGACTACGATATGCAATGCTGAGATGAACATAAGCATCTATATAATAGGGATGCTCTAAAACCAGTTTTTTCAGCATTTTTTCCGCAATCAGGTCACTATCATCCAGAAATTCGACAGCTTCCCAAAATTCATCACTGACTCTTTCATCAATAATGGACAGGGGATATACAAATTCCCAGGTATTGCCATACTGTTTCTGTACTATTGGTTTTTCAGATGTATTGCCCATAGTTATGTGTTTTTTTATTTTGGTTTTTGTTTTTAAAAGACCAAAGAGCTGCTATTGTTAAACCGTTAGACTTTAAATAATTCCAGTACTGTTAGTATTAAGTACATACAATCAATTACGATTGTTTAAGCATTTCTTTGGGATAACCTAATAACCTCATTGTAAATTCTTGCGATTTTCGTTTGATGAAACTTAATTGATTACTTAATACAGTGATGCCGGATGCTCCTATTAACGTAAATACATAGCCATAATCATTAATTTTTTTAACAAATTCAGGAGAATAAACAGGAAGTTTTAGTAACTCATAAACCGCGAATGAAAAAAGACTTGCTTGTAATAACCAGGATAAGATTTTTGCTCTGCGAATGAAACTGTCATTAAATTTTTTAAGCAGATGCATTTCACTTCCTTCAGGCCCTTCTTTCAATTCAATAATTAGTTCATATGCCCTTAGCGCAGACAAGATTTGGAAATCATTTCTATTTTCAAACAATACCGTATTGTCCATTATGCTTTTAAAGGTGTTGTTAAGAAGTTGGTTATTAATGAATGATCGATCATACAGGTTTAAATAAACTAAGACAACTTCCATTTGATTGCTTGTACTGGAGTAATTTTTATTTAGAATATTTTCAAGCGTAATAGTTATAATGTTTCTGCTGCGTATGGAGAGAATATTTTTTATCCAGTTCGCATCAAAACCAAATTTTTGGATACCAATAATTAAAATTAAAATCAAATAATCGTCATTTACAAAGGGAGCTGGTGAATCCCTGCTGGGATTACTCTTGCTTTTTAACGAGTAAATCTGCTCAAAAGCGGTCTTGTTATTTGTTTGGATTGCTGCAATCATATTCACAAACTGCTTGTCGGAATCACTAACTTCTGAATTAAGATTCAAATTAACGGCAGAACCGCTTAAAAATTGGTCAAATGCGACAAGTTTTGCACTGCTTTTTATCCTGTCCTTGTAGGTGATTCTGTTGTCTATAGAAACCATTTTTTTCGTTTTAATCCATATTTTAGTGTATCAGGATCCCAGCCCTGAACGTTTCTCATTTTTCCCAAAAGTCTTGAAATCAGATTTGAATATTTCATTGTGGCCGGTTCTTCACCAGGCAGAAAACTTCTCCATGACAAATAAGTAAAGGAAAAAATCTGCTGTGTTATGTAGGTCAAATCATAGAATAACATATCATTTATCTCCGTATTATTATAGTTGCCCTGAGGCGTGAGAATTTTAATCTGGATTGGTTTGCTCATTCCGTGTTTAGACGTTTTTAATTCGCTTGCGCCCAACATTTGAACAATGCAGGTTTCCGAATCAAGGAAAACGTTGCTTCCCCGCACCGGTATGTATTCGCCTTTTTTGACAGTTGATCCATAGGAACCAATTCCTGGCTGATTGATGTCAAATAATGTGGTCGGATGTATATTACCAATAGTAACAAAAGCAAATTTTATTCTGTATTGTGAAATGTCTTTTATGAGCTGGGTAATCACATCAAATTCTGTATTTTTAATTGGTTTGAAAATGTGAAATATTAGGCGCACAGTCTCATCGTCATTCCAGCCTTGTTCAGATGAAAGCCTATCTATGGATTGTTTAAGACTTTTTAAGAGTTCATCAAAATAATTTTCATATGATACGTCTTTAACCTTATCTCCAAGGAGGTATTGTCCGTCACTGGAAAGAAATGTTGTAATTCCGACTACACGGTTGGATTCTGATCCAGTATATTGATTTTTTCTAAGCCAGCTGTGACCGATACCGATTACCAGTTCGCGATCCACAGAACGCTGCGTCGGCAGGACCCACGGAGTTCCTCCCAGTTTTGCATAAATTTGTAAAGCTATCGAGTTAAGGATATACTCATTGTAATTATTGATAATCCTGGTCGTAATAAATTGAATTGGTATCTCAAGAGCTAAAAGTTTTGCTTTTATTTGATAGTAGGGGTTGGTCTGATCACTATATTGTTTAAAATTTTCGGGTATTTCAATGATGGCTAAATGTGGTTTGCTATCGTCATCGTCAGTTATTGCTTTCAAGTACTGTTCTAAGGTATTGCTTTGGATTTCTTTAATATTAAACGATACACTATGCAGGTCGTACTTTTTTTGCAACCCTTTTTGGAAATACCTTGACTGTGGCAAGCCATCCCTTAGGTTAGATAGAAATTGCGTAAAATTTCCTCTAATTGTTTTGTTGCATACGCACAAAACATTGGGAGATTTGATATCAAAGATGTTACTGTCATAAGGGCCGAAATTGTTAAGGCCGTTATCAGGAAAGGAATTTGTTGTTTTTGTTGCGGCAGGATCAAAAATGAAAGTAGGTGGCTTGATTTCAATACTGTTGTAAACTGTTAATGGACTCGATTTAACTGTAAAACAGAAACCATCCTTGTTTTGAAACAGTACCGGGTTGCCATTCTCAGTAAAAAGCGCTTTTGCTATACTGTTAATTTCACTATATAGTTTCTTTGTATCATAAATATCAGATCTTTTATTCTCTATGAGCCTTAATATTTCATCACTTTTTTCCTGAGAGATTGCAAATGCAAGATAATTTCCTATGCTACGTTTGGTTTTACGGATAAAAAGTTCGCCCAAATCATATTCTTTTTCGCCCTCATTGGTATTAATTTTTGCTTTTGTTCCACTTATAGAAAGAATCTCCCCTATGAAGTCCTCGTTGGGTGCCAGGATATTTGTAAGTCCCGGCAAAGTTTCCGCGTGTAACACCTCAGCACCGATCAAGTTATAATTTTCGGAATGCAGCTCTGCACAGGTTTTATCAAAAATCCAATTGCGTTTAATGTTGATTAAAAATCCAAATTGCTTTTTGTTTTCTATTTCCGTTAGACGAAGCTGCACTTCAATTAGTTTTTTATAGCCTATACGGTTCTTCAGATTGTCCGGGAGGAAATCAAAGATGATATCGTCTCGTTGCTGTCCAGAGAAAAAACGGAACGGATAAAAATCAACAGGCGTGTGCTGCTGGAAGCGCTCCTTGAAAGTGCGGAAGAACAAATGTTTAATGAGCGATGCTGTAATTTGGGAATTGCCAAATATACTGCGTTCAGCTAAACTACCAATTGCAGTGCCGGTATTGTCGTCTTTATTGGATATGTAAATTAGATCGCCGTTCCTAAAAAAAGAGTGCGTATTATTATGTAATGCCCGTAATTCGCCAAGGCGCTCATGACTGTAGGGTTCAGCATTGAGCTGGTATTTTTCGAATTCAAATTCTATTGGAAAGTAATTTAGCTGCATAAGGTGTGGTTAATTATTAATCTTCTAACAGCTTGCTAGTGAGCAAAACGGCCATTTAGCTTGACGCAAATTAAGATTAAGTTTGGTTATGTATAGATAAGTAAATTTTGTCAGTAATTTATATAATTTATTTGTAACTGCTTTAGTTTTTGCAAAGTTTTATTTGATCTCTTCCGTACTATATAAGTAGGTTTGTTCATATAGAGTTTATTGTGGCAATGGGCGGTCCCAGTGCCTGCTGTTATTTATGATATCTGCTTCTTCCGGAATGACAAGAAAATTTTTAGGCAGAGGGGTTATTGGTACAACATAGGAAGAGGCGACATCAACAGACTCATCAAATATCCATTCTTGATTACTTCTGGAATAAGACTGAAAAAAATGAGTAAAGAGCCAGCTTAATCTGGTTTTTTCCGGATTTATGCTTTCAATTGTCTTAACTATTTTTTTTAATCTTTCCCTTTCAACTGCCGGACCGTCAAAAGTTTCCATTCCAATATGAATAACAGCTTCATAGGGAAGCGTCAACTGTCTTAAAGCTTTGGCAAGCAGTCCGTCAAGATCGCGGGCTTTTCCGACATACGCTTGAAGAGAATCACATGTACATTTAATCCCTGCGGCATTAGTAATCTTATGAATATACCGGTTATTCGCCAGACCTTCTCCCACATGATATCCTGTCGAATTGAGTGCTACCGTAAAACCTTCATAATCGATAGGTTTTTTTGCCAGCAATTCTAGTAATTGTGGTGAATTGTACTTTATGTGATATTTTAAAAGCTGCGCATTAATCATTTTCAGATCAAACGTTGATGCGATTATCTCAATTTTTTCGTTAGACAGCCTCCAGTTTTTTTCTTTTATTTTTGAATTTTCGAGTCTGAACAAATCGATCAGATAAGTTTCGGGCAGTGTTTTTAATTCTACATGAAAAGTAATTTCCAATAGGTAGTTATGCGCTAAAACAAATGGTATGATATGGTGCACCATTTTTTGACGCAGTAGGGTTTCCTCATAAAAATAACTGCCTGATTTCTGCTGTCTCTTGCATTCCACCTGATAAGATTTATCTTCTTTTCGGACTAAAAGATCAGGGGTTTTGTCAGCCTCTTCTGGAAGGAATTCTACTTGGTAGCCATTCCTTTTCCAGGCAAGTGCAGCTAGAAATTCAAACAGGATCTGGTCCGCTTCAATTGGTCTTTTTTTTATGAGATCGCTGATTTTTTTTCTGAGTCCATCAAGGGAAGGAAGCAGATCAATGTCCAATCCGATACGTTTAAAAATAGGGACAATGCGTGCCCCCTGATAATACTCATACTTATGGGGTTCATGTATTAAGCAGTGTACCAGATAAAGATACCAGCCTATTCTGTCTTTTTCAATTACTAGTAACAGTCCGTCCGATACGGGTTTTGAAAGAGGTGGAGAGTCAGAGTGGAAATTACTGAGATATTCTTCAATTGCCTGTTTTCTTTTGTGCCATTGGTCGGGTGTCATAAATGTCATAAAATAGTCAAAGGCAGCGATCACATCTTTGTCATCATATTCAGGAAAAATTAGTTCTGTTATTGGAATTCTCGTCGTCATAGTTGGTTTGAATTTTACTAGTTAAAAAGAAAATAGATCAAAGGAAATTTTTTGAAAGTGCAGTAGACTCCAAAAGTAGCATTTGTAAAATTTTTTGAATCAGTAGAAATACGGGTTTTAGCGATCCATCTTTAAACTTTATTATTTTAGTGCAAAACTGAAACCCTAATGAATGTTGCATACTGCTGATATATTTTTACGTTATTCCGTAAGGTAAACTTAGGACTAAATGATATTAGGGTTTTACGGTTTTCCATAATTGGTAAACTTACTACTGTTTTCACTCGAAACGGCTAAAAAGGGCAGCTAAGATAGCGTCAGCCGTCTGCTGCATGCGCATAACGGATTCCAGTTACCTTTCGTCCGCCCTTCGGGACTTATAGCACTCCGCATCCTTTAACTGACGCTTGATTCTTGCTTTCTTTTTTTCTGTTTTTTCTTTTGAAAACAATTTTTTTAAAGGGCGGAGCGGGAGTTAAGGAAGCAGGGATCAATAGTTATTGCTTCAGTATTTCATAAGCATTCTAAGTTACTAATTAAATCAATATTTATTTTGCACGTTAAATATTATGAAATATATATAGCGCTTAACGATTCTAATCACCGCTCTACATTGAAAAAATTTTTTTTGTTTCAAACTTTATTTAGTAAACAGTAATTTTAGAAACTTCCAAAATCTGCACAGCCATCTCTGCAAAAGAAATTTTTGTTCACATTCCCGAACAGGATCAATATAAGTAACTGAAACCTTTTCAATATAGTCTTCGATTGCCGATCCGGTCCGTTTGTTGATCTCTTCTCTTTTCTGTTGCACCATTTCTTCAATCCGCTCCTCAGTTAATATTACTCCAGCTTTAGCAGATGTACTTCGGATTAATTCTCGTATAAAATCTCTTTCTTCAGCAATACATTGTGTTATGTGGTTTCCGTATTCCTGTTCCGGATCGAAAAAATCATCAGGGTCATTATATTGTATGAATTCTGTCTTGGAATACAGCTTCTCCATAAATCTATTAAGCAGATCTTCGGTGCTCATGCCATTGAAATAATCGATATCCTGTTTCATAAAATTGGTATTAATTTGACGGAAGTGCGATTAAATTTCCTTCGTAGGGAAAAGCAAATTCGGTTATAGCCACTGACTGGTCCAGCCAAGCGGTTTCATCCTGCTTTTTAAGCATGATGGGCATTCTGTGCTTGTGGTTATGTATGAAGTCCATTAGTCTGTTGGCTTTTGTGGTTACCATGGTATAGGTGTTTTTAATTTCATCTGTGACGGGATCCGTCCAGGATGAATACAAACCTGCAAAAGTGAAGATTTCATCATCCTGCGAGTTGATCTGGTACTTGTCCTTGCTTTTTCCCTTCTCATCATTCCAATGCCATTCGTAATAGGCAGATGCGATTATAAGGCATCGGTTATGGGTTATATTCTTGAATGACGCCTTCTCATCAATGGATTCAATGCGGGCATTAAGGGTATTTTTTCTAAACTCAATGTCTTTTGCCCAGGAAGGCAGAAGCCCCCAGGTGTAATCCGTTGTGATAAGATGTGGAGAGGAATTCAGTATCACAGGGATGTTGGGATGTGAAAATCCGTTTATGAAATCCGACTGCAGATAAGTCTCTTCATTGTCGAGTTCTGCATTAAAGCGTCTTTTTAGATCTTCTATTGAAGCATTCTGCTGGGTGTAATAACACATAATTTTCCGTTTTTAAGGCTGTTTTAAAAATGTCTTATCCTGACACAGGTAAGCCCTTAAAAGGGCTTTTGTCTTTTTAATTGCGCTTAAGTTTGGCAAAACGATCTTATGGAATCTTACCCAATAGATATTAAACGCATTGAAAGGCTCATAAAAGAAAATGAGCATCGAAAGCAAAAGCTTAGGAAAACAAACAGCAGAAAACTGATGTGCTTTATGCTTATTTTTCTTTTCCTTTTCTTGCTTCTCTATCAAATTTAATTCATTATTAGGACTTTACATAAATAAATATTCAAAATTTCATTCTGTGGCGCGGCAGATTAATTTCATGATCCTGCGGATAAGGCTGCCTATGGGTGCTGCTGACATCCTGTTTGATATTGTGCTGTGTGGTGTACTTTTTTTCCGAGTCCGAATATCTTGGATCAGGGATAAAGGGCATTTTCGCCATTCTGGAAATTGTGATCGTAGGAAAATGGTAATCAATTTCCACGGTTCCTAAAAGCAGGTAGCAGCCGCCTCCCTGAAATGGATTATTTACCAGACTATCCGGGAAATGCGCCGTATCAAAATAGGCTCCTTCATGATCGATCCATGTCCCGAAATACATATTGCCCCTTTTTGTCGGGACCTGTTTGGTCGAGATGAGGTAGGCCAGCATGCGGACCTGCTTTTTATGGTATTTTAATAAATCCCGCACCATCACGTCCCCGCGGTGTCTGGTCTGAAGCAGATCAAAAACGGTGCAGGATACCGGGAAATTCAGAAGCTCAATTTCATCAAAAGCGTCTTCAAATATCGAGCGCTCCAGAACAGGCAGCTTAAATTCTTTGGCAGGCTGTTCAATGAGCATAAGCCCGCGGTTCTCGGGTTTGAAATTATTCATCAGAAGGCTGACCTGCACCAGCAGCTGGTTTTTTGTTTTTCCCGTAAAGCGGAAAGCGCCGATAAAAATAAGCGTCTTTACATTCTCAATTCCCATCGGAACCCTGTTTATAAAATCTTCCAGCGATTTATAGATGCCGTTTCTCTCTCGCTCTGTAGCGATGAACTGTGAGAGTTTGGAATCCAGACCCTGCAGGTGCATAAAGCCCAGATAGATATCGCTGCCGTAAAGAGAAGTCTCATATCCGCTTTTGTTCACGCAGGGAGTATGGATAACAGCACCGGCCATTCTGGCTTCGTGGATATAGATTTCCGTTCGGTAAAATCCTCCCTGATTATTGATCACAGCAACCATAAATTCAATAGGGTAGTGCACCTTAAGATAAAGGCTCTGGTAGCTTTCCACGGCATAGGAGGCAGAATGCGCCTTGCAGAAGGAATAGCCTGCAAAGGATTCGATCTGGCGGTAGATTTCCTGGCTCAGCTGTTCGGGATGCCCCTTTGCCGCGGCCGCGATAAAGAAATCGTCCTTTACTTTCTGAAGCGCGGCTTTTGAGCGTCCCTTCCCCGACATGGCACGCCTTAGGATATCTCCGTCTGCGGCCGAAAGCCCGCCGTAATGCAGGGCAATTTTGATCACGTCTTCCTGATAGACCATAATACCGTATGTTTCTCCAAGCTCCTTTTCAAAAACCGGATGAAAATATTCAAATTTTGATGGGTTGTTATGACGGAAAATATATTCCTTCATCATTCCGGACTGCGCTACTCCTGGGCGGATGATTGACGATGCTGCCACAAGTGTTTTATAGTTATCGCATTTCAGACGGCGCAACAGTCCCCGCATCGCCGGGCTTTCAATGTAAAAGCATCCTATGGTTCGTCCCTCGGCAAGATACACGTTTGCGGATGGTTCGTTTTTTGAGATTCTCGTGTCGCGGATATTGATCCGAATGCCTCTATTTTGTTCAATTATTTTTACCGTGTCATCAATATGCCCGATGCCTCTCTGGCTGAGGATGTCAAACTTGTCAAAGCCGATATCTTCAGCCGTATGCATATCAAACAGCACAATCGGGAATCCTTTCGGAGGCATTTCCAGCGGCGTGTAATTGGTAAGCGGTTCTTCCGAGATCAGGATTCCGCAGGAATGCATGCTTCGCATATTGGGATATTTTTCGAGCATCATACCGTATTCCTGCACGAGATTGACAATGGAATTGGTCTGGTGGAGTTTCATGGGATTCTTGGCCAGCATGTCCAGCTCGTCTTTCGGAAGTCCAAATACCTTGCCGACCTCGCGGAAAATCGAGCGGTATTTGAATTCCACATTGGTGCCGCAAAACGCCACATTTTCATAACCGTAGCGGTCGAAGATATATTTCAGGATCACGTCACGCTCTTTCCATGACCAGTCTATATCAAAATCGGGAGGACTCTTGCGGTTCTCATTCAGAAAACGCTCAAAATAGAGGTCAAGCTCCAAAGGGCAGATGTCTGTTATTCCCAGACAGTAGGCGATAATGCTGTTGGCTCCCGAGCCCCTTCCGATATGCAGGAAACCGCGGCTGTTGCTGTAGCGTATGATATCCCAGGTAATGAGGAAATACCCGCTGAATTCAAGATCATTGATGACTTTAAGTTCTTTCTCCACACGCGCCTTTGCTTCGGCGTTATGTCTTCCATAGCGCCAGACCAGACCTTCTTCGGCAAGGGTGGTCAAAAGGGCAATGTCTCCCGCTTTATTTTTGGTATAATGTTTTTTGTTTTTCGGACTCTCGAAATCATACTTGAAATTACAGTGCTCGATGATGTACCTTGTATTTTGGATGATCTCGGGATAATCTTTATACAGCCCGATAAGTTCCGCTTCAGGAATCATCATATCGGATTTCTTGCAGCAGTCATCAGGCCCTAGTTTCGATAAAAGCTCGTTGAGGTCAACCGCGCGCAGGATCCGGTGCAGGTTGTATTCCCTTTTGGTGCGGAATACCACAGGCTGAAGGATAACCATTTTGGAAATCTTCTTTTTAAGCTCAGGCATAAAAAGCCTGCCGAGCTGGTCAGGCTGGATGCCTATATATTCATTTTCGCTGAGCTCTGCCGGCGTATTTTCCAGCGTATAGATAACATAAACCGAATCAAAAGACGGAGCCTTTTGCGGAAGCGGAGCGCCGCTGAAATTATGATCGGTCAGAAAGCGGTTCATTTGGGCAAGCCCTTCAGCATTTTTGGCAAGGCCGATATAGCGAAATTTATGCCTGCAGCGGAATTCTATCCCGACAAGCGGTTTTATGCCTGAGGCTTCACATCCTTTTATAAAATCATAAATCCCTGTAACGGTATTGATATCGGTCAAGGCTGCCGCCGTGACACCGCAATCCGCTGCCTGTCTGATCAGATCATCCAGCGGAATGGTGCCGTAGCGCAGCGAATGAAAAGAGTGG
The DNA here is from genome assembly GCF_016522065.1 of Flavobacterium agrisoli. Taxonomy (GTDB): domain Bacteria; phylum Bacteroidota; class Bacteroidia; order Flavobacteriales; family Flavobacteriaceae; genus Flavobacterium; species Flavobacterium agrisoli. The sequence continues at coordinate 549,188 of NZ_JAEHFV010000001.1, read as the reverse complement.
CAGTTGAGGTACATGATTTATTTTTTGCGTTTTAAAATTTCGTCTTTAGTATTTGGTTTGAAAGAGGCGCCGGCGCATCTCATCACGGCATCAAAGCCGTAACGGGTCTTCATTCTGTCCATGGCCTGGTAGAGTGCGAGCATTTCTTCGGTGTCATTGAATAGGTCAATCTGGTAGGTTCCCCTGACAAGGCCGCTGAAGCGGACTCCTATAAGGCGCAGTCTCATCCTTCGCTGGTAGAGCTTGGTAAAGAGATCCGTCACCGTATGGGTCAGAATATGATCCGCTGAGGTGTAGGGCACCCTTGACTGCTTGGTTTCGGTATCAAAATTGGCGTATCTTATTTTAACGGTCACCGTTGAGGTGAGCCACTCTTCGGCGCGCAGCTGATAGGCCAGTTTCTCCACCATTCCCTGCAGAATTCTGTTTAATTTTAATACATCAATTGTATCCTGGGAAAAGGTATGTTCGGTTGAAATTGACTTTCTCTCCGTGTAGGGTTCGACCGGCGTGTTGTCAATACCATTGGCTTTTTTCCAGAGTTCGGTTCCGTTTTTGCCGATCATCTGCTGCAGGGATTCGGCAGGCATTTCAGAGAGTGTCTGGATGGTGCGGATGCCGATTCGGGAAAGGAGCTCAAAGGTTTTCTGGCCGACCATCGGGATTTTTCGGATGGAGAGCGGATTCAAAAAGGACTGCACCAGATGCTCGGGAATCTCCAGGTTCTGCTTCTGCTTGCCTTCGCCGGTTCCAATTTTAGAAACGGTTTTGTTGACCGAAAGCGCAAAGGTTAGGGGAAGCCCCGTTTCTTTGGTGATGCGCTGGGCGAGCTCGTCTGTCCATCTGTAGCTGCCGTAGAATTTATCCATGCCGGTAATGTCCAGATAAAATTCATCAATGCTGGCTTTTTCCACCACGGGCGCCTTTTCCTGAATGATCTCGGTAATGTCGTGGGAAAGCCTGGAGTAGAGTTCCATGTCGCCTTTCATAATTTTTGCCTGAGGGCAGAGTTTCATGGCCATGTGGATAGGCATGGCAGAACGCACGCCGAATTTTCGAGCTTCATAAGAGCACGAAGCCACAACGCCTCTGTCACCGCCGCCGATGATAAGCGGTATGCCGTTAAGTTCTGAATTTGTCAGCCTTTCGCAGGATACGAAAAACGTGTTCATGTCGATATGTACAATTGCCCGGCTCATAATCTTAATCATTTTATACCAGTCAAAATTAGTACAGGCAATAACAATTTTTAAAAATAAAATGTTCTAATTAATAACAAAATTTAAAAAGCCTTATTTTTCAGGGCATAAAAAAAGCACCGATTTAGGTGCTTTTTTGCTTTATTAAGAATTTACGGAAGGATCAGAATTATTCTGAAGCAGGCTCTTCGCCGGTCGGCTGGCCGGCTGTTTTCTTCATTAGAATGTAAAAATCCCGCAGATGCCACCATGCAGGGCATCGGTCTATCGGGCCGTTAAAGTTTCTTATAGTCGAATAGCAGCTGTTGAGGAAAACCTGCGTGTCGGTGATATTTGCCCATTCCGTCAATCTAACTTCCTTTGGGGGAGGATTGTTCTCAAAATGGCGTTTTATTTCTTCATGATTCATAGGGCAAAATTACTTAAAAAACCAGAACAGACCAAGGGCATGAAAGATGAAAACGCCCTTATAGGGCGCCTTCATCTGCAAAAGAGTAATAGGTATAAGGAGTCACGATGATGTGGTCAAGCAGCGGTATGTCCAGCAGCTTTCCCGCTTCATGGATTTTTCGGGTCATGTTTCTGTCGGCCTCTGAAGGCGCTGTTTTTCCTGAGGGATGGTTGTGGGTGATGATGATCCCGACGGCGGCTGCTTTCAGGGCTGCCGCGAAAAGCAGGCGCATATCAACCACAGTCCCTGCAATGCCTCCTGAGGAGACCTCGTAGATTCCCAGAACCCTGTTGGACTGGTTGAGCAAAAGCACTTTGAACTGCTCGAAGAATTCTATTTTCCCGTGATCCCAGCTGTCGAGCAGAATTCGGTAAGCATCTTTGGATGAGCTGATATAGGGTCTTTCAGCACTTTTTACTTTGGTTTTATAGATCAGTTCGATTTCTGATACTTTCTGCCAGTCTGTGTTTTGATTTTGATTTTTCATAGCCGCTGTAGTTTTAAGATTAATTACAGCACCGTTGCCCGGGCAGGGCTGAGCGAACGCAGAAAGCAACGCAATAAAGCAGGAGTGCAGCCCTGCATTTATGGGGGAATTTTTTGCGGAGAACCGAAAGCCGTGTCCGAACTTTGTGGTGAAATTGACTTAACATTCCCCAATAGCCCCTAAACCAGGACTGCCCCGTTCGCCTTAAAGTGTCTGCGCGCCGAAAAAAAACCGCAGTGCAAGTCTGCGGCATAAATAGTAAAATGGTTTAAGCGGAAGCGGTCTGCTTTTTCTGTTTTTTCAACCGTTTGGCAATCTCAGGCAGGTTCTTATGTATAATCCTCAGAATCCTGCTGTGGTGTTTAGTGGCTTTATTTCGATTCCCCCTGCATTGGATGATTTCCATTTTTGAAAGGGAAATTTCAATGGTTTCAATAGGTTTGTTCTCAATCTGCGCAGACAGTATCAGAGAATCTTTCTTTTTAAAATATTCATTGGTAAATACGCAGTGGTGCAGGGTGTCACCCTCTGTAAGAAAGTCCTGCACACGGTCAAGGACTTTTACGGTAAGGTCATTATCGGTAAAAGAAAGTCCCAAGAACTGTTTTTTATCGTTTTCATAAATCGGCTCTGCCTGCTGTATTTCGGCGCGCAGCTGCGCAAGATGCTTTCTTCTTTGAATATCCCTTTTTTTGGCAACAAGCCTGTCATGCGCATCGTCCAAGTTTTGGGGGCAGACAAGAGCAGGGGAAGTTAGGTCTTTTTTAAACCATCTGAGCAGCGTAATATAATCCTCCCAAATTTTGATGTCCTGAATTTTATAGTGGTGTTTAAGACAGGTTTTCACTGCCTGCCAGTTTTCACGCAGATGCTGCTCATGGGAAGTCAGGTAATGTTTCAGCAGGGAGTTCTGCGCCGATTTTAAAAGTGTTTCTGAAACGGGGTCTTTCAAAAGTGCGGTAAAGAGTATCTGCGGTGCAATGCCATGCACGGAGGTCTTGAAACCGTTTCTTTTCAATATGGGCAGCACTTTCATCTTAGGGTAAATCTTATAAGGATTGATTCGGTATTTTTGGCCGCCTTGAAAATCTTTTGGGCGTACTTCAAGAGGGGAATAAAATTTCCATTGGTCATAGACCTGTGCTAATACATTAGTGCTGAGCGACATGGTTCGGACTTCGCCGTCGGCACTTATCCAATGCTGCATGACTTCCTTATGAAAATAAGACGGCTGAAAATTCTTTTTCATATGTTTGTATGAACAGATGATGCGCACTACTTGAAAACCGCCGCAGGTCTGCAAAATGGAGAAGTATTCGATTTCCTTGAAATGCACCTGATTGTACTGATGCATTTTTAGTCTGCCCTGACAGGCAGTACAATTGATATACTTTTGGCAGGACTGTCTTTGGCTATCGGGCTTCCACGAGTGGGCGCATTCCAAGCAGTGGAATTTTCCTCTTGAGAGCACCGCCCATTTCAGGAAAATATTTTTTTCCGCCCAAGACTGCGTTTGTGAAGTAATGGGTTTCAGATTACTGCTTAATTCAGTAATCTGTTTCTCGATGATGGTTTTCGGTGTCATAGGTCAAAGAGGGTTAAGGTTTGGGTAGCAGGTTTTACAGGTTTTGGCACTTCGGTTTTCTGAATTGGAGTTTCAGATACCGCAGGAGCAGCCGAGAATAAATCAGCTTTTGCAGGCGGAGCGACAACAGCCTTGCAGCTGATTGGTGGAGGAACACCGATTGAATCATCGGTATAGTATTTGACAGCCATGTCATAGATTTCCTGATTATCAAAAGCGCAGCATCCTGTTTTTTTGACCTCTCCGAAAATGTAATTGAAACAGCTTTCTAGGTTTTTGGAATGCTTGGCAAAGGCAGGCGCAAAAGCAGTATCGTTCTGCGCCTTATCAATTAGGTAATTCTCCATTACGGATTTGAATTGTTCTGTAGCTTTCATAAGAGAAGATTTAAGATTAAACTGTTATTCAAAAAGCCTTGAATAGAGGTCATAGCAGTATTCTTCAAAGCAGAGCCAGCATACAAAAGTGTAGTGAGGGGCTTGGAATCGGTTTTCAATCGCTTCGCCAATTGCCTCTTCGAGTTCGGTTCTGATATTTTCAAGGTCATCGATATGCTCGATGTAAAATTCTTTGCAGTCTGCGTGGTAGATAAATTCGGAAATCATACCGCTCACGCAGCCCCCCTGCTGCATATCAAGAAAGAATGATTTCAGCTGTTCTCTTTTTTTTCCGTCATAGGAAGTGATGCTTTTGAGTATTATCCCATTAAAGGCATCGGCTACGCGGTATTCGCTGTAGTTGGATTTTGATAAGGCTTGCATAATATTGTCTTTAGGCGTGTATAAAAAATAAATGTGTGCATGATTTAGAAAGGCAGGTCGTCAGGCTCGTCTTTAGGCGTGCTTTTCTTCTGCACTGCGGGAACAGCTGAGGCATTTTCTGTTTTCGGGAAAACCAGTATTTTGATATTACTGGTGTGAAAGGTCAGCGAGCCGAGCGCTTTGCCCTCGGCATTGGTGTAGACATTCAGACCAATGCGCCCGAAGAGTTCGACCATAGTGCCTTTTTTAAGCCATTGCGCCATTTTGGAACCCATCCAATAGGAGCAGTCGATGTAGGTCACAATCTTTTTAAGTTCGCTAGCCCCTTTAGGTCTGTAGCTGTCGTTTACTGCGATGGAGAAATTTACCACCTCTCTGTCATTTGAAACTTTTGCCGTTACGGCATCTTTTGTAATTCGTCCTGAGATTTCCATGATGTAAGATTTTAAATGAATGTTTATCTGTTTTTTCTCAAGCCCCGCATGAAATTTTTCAAAAGAAAAACGGGAAAAAAGAAAGCACAAAATCAAGCATCCGATAAAGGATCCGGAGTGCTATAAGTCCCGAAGGGCGGCAAGGCCGTTATGCGCATGCAGGAGCCTGCGGGTGCTATTTTCGCGGCTCTTTTAATCCGTTTTCATTGAAAATTTCTTTATCAATCTTTACGGCAGACAGCACCAACTTCAGATGCCTGTTTTGGGAACGGCATTGAATTATTTTGTAATTTCAAGGGATAAAAATGTACTGCAATGGAAAAGCAATATGATCTGGACCGTTTTTTAGAGGCGCAGCGGGAAACCTACGGCAATGCACTGAGAGAGATCAAGGCGGGCAGCAAACAGACCCACTGGATGTGGTTTGTTTTTCCCCAATTAAGAGGACTGGGCTTCACGGATTATAATATCTTTTACGGCATTGAAAATCTGCAGGAAGCCTCACATTATCTTAATCATCCGACACTGGGCGCACGTCTTGTGGAAATTACACTCGCAATGCTTCAAATCGAGAATAAATCGGCACTGGAAATTCTGGGAAGGGCAGATGAAAGAAAACTGAAATCCTGCATGACACTGTTCAGCCATCTGCCTGATACGTCTGATTGTTTCAGGCAGGTGCTTGTGAAATATTATAATGGAGAAATGGACGAAAAGACACTGCAGATTTTAAAGGAATCCGCAACCTAAAAAAACATTTTTTATTTCATTGCCTCGATAGAAGACTTATATATAAAAGATAAAGATAGATTTTAAAGCAGCCCACGGAAATGGTAATTTGGTATACAGTTTCAAGCCACTTCTTATACATTTAGGCGCACTTCCTTGAACAACAAATTCGTTTAATTGGATTTAAGATTCAACGCAATATTTATTAAATTTGGAAATTAAGATAGCATCATAAAGAAGAATGTCAAACCAGCAGAAAGAAGTCAGCGAAATTAAGGAGTACATCAAAAAGTGGATTTACGAGATTGAAATTTCAAATTCTCTGAATTACTTTGACATCAATAGAGTATCGGAAGGAGTCTGTCTCAGGCTGCTTAACCTGATATATGAACATAATCTTCGGGATTTAAATAAAGAGAGGAAAAATTTCCCAGGTGTTGACCTTGGAAATGCGGCTTCTTCGAAAATTGCTTTTCAGATTACATCAGACAGCAGTGCAAACAAAATAAAGAAAAACCTTAAAACCTTTAAAGAATTAGGGCTTTCCAAAAAATTCACAAATGGAGTAAAGTTCCTTATATTGAGCACAAAGAAGAAAAAGTTCTCCAAAATAGAAGGATACGATGAAATTTTTGACCAATCCAAAGACATCCTGTTTGTATCAGATCTCCTTTCAGAAATTGAAGCAATTTTCTGGGATGATAATGTGCGTTTCAACAAAATAAAGAAATTTCTGGAAATTGAGTTTGGGAATGGAGCAAAGAACCAAACAGCAGCAGCTCTCGATTGCGGCTCACTGATAAAAAACTTTACTGATGCAGCAAAAGCCAACCTTCCTTCGCCTGATGTCATCGTCTATACCTATTTGGGAGAGGACCAGATACATTATGATGCGCGCAAGCTTTTCGGGCTGCCTTTTGGTAAGCAGGGAAAAATTATTCTGGGAAGATCGGGATGCGGAAAGTCGCTTCTGGCGAAAGCCTGGGCCCTGAACAACAGTGATGGGATGGTTCCGCTGCTACTGGAAGCCAAATATTTTGAAACGGGACTTATCAGGATGATTGATGAAGAAGTCATTAAAAACGGCTTCAGTTCAGCGTCTGATTTTTTTGAAATCTGCAATGAAGCCGGAAAAAAGATATTTTTAGTTTTAGATGGTATCAACGAATGCGATTCGTCAAAAGCGGCTGTATTGCTGGGCCAGCTTGCCGAAATCTCAAACGAGCACGAAATATTTTATATAATAACAGCTCAGGACCACAGTGCAGATTTTGAAAGCCTCGAGGCTGATTTTCTGAGAATGTCATTGCCGGATATAGGGCTTAAAGCGGCCATTGCAGCAAAATATTCAAATTATTCTGAAAAGCTAATGCCTGTATTGGAGAATGTTTCCACAGCGCAGGAGGCAAAAATGGTTGGAGAAATAGGTGAGTTCGGAGCTGATAGGATAAGCCGGTTCAGTCTGTTTGAACTCTACGTGAGAAAAAAGCTTGCCGGATTTGAAACCCAGGCAATGCTCCTTCTTTTACTGGCAGCGGACTGGATGTCCAAAGAAATCACCTTTTCCATCTCCCTGCGCCAGCTAAACATCATAATGCAGAAGCATAATATATCCGACCTAATTTTGGAACGCTGCCTAAAAGAACACATTCTGGTTAGGGATTTTACAAAAGTAAGTTTCGAACATGAAATGATCTTAAATTTTTTTACTGCAGATGCAGTTATAAGATTCAGCAATAAAGCCGAGGAATTGATTTCAGAATTCAAATCTCCCAGAAATGATGAGAAGAGACTTTTGATAATAGGCGCAGTTGACGACCCTGTGCTCAGAAACAGCCTGTTGGAAAACGTAACTGATATTGCGCTCATTCAGGATATCATTAAAGGGGAAGCAGGTGAGTACTGCAGGAATTGGGCAGAGGAAAGCGTCGTGAGGGTTATTGAAAAATTGCGCCTTGAAGCGGAGGAAATTTACTTTGCAATAACTTCAGACAAGAATTTTCCTGTGGAAGCGCATTCTGATTCCGAGGCAAGCTGGACGTATAGCGATAAATTATTTCTGCAGGTGCTTGCTTTTAAATTGTCGGAAGCGGAACATCTGCAGGAAATCCTTTCCATTATCGGGATCGTAGAAAACAGAATCAAGGAATTTTATAAGGCCTTATTTGAAGAAGCCAAAGAACAGAAGATTAGCCTTAGAAACGGTTTGTTTGCAGCTGCATATGTTTCATATAGAAATTATGAGACTGTACCGGGAATTTCGCAGCTTTTCGATCTTGCCAATTCAGGCGTTTTTACTTTGGGACATGAGCCTAAAATTGCAGACCAGAAGATCAGGGAGCAGCTTCCTTCCGAAGTTACTTCGGGACAGCTGTATTTTCTACTGCATATGCTGCGCTTCAACTTGAGCGGTGCTATCTTGTATCCTATCATCCATGAGGCGCTAACCGCTTCATGGAACATAATTCCCTATCATCTCAAGGTGGAAGTATTGTGGTTTGTACCACACTGTGCCACTGATGGTATGCAGCAGCAGGCATTGGTAAATGCTTTGGAAACAATCCTGAGCGAAACAAGAAACGGCTGGATTTCTACTTTGGTTCTTGAGGCGCTTGCTGATCTGGATGCGCTTGATGAAGATACGGAATCTCATAAAGAAACCGTAAAATTGGAGATAAGTAAATTGCTGGAGAAGCCGGAAACTGAAGAGTCATGGAGGGAAGCATTTTATTTATATTCCAACCAGTTCGATCATCCCTATAACAGAGCCTATTTTGAATCATTGCAGGAACTGGAGGAAGATTCCAAAAGAATCTTTTATTCGATGGCGGTGCGCTATCATAGCGAGAATTCACTTTTTGTTCCCGGCCTTATATTTATGTCCGAGCAGCTTCATGGCGAAGGATGCTGCAAGTATATTCTGCATTATCTGGACAAGCCGGAGAGCGAGTCAATACTGCGTTATGAACAAGTCAAAACCTGGATAGCGGCTAATGCGATTTTGGGCAGATACAACTTTGAAATTGAAAATATTGCCGCAGAGGATGCGGATCCGGATTTTCAGCATACATGCGCCAAATTGTATTATTGGATAAACAGGACCAATATAAGCGAGCAGGAAATAAGAAAGAATTGTGCCCCAATATTCCAGCTTCTATTTCAATCCAATGCCCTTTATGCCATTTATATACTGAAAGAGCTCGAGTTTTCTTATTATCAGACACATTTTCCTGTCCGGTTCTATGAAAATGAGAATACATCTATCAAGGGGATTTATGATCTGTTTCCGGATAAGCTGCTTGAAGCTTGCAGGAAAGGCGTTGCAGATCCCGTTGCAGGAAATGCCAGATATGGGTTTGACAGTGGCGATGCAATCATAAGATTCGCTATCGATAAGATTGGGGCTTATGGAAATGCAGCAGACCTATCCCTGCTGCAGCAGACAACCGGCAGCCCGGTTTACGGCAGAAATGCTGTTGTCGCATTAAAACAGATTAAAGCAAGGCTGTAATTTGAAAGCAGAATAAACAAACTTAAAAAGAAATATTTAATGCATTACAAAGAGGTTGATTACAGGGCCAGCAGCCTGAACATGGTCATCAAAGGCCTGAGCAGTTCTATCAAGGAGTTCCAGCGCTTTGGCGAAAAGAACCGATGGTATGACGCACTTTTTTTTATGGAAGATTCAGAGCATATTTTTGGACTTGCATTCATCGCTTTTCAAAATTATATAAATGCCTCGATAAAGGACCTTACGGAACAAGGAGGAAAGCAGCTTCAGCTGGAGCATTACAGGCACGGAGATATCCTGCCTGCTTCAGGCTACACAAATATTGAACTCATAATATGTCTAGCCAATTATATAAAACATAAAGAAGATGATAATGAGGAGTTCCACAATCATACCAAAAGAGTGCTTTCCCAGTTTAATCTCAATACGGATAAACAATGCGACATTACAGAGTCCGCCGTCTTTAGGGGGCTGGATCTCCTTGATGAGAACTGGGACCTAATTGCTATAAAAGATTCAGTTCTCAGATGGAGAAAATCAGCCGCCGCCCATATACTCGGCGCAAGCGATTCCGGATTATAAAAATTCGATTTGTTAAAAAGATGTTGCTATCTGCCATGTAAAAAGCAAAAACTAGAAAAACCAAATCAATCCATTTTATTTCGCAATGTGCGTTCTGTTTTTAAAGCAGATCCATCAAAGTCATTTCTACGATTATACTGTTGTAGTTTCCGTGGGCAATAACCTCTTTGACTGTCACCAGATAATCGGCATCATTAATGTCGATTTCAGCTGAAATGACCTTGCTGTACTCTGCAGGCACGCGTCCAATGCGATGCCCTTTGTATAATAAATAGATGGCATATGGATTATTCTTGCCTCGTACCCTCCTATATTCAAGAACGGCACCTTCTTGAACCCTACGGGAGCTTATGCGATAACCAATAAATTCCGAGGTTGCTTCCACTGTAAAAGAAAATACATCGGGAAGAGCGTTGAAACGGTGAGGCGTAAGTTTTCTGCTTATGCTGATAATATTTTCCCTATCAAATACTGAAAGCTCCAAACTATTGATTCTGCCAGTACTCAAATTTGAAAGCCATTTTATAAAATCAGGACCTGTTCGTCCGGATGCCAGTTCGGTAAGCACAACGACCGCATCCCTGTTCTTAATTCCAAGCGATCTGGCCAAGCATCCTGCTGAATCAGGAAGTCCATATTTCAGGTAGGATGATAAGTTGGCAATATTATACGGTACATCATCCCTTTCAATTCCGAGCCTGTAAATCATAATGTTGGTAAAGGCAGTAAATGCCCATGGATACAGATAATAAAGACCTTTTGAAAGAAACAGATGGAAACTCTCTATGCTTTTATTCTTTTTCCACTGTTCGATAATTTCTTCGAGAGGCTCGCCCGAAATCCACATTTCTATGATTGGATAATGCATCTCGACAGTAAGACCGATATTTGTCAGCTTGCGATCATCCAGTTCCTCTAATTCTGCATCAAGCAAAAACTCAAAAACAAGCCTGCAGAAATCAAAATGATTGTCATCTTCCAAATAGCCGTTCAGTTCTTCCAGATGCTTGATGATAAAGTCATCTATTATGATATTGCTGTCGTAAGTAAAACCGGACTGCTTATATATTTCAGCATCAGAGACGTCAAGATTTTCCTCAAATTTCTTAAAAGTACTGCGGAAAGACCTTTTTATCAGTTCAAGGTCATCCTCATCAAGCTGGAATTTGAAAAGGCTGTTTTCTATAATATCGTTTATGATTTCTTCATAATCAGTCCCAATGATTTCCTCGGTAAACATTTCCATCAGAAATGTTTCAGATAAAATTGACAAGTGCCTGTCACGAACCATGCGGCTAATTCTCCTGCGGTTATATGTATTAATGACTTTAGAGAATAGGCTGTCTGCTTCCTCCAGATTATCCCTATTGGTGAATTCTTTATAATTATTCAGGTCAATAGGGGTATTTATTACAAAAATTATTTTTCCTTCTGTTTCTTTGCCAGCGCGTCCAGCTCTTCCGACAATATTCCAAAAGTCCCTCTTTGAAATCAATATCTGTCCCTGGTCGCTATGTCCAATCGCCAGATTGTAAAAAATCAAGTTCTTAATTGGAAAATTAAGGCCCTGTCCGACCGTATTGCTCGAAAGCAGCACTCTTAATCTGCCTGTACGGTAATCATGCTCTACAGAATTCCTTACCTGTTCAGGCATATCTCCGAAATGAATTCCAATACCATGCCTGATAGACTGCGTTATGGGATCGTCTTCTCCATACCACATTTTTGCGTAATAAAAAGATTCTTTGTCCTCATCGGCCTCAAACCATTCCGGCAGATCGATGTCAATACCCTGTAAGATCTTCAATAGATGTTTTGCAATGGTCAGGGTAAGTCTAGGCTGTCCGCAGAACACCAGTGTATTGCCTTCGAGAGACATTCTGTAGGCCAGAGCTGCAGTAGTTGCAGGCTTAGTTCTTCCAGAAGGAAACTTTCCTCCAATTTCTTTTTGGATGAGGTAATTTGGTACAAATGAGTTCCCGATTGCAGCGAGCGTTTCAGTTTCTTCAAAATTTTTAAATCCGATCTGGCTCCCCCCTTTCGTCCAGGTGAAGCTGCCGATCAATTTACGTGTAGGTTCCCATTCTTCAGTTACGGGACTGTCCGGAAACTGAAGAGACCGCAGCACGTTCTCCTGCTCGCCGCTAAGCCACTGCGCATATTGGTCTGCATTTTTTGGAGGCATAACTGCCGAAATGAACAAGAATGCTATTTCAGGAAATTTAATTTTCAATCGTATGATCAAAAATTCCAGCAAAGCTGCTCTTGTGCTCACTTCGCCGATAATGTGGCCTTCATCCACAACCATTAGGGAAATGCCTTTAAAGAGTTCGGGATTTATTCGAACGAGCATATCGATTTTTTCGGGAGTAGCTATCAGGACATCTGTCTGGGAGATTATTACATCCTGGAAGCTGTCCACTTCATAGCTCCCGGAAAGGGCGGAGACTGAGTAGCCGAGCTTGGAAAAGTATCTTGCAAGCTCAATCTCTTTTTCGCTTGTAAGCGCCCTGAAGGGTGCCACATAAATGCATTTCTTGTCAGGAAACTCAGTAAGGTTTTTTAAAATGGAAAGTTCAGCAATGAAAGTTTTGCCGGCGCTGGTGGGCATTTGAACGACAAAGTTTTCATTTCTTTCAAGAAGCCCTTGCTCGATTGCCCTATGCTGGGAAGTCCAGAGTTCAAATACTGATCTGCGGTTCTCGATATTTTTTATAGAATTACTGTCATAATAATCATGCGCTAAAAGTTTTACATATTTCCTCCAAACTTTGCTCTCGGCAATATGCCCGTTTCTTTTGAGCGCGTTCCATATTGATTTGTTCTCAAAAACTGTAATGCGTATCTTTAAAAGAAAAAGAAGATGCGAGATAAAAATATTGTGCCTGTTTAGATAATATCGGTAGACTCTCTCAAACGCTTCTTCATATCCTGCCTCTTCAGAAAGCTTGAAAATAGCATCACACCATTTTGACAAAGCATCATTAAAAAGCGTAATGCCGAGATCATCCGTAGCCTGGATATTGGCCTTGGCCTCGGGTATTTTTTTTAAAAGAATACAGGTTATCTGCCTAACGATGTAGCTTTCGGAATCAGTGCTTGTTTTGGATCTTTCGTCATCAAATATGAATTCACCAATCTGCTGCGCAATACAATAGGCATTTGCCTGATATCCGGACAGGTCATAGCACAATGCAGAGAGAAGAAGGACAGAGTCCTTATCATAAAGCTCTGCTAATTCTTTGAGTTCGCTTAGATATTCAAAGATTTCCGCGCTGGATTTCAACCCTGTAGTAATTATTCTTGTGTCGCCGTCCTGCTCCAGCAGATATGCGCAGCTGCTTGAAAGCAATACTGCACGGTTCCACAAATAATCAATCTGGAACGATCTTGTAAAGGATGCATTAAGGCGCCAGGCGAAAATCTGGTTCTTGTAGCTGGCAAGGGTAGTGTCTTTCAAGACATTCCTAACTTCGCTGTCAATAAACTGGGTGTATTCCTGTCTAGTCATTTTATTTTTTTATCATGTCCACTAAACGCTGTTCAATATCCTGCCATGTTTCATCAATAATTTTCTGCAGATCTTTAATAATAATTACGGTTACGCGCAAAGGGGCAAGCTGCGGTGGAAGGTTGTGAAGCTCATCAAAAATTGTGTCAGTGTAATTGTTCTCTTCCACAATAAAAAACAATTCAAAATTTCTGTTGTAAGCTGAAGGATTCTTAACGATGTCTTTAAATTTTGCGGCAGATGCATAGTCGTTCTGCTCGACATAATACCTCATAAGAAAGTCAGCCAGCATTTCATTGGGCATATTGTTTTCTTTTGCAAGGCTATTGTGGGCAATGATTGAGATATAGTTGCGATTGGGTTGTTTACCTTCTTTTTGATGCGAGGCAACCCTGGTCTTTATTTCATAATAATGTATATCTGTTATCGGATCTCCCAGATTAAAGGCGATCAAGTCTGTGCCAAATACGGATTTGTTCTTATTTATTTTCCATCGCAGCTTGTGGATCGGTATGCTAAGTTTTTGAATATTTGCCACGATCAGTCCTGCCACGATTTCTCCCCAGTCCCCCTGCCTTACAATGCGGTCAATGATGCCGGCATTTTCCGGTATTACATAATCTGTAACATATTTTTTAATTTCGTCCTCAGTTGATTCGCTCAGATGAAACTTAAGCGCCTCGATTGAGCGATATGATAAGAGAACCTTCTCTTTCAGATCTTCAAGAAATGCCGCATCCACTTTTTTATTTTGGGTAACATAGAAAAATTGAAAACAGAAGTCTTTTCTGTCCTGAGTGTAGTCAAAGTAATGCTCAATCATAATTAGAATTGGATTAGGGGACTAAATTAAGCAAAGAGGCATAAAGAAAACTACAGTAGAAATACGTGTTTGCATCCGCAAAAAACTGCCTGTTTTCCCAGCTTAAATTATTCTAAAGCGCAAAGTAGAAAATGTTTTGAAAAGTATTCTACGGGTTTCCGTAAAGCATAAGAAAATCGTCCCACAATTTCTGTCACTAACTTTGGAATAGGTATTTAAATATTTTATAATTTCAAGCATTAAAAAAACATTTAAATGGAGAGCATTGGAAATCCTGTGGAGACCACATGAAAGAAAATTGAAATCCCGCATGACACTCTTGACCCGTCTGACTGATGTGCCTGATTTTTTTTGGCATGGGCTGAAAAATATTACCATGGAGAGCAGGACGAAAATACCCTAGAAATTATAAAATGCCCCAGCAGCTAACAGCAATTTTTGTTTTTTCTTCTGCTGAGAAACAAATCTATTTTAAAGGCTATTTTTCTTTTTTGAGCACCAGCGATGAAAGCGACGGGCTTTTGATTATCCTTTCCATCTCGCTGTGGATTATTTCCTGAATCTCAATTTTGATCTGCAGATAATTTTTTTGGATGATAACATTATCAATTGTCCGTATGAGTGGAATTTCTTTATAATTATCCGTTTCTTTTTTGATCTTTTCATGGTCGTTGATAATCTCGCAGTGAAAAGTTTTAAGTTCAATTCTGCAGTCTGGGTTATCGGCTGTCATCCCTACAAATTCCCCCGAGCTCAGTGAAGAAATCTTCGAGGGCGGCACTGCGGATTCCAATTGTCTTGAACGACTGATGGAAGTGTCACTGCTGTTGATAGATAGACTTTCACGATCCTGCATTATCTTTCCGAAACGCTCCGAGAGCTGTTTTGCCGTATCCCCGCTAACCTGTCCTGAAACAATATTCCCCACTATGTTAACAATTACATCAGCCTGTTCCCGTCCGTAGTCCTTGCGAAGCTGGCTGAAGTCCTGAATCCCCAGACAGGTGCTCACCCTGTTGCTTCTAGCCGTTGCAATCAAGCTGTCAATATTGTTGAGATAGATAGTGGGGAACTCGTCAAAAATAAGGCTGCTTTTGAGTTTTCCCTTCTGGTTTACCTGTTTGATGAGACGGCTGACAAAAAGGGAAAGCACTGCCCCATATGTCTGTATTTTCTGCGGATTGTTTCCCATTGAAACAATTTTCGGATCAGATGGATTATTAATATCGAGGGTAAAATCACTGCCCGAAAGCACATAATAAAGCTGGGGCGAAGAGAGTTTAGCCAGCGAGATTTTAGCCGAAGCAATCTGCCCCTCCAGCTGGTCGACTGCCTCGTTCAGGAACGCACTTACAAAGGGATTGATAAGCACTTCGATCTCTTTTTCGGTTCTCAGAAGAGTGAAAAGGCTTTCGTAATCGGTCTGGATCATTTCAATGACATGGGGCAGGGTGCAGTACTCGCCATCGCTGTATTTTCTAAGGTACCAGATGACCGCCGTCAGGAAATTTATAGGAGATTCCACAAAGAAATCGCCCTGTTTTTTGATCCATTCCCGATTGAGCCCCATAAGGATAGTGCGTGCTGATTCAGCAGCATCGGTAATGACGGTCATTGCCGCTGGGTCCAGAGGATTGCACCTGTGGGTTCTAGATAGGTCATCGAAATTTATGATGTAAAATTTGGGCTCCACGGCATAAAGATGACGGAATTTCAGCCAGGCATTATAAGCAATAATAGTGAGGTCGTCGAACTTAAAATCATAGATGAACATGGAAAAACCTTTAGCGATATGCTGGGTGATTACATGGCGGATTACGAAGTATGATTTTCCAGATCCGGGAGTTCCGGGAACCATAATCCCGCGGAAGGGATTTATGATGTTAATCCAGCTGCTACGCACTTTGTCTTTGAGGTGATAGCGTGCGGGAAGGTTAACGGAATATTCGTTTTCAATAAGCCTTTCCTCCTGAGGGAAAGTTTCGTTTTCCTTATTAAAAATATCTGCTGAACTAAGCTTTCTGCGGATAATGCGGGAGAGCAGGGTGCCCCCGGAAAGCGTCATTAAATAGCCAAAAGAACACAGTGATACATATATTGCGGAACATACTTCCGCATCCGCAAATATTACAAAAGACAGATAGGATCCAAAGTAAAACATCAGCCCCGTTGAGATATAATAAAAAGCAGTTCTAAAATGGAGCTTTTCATCTTTTTTTCCTCTGGCACCCATAAGGGAAATAACCAAGAGTCCAAGTGCAAAAAGCTTTGATTTATGGAAGCTGTCCAGAAGCCCAGTACGATAAATATTCTCCAGTATCCTGTAGGCAAAATCCGGTGCAAGATTCCAATGCCTGAATGAATGGAAGCAATAATAATAAAAATGGATGAGCAGTACTGCGATGCTCATCAGTCTAGTCATATCTAAAATTTTTCTAAGCGCCTGTTCATTTTCTCCCGTCTGCATGCTGTTGATTTTTATGTATTAATTATTATCGGACTGTCCTTTTCTCTTTCTTTTTTTTCGTTTTTTCTTAAGCTGTTTGGGAACGGAATCTGATGGCGTTCCAGCATAAAGCACGTCATCAATTATCCGCTGCACTTCAGCTGCGGAAATAAAAGGGTCCTGCTTATGTGCGGTGCCATCAGGAACTGTATTATACTGCTTCTCAGAATGGGACGAATGGCCCAGACGCTGCAGGAGCCCTTTGGCTGCATATTCAGGTCCGAGACTGCTTCCGTTGAAAACGCATCTGGTGTTATGATCGATGTAGGTCATGCCGTATATTAGCCCCTGTTCATTCTTTCTGACAACTGCCGTGATGCCCTGCTTCGCCAGCCGCGTTTCAAGCTGCGAGAGCGTAATTGATGGGTATTTCAACAGCAGCAGATCAACCGCATTTCGTGTTCTTTTCATAAATATCGCACGCGCAGTTTTAGCTGCAGCAAAATTAATTTCAAGCCGAGAAAGGGTAGGCTTGGAATAAAAACTGCTGGCTTTTATAGGAACCCCGACAGTCTTTTTGTTATCATCCAGAATCTGGTAGATCAGCCCTTTATTCTGAAACATTTTTGAATTTTCCTTTCCCCTTTCCGCCCTCACGTTATAGAGGTTCAATACTGCGTTCAGCTCACCCAGCGTTGTGTATTTGTAGTGCGGAATAACTGCATTGAGTACACTTCCGATGGCTCTCTTTGAATCTATTGCCCCATATTTTATTTTTTCCGCATCAATGGCATTAATAAGCGCAGGACTCTGTTTTTTTCTCGAGTCCGCCCGAACCAGATTAAAAGAAATCTCCAATTCCTTCCGCGCCGTTTCGGACTGGTTTCTTCCAATATTGTGCATGTTAATCCCGGATCCGTCTGCCCGCACATTTATGGATGCGATATGCAGGTGCGGATGTCCCGCATCGTGGTGCTGGTAGACCAGATAAGGCTGTGCGCCGAATCCAATTTTCTCCATATAAGAAGAGGCAATCTCCATGAGTTTTTCTTTTGATAAATCCTTGTCCGAACGGTCGAAATTCAGCGAGATGTGCACTGCGCTGCGCTTGACATTTTCATTGAGCTGGAGCTGTCTTAGAAATACGCTGAGCTTAAAAGATTCTGACATTTTTTCAATATCGATGGGATAATTTCCCTCGCCGATGCACACAGCTGCACCCTGGGAAACTTTATTCTCATTGTACATGAAGATGCCTCTAATGGAGTGTCCTGTGTTTATGACTGCAACCATTTTTGGGCAAGAATTTCAATGTGTTTTTTTATTTCTTCAACCAGTGAAAAATATTTTTTCCTGTCGGAATCAAAAGCCAGAATCCAAATTCTGAAATCTGATATTTCAAAAAGGGTATGGAGTTTTTTAACGCTCTGATTGAAATTATTTCCCATGAAATTCAGCTGTGTTCTGAGCTGGATAAGCTCCTGCAGCAGTTTATCCAGCGACTCGTTTCTGTACTTCATAACAATAGGTTTTCGCAGCAGATTTCTGCGCACGAAATCACTTCGTTTGCGGCAGGCTGAAGCTTTAAAATTTCTGTCTATCTGCTCGAATTCTTCTTTGGTCAGCCGGATGTGAAGCCATCTGTTTCTGCCGCTGTTTTTTTCTTCCATGATCTTTTCTTTTTCATTGTTTCAATTTCATTCAATCTTAAAGTTTCACTGCCAGCGAGTTCCGAGCAGAGGGGCAGCAAGATTTTTGGTTGTGATACAACCAGACATCTTGCTGACTGCAGAAAACCGCAGTCCGAAAGCTTCGAAAAGGCATTTTCAGCTTTTTCCAATCAGTTTATTAGTGCCTGTCATGCCTATCAAATCTAAAGGAAGACGAATTCAAAACCTCCCTTGAAATTCCAAAAAATGATAATGAACGAGTACGGAATAACTAACTGAGAGCTAAATTAGAAAAGGCAGACATGCCCTGCAATCCTCCCCAAATTTTGAGTAGGGTAAATAGGGGGGATACTTTATAATTTTACGGTGAGCGAAGTATTAATTTTTAAATGATAAATTATGATTACAGCAAATGATGCGGCCAAGGTTTTTGATACAGTGCTGAGTATCCCTGGCATGAATGAGACAGTGAAGATGGATCTGAAAATTTCACGAAAAAATGTGCTGCTTTTAAGCCATCTGATACAGGATGGGCTGAAAATCCGGGAGGGGTCATCGGTTCTTCTGGAGAGCATAAGCGAGCAGGGAAAGACAGAACTGGAGAGTCTCTCAGAGGAGTGCCTTCAGAAAGTAGGACTTATAGAACTGCATGAAAAACTTGCCGGAATCAGCGCCTCGATAAAAGGCTGATTTCTAAAACGACCATTATGATTAATGCCTGCATGATTCTTACAAAGTGCAGGCTTTTTTTTGATGTCCGTTAAAATATAAAACTGCTTGATTTTCAAAGTTTTTGGCTTGATTTTTAAAGTATTTATGCGAAATTTCGTATCTATATTTGCAATAGACATTCAGGTAATGAAATGTGATTTTTTTAATAACAGTATGATTTATAAAACTTTTAAGAACATGAATTCAAGAAGCCGTTTTAAAAATTATTTCATTGAGGCAGTAAGTCTTTTTTATATATTGCTGTTTGTTTATGCCGCAATCAGTAAGGTATTGGAATTTGAAAATTTTCAGGCACAGCTGGGGCAGTCTTCGATAATAGGTGCTTATGCAGGCATTGTATCCTACAGCATAATTACTATCGAACTTGCTGTATCACTTATGCTGGTGATTCCCAGTTTTAAATTAAAAGGTCTGTACATAACATTCATTTTAATGTCTCTTTTTACCGTCTACATTTTTATCATTTTGAATTTCACTTCCAACATTCCCTGCTCATGCGGAGGGATACTGGAAAATATGACATGGAAAGCACATCTGATTTTTAATATTATTTCACTTATCCTTGCCGGCCTGGCAATATTGTTTTTTGATGGGGCAGGCAGAAGAACAAAACTAAATCTGGGGGCAATCTTTTTATCAGCTGTTTTTACACTTGTAATGCTGAATATATCGTCGCAGTATCTGATACAAAAGGAAAATCCTTTTATAAGGAAATATGTTCATATGTCCTGCAATAAAGCTTCAGCCACAGTCTTGTATAGTAAGAATCTGTACTTTGCCGGCAGCGATAAAAGGACAATATATCTGGCAGACCGCCTTGCCCCTCTCTATATAACCGCTTATGATACTGCCCTTAAGATTAGGAAAAATTTTAAGATAGAACTGAAGGATGATAAATATCCATTTCGATCTGTACAGGTGAAAATAGCACCGCCATATTTTTTTCTTCTTGACGGTACAGTGCCTATAATCTACAGAGGTAAAATCTCCAATTGGAAAGCAGAGGTTCTGATGAAAGAAAGCGGGTATTATTTTTCAAATGCTGCAGTGATTGATTCTGTCCATATCGCATTTAGAACTCAGGGCGAAAAGTCTGGAGAAAATATACTGGGAATATTTTCTTTTAAAAACGGCCTTCAAAGCAGCATTAAAGACAATCTTCTTGAAAAGCAGATTGACGGTTTTTTTGACACGGACGGAATGATGAATTACAGTGTGGAAAGTAAAATTTTTACCTATCTGTATTATTACCGCAATGAATTTATTGTTACTGATGACCAGCTGCAGTTAAAGTTCAGGGGTAATACTATTGATACCAATAAAACAGCCAAATTAAAGCCTGTATTCATTAAAGAAATGGGAAGGAGAAAATTAGCTTCACCTGATTATGTGGTCAACAGGCTGAGTACTGTGAGAAAGAACCAATTATTTGTCAATTCGACACTTCCTGGAAGATATGAGGACAAGCAGATGTGGAAGACCACTTCGATAATAGACGTGTATGATCTCTCAACAAAATCATACATTTCAAGTGTTTACATTTATAATGCTAATGACGGCAGAATGAGAGATATGCTGGTACTTGATAATAATGTTTATGTGATTGCCGGTACGGAGCTCAGCAGGTATGCACTTCAAAGGAATTTAAAAATAAAATTATAATAATTTATCGGGCCGATAGCAGGACTAACGATTGAAAACCTGTATAAAAGAGTAGATCAAACCTAAATTATTTTATTATGAACACAATTGTAAAAATGATTCTGCCGGCAGCAGTATTTGTACTTGCCAGCGCAGGTGCTGTAGGCACTAAGGCAGAGAGAGACAATGCTTCAAAAAAAGCATTAACAACAGAGTGGATCCAGATCAATAATTCTCCAAACCAGTGTGAGGAGAGAGAGGTCAACTGTACTCCTGATAATATTGCGCCTATCTGTACTGCAGATAGTGACAACAAGCAGGTTTTCCGTAAAAATGCTGCTGGACAATGTAGCGTCCAGCTTTATAAATTAGATGATAATTAACTCTAAAAAAGTATGCGGCTTTATGTTAATAAGGCCGCATATTTATTAAGGGTTAAGATTACTTTTTTTTTCATCAGTAGATGTTATCCATTCTTTTGGATATTCATCTTTTAAGTAATAATCAAACCATTCCATTATCTTATTGTTTAGATCTTCCTGCGGATTTTTAGAGAGTAGTGTATGGCCTTCATTTGGATACTGCAGCATGACACTTTTCTTATTGAGTCTTCTAAGCGCAAGAAAAAAAGCTGTAGATTGTTCGGGTTTAACATTATTATCATTTTTACCAGTCCATATAAGAATCGGCGTGTTTACTTTATTTGCATTGAAGACGGGCGAATTTCTCAAATAGGATTCCTTATCTTCGTAGAAAGATCCTTTCATTCTGTACTGCTGATTTTCAAATCTCCAGATTTCTGCATTATTAAATTCACTATTGACTGTAAGATAACCTCTGATATTATCCGATACTCCTGCGCCGCTAACTGCAGCTGCAAACATAGTGCTATTCGTAATTATAAAATCGACCTCGTAGCCGCCGAAGGAATGACCCATAATTCCAACTCGAAAAGAATCTACAAGTCCTTTTTCAATCACTTCTTTTACAGCACTTTCAACGCATTGAGTCGTAGATATCCCCGTATTTCCTCTTTCATAATAGATGTCCGGCATAAGAACAAAATAACCGTTCGAAGTAAGGTGAGCAATATTAAAACCATTTGTACTGCGGCTGCTTGGAGTTATATAATGATGCACTTTGTGGGAAAGTTTCTCATAGATGTAAACTACCATTGGATATTTCTTTTTAGGATTATATCCGGCAGGATAGAATAAGGCTCCACTGCTGGTATTATTTTGATAATCTTTGTAGTGAATCATCTCGGAATGTCCCCAATAAAAACTTTTCTGCTGCGGGTTGGTCTGGGCAATGGTTTTTAATTTTGATTCTTTTTCATATTTTAAAACAAGGGTTGGAGATTTATCAAAGTTTTCAGATTCAAAACAATATATATCCCGTTTAGCGGCCTTACGGATATTTGAAATTCTGGCATCGGCAAAAATTAAAGGCTGCAGGCCTTTTTCATGATCAAGGACAGAGTATCCTGATGCTCCGTTCATGGTATCGAATACCTCTACTATTTTTTTTGCATTTATATTAATATCCAGGCTTTTTACACTTGAATAATTTGATCTTTTTCTTTCTTTCTGCAAGGATGCAAACCTGAAGCGAATTCGTTTTTCTTTTCCATTGGTCAGTCTTATTGGAGGATTTCCATTTATAAAAAACTGCCAGATATCGTATTTATCATAGAATAAAATTGACCTGCCGTCGGAAGACCAGGCATAAAACTCGAATGAAACTTTTTTTCGGTTGAGAGGGTCTTCCAAATCTTCGGAAGAGTAGCTGGAATTAAGAGTTAAATTGCTGCTTTTCTTTTTATTGATATCATATAGATGCCATGAATCATTCTTATAATAACAGATATAACTGCCGTTCGGAGAAAACTGCATGTAGCGTATATGTCCAGACTGATTACTGACGATCAGGTCTTTTTCATTAGTGGAAATATTGACTAAATAATAGTCCATTGGCGCAAAAAGATCGTATTGGGGTTCATATTGAAGCACGTCAGCTACCATTGCATAATTTTGATTTCCGGTTAGAGCTGCCCATGAATATTTCTCACTGCTGAGCGGATGAGCCAATTTTATTTTAGGGTACCAGACTGCCAGAAAAGGTTTGTTGTAACTTTGCGCGAGGACTGTGTTTGGATAAAGGTACTTATCATCATTTTTCCATAATTCAACAACTGGATTTTGCATTATGGTGTGAACGGAATTTTTATAAGCGAAAAAGACAGAGCGGTTATCATCTGATATTTTCAAGGGTACGCTGCTGTCAATAGTAATAATTTTATTATCGAAAGAGTCAGCTGGAAGATCTTTTAAAACAGATACACTTCCTGAAGGGAGCTGATAGTAATACAAATGTGTGGACAAACTATCCTGTGTGTAAAAAGCAGCTGTACTGCCATCCTCAGACAAGGTAAGGCTTTTAATATCAGAATGGATATTTTGAATTACATCCCGAATGCTAATTTTTTGTTTCAAATTGACAAGACCTGCATTTTGACTGCCGCTTTGCGCAGTAGAATATAAAAGCGCATTTCCTGAATTATTGATTGCGTATTGTGTTACATTTTCTATCCTCTGGACCAGCTTTCCGTTTTTTTTCCGAATGGTTAGGTTCATTGAGCTATCGTCATTGGATTCTAGACTTATTAGGAATCGGCCGTCACCAGAAAAATCAAATTTCTTTACCCTTTTAATTAAAATTGAATTTCCTGAAATCAGATTCACAAGATGAAGATTTTCCTTTTGGTCAAGACATGCGAATATATCTTCAGAGGCGAATTGCCCATTTAGAGCTCCTGCAATTTCATATTTTGCACTTGTATAAGTACTTTTTACAAAAAGGGTATCCAGTCGGGATTCGTATCGAAGCGCATAGCTTATCCAACGCCCGTTTTCTGATATCTTATCAGTTTCAAGCCGGCACCATAAATTATAGTCATCTTTTGTGAGCTGTCTTTGGATTAGATCCTGTCCCGAAGCGGGACAGGCTACTAATCCAAGTATGAGTACAGCAAAAAATCTGTACACAAGTTGTATATGCTGTTTCATTGTATAGTTTTAATATCCAGGATTCTGAGGTTTTAAAAAAGGGTTTGCCAAAAGTTCCTTCTCGGGAATCGGCCATAAATTATCAGTGCTTTCCCAGCCGGGTTTTACCGCTTCCAGTACTGAATCAAGCTGGTTGGTTCTTTTAAGATCAAAGAAACGCTGGCCATATTCGCAGAAAAACTCAGATCTTCTTTCTTTTTGGACTGCATTTACAATTTCATCGGCAGTAATTGCAGGAGTGTCGGAAAGTCCTGCATTGTGACGTATTTTATTGAGGTCTTCTTTTGCTCCTATTAGGTCTCCCTGCATGGCTCTTGCTTCTGATCGTATCAGATATTGTTCTGCAATTCTCAATACAATGGAGTATTCAACGCTTGTCCCAGTATTTGCATTCTGTTTATATTTATAAGCATGGTACCAGACTCCTGATGGATTGCTGATCGATCTAATCCAATTGGTTCTTCGCAGATCTCCATTCTCAAATGAATTAACAAGGCTGTTGCTTAATGCTCGGGTGGAGGGAGGACCGGAATTAAAAATGAATGAGGCACCTTCATCTGCATTGTTTCCGGCTCTTTTTGGCATAAACTGCCAAATTGTAGTGGTACTGCCTTTGAGAAATATGCGGTTAAGGCTGCCCTCCCAAACGTAAATCGGATTATTGAGCACTGCTGAAGCGGCATTGGAAGCCTCCGCCCATTTCCCTTGATAAAGAAAAGTTCTGGCAAGTACGGCATAGGCTGCTGATCGATTAGGACGAACCCGTTCGGCAGAAATATATTCCAAAGGAAGTAAACCGACGGCTTTATTGAGATCATTTGCAATATTTTCATATACTTTCTCGGATGGCAATCTGCCCACCTGTCTGTTTATTTCATAATCTGTCCCTGTGATGTACGGGATATCGCCATACATGTTGAGAAGGTAAAGGTGAATAAGTCCGCGTACGAAAAGAGCTTCTCCTTGTAATTTTTTCTTCTCGGCATAAGTCAGGGAAGAAGATTTCTCTGTGCTTTCTATAACCGCATTGCAGCAGTAAATCTGATGATAGCTTTCATTCCAGTAGGTTGATACAATGGCGCTTGTAGGTTCCAGACTATTGGCATAGGGAAGTCCCGGTACGACATCCGAGCCATAATATATCAGTTCATCGGCGTACATTCCAAGGTTGGAGGATATCCCTCCTGAGAGACCGGTGAGGATTCCCGTATCACGCATTTTTGAATAAATATCGGTCATGGCGGCATTAGCTGTTGCCGGGTCTTCAAAAACTTTTGTTCCAGTCAGCTGCGAGTCCGGGAGTTCCACATCCACGAAATTCTCGCAGCCTGTAATCAGGAACGCAAACATGAACAAGGTAAAAAAGGCTATTGATGTGATTAGAATTTTCATGCTGTATGATTTAAAAAGTTAACTGTATTCCTACTGTATAGGTTTTTAGAGGAGGAAGATAGCCTGCTAGCTTAAATTCTGGATCTCCACCTTTGTAAGGGGAGAAAGTAAGCAGGTTTTGTCCCTGAAAATATATTCTGCTTTTTACGTTTTTTGAAAACGAACCCGGAATATCATAAGAAAGCGAAATGCTTTTCAGTCTAATAAATGAGGCATCCTCAAGAGCAGCATCACTGGTTTTGAACCTGGTATAAGCAGTATTCAATACGCTGTTTGTTCCAGTAGTTAATTTTTGATAATCGGCAGGGACATCTGCCGTCTGCCAGAAGTTATCCAAAGATCCCAGCTGGTTTGTGAAGCTGCCCGGCACAGCCGGCAGATAGGCAAAGGCCTGCTGCTTTACGAATTGGAAAAGGAAGTCGACTTGCAGGTTCTTATAGCGTATGTCATTCTGTATGCCACCGAAAAATTTTGGATTTAAATCAACTAAGGACTGCCTGTCGTCAATTGATGTAATCTGCCCGTCATTATTAAAGTCATAAAAGTTGTATGCGCCGTTCTGCGGGTTTATGCCTACATAGTTATAAAGCTTATTAATATTTATGGAATGCCCAATTACATAACGGTTAGCATTGGAGGAACTCTCAAGGCCAGGGTATGAAAGCAGTTTGTTTTTATTGGCTGATATATTGAAAGTTGTAGTCCATTCAAAATTTTTGGACTGCATATTCACAGACCTAAAAGTAAACTCAAGACCTTTATTCTGAACCGACGCATCAAGATTTGCTGTCAGGGAAGTAAAACCTGCAGTTCCGGGGAGCGGAAGTCCGACCAGCTGGTTGGAGGAGGTATTCAGGTAAAGTGCCCCTGTGAGAAAAAGACGATCATTCAATAGTCCTATTTCAAGCGCTGCTTCAAATTTCCTGTTGGTTTCCCACCCAAAGTCTGCATTAAAAAGCCGGCTGGGCTGCAGGCCAGTAATTCCCTGATAAGTGTTTGCTGTTGAGGTGTACGTGTCTATGAACTGATAGTCTCCAATCTGATCATTTCCAGTTGTTCCGTAGCTGAGGCGCAGCTTTCCAAAACTTAAGATACTGCTGTTTTTTAAAAATGCTTCATTTGAGAAAACCCATGCGACGCCGGCTGCCCCAAACGATGCAAACTGTTTTCCCGGTCCAAAACGGCTTGATCCGTCTCTTCTGGCAGTTAAATTTAGTATGTAGCGTCCTTCAAAATTATAATTCACGCGTGCGAACAAAGCCTGATATTTATAAATTGTCTCATCGCTGAGATCGACAACTTTCAGTGTTGCCGATGCAAGATTGTAAATGAGGCTGTTGCTTGAGAAGCCAAAGCCTGATTCAAAGCGCCTGTTGGTATTCTGGCTTTGAAATGTCGAACCTATAAGCGTCTCTACTTTTGCTCTTCCGGCATTAAAGTTCCATGTAATCTGTGGTTCAGCAATCCATGAACTTCGGAGAGTCAGATTAGTGTTTAGTACAGAACTTTTGCTATCAAGACCCAATGAAGGATTGTACATTGTTGAAGGCTGGGTAAGGGTTTCATAATTTCTAAGATCGGTATAGCCAAAATTAGCCTTTGCCACTAAATTTGCAGTAAGATTATAAGATAGTAAAGCATTGGCGGTCAGGTCATTTATTTGGGAGTGAAATTTTGACTCGTAATTGGCAAGCGGATTCTGCCATGTATTATTTTCCCAGTTAAGGTTACCGCTCTGATCAAATAATGCTGGAGCATTAGGTGCAAGCGTTCTGGAAATTCGAGTAAGGTCTGCCGCAGGCTGATAGTTTTTCTGGCTGGTGTACCCTGCTGAAAAATTGAGTCTGAATTTTTCGTCTTCCGAGATGTGGTTGTAGCTAAAATGTACAGTTCCTCTGTTGTATTTGAAATCGTCAGGAAATACGGTCGTCTCGCTTCGTGTATTTCCGCTTAGCAGAAACTGGTTTTTTTCAGATCCGCCGCTTAGGGATGCCTGCAGGTTCAGGATCTGTGCAGTTCCTCCAATGAGTTGTTTCTGCCAGTCAGTGTATCGGTTCTGGTCCCATGTTCCATTTACATCGTAGGCATTGGCAGGATAATTGGTTATTCCGTCATTAGCGAATGCCATGCGTCTCATATCCAGATACTGATCAGTACGCATTAGATCCAGCATTTTTGTGACCTTCCCAATTCCCGTTGAGGAATTTATCACCAGCTTTGTTTTTCCTGCCCGTCCTTTTTTAGTGGAGATTAATACCACACCATTAGCTCCTCTGGAACCGTAAATTGCTGTTGCATCTCCGTCTTTTAAGACTTCAACACTTTCGATATCTGTTGGATTTATCGAATTCAGAGGACTGGTCATTGTCGGTGAGCCTCCGGATGTAAGTGTGGCCCCGAGCGTTTCTGAGGAATAAGGCACGCCATCTATAATATACAGCGGCTGGTTGGCATCAGAGCGCAGGCTGTTCTGTCCTCGGATTTTGATTTGGAAAGCTCCTCCTGGAGAACCGCTGTCCTGGATAATTTCCACACCTGCCATTCTTCCCTGCATTGCTCCGAGAACATTTGGCGAAGACTGCTTCTCGATATCCTTTGATGTGATTTTGGCAATACTTCCGGTGCGTTCGCTTTCCTTAACTGAATAATATCCTGCATTGACCCGAACTTCCTGAAGCGTAGTGGCATCATACTGCATTCGTATATCAATAGTATTTCTTCCATTTACAGAAGCGACGTAAGTCTTAAATCCTATAAAGGATACAATAAGCGTATCCTTCGGAGAAGCTGCAATGGAATAATGCCCATTGTAATCTGTGATTACAACTGTATTTTTATTGCTTTTAAGGGTAATTGTAACTCCTGGCAGAGGAGAAGAACCGTCACTTACAATACCTTGGACCAGATGTTGCTGGTAGGGAGGCATTTTGGAATTTCGAAAATTTCTAGAATAAACGGTGGAAAAAGTCAATAGAAGCCCCGTTAAAATAAGGCAATAAAGCACCTTTCCACCCTTGTAAAATGAAAAATAATTCATAATATTGGGATTGGTTAGTTAAATATGGATTTGATTAGCTAAAAGCTCTCTATGTTAGTTTGGCGACGAAGTAGAGAGCTATTTTAATTCTAAATAATTCGCTTAGATTTATTTCTATATAATATAAGATTTAAGATTATTATTTTTATTAATAGATTCGTTTCTTAAAGCTAAAATCAAATAAAATAATGAAGTGCTGCTATGAATTTATGTGGAGATTTATCGCTTAATAAAGTGACGTGGAACTCGACTTAATGTTTAGAAGGATTTACTGGACTACCTGCGCACAAATAAGTGAGCCCACGCACTTTTAAGCGTAGGCATTTGCACTTATCATCTTGCGCGCTAAAAAAGTGTCCAGTTTTTCTAAGCAAGATTCAAAGCGAATGCTTCAAATATTTTTTATGAAGTATCGCAAAAATATGTATTTCATTACAAATATAACAAAATATTTTATAATGCGCATTTTCGTACGCATTATTTTTTATCTATTAGCTTTCCTTTGTTAGAATGAAGGACGTTAATAAAATAATATGTAATTATATTTATAAGAAATGGATTGAAACTTATAAGTCTCAACGTGCTTTCGGATTGGATCATGGTATTGAAGAAAGTATTGTGAGAAAAATAAAAAATACTGCCCTTAACAAAGAAAACGTAAATTATAATATTCCTGTGAATACTTTGAATAAAATCTGTGAAGCTAAAAATATTAAACTATCCGAGTTTTTTAAATTAATAGAAAACTAATTAGAATTATAATTAAATTGAAGAGATGCATACGCATCTTTTTTTATACAAAAATTTTAGAAATAGTTTTTTTTAATCTGTACAATATAATTTTAGAAAATATGAGAACATTTTTACAAATAATTAGGGAGTTTTGGATTCAAATTTTGTTAAGTTTTAAGTGGGCAGTATACAAAGTATGTGTTGCATCTGATTCGGATAATTTAATTTCAGTTTTTCCAACTAATTTTTCAGCATCAATATTTTTGATTAGTTGGATGTTTGGACAGGTTATAAGAGTAAAGAAACAGCATAAAATTGAAGATGAATTTAATATTGTTAAAAGTGAATTAACATCTTTATTACATAAAATTGAAACTCAAACAAATAATTTAATTGGTTATTCAACTGGGGGGGATAGTCTAGCATATTTTACACCTGTAATTTATGACGATAATAATATTTCATTAGAGCTTATTAATAACGATACATATCCTGTATTTGATTTTACTGGAAATTGGTTGAATCAAGATGAAGAAAATCCAGATAAAGGAATCAAGCCTCACCCGAGATATCCTTTTCATTTTCAAGCGATCTATCCAGGCAAATTATTAAGAAGAGCATTGAATTTTGACATTAGTGGAAAAGAAAGTTTAAGAATTATAATTTCGGCACATACGCGTTCTGGTCGAAGTGTATGGCAGCAATTTAAAATCTTGAGGGTTGGTGATACAATAAAAATTGCTCACTAAATTGAATCTGGAACCTTTAAGGAAATTGAAGTTCCACCAGATTTTCCTAATTATGATCCAGAAAATCTTGAAAGTGTCTTTAAGTAGTTATATTTTTGGTTGTTCTATTAGGCTTTTTTTTGCAATTATTGCGAATTAAGAACAATAAATCCCATTACTAGAAATGGGATTTATGTGAAATTACTTTTTTGATTCCTCAATAGAAACTTTTCTAAACTCTTTTAAAAGTTTCTCAATTTCCAAAGATGATTTACGAGCTCTAGCTCCTGCAGCTTTAACTCCTTTTTCAGCTACTGCTTCAGATTCTGCTTTAAATGTTTCGATTTCAGCGTTGATTTTTGCAACAAGGTCTTTCATTATACAATTTTTTTAAATTAAGTGGGCAAAAGTAAAATTTTGCCATAAATGAAAACGGAATTGCTAACAAAATATTTTTACGAATTCTCTTTTTTCAATTCCTTAAGAAAATAACTGACCGAAATTCCTGTTTTAGAATGAAATGCATTGGTGAATCGTGGAGTGGAAGTAAAACCGGCTTCCTCAGCAAGGGAGCCTATCGAGTAATTTCTATGCATGCTTGAATTTTGCAGCAGTTCCACCAGATAATCAATTTTTAGGTCATTGATGTAATCAGCAAAACGCTTGCCGCTGCGATGGTATATCACTTTTGAAAGATATTTGCTGTTTGTATTAAACCTTACGGTTAATGTTGTTAGTGTTGCCTCTTTGTGCAGGAATTTTTTATCCCTTTCAAATTTTTCAAGGTGTCTTATTATCTGCTGTACAGTCTCCTGCGAAATATCGGTTATTTCGAATTTGTCGGGTGCTTGTTTCTGTAAGCTGCTCTGTTCATTTTTTTTCAGAAGCAGATCAAATTTGATCTTATTGCGTTTTTTGGTTTCAAAGTGATTATAGGTCCCATAAATGACAGTGGAGAACAGAACGACAACCACGCTGATCAAAATAACGTCATAATATTTCTCTTTTACAAGCTGCTGCTGTATTTTTTCTTTTTCAAGGAGAATTTCTTTTGTGTCATATTCCTTGTGAATTTTGCCCATTAGGTACTTATTGGTATCTGTTAATATAGAATCTGCTTTTAAAAGCTGGTCTATATAATACAACTGGGATTTCAGGTTGTTTTCTTTCTTGTAATATTTAATCATTAATTCAAAAACTTCTCTTAAATCCGGACGAATGTAACCTTTCTCAATAAATACTTTTTCCACCTTTTTAAAGTAAGGGACTGCTTTTGCCGGACGCTGTAGTTTCCAATAGTTTTTTCCAATGTAAAAATTGGCGATTGATTCATTTGCAAATTCTGTCATGCTGTTTAACTGCGGCATGATTTCCTGAAGCAATTGAATCGAAGTATGATAATTATTTAAAAAGAACTGGTTGATTCCTTCGGAATGCTTAAAAAATAATTCCATCTCTGGTATATTAAGCTTTTCACATTCTTTAATTCCAAAGGCATTAGTTTCGGAGCATTTATTGTAATCTCCAATCTTATTGTAACAAACACTAAGTGAATGCAGTGAATTTAAATAGGGGCGGGGCTGATTTTTTTCAAAATATTCAATGCAGTCATTAAAAAGAGAAATGGCTTCATCATAAAATCCGAGGTAAAATTTGATCTGGGCAATATGATATTTGGTTTTGTATATTAGGTAATCATTATCAGATTTGGAAATGCTTTTATTTGCTTTAATATAATAATCATAGGCTTTTACATAGTTTTTCTGGCTGTAATATACTATTCCTTTGGATAGCAGGGCAGATCCAATCAGTTCATTACTTCTTGACTTTACAGCTGTCTGCACCATGCTGTCCGCATATTTTAAGCGGAGAATCATAGGTGACTGATGCAGCATATTTTGATATGCATTAACTAGCTCTTCATGATTCTTTTCACTGCGCGCTTTTCTTAAATAGGCATATAAATATGGAGATGCTTTCAGGCTGTCATTTTTGTATTGATAAATTTTATCATCCAGATATCCATAACTTTTAAAAATAAGTGAATCAGAAATTCTGTTCGGACTATTCTGGGCAGTTAAGGATTTAATTATAAATAGAAGTAAAAGTACCGATAAATTACATTTCATAATACATAGAAATTTTGAGTTTATGCTCTGATGAAAGCATAAATCAGATTAATAAAAAAAATGTAGAGGTCATTAGAGAGCAGCTTTCAAAAATACTGTAATTATTTGAATTTCAATATTTAATGTAAGAAAAATACATTATTGATTTCATGGAAATCGATAGTGGATTTTCCGAAAATCCACATACATGTTCTTGATTTATGATTTTTTGCAATTTAGATTTGCTTTGAATTCAACAGCAAAAGATTCAGTAAAGTACTGAGCAAAAGTTCTGCTGGCCCGGGTAAAATGGACTGAGACAAGTTCTCAATTAACCAAACCATTTTGCATTATGAAAAATTTACTAATAACTGGTTTAATTATTTTTTTAGGTTCATGTTCAAATGACGATTTTGACAATTCTGATTTAAGCTTGGTTTCGAGCCAAGCAATCAGCAAAGAGAAAACTGCAGATTTTAAAAAGGCGTCTGCTTTAGAGGAAAACTTTCAGGAAGTTCCGGCGGGAGATTACGTACTTCTAGTTCCTGCCCAATTAAAGGAAAAGATCATTTCAGTATTAAAAGCCCAACCTGGGCGAAATGAACTAAAGACTTTTGAGAAAAGCAGTTCTGTTTTAGATACAATTTCTTCTACGGAGGATCCTATCTCAGCATTATTTATAATTGTTGATGAAAGTGCACTGGGGTCATTATTGAAACTTGATCTGAAGGGGTATATAGTTAATCTCGGAAATCTTCGCGGCCAGCAGTACCACATCGTGGATGATTTTATAATTCAATACGAGATTTCAAAAAGACAGGATTCAACACTTCTAACAGATGAAAAGGAATCCATTTTATCTATTTCCTCTATTTCGGAAGCAGTTTTATTTAGCGAAAAGGATAGAAAAGACAGAGATTGGGAGACATCCACCACCAGTAAGAGTACCGGACATTAATAATGTAACGACGTAATTGAAGTTGATCACTTCCTACTTTAATATAGTTGATTAATAATTTTCTAATCTACCTGATTTATGAAAAAGAGAGCTTTGTTTTATATTTTATTGTTCCTTTTTAATCTTTGCAGCCTTTATTTTATAATGAAGCTTTTTGCTGCTGATCAGCTGGTTCAGTACGTACTTTACGAGGACAATATAATTGAGAGTCCGAGATTAACAGCATATATTTTATACGTCTGCTGTTTGTCTAATTTATATTTCCAGTTTTTTACATGGATGGAATATTTTTTCAAGGATGAAATCTAAAAGGAGATCTAAACTAAAAGAGCAAAAATGATTAGAGAAATCTTAAATACTGAGATTAAAAGCATTGAAAATGATGGTATTGATGTAGTCTACATTACAGACTATAGGGCAAAAAACATTGTACCGGTACCATTTTCCGTTTCAAATTTTTCAGTGCTTTTGATCAAAAGTGGTAAAATGAATATCAGATTTCATGACGAAACTAATATAGTTAATCGGAAAGATTTATTGGTAATCCCATTTAATTCCATTTGCACGAGGCTTGAAGCGACGGATAATATCCAGCTTTATCTTGTAAGGACAAATTTTGATTTTGCATTTAATAATTGTTATGAGAAAGAGCTTTCTGATGCTTTTAGTTTTCTAATGTTAAAATCAGATCGAAAGATTAGTCTTCAAGAAACAGATTTTAAAGTTTTATCACTTATTTACAAATTAATGTATGTATTGCAGAACAGCAATGACAAACCGGAAGTAATTACTAAGCTGCGCCGGATATGCTTTAATTTATTTATATATGAACTCAAGTTTATACATTCGAAATATAAACCCGACTTAAATCTTGACTTTTCAAGAAGGGAAAGCATTGTAATACAATTCCTGACTCTACTATCAATACATTTGAGAAAACAGCATCATGTTCAGTTTTATGCAGGAGCTTTATTTATCACTCCAGGACATTTGAATAAGATGGTAAAAGAAAGCACAGGTAAAACTGCTAAAGCATTTATCATTGAAGCTATTGTCAATGTTTCAAAAAATCTTCTTACGGACTCAAGCTATTCCGTGGCTAATATTGCCGATGAATTAGAATTCAGCAGCGCTGAAAACTTTGGCGTATTTTTTAAAAGACATACTGGTATGCTGCCAACCGAATTTCGTTCTAATAAAAAGTAAGCTGCCGAGATAGCTCCTTATTCTGCCAGAGATTGTTTAATTAAAACGATAAGACGATGATTAAAATGTATCCTTTGGAATGGTTTGATTCGTTGATTATAAATTCATTTGATACTGATAATTCTTCTGTAAAAGTATCGGAATATGAATTGGAGAATTTGAGTAAAACAATAGTATCTGAATCAAAAAAAATTAAAATTCATATTAAAGATTCTTTTTTCGAACTGAAAAGTAAAAGGCAGATTAGACTTCTGATAAGAAAATATCATTCTTCATTGGTTTTTTTATTAGACAGGATAGTAGAAATAAGAATGATCGAAAAATTCAATTCTCCTGATTTTTTTAGAATATTTGACCTGATCGTTAGTTCCCTGGACGATTTGCTGTCATTTGTAGAAATCAGATATTCGTCCTTTATGAGTTTGGACCAAAGGGTGTCCTACAGCTATTTTTCAATTTGGAAAAAAGAGACACTAGAGGTTTTAAAAAATGTGATTAAAAAAAAAGAAAATACTGTGGACAATGATCCAGAAATGGTATTTGTTGTTAATCTTCTTGCTGCGCCACTTCATAACAGCAGAAATAGTAAGTATACCTATCGCCAGATTTTGTATTATAGAGAGATAATCATCGAACTTGAAAAATTAAATTATCCAGTTACGGAATCAGAAGGTTTTTCAAATCTTGATCTTATGCTTATAAGAATGAATTTTAATTCCAGAGAATATACCGATAGACTGGTTAATAGAATAGGCAGGTATTTAGAAGGTTTTGAGAATTTATCTGAAAGACTTGAAAAGCTGCTATACTTCTGCAAGAAACTGTCTAAAATAAACGCAGATTTAAAATTGACCTTTAATCCATCTCAACAGAATCTTATCTCATTTTTGGAATACTGGTTCTCCAGCGAAATCAGATTTGCTGAAAAAAAGGCTGCAATTCTAATACAGGAACAGATTGATGCTTCTGTCGGGAGTGAATTTGTGGAGAAGGCAGATTCAAAACTTGAATGTATACTTTCAGGGGATCAGATTGGACTTATTTTAAGGGCTACAGATGAGGCGAGAATTATTAAAGCCAAGTCTATGAATTACATATTTAAAAGTATAGTACCTTATCTCTCTACTCCAGTAAAGAGAAATCTTTCTTACCAATCAGTGAGAAGCAAATCATATAATGCGGAAGAGCGTGATAAGGAAATTGCGATTGAAAGTCTAGAGAAAATAATCCGCAAGATAAAAACGTATTAGATTTTATTGTCTTTTATAATCTGACAACGCTTTAAATTCGGGCATTTTGAAAGGGTACAAAAAGGGTACAGAAAAGTTGTACTTGTAGAAAATTTATTCTTATCGTTCCTTTGACCTGTAGAATAAATCACATCAAAATTTAACGGATAGTGATTTTCATAGAGGAGGATAAAATGTTGAACGATAAAATGAGGAGCTATGTTTACAAATATTTCATGGGGCAGTTATCTGACCGCGGCTGGTATTACTATAATTTTCTGGTATCTAATAATCTTACTGAAATTTCACAGTAGTGATTTAAAAAAAATCTTATCAGGTGAAAAGAAACTGCAAATACCATTTCTAAAAAAAACTTCTAAAAATTTACAGGATATAAAATCGATATCCGATTCATTTCCGAAATCTTTTGATACCCTGGAAGATGCGGAAAATCTATCGCAGCGTATTAAAGAAGCAGTTAAAGAAAGTGCAGAAAAGAGACTAACAAAAGAGCAGTTTCAAAACTACCTGCGAATGCTTCTGGATGAATATCCTTATGTCAAAATTTCCTCCCTCAGAGAAAACATTAACCAACAAATGGTCTTTGAATCTCAAAGGCATCCTACTCTGCTTTTAACGCTCAGCGAAGCAGACAGTCTCTGGGAAGGACCGGTATTTTAAAAAATTCAGAGGAGGAATATTCCCCGTTCTCTCTGGTGCGGTATGGCTTTATGTGACAGGAAAAATAGAGCTGCAACGGTGGTATTCCTCTTCTTTTTATAAAGAATAACTTTAAAAATGATTTGTGATGAAAAAATGCAGATGGAAATTAAAAAGTCTTATTAGAAGATTTAGAGCTATGGGATCTTCGCTACTGATGATTCTGGTTAGTAATGTTATTTATAGCCAGGATGGTGTGGCGGGCATTAATGAAGCCAACCAGAAAGTGAGAAGTTACTTTGATGCCGGCACTGAATTAATGTATGCGGTAGGAGCGATCCTCGGGCTGATAGGGGCAGTAAA
Organism: Flavobacterium agrisoli; assembly: GCF_016522065.1. Lineage (GTDB taxonomy): Bacteria > Bacteroidota > Bacteroidia > Flavobacteriales > Flavobacteriaceae > Flavobacterium > Flavobacterium agrisoli. The sequence goes on along the minus strand of NZ_JAEHFV010000001.1, from coordinate 513,145 downwards.
AGTATACCAGAAATGGAATGCCGGAGATCCTGATACCGGAAAAGTGGCAGCAGCCTGGTTTGGAAGCTGTGTGTTTCTGGTGGTAGTCGCTACTGTAATTAAATCCTTTTTCGGGGTTTAAACGATAGAGAAGATGAGTAACAGCGTTTATTCGATCAATAAAGGAATCAATCAGAGTATAGAATTTAAGGGACTTAAAGCGCAGTACATCTGGTATTTGGGCGGAGGTGTTGTAGGTCTTATGATTCTGTTTGCTGTCCTGTATATAATTGGAATTCCTTCCTTGATATGCATTGGTTTTGTTGGAACGGCGGGAGGTTTTCTTGTTTTTAAAATATACAGAATGAGTAATACCTACGGAGAATACGGCATGATGAAGGCTCTGGCTAAAAAACAGATTCCTAAGTGGATTAAAGTTTACAGCAGAGCAGTTTTTATGAAGTTATAGCTGTAGAGAGTTAATTATATAATAGAGAAAGGATGGAGAAGAGGATGGAAGAGCAGCTGCCGGTTATGGCAGTGGAGCATGACTGCATTTTATCAAAACAGGGCGATGTAACTATAGTTTTTAAGGCAGAACTGCCTGAAATTTTCACGCTGTCAGACCAGGAGTATGAAGCTTTCCACCAATCGTGGATAAAGGCGTTAAAGGTGCTGCCGAAGTTTTGTGTTTTTCATAAACAGGACTGGTTCTTAGAAAGTGCTTATAAAGCTGATTTTTTAAGTGAAGACAGCAGTTTTCTGACCAGAAGCAGTGAGCGTTTCTTTAATGAAAGACCTTTTTTGGATCATTCCTGCTATATCATGCTGACCAAGAAACCAGCGGGAAGAAGAAATGCAACCTCATTGTTTTCTAATCTGCTTAGAAGTTCCATAGTTCCAGAGGAAACCTTAAAACCGCAGCTTTTGCAGGATTTTGCAGATACCTGCGGGCAGTTTAAAAGGATTGTGGAAGACAGCGGATTTATAAAGCTGGAGCGTCTGCAAAATGAATCGCTTAGAAGCGAGAGCAGAAGAATAGGGCTGGTGGAAAAGTATTGTTTTTTATCAGAGCAGGAAAATTCATTCGTATTTAAGGATATCAGGTTTGACGAAGGATTAGCAGTAGGGGATAAACACTGCCAATTGTTTACACTTGGTGATGCAGCTGATCTGCCCGGATTATGCGGATCAAGAATTAATTTTGACCGCTATTCGACCGATAAGACCAAATTCAGCGTTGGTTTTGCGTCAACTCTCGGCCAGCTCTTATCCTGTAATCATATTTACAATCAGTATATCTTCATTGAGGATTCACAGAAAACCATCCAAAAGCTGGAAAGCAAGCGACTCAGACTGCAGTCACTCTCTGCCTATAGCCGGGAGAATATGATTGCCAGGGATGCGACGAATGATTTCCTGAACGAGGCAGTATCACAGCAGAGGCTTCCGGTTAAAGCCCATTTTAATGTACTGGCCTGGAGCACGGATAAGGAAGACCTGAAAGAGATTAAAAACAAAGTGTCATCAGCTCTTGCCCAGATGGATGCGGCAGCGAAGCATGAAACAGTCGGAGCTTCTCAGATCTATTGGGCTGGAATGGCGGGAAATGCAGCGGACTTTCCCATGAATGACACCTTCGATACCTTTACCGAACAGGCGGTATGCTTTCTGAATATGGAAACGGGATATAAATCTTCACTGAGTCCCTGCGGTATCAGGCTGGGAGACAGGCTGACAGGAAAACCAGTTCATGTTGATATCAGCGATGAGCCTGTTAAGATGGGAATCTGCACCAATCGCAATAAGTTTATATTGGGACCTTCGGGCAGCGGCAAGTCCTTTTTTACCAATCATATGGTAAGAAGCTATTACGAACAGGGAACGCATATTGTGCTGGTGGATGTTGGGCACAGCTATAAAGGGCTCTGCGATATGGTAAACGGTTATTATTTTACTTACGATGAAAAGAATCCTATCCGTTTTAACCCATTTTATATTTCAGAAGGAGACAGTCTGGATACGGAGAAAAAAGAGAGCATTAAAACGCTTCTGCTCGCACTCTGGAAAAAAGACGACGAAACCTTTAACCGGAGCGAGTATGTAGCGCTCTCAAATGCCCTGCAGTTGTATTACGAGAAATTGGATAATAATGCAGAGATATTTCCCTGTTTCAATAGCTTCTATGATTTCCTGAAGGTGGATTTTATCTCAATTTTGGAAGGAGATAAAGTAAAGGAGAAGGACTTTGATGTGAATAATTTTCTTTATGTACTCAGGCCTTATTACAAGGGAGGCGAGTTTGATTATCTACTGAACGCGACAGAAAATCTGGACCTTCTAAAAGAAAGGTTTATTGTCTTCGAGCTGGATAATATCAAAGACCATCCGATTCTTTTTCCAGTAGTGACCATCATAATAATGGAAGTTTTTATAAACAAGATGAGAAAACTTAAGGGTATCCGAAAAATGATACTTATTGAGGAAGCATGGAAAGCACTGATGAAGGAGGGTTTTGCAGATTACATTAAGTATCTTTTTAAGACCGTGCGTAAATTCTTCGGGGAAGCGATAGTGGTAACTCAGGAGGTGGAGGATATTATTTCTTCACCAGTGGTCAAGCAGGCCATTATCAACAACAGCGACTGCAAGATCCTTCTGGACCAGAGCAAATATCAAAATAAGTTTAACCAGATTCAGGAGCTGCTGGGACTTACAGACAAAGAAAAGGCACTTGTACTTTCTGTAAATAAAGCCAATGATCCAGCTAGGAAATACAAAGAAGTGTTTATCTCCCTGGGAGGGATGCTTTCAAAGGTCTACAGAACCGAAGTTTCGCTGGAGGAATACTTAGCTTATACAACAGAGGAAAGCGAGAAAGTGAAAATGAATGCCTATGCGAAGAAGTTTGGCGGGGACATAAAGAAAGGAATAGCCGCAATGGCTCAGGATATGAGAAATGGAATTAAATGAAAAGGAATAATGAAAAAGAAATTAATACTCTTGATGGTCTGCCTGTTGCTACTGGGCACCTCGGCAAGACCTGCGGAAAAAGTTGCGGCACTCCCGATATTGGAAATTGTAAAAGCAGTAACTAAGAAGGTAATCAAAGCAATCGATCTTAGAATCCAGAAACTGCAGAATAAAACGATCTGGCTTCAGAATGCACAGAAGCAGGTGGAAAATGTACTTTCCAAATTGAAGCTCGATGAGATCTCGGACTGGACTCAGAAACAAAAAGATCTTTACAAAGGCTACTATGAAGAGCTGGCAAAAGTAAAGTCAATTATCACCTACTACCAGAGGATAAAAGAGATTACCAAAAAGCAGACACAGCTTGTTCAGGAATATGAAAGAGCCTGGAATCTTTTCAGGCAAGATACTCATTTTAAAGACAGCGAAATCCAGTATATGGAGCGCGTTTATAAAGGAATACTAGAGGAAAGTGTGAAGAATATCGACCAGATTTTTTTGATTCTGGATTCTTTTGCCACCCAAATGAGCGATCTCAAACGTCTGGAAATCATCAACAAGGCTGCTGATCAGATTGATGGGAACTACGACGACCTTACAATGTTTAACCAGCAGAACATACTGCTGAGTCTTCAGAGGGCCAAAACAGAAGCAGATGTAAACCAAGTGAAACAATTTTACGGAATTCCATAATTCAATAAAAAAACATGAAAAAGATAGGTGTAATACTAATAACGCTCTGTGTTTTTAATCAAGGCATGAGCGGGCAGGCAAAGCAGAGAAAGGAACTTTTACTGCAGATAGCCGCGCTTCAGGTTTATATCGACTACGCAAAGAAAGGATATTCGGCAGTATCAAAGGGGCTTAATTTCATAGGTGATGCCAGAAGAGGAGAGCTAAACCTGCATGGTGATTATTTTACCTCACTTTTAAAAATCAATCCAAAGGTTAGGAATTATTATAAAACTGTTGAGATTATTTCCATGCAGTTTAAAATAATGAAACTCTGCAGCAAGACTTTGGCAGATCTTAAGACTGTTGATTTGTTTCACGGTAATGAACTGGACTATATAGAGAGGTCTTTTGAGAAACTTCTTCAGAACTGCAGCCAGACTCTCGACCAGCTGCTTGTTATTACCACCGATGCAGAACTGGAACTAAAAGATGACCAGAGGCTTGAGCGCATTGATCTCCTGCACAAAACTATGCTGGAGGATTATAATTTCTGTCTTTCTTTCTGCAGCGATGCCAGACTGCTGTCGATTTCAAAATCTGCAGATAAAAAGGATTCTAAGAATGTTGATGAATTATATGGATTATAAATTAAGCTACTATGAAAAAGATTTTGATTTTGACAATATTGATCACTTTGTTAATGATTCCAGTTAAATCAATGGGGCAGTCAGCAGAAATTCAGCAGTTGATTTTGAATATCGAAAAGCTATCCCAGTTCAAGAAAATTCTCAGTGATATGAAAAAGGGATATGAGCTGCTTTCAGGTGGATACAAAACGGTGAAAGATATGACTGAAGGAAACTTCAGCCTGCATAAAACTTTTCTAGATGCACTTATGCAGGTAAGTCCAGCGGTGAGGAATTATAAAAAGGTAGGAGAGATAGTGGAATATCAGATTTCAATAGTCAAGGAAAGCCGCAACGGTATGAACCGATTTATAAAAAGCGGAAATTTCAGCGGACAGGAAATAAATTACTTTGAGAAAGTTTACGGAAACCTGCTTAATCAGAGCGTGCGAAATCTCGATGAACTTACGATGGTCATAACAGCTGATAAGCTCAGGATGTCGGACGACGAAAGACTAAAGGCAGTTGACGATATCTATGAGCAGATGCAGGATAAACTGCTTTTTCTCAGAAACTTTAATACCACGTCGAACGTGCTGGCTCTTCAGAGATCAAAAGAGAAAAAAGATGTTTATGTCTCAAAGAGTTTTCAAGAATTTAAAGAGTAGAGTATGAAATGCCTATTAAACAAAAAAGCAGTTTGTGTGATGCTTATCATGTTACTGCTTCCTTGCAGAATAATAGCACAGGGACTTGGTGAAGACATGAGTAGTCTTCATGGGGTTTTAGACCAGCTTTATGATCAAATGATGCCTTTGTGTTCTAATCTAATAGCAGTAGGGCAGGGAATAGCAGGCTTTGGAACTATATGGTATATAGCTTCAAGAGTTTGGAGGCATATTGCAAGTGCGGAACCTATCGATTTTTACCCGCTCTTCCGTCCCTTTGTAATAGGATTCTGCATTATGATTTTTCCGTCGGTTCTGGCACTTATTAACGGAGTTATGAAACCAACTGTTACAGCTACTGCAGCTATGGTAACAGGCTCTAACAATGCAGTTGCTGTTCTTCTTAAAGAGAAAGAAAAAGCAATTAAAGAAACCGATCCATGGAAGATGTATGTAGGGGCCGCTGGTACGGGTGATCGCGACAGATGGTATAAGTATACGCATGACGGTGCTGATCCATCGGATGAGAGCATGCTCGCAGGCATAGGCAATGATGTAAAATTTGCAATGGAAAAAGCTTCTTACAGTTTTCGAAATTCGGTCAAGGAATGGCTGAGCGAGGTGCTGAGGGTTTTGTTTGAAGCTGCCACCTTATGCATTGACACCCTTCGGACATTTCAGCTGGTGGTGCTTTCCATTTTAGGTCCGCTGGTATTTGGAATCGCAGTATTTGAAGGTTTCCAGCACACGCTCACTGTCTGGCTTGCCCGATATATCAATATTTACCTCTGGCTTCCTGTTGCCAATATATTCGGAAGTATTATAGGAAAGATTCAGGAACTCATGCTCAAGCTGGACCTCTCGCAGGTGCAGGCAACAGGTGACACTTTTTTCAGCAGGACCGATATGTCATATTTAATTTTCATGATAATAGGTATCATAGGATATTTTACCGTGCCTTCTGTTGCCAATTATATAGTTCATGCAGGCGGAGGAGGAGCCTTGGGTCATAAAGTGACAAGCATGTTTAGCAATTCAGCTAGTTCTGTTGTGAGAACCTCTTCAAATGCGGTTGGAATGGCTGCTGATGCGATGGGAGATGCGGATCGGAGAATGACCAGCAGCATGGCTGCGACAGCAGGAAGCAGTCCTTATTTTACTGATAAAGGAAACTATATGAATGACAGGCTTAAAGGAAATTCTAAACAGACTTAATAAAAGGAGCATATGTTTACCAAAATGAAAAACATTGATACGGCATTTAGATATGTGAGAGGTTTCACGATGCTTGTAATTGCAGGATGCATCATAATAAGCTGTTATGCTGTCTATAAAAGTTTCCAGACAGTGAGCCTTATGCAGGATAAAGTATATATTCTGGCAAACGGTAAAGCGCTGGAAGCTTACGCTTCGGAAAGAAAAGATAATATCACTGTTGAAGCAAGGGACCATGTGAAAACCTTTCATAAGTTTTTCTTTACCCTTGATCCTGATGATAAGGTCATTAAAACCAATATCACAAAAGCCCTATATCTGGCAGACGACAGTGCAAAACGGATTTATGATGACCTGAAGGAAAACAATTTTTATTCGGGTATTATATCAGGAAATATCAGTCAGACCATCCAGATTGACAGTGTGAGTATTGATATCCGTGAATATCCCTACCATTTTAGATGTTATGCCAGACAGAACATTATCCGTACTACCAGTATTTTGAAAAGAAGCCTGCTTACAGAAGGTGCGCTTCGCAATGTATCAAGAAGCGATAATAATCCGCATGGTTTTCTTATCGAGCGGTTTAATACGATTGAAAACAAAGATATTTCCGCAGAAACCAGAAAATAGAGATTTATGAAATCCTTTTTTACAAGGCAGACTGAGCCTTTTGTGTATCACAAGTATTATCTGCTATTGCAGAAAAGATGGGCAGAAAAAATGAAGAGAGTTACAGATGGTCTCTCTAAAACAAAACTGATCTGGGGACTTCTGTTCTTTACGGTTTTGACATCGGGTTACTTAATTTATAACCTGTATAGGACATTCTATAAACAAGCTGAGGTTTCAACAGCTTCAAAAATTAAGACAATCAATTTAAAAAACTAAAATTATGCAAGAGAAAACATTATCTCCAAAGGAGTCTAAAAAGAGAAAGATGCTTTTAATGCTGCCTCTTATAACATTTCCATTTTTGACATTCTTATTTTATTCATTAGGCGGCGGAAGAATGGAATCCAAGATGGCAGGGAACGATGAAAGGAAAGGATTCAATTTTAATCTGCCACTGCCTAAATTTAAAGAAGATTCAGCACTGGATAAGATGAGCTATTACGATCAGGCGGCAGTTGATTCGATAAAACTGCGAGAGCAGATAAAAAAAGATCCTAACTATATTGATAATAAAGTCTCGGAAGATAAGGCAGATTCTTTTTCCACAAGTGATTTTGAATCCCGCATGCTTCCAAAAAACAAATCAGCTTTTAATTCTCAGTCTTTTCAGGACCGCAATGAACAGAAAGTTTATGAGAAGCTCAGGGCTCTTGAAAACATAATCAGCCAGCCCGCTGTCCCTGCTTACGGTCAGGACATGAGGGAATTTGAAAATTACGGCACTTCCAGTGGAGAATCGGAAGAGATTAAAAAACTTGAAGGGCTAATGTCGACAATGAGCACGCCTCAGGAACCTGATCCGGAACTTCAGCAGTTAGGCGGTATGCTGGAAAATATTTTGGATATACAGCATCCGCAGCGCGTGCAGGAAAGGCTTAAACAAACATCTGAGAGCAAAAAAGGCAAAATATATTCAGTGCAGAAAAAAGAAGCAGAGAATAACATAAGCTCACTTCATCGGAATGTCGATTTGCAGACCTCTTTGAAAACAAATGAATTTTATTCTCTGGACCAAGCACAGCCTGCTGAAGAAATACAAAATTCTATTGAAGCAGTTGTGCATCAGACGCAGACTATTGTCAATGGCTCGATGGTTAAATTAAGACTTACGAATGATATTTTTCTCCAAGGAACAATGATACCCAGAAATACTTTTCTGTATGGTACGGCGGCTTTAAAAGGGGAGAGGCTGGAGGTAAAAATCACAAACATCCAGTACAATAATTCGATATTTCCCGTCGAGCTGGCAGTCTATGATATGGACGGGATTGACGGCATCTATATTCCCGGAGCGATTAACAGGGATGTGGCTAAGGCATCAGCTGACAGATCCATTCAGACACTCGGTCTTACCGGGATTTCGGATTCCTGGGGAGCACAGGCCGCAGGTATGGGCATCGAGGCAGCCAAAAGTCTGATGAGCAAAAAGGTAAAACTCATAAAAGTGGTTGTAAAGGCAGGGTATCAGGTGCTGCTGTATGATGAAAAACAAAAGAATTTAAAACCTTAAAAAGAGAGAAAGTATGAAAAGAGCGAATTATTTGTTTTTAATCAGCTTGCTGCTGGTTTGTGTTTCAGTTAATCCACAGTCAAACGCAAGGGAAACTGTCTTTTACGAAGACCAGTATAAAAATCTACAAGTAGGTTTTTCTAAAACCACAAGCATTATTTTTCCTTATACAATCAAGAGCATAGATTTAGGAAGCGCAGAAGTGCTTGTACAGAAAGCAAAAGGAGTTGAGAATATACTACTTGTAAAAGCTGCTAAACAGCATTTTTTTCAGACCAATCTGACAGTTGTAACTTCTGACGGGAAATTGTATGTTTTTGTACTGAATTATGACGATTCCTGCCCTGACTTAAATTTTAAGGCTGAAAATGCAGTGGCTGCAAGCAGGGACGTGCTTTTTTCTTTAGAAAACGAAAATCAGAAAAGAATTGAACAGTGTGCTTTGGCTGCATATTCCAAAAAGAAAAAAATCAGTGGTCTAAAAAAATCAAAGTATCAGATCAGACTGGAGGTGAACGGGATCTTTATCCAGCAGGATGTTTTGTATCTGCGTATTGTTTTTGAAAACAAATCAAAGATTAACTACGATATTGATCAGCTCCGTTTTTTTATCAGAGACCAGAAGAAGTCAAAACGTACCGCGTCGCAGGAAATTGAACTGCAGCCTTTGTACGCGACTTCATCTTCTTCTGTAATTCCTTATAAATCTGAAATAATAAAAGTTTATGCTCTGGAGAAATTTACCATCCCGGAGAATAAGTATCTGACACTTCAGATGATAGAAAAAAACGGCGGAAGACATTTGGAAGTGGATATTAATAATAATCTGACTGATAAGGTAATTCCGATTACAGAATTAAGCAGTGACACTTTTTAAGCTTTAAAATAAATTATGATAATCAATTTAGCTGACACTGAAATGATGCTGTCATTTGCTGAGGAAATGGCTTATAACGGCCATCGATTTGCCGCCTTTAATACCGATGAGGTGACTGATACCGACACAATTGAGTTTTTTAGAAATCCCTTGGATGCGAAGGAGTACTGTCTGGTTATGACCAATGATGCGAATTATTTTCAGAGCCTGCCGATTGAATCAGTTATCGACGACTTGCGAGCAGTTTTGAATAGCGGGGCAGATACTTGCGAAAATGAAGCAATAGAACTTACTGGATTTGCCAAAAGGGAAATAGATAGGAGAGAAATTTTAGAAAATAATTTAAATGAAAACGCAATGAATGAGAAAAATTTAGAATACCTGAAAGACCAGTTAAAATATACTGGATTTGGAGAAACGTTCGATGCTGAACTGCGAGAGAACATAATGAAGGGAGATAAGGATTTTAAAATTATGCACACCGGCATTATGAACAATGGTCTGCCAAATAAGGATACCTTAACTGTAGAATTAAATTTCAAAAGGTCTGAGCAGACAGATATGTACTTTTTTAATTCCTATCATGTCAATCTTCAGAAAGAAGAAAACAAACCTGGTCTGGAACAGACCTTCTACATTAACAAAGACAGCGCCAGCATTACAATGAAAGAGGCTTATAATTTGATGGAAGGCAGATCTGTCAATAAAGATCTTAAAAACAAAGAAGGGGAGAGCTATAATTGCTGGCTGAAAATCGACTTTAAACAATCTGACAATGGTAATTTTAAGCTGAACCAATACCATCAGAATTATGGGTATGATTTGGAAGCAAGTCTGGCAAAACATTCAATCAAAGAGCTCAATGCTCCGCAGTATAAAGAAGACCTTTTAAATTCCCTTAAAAAAGGAAACCTTCAGTCGGCGACTTTTGTTGTCGGCGGTACTGAAAGTAAAATGTTTGTGGAGGCAAATCCCCAGTTCAAGACTGTTAATGTTTACGATGAAAATTTACAAAGAATTAATCATCGAGAGAGCAAGGAAGAAAAAAAGGCTGAATCTCAAAAAGAATCAGTATCTAAAGATCAAAAAAAAAATCTAGATTCTGATGAAGGTGATTCAGGGAGGAAAGATAATAAAGTAAAGAAAAGAAAAACTCCCTCACTTTAAAAGTTATGGAAAAATTAAAGCCTTTATCGGATTTTTTCAAAGCAATAGAGAATGATTACCGGATTAGTCCAATGCATATTGCCATTTATGCAGCTCTATTACAATTTAGATCCGTTAAGGGCTTTATTAATCCAATTTTTGTCTTTAGCTCGGAGATTATTGTTATTGCTAAAGTTTCTTCAGCAAATACGTATCATAAATGTGTCCAGGAACTTCATCAGTATGGATATATAAAGTATAGGCCATCTTTTAAAAAAAATCGTGGAAGTGAAGTATATTTTTTGTTTTCAGCTGACGCGGACATCTAAAGATTCTGCAATTAATAATTTTATGAAATTGTACTATGAATGAAATTGTAACCAAGGAAGATCTGAGACAGTTTGGTCTTCTTCTAGTAGTTAAAATACAGGCTTTATTTAAAGATAAGGATTCTGGACGGAAAGAAACTTTGGAACCAGAGTGGATTAAAAGCAAGTCTGTGAGAAAACTGCTTGATATTTCAGCAGGTTCAGTACAGAATCTTAGAACAAGCCAAAAAGTCCGTTTCAAAAAAGTGCTTGGGTCGTACTACTATAATAAAGAAGATCTTCAAAAATTATTTGATGATGATAAACACTAAGAGATTAAAAGAAAGCTATATAATGAGTTATCTGTCAATGTATAGTAATGATCCTAAACTAAATGTCTGGCATCTATCGATTTTGACAGCAATACTAGGATTAGGCTATAGGCAGGGCCAAAGAAGAAGGATTAAAGTCAGCCGCAGTAAAATTATGGAGCTGTCACATGTCAATACGCTGCCGACTTATCATAAGTATTTTAAACAGCTTCAGGATTTGGGATACATTAAGTACACCCCATCTTATCATCCAGGATATAAAAGCGAAGTTAAGTTGTGTAAAAGGAGGCTATCTCAAAATATTTGAGATAGCCTCTTTTAATTTTAAATATATTTTTAAATTTATTGATCACGAAGAAATGTTGTATTTCTTTTTGATTGCCTGAATTTCCTTTTCGAGCCTGCTGAGAACCGCCAAATCAGGTTTAGATATTTTGGATCCAGTTTTATTGAGTTTTTTATTGAGAATAGACATTTCACGACCGATTGTAGCCTGCTCAGTTATAGCATATGCCTCAGTCTGTTTTACCGATGCATGACCCAGCAGTTCTTTAACTACATTAATAGGGACGTTGTTATTTAATGTCACAGTGCTTCCAAAAGTACGGCGGGCCATATGCGTGTTTAATGTAAAAGGAAAGCCACACAAGACTGCCACCTCTTTTAGATACTCATTCATTTTCTGGTTGGATGAAACAGGAAGCACGGTTCCACGCTGGATACACAGCGGGTGCTCTTTATATTTTTCAATTATTTTCAGTGCTTGGGGAAGAAGAGGTACATTAAATGATGAGTTTGTTTTCTGCCTTTCGGACATAATCCATAGATTTCCATCAATGCCTTCTTTGATATCAGTTTTCTTTAATTGATAAGCGTCTATGTAAGCCAGGCCAGTGTAGCATTGGAAGACAAATACATCCCTTACGACATTGAGCCTGTCAGTTGTGAAATAATGACTTTCAAGTTCGTACAATTCCTGTGCGGTAAGCGGTTTTTTTACCAGTTTTGTTTTACGTCCCTTAAAGTTCTTAAATGGGTCCTTGGTGATTAACTCCTTATCGATGGCGCGGATTACAATCTTTTTGAAATTTGCAATATATTTTAGGGTGGTGTTGTTGCTGCAGTCGCGTACAGTTCTAAGATAAAACTCGAAATCCTTTACAAACTCAAGATTCAAATCTGCAAATTCAATATCGTCCTTTTTAAGCTTGAATTTTATAAACGCAGTCAAATGGTTTTTAGTAATGGTAAACCGGTCAAGGGTGCCTTTTGCATAGCCTTTTCCAAGAAGCGCCTCCATTTCATCATTATGCTTTTGAAATTCTTCCAGCACCTTAATCTTTGGCGCTGTCCTTCCCAGAACCTCGTCCATAATTTTCTCAGCGGTTATGGTTTTGCCACTGTACATCATTTCGGTTTTGATTTCATTGATTTTTAAAGTCAGCGAATCCAAAAAGAAGTTCAGCGACTTTGCATCTTCCTTTGAGCCGACCGCTCTTTCGAACCTTTGATCCCATCGTGTATTATCCCATTTTCTCTTAGTTGAGCTTTCCTTACGGATACCGTCAACAGTTATTCTGAAATACACAATCCATTCTTTACTTTCTATTTTGGGTCTTTTTAAAAAGAATCCCAAACCAAAACTGCTTTCCAACATAATCCTACTTTTTAAATTAATAAATGTAGAATAATATTACTGCCAAATCAAGTCGTTAATCTCGTTAACCCCTGTAATATAAGGGATTTTTGCTGTTTCTGGTGCACTTTTCAGCGCGCCGGAAAGTGCACCGATTCTGCACCTTTAATTTTGTGAGGATTTATAAATATTGAAAACAGGCCTAAAATAAAAAAAACCTGCAAATCGTTGAATTTGCAGGTCTTCAGACATTTTTTGTGGCTTTTTGAAAAGATTGAAAACTTTTAGTTTTCCGCCTTTTCGGCCTTTCCGTGGGGAGAGCAGGATTCGAACCTGCGAAGTTTTCACAGCAGATTTACAGTCTGCCCTCGTTGGCCGCTTGAGTATCTCCCCTTGCTTTAAAGCAGCGCTTAACTGTTGCTAAGCGGTTGCAAATATAGGAACTGTTTTGATGTTTCCAAACAAAAAAAGCAGTTTATTTTTAGATTATTTTTAAATGATTGGAAGTGAATAAAATAAAATTTACTTTTTTTAATTTTAATTCTGATTAACAACAAAAAACCGTTTATTTCCAATTTAGTTGAAGGGCAAAACAGTTTTTTTCTTCTTTTTGAATAGAAAAAAAAGATTCTTTGTTGGTTTTAAATTCATTAATTGAAATTTCATCTTCCAACGAAAGTTCTTTCATAAAATTCATTTCAAAACTTTCTAAAGAATGATTTAAAATTAATTTTGGTTCTACATAATCCAAGCACCATTCCAAATATTTAACATTGTTTACATGGTTTACAATATCCAGATCGGAAATAAAAACTTGTTTTTTTGCAATCAGTTCACTTTCAGTTGGCACTACTATTTTTGATAAAGACACTTCGGTAGCTTTTTTATCGGGAAAAAGTTTAAAATGCTCAAAAGGTAAAGCTAATGCTTCTGGACGACGAATTTTGGTATTAAAAACGGCCCAAAACGTTTCACAACCCACCATTTTTTTTTTGTTTACATACATTTCTAAAGCACGGGTTGAGCGAGAATTTTCTAAATTATTAATCCAAGTTTTGATGGTTACAATATCGCCAGATTTTGGTAATTCTGAAATTTCAACTCGCATTCGACTCAGTACCCAAGCTTGATTAAAAGCTTGCATATCATTAAAACTTATTCCACCAACCTCTGAATGTGCTGCGGCGGTAAGTTGTAATAAATTGCACAAATCGGTGTATTTTAAAAAACCACTTGGTGTGCATTGGGTAAAGTTAATTTCCCATTCTTTGCTTATTTCCGATTGAAAATTGGGTGAAATTGGCATTTTAATTATTATTTTCGGTTAACGAATGTATGTGATTTGCAATGGTTAAAAATGGCGTTTGAAAATCGAACCAAGTTGTGTTTTCATTTCGCTTGAACCAAGTGAGTTGTCTTTTTGAAAAACGTCTTGTATTTTTCTTTATTTCATCTACAGCAAAATCTAATGAAATTTTATGATCGAAATAATCAAATAATTCGCGATATCCTACGGTTTGCAAGGCATTTAATGATTTGTGAGGAAATAATTTTTTGGCTTCTTCTAGTAAACCCGCTTCCATCATCAAATCAACTCTGCGGTTAATTCGGTCGTAAATTACCGTTCTATCTGCCTCTAATCCGATTAAAATTGGAACAAATGTGCGTTTGTTTTCTTTTTGGTTCAAAAAAGAAGAGTAGGGTTGTTGTGTAGCCAAACAGACTTCTGAAAAACGCATCAATCGTTGTGGATTTTGTAATGTTTGCGGATTGGTTTTAGATAAAAAAGCTACATATTCCGGATCATTTTCTTCGAGTATTTTTTGCAATGCCGAAATACCTTCTTTTTCGTAGATATTGGCAACTTCTTCTCTAATTTTTTGTGGAATGCTAGGAAAAGCATCAAATCCTTTTAAAACGGCATCCACATATAATCCTGAGCCTCCCACCATTATGGCGAAATCGTTATTTTTAAATAATTCTTCCAGAGTTTGTAGTGCTTCTTTTTCAAAATCTCCAACTGTATATGGCTCAAAAATCGATTTATTTTGAATAAAATGATGCGGAGCAGACTCTAATTCTTCTGAACTTGGCACCGCAGTTCCAATAGTCATTTCTTTAAAAAACTGGCGGCTATCGCTGGAAATGATTTCGCAGTCAAAATGTTGTGTCAATTGAATGCTTAAAGCGGTTTTTCCGATGGCAGTTGGGCCAACTATCGTAATAAGATATTTCATTTAGCCTTGTAATTTATTTAGGTGAAAGAGTAGCACCACATTGATAACAAAATTTGGAATCATCGGGATGTTCTATCAAACCGCAATTTGGACACGGGTTTTTATGAGTATGAACACTGTTTTTTAAAGTGTTTTTAGCAAATTCGGCCGTTACAATTCCGGTAGGCACAGCAATAATTCCGTAACCTAAAATCATAACTAACGAAGCTACAAATTGGCCCAAGGGAGTGATAGGTGAAATATCGCCATACCCAACAGTGGTAAGCGTTACAATGGTCCAATAAATACTCACTGGTATGCTTGTAAATCCACCTTCTTTGCCTTCTATCAAATACATCAAACTTCCAATAATGATGGTGCAAACTAAAACAAAATATATAAATACAATTATTTTTCCTTTACTGGCTTTTAGGGCATTTATTAATTGTAAATACTGACTGTTTATTTGTGGTATATGGAGAATTTTGAATAATCGTAGCAAACGCAAAGCCCGCACGATGACAAAAACATTCGTTCCAGGAAATATCCGAGACAAATACATCGGTAAAATAGCGAGTAAGTCGATTATGCCATAAAAATTAAAGATGTATCGAAACGGTTTATTGATGCAAATAATACGTAATAAATACTCAATTGTAAATAAAACGGTGACAATCCATTCAAAAACAATTAATTGCTCGTGGTATTTTTGATTAAAACCTTGAACGGTTTCTAACATTATCAAAATAACACTAAAAAGGATAACACCTAACAAAATCAAATCAAACAATCGTCCACTAACGGTATCGCTTTTGTAGATTATTTTGTAAATTTTATTTCTAAATTGGTCAAATGAAGATAACGGTTTATTCATTTAAAATGGTTTTAAACTGTTATTTTAAAAGTTAATGATTTTTAATGTTTTGCTTTTTCGAATATAATTTTGAATAATACTTCGTACATCACGATTATTCTCCATCGGAATTAGGATGTTTTTTAGAATTTCGGGATTCGTAATTTGATAATTCAAATCATAAAATGCATAACCTTTATATACGCCATTTTCAATCAAAACGGCACTTCTTTCATTAATAGTTCGTCCTTTATCTAATAAAATCATATTGGCATGCTCAAACGAATAATCGGTAATAAATTCTTGTACTCGAGCATTGTAAATTTCGGGTGCAACCAAGCCCAAACAAGCACCATCACATTCTTTTATTTTATATTGAAAGCATTCTTTTTTAGTTTCGTACAATCCATTTAATTTTTGGCAAAGGTGGTATCTTTCGGTAATTTTAAAAAGAAAATTTTTGCCTTCTTGTAAGGTCGAAAACGAGGTAATTTCGCGCTTTCTACCATCTGTTTTTTGTATTCTTAAATTCAGATAATTGTCTTTATCTTTTTCGAGATAGAGGGCGTATATAAAAATATTTTTGCGTTGCGACCGATTTAAAATAGGTTTATTAACCTTTATTTCCTGACTTTCTTTTAAAAGTGCAATTAGTTCGCTTCCGGTTTCTTCAAAAGAAATAGTAAACACGTCGTTTTGAATGCGTTTACTTTTATTGGTAATGCCGGTAAAATGTTGGTTTACCCTTTTTTTGATGTTCCGACTTTTGCCAATATAAATGATATTTCCATCTTTATTGTGAATGTAATAAACGCCCGTTTTAGCAGGTAAATCGTTTAATAAATCAAGCAGTTTAGGTGTGATTCCTTTTGCGACTTCAATCTTAATAAAGTCTTTTATAATGGTTTTTTCAACGTCTTTTTCAAGTAACAACTTGAACAATTTTACAGTTGCCATAGCATCTCCACTTGCGCGATGTCTATCGGCCATTGGGATACCGAGAGAGCGGACTAATTTTCCTAAACTATAAGAAGGTTGTTCGGGAATTAATTTTTTTGCCAACTCAACCGTACACAAGGTTTTAGCTTCAAATTGATAGCCCAACCGATTAAATTCGGTGCGTAAAATACGGTAATCAAAAGAAGTATTATGTGCCACAATAATGCTATCCGAAGTTATTTCGATAATGCGTTTGGCTACTTCAAAAAACTTAGGAGCCGAACGCAACATGGCGTTGTTAATTCCGGTTAGTTTAGCTACAAAAGGCTGAATCGGAATTTCGGGATTTACTAAGCTAATGAATTGATCTACAACCTCTAAACCATCAAATTTGTAAATGGCAATTTCGGTAATTCCTTCTTCATTGTATTGGCCTCCAGTAGTTTCTATGTCGAGTATTGCGTACAAATTGTGGTGTGAGTATGGTTTTAATGTATGTTTTTTAATGTTTTAACGAAAATAATAAATTTAAGAAAATTAAACCCTTCCTCCAAAAATACTACTTCCAATTCGTACCATGTTACTTCCGCAGGATATGGCTAATTGATAATCGCCCGACATTCCCATAGAGAGGGTGTTCATTTTACAATTTTCTAAATCAGTATTTTTATAACGATCAAAAAGTTTCTTTAAATATCCGAATTCTTTTTCAATTTGAAGCTTATTTTCAGTAAATGTTGCCATTCCCATTAAACCTTTTATTTGAATGTTTTGTAATTTTTTTAACTCATCCGAATGTAATAAATCTTGTAATTCGGCATCATCCAAACCAAATTTGGTATCTTCTTCTGCAATATGGATTTGAAGTAAGCAATCGATAGTTCGATTGTTTTTAGAAGCTTGTTTGTTGATTTCCTGTAATAATTTTAAACTATCAACACCGTGAATTAAACTCACAAACGGCGCCATAAATTTTACTTTATTCGTTTGCACGTGACCAATCATGTGCCACTGAATATCTTTAGGCATTTGCTCGTATTTTTCAGTCATTTCTTGAATTTTATTTTCTCCAAAAATGCGTTGACCTGCTTCGTATGCCTGCATTAAATCGGTAACGGGTTTTGTTTTAGAAACTGCTACAAGCGTAACATTTTCGGGTAATTCATTTTGTATAGACTGTAAATTGGATGCAATGGACATGTAATGGATTTTTTAATTTTTTAAAAATTGATTGGAGATAACTTCGGCTTTTTTATTTTTCGTATAATCATAAAAACCTTCGCCCGATTTTACACCGAGTTTTCCGGCTCTTACCATATTGACTAATAAAGGGCAGGGTGCGTATTTTGGATTTTTAAATCCTTCGTAAAGTACATTTAAAATAGCCAAACAAACATCTAAACCAATAAAATCGGCTAATTGCAAAGGTCCCATCGGATGTCCCATTCCGAGTTTCATCACCGAGTCAATTTCAATAACTCCAGCCACATTGTGATGCAAGGTTTCTATGGCTTCGTTTAACATGGGCATCAAAATACGATTGGCCACAAAACCAGGATAATCGTGTACTTTTACTGGCGATTTTCCGAGTTTATGTGCTAATTCCATCACAATTTTGATGACTTCATCACTAGTCGAATAACCCCGAATAACTTCAACCAAAGGCATAATAGGCACCGGATTCATAAAATGCATTCCAATAACCCGCTCCGGATGCGATACAACCGACGCTATTTGTGTAATGGAAATAGAGGAAGTGTTGGTAGCCAAAATAATATTATGCGAACAAATATGATTGAGTTTTTTAAAAAGATTGAGTTTAAGTTCGGTATTTTCTGTAGCGGCTTCAATTACAAAATCTGCTCCTACGGCACCATCTTCCAAATCGGTGTAACATATAATATTCGTTATAGTTTTGATTTTGTCTTGCTCTGTAATGCTGCCTTTTTTTATCATTCGATCCAAATTGGCCGCAATAGTATTCATACCTTTATCTATTGATTTTTCAGAAATATCAATCAGTTTGACGGTAAATCCGTGCTGCGCAAAAGTATGTGCAATTCCGTTTCCCATCGTTCCTGCACCAATAACTGCAATTGTTTTCATTTTATTTTTTAAAAAATTAAGGTTTAAAAATGTACAAAAACACTTTAAACCTTAAAGATAATTATATTTTATTAAAAGTTATTTCTCGAAACAATCGATAATTTGGTAGGCAACACGCAAGGCTTCGGTTGCTTGTTCCAATGTTACAATTGGAGTAGTATTGTTTTGTATTGCTTCGGCAAATGATTCTAATTCATCTAAAATGGCATTATTTTGAGAAACTTCGGGATTGGTAAAATAAATTTGTTTTTTTACTCCTTCAGCATTTTGTAGAATCATATCAAAATCACCAGGATTTTCGGGCGCATCTTTCATACGAACTACTTCGCATTTTTTTTCTAAAAAATCAACCGATATATAAGCGTCTTTTTGAAAAAAACGGGTTTTCCGCATATTTTTCATCGAAATTCGGCTAGCAGTTAAGTTGGCTACGCAGCCGTTTTCAAATTCAATTCTGGCGTTGGCAATATCAGGTGTTTCGCTAATAACCGAAACTCCACTAGCATTGATTTTTTTTACTTTTGATTTAATTACGCTTAAAATAGCATCGATATCATGTATCATTAAATCTAATACTACCGGAACATCGGTTCCTCTTGGATTAAATTCGGCCAAACGGTGTGTTTCAATAAACATTGGGTTTTTGACCATGTTTTTTGTAGCAATGAACGCTGGATTGAAACGCTCTACATGACCTACTTGTCCTTTTACGTTGTATTCTTTGGCTAAAGCTATTATTTCTTCTGCTTCTTCAACAGTATTTGAAATGGGTTTTTCAATAAAAATATGTTTACCCGATTTGATGGCTACTTTAGCACATTTATAATGCGAAAGGGTAGGAGTTACAATATCAATCACATCAACAGCATGTATTAATTTGGCAATTGTATTGAATTTTTTGTATCCGAATTCTTTTTCAATTTTATCAGCATATTCTTGATTTTCGTCATAAAATCCAACTAATTCATATTTTTCAGATTGTTGTAATAAACGCAAATGAATTTTTCCAAGATGACCTGCACCTAAAACTCCTACTTTAAGCATGATAATGTATTTTTAACAAAAATAGCAATTTCAATTTAAAATCCTGAATAATTGATTTGGATTTTGGATATTGCTTTTTGGATTTTTTACAGTTATTTTTACCAAAAATTAAACACCAAACATTGAAAGACACTGCCAAACATCAAGGACTTAGAAATCAATTAGTAAGCATTTTGCAACAAAAAGGGATTTCGGATAAATCGGTTTTGGAGGCCATTCAAAAAATTCCAAGACATCTTTTTTTAGATTCTAGTTTTGAAGATTATGCTTACCAAGATAAGGCTTTTCCTATAGGTGCGGGTCAAACTATTTCGCAGCCTTATACAGTGGCCTTTCAATCGCAATTATTACAAGTTAAAAAAGACGATAAAATTCTCGAAATCGGAACAGGATCGGGCTATCAAACGGCTGTTTTGTATAAATTGGGTGCCAAAGTTTACACTGTTGAAAGACAAAATGAGCTATTTAAAAAAACCAATGCTTTGTTTCCTAAATTAGGAATTAGACCCAAACATTTGTCTTTTGGAGATGGTTACAAAGGTTTACCCTTACACGCTCCTTTTGATAGTATTATCGTTACTGCGGGAGCTCCTTTTATTCCAAAACCTTTAATGGCTCAGTTAAAAATTGGGGGTAGATTGGTAATTCCGTTAGGCGAAAATGTACAAATAATGACACTTTTAATTCGTAAAAACGAAACCCAATTTGAAAAACATGAGTTTGGTGAGTTTCGATTTGTTCCTTTATTAGAAGATAAAAATTAAATTTAAAGCGAAAGAGCGTATTCTAAAGTTGCTTTTTGAGCTTCGGCCATGAGTAAACTAAAATTAGCAATATTGTCTTCGGTAAAACTTTGTTCTATTTCAGCAATATAATTTTCCTTCTCAGAACGATCGCTTTTAATTACAATTAAACTGTATTTGTTTTGAAGTAAAATCCAATTCATTATTAAAAAGGCAATTTGATTGTTGTACTGCCGAAAAGGCAAAATTTGCATGATTTTTAAATGAGTTTCTGAAGCCAGGATCAATGGATGGATGTTGTCTTTGCTCATCTCATACCATTTGAAGAGAATTTTGAGCTCATTTATAGTTGTTTTATCTGGCTGCTGATTGCTTATTTCTGGTTCTATTTCTTGAGTTAATATGGAATAAATTTGCAATAATTTTTTCTCACAAAAGTCAATTTTTTTCTGAATTAATTCTTTGCAATATTGAATGGCTTCAAAAAAATTAATGATTTCTAAATGCTCTTTCATAGGTTTATCTGTAATAGAAATCCCTTCGTTTACAATAAGTTTTACCTCTTCAAAACTCATTTTATTTCCGTTTAAACTATTGCATTCAAAAGTAAAATACAAATCCAATTGCTTGGTGATTCTACGGTATTCTAACAAATTTAAATTATAGAATTGTTGTAGGAGTGAATTAATTTCGGTAACTAATTTTTGTAATTTTTCTGAAGTTTTAGGCTGAATGACCTCTGATTTCAAAAGTTCGGATTCGACTAATTTCAAAGCTTCTAAAGCGAATTTTTCATTTTTAATTTCATGTAAAATTCTTTCTTTTAACCATAAAACTAAAATTGTATCTAAATTGATATTTAATAAATGAGCAAGTTTTACTATTTGTTCCTTCGTAGGTTTTCGTGTGCCACTTTCAAATTTACTAATTAAGGCTTGGTCTATTTGTAGCATTTGTGCTACTTCCCTTGTTTTTAACCCTTTTTCTTCTCTTGCCTTTTTTAAAATTGCATTCATGGAATCGTAGTTGGTCTTGACAAATTTTGTCATTTATTGAGCTAAAAAAAAGCGCCTTAATTTAATAAAGCGCCTTAAAAGTTTTGTTTAATTATTTTGCAATAGAACCATCAACTTGCATTTGCTCTTTAATAGCATTCATGATATCATCTACCATTGGCCCTAATTCAGATCCAGCTAATGTTTTAGTGGTACCTGTCCAAAGCAATTTGTTTTTTGTTAACGAAAAAATGTTTGTTTCAATCATGTAGTACGTACTTTCGTCATAGTAACCTGGGCTATAAAATCCAGTACCGTACATTCCGTACCAACCACCAAAAGCACCACCATAAAAACCACCATATCCAGGATAACCTCCATAATATACGCCAGTTGTACCAGGAACATAATCGGTTTCTTTTTCCTTGCTAACCAAACGCATTGTAATTACACCATCAAAATTTTCATCGTGTAAAACTTTAAGTTTTTCTTCTTGCGACATTTTTTGAGTCGTTTCGTTTAGAAATTGGTAAGAAGTATGCAAAATGGAAGGATTCGTAGCTGCAATTCTATTTTCGGTATTTCTACGTGTAGCCTCATCTTTCATTAAAGCTACTACCATTACTTTTTTAAAGTTTTGTGATGCAATAGTTTCGCTAGGGTCTTTCCAACTTGTTACTACCGATGTGCTGCTTCCACAGCTAACAAACAAGGCCGCAGTTATAAGAGCTAAAATTTTTTTCATTGTACTTATTTAGTTTTAAATTATAAAAGTAAAAGTAATTATTATTATGAAATATTTTACAATAAAATTTGAATTCTCTAGATTTAATTAAACGCTTTTTTGATACGATCTAAATCGCGTTTAGTATCTTGTTCTTTTAATGATTCGCGTTTATCATACGTTTTTTTACCCCTACACAATCCGATTTGAAGTTTAGCTAAACCTTTTTCGTTGGTAAATAATTTTAAAGGAATGATGGTTAGTCCTTTAGCTTGAACACTTTTATGCAACGTTTTTAATTCGCGTTTATTCAAAAGTAATTTTCTTTCGCTTCGGGATTTATGATTGAATTGGTTACCGAACGAATATTCTTCGATATACGTATTAATTGCAAAAAGCTCCATGCCGCTAAATTCGCAAAAGCTCTCGGTTATGTTGGCTTTTCCTAAACGAATGGATTTTATTTCGGTTCCTGCTAAAACAATTCCAGCAGTATAAGTGTCGATTATTTCGTAATCAAATCGAGCTCTTTTATTTAAAATGTTTACAGACTTTTGCATATAGCGCAAATTTAGGAACAAATAGATGAAACTACAATCGTTTTTAAGGAAATACTATAAATTTGCATTATGGAAAAAATACATTCAAAAGATCCACTTCATGGCATGACCCTTCAAAAAATCCTAGAACTACTTGTGGATTTTTATGGTTTTGATACTTTATCGGAATTAATTCCGATTAATTGTTTCAAAAAAAATCCTACTATCAAATCGAGTCTGACTTTTTTAAGAAAAACCGATTGGGCTCGAAAAAAAGTAGAAGAACTCTATTTAAATTCGTATACTAAATTTTAATTTAATTTATACGAAAGCATAATTCCTCCACGATAAGGTAGCCATTCACCACTTTTGTTATAGTTTTGAGCTCTGTCATAGCGACCTGGTGTACCATCATTATAATAGCCGTGATAAAAACCTTGGTGCCAACCACCTCCAACAAAACAATCCAAATTAAATTTTTCGTTTAATTTTACGTTATAACCAATCGTTGCTCCTAAACGGTAGCCAAAACCATCTTCGTATTGATTTGATTCCCAATAATTCCATTTTTGAAGTTGGTATTTATCAGCACCAATATGAGCACCCACATAAAAACCATTGTATTTTTCTTTAAAATGGTAACGAACTTCGGGTGTAAAAGTGTAAAATTTCATAGGATGTTTTCCATCAAAAGAATTCCAAAACGAAGCCATAACATCAAACTGAAAAGTAGTTTTCTCACCTATACTAGTTTCTATACCAATATCCGGAATTAAAACTAACGCAGTTAAAACATTTGCTTTTATGTAAGTTTGACTTTGAAGTGTTGAAAAAAAAGAACAAAAAAGGAGTAGGGCAATAACAGTTTTTTTCATGATTGGGTTTACAATTCTAAGGTGGTATTTAAAATTTGGATGCAAATATATCGCTTAAAATCGGTGAAAATTATTTGAAACAACCATTTTTTAATTAAGAAAAATTATTGCAAGTTTAGTTATTTAATAATGAGTATATTACCGAATCGTAAAAAACGCCATTAAAAAATTCATTTTCTTTGAAATGGGCTTCTTTTATAAAACCGTTTTTTAAAAGCACTTTTTCAGAAGAATAATTTTTGGGATCAATTACCGCTTCGATAGAATGTAAATGTATTTCTTCAAATCCAAACTGTATCAACCTTTTTACCGCTTCCGAAATAAAACCTTTTCCATGGTATTCAGATAAAAGCATATAACCTATTTCGGCTCGGAAGTGTTCCGGTTTGATGCGGTAAAATCCGATTAATCCAATTAATTTAGAATTCCCTTTGTTTCTAATTGCCCAATTTATTCCTTCGTTAGATTCAATTTTAGCGTCAATCATAGAAAGATGCTCCAAAGCATCTTCTTTCGTTTTTAACAAAGGTCTCGGAATAAATTGCATCAATTCAGGATTAGAACGAAGTGCGATTATTTCTTGGTAATCCGATTTTTTGGCTCTATCAAAGACCAATCTTTCAGATTCAAAAACAGGAAATGGTGTAAAGTTTAAGGTTTACATTTTTACAGTATTTCTAATGAAAATTGCGCTTTAAAATTTTTATCGGCAAGTAATTCTATGATTCCTTCTTTATCTTCTAATCGACCGTTGTTTTGGAAGGTGTCGGCATATCCCAACCAAGGTTCAATACAAACAAAAGGCGCATTAACAACAGTCCAAATTCCCAAACTCGGAAAATCGGTAAATACAACTTTAAGGTAGGGTTTTTTATTTTCTAAAATAGTGAGCGCATTCGATTCTAAATTTTTAAAAATCAGAGCATCTTTTTCAAATAATTCGTAATGAAGTGGTAAACTTTTTTCGTTTAAATCCAGTTCTTTCGTTTTATCCGAAATTAAATTGTCTGCTAATAAATAATAATTTGCCTTTTCTGATTTTTCAAATTGAAGGGAATAGCTTTCGAAATTTTCAGGGAGAGCAATGGCAGGATGCGCACCTACAGAAAAAAACATCGACGTTTTATTTTTATTGATGACAGTATACGCTATGCTAATTTTAGAATCTTCTAAGGTATAACTAATTTGAAATTCAAACTCAAAAGGGTAAACTTGTAGTGTTTCTGGATTAGATTGGATTGAAAAAATAGCAGTCTCGGCGGTTGAATTCACCAAAGTAAAATTCATTTCACGAGCAAAACCATGTCTGGAAAGTTGGTATTCTTTGTCATTAAATAGGTATGAATTATTTTTCAATGCCCCAACTATAGGAAACAAAACTGGAGAATGTTTACCCCAAAATTCCGGGTTACCTTCCCAAATGTATTCTTTGTTATGATGGTTTTTTAAAGAAATTAATTCGGCACCTAAATGTGCAATGGTTGCTGTAATTTTGGAGTTAGATAGAATAGTTTGCAAGTCTTTAACTTTTAAAATTTTTGTAACGATATTTTTTAATAAATACTTTTTAAAAGAAGTAATTGTAATTATTTATTTTATAAAGTTTTGCTAAATTACGTAAAGGTTATTGAATTTAATTTCCAAGACAGTGTTTTTTTTCATTAATTTGCTAACTAAACCTCTTAATCTAATGAAAAAATACAATTGTAAAAGCGTTTTTGCTACCGCTTTATTATTTGTGTTTTCGATTTCTTGGTCGCAACAAGAATCGAAAACTTCTGCATCTGAGTCCAATTACAATTATCATGATGCATTTGCTCCAAATTTTTATACCCAAAATGGTACTACAACTCGCTCAGCCAGTGGAAAACCTGGAGCAGAATATTGGCAAAATAGTGCCGATTACAAAATAAAAGTACATTTAAACGAAGCAACAAATGAGTTAGTTGCTTCCGATGAAATTACGTATACCAACAACAGTCCCGATTCGATGTCGTTTTTATGGCTAAATATGGATCAAAATTTGTTTAAAGCCGATTCTAGAGGAAATGCTATTATTCCTTTGACCGGAAGTCGAAATGGAGCTCAGGGTCAAATTTTTGACGGAGGTTATAAAATTAAATCGGTAAAAGTAATTTCTGGAAATAAAAAAAGAGGAAATGAAGCCGATGCTAAATACGTAATTACAGATACGCGTATGCAGGTTTTTTTGCCAACAGAATTAGCGGCAAAAGGAGATGTTGTTAAAATAAAAATCGAATATTCGTTTATATCTCCAAATGAAGGTTCTGACCGTATGGGAGTTTTGGAAACCAAAAACGGTAAAATTTTTACTATGGCGCAATGGTATCCTCGTATGTGTGTTTACGATGATGTTCATGGTTGGAACACCAATCCTTATTTAGGTGCTTCCGAATTTTATTTGGAATACGGTACTTTTGATGTAGAAATTACAGCTCCAGCTAATCATATTGTGGTTGCATCGGGAGAATTATTAAATGGTTCTGATGTACTTTCTTCTGAAGAAAAAAAGCGATATAAGCAAGCGAAAGAAAGTGATAAAACAGTTATCATTCGTTCTGCTGCCGAAGTAGAAGCTATGGCCAATACTAAATCAAATGGCGAAAAAACATGGCATTATCAAATAAAAAATGCACGTGACTTTTCGTGGGCTTCATCGGCTGCCTTTATTTTTGATGGAGCAAAAATTAATTTACCAAGCGGAAAAAAAGCATTGGCTTTGTCGGTTTATCCTGTAGAAAGTGATGGTCAAGAAGCTTGGAGCCGTTCTACCGAATATACCAAAACATCGATAGAGAATTATTCTAAACGTTGGTTTGAATATCCGTATCCAGTGGCTACAAATGTAGCAGGAAATGAAGGCGGAATGGAGTATCCAGGAATTGTTTTTTGTGGATGGGAATCGAAAGGTGAATCGTTATGGGGAGTTACCGATCATGAATTTGGACACATTTGGTTTCCGATGATTGTTGGTTCAAACGAACGTTTGTTTGGCTGGATGGATGAAGGTTTTAATACTTTTATAAATTCGTTAAGCTCTCATGATTTCAATAACGGTGAATATAAAGAAGCTGCAACCGATAATCATAAAATGGCTGAAAGGTTTACTAGTCCAAAATTAGAAACCGTTTTTAGTTCGCCAGACAACATGAAAGAAGCCAATATAGGAATGTTGCTTTATTTTAAGCCAAGTGCAGGTTTAATTATGTTAAGAGAACAAGTTTTAGGTGTAGAACGTTTTGACACTGCTTTTAGAGAATACATTAAAAGATGGGCTTATAAACACCCAACTCCTGATGATTTTTTTAGAACGATGGAAAACGTTTCTGGAGAAGATTTAGGTTGGTTTTGGAGAGGTTGGTTTATCAACAACTGGCGATTAGATCAGGCAATTACGGGAATCAAATACGTGAAAAATGATCCTGCTAAAGGTGTTATTATTTCAATAGAAAATAACGATAAAATGGTTATGCCAATTGTTATCGAAGTAAAAACAAAATCCGGAAAAACATCCAGAGCAAAATTGCCAGTTGAAGTTTGGCAACGTAACAAAGAATGGTCTTTCAAATACGATTCTAACGAAGAAATAGAAAGCATTACAATCGATCCGGATCATGTCTTCCCGGATTATAACGATGCTAATAATATTTGGAAAGCTGCTTCTGGTAAAATTGAAAAAGACCTTATTTTAGATGCCTATTTAGGAACGTATTCTAATACTCAATCGCCAATGAAAGTTGTTTTTACAGAGTCAAATAGTACCCTTAAAGCGGATATTACCAATTATCCTTCCTTTTTTGTAACTCCGGTAAAAGAAAAACCGAATACTTTTGAGTCCAAAAGAGCTGGTGTTACGTTTGAATTTGATACTCAAAAAAATACCATGAACATGCTTTTGGGCGATGGTCAAAAAATTCCGTTTACGAAACAATAATTACAATATTTAATTTTTTTAAAAGCCTCAAGCATTTTGTTTGAGGCTTTTTTTGTAACAGACTATTAAAAAAATGTTATAAACCTGTTCATTTTATTATTTCTCAAAAAAAATCGTACTTTTGTGCCATGAATAAATTGAATTTACATATAACTTTTGTCTTACGGACATTCTTGCCTATTACTTCGCCCGAAGTACGGATACTATTTGTATAGTATTCATTAGAGTTTAAAATTGTATTCATTCTATATTCATTTTCATTTTGAAATTACCTCAGTTATCCTTCGGAGTAATGTTCCCTAAAAACAGTATTCGTTTTTTTAAATCAAAAATTCAACATTTTGATTCAGAATGTTTTATGTTTGTTTTTTTTGGTCTGATTCTTGGATGCAATGGAATTTCAAGTAAAAAGTTATTTAATTTTTTAACCCTTAACTTCAATTATTAAAATGAAGATCTCTATTGTTGTTACACAAGAAGAACATTTTAAATATGCGCAAGAAATTTGCGATACTATAGAATCATCGGCCTTGCTAAGAGGTACGGGTATTGCTAAACGTACGCCAGAATATATACAAAAGAAAATGAAAAACGGCGATGCAGTTATTGCATTAGCTGATGATAAATTTGCTGGTTTTTGTTACATCGAAAGTTGGGAACACGGTAAATTTGTCGCACACTCTGGTTTAATTGTTCATCCGGATTACCGTCATTTGGGCTTAGCCAAAAAAATAAAAACATTCGTTTTTGATTATTCGTTAAAAAAATTCCCAGGTGCAAAAATTTTTGGAATCACCACAGGTTTAGCTGTAATGAAAATCAATTCGGATTTAGGATACAAACCAGTTCCTTTTTCTGAGTTAACCACCGATCCAAGTTTTTGGGCTGGATGTAAAACCTGTACTAATTTTGAAATTTTACAAAGTAAAAACAATAAAATGTGTTTGTGTACGGGAATGCTCTATGATCCAAACGAAAAGAAAAAAGAACCACCAAAACACCCTTTTAACGAGGCTGTTTTGAAAAGACTTAAAAAAATAAAACAAGCCTTGTTTTTAAATAAAATTTTGGCGTTTGATTTTTTATCTTAAAATTAAAATTAATCTAAACTAGCTACGATTCTAAATAAGTAGTGCAAATTATATAATATGAAAAAAGTTGTTTTAGCTTACAGCGGAGGTTTGGATACCTCATATTGCCTTAAATATTTAAAAAATGAAAAAGGGTATGAAGTACATACTGTGCTTGTAAATACAGGTGGTTTTGACGATGCCGAGTTGAAAGCTATTGAAGATAGAGCTTACGAATTAGGAAGTGCCAAACACGCTAATTTGACAATTTTAGATAAATATTACGATAAAGCCATCAAATATTTGATTTTTGGTAATGTTTTAAAAAACAATACATACCCGTTATCAGTAAGTGCTGAAAGAGTTTTTCAAGCTATTGAAGCAATCAATTATGCAAAATCTGTTGGTGCAACTGCTATAGCACATGGTAGTACAGGAGCTGGAAACGACCAAATTCGTTTTGATTTGATTTTTCAAACCATAGCTCCGGAAATTGAAATTATAACGCCAATTCGCGATTTAAAACTTTCTAGACAAGAAGAAGTAGATTATTTACAAAAAAATGGTGTTTCGTATTCTTGGGAAAAAGCCCAATATTCAATCAATAAAGGACTTTGGGGAACCAGTGTTGGGGGGAAAGAAACCTTAACTTCGGGGCAACCTTTACCGAGCGATGCTTATCCTTCACAATTACAAAAAAACAACGAAGAAAAAGTAACATTAGAGTTTAAAAAAGGTGAATTAGTTGCTGTTAATGGAGTTTCGGACAAGCCATCAAACAATATTGTTACTTTAGAAAAATTAGCAAATGCTTATGCTATCGGAAGGGATATTCACGTGGGTGATACTATTATAGGAATCAAAGGAAGAGTTGGTTTTGAAGCTGCTGCTCCGTTAATCATAATCAAAGCCCACCATTTGTTAGAAAAACACACTCTTGGTAAATGGCAACAATATTGGAAAGAACAATTAGGAAACTGGTACGGAATGTTATTTCATGAAGGGCAATTTTTAGATCCTGTAATGCGTAACATTGAAACATTCCTTGAGGATACTCAAAAAACAGTAAACGGAACAGTAACGGTTTCCCTAAAACCATATCATTTTTCTTTAGATGGAATTGAATCACCAAACGATTTAATGAATAATGGTTTTGGTCAATATGGCGAAATGAATAATGCTTGGACATCGGATGATGCTAAAGGTTTTATCAAAATTCTAGGAAATGCACAAAACATTTATTCATCTGTAAACCAAGAAAGTTATGATTAATGTCGGAATAATTGGGGGATCGGGATATACAGCAGGCGAATTAATTCGTTTGTTGATGTTTCATCCAAATGTAAATATCGACTTTGTATACAGCACAACTAACGCTGGAAAACCTTTATATACCGCACATCAAGATTTGATGGGTGATATTGAAATGAATTTTACCGATCAGGTAAATCCAAATGTAAACGTGGTTTTTTTATGTTTAGGTCATGGCAGATCCATTTCTTTTTTACAAGAAAACCCATTTGCTGCACATACTAAAATCATCGATTTAGGAAATGATTTCCGATTGAATGCCGATGCCGTTTTTGAAGAAAAAACCTTTGTTTACGGTTTGCCTGAATTGAATAAAAATAAAATTAAAGAAGCAAATTATATTGCCAATCCTGGTTGTTTTGCTACAGCTATTCAATTGGCATTATTGCCATTAGCCGCTGATGGTTTGTTACAAGACGATGTGCATATTAACGCTACAACGGGCAGCACTGGAGCAGGAGTAGGTTTATCGGCAACTTCTCATTTTAGTTGGAGAAACAATAATTTTTCGCACTATAAAGCATTCGAACACCAACATTTGGGCGAAATCAATCAAAGTTTAAAGCAATTGCAAAATTCATTCGAAAACGAATTACTTTTTATTCCAAATAGAGGTGATTTTCCAAGAGGAATTTTCGCAACGTTATACACTAAATCTGAAGAAACTTTAGAAAATCTAGTTGCCAAATACGAAGCTTTTTACAAAGATGAACCTTTTGTAACGGTTACAACTTCTAATATTAATTTAAAACAAGTAGTGCAAACCAATAAGTCTATTATTAGTTTAATGAAAAAGGGCAACCGGGTACTCATTACGTCTATCATCGATAACTTGAGTAAAGGTGCTTCAGGCCAAGCCATCCAAAATATGAATTTGATGTTTGGTTTGCCCGAAACTACCGGTCTGCAAGTAAAACCTTGTGGATTCTAGAAAAATTGAAAGATTAAAAGATTGAAATATTTAAAAATTAAATCAATCATCAAAACATAAATCTTTCAATTTTTACATTATTAAATCTTTAAATAATAAAAGAAAAATGAACTTATTTGACGTTTACCCATTATATCCCATAACTCCTGTTAAAGCTTTAGATTGTACAATTTACGACGAAAATGGGGTTGAATATTTAGATTTATATTCTGGCCATGGTGTGATTTCTATTGGTCACGCACAACCTGATTACAATACAAAAATGAAAGCACAGTTGGATAATTTGAGCTTTTATTCAAATGCCATTCAAAATCCATTGCAAGTTGAATTGGCCGAAAAGTTAGGGCAAATGTCAGGACTTACTGATTATAGTTTATTTTTATGCAGTTCTGGTGCCGAAGCAAATGAAAATGCTCTAAAATTAGCTTCTTTTCACACCAATAAATCAAGAGTAATTGCATTTGATAATTCTTTTCACGGAAGAACCTCGGCGGCAGTTGCAGTAACCGATAACAAAAAAATTGTGGCTCCTTTAAATGCGCAACAATCTGTGACTTTTTTGCCTTTAAATCAAATTGATTTGGTAAAATCGGAACTAGAGAAAGGTGATGTTTGTGCAGTAATCATTGAACCAATCCAAGGTGTTGGCGGTTTAGACCAAGGTACAACGGAGTTTTTTCAGGCTTTACAAGAGGTTTGCAATGCCAATAATGTGATTTTAATTCTAGACGAAGTACAATCGGGTTATGGCAGAAGTGGAAAATTCTTTGCATTTCAACACCACAATATTACACCCGATTTGGTTACGACGGCCAAAGGGATGGGGAACGGTTTTCCTATCGGTGGCGTTTTAATTTCGCCTAAATTCCAAGCAAGTTATGGGTTGCTAGGAACTACTTTTGGTGGAAGTCATTTGGCTTGTGCAGCAGGAATTGCCGTTTTGGATGTGATGAAAAACTTGAATTTAATCGAAAACACCAACAAAGTGTCTGAATACTTTTTTGAAGCAATTAAAGCTATTCCTGAAATCAAACAAGTAAAAGGAAAAGGACTGATGTTGGGGGTCGAATTTGATTTTGATGTGAGTGCTTTGAGAAAAAAAATGATTATTGAAAAACATATTTTTACTGGTGGAGCAAACAATAAAAATTTATTGAGAATTCTTCCTCCATTAACCGTTAACACAGAGGCGATTGATAAATTTGTAAAAGCTTTGCAAAAATCATTAGCCGAATTAAACGCTTAATATTTTAAACCAATAGCGTTTCAAATTAACTAACCAAAAACCATGAATACATTACTTCCAATAGAAAAAAGAAATGCTGTGTTAACTACCATGGCTCTTCTTTTAGAACAAGAAAGAGAAGCTTTAAAAGCCATTAATAAACAAGATTTAGCCAATTATAATGGTGAAGATTTAGCTATGGAAAAAAGGCTTTTGGTAGATGACGCAAAGGTTGATGCCATGATTTTGTCGGCCAAACAATTAGCTAGCCAAGAAGATCCTGTTGGACAAATCCGCTATGAGTTCACTCATGAAAATTGTCTGCGAATTAGCAATAAAACCGCTGCTTTTGGAACTATTTTAATTATTTACGAATCGCGTCCCGATGTAACGGTAGAGGCAGGAGGAATTGCTTTTAAGTCCGGAAATAAAATTTTATTGAAAGGCGGAAAAGAATCCTTATTGTCCAATCAAAAAATTGTTAGCCTTTGGCATCAAGCTCTTCAAAGTAATGATGTTGCTACGGATTGGGTAGAATATTTGAATTATGACCGCGTACAAACACAAGCTTTCTTAGAAAAACCTTCACAACGAATCGATTTAATTGTTCCTCGTGGCGGAGAAAAATTAATCGAATTCACCAAAAAACACGCAAATTGTCCGGTTATTGTAAGTGGTCGGGGCAATAATTTTTTATTAGTCGATAATGAGGCTAATTTAGAGAAAGCAAAAAATATTATCATTAACGGAAAAACCTCAAACATATCTGTTTGTAATGCGCTAGATAAAGTTTTAATTGATATAAATTTGCCAAACTGGGAATTGTTTGCAAAAGAAATTGTGTCGGTTTTACAAGATAAAAATGTGGAAGTTTTAGGAGATGAAGTTGTTGCCAAAACAACTGGAATTTCGGCTATTGAAAGTGATGACATTTGGTATGAGGAATTTCTAGATTATAAAATTGTTATAGGAACCGTAAATACTACACAAGAAGCTATCGAAAAAATCAATACATACTGTGGTGGACATTCGGCCAGTATTATTACAGAAAATAAAGATAAAGCGCAAGAATTCATGAATAATGTGGATTCGGCTGCGGTTTACCATAATGCTTCCACTCGTTTCACCGATGGTGGGCAGTTTGGTTTGGGCGGCGAATTAGCCATTAGTACCGATAAATTACACCAAAGAGGTCCAATTGGATTGCAACATTTGGTAACCAACAAATGGTTTGTATACGGTGAAGGACAAATAAGATAAATAGATTGAAGAATTGAAAGATGGAATTACACTAATTATTAAATCTTTCAATTTTTAAATTAAAAAAACATGTCAAAAAAAAGGATTTTATTAAAAATAGGAAGCAACACCCTAACCAAAGAAACGAATCATATTTCGCGTGGTAAAATTGAGGATTTAGGTATGCAAATTGCGGCTTTAAACGATCAATACGAATTTGTAATTGTAAGTTCTGGAGCCATTGCAGCAGCCAAACAATTCGTGAAATTAGAATCAAATGGGAAAGAAATTGTAGTAAAACAAGCTTTAGCTTCAATCGGGCAACCCCATTTAATGCGGATTTTTCATGAAAATTTCAGTGATTTGGGATTGTTAACTTCACAATGTTTACTTTCGTATTCCGATTTCGAAAAAGAACAATCTAAAGTAAATATCGTGAATACTATTAACGTCTTGGTCGATAATAATTATATCCCGATTATTAACGAAAATGATACTGTTGCTACCGATGAAATTCGGTTTGGAGATAACGATAAATTAGCTGCTTTAACGGCCGTTTTGTTGAATGTTGATATTTTAATTATTGCAACTAATACTAACGGAATTTATACAAAAGCTTCTTTTAAAAACGAAAATCCGGAGACCATTTTACAAGTTTCGGATCTTTCATTATTAGAGAATGAAATCGGCGATTCAAAATCTTCACACGGAACGGGCGGAATGCAATCTAAAATTGAAGCGGCTGCTATTGCTAAATCGGCTAATATCGAAACATGGATTGTCAACGGTTTGAATGATAATTTTATTTTAAATGCTTTAAACAATAAAATTCCGTTTACAAAGATTGTATAAGTAAAACATTAAATTCGGATGATTTTTTAATCATTAAATCTTTTAATTTTTCAATTAAAAAATAGTACAACGATGAACTATATTTCTATTCAAAACATCGACTCATTAGACAAATGGGTAAAAAGCGCGCTTAAAATAAAAAAAAATCCGCTTAAAAATAAAAAGCTAGGTAAAGATAAAACCTTAGGAATGTTGTTTTTTAATCCGAGTTTAAGAACCCGTTTGAGTACGCAAAAAGCGGCTTTGAATTTGGGAATGAACGTGATGGTAATGAATTTTACAAATGAAGGCTGGACGTTAGAGTTTGAAGATGGAACGATTATGAATCAAGGTGCTTCCGAACATATTCGCGAAGCAGCCGAAGTAGTTTCGCAATATTGTGATATTATCGCCATTCGTTCTTTTGCGGGTCTTATTGATAAAGAAAAAGATAATGCGGAAATGGTATTATCTGGATTTCTTAAATTTGCTACCGTGCCTATTGTGAATATGGAAAGTGCAGTGGGGCATCCGCTACAATCATTGGCAGATGCGATTACGATGGAGGAATTTAAAACGCCTCATCGTCCGAAAGTCGTTTTATCATGGGCTCCACATCCGAGAGCTTTACCGCAGGCGGTTGCCAATTCTTTCGTAGAAATGATGCAAAAACAAGAAAATATGGATTTTGTCATTACACATCCCGAAGGATATGAATTAAATCCGGAAATAACTAAAAATTCTAAAATCGAATACGATCAAAATAAAGCATTCGAAAATGCAGATTTTGTTTACGTAAAAAATTGGAGCAATTATAACGAATATGGAGCTGTAACCAACATGGATCCAAATTGGACCGTTACAGCCGAAAAAATGGCTTTGACCAATAACGGAAAATTTATGCACTGTTTGCCTGTTCGTCGTAATGTTATTGTAGCCGATGAAGTAATCGATAGTGAAAATTCAATTGTCATTCAGCAAGCACATAATCGTACCTACTCGGCACAATTAGTCCTTCAAAAAATATTGAAAAAAATATAGAAAAAGTTTCTAAGTTACTAAGAAACTAAGTTTAAATAGCTTAGTGACTTAGCAACTTAGTGACTTAGCAACTTAAAAAAATATGCAAAAACTCACCGTAATAAAAATAGGAGGAAACATCATTGATAACCCAACTGAACTAGCACAATTTTTAACTGATTTTTCTAAAATTGAAGGTAATAAAATTTTGGTTCATGGTGGGGGAAAATCGGCTACTAAAATGGCGCAAAGCATTGGTTTGGTTCCTCAAATGGTTGAAGGACGTAGAATCACAGATGCTGCTATGTTAGATGTAGTGGTGATGATTTATGCCGGACAAATCAACAAAGATATTGTAGCTAAATTACAGGCTAAAAATACAAATGCGATTGGTTTTTCGGGTGCTGATGGAAATTTAATCCAATCGGATAAACGAAATCATCCAACTATTGATTATGGTTTTGTAGGAGATGTGAAAAAAGTAAATACGCCTTTACTTCAAACCTTAATTTCAAACGAAATTGTTCCTGTTTTTTGCGCTATTACACATGATAAAAACGGACAATTATTAAATACAAATGCCGATACTATTGCAAGCGAGTTAGCCATTGCATTATCAGAAGTATATGAAGTTACTTTGAATTATTGTTTCGAAAAACCCGGCGTTTTGTCCGATTCCGAAAATGACGATTCGGTTATTCCGGATATTAATTCTGAATTATATCACAAATTAAAATCCGAAAACGTAATTCATTCGGGCATGATTCCTAAGTTAGATAACTGTTTTAACAGCCTTTCCCAGGGAGTTCAAAAAATTAAAATAGGGCATCATAAAATGTTGCAAAACGAAACAATCGTTCATACATTAATTACCCTTTAATCGTTTCTAAAAATAAAGAAACACAAAACACTATAAAAGTTATATGAAATCCATAGAACTCTTAACACAAGAAGCCATTGAATTATTAAAGAATTTAATTGAAACACCTTCATTTTCAAGCGAAGAAGACCAAACAGCTCTTTTAATTGAAAATTGGTTCAATCAGAACAATATCCCATTTCAAAGAGAAAACAATAATGTTTGGGCTTTTAATAAAAATTTTGATACAAGCAAACCTACTTTGTTACTCAACTCTCATCACGATACGGTAAGACCCAATCAGGCTTATACCAACGATCCGTTTAAAGCTTTTGTAGAAGATGGAAAATTATTTGGCTTAGGAAGTAATGATGCAGGTGGTTGCTTGGTATCGTTACTAGCGACTTTTGTTTATTTTTATGAAATCGAAAATCCGTCACATAATGTAGTTTTAGTGGCTTCGGCAGAAGAGGAGAGCAGCGGTAAAAATGGTTTGAATAGTGTTTTAAAACATTTACCAACTTTAGATTGCGCTATTGTAGGCGAACCTACTTTAATGCAATTAGCCGTTGCCGAAAAAGGATTACTCGTTTTAGATGTAAAAATAAAAGGAACGGCTAGTCATGCCGCACATCAAAATGACGACAACGCAATTTACAAAACCATGCAAGTGGTAGATTGGTTTAAAAACTATACATTTGAAAAAATATCGGATGTTTTAGGACCAGTAAAAATGACGGTAACACAAATAAATGCTGGAAAGCAACACAATGTTGTCCCTTCGGAATGTGATTTGGTGGTAGATGTACGGGTAAATGATTGTTATTCTAATAAAGAAGTTTTAGAATTAATTCAATCACAAGTTTCAGCCGAAATAACACCTCGTTCACTGCATTTAAATTCCTCATCCATTCCAATTTCGCACGGTTTAGTTCAAGCAGGAATTGCATTAGGAAGAACAACTTATGGTTCGCCAACTTTGTCAGATCAATCTGTTTTGAGTTGCCAATCGTTAAAATTAGGACCAGGCGAGAGTTTGCGTTCGCATTCGGCAAACGAATTTATATACGTACACGAAATTGAAGAAGGAATTCAATTGTATATTAAAATTCTAAATGATTTTTTAAAAAAATAATTCTTTACAGACAAGTCCTAACTTGTCGCTTCGTTTAAAAATAGAATACTATGAAACTTTGGGAAAAAGGAATACCAACTGCAAAACAAATCGAACAATTTACGGTTGGAAATGATAGAGAATTGGATCTTATTTTAGCAAAATATGATGCTTTAGGCTCTATTGCTCATGCTAAAATGTTGGGACAAATTGGATTATTGACTACCGAAGAAACCCATTCATTAGTTGAAGCTTTAGAAGAAATTATAACAGAGGTAGCAAAAGGTAACTTTACTATAGAAGATTCTTTTGAAGATGTTCATTCAAAAATTGAATATCTTTTGACTGAAAAATTAGGAGATGCCGGCAAAAAAATCCATACCGCACGCTCTCGAAACGACCAAGTTTTAGTTGATGTTAATTTGTACCTAAAAGATGTGGTAAACGAATTAAAAGAGCAAGTAAAAACGCTTTTTGATTTGATGATGGATTCGGCCGAAAAATACCAAAATATTCTTTTACCTGGCTATACCCATTTGCAAATTGCCATGCCATCTTCATTTGGAATGTGGTTTTCTGCTTATGCGGAGACCTTAATTGACGATATTACCTTACTTAATGCGGCTTTGAAAGTAGTCGATCAAAATCCGTTAGGTTCTGCTGCCGGTTACGGGAGTTCGTTTCCAATCAACCGTACCTTTACAACAAAAGAGTTAGGATTTGAAACCTTAAAATACAATGCGGTAGCTGCACAAATGAGCCGTGGAAAATCAGAAAAAACGGTTGCCTTTGCTATGAGCAGTGTGGCCGCGACGCTTTCAAAATTCGCTATGGATGTTTGTTTGTATATGAGCCAAAATTTTGATTTTATTGGTTTACCCGGTCATTTAACTACAGGTTCGAGTATTATGCCGCATAAAAAAAATCCAGATGTTTTTGAGCTAATTCGAGGAAAATGTAATAAAATACAAGCTTTGCCTTATGAAATTACTTTAATTACCAATAACTTGCCAAGTGGTTATCATAGAGATTTACAGTTGCTGAAAGAAGGTTTGTTTCCTGCCATTCAAAACTTAAAAGCTTGTCTAGACATTGCTATTTTTTCAATTCCGGATATCACAGTAAAAGAAGGAATCTTAAACGACAAAAAATACGATTATTTGTTTACTGTAGACACATTAAATGAAATGGTGGTTGCGGGAATGCCTTTTAGAGATGCTTATAAAGCAGTAGCCGAAGAATTAGAAAGTGGCAATTATCAATCACCAAAAGCAACAAAACACACTCATGAAGGAAGTATTAATAATTTGTGTTTGGAGGAAATAAAAATGAAAATGAAAAATGCTTTTTAGTTGTTTTTTTTAATATTTAAGAAAGAAGTACTGGGAGAAAAAAGTTATTTACTTAAATTCTATAAAATAAAAAACCCGTCTCAAAATTCTGAGACGGGTTTCTTTTTATTTCGCTAAAAGTTCTTCGATTTTTGCTCTTAAGGCTGCACCTCGTAAATCTTTGGCAACTACTTTTCCTGAAGCGTCTAAAATAAATGTGGCTGGAATTGCTTCAACACCATACTGTGCTGCTATAGGCTCTTCCCAAAATTTTAAATTAGAAACATGTGTCCAGGTTAAGTTATCTTTTGCAATGGCTTCTTTCCATTTAGAGGCATCTTTATCCAAAGAAACCCCAATAATATTTAAACCTTTGCTATGTAAATCTTTATAAATAGCTACTACATTCGGATTTTCTTGTCGGCAAGGACCACACCAAGAAGCCCAAAAATCAACGATAGTTACTTTTCCTAAACTTTCTTTTAAAGAAACCATTTTTCCCTCCGGATTCGGAGCAGAAAAATCTGCTCTTCAGTTAGGGCTACCTACAGCAGGTGCAGCATTTGCTCCTACAGAAGGCAATTTCATTTGACCGATTGTTGTTTTTACAGCAGTTCCGGGTTTTGTGTTTTTAACCGATTCGTCTAAACCGTTAAATAATTTTTCAATTTTTGCAACATCAGCTGTAGGATCGCTTAGCATACTTTGTATAATTAAAACACTAATAAACGATTTTGGATGTGATTCTGCATATTCGTTATATTTTGATTTTGACGTTTCTGCAGTTTCTTGCTGAATTTTCATGTATTCTTTCATCAAACCATTGATGGTTGCGGTATCCTGAGTTTGTTGTGCTTTTTGCATAACTGCCATGTTTTTCTTTTGAAAATCCATTGCTTTCTTTTGCGTTTTATCCATTTCGTCTTTAAAGCTGTTATACTCATCATTATTGTAAGTACCCGAAGCTTTAGATTTATTAATACTGTCTTTATTAATTTCAATATTAATTTCGCCACTTTCTAAGATGAATGGAACATTTCCTTGTAAACTTTCAATGTTTAAAACGTGAAAAGAAGGTTCGGTAACTTTACCTTTAATTTCAAATTTTCCATTTTCAACCTTAACAGTATCTAAATTTAAGATCGCTCTAGTTGTAGGATCTTGTGTTTGTAATATGATTGTTTTTCCGTTTTCAACTCCAGTAGCCGTTCCCGAAATGATGTATTCGTCTTTACCAACTTTACTACAAGAAACAAAAGCTACGGTAAGAGCAAGAAATAAGATTGTTTTTTTCATTATTTTAATTAAGTTAATTGATTTTGTCGAACAAAAGTATCTAAAAATACGAAACAGATATAGATATAAGACCTAAAATTTTGTTATAGTTTTTAAAGGTTTTAAGTGTTTGATTTTTAAATGTTTATTGGGTATTTTTGGTTGCTTTAGTGCTAAAACAACAAAATAAATATAAAACAAATAGGGTTGTAAACAAAAAAACACCCATAAATTATGAGTGTTTTTTTACTGATTTTTAAACAAATTAATCTTGGTTTGTCTTTTTTCTCCAAGTAAAATTGTTCAAAATATGTCTTTTAGCAAAACGTCCTGGTGAATCGGCATTTACCATTTTAACGTAAGTAGCTTTAGGAACACTAATGTATTCGTAAACACTTCCGTTTGAAAAATCAATAATTAAACGGCCATCAACAAATTTATAATCTGTAATAGATGTAGTCGAAATAGTTTCGGTGTATTCAGGTAAATTTGCTTTAATCGTTTCTGGGTTGATACTTACCAAAAAATGATAGGCTTCGATGATGGCTTTACTTTTATCTTCGGCGGCTTTTAAACCCGCTTCATCTCCTTGAAATTTATCCGGATGACATTCTTTCATTGCATCACGGTAAATCTTTTTTAAATCTTTTAATTCAGCCGTTTTGTCTACGTTTAGTAACTTGCGGTATTCAACAATTTTTTTCATAAATAAAAAGTAACTTTTTGCCGTTTATGGATTAAAATGAACCTTTTAAAGGTCTATTCGACAATTTTTTTGCAAATGTACACTTTTTTTTAACTTTTCTGAATGGCTTCAAAATATTAATTGAAATTTAACCTCTTTGCTTGTTTTCTTTTTTTTGAATTAGAATATCAAAACCATTTCTATAAAAGCCTTTTCAAAATCCATTGCTTTCTGATTATATTTGTCCATGCAAAAAAAGTTTAAGCCCAATCCGAATTCTTTTAAAAATACATTTTGTGTTTTTCAAGAAGTTCCAGCTGATGTAATTGTCAATTTAGAAGTTCAGTTTGAAAGCAAATCGGGGAGTAGTTATTATTATACTTCGGAAGGAATGTATAGAAAATCAAATCATTGGGGACGATTGGCCAATAGCAAATGGCGACTAACTGCTTTGGAACCGGAAACGCCTACCAAATGCAAAGTTGGTTTTGCCAATTGGAATGATTTTTATCCCGATAATAATTCGGAGAAATTATATTATATTGAAGTAGATTTTGATAAAAAAACAGTCCTTTATCAGCACAAAAATAATCCTAATTATGATAAAAAAGCGGTTTTACGAACTACTTTAGAAACTCGAAAACGAATTAAACAAATTCGGAATTTACTCGAATTGACTTCGTGGGCAAAGTACTTTGAATTTGATTATTTGGAATTTTTACGAAAAAAAATTATTCACGAACTTATTTTTTCCGAAACAAGTTTGGAGGACATAAAAAGGAACATACAAAATGAGTAGGAATAACCAAAAGAATAGAGAAAGTCACAATAATAAGCTGTATAAAGCACAAAACAAAGCGAAAAATGCCGAAATGGAACGGAAAGAAAAGCTTAAGTTAATTGTAAAAAAATATAACGACAATAAAGATTCATCCCAAAAATAATTAATATGGAAAACGACAAATTTGCTGATTTGAAATCCAAAGTTCAAGAAATTATTGATTTAATTGCGGCAAAAGAATTAAAAGCGGCCAATAATAAATTAGTAGACGTAAGTGATGATTTGGATGAAATGCTTGATTTTGCCGAAGAAGACGCGGAGTTGAGGGAGATTAGCAAATACCAAGTATTATTAAATCAGTTACATCAAAAAATTAATGCGGCCGAATAAATAATGAAAAACCTTATTTGTTATTGCGATACTGGACTCTTGTATGAAAATTGTTGTGGCCAATACCATAAAAATAAAAAGGCGCCTACTGTTTTGGCATTGATGCGATCACGATATTCGGCTTTTGCAACACATCAGGCAGCATATTTATTAGAAACCACTCACATTTCGGAACGGCGATTTTATTCAAAAGAAGCTATTTTAGAT
The DNA here is from genome assembly GCF_016522065.1 of Flavobacterium agrisoli. Lineage (GTDB taxonomy): Bacteria > Bacteroidota > Bacteroidia > Flavobacteriales > Flavobacteriaceae > Flavobacterium > Flavobacterium agrisoli. The sequence goes on along the minus strand of NZ_JAEHFV010000001.1, from coordinate 471,267 downwards.
TGGGCAACGTCAAACAAATGGCTGAAGTTGGAAATCATTAATTTTACGGAAAATACAGTTGAGTTTAAGGCTTTTTATAAAGCTGAAAATCAGGTAGAACACATTCATCATGAGTTTTCTACTTTTGTAAAAGAAAGAGAAAAATGGTTTTTTCTGAAAGGAGAATAAGTTAGTTAGTATTCAGTTAAAAGGATTTTTTGATGTGATTATTTTAAAAATTGATGCGTTTTACAAAAATACTTTAACTAAAAATTAATAATTGTTGTTTTTTACTAATTCTAAAATACGCTAATTTTAGAATTATGAAAAATGAACTTAAAAAAGGATTTTACTTTAAGACTTACGAGGCTCCTTTTCAGTCACCGTTCGATAAACTTTTTGGTATTTTTAAAGAACTCCTTACCCATACTTCGGGCGATTTTGATGAAGCAATTAGCTGGCTTCGCGAGTTAGATGACGAGTACCAGCTAACCGATGATACATACACCATTGATGATTTTATAGAAGACCTTAAGAAAAAAGGCTATATAAAAGAAGAACTTCAAGATGACGGCTCTTCAAATATTGGAATTACAGCCAAGACAGAAAGAGCAATTCGCCAGCAAGCTTTAGATCAAATTTTTGGGAATTTAAAGCGTTCGGGGGCGGGAAACCATAAAACAAAATTTTCAGGAAACGGAGACGAACATACTGGTGAATACCGAGAATTTCGTTTTGGCGATGCTTTGGAACAGATTTCCTTAACCGAAAGTTTAAAAAATGCACAAATCAATAATGGTTTAAACGGTTTTAAATTAACCGAAAATGATTTGATTGTCGAAGAAGCGCAATACAAAGCTCAAATGAGCACTGTTTTGATGATTGATATTAGTCACAGTATGATTTTATACGGCGAAGACCGAATTACTCCGGCTAAAAAAGTGGCTATGGCTTTGGCCGAGTTAATTACGACTCGTTACCCAAAAGACACCTTAGATATTTTGGTTTTTGGTAATGATGCTTGGACTATTTCGATTAAAGATTTACCCTATTTAAAAGTCGGACCTTACCATACCAACACCGTGGCTGGTTTACAATTGGCAATGGATATTTTGCGTCGTAAACGAAATACCAATAAACAAATATTCATGATTACAGATGGTAAACCAAGTTGCGTGAGAGAACGCGACGGCAGTTATTATATGAACAGTAATGGTTTAGACGAATATATTGTAGATAAGTGTTACACACAAGCCCAACAAGCTCGAAAATTACATATTCCTATAACTACCTTTATGATTGCGCAGGATCCTTATTTGCAGCGATTTGTGAATCATTTTACCGAAGCCAATCAAGGTAAAGCCTTTTACACGGGCTTAAAAGGTTTAGGAGAAATGATTTTTGAAGATTACGAAACAAATAGAAAAAAGCGGGTAAAGTAAGAAGTTGCTGATAGGTCATCTTTTTTAGAAGTAAAGCCGCAAAGAGACAAAGCGCTTTACTAATTTATGAATTCGAAAGCCGTTGATCATCAATTACAAATAAACATATTGAATTTTTAAATCATTTAATTTTTCAATTTTTAATCAAATAAAATGGATATAAAAAAAATAAATACATTAGGCGAATTAAAAAAATCGGGCTACCAAAGTAAATCGATTAAAGAAGAATTACGTTCTAATTTAATTGAAAAGATCAAAACGGGAAAACCGGTTTTTGAAGGGGTTCACGGTTTTGAAAATAGTGTAATACCGGAACTGGAGCGCGCTATTTTATCCAAACATAATATTAATTTACTAGGACTTCGCGGACAAGCAAAGACCCGATTGGCTCGCAAAATGATTGAATTATTGGATGAATATATTCCCTATGTAGAAGGTTCCGAAATAAACGACGATCCGTTTAATCCCATTTCTAGGTTTGCTAAAAATCTAATTGCAGATGAAGGAGATGAAACGCCAATTATTTGGTTGCATCGCTCGGAACGTTTTTTCGAAAAATTAGCCACACCCGATGTAACTGTTGCCGATTTAATTGGTGATTTGGATCCGATAAAAGCGGCCAATTTAAAACTTTCTTATGCTGATGAAAAAGTGATTCATTTCGGAATGATTCCGCGCGCCAATCGCTGTATTTTTGTTATCAACGAATTACCCGATTTACAAGCTCGAATTCAGGTTGCCTTGTTTAATATTTTGCAAGAAGGCGATATTCAAATTCGAGGTTTTAAATTGCGATTGGCTTTGGATATCCAATTTGTATTTACAGCAAATCCTGAAGATTATACCAATAGAGGCAGTATCGTAACGCCTTTAAAAGACCGAATTGGTTCGCAAATACTTACGCATTATCCCGAAAATATTAACATTGCTAAAACCATAACAGCGCAAGAAGTTACGTTGGATAGTTTTCAAAATAACTTGGTTTATGTTCCTAGTTTAGCCAGAGATATTTTAGAACAAATTAGTTTTGAAGCACGTGAAAGCGAATATATTGATCATAAAAGTGGTGTAAGTGCGCGAATGAGTATTACTGCTTTTGAAAACTTGCTAAGCACTGCCGAACGGAGAGCATTGCTTTCGGGGGTAAATCAAACTACTATTCGTTTGAGTGATTTTGTTGGGATCATTCCTGCCATTACAGGAAAAGTTGAATTGGTTTATGAAGGCGAACAAGAAGGAGCTGCAGAAGTGGCGCAACTTTTAATTAATAGTGCAATACGAACTTTGTTTTCGGAATATTTTCCAAAGATTGAAAAATTAGAACGGCCAGATGCGGTAACACCTTATACCGAAATTGTTGAATGGTTTTTTACCGAAAGTGGTTTTGAACTTTTAGACAATGCTTCGGAAGAAGAATACAAAAAAGCGCTCGACGCTGTATCGCCTTTAAATCAATTACTTAAAAAATACCAACCCAATCTAGAGGAAAAAGATATTTATTTTATGAAAGAATTTGTACTTTGGGGATTGGTTGAATTTAAAAAACTTAGCAAAGACAGATTTGCAAAAGGTTATGAATTTAAAGATATGTACGGAAGTTATATCAGTAAATTATAAAAAAAATGCGTCAGTTATTTGACGCATTTTTAGTTTTAAAAATTATTTTGAATTTTCTTTTCTTCTTTTTCTTTCCTTTTTAATTAAGGTTAACTCGCGATTGGTTTGTCCGGCAACAGAAGTATTTTCTTCAGCACGACGAATCAAATACGGCATAACATCTTTAACAGGACCAAAAGGAAGGTATTTGGCCACATTGTATCCGTTTGCCGCTAAATTGTAGCTTATGTTATCACTCATCCCATATAATTGTCCAAACCAAATGCGCTCGTCATTCGGTTTAAGTCCGCGCGTTTGCATCATTTCCATTAATTTATACGAACTGTTCTCGTTGTGAGTTCCTGCAAAAATGCACATTTTGTCAATATGATCTAACATATAAGCCACGGTTGCATCATAATTGATATCAGTTGCTTCTTTTGAAACACAAATAGGGGAAACGTAATCAAGTTCTTCGGCTCGTGCATTTTCTTTTTCCATATAAGCGCCACGAACTACTTTCATCCCAATATAGAAGCCTTCTTTTTTGGCAATTTCATGTAAGTTTTTTAAATAATCCAATCGATCCCAACGATACAATTGCAAAGTATTAAATACAATTGCTTTTTGGGTATTGTATTTACGCATCATATCTGTTACTAAATCATCGGCAGCATCTTGCATCCAGCTTTCCTCAGCATCAACCAATAAGGCTACATCTTTAGAATGCGCTTCTTTACAGACTTTATCGAAACGTTCTTTTACTCGGTTCCATTCTTCTTCTTCCGAAGAAGATAATTTTTTTGAAGCTCCGATTTTTTCAAATAATTCAAATCGACCTAAACCAGTGGGCTTAAATACTGCAAACGGAATAGCCATGCGTTCTTTAGCAAACTCAATGGTTTTTAATGTCATCACCAAAGCAGCTTCAAATTGGTCTTCTTCTTCTTTTCCTTCAACCGAATAATCCAGAACTGAAGAAACACCTTTGGTAAACATTTTATCAACAACACTTAAACAATCGTTCTCGTTAACACCACCGCAAAAATGGTCAAAAACAGTAGCACGTATTAATTTTTCAACAGGTAAATTGGCTTTTATAGCAAAATTAGTAACTGCTGTTCCGATGCGAACTAGAGGTTGGTTAGCAATCATTTTGAAAAGAAAGTAGGCACGATCAAGTTCCGTATCGCTTTTTAGCGAAAAGGCAACTTGTGTGTTATTGAAAATATTTTCCATTTTTTGTGATATTTTTGTGCAAATATAGATAGAGTTTGAAAATTATTTAGTTAAAAATGCCTTATTTTGTATTTTCAAATAACCAAAAAATAAAATGGAATTTATACAAGCCAACAACTATCCTATTCATTTTAACGAAAAGGCTTACGAAGCTTTAAACAAACATTTAAAAGAGACCAAATACTCCAAAATTTTTATAATTGTTGATACTCAAACCAACGAGCATTGCGCACCCCATTTTTTACCTTTATTAGAAACCGATTTGACCGTTGAAATTATAGAATTTGAGTCGGGCGAAATCAATAAAAATATCGATACCTGCATTGAAATATGGAAAGTTTTGACCGAATTAGGTGCCGATAGAAAATCGTTAGTAATTAATTTAGGTGGAGGAGTAGTAACCGATTTGGGTGGATTTGTAGCTTCAACCTTTAAAAGAGGACTGGATTTTATTCATATTCCAACTACTTTATTATCAATGGTTGATGCTTCTGTTGGCGGAAAAACCGGAGTAGATTTAGGTAATTTAAAAAACCAAATTGGCGTTATCAATGTGCCTTTAATGGTTTTGATTGATACCCATTATTTAGAAACGCTTCCTCAAAACGAAATGCGTTCTGGCTTGGCCGAAATGTTAAAACACGGTTTGATTTATGACAGGCAATATTGGGAACAATTTTTAGATTTAACTTCATTGGATTTTGATACTTTGGATACTTTAATTTACCGTTCGGTAGAAATTAAGAATGAAATTGTAAAACAAGATCCGACAGAAAAAAACATCCGAAAAGCACTTAATTTCGGACATACTTTAGGGCATGCCATTGAAGGTTACTTTTTAGATCACGAGGCAAAAAAGACTTTATTGCACGGTGAAGCCATCGCAATTGGAATGATTTTGGAAAGTTATATCTGTTTGCGAAAAAATTTAATTTCGGAAGCCGAATACATACAAATCAAAAAAACAATCCAAACTATTTACGAAGATGTTGATTTTGAGACGAGTGATATTGATCCGATTTTAGAATTATTGATTCACGATAAAAAGAATGAATACGGATTAATTCAGTTTGCGCTCATTGACGGAATTGGCAAAATAATTATTAATCAATCGGTTGAAAATAATTTAATTTTAGACGCTTTCAAGGATTACAAATCTTAGTCTTTTTTTAATAAAAAAGCTTTGCATTACGTTTATATTATTTTTTACATTTGCGCCAATGAAACGAACCCATAAATCAAAACAATTTAGTTCTAAGAAGAACAAAAACAATATTTCTTTATTGCGAATATTGAATCGTTTTTATGAATTATTGGGAAGCTTTTGCGCCGTTTTATTTCAATTGAAAAATACAGAACACGATAATCTAGAAATTGTATACGCTAATATTAGGGTTTGAATTTTTAAAAATGTTAAAGGATCAAAAATTAACTTTTAAATTTTTAAAATCAAATGAATACAAAATATTCGGATCTTATCAATCAAACGTACTACTTTCCTCAAGAAGAATTTAAGCTTAATAAAGACAATCTACAATTTCATAATATTGATTTAATGAAATTGGTAGAAGAATACGGTACTCCTTTAAAGTTTACCTATTTGCCACAAATTTCAAATAATATTAAAAAAGCCAAAAGTTGGTTTCGAAATGCGATGGAAAAAAACAATTACGATGGTAAATACTACTATTGTTATTGTACCAAAAGTTCGCATTTTGAATATATCATGAATGAGGCTTTTAAAAACAAAATTCACGTAGAAACTTCTTCTGCATTTGATATTAATATCGTTGAAAATTTACTTGAAAATGGTAAAATCAACAAAAATACTTTCGTAATCTGTAACGGATTTAAACGCGATCAATACATTACCAATATTGCGAGATTAATCAATAACGGGCACAAAAACACGATGCCAATTATTGATAATTACGAAGAGTTAGATTTACTTCAAAAAGAAATTAAAGGGAAATTTAAAATTGGAATTCGAATTGCAGCCGAAGAAGAACCTAAATTTGAGTTTTATACCTCTCGATTGGGAATTGGATATAAAAACATTGTGTCTTTTTATAAAAAACAAATTCAAGAAAATGAAAATTTAGAGCTTAAAATGCTGCATTTTTTCATTAATACCGGTATAAATGATACTGCATATTACTGGAACGAATTGGTAAAATGTATTAAAGTTTATATTGCTTTAAAAAAGGAATGTCCTACGTTAGATGGTTTGAATATTGGTGGCGGTTTTCCAATCAAAAATTCATTAGCATTTGAATATGATTACCAATATATGATTGATGAAATAATCAATCAGATTAAAATTGCTTGTGACGAAGCCGAAGTGGATGTTCCCGATATTTTTACGGAATTTGGTTCGTTTACTGTAGGGGAGAGTGGAGGAGCTATTTATCAGATATTATATCAAAAGCAACAAAACGATCGTGAAAAGTGGAATATGATTGATTCCTCTTTTATTACAACATTACCCGATACTTGGGCCATTAACAAACGATTTATCATGCTGGCTGTTAACCGATGGAATGATACTTACGAAAGGGTTTTATTGGGTGGTTTAACTTGTGATAGCGATGATTATTACAATTCGGAACAAAACATGAACGCTATTTATTTGCCTAAATATAACAAAGAAAAACCCTTGTATATTGGTTTTTTTAACACTGGTGCATACCAAGAAACCATTGGGGGTTATGGAGGCTTACACCATTGTTTGATTCCTCAACCGAAGCATATTTTAATTGATCGTGACGAAAATGGTATTGTAGCAACCGAAGTTTTTTCGGAACAGCAAACTTCTGATGATGTTTTAAAAATATTAGGATACCATAAAAAACAATAAAAAAATCACAATTTAAAAATGTTCTGAATTGAAAATTTAGTAATTTGCAGTAACATTATTTAAAATAAAATATAAAAAAATAGAATAATGAAAGGACCAATAAGTCAGTTTATCGAAAAACACTATTTGCATTTTAACTCGGCTGCTTTAGTGGATGCTGCCAAAGCTTACGAACAACAATTAGCCAATGGTGCTAAAATGCTTGTAAGTATGGCTGGAGCCATGAGTACTGCAGAGATAGGAAAAATTTTTGCAGAAATCATCAGACAAGATAAAGTTCAAATTATTTCATGTACTGGCGCCAATCTTGAAGAAGATATCATGAATTTGGTAGCGCATTCGCATTACGAGCGTGTACCGCATTACCGTGATTTAACTCCTCAAGAAGAATGGGATTTATTAGAAAGAGGTTTAAACCGAGTTACCGATACTTGCATTCCAGAGCATGAGGCTTTTCGTCGTTTGCAAAAACACATCTATAAAATTTGGAAAGATGCTGATGACAAAGGTGAGCGTTATTTTCCACATGAATTTATGTATAAAATGTTGCTTTCGGGGGTTTTGGAAGAATACTACGAAATTGACTTGAAAGACAGCTGGATGTATGCTGCTGCAGAGAAAAACTTACCTATCATTGTTCCCGGCTGGGAAGATAGTACAATGGGAAATATTTTTGCTTCTTATGTAATTAAAGGAGAATTAAAAGCATCAACCATGAAATCTGGAATTGAATACATGACATTTCTAGCCGATTGGTATACAAAAAACAGTGAAAACGGAATTGGTTTCTTTCAAATAGGAGGTGGTATTGCAGGAGATTTTCCTATTTGTGTAGTGCCAATGCTTTATCAAGACATGGAAATGCATGATATTCCTTTTTGGAGCTATTTCTGTCAAATTTCAGACTCTACAACAAGTTACGGTTCTTATTCAGGAGCAGTGCCTAATGAAAAAATAACCTGGGGTAAATTGGATATAAACACACCTAAATTTATTATAGAGTCCGACGCAACGATTGTTGCGCCATTAATTTTTGCATATTTATTAGATTTATAGAATAACTTTATGAAAAGAGTAATAGTTGATTACGCAAAACTGACCAATGAAATTTTAAATCTTTTAGTCGAAAAATTTCCTGATGGTTACGATGATTCGGATGTAATCCGTTTTAAAAATGCTAAAAACGAACTTGTTGAAGCAGTGGAAGTGCGTACTGAGGATACCATTTATTTGGTAAAAATTAGCACCAAACTGGCCGATAGAATTGAAAATTATGATGAGGATGATGATATTGATGCAGATGTAGATACTATTGAACCAATAAAAGGTTTAGACTTGGTGGATGATATCAATGATGATGATGAAGATGAAGAAACGGATTCGGATAAACCAGATGTTGATGGGGATGATGAAGATGAAGAGGACAAAGAAATCCTAGATGAGGACGATGAAGATGATGATGAATAATAACTATAGGTTAAAAAAGATAAAAGAGGGCAATGGCTCTCTTTTTTTTTGGAAAATTTTAATATTTGGTAAAATTAATCAAATATGCTTTAACATTGTCTTTATCCTAAAATAATGCATAGATGATTAAATAGAAATCAACTTTTGAGCAATATCAATGATTATTACACATATGTTAAGCCATTAAATTCAGTAAACATGGGAATTATATAACTACAAATAGAAAGGTTTTATGAAATGTATTGTTAAATTTGTTTAATAATTTAAAATATTTATCGATATTTACTTACAAAATACAAACTAAATTTTATTAAACATGAAAAAAACAATCACTTCTTTATCAGTATTACTACTGTCTTTTGCAGCTCAAGCACAAACAGCCACAGAGTCAGAGATGGCAAATAATAATGATTATAACCATTGGTCTATCGAATTAAATGGTGGATTAAACAAACCTTTTAGAACTTTTACACCTGGATATTATACAGAATCAATTAGTCCATGGCATGGAGACGTAGGTGTACGATATATGTTCAATCCAAAGTTCGGTTTGAAATTAGATTACGGATATGATCAATTTTCGGAGGCGGATACTTCATTAGAATTTGATAGCCGTTACATGAGATTAGATTTACAAGGTGTTGTGAATTTAGGGAGAACTTTAAATTTTGAAACTTGGACAAACACTTTGAGTTTATTAGCTCATGGAGGTTTTGGTGTGGGTCAATTAACCGCAGATGACGGATTCGATGGTGAAGATTATACTGCTAATGCTATTATGGGTCTTACCGGTCAGATAAGGTTAGGAAACCGTGTAGCCTTAACAGGTGATTTATCGGGTATTATGAATCTTAAACAAAATCAAAATTTTGATGGAATGTCAAGGGCTAGAACTAGTGGAGTAGATGGTGTTATATTGAACGCATCTGTTGGTTTGACTTTCTATCTTGGTAAAAACGAAAAACACGCTGATTGGGTGGTTGAAGCGGATAAATATTCAGATTTTGATCGTAGACTTAGTTTAGTAGAAACGGGTCTAGTTGATAGCGACAAAGATGGTGTTGCTGATTTATATGATTTAGAACCAAACAGTATTGCAGGTGTTGCTGTTAATACTAAAGGGCAATCTATTGATAATAACCAAAATGGGGTTCCAGATGAGTTAGAAAGCTATTTACAAAGTACTTACGGTCAAAATAACAGTGCAGCTAATGGTACTGTTGAGGAGTTAATTAATGATGGTTACGTAAATGTTTATTTCGACTTTAATTCTTCTAAACCAACTAATGCTTCTTTATCTGGTGTTGATTTCTTAGTGAAATACATGAAAAATAATCCTTCTTCTACTGCTGAGATTATTGGTTATGCTGATGAAATTGGTAATTCGGATTACAACCAACAATTATCTCAAAAAAGAGCAGAAGCTGTTAAAAGTGTAGTTACGCAAGCAGGAATTGATGCTTCTAGATTAACAGTTTCAGGTAATGGAGAAGATACATCAGTGAATAAAAATTCTGCTGAAGCTCGTCAAATAGTAAGAAGGGTTACCTTTAAAGTGAAAAACTAAATATATATATTCTTATATTTTGTATAAAACTGCTCCTTTTAGGGGCAGTTTTTTTATATACTAGTTTTAATTAATTGCTTTTTTTATTTTTTGGTAAAATAACATTTTTAATAACCTACCAAACTTACTTTAATCGATACATTTATATGTTATGAAGGTTAGCTATTTTACGTTAGAATTTTCTTTAATTTTATATAAAATAAAAATTTTAATTAATCAGTGTATAGTAAGTTTAAATACGTATATTTGCATTAAGTATTTTTACTTAGTTTTGAAAATACATAATCGTCATGATACAAGTTGACCAAGCATTACATATCATTCAGGAAAATAGCTTTAAAATGAGAGCTGTCAAACTTAAGGTGAATAAAGCCTTGGGTTTTGTGTTAGCTGAAACCGTTTTTTCGCCTATTAATATGCCTCCGTTTAGGCAATCGGCAATGGATGGTTATGCTTTTGTGCAAGGTGAAGATGAATATTATAAAGTAATAGGTGGTATTCAAGCGGGTAGTCACAGTGATCCACATTTGCAAGAAAACGAAGCGATACGTATTTTCACGGGTGCTTATGTACCGAATCATGCTGATACAGTGGTAATGCAGGAACATGTAAAAAGGGAAGAGGATTTAATAACAATTGAAAAAATGCCTCAAAAAGGTGCAAATATTCGTGCCAAAGGCGAGCAAGTAGAAAAAGGAGCACTTGTTTTAGAAAAAGATACCGTCTTAAGTCCAGCAGCTATTGGGTATTTGGCTTGTTTGGGAATAATAGATGTTTTAGTTTATCAGCAACCAAAAGTAGCTATTTTGGTTACAGGGAGCGAGTTAATTGAACCGGGAAAAAAACTAAAAAAAGGTAAGATTTTTGAAAGTAATTCCGTTATGTTGCAAGCCGCATTGATCAGTATTGGAATAAGAAAAACTAAAGTTTTCAGAGTAAAAGATAAATTGAAGTCAACTAAAAAAGCAATAAAAAAGCTTTTATCTAATTTTGACGTTATTTTAATTTCTGGCGGAATTTCGGTTGGTGACTATGATTTTGTTAAAGAGGCATTAGTGAAAAATGATGTCGAAGAATTGTTTTATAAAATCAATCAAAAACCTGGAAAACCTTTATTCTTCGGAAAAAAGGGAGAGAAATTAGTTTTTGCATTGCCGGGAAATCCAGCTTCTTCTTTAACTAGTTTTTACGTGTATGTTTTACCCGCCTTAAAAAAAAGAATGGGATTTGAAGAAATTCATCAAACTGAAATCCTTCGAAAGTCAAATGCTACAATTCAAAATCCTAACGGGAAAACATTATTTCTTAAAGGATTATATGATGGAACGCATGTGACTGTTTTAGAAAGTCAAAGTTCAGCCATGTTAAATACGTTTGCAATTGCAAATTGTTTAGTCGTTGTCCCTTACGATACTACTCAAATAAGAAAAAATCAGTTCGTTAGATTATTACCCTTAAATTAATACAAATGAAACCAATTACCGTATTTATATTATGTGGTGGAAAAAGCACTCGAATGCAAGCAGAAAAAGGGTTGGTATTATTTAGAGATAAACCTTTTATTGAGCATATTATAGCGGCTGTTTTGCCTATTTCTAAAAATATTGTTTTGGTGACTAATGGCACGGAATATGATTATTTACCTTATAAAAAAATTAATGATGTAGCAATAGATAAAGGGCCACTAGGGGGGATTTACACCGCTCTAAGGTTTACAGAAACCGAAAGTAATTTGATTTTAAGCTGCGATATTCCGTTGATTTCAACCGAATTATTAATGGATTTAATCCAAAAACATGATGAAGCGGCTGCAATAACAACATTGGCTTCTGAATCGAAAATGCATCCGTTAATAGGAATTTATTCTAAAAATGTAGTTTCTAAAGCGCAAGAAGCAATTAATGCCAATCAGTTAAAAGTGATGAATTTTGTGGTTTCTGTACCCCATCAAATAATTCGTTTTGATGAAAATCAAGAATATTTAGTCACAAACATTAATTCGATAGATGAATTGGAACAATTAACTAATAAATTAAGCTAATTATGAAAACAAGTAAAAAACCCGTTTTAACCGTTGTAGGAGCAGGGCCAGGTGATGTAGATTTGATAACGATTAAGGCTATAAAAGCATTAGAAAATGCGGATGTTGTTTTATATGATGCTTTAGTCAACGAAGAATTATTACAATACGCACCCCAAGCCGAAATAATTTTTGTTGGAAAACGTTTGGGTTGTCATGCCTATACCCAAGATCAAATTAATGAATTAATTGTGGTTATGGCGCAAAAATACGGACATGTGGTACGTTTAAAAGGAGGTGACCCATTTGTATTTGGAAGAGGTAGTGAAGAAATCGAATATGCTCAATCTTTTGGTTTGGAAACTGCTGTGGTTCCCGGAATTTCTTCGGCTTTAGGTGTGCCAGCCTCAAATGGAATAAGTTTAACACAACGCGGAATCTCAGAAAGTTTTTGGGTAATTACCGGAACAACATCGGCACATAAACTTTCAAAAGACGTATATTTAGCCTCTAAATCGGCAGCTACAGTGGTTATTTTGATGGGAATGCACAAACTAGAAGAAATAATTGCAATTTATCAAGAAAATAGAACTGATGATTTACCGGTAGCCATTATTCAAAACGGTACTAAAAATTCAGAACAAAAAGTAATTGGTACTGTAAATACGATTAGTAAATTAGTAGCCGAAAAAAATATAGCTTCGCCGGCAATTATTGTAATTGGAGAAGTAGTTAAACATTCTTCTAATTTCAATGCTTATTTTGAAGAAAGTTTTATAAAAGATGAATTTATCATTCAAAATTTAAATTTATAATAATGATTGAAGTTAAGTATTTTGGTGCCGTTGCTGAAAAAACAAAATGTGATAAAGAAACATTCGATTTTGAATCTATTTCTTTGTCCCAAATAGTGGCAGACTTACATCAAAAACATCAATTAGAATCTATTACATATAGTGTTGCTGTAAACCAAAAAATTGTGGCAGATTTAGAACAATATTTTTTGCAATCTAATGATACTATAGCGCTTTTACCACCTTTTGCTGGAGGTTAATCAAATAAAAATGAGTTCACGTTACAACAGACAAGTCATCTTACCACAAATTGGTACAACTGGTCAGGAAAAACTCCAAAATGCTAAAGTTCTTCTGATCGGTGCGGGTGGCTTAGGCGCAACCATTTTACCCTATTTAACTGCCGCAGGTATTGGAAAAATTGGTATTGTGGATGTCGATAAAATTGAAATTACCAATTTACAAAGACAGGTTATTTATACGACTGATGGCATTGGGAAAAGTAAAGTTCAGGAAGCGAAAAAGAGCATGAATGCGCTCAATAGCGATTGCGAAATTATTGCCTACGAAATGCTTTTTTCAGCCGAAAATGCTTTAGAATTGGTAGAAAAATATGATGTTATAATTGATGGAACCGATAATATTGCAACAAAATATTTAATTAATGATGCTTGTGTAGTGAAAAACAAACCTTTGGTCTATGGTTCCGTTTATCGATTTGAAGGGCAAGTAGCTGTTTTTAATTATCAAAATGGGCCAACTTACCGCTGTTTATATCCTAACGAAAACAGGAATTCGATGAATTGCGTTGAAGCAGGAGTATTGGGTGTTTCGGTTGGAATAATCGGTATGTTACAAGCTAATGAAGTTTTAAAAATACTTTTAGGAATTGGAGAAGTAATTACTGGTAGCGTTTTGATTTATAATTGTTTAAGTAACTTACAAGAAAAATTTTCGTTTGCAAAAAAAGAAGTATATATTCAATCTGAAGCAGAATTTAGAAACCATTTTAAAACTACAGAAGATAACAGTAGGACTATTGAAATTACTACTATAATGTCAAAAATATCTTCTAAAAACGTACTGTTTTTGGATGTCCGTAATTCGGATGAATTGCCTTTAGTTGAATTTGAAAATTGTATTCAAATTCCATTATCAGAGTTAGAAGAAAAACATAGTATTTTGGATAAATCAAAAGAAATAATTGTTTTTTGCCAATCTGGAATTCGAAGTAAAATGGCGGCAGAAATGCTTCAAAAAAGAAACTTTAAAAACATAATAAATTGTGAGTTTGGAGCACAAGCTTTGGTTACACTACTAAAAGAGAATAAAGTTAGTTCTCACTAAAAATAATAAAATGAGTAAAAATGTATTTGTTGACGGCCCAATAGCGCCAAGTTTTATAGCCGATTCGATTGCGAAACACCAAACGAAGCATACCATTGGGGCCCACAATATTTTTTTAGGTCAAGTTCGAGCAGATGTTATTCACGAAAATAGAGTGGTAGCCATTGAATATTCTGCTTACACTGACATGGCTAACGAGGCCTTGCATGCCATAAGAGAAAAGGCATTCAAAAAATTTGATCTTACTTGTATGCACATTTACCATAGCATCGGAAAAGTAAATGCGGGTGAAATTTGCTTGTTTGTTTTTGTTTCGGCTCCTCGAAGAAAACAAGTGTATGAAGCTACAGAGAACATCGTTAATTGGATAAAAACCGATGTGCCTATTTTTGGAAAAGAGCTTTTTGAAAACGATACTTTTACTTGGAAAAAAAATTCATAAATGGTTGATATAACCCACAAAATAAATACGTTAAGAAGTGCTACTGCAACTGCCACTGTAATTGTGAGTTCCCAAGACACAATAGATGCTATTCAGCAAAATTTAGTGCCAAAAGGTAATGTATTGGAAATGGCTAAAACAGCAGGTTTATTTGCGGTGAAGAATACCCATCTCGCAATTCCAGATTGCCATCCGTTGCCGATAGAGTTTACGGGTGTTGCTTATGAAATTGAAGTTTTGCATATTACCATTTTATTTACGGTAAAAACGGTTTATAAAACAGGAGTGGAGGTAGAGGCTATGCACGGTGCGTCAATAGTGGCATTAACTATGTACGATATGCTCAAACCAATTGATAAAAACATAGAAATTGGCTCGATTAAATTATTAGAAAAAAAAGGGGGTAAATCCTCTTATAAAAATAAATTTAGAAATACAATTCAAGCCGCAGTGTTTGTATGTTCAGACTCTATTTTTGCTGCTGAAAAAGAAGATCGTTCTGGCAAAATAATTGTTGAAAAATTAGAAAATTGCGAAGTTGAAACTTCCCATTACGAAGTAATACCAGATGAATTTGAGATTATTCAAGAGCGAGTTAAAACCTTTAGCAAAGAGAACCAATTGGTTATTTTTACGGGTGGAACTGGTCTTTCACCACGAGATGTCACGCCCGAAGCTCTTATTCCGCTTTTAGACGAACGTATTGCAGGAATTGAAGAAGCCATTCGCAATTATGGGCAACAGCGCATGCCTTATGCCATGTTATCTAGAACGGTTGCGGGCATAATAGGCAAAACAATTGTTTTAGGACTTCCGGGTTCAAGGAATGGAGCGAAAGAATCTATGGATGCAGTTTTTCCTCATATTCTGCATGCATTTCATATTTTAAAAGGAAAAAATCATGACAACCTCTAATACGGTTTTAACGGATAATTTTGGGCGCTTGCACAATTATTTGCGTATTTCTTTGATAGAAAAATGCAATTTAAGATGTACTTATTGCATGCCTGCCGAAGGAATTCCGTTATCGCCTAAAAAAGAGTTGATGACTGCTGATGAAATTTTTCAAATAGCACAAATTTTTGTAAATCATGGAGTTGATAAAATTAGACTAACAGGAGGTGAGCCTTTACTTAGAAAAGATTTTCCTGAAATTTGCTCCAAACTAGCCCAACTTAATACCAATTTATCTATTACCACAAACGGTATTTTAATTGATCGTTATTTTGATGTTTTGAAATCAGCTCAAATAGAGTCGGTTAATATTAGTTTGGATACTTTGATTGCTTCTAAATTTAATACCATTACGTTGAGAGATCAGTTTGATAAAGTAATGTCTAATTTACAACTTTTAATTGCTCACGATTTTAAAGTAAAAATCAATGTGGTTTTAATGCGTGGTTTTAATGAGAATGAAATAGTTGATTTTATCAAACTGACCCACCTTTTGCCGATTTCGATACGGTTTATAGAATTTATGCCTTTTGCCGGAAATCAATGGGATAAAAGTAAAATGGTTAACGAAATGGAAATTTTAGAACAAGCCACTTCTTATTTTGCTCCTGAAAAGGTTAGCAAACTTACCGATGAAAAAAACTTTACGGCACGCAAATTTCAAATAAAAGGTTTTACGGGTGATTTCGGAATTATTAGTTCGATAACCAATCCGTTTTGTGACGGATGTAATCGCATTCGATTAACGGCAAATGGGAAAATTAAAAATTGTCTTTTTTCGAATGAAGAAACGGATTTACTTACTTCTTTGAGAAATGGTGCCGATTTACCAGAATTAATTTCGAATTGTTTGCAAAAAAAATTCAAAACCCGTTCAGGCATGTCTACTTCCGAAAAAATGAATGATCCTAAATTACACTTTGACAACAGGAGTATGATTGCTATTGGCGGGTAATTTCAATGCTAATTGGTTCAATTTTTTTAAAACTGCTTTTGGGCGCTTCGCATAAAGAACAATGGTAATCGGCGGGTAAATATTCAAATTTTATACCTTTCGGAATTTCTTGACTTGGATCGCCGTATTCTGGGCTATAATGGGTTAAACATTCCGAACATTGGTACAATTCAACCGTAATTTTTTCGTTAGTTGTGGTCAATTTGGCATCTTCGTTATCCAAAGCATTTCCTAATTCTTCAAAATATTTTTTACTCAACTCAATCAAAATTGTAGGCAATTCAAGCTTATCAATATCTTGCGAGTGAATAATATAATTTCGTGTATTGGCATCAAAATTTTTTGCGTATAAAACATTAAATGTATCTCGAATTTTGATAGATTCTAAATCTTTTGGCAATAGATTTTTTTCAATTACAATGGATGTAAAATAATGACCTTCTCGGTTATAATCCGAAATTCCGAACGTCAGTCCGTATGTACTAATATCAAATTGATCTAATGTTCTAACCAAAAAAGTTTTTAAATTTAAAGCCCATTCTGTAGCAACTGGAAGGTGCCAATTTAATTCTAAAAGAGAATGACGTACATTAATTCCACGTTTCCCTAAGAATTTTTCCCACTCTAATTTTCGACTTTTCGGAATTCCTTTTACGATAAACGATTTCCAAGGAGTAATGCAAATTTTCCCAATTTTACAATCGAAACACAAATCGCACATTTCTTTCAAGAATTCCAAATCGTATAAATTATTTCTCCAATAAAGGCCTAACCAATATTGATCAATCCCAAACTTATTCATTCCTTCATAATACGGAAATGGATAAAAAGGAATTTGTAGTGTTTTTTTAATCGTTCGATTATTGGTGTCCAAATTTTCGCTTACTAAAGAAAAAAGCATATCAATACCATACGAATCTTCTTCAATAAGACGTTCAATTTCGTAATAAATAGTAGCCAAATCCCAACTATAAATAAGTGCAGGATACACTTCCATTCGTTGCCAGTTGGGTAATCGTATGTACAAATACCAATAATCTTCGTTTTCGGAAGCTATAAAATTGATATGACCTGTAAATAACGGAACTAGCTGCTGCAGCGGATCGGTTATATTGACTTTTAATTTAGGTTGTTCTTTGAATTGTTCGAGCACATACAAAAATTTGTTACCTGTAAGCCAGTTTGTATTTCTAAAAATATCAGTTGAAACATATGACGAAACAATGTTTTGACCCGAGTTTTCGTTGGGAACAATAAAATAGTTTTTTCCTAATTTTTCTTTTCCTTGCGGATTGAAATCTTTTGGAAAAATAATATCTTGTCTGGAACCAAACGAAATCGATTCTAAACCCTGTTCAGCGGCCATAGTAACTACTTCTTTTAATTCGCCTGGTGAAATGACACCTCCTTTTACAATGAGTCTTGTTAATTCCATGATGGTACAGTTTTGTATAACTTACTTTTTAAATGCACTTGGCTAATAATTCTTTTACCTCGGTTTTACAGCTTCCGCAGCCCAATCCAGCGCCTGTATTTTTGCACAAATCGGTGAAATTGGTTACGCCGCTTCGTATGGTTTCTTCAATATTTCCGCTTCCCACTTGACTGCAAGAACATACCAATTTGCCTATAACAGGTTTAGCATCAGATTTTCCTCGTAATAAACTATTTCGTTTATCGGCCAATTCGGTTTTGGTTTCAATCATGGTTTTAAACTCGGCAAATTCGTTTTTATCTCCCATCAAAATGGCACCAACCAGCAAATCATCTTTAACGATGCATTTTTTGTAATAATGTTGTTTTAAATCAGCAAAAACAATTTCTTCGTAAGAATCGTCGTTAGCCGGAATTTCGACTTGACCAATGCTACACAAGTTTATATCTTCTAATTTTAAGATGTTCATGAGTACCGAACCTTTATAAAAACTTCCGATATCTCCCGCTAAATAATTAGCCAAAATATCTGCTTGTTCTTCGGCGGCCGATGTAATTCCGAATAATTGTCCGTTAAATTCGGCAATTTCACCCAAGGCATAAATATTTGGGTTGGACGATTGCATGTATTGATTCACTTTTACACCGCGTCCGCAAACTAGTCCGGCTTCTTTGGCAATTTCAATGTTTGGAATTGTTCCAATACTGTAAACAATGGCGTTAGCGGTAAGAATACGGCCGCTTTTTAAAGCAATTTCAATTTCGTTTTGATTATCCGTTTCAAAAACAGTGCTAACTTCATTATCAAAATAAATTTGAATATCTCTAGATTGGACTTCTTCGGCTAATAACTTACTCGAAATACGATCTAATTGGCGTTCCATCAAGCGTGAAGCACGTTGTATGATGGTGATTTTTACCTTTTTATGTTTTAACGCTGCAGCCAATTCTAGCCCTAATAATCCGCCTCCAATAATAACAACATGTTGGTCTTGAGGAGCTAATTTTGTTGCATTTAAATAATTTTTTAAACGGTCGGCATCTTCTTTTTTGCGCATCGTAAATCGGCCAGGTAAATGCAATTGTGCATTTTCAGGTACAAAAGGTCGGCTTCCAGTGGCGAGTAAAAGAATGTCGTAGGTGTGCTTTTTATTGGTGCTATCCGTAATTATTTTTAGATTAGAATCTATTGCATTAATAACCACACCTGTGTGCATGGTGATGTTTAATTTATTCAACTCGGCACCATCTTTAACTTTTAAAAGTTGTTCCCAAGAAAACTCGCCCGTCATGTATTCAGGCAAAAGCACTCTGTTGTAAAAAGGATTGGTTTCGTTCGAAAAAACGATGATTTCATCCTGTGGATTCAGTTCTCTGTAATTTTGAATAAATCGAAAAGCCGCAGCTCCAGCTCCTACAATTGCAATTTTTTGTACCGGTTTTTTGTATTTTTTTACCGAAACAGAAGTGAATTTAAAATCGGGTTCTTTGGAAATCGGATCGATTAACGTATTGGTTAAATTGTTAGTTCGGTTTAAATCATTTTCGAGTTTTTTCCCCCAATGCATAGGCAAAAATACTACTTTCTCTCGAATAGCATCTGTGATTTTTGCTTTAACCCTAACATTTCCATTTTCACTGTTTACCTCTACAATATCACCATCTTGAATATTGTTTTTAAAAGCATCAATCGGATTTATTTCGAGTGTTGGAGTGGGAGTATGCGTCATTAAACGAGCTACTTTTCCCGTTTTTGTCATCGTATGCCATTGATCGCGCACCCTTCCGGTGGTTAAAATAAAAGGGAATTTATCATTGGGTTGCACCGATTTATTTTCGATGCTCGATGGCAAATTAAATATGGCTTTTTGAGAGGGTGTATAAAATTTTTTGTCGGTAAACAAACGAGGCGTTCCAGGATGTCCATAATCAGGAACAGGCCATTGAAAAGTACCTTCATTTTTTAAACGGCTATAATTTAGAAAGGAAATGTCAATATTGGTGTTTTTGGTTAGCGCGCAATGTTCGGCGTAAATTTCCTCGGCAGTATTAAAATTGAAACCATTAAAATTCATTTTTTTGGCAAAACGAATTAAAATTTCAATATCAGGTAAAGCTTCTCCAGGTGGATTTATACCTTTTGGTAAATATGAAATTCGGCGTTCGGAATTGGTCATTGTACCTTCTTTTTCTAACCATCCTGCAGCCGGAAGCAATAAATCGGCAAATTTGGCTGTATCGGCATTATGCGAAATATCTTGAACAACGACAAATTTTGCTTTTTTTAATGCATTTTCAACTTTTCTAGAATCGGGTAAACTCACTAATGGATTGGTACAAATAATCCAAACCGCTTTCATTTTTCCAGATTCTAAAGCTTCGAACATTTCGGTAGCCGTTAAACCTGGTTTTTCCGAAATAGTATCCACTCCCCAAAAATCTGCCACTTCTTGGCGGTGTTCTGGATTTGCTAGTTCTTTATGAGCTGCTAATAAACTAGCCATTCCGCCCACTTCACGTCCACCCATGGCATTTGGTTGTCCGGTTAAAGAAAAAGGGCCTGAACCCGGTTTTCCAACATGTCCTGTGAGCAACGAAATATTTAGCAACGCAGTATTTTTATCCACTCCTACAACACTTTGATTAAGTCCCATAGCCCAAAGGGTAATAAAACCTTTAGCTTTTCCAATTAAGTCAGCAGTAAGGTTAATATCTGCAATAGAAATTCCACATAATTTTGAAGCTTTTTCTAAAGAAGTGCTTAAAATTAAATCTTTATAGGCATTGAAATTTTCCGTATTATTTCGAACAAAATCATGGTCTACATATCCTTTTTCGATGATTTTTTTGGCGATGGCGTGATATAAAATCACATCCGATCCAGGAATAATTTGCAAATGTAAATCTGCCGCTGCCGCAGTATCGGTTCTGCGTGGGTCAATTACAATGACTTTTACTTTGGGATTTTTCTCTTTGTGTTGTTCTAAACGGCGATACAAAATAGGGTGACACCATGCAGGATTGGCACCTGTGATTAAAAAGGTATCCGCTAATTCAATATCTTCATAGGCAATAGGCACCGAATCTTCTCCGAAGGTTTTTTTATAACCCACTACCGCCGAACTCATACACAAACGAGAGTTAGTATCAATATTATTAGTTTTTAAAAAACCTTTAACTAACTTATTTACTAAATAATATTCTTCGGTCAAACATTGCCCTGAGATATAAAAACCAACGCTGTCTGGACCATATTTTTTTATTATGGATGAAAAAACTGCAGCAGCTCTATCCAAAGCATCATCCCAACTGACTTGTTCCAAAGGTTGGTTTTTACTCCATCGCATTTCGGGGTGCAAAATACGGTCGGAAGTATCGTTAACTACATAATGCAAATTTCTTCCTTTAGAACATAACATCCCACGATTAACGGGGTGGTCTTGGTCACCTCTAATACTTACACCATTTTGACTGTCTTTAGTTACGATAATTCCGCAACCAACACCACAATAGGAACACGTAGTTTTGATTTCAGTATTTTGCATTTGGTTAGTTTTTTAACGGTTTTTATATTCATTGTCTGAATTATCACATTCTAAAAACAAAAATACGTATTTTTTACGTATATATACTTATTTTTTGTTGTGATTTTTTAAAAAAAATACCCTCATAAAAAAGGGTATTTATAAATAAAACGACATTAATTCAATTCTAAGAAGTTGCTAGTTCTTCTTCTAGTATAATTTTTGTTGCTTTTTGCTGTTTAGGTTCTTTTTGTTTAGCCATTTTGGTAATCACGATATGCATCCAAATTAAGCAAATAACAGATAATACCAAGATTAAAATCCAAGAACTTGACCAAAAACCGGTGGCATTTAGTAAATATCCAAATAATATTGGGCCACAAAATCCCCCTAAACCACCAATCATACCCACCATTCCGCCAACAACCCCAATATCATTTGGAAAATAGTCTGGAATGTGTTTGTAGATGGCTGCTTTTCCAATTCCCCATGAAATTCCAATGCAAATAACTAAAAACAAGTAAATCCACATGTTTGCGTCAAATTGAATTTGGGTAACACCTTTTGCAATTAGTTCTTTTTTATTGATTTTTTGATTTTCTTCTACAATTACATTTTGCCAAGTTGTTTTTGATGGCAATATAGAACTGGTCTGTGTTTGTTTTTCTGGAGTGACAATCGGGTATTTTTGATCATCAATTTTGATATATGAATCAGTAATTTCGGTCACAGTTCCTTTTTGAGTTGACATTACTCCCGGGCCTGCCGTTTTTACTTCCATTTGCGGAATCATTAATAAAATACTCAATACAATAGTGGAGCCAAAAACCCAATACATTACTTTTCTTGCTCCGTATTTGTCGGATAAATAACCTCCAAATGCTCTAATAACGCCCGATGGCAAACTAAAAAGTGTAGCAAACATTCCGGCAGTAACCAAACTCGTTTGGTACACATTCATAAAATTAGGAACAAGCCATTGCGAATAGGCTACAAAAAAACCAAAAACTAAAAAATAGTAAAATCCAAATCGCCAAACACGAACACTTTTTAATGCGGAAACACGTTGGGCAATGGTTTTGGGTGTACCATCAGTTTTTTTGTTTTTTGTAAAAATAAGGAAAACGATTCCGATAAGTAATAAAGCTGATCCATAAATCACGGGGATTATTTTCCATCCATTTTGTGGATTTCCGGCAGAAAAATAATTGAGTAGAGAGGGAATTAAAAAAGTGGTAATGGCTGCTCCTGCGTTTCCCATACCGAAAATTCCCAACGCTCTTCCTTGCCATTGTTTCGGATACCAAACAGAAGTAAAACCAATTCCAACAGCAAAGCTAGTTCCTACCATTCCGAATAAAAAACTCAAGATAGCAAACATCAAAAAGCTATCGGCAAAAGGTAATAAAAACATTGGAATCGAAGAAAACAGAAGTAAAAAAGAATACACGTATTTCCCTCCATATTTATCAGTTAAAATTCCCATTGGCAAGCGCATTATGGCACCCGTTAAAACAGGAATTCCTAAAAGCCATCCTACTTGAACAACACTCCAATCGAAAATTCCATTATCAACTAAGTAGGTAACTAAAACCCCGTTTAAAGTCCAACAAGCAAAACACACTGTAAAAGCTAATGTGTTTAAAAAAAGGATGCGATGTGAAAAAGCTAAATTTTGATTCGTTTCCATAGTACTTATATTTTCATACAAAAATAAGTAGTATGACTTAGTTAAAAACTGACAAAACGCAGTTTTATGAAAAAAAAATAAGTATTAGTACTTATTTTTTTTATTTTTAAATTAAGTAGGGATTTGAAATTTAAAGAAGCGAAAACTCAGCTGCTTTATTAGAAAGCTCCATTAAGTTTTTTACTTTAAGTTTTTTCATCAAATTGAAACGGTGAACTTCTGCGGTACGTTTGCTAATTTCGAGGGTTTCAGCAATTTCTTTGTTTCCTTTTCCCGAAAGTAATAAAGCTAAAATTTCTTTTTCTCTTTTGGTAATCAACATTTCTTCTGCTAAAGCGGGTTTGTTATCGGTTGTAATAGTACTACTACTGCTGGTTAATTGCCCAACTAAAATGGAAGAAATATCACCACTAAAATACTTTCCTCCATTTGAAACTGTATGAACTGCTTTCAAAAATTCATCCTTGCTAGATCCTTTTAGTAAATACCCATCAGCTCCTGCTTTTATTGATTTTAAAACGTATTCTTCTGATTCATGCATCGAAAGCATGATAATTTTAGTAGTGTTTTGTTGAGCACGTAATTTTTCTACTACTTCAATACCTGTTAAGTATGGCATTCTGATGTCTACAATTAGCAAATCGGGTTGTAAATTAGCAACCACTTGTAAGGCTTCGGCTCCATCAATTGCTTCACCAACCACTTCAATATTGGTTTCATTTTCTAATAATGATTTAATACCATCTCTCACAAAAACATGATCATCGGCTAAAACAACTCGAATTGTAGTATTCATAATTACTTAATTTATCGGGTAAAATTACGTATATTCATCTAAAATAAAAGGCTAATATACGTATTTCTGCAATAATAAGGAATCTTAAAGATATTGAAAATTAAAAAAGAGAATTGATTTGCATTATTACAAGTAAATGCGCAATTGTAGTTAAAAATTAGCAATAAAATATGAATTTGAACCGATGTTGAACTTAAATCGGAATATTAAAGGTTACTCGAGTTCCTTCGCCTAAAATCGAATTAATATACACGCGCCCGTTAATATATTGCACTCTTTCGTTCATAAACAATAAGCCCATTCCAGATTCGCTGTTGCGCCTTTTTTCAACGGCTTTTTTATCAAAACCTTTACCGTTATCGTCTATATTGATACTTAGTATTTTTTCGCTATGTGAAAGTTGTACTATAATATGAGTAGATTCGGCGTATTTAATGGCATTATTAATGGCTTCTTGGGTCAAACGATAAATATTGATTTCGATTAAAGAATCCAATCGCTGGTCAAAATCAGTTTTATTGTAAAACAGAATTTCTTTTCCGGTAAGTTTGGATAACTCTTGTGTTAGTTTAGCTAATGACGAAACAATTCCATGATCGGTTAATTCGGGCGGCATTAAATTGAAAGTGGCCGTTCTAACTCCTTTAATAATATCGACCGAAAGTTTTTTGAGGTATTCAATTTTTTGTTCCGATTTTTCTCGATCATTTAAATTGATGCTTTCTAAACTAAATTTTAATCCTGTAAGCATTTGCCCGATACCGTCGTGAATTTCTTTGGCAATTCGGTTTTGTTCATTTTCTTGATTTTCAACAATTTTACTGGAAATAATTTTTTGCTGATTGATTTTTTCGGTACTATTTTCAAAATTCAATCGTTCTACCTCTTGTTGCGCTTTTTTACGTTCGGTAATATCAAAGCAAATAACCAATAATTCGGATTCATTTTTTCGAATTGTAACCGGAACCATTGATAAATCTAACCAAATAAAATCAGTGTCATTGATGGAAATTTTCAATTCACCTTGCCAACCGCTTCGCTGACGTTCCAATATAATTCGGTCAATTTGTTGTTGTTCTTTTTCGTTGACGGCTAGGAGCTTAGAGAATTTGATATCTTTAGTAAATGAATTGTAATTCAGTCTTTTGGCAAATTTTTCTCCAATATGAATAATGTGTCCCGAATTGGTAATGCGGCAATAGAGTAGGGTATTTTCCATTGCATAATTCAAGGATTTTAATTCTTTTACCGAATTTTCTTTTATTTCACTTAAAATCTCGGTATTGTAAGCGAGTTTTAATGCTTTTTTCTCAGAAGATAATAATTTAGAAAAAAGCTTTTCAATTTTTTCATTTGTCGGTTTAAAGATAAATTGAAATTCTAATAACAAAACCAATAAAGTAAAAACGAATAAAATAATTTCGGTTAGGCTTTGTTTGGTTACTTTTTCATGTGCTTCTTTATCATGAGTCAGTACAATTTCATTCATTTTTTGCAAAAAAACATCGCCATTTTGCATGATTTCGGCAACAAGTTTTTTGTTGTCTTTGGTCGATTTTCTTTTTTTATGTTGAATAAATTGATTGGTAGCTTCAACCATTTTTTTATAACTAGGCTGAATTTCTTGGTACAAAAGCACTAGTGTTTTGCTTTTATCTTTTGGAAACCCCAACGAATCGTTACCCATAGTTAACGCTTCTTGGTTTTTGCTCCAAAAATTAAGTGTTTTTTGTAGCGTTACAATTTCATTATCAGTCGAATCGCTTTCAACAAAATGCAGTCGTAATACTTCTTTCACGATTTTCTGACTCAGCATACGTTGTCTACCGGAAATATTGATAATTCTGGAGTCATTACGTTGTTGATTGAGATTGTATTGAATTAAAATTTGGCTTAAAAGAACGGTAATTCCGATGGTTAATAAGGCAAAAAAATACAGTCTGCGTAATCGAATAAACGTGTTTTTATCACTAGAAACTTTTGTTTTTTCTTTCATTAAAAAACGTTTTAAAGTTCAAGCGCGCTTTTAATTAATTCGAAGTTTTCGGGTGTGTAATTTATTTTTAGAGCTGCTGCATGTCCGTTTTCAGACATTTTATCCCAGGTTTTTTTAATGATGTTTTTAAGTTTTTCATCATCGTGTTTTTCCACAAAAGGTTCGAGATAAAATTCTAAAAAAACCAAACAAATTACATCTTCTAGAAGTTGTGTTTCGGCATCTTTTTTTAGGAGTTTTTTTTCAATTAAAAAACAAACACGAGCTATAAATTCGTCGTTGTATCCTGCTTTTTCTAAAATTTCGGAAGTAGTTTTGGCGTGAAATTTTTTCAATTCTTCACGCCATTTTAAGTAACCCACACGATCCATTGGATAGGAACTTCTATCAATTTTCCAACGGCAAATGTGTTGTGCTTTTGAAGCTATTTGAATTGCTTCGGAAGCTTGTGGATAAAATTGCAGTAAACGTTCGTACATTCGATTAGAATATAATAATTCTTTCGGATATTCGATTCCGTTGGCAATTTCTATATTGGGATCTTGTGCGTTTTCAGCATCAATCCATTGGCTTGCTTTTTGAAAAGAGGTTTGAGTCATAACTACAAAATATATGCTCAAAGATATTATAATTAATCTAAAAAGCCAACAAATACCTCGTTTCCTACTACTTTTACAGGGTAAGTTGCAATGCTGTAATCTTCTCCACTAAGACAACTACCGTCTACTAATGAGAAGGTCTTTTTGTGCATTGGACAAGCAATTTTTGGGGTTTCTTCAGAAGAACCTAACATTCCTCTTGATAAAAGCATTTCCATTTTATGAGGACAGGCATTTTGACAAGCATACCAAGCGTTTCTTCGGGAATAGTTAAAAACCGCAATTTGTTTATTTTTGTATTTGATGCATCCGCCACGGTTGGTTGGAAAATCTTCGATAGTTCCTGCTTTGAACCAGATTTTGGCATCTTCAGGTTGTACAGTTTTGTATTGGCTTAAGATATCTTCCATAATATTGAGTGTTGGTTTATCTGTTTCTTATCCCTCTTTGTACAATCAATTGTGAGAGTTTGATGGCGCAGTACAGAAGAGGGTAAGAGGACAGCAAAAGTTTAAAATGGTATTTTTTATTTTTTTTTTGATTATGATTTTACCAAGGTTTTGGCATTTTTTGATCTCTTAAAGGAACAAATTCGATATTATCATCTTTGTCATCGCTATTTACAAAGTGACTGAAACGTTTTAATAATCTTGGTTTTTCAAGTACTTGTTTCCACTCGCATTCGAAAGTTCCAACCAATTGTTGCATTTCGTTTTCAAGCGTTTCGCAAATTCCCAAACGATCGTCGATAATTACTTCTTTTAAATATTCAATTCCGCCTTCTAATTTTTCTAACCAAGTCGAAGTTCTGATTAATGGACCAGCTGTTCTTATATAATACATTAAAAAGCGATCCATATATTTGATTACAGTTTCCTTATCAATTTGTTCAGCCAATAAAACTGCATGTTTTGGGTTTGCACCTCCGTTACCGCAGATGTATAAATTCCAACCTCCTTCAACAGCAATTAAACCAAAATCTTTACCACGCGCTTCGGCACATTCTCTAATACAAGCCGAAACACCACCTTTAATTTTGTGCGGAGAACGAATTCCTTTGTAACGGTTTTCTAATTCGATTGCAAATCCGGCGCTATCATCCATTCCGTAACGACACCAAGCATTTCCGACACAACTTTTTACAGCTCTTAAAGATTTACCGTAAGCATGTCCGCTTTCAAAACCATTATCGATAAGAATTTTCCAAATTGCTGGTAAATCGTTCACATGGGCACCAAATAAATCAACACGTTGTGCACCTGTAATTTTGGTATAAAGATCAAATTGTTTAGCCACTTCACCGATAACGATTAATTTTTCGGCAGTGATTTCACCACCCGCAACTCTTGGTACAACAGAGTAGGTTCCGTTACGTTGAATATTAGCTAAAAATCTATCGTTAGTGTCTTGAGTAGTAGTGTGTTTATTAGCGGTATCGTTATAAATACTTGAAAAGATAGAAGCAACTACAGGTTTGCAAATTTCGCAACCATCTCCCGTTCCATGATGATCAATTACATCGTAAAAATTAGTCAGTTTATTGATTTTTACAATATCAAATAACTCTTGACGCGTAAAGGCAAAATGCTCACAAATTACATCTTTTACTTCTTTACCCATGCTAACTTGGGCAGCTTTTACCAAATCGATAACCATTGGTTTACAACCACCACAGCCTGTTGCCGCTTTTGTACATTTAATTACATCACCTAGAGACTCGCATGAGCCATCGGTAATAGAACCACAAATAGCACCTTTGGTAACATTTTCACAAGAACAAATTACAGCAGAATCGGGTAAGTCTAAAGCACTACCAAAAGACGAACTTTCTCCACCTCTTGAACCTAAAATTAAATCTTCAGGATTTTTAGGCAATGCCATTCCGTTGTTATAAATTTGGAATAAACCGTTGTAATCACTAGAATCACCTACTAAAATTCCGCCTAATAATTGTTTACCATCTTTGGTAACATTAATTCTTTTGTAAATACCACTGAATTTGTTTTCATAAACAATAGCGGTAACCTCTTCATTTTCGATAAATGGATCTCCGAAACTTGCTACTTCAACACCAATTAATTTTAATTGTGTCGACATATCAATGGTGTCTCGCATTAATTTATCGTTTTTCAAAATTTGTTCAGCAGCCACATCAGCCATTTCGTAACCTGGCGCAACCAAACCATAAATCATTTCGTTATATAAAGCTACTTCTCCAATAGCATAAATATAAGGATCTGAAGTTTGCATTTTGTTGTTTACCACAACGCCACCGCGTGTCCCTACTTGGAGTCCCGATACTCTTCCTAGTTCATCACGCGGCTTTATTCCGGCAGATATAACCAACATATCAACTTTTAACAATTCATTTTCGGCAAACATCATCCCAGTAATAGCATGATCGCCGTCAATGTATTGTGTCACTTTATTGAGATGAATCCCAATATTTAACTCTTCAATTTTTGATTGCAACATATCGCTTGCCCCTTTATCCAATTGTCTTGGCATTAGTCGAGGTGCAAATTCAACAACATGTGCATTTAAACCCAAATCACGAACGGCTTTCGCAGCTTCCAAGCCTAATAAACCTCCGCCTAATACAGCTGCTTCGGTTGCGCCATTTCGTTTTATTTTTTGGGCATACGCCATGATAGCATCTAAGTCTTCAATGGTACGGTATACAAAAACACCTTCTTTTTCTACCCCTTGAATTGGTGGCACAAAGGCACCCGAGCCCGTAGCAAGTACTAAGTAGTCGTACGTATATGTGTTTCCTAAATGCGTTACAATTATTTTTTTCTCTCTATTAATATCCGTAACGAGTTCTGAAGTATTTAATTTAATACCATTTTCATCATACCATTCCGATGTTGAAAGTGATAAATCTTCAGCCGTTTTTCCTCCAAAATACTCACTTAAGTGCACTCTGTCATAAGCGCGTCTTGGTTCTTCTCCAAATACAGTTATTTGATACTGCTCTTGTCCAGGTTTCGAAACAAATTTTTCACAAAACTTGTAACCCACCATACCGTTTCCAACTACTATAACTTTAATCATGGCTTCTTTAATTAAGTATTACTACGCAAATATAAGTAGTTTTACTTATATATAAATACTTAATTTTAATTTTTTTAAGTATTTGGACTCATTATAAATACGTATTTTTACTAAAAAAGCAGTTCATGTACAGAAAACACAAGCATTTTGCTTAATTTATTAAGAAATGTTTATCTTGTGTATTATTAAAAATTCAGAAGAGAATGTTTATTATTGTAATTTTTTTCTGTAAAATAAAAAACCCATACGTATGAAAATGAAAGGCTACTTACTAAATATACTTATTTTTAACTTGCTTTTAGTTAGTTGTAAGTCAAAAACTATTTATCGTGATACTGAGAATAACAATACTACTTATAATGAATCTGTAATGAAGGAAATTGTTAAACCTTATTTTAAAGCAGGAGGGAACGAGCCTTTTTGGAATATCGAAATTGCAAATAATCAAATTCTTTTTACTTCTTTAATTGAAGGATTTGAGAAAGTTCAGTTTGATCATGTAGATCCAATTCGTGTAATGGATGCGAATGTAAAAACGTATAGATTAAAGAATAATGATGTATCACTAAACATTACCATATCACAAAAAGAATGTTCGGATACGATGGCTGATAAAGTATCATCATATAGTGTACGAGCTGATATTAAAAAAAATACCGAAAAAGAATACCAACTTTTAAACGGCTGCGGAAATTATATTGCCGATTACCGCTTACATGATATTTGGTCTTTGGATTACTTAAAAGGAAAAAAAGTTACAAGCGAAAATTTTGCCAAACAAAAGCCTTATATCGAAATTAACAACGCCGAAAACACCTTTATGGGATATGCCGGTTGCAATACGGTAAATGGAAAAATTTTTACCGAAAACAAATTATTACGTTTTACAGATGTCATAACTACTTTAAAAATGTGTTTGCCTAACAACGAAGAAACTGCCTTTTTACAAGCTTTACAAAGTGCTACTGCGTATAAAATAGAACAAAATAGTTTGACACTTTCCAATCCATCGGGTGATTTGTTGGTTTTTAGAAAAGTGGATTAAGTTTCGTTTGTCGAAAGTAACTGCAATGTTCTGTAATTAAACATTCGTAACATTTTGGTTTTGGTCTACAAGTTTCTCTTCCTAAAAAGGAAATTGCCATACCGATTTCATCCCAAATAGAACGTTTTATTGCCGCCATTAGTAATTTTTCAGCTTTTAGTCCGTCTTTTGTTTCTGGAATAATTCCAATTCTTGGCGCTACTCGAATTACATGTAAATCGGCTATAATACCTTCGGCTGGTTTTTGGCTTTCGTGTAAAATTACATTAGCCGATTTTCTACCAATGCCTTTTAAAGCAATTAAATCTTTTAAATTCATCGGAATAGCATTGTCTTCTTTTATTTCCTGAGCTATTTCAATCAACCAATTGGCTTTTGTTGTGTAATTTCTAACCTTTGCAATATATGGTAGTAATTCCTCTACATTGCTTACAGAAAGGCTTTTCATGTTCGGAAAAACTTCGAATAGGGCAGGTGCTATTTTATTAATATTTGCATCTGAATCTTGAGCAGATAAGACAACCATTACCAAAAGTTGATATGTATTTTGGTACTCTAAAGGATGTTTTTTACGACTATATTTATTTAAAATCGGTTTTAATTTATCTTCCCAATTCTCGTTTCCCTTAAATAAATTCATTTTTATTCTTTAAAATCAATCGATAATGAATTCACGCAATAACGTTGTCCGGTTGGAGTTGGTCCATCATCAAAAACATGTCCCAAATGGCTTCCACAATTGGCGCAAAGTATTTCTACTCGTTTCATTCCGTGACTCAAATCCGTTTTATATTCCACTTTCCCTGGAATTGATTCGTCAAAAGAAGGCCAACCACAATGCGCATTGAACTTGGTATTACTTTCAAATAAGGGTTCTCCACAGGCACCACAACAATAAGTTCCTTTTTCAAAATGCAAATTGTATTTTCCCGAATGCGGATATTCAGTTCCTTTTAATCGTAGAATTTGATAACGTTCTTCTCCTAACTGTTCTTTCCACTCTTGCTCTGATTTTTCGGTTTTGTATTTCATTTTAATGTTTTTTATAAAATTATTGATTTTTTAGAACAAACTCAACACATAATCATACTTCTTTTTATTAGAAAGATTTCATACGTTTTTCAATTCATTATAAACAAATCCGATCATTTTATATTTTATTAAAGTAATTCTTTGACAGTTAGTAAAATTAAGGATGCCTTTTTTGCTGAATTTGTAGCAATACTTTACATTTTTGCTTTTTTGATAAAAATTTCAATAAGCCACTTTTGTAGTATTTTTTTCTTAATTTTAGAAAAAACAAAAGCATAACTATTACAAAAAATTAACTCAAACCTCCAAATCGTTAGCATGAAAATTGTTCATATAAGTGCCGAATGTTATCCTATGGCCAAAGTTGGTGGATTGGCCGATGTGGTGGGTGCGCTTCCCAAATACCAAGAAAAAGCGGGGCACGAATCGGCTGTGATTATGCCGGCATATCAAACTAAATTTAGAAATGAAAATCATTTTGAAATTGTTTTTGAAAATGAGGTAATCCTTGGAAAAGAAACGTACCCTTTTCAGGTTTTAAAAGAAAGATCAGGAAAATTAGGATTTAGTTTATATCTGATTTCTATAAAAGAATTCTTTGACCGTAGCGGAATTTACGGCTTTGAGGATGATATTGAACGTTTTATATCGTTTCAATTGGCGACTTTAGATTGGTTAACCTCAATAAACGAAATTCCGGATGTCATCAATTGCCACGATCATCACACAGGTTTAATTCCTTTTTTGATGCAATTGGCTTATAAATACAAAAAATTACAAAACGTAAAATCGGTTTTAACTATTCATAATGGTTTGTACCAAGGGCAATTTGGTTTTGACAAAATAGATTATTTACCCGAATTTGATAAAACTCACATACGGTTATTGGAGTGGGATAATTGTGTTAATTCTTTGGCGGTTGGTGTAAAATGTGCCCACGCTGTTACCACCGTTTCTCCTTCTTATTTACAAGAAATTTGTCATTTTGCAAATGGTTTAGAATCGTTATTTACGGCTGTTTCATATAAATCGAAAGGAATTTTAAATGGTATTGATACTGAATTTTGGAATCCGAAAACAGACACTATGATTGCTGCCAATTATGATTTGAATTTGGTTAACGAAGGCAAAAATCTGAATAAACTTTTTTTATGCGAAAAATTTAATTTGAATCCGGATCTGCCTTTGTTTGGCTTTATTGGTCGTTTATTTGAAGAAAAAGGAGGCGATTTATTGCCCGAAACGGTTGCTACAATTTTAAAAAAGGAAAAAAATGCGAATTTTTTGGTTTTAGGTTCAGGTAAGTCAGAAATTGAACAACAACTTAAAGATTTAGTAACGGTTTTCCCAGGCAATTACAATACATTTATTGGATATGACGAAACGATGGCGCATCAAGTATATGCAGGAGCCGATTTTTTATTAATGCCATCAAGGGTAGAACCGTGTGGACTAAATCAAATGTATGCCTTGCGTTACGGAACTGTTCCTATAGTAAGAAGAACAGGAGGTTTACAGGATACCATTACCGATTTTGGTGATAATGGAAACGGAATTTGCCACCAGCAAGCCTCGGTAGAAGATATTTGTTATTCGGTAAACAGAGCAATCGGCTTATACGAAGACAAAAATCTTTTGGATAAAATCATTAGTAAAGGGATGCAAACCGACCATTCTTGGGAAAGCGTTTGCCAAGATTATATAACAACTTACCAATTAATTAATATAATATGAAAAGTAAAAAGAAAGATGTTATTGCAATTATTTTAGGAGGTGGTCAAGGTTCTCGTTTAGCTCCACTAACTTCAACTCGTTCAAAACCTGCAGTCCCTATAGGAGGAAAATACCGTTTGGTTGATATTCCAATTTCAAATTGTATGAATTCAGATATTTACAAAATATTTGTACTTACTCAATTTAACTCAGCATCGTTAAATGCCCATATAAAAAACACTTTCAATTTTAGTGTATTAAGCGAATCATTCGTAGATATTTTGGCTGCAGAACAAACTCCTGATAATCCAACATGGTTTCAGGGCACAGCCGATGCCGTACGTCAATGCATGCCGTATTTTGTAAAACACGATTTTGAATATGCTTTAATTCTTTCTGGTGACCAATTGTATCAAATGGATTTTAACGAAATGTTAGAAGCCCACATTAATAGTAAAGCGGATATTTCAATTGCTACTTTGCCCGTTAATGCTAAAGATGCCCCAAGTTTTGGTATCTTAAAAAGTAATGCAGATAGTTGCATAGAAGCTTTTATCGAAAAACCAGAAACTGCTCTTTTACCGCAATGGGAATCGGCCGTGAGCGAAGAAATGTTTGCCAAAGGAAAAAAATATTTGGCCTCTATGGGAATTTATATTTTTAACCGTAAGTTGCTAGAAGATATTATGGCCGACCAAGGCACAAAAGATTTTGGTAAAGAAATCATTCCGCAAGCAGTTGAAAAATATAAAATTTTAAGTTATCAATACGAAGGATATTGGACCGATATTGGAAATATTGATTCGTTTTTTGAAGCCAATATTGGACTTACAGATGATGTGCCCGAATTTAATTTATTCGATAATGATAATAAAATATTCACTCGTCCAAGATTATTACCTCCTTCTAAATTCAAAAATTCGTTAATTAATAATTCCCTAATTTCCGAAGGTTGTATCATAAATGCAAAAGAAATTAAAAAGTCGCTGATCGGTATTCGTTCCCGAATCGGAGAAGGTACTGTTATTGAAAATTGCTATGTTATGGGCAACGATTTTTATCAGGATTTAGACCAAATCAATGACGATATCGCTAATAATAAAGCCCTTTTGGGTATTGGAGAAAATTGCTACATTAAAAATGCTATCATTGATAAAAATGTTCGTATCGGAAATGGCGTTTCTATCATTGGAGGAAACCATTTAGAAGACTCAACTGCTACGATGTATAGTATTAAAGACGGAATTATAGTTATTAAAAAAGGAGTGGTGCTTCCTGATAATTTTAAAATTGAATAAAAAACACATAATCCCAACGCTTTCCTTTAAAAAATATTTATGAATAAAGTTATTACGTATTCTCTTTTTACTGATTTTGATATTGCTTTATTCAAAGCTGGAAAACACTACCGCTTATACGAAAAAATGGGGGCACATTTTGCCGAAGTAGATGGTGTAAAAGGCGTTTATTTTGCCGTTTGGGCTCCAACTGCTCATTCGGTTTCTGTGGTAGGCGATTTTAATTATTGGACACAAGGCGAACATCTCTTGCAAGTTCGTTGGGATTCTTCGGGAATTTGGGAAGGTTTTATTCCAAATTTAGATCAAGGAACACTTTACAAATATAAAATTGAATCTAATAATAATGGACTAGTAACCGAAAAAGCAGATCCTTTTGCTTTTTATTGTGAAAAAGCACCATTAACCGCTTCGGTTGCTTGGAATTTGGATTACCAATGGAAAGATTCGAACTGGATGCAATCCCGCAAACAGCATAATGATTTAACGAAACCTTATTCGGTTTATGAAGTTCATTTGGGTTCTTGGAAAAGAAAGGGAAGTGGTAATGATTTTTTGAGTTACATAGATTTTGCCACCGATTTGGTAACGTATGTTCTCGAAATGGGTTTTACACATGTTGAATTTATGCCTGTTATGGAATATCCTTATGATCCGTCTTGGGGATATCAATTGGTAGGATATTTTGCGCCAACATCCCGTTTTGGAAAACCACAAGACTTTATGTTTTTGGTTGATAAATTACATCAAGCAGGTATTGGCGTAATTTTAGACTGGGTTCCGTCACATTTTCCAGAAGACAGTCACGGTCTCGGATTTTTTGATGGTTCACATTTATATGAACATCCAGACAGACGAAAAGGTTATCACCCTGATTGGAAGAGCTTGGTTTTTAATTATGGTCGTAACGAAGTTCGCTCATTTTTGATTAGCAATGCCTTTTTTTGGTTGCAACAGTATCATATTGATGGACTTCGAGTAGATGCTGTAGCCTCAATGTTGTATTTGGATTATTCTAGAAAAGAAGGCGAATGGGAAGCTAATATTTTTGGTGGAAATGAAAATTTAGAAACCATTAGTTTTTTACGAGAATTTAATGAAGCAGTTTACGGCAATTTTGAAGGAATTCAAACTATTGCAGAAGAAAGTACTTCTTTCCCGATGGTTTCAAAACCTACCTTTGTAGGCGGTTTGGGCTTTGGTATGAAATGGATGATGGGTTGGATGCACGATACCTTAGATTATTTTCAAAAAGATACTATTTATCGAAAATTTCATCAAAATGATTTGACTTTTTCGATGCAATATGCTTTTTCAGAAAACTTTATGCTACCGCTTTCGCATGATGAAGTTGTTTACGGAAAAAAATCAATTGCAAACCGAATGCCTGGCGATGAGTGGCAAAAATTTGCAAATCTTCGCTTATTATACGGTTATATGTTTGCGCATCCGGGTACCAAATTATTATTCATGGGAGGCGAATTTGGTCAAAGCGAAGAATGGAATTTTCAACAAAGTTTAGATTGGCATTTACTACAATACGACTATCACAAAGGAATTCAAAATGTGATAAAAGATTTGAATTTTTTATATAAAAATCAGCCTGCTTTACACGAAAAACAATTTGAATACGACGGTTTTGAATGGATCAATTATTCAGACCACGATAATGCTGTTATTTCTTTTATGCGACATGGATTACATCCTAAAAATAGTCTAATCATCGTTTGCAATTTTACGCCTGTTATTCGCCATAATTACCGTATTGGTTTGCCTAATAAAATGGAAATTAAAGAAATATTCAATAGCGATGCTTTACAATACGGTGGTAGTAATGTTCTAAATACAAATGAACTAAAAACCGAAAAACAAGCTTATGATGGCAGAGATTTTTCTGTTTCGTTAACATTACCGCCACTTGCTGTAGTTGTTTTTGAAATTAAATAAATGAAAAAAATATCAAAACTAACTTATTCTTATTTTTTCGAGCCTGATTTGTGTAATCAATAGAAAAAATTGAAAATTAATTGTTTTTTAGTATTTATAACGTTTTCGTTGTTTTTTGTTCGTTTTTTAAGAATTTAACTTGCTTTTTTGTAAGTTTGAGTGAGATAATGCTCTTATAATTTAAAATCAGTTACTATGATCACAAATACAGAATTAGAATATAAAGGCGATTTGTACCCCTCAAAAATTGTCTCTTTTGAATATGAAGTAGATTCGGTTAATTTTTATACAGATAACAAGGTAATTTTAAGAGTAACTATTTTACGCGATAGCTTGCTTCGTTTTCGATTTACTACCAAAGGCTATTTTAGCAAAGATTTTTCTTATGCAATTGATAAAAGTCATTCGCACGGTTACAATCATTTAGCGGTAAAGGAAGAAACGGAATACTACGAAATTTTAACCAGCAAAATCAAATGTCATATTAAAAAATCGGATTTGCGTATTACCATTTATGACTTGAATGACACTATCATTTTGCAAGATGAATTGGGGTTTCATTGGGAGGAAAATTATGAGTTTGGAGGTAATATCGTAAAGACAACCAAACACGCACAAGAAGGTGAATGTTATTATGGTTTAGGTGATAAAGCAACTCAAATGAATCTAAAAGGCAAACGTTTAGAAAATTTTGCTACGGATCAATATGCTTACCAAAAAGACCAAGAACCATTGTATAAATCGGTTCCTTTTTATATCGGTTTGCACAACAAACAAGCGTACGGAATTTTCTTTGATAATACCTTTCGTTCTTTTTTTGATTTTTGTCAAGAACGCCGCAATATCACTAGTTTTTGGGCTGAAGGTGGTGAAATGAATTATTATTTCATTTATGGACCAGAAGTAAAAGAAGTTATTACCACTTATACCGATTTGACCGGAAAACCCGAATTGCCGCCACTTTGGGCGTTGGGTTACCATCAATGTAAATGGAGTTATTATCCCGAAAGTAAAGTAAAAGAAATCACTTCCAAATTTAGAGAACTTAAAATTCCGTGTGATGCTATTTATTTGGATATTGATTACATGGACGGTTTTCGCTGTTTTACGTGGAATAAAGATTATTTCCCTGACCCAAAACGAATGGTGGCCGAATTAACTGAGGAAGGTTTTAAAACCGTGGTAATAATTGACCCCGGAATTAAAATCGACCCAAATTATTGGGTTTATAATGAAGCTTTAGAAAAAGATTATTTCTGCAAAAGAGCCGATGGTCCTTATATGAAAGGAAAAGTTTGGCCTGGCGAATGTAATTTTCCCGATTATACCAATCCCGAAGTACGCCAATGGTGGGCTGGGTTGTTTAAGGAATTGATTTCGGAAATTGGCGTAAAAGGAGTATGGAACGATATGAATGAACCTGCCGTAATGGAAGTTCCGAATAAAACTTTTCCGATGGATGTTAGACATAGCTACGATGGAAATTTTTGTAGCCACAGAAAAGCGCATAATATTTACGGAATGCAAATGGCAAGAGCCACTTATCATGGTGTTAAGAAATTTTCGTATCCAAAACGACCTTTTGTTATAACGCGTTCTGCTTATTCGGGCACACAACGATATACGTCTTCTTGGACAGGTGATAACGTGGCAACATGGGAACATTTATGGATTGCCAACATTCAGGTGCAACGTATGTGTATTTCGGGCATGAGCTTTACAGGTTCTGATATTGGCGGATTTGCCGAACAACCTACGGGCGAATTATACACACGCTGGATTCAGTTAGGTGTTTTTCACCCTTTTTGCCGAACCCATTCTTCTGGTGATCATGGTAATCAAGAACCATGGGCTTTTGACGAAGAAGTAATCGATATTACGCGAAAATTCATCAATTTACGATACCAATTATTACCGTATTTATACACCATGTTTTGGCAATACATCGAAGACGGAGTACCGATGCTGAAGCCATTAGTATATTTTGATCAAGATGATATTCAGACACATTACCGAAATGATGAATTTATTTTTGGAAATCAGATTTTGGTTTGCCCGATTTTGGAGCCTAATGCTGTAGGAAGAAGGATGTATGTTCCGAGAGGAAATTGGTACAATTACTGGACAAATGAATATATAGCTGGTGGTAAAGAAGTTTGGGTGGATACAAAATATGATGAAATTCCTGTTTTTGTAAAAGCGGGTGCTATAATTCCGAAATATCCCATACAACAGTATGTGGGCGAAATTGAATTTGACGAATTAACTTTAGATATTTATTATTTTGAAGGAAAGGAAAAATCGCAAGTTTATGAAGATGCACACGACGGTTACGACCACCGAAAAGGAAGGTTTAGTTATTTGTCTTTTCAAACTACCGGCCGACCTAAAGATCTTATTATTCAGCTTCATAAGGAAGGAAAATTTGAAACACCTTACACCAAATACCGCATTAATTTGATTGGTTTACCATTTAAAGTTACGGGAATTGAGATTGATAATGCGCCTACTGTTTTTGATGTTTCTACTTTCGAAAATGTATTAATTATTCCTAAAGAGTTTAATTCATTACGCATAATAGGAGAATAATTATTAAATTTGAGTATAAAAAATCTAATAATTATGAATAATACATTAAAAATTTTAACAATAGGAGTAGGGTTTGTGGTCGTTTCTTGCGCTACAAATCCATTTTCTGGAAAAAGTACTTTGGCCTTAGTTCCTGACAGTGAAATTTTTCCGTCTTCATTTCAGGAATACGATAAATTTTTGGCTGAAAATAAAGTGGTAACAGGAACTGCTGATGCAAAGAGAGTTGAAACTGTCGGCATGAAAATTAAAGCAGCTGCCGAAAAATGGCTAAATGCAAACGGTCATAAAGATTATTTGAATGGCTACCAATGGGAATATAAACTTATTGAAAGTAAAGAAGTAAATGCATGGTGTATGCCCGGAGGAAAAATTGCATTTTATACTGGAATTATTCCGGTTTGTAAAGATGATGCAGGTATGGCTACTGTTATGGGACACGAAGTTGCTCATGCTTTAGCGAATCACGGTCAACAACGTATGAGTGCTGCCCAATTACAACAAATTGGAGGATCGGTACTTGATGCTGCTACTAGTGGAAAATCGGAACAAACAAAAGCTATTTATGCACAAGCTTATGGTCTTGGAAGTCAATACGGCGTCATGATGCCATTTAGCAGAAGTAACGAAAGCGAAGCAGATAAAATTGGATTAACATTGATGGCTATTGCCGGTTATAATCCAGATGAATCGATTGCTTTTTGGGAACGTATGTCCTCGAGCAATTCAGGTGCTGCACCACCAGAATTCATGAGTACACACCCGTCTGATGCTACCCGTATTGCGAATCTTAAAAAATTAATTCCGCAAGCTAAAGCAGAAGCCGCTAAATTTGGAGTAACTTTTAAATAAAAAGTAACCCATAAAAAAAACGAATACTTGTAATGATAAGTATTCGTTTTTTTATGTTTGATTTACAATTAAATTAATAATAAATGCTTGGAAATTTAGCAGGATTAACTTCGTGCATAATAGCGTAAACGGCTTCATAAATATCTTCTGAAGAAGGTTTAGAAAAATAATCACCATCTGTTCCAAAAGCAGGTCTGTGATCTTTAGCAGTCAATGTTTGTGGTTTGCTATCCAAATATTGATACGCATTTTGGTCTTCAATAATTTGTTTTAAAATATAAGCCGAAGCTCCACCCGGAACGTCTTCGTCAATAATTAACAAACGGTTCGTTTTGGCTACACTTTTGACAATATCGTGGTGAATATCAAATGGTATTAAAGACTGAACATCAATTACTTCGCAATCAATTCCCACAGCTAAAAGTTCATGAGCTGCTTGCTCTACCAAGCGTAACGTGGATCCATAAGAAACCAATGTAATATCATTTCCTTCTTTTAATGTTTCTACAACTCCAATTGGCGTTTTAAATTCACCATAATTAACAGGTGCTTCCTCTTTTAAGCGGTAACCATTTAAACATTCTACCACTAAGGCAGGTTCGTCCGTTTCTAAAAGAGCATTATAAAACCCTGCGGCCTGAGTCATATTTCTAGGCACAAGTACGTTAATTCCTCTAATAGCATTGATAATCATACCCATAGGAGAACCGGAATGCCAAATTCCTTCCAATCGATGACCTCGCGTTCTGATAATTAATGGTGCTTTTTGTTTCCCTACGGTACGGTACTGTAACGAAGCCAAATCATCACTTAAAATTTGAATGGCATATAACATGTAATCAATGTATTGAATCTCGGCAATTGGTCGTAAACCACGTAAAGCCATTCCGATTCCTTGACCGATAATAGAAGTTTCTCGGATACCCGTATCAGCCACGCGAAGCGAACCGTACTTTTCTTGCATTCCTTCCAATCCTTGATTTACATCGCCAATATTACCGGCATCTTCCCCAAAAATTAACAATTCGGGATGTTTGGATAATAAAGCATCAAAATTATCACGAATAATAATTCGTCCGTCTACTTTATTTCCTTCCGGATCATATTCGGGAGCCACTTTGGCTACATTTGTTACTTTCCATTGCGATTCCGAATACAAATAACTGCTAAAATTACGTTGCGTTATTTTGATGTAATTGGAAATCCAGGTAGAAAGTTCTCTTTTATTACTTTCGTTAACTAATATACGATGCACTTTTCTGGCTGTCACCAACATTTCCTTTTTTAAAGGTGCTTTTATGGCAGCAAGTTTTTTTGTGTAATCTAAAATTTCTTCTTTTTTGATGCTTTTTTCGGCAATGCGATTAAGAATACCCACCAATTCTTTTTGATCCTCGATTATCGGATTAATAAAATTATTCCAAGCTTGTTTTTTAGCTTCGATAACTTCGTTTTTAATACGAGATTCAATTTCTTCCAATTCCTCTGGCGAAGCAATATTAATCGCAATCATCCACAAGCGCATTTGTCGGATACAGTCAAATTCTTTTTCCCAAGCCAATCT
The DNA here is from genome assembly GCF_016522065.1 of Flavobacterium agrisoli. Lineage (GTDB taxonomy): Bacteria > Bacteroidota > Bacteroidia > Flavobacteriales > Flavobacteriaceae > Flavobacterium > Flavobacterium agrisoli. Next base: position 429,472 of record NZ_JAEHFV010000001.1, on the reverse strand, counting down.
TTCCGATGATTTATATCGCTCGTGAGACCCCGAAGTAGAATGACCTTGTGGTTGGGTAAGTTCGGTCACGTGAATTAAAACCGGAACGTGATTTTCTCGGGCAATTTGGCCTGCTTTTGCATAAACAGAAATTAATTCGGCATAATCCCATCCTTTGGTAACAAAAATTTCGATACCATTTGTATCAGAATCTTTTTGAAAACCTTTTAAAATTTCTGATATATTTTCTTTGGTGGTTTGTTGTTTTGCATGAACCGAAATTCCGTATTCATCATCCCAAACACTCGTAACCATTGGTATTTGTAAAACACCAGCAGCATTAATAGCTTCGAAAAAAACACCTTCAGAAGTGCTTGCGTTTCCTATAGTTCCCCAAGCTACTTCATTTCCATTATTTGAAAAATTAGTATGATTTTTTACTCCAGGAACATTTCTATAAATTTTAGAAGCCTGTGCTAAACCTAATAATCGAGGCATTTGAGCTGCAGTCGGAGAAATATCGGCGCTCGAATTTTTTTGATTGGCTAAGTTTTTCCAAGAGCCGTCTTCGTTTAAACTATGGGTTACAAAATGTCCGCCCATTTGTCTTCCTCCCGACATTGGTTCTTCTTCCAAATTGGTATTGCCATACAATCCAGCAAAGAATTGCAAAGGAGTTAACTCCCCAATGGCCATCATAAAAGTTTGATCACGGTAATAACCCGAACGAAAATCACCATCTTTAAAAGCTTTGGCCATTGCCAATTGTGGGACTTCTTTACCATCACCAAAAATACCAAACTTAGCTTTTCCTGTTAAAACCTCTTTACGTCCTAACAAACTACACTCTCGACTAGTTATAGCCAAGGTATAGTCTTTCATTACTTCGGTTTTGAAATCTTCAAATGTTAAGGTATTGTTGGTATGTTCTTTTATCATAATAAAAAGGGAATCTCTTTTAAAATGCAAATTTAATTAAAAACTATCGATTTTTTAAATTTATTAGATTAAATATAATTGAATAATTTTTATGTTTTTTGCAATTTATTGAGTTTTACAAGTGTAAAATGCAGTTTATTTGGTTTTTTTTGAATTTTAATTAAAAAACGGTTGTTTTTTGTGTTTTCTAAAACCACTTTCTTGTAAAAAGATTGGTTAAGGTTTTAGGAGAAAATGTGACCACAAACCGAATTTTTTCATAATAATGTGGTTGCGAAATTTCCCAACCTAAATTGGAAGAAATCGGAAAATACAATTCAAAATAGTCCGGAACCAAGTTCAAACGAATTCCATTGTCATACATAAATTGCGTTTTTACGCTTCGGTTTTTCATCAAACCAAAATCGGTATAAAGTTCTATCCAATTCCAAATGGCGTAACTGGCATTTAATGAACTAATCCATTGATTTGCATACGGCGTATTGAGTTTTGATTTGAATCCGCCTTCTGCCATAATAAATTGTTGGCTAAAAAAGCCTGTGCTTTCCGATCGGCCATAATAACCATAATCAAACAAATAATCGGTTGGTCGGTCTACCGCAAAACTAAAATAATCGGTATCGGTATGGTTGTAAATAAACGTTCCAAAATACAATCTTAGATTAAGTTGGCGTTTGTTTTGAAATAATTTACGATATTCTATTTCGGTTGCAAATTTTCCAAAATCTTTAGAAAATTGAATTTCGGGAACAATATTCAAATGTTGGGCAATTTCGGTTTTGGTGTGGTAATAACGTGCATTAAATACCGAATAATTAGGGTTCGAATTATCCGTAACCAAAGCACTTTTTTCCCGATTGACAATAGTTTGTCGAATTAAAATGTGTTGTTTTTGATTGTCTCTAAAGTCTTTTTCTCGAATACTCAAAAATACCGAAGGATTTATTTTTAAATACGTAGCATCTTCAATATAATGAAAATAAGAACCGCTAATCCAATATTTAGCATTGTATAAACGGCTGTTACGATAGTTTGCGTTATATGTTAAATTTCCCGAACCCGAAAAAGTTTGGGCTTTTATAGAGTAGGCGGGATTAATATCGTACGTAAAAGGTTTGTTCAAAATAGTGCGGTTGTTAAAACGTAATCCAGGCGAAAAACCATCGTAATAATTGTAGCCAATGGTTGGCATGAACAAAATTTGATTGTAATTCGGATCTTCTAAATCTTTACCAAAAGTAAATTTTACAGGTTTATTGGATAGTTTAAAACCTCGTAACGATTTCCAATTGTTTCTTAAATTGTATTCAGGAACTTCGTTTTCGTAGTTTAAAACTATTTTGTTTGCGCCATTTCGTGCAAAATTATAGGTAGTGTCTATGGTAGTTACATTCGGTTCGATCCATTTCTTAAATAAAATTTCATTCTTTTTTACGCCATAAACCGGAACGGGAACATACGTATTAGTTTTGCTTTTTACTTTAAACGAAACGCTGTCTTTAGTACTATTGCGTTGTAAATCGGTAAATTTATAATCAATGATTTCTCTCGAATTGATGACCGTATCAAAAAACCAATCGATGTTTTTTGCAGAATTATTTTTAAGGATGTTTTCAAAATCATCTGCTGTTGTAAGCTGCTTTAAATTCAATTGATAAAATTGACTGATGCTATTGGCTACAATTTCTTTACCTAAATACTCATTTAAGTATTCTAAACTCAAGCCAGCTCGGTATTTACTTGCAATTTGCTCGTTAAATTTTATTAAGTTGTCTTTCGACTCGTTTAAAGGTTGGTCTAAATTTTTGCGAGCCATCAACATATAATAATAACTAAACTGCTCGTTGAATTTTAAACGCGCCAATTTGTAATTTTTTGTCAGAAAGAAATTAGAGAGTTTGCCCATCATTTTTTGATCCGGATGGTATAAATCAATATATTCCATAATCAAATAAATTTGTAAAGCATCTACAACCCAAGTGTCTTTTCGTTGGTCAATTTGTAAAGTAGTGGTGAGATAATTATTTAAAAACGTTTTTAAAAAAGTAATTTCAAAAACAAATTCATCTGTAAAAGGCCGTAAAAAAGAAGGCAATTGATTCAGTCCATAAAACGGATTTCGGTTATAATCCGTTTGCGAAACGGTTATATTTTTAAAAGGATAATTGCCCAATTTTTCTTTTGTAAATTGCATAATTTGGTCAATCAATATCGCTTTTTGAATTTCATTAACTCTTTTATTTTCAATACTTGAAAGAATATTTAATGAACTATCACTATAAGTTTGGAATTTTGTTTTTTTAGAAATAAAAAGTGTAAAACCCATACGCGATTTTCCCTCATAAATATCCGTATAATAAGTTGCTTCCGAATGTTTAGTTACAAAATCCAAATCGGTTTTGATATTGTAATGAGCGGGAACTCTAATTTCGATTTCGTAATCCGAAATGGCATTGGCACAATCGTCTAAATTCAAATTGCTATAGGTAACAAATTGGTGGTTTTCAAATCGGGCAGGAGTTAAGTACCAATTTTTCAGATTTATTTCGCCCAAATCCGAAAAACCATATCCTGTGAATTTATCATTCGGAATTTTGATATTATAACTAAGATGAATTTCTACTTTTTCACCGGGATTTAAAGGCTTATTCAAACTTAAATTAACCAAATCCGGATGTTCGAGTGGGCGAGACCAATTTAATTTTTCGCCATTTTGATCGGATAAATTGGTGATAAAAGTAGCTCCATAATCTTGGCTATTAGCATGATGAAAGGTTCTGTAAAATTCGTCCGAAAATCGCTCAGCTAAAGGCGTATTTTTGCTTGAATACGCATTGTTCCAATCGTTTAAAATGATGTTTTTTAAGGTGTCCTGAGAATTATTGTAATAAACTAATTCCTGAATTACATAAATTGATTTGGAATTTAAATCAAATGAAAGCGCCATTTTAGAGTGATGTTGCGCCCATTGTTTTGTTGAACTAACAAAACAGCATACAATGAAAAATAATTTTAGTAGTAGTTTCAAGTAAATTTTTGCTTTGCCACAAATTAAAAATAAAAAATCAGATATAACGCGTTATTGAAAGAAAATTATTCAAACTGGAACTTTTAATAAAAAAGGTGTAATCTGTTGCCAGTATACACCTTCTTCCAATTTATATTTTTTTAAATGGAGTCTTTTTAGAAATTCGGACTTAAATCGTATTTCTTGTAGAATTTATCCAAAATTTCGACAACTTCGTCCTCGTTGTCTACAATTTTGAAAATATTCAAATCTTCTAAAAGTGCATTGTGTTCTTTTTCTATAAGTACGGTTTTTATCCAATCGATTAAACCCGACCAAAATTCAGTTCCGACTAAAATAATAGGGAATTTTCCAATTTTTTTAGTTTGAATTAAGGTTATGGCTTCAAACATTTCATCTAAAGTTCCGAATCCGCCAGGCATCACTACAAATCCTTGAGAATATTTAACGAACATTACTTTTCGAACGAAAAAATAGTCAAAATTCAAATTTTTATCGTGATCGATATACGGATTGAAATGCTGTTCAAAAGGTAATTCGATGTTTAAACCTACTGATGTTCCGCCACCTAAGTGTGCCCCTTTGTTACCTGCTTCCATAATTCCCGGACCGCCACCGGTAATTACGCCGTAACCTGCTTTACTAATTTTATAGGCAATTTTTTCAGCCAATTGATAATACTTATTATCTGGTTTAGTCCGAGCCGAGCCAAAAATGGAAACACAAGGTCCGATTCGGCCCATATTATCATAACCATTTACAAATTCGGACATGATTTTAAAAATGGCCCAACTATCGTTTGTTCTAATTTCGTTCCAGGTTTTTTGTTTTAAACTGTCTTGAATGACTTTATCTTCGTCGTTATCAAAATCCTCTAATTTCATTTTCTAGGGTTTATTTTTTTAAATTTTAAAAACCTAAAGTACTACTTTTTTAAAAAAAAGGAGCATTTAAGCTCCTGATTTAGTCTACGAAAAAGATAACAATTTGAAAATTGGTCTGTTACAGAATGTTGTTATTTTTGATAAATATCTAAAATCCAGTTGTAAAAACTTTCTTTCCACATTCCGACCGAATGGCCTTCGTCATAAGCTAATCCAAAACCGTGGTCTCCTTTAGAGTAAATATGCAATTCTGATTTATCAACTTGTTCAACTACCGCTGATAAAAATGGGAGTGCGCGTGATAATTTCCATTTTTTGTCGTCTCTTGCAATTGCCATAAAAAACGGAGGTAAAGTTGATTTATCTTTAACATTTTCCAATAATTTTAATTTATCTCCAGCATAAATCAAACCAACAAAAGCAGGTTTCCAAGGCATTTTTTCGTTAACCGAGGTAAAAGTCAGCCATTCCGATATAAATCCACCTGCAGAAAAACCCATTACGCCAATTTTATCTTTGTCAAATTTTAATTTTTCTGCTAGTCCCATCATGGTCATTACACTCGCATTCACATCCTTTTTAAGTGCATCAAAATAGACGGTTTCCATCGGAATTTTAAATTTTCCTTTTTCGTCTTTTGTATTAGTTCTGTATTTTACAACCATACACGTAATACCTTGTTGCGAAAGCCAAATTGCTAAATCTGTACCTTCTTTATCAACCCAAACAGAATGAAAACCACCGCCTGGGAAAATAATCGTTGCTACATGTTTGTTATTTGATTCAGCTGCTGGAAACAACATATAGGTTGGTTCTGAAATATTGCGAAAAACGCGATCTTTATTTGATAAAGATCCTGATTTTACAAGAGAGTCTGCAAAAGTCTCTTTTTGCTCATGGGTAATTGAATTGTCTTTTATACCATTAGGAAAAAGTGGGTTTTCTTTCGGAATTTGAGCCATAACATACATTCCCGAAAATAATAGCATTAATTGAATGCCGAAATTGATTTTTTTCATTTGTTAAATATTGGTTAGTTAGTTTGATTAGTATTAATTATTTTAACGATTAATTTGTTGGTTATTTAAAAATATAACAGTAAAAGTAACTATACTAAATTTCGGGCAAATATATCAAAATAAACCAATTTCAAAATAGTAAAGAAAAAAATAATTAAGGTTAAACTATTTGTTTACAGTTTATTAAAACAAAAAAAGCGCAACCTTTTATAAAAGTTACGCTTTTGATATATTTTTAAGTTAAAAAATTTAGGCCAATTCCTTTTTCAAAAAAGGAGCTGTATGGCTTTTTTTGCTTTTCGCTACTTCTTCAGGAGTACCTTTTGCTACTAATTGTCCGCCACTTTTTCCTCCTTCGGGACCAATATCTATAATGTAATCGGCTAATTTAATTACGTCCATATTGTGTTCAATTATCAAGATGGTATTGCCTTTATCAACCAATTTATTAATCACTTCCATCAAAACCCGAATATCCTCAAAATGCAGACCCGTTGTGGGTTCATCTAAAATATAAAAAGTATTTCCTGTGTCCTTTTTAGACAATTCACCAGCCAATTTAATTCGTTGCGCTTCGCCTCCAGAAAGCGTGGTACTTTGCTGACCGAGTGTAATATAACCCAAACCAACTTCTTGAATGGTTTTGATTTTTCTGTAAATTTTAGGAATGTTTTCGAAAAAAGGAACAGCTTCATCCACGGTCATATTCAATACATCCGAAATGGATTTTCCTTTATAGCGAATTTCTAAGGTTTCGCGATTAAAACGTTTTCCTTGACAAGTTTCACATTCTACATAAACATCGGGTAAAAAGTTCATTTCGATAGTTCGAACTCCTGATCCTTCGCAGGTTTCGCAACGGCCGCCTTTTACATTAAAACTAAAACGACCTGCTTTGTAACCCCGAATCATACTTTCGGGCGTCATGGTAAATAGGTTTCGTATTTCGGTGAAAACTTCAGTATACGTAGCTGGATTAGAACGTGGAGTTCTACCAATCGGACTTTGATCGATAGCGATTACTTTATCAATATGTTCTAATCCTTCGATTTTTTTATAAGGTTTCGGTTTTTTAACCGCATTAAAAAAATGGGCATTTAAAATAGGGTAGAGCGTTTCATTTATTAAAGTCGATTTTCCACTGCCCGAAACACCTGTCACTAAAATCAATTGTCCTAAAGGCAATTCAATCGAAACATTTTTAAGATTATTCCCTGTTGCTCCTGTTAATTTTAAAAATTTGCCATTTCCTTCGCGTCTTTTTTCCGGAATTTCAATTTTCATTTCTCCATTCAAATATTGAGCTGTAGTGGTGTGTTGTTCCAAAATTTCTTTTGGAGTTCCTTTACTAATAATTTCGCCACCAAATTTTCCTGCTTTTGGTCCAATATCAATTACATAATCGGCACGTTCAATCATGTCTTTGTCGTGTTCTACCACAATAACCGAGTTGCCAATATCGCGTAATTTTTCTAAAGAATGAATCAATTTTTCGTTATCTCGCTGATGAAGTCCGATACTAGGTTCATCTAAAATATACAAAACACCCACTAATTGTGAGCCAATTTGAGTAGCCAATCGAATACGTTGCGCTTCTCCTCCGGATAGTGATTTAGAGCTGCGGCTTAAAGCCAAATAATTCAATCCCACGTTCATCAAAAATTCCAAACGATCTTTGATTTCTTTGACCACTTCCGATGCAATTTTTTTTTGTTTTTCGGATAATCTACTGTTTAAATCCTGGAACCAATCGGTTAAATCGGAAATATCCATATTCGATAATTCAGCTATATTTTTAGCGTCAATTTTAAAAAACAAAGCTTCTTTCTTTAACCGAGAACCCTCACATTCTGGACATTTAATTTCGTCCATGAACTCTTTCGCCCAACGTCTGATTGTAGTTGAAGCTTGCTCGTTAAATTGGTTTTTTATGAAATTGGAAATCCCTTCAAAATCAATTTTATAATCACGTGCCACACCCAATTCTTTCGAATTTACGGTGAATTTATCTTTTCCTCCGTACAGAATCATTTGTAAGGCTTCTGTCGGAATAGTTTCGATAGCGTCGGTTAATTTAAAACCGAATTTTTCGCCAATAATTTCGAGTTGTTTAAAAATCCAAGACGATTTGTATTCGCCTAAAGGAGCTAAACCGCCACTTTTTATAGAAATTTTTGGATTGGGAATGATTTTTTGCTCGTTAATTTCGTGCACTTTTCCTAAACCATTGCAATGACTGCAAGCTCCTTTTGGTGAGTTGAACGAAAATAAATTAGGTTCTGGATTTTGGTACGAAATTCCGGTTGATGGACACATTAAATTACGGCTAAAGTAGCGTACTTCTTGAGTATCCTGATCTAAAATCATTAAAACATTTTCACCATGATGCATGGCGGTATTGATGCTTTCTGCTAATCTTTTTTGATTGTCAGCGGTATCGTCAACCAAAATACGATCCACCACAATTTCTATATCGTGCGTTTTATAACGATCCAGTTTCATGCCTGCAACTAAATCCTGAATTTCACCATTTACACGAACTTTTAAAAAACCTTGCTTGGTAATTTGTTGAAATAATTCGGCATAATGTCCTTTTCTAGCTCGAATAACTGGAGCCAAAATATTAATTCGTTTTCCATTAAAATCGGTCTTAATAAGCTCTTTTATTTGCTCATCGGAATACGAAACCATTTTTTCGCCGGTATTGTAACTATAAGCATCGGCTGCTCTGGCAAAAAGCAAACGCAAAAAATCATAAATTTCGGTAATGGTTCCTACCGTAGATCGCGGACTTTTGCTGGTTGTTTTTTGCTCAATGGCAATAACAGGCGAAAGACCGTCGATTTTATCTACATCTGGTCGCTCTAAACCGCCTAAAAATTGTCGGGCATAGGCCGAGAAAGTTTCTACATAACGGCGTTGTCCTTCTGCATAAATCGTATCAAACGCCAAAGAGGATTTTCCTGAACCCGAAAGCCCTGTAATTACTACAAGTTTTTCTCTCGGAATTGCAATATCGATATTTTTTAGGTTGTGAACTCGTGCGCCAAGAACTTCGATGGTATTGTCTTTTTCTAACATAATTTTGAGCAAAAGGCAAAGTTACCACTTTGAATTGTTATTAGATAATATGGGCTATAAGTTTGTGTTAAAAATCAAGGATTAAGATGGTTTTAAACCATTTTTTTCAAAACTTTTTCAAATGCTTTACGCTTTCCGCCTCTAAATTCGACTTCTCCGCAATAAACGTAACCCAACTTTTCAAAAATGGCAAGCATAGCAAAATTGTCAAAATTAGTATCTACTTTAATGCTGAAAATATTCTTCTGTAAGGCAATTTCTTCGGTAAAAAGCAATATTTTTTTGGCTAATCCTTTTCCTAAATGACCTTCGGCAATGGCTAACCGATGTAATACAACAAATTCATTATTTGTTAACCATTTTCCAACTAAATCAGCATAAGCTGGTTCGTCATTAAAAACAATCGAAGCATACCCAATGATGACTTCATTTTCGGTCAAAACATATCCTGCTTCTTTTTGAATATCTTTTTTTACAACTTCTAAATTAGGATAACCATCTTGCCATTGTTGACTTCCGTCATTTTTACGGCGAATAATGGCTTGCTGTAAAATAGTCCAAATAGCTGCAGCTTCGGACAAATTTGCTTTTCTGAAATTATAATTCATGCTGATACTAAAGTCTTTTTAATGCTATTCAATGGTCATCGCTCTCAATTTGGTGCGATACGCTTCTAAAGCAATCGATTTTGAGATAAAACCGTAATATTTGCCATTTTTGACCACAGGTAAATGCGCTCTTTTACTTTTTTCGAATTTATTCATTACAATTTCCATACTATCAATAGAATAAATCGTAGCCGGAGCTGGCTTCATAATATCTCGTATAAAAGTATATTTTACTCGGTATTGATTGAAAATAATTTCGCGAATATCATTAAAATGAACCACACCAACCAATTCCTTTTCTTTATTGATAACCGCAAAAACGGTTTGATTGGAATGCGAAATTAAATCGACTAACTTTTCTAAGTTTTCGTCTGGAGTAACTGTTAAATAATCGGTCTGAATTACACTTTCAATATCCAGAGTAGTTAAAATATTCGAATCTTTATTGCTAGTAAAAACATGCCCTTTTTTAGCCAAACTTTTCACATCTAATGAATATTTTTCATATCGTTTCGAAATGGCAAAACTGATAGAGGAAACAATCATTAACGGAATCATTAGGCTGTAACCTCCCGTTATTTCCGCAATCAAGAAAATGGCCGTTAAAGGCGCATGAAATAATCCGCTCAAAATTCCCGACATTCCTACCATAGTGAAATTGGTAACAGGCAAATTTGTTAAGCCGGTAAGGTTGATTAATTTGGAGAAAAAGAATCCTAAATAAGAGCCCAAAAATAGGGCAGGAGCAAAGTTTCCTCCATTTCCACCACTTCCAATGGTTAAACCCGAAGCAAAAACTTTTACCATTGTAGTGCCTCCAACAAAAAACAGTAATATCCAAGGGTTGTTTCTAAAATCTTCAAAAAGAGTATTTTCCATAATTTTTGAAGGATTCTCTGAAAGTAATTTGATGCTTTCGTAACCTTCACCAAAAAGAGTTGGGAAAATGAAAATTAAAACCGCCAAGACAGCAGAACCGTATAAGGCTTTTTTATAAGGGTTCATTTTGAGTTTGCCAAAATAATGCTCAACTCTTTGAAAATTTCTAGAATAATACACCGCCATTCCGCCCGTAATCAAACCTAAAAGGATGTAAAAAGGGACGTTATAAAAATTAAAACTTTCTTGTTGTTTGAAGGACAATAAAATGTTTTCATCTAACGCAATGGCCGATACAATGGCACCTGTGGCGGCCGAAATCATAATAGGAATGAATGCCGTAATACTAACATCGACCAATAATACTTCGATGGCAAAAAGCACACCAGCAATGGGCGCATTAAAGGCAGCCGAAATTCCTGCTGCCACACCGCAACCAATTAATAACGTTCTATCGCGATAAGAGAGTTTGTAGTTTTGTGCATAATTAGAACCAAATGCCGCTCCGGTTACTACAATCGGACTTTCTAATCCAGCCGAACCTCCTAAACCGACTGTAAGCGAGCTTGTTACAATTTGCGCATACATTTGTTTTCTTGGAATTATACTGGCTTTTTTAGCTATAGTAAACAAAATTTGAGAAGTACCTTTCTCAATTTTTCCGTTCAAAAGGCGATGCACTACAAAAACGGTCAACAAAATTCCGGCCATAGGCAGAATACTGTTAATGAAGCTTAATTTTAAAATTCCGTTGATGTATGTGGCAAACGAGAAAACTTTGTGTGCAAATGTTTTTAGAATAATAACCGCCAATGCACAAGAAATACCCACTAAAACACTTGATAAAAAAATGAATTGCTTTGGCGTCATGATTGACTGCGACATTGCTATTATGCTTTCAAGTTTTCTAAAGTATTTTTTTAACATTTTTTAAAATAAAATTGGATGGGCTTACAAAATTAACTTTTACATATCAAAAAATCGAATGATTAGGCTTTTAATACCAATTCGGAGGCTAAATTTACGTATTTATTAACATAAGTAACTTATTATGAGCGTGAGATTTTAATTCTAAAAAAAAGGAAGTAAACTCCGATTCAAATTCATCATAATGTTGAATCAACTCGTTTGTGGCAAATTGCATTTTGGAAACATTTCGGGTTCTTCGATCCATTTGAGTTAAAATATGCTGAATTCCTTCTACACTTTGGTAACTCAACAACCAATTTTCCTGAATCATTATGGGCAATATGTTTTGCGTTTTCTCAGTTAACAACTCATAATTTTGATGTAGGGAGCAGTAAAAATTCGATACATACTGACTTAAATTTTCATTAGAATATTCCATCCAATTTTTGGCTAAAAAATGGTCGTAAAAAATATCTACAATAACTCCCGCATAATGATGGTAATTAGAATGTAATTTTTTGGTGCTTTTTTTAAAAATGTCGTGAGCATCAGTATAGGTATCAATTTCACGATGCAATAAAATTCCTTTCTGAATATCTGAAGGAAAAGCTTCAAACTGTTTTCCGCGAATTCCATCAGCCATAAAATTGCCAATTTTAATTAAATCATCATTTCCTGATAAATATATATGGGCTAAAAAGTTCATATAAATAAGGTGTTATTCACTAATAAAACGGCTAAATCGGAATTATATTTAGTAAATATACTAATAAAATATGCTTTTTTTAAGGACGGTTTTAATAAAAAACACCATTCATTTTTGGTTAAAAAACGTCAAAAATGCAATTTGCTACAAGCAACTATTTATATTTGTAACCAAATAACCAAAAATTTTAAAATGACATTAATTAAATCAATATCAGGAATACGTGGTACCATTGGTGGAAAAGTAGGAGATAACCTAACCCCCGTAGATGCAGTAAAATTCGCTTCGGCCTACGGAACTTTTTTAAAACAAAATACAGATAAAAACAAGTTAACGGTTGTGATTGGCCGTGATGCCAGAATTTCGGGTCCAATGATTCATAACCTAGTGGTAAATACCTTAATTGGTTTAGGAATTGATGTGATTGACTTAGGTTTGTCAACCACACCAACGATTGAAGTAGCGGTACCGCTTGAAAAAGCAGATGGCGGTATTATTTTGACAGCTTCCCACAATCCAAAGCAATGGAATGCCTTAAAACTGTTAAATGCTAAAGGTGAATTTTTAAGCGGAGCCGAAGGAGCGAAAATATTAGAAATTGCTGAAGCCGAAGCTTTTGATTTTTCGGATGTAGATACTCTTGGCGAAATTGTAGTTAATGATGCTTACATGGATATTCACATCGATGAAGTATTAAATTTGCCTTTGGTTGATATTGAAGCCGTTAAGGCGGCTAAATTTAAAGTGGTGGTAGATGGTGTGAATTCTTCGGGAGGTATTATTATTCCCAAATTATTAGAGCAAATGGGCGTAGAAGTAATTAAATTATACTGCGAACCTAATGGACATTTTCCTCATAATCCAGAGCCTTTAAAAGAACATTTGGGAGATATTTGCAAATTAGTTGTAGAAGAAAAAGCAGATTTCGGAATTGTAGTTGATCCTGATGTAGACCGCTTGGCTTTTATTTCGAATGATGGCGAAATGTTTGGCGAGGAATATACTTTAGTTGCCGTTGCCGATTATGTTTTAAGTAAAACACCTGGTAATACCGTTTCAAATATGTCGTCTTCGAGAGCATTGCGCGACATTACTCAAAAACACGGCGGAACTTACGAAGCAAGTGCCGTAGGTGAAGTAAACGTGGTAGAATTGATGAAAAAAAACAACGCAATTATTGGAGGTGAAGGAAATGGTGGAATCATTTATCCTGAAATTCACTACGGTAGAGATGCACTTGTGGGAGTTGCTTTATTTTTAACCTATTTAACAGGTCAAGATAAAACGGTTGCCGAATTAAGAGCTTCTTATCCGCAGTATTTTATGAGCAAAAATAAAATTGAATTAACGCCACAAATTGACGTTGATGCTATTTTGACTCAAATGACAGAGAAGTATAAAAATGAAAATATTTCAACGGTTGATGGTGTAAAAATTGATTTTGAAACCGAATGGGTTCATTTGCGTAAATCGAATACCGAGCCAATTATCCGAATTTATACAGAAGCACCTTCTCAATATGATGCCGATATTTTAGCAGAGCGAATTGTAAATGAAATTAAACAAATTGCTGGAATTTAATCTAGAATTAACCCCTACTATTAAAAATTTTAGGGGTTATTTTTTAATAAGCGCTTATGCCAACTTTAAATGATTTAAGTACTCTTTCTGAAACATTTTCGGCTACCGAAAAAATGCCGGTTTTGTTTTTAGGTCACGGAAATCCGATGAATGCAATTGAAGAGAACGAATTTGTTGCTGGTTTTAGAGCAGTAGCCAAAACCATTCCAAAACCGAATGCCATTTTATGTATTTCGGCTCATTGGTTTACTAAAGGAACGAAAGTCACAGCCATGCAAATGCCTCCAACCATTCATGATTTTGGCGGTTTTCCGAAAGCATTATATGAGGTACAATATCCAGCAAAGGGTAGTCCCGAATTGGCTATAGAAACACAAAAATTACTGGAGCCAACACCTATAGAACTCGATTTTGATTGGGGCTTGGATCACGGCGCTTGGAGCGTTATAAAACATCTGTATCCTGAGGCCAACATTCCTGTAATTCAAATGAGTATCGATTACACCAAACCTGGAGCGTATCATTTTGAATTAGCCAGCAAATTGCAAAAATTACGAAACAAAGGTATTTTAATTATAGGCAGCGGAAACATCGTGCACAATTTAAGAATGGTTGATTTTGCTAACATCAACCGGGTAGATTACGGTTATGATTGGGCAATTGAAGCGCGAGAAACCATTAATAATCATTTAAAAAATGGTAATTTTGAACCGTTAATTCATTTTGAAAAAGCAGGAAAAGCCATTCAATTGGCCATCCCAACACCCGACCATTATTTGCCTTTGGTCTATACATTAGGACTTAAAAACAATTCCGAAGAGCTGCATTTATTTAATGATAAATTGTTGGCAGGTTCTTTAAGTATGACTTCGGTTAAAATACAATAAGTTGTTACAATACAAATAATTAAATTATATTATGAAAATTATTGCTGTCATTCCAGCGCGTTATGCTTCAACTCGTTTTCCGGCAAAATTATTACAAGATTTAGGCGGAAAATCGGTAATTCTAAGAACTTATGAAGCGACCTTAAATACCCAATTATTTGACGATGTTTTTGTAGTAACCGACTCCGATTTAATTTTTAAAGAAATTACAACAAATGGGGGCAAAGCTATTATGAGCATAAAAGAACACGAATCGGGGAGTGACCGCATTGCCGAAGCCGTTGCTAATATGGATGTAGATGTCGTGATAAATGTACAAGGTGATGAACCCTTTACGGCAGCAGAACCTTTAAAAGAATTGATTTCGGTTTTTAAAACTGATGCTGACAAAAAAGTAGATTTGGCTTCGTTAATGCGCGAAATAACAAATTCCGATCAAATCAATAATCCAAACAATGTGAAGGTAGTGGTCGATCAATCGCAATTTGCTTTGTATTTTTCGCGTTCGGTAATTCCTTATCCAAGAGAGCAAAATGTAGGTGTGCGTTATTTTCAACACATTGGCATTTATGCTTTTAGAAAACAAGCGCTACTAGATTTTTACAACTTGCCGATGAAAAGCTTGGAAGCCTCAGAAAAACTAGAGCAATTGCGTTATTTGGAATTTGGAAAACGAATTAAAATGGTTGAAACAGCTCACGTTGGAATTGGAATTGACACACCCGAAGATTTAGAACGAGCCCGTTTGCTTTTATAATTTTAAAACTGTCCGTTGCGACAGTTTTTTTATTTCATTGCTGAAGGTAAAAATTACTTTCCTGATAAATGTCGTGTTTTCTCCTAAATACAACACGTAATTTTGACTATAATTGAATTCCTAAAGAAAGAACTCAATTTTGTTTAAAAGCTAATTTTGATAAGCGTTTCTAAGAAAATTCCAATTTTTTTTTTGTAATATTACTTTGTAATTCATTCGTAAATGAGAAAAATTAAATTCCGAAAAGTCCGCAAAACACAACCTAATAAATTAGAATACACCGGAAAACACAAAGCCATTTCTTCCGAAATGCAATTGTTTGTTTACAACGACAGTTCGATACAAGAATTTCAAGATTTAAAAAGCAATCAAATCAATTCTAAAATTGATTTAACTAAAAACAATTGGCTCAACGTACACGGATTGAATGATTTGGAGTTGATAAAAAAGTTGGGGGAATGTTTTGCTGTAGATGATTTTATTTTAACCGATATTTTAAACATTCACAAAAGAACCCGCTTTCAAGAAAACCCCGAAAATTTATTTTTTATCATAAAATCCATTTTACCCAGTCCAAATTTAGACGATATTAAAGTAGAGCAAATTAGTTTTTTAATCAAAGAGGGCTTGTTGATTTCTTTTCAAGAAAAAAGAAGTGATTTTTTCACACACATTCGAGAGCGATTACGTACCCACACCGGTATGGTTCGGTCTAAAAAGATAGGCTATTTGTTGTATTTGTTACTCGATGCCGTAATGGAAAATTTTTACATTACCATTGAAAATGAAGAAGATAAAATAGAAAAGCTGATTGTCTTAACTAAAACCGATTCCAACCCATTGCTTTTGGAAAAAATTGAAAAACACCGCGATAATTTTCATTTTTTAAAAAGAGCCATTATTCCGTTACGAGATTCTTTATTCGAAATTAAAAGCATTAAATCCGACCATATTTTTAATGTTTTAGAAAAAGAAAGTTATGTTTTTTTCTCGCGTTTGCATCAAAAATCGATCGAATTATTAGAGCAAATTGACTCGGATATGAATTTATTAGAAAGTGCTTCTAATTTTTATTTTTCGGCTCAAAATCATAAAATGAACGAAATAATGAAAACCTTAACCATTGTTTCGGCCATTTTTATTCCGCTCACGTTCATCGCCGGAATTTACGGCATGAATTTCACCAACATGCCCGAACTTCATTATCACTATGGCTATTACACCGTTTTAGGCGTGATGTTGCTGTTGGTTGTGGCGTTAATTCTGTATTTCAAAAGCCGAAAATGGTTTTAATTATAAAATTTATCCAAAATGAATAAAGCAATTTATATAGCAACAAGCGAACAACATAGCGGAAAATCGATTGTAACACTCGGTTTAATGAGTATGCTGATGGGGAAAATGGCCAAAGTAGGCTATTTTAGACCCGTTATCGAAGATTTTGTAGAAGATGAATACGACAATCATATCGATACGGTTTTGAAGCATTTTAAGCTGGATATGACTTTTGATGATGCGTATGCAATAACCAAAAGCAAGTTGATTAAACGAAAAAACAAAGGAAAAATAGGAGAGGTACTCGATTTGATTATTGAAAAGTATAAAAAATTAGAGGAGAAATTTGATTTTGTTTTAGTAGAAGGTACCAGTTTTACAGGAGAGGGAACTTCTATCGAGTTGGATACCAATGTATTAATTGCAAAAAATTTAGGAATTCCGGTATTGATTTTAGGCTCGGGAGTAGGTAAAAATTTAGAAGATTTTTTAGACAGCATTTATCTTACATATGATTCGTTTCGTTTGAAAGAAGTAGAAGTTTTAGCGGTTATTGCGAATAAAATTCAAATGGAAAATGTGGTGTTGGTAAATGAAAACCTCGAAAGAACGCTTCCTGATTCTATCTTAGTAAGCGCCATTCCGATGATAGACAGTTTAAATCACCCGACTATTCAGGAAATCGTAAACGAATTGGATGCCGAAGTGCTTTTTGGCGAAAACTATCTTAACAATCAAACAGGACATTTTAGTGTGGGAGCCATGCAATTGCATAATTATTTGGTGCATTTGGGCGATAATGCTTTGGTTATTACCCCAGGTGATCGCTCTGATATTATAATGGGGGCATTACAAGCAAACGAATCGGCTAATTACCCTTCGGTTTCCGGAATTGTTTTAACGGGAAATATTGTTCCAGAAGAAAGTATTTTAAAGCTAATTGATGGTTTAGCAACCGTTGTACCAATTATTGCAGTAAATGACGGTACTTACAGTGTAACCAATAAGATAGGAAAAATTAATTCGCAAATTTACGCTAGTAATATTCCTAAAATTGAAACTTCCATTACTACTTTCGAAAAGTATGTTAATGTAGACAAACTGGCTCAAAAGTTAGCTACTTATGAAGCAGAAGGAATGACACCCAGAATGTTTCAATATAGTTTGGTAAAAAGAGCCCGTTTGCACCGAAAACACATTGTATTACCCGAAGGAAATGACGAAAGAATCATTATTGCTGTGTCACGTTTGCAGGCTATGGATGTGGTTGATTTGACCGTAATTGGCGACCGTAAAAGTATTGAAAGTAAAGTTTCGGACTTGGGAATTCATATTGATTTTAGCAAAGTAAACATCATCAATCCGTTAGATTCGGCATTATACAACAACTATTCAGAAACGTATTACGAACTGCGTAAAAATAAAAACGTGACTATTGGTATGGCTCGCGATTTAATGGAGGACGTTTCTTATTTTGGCACCATGATGGTGTACAAAGGCGATGCTGACGGAATGGTTTCGGGAGCGGCACATACCACCCAACATACCATTCGCCCTGCGTTGCAATTTATCAAAACCAAACCCAATTCTTCGGTAGTTTCGTCTATCTTTTTTATGTGCTTAGAAGATCGTGTTTCGGTTTTTGGAGATTGCGCCATCAATCCCAATCCAACAGCGCAACAATTAGCCGAAATTGCTATTTCTTCCGCCGATTCAAGTGCAGCATTCGGAATAGAACCTAAAATAGCAATGCTTTCGTATTCGTCGGGAACTTCGGGTAAAGGAGATGAAGTCGAAAAAGTACGCGAAGCCACTGAAATTGTCAAACAAAAAAGACCCGATTTAAAAATTGAAGGGCCAATCCAATACGATGCCGCAGTCGACCGTAATGTGGGGAAAAGCAAAATGCCCGAATCGGAAGTCGCCGGACAAGCAAGTGTGTTGGTTTTCCCGGATTTGAATACAGGAAATAACACCTACAAAGCCGTTCAAAGAGAAACAGGCGCTTTGGCAATTGGCCCCATGTTACAAGGTTTAAACAAACCTGTAAACGATTTGAGTCGAGGTTGTACCGTAGATGATATCATTAACACCGTTGTAATTACAGCAATTCAAGCACAAGGATTATAAAAAAATAACTATGAAAATTTTAATTATAAATTCAGGAAGTTCTTCCATTAAATACCAATTAATGGCCATGCCCGAAAACGAAGTCATTTGTACCGGAATGATTGATCGTATTGGTCTCGAAACCTCCAACATAACTTATAAAACCAATAACGTTTCGTTTGAAGATGTAACGCCTGTTCCCACTCATAAAATTGGTTTGCAAAAAATTGCCAATTTGTTAATGAACGAAATTAACGGAGTCATTAAATCCACTTCCGAAATAGAAGTTGTGGGACATCGTGTGGTGCACGGTGGCAGTACACTTACCAAAACCGTAAAAATAGATGATTCCGTAAAGAATAAAATCAGACAAATTTTTAGTTTAGCACCGTTACACAATCCAGCTCATTTAGAAGGAATTAATGTGTCGGAAGAAATTTTTAAATCGGCGCACCAAGTGGCTGTTTTTGATACTGCTTTTCACCAAACGATTCCCGTGGTGGCCTATAAATACGCCTTACCAAACAAATTATTAACCGAAAATAAAATCCGATTATACGGGTTTCACGGAACCAGTCACAAATACGTTTCGGAGGCCGCTATTGCGTATTTAAAAGAAAACAATTGTAATCACGAAAACATCATTACCATTCATTTGGGTAACGGTTGCAGCATGACGGCTATTAAAAACGGCAAAAGCATCGATCATTCGTTCGGTTTCAGTCCTACAAACGGTTTAATTATGGGTACGCGTTGTGGCGATATTGACCAATCCATCATTTTTTACCTTAAAAACACCTTGGGTTATTCGTTAGAAGACATCAACACGCTGTTACAAAAACAAAGCGGAATGTTAGGATTAACAGGTTATAGCGACTTACGAGATATTGAAAGCGAGGCCGCAAAAGGAAATTTAGCCTGTCAGTTGGCTTTGGATATGAATGCCTACCGCATAAAAAAATTCATAGGTACCTACACTGCGGTATTAAATGGTTTAGATGCCATTGTGTTTACGGCCGGAATTGGCGAAAATTCATCGTACATCCGAAATTTGGTTTGTACCGACATGGACTTTTTTGGAATTGATTTAGATGCCGAAAAAAACGCCATACGCTCAAAATCGCTTAGAGAAATCAACACAACCGAGTCCAAAACCAAAATTTTAGTTATTCCAACCGACGAAGAATTTGAAATTGCAAATCAGGCTTATCAGTTGGTTAGTAACCATACTTAGTGCAATCTAAAAGTATTAAACAATATGCAGGACAAAGTATCTGTTTTACGACAAAAAGAAATTGAAATGGAAGTTTCTGGAGACACAAAAAAGTACTTAGAAAATTGTTTGAGCCATTATTCTGAGTATGTTTCAGTTGCTAAAATAATCTTTCCCGACGCTTATAAGAAAATGATACAATACGACCAAAAATACAAAATACAAAACTATTTATCTGAATATGATGATGCAACTAAAGTAAATGATATTGATTTACAAATTTCCATTTTAAAACAAGGAATTAAACAAGGGATTTACGCACCAATGATCTATGAAAGACTTTCAAAAGCCTATGAAAAAAAGAAAAACATTGAATCAGCATATATTACATGCATTGCATGGTTTGAAACTGATTTTTGGAAATTGCCGAATACTGCAAATGGAAGTTTGCGAATTTTAAAAAGACTGAAACGATTAGAAAAAAAATACCACGTTTAACTGCGTTACGTGAAAGCTGGTCATTTATGAAAATTTGAAGATGGCATTTCAAAATATTTTGCTAACAAAAACTATGGGCTTTCTAAAGCTAAGTCGGTGGATAACCTGAGAATTTTTAAAGTAGTTTTATCAGAAAATCGTAAAAAATGAAGAAAATATTTAAAACATTTTTATTTTTTAAAGTTGTTCATATTTAAAACAAAACCAAAATCTTTGTATTAATAAAATTTTATATATAGAATAAAAACCAACAATTCTTCTCCCACCATCCCAAATATCCTTTTAGTAATGAGGTAAATTTTGTTTCTTTACAAAATTGTTATTCAACAAAAATAATAACCCCAAAAACAATAATTTTAAGATGAAAAAGAGTATTCTTTTTGCATTTCTTCTACTAAAAGGAATTTCAGGAATTGCACAAACTGTCGACGAAAAAACATTCAGTTAATTTACAAAAAAGCACTTACCGAAGCCAAATGTTATACTTGGTTGGAGTATTTGTCGAATGATATTGGTAGTCGCTTATCGGGAACAGAAAATGCTGCTAAAGCGGTGGAATATACCAAAAATCAACTCTCAAGCTTAGGGTTAGACAAAGTGTATTTACAAGAAGTTATGGTACCGCATTGGGTACGAGGCGAAAAAGAAACGGCCTATATTTTAGACAATAAAACCAAAACCGTTGTGCCCATTTGTGCCTTAGGTGGTTCGGTTGCTACGCCAAAAACCGGTCTTTCGGCTACAGTTATAGAAGTAAAAAGTATTGAAGAATTAAACACTTTAGGAGAAAAAGTAAAAGGCAAAATCGTCTTTTTTAACCGCCCAATGGATCCTTTGAATATCGAAACTTTTAAATCGTATGGCGGTTGCGTCGACCAACGTTATTCGGGCGCTAAAGAAGCAGCTAAATTTGGAGCGCTAGGCACTATTGTACGCTCCATGAATTTGCGTTTAGATGATTTTCCGCATACCGGAACGCAAAGTTATGGCGATTTACCAAAAGAAAAATACATTCCGACTGCGGCCATTAGTACCAATGGTGCCGAATTATTAAGCAAATCACTGTCTGTAAACCCTAATTTGACTTTTTATTTTAAGCAATCTTGCGAAACCTTACCCGATGTTTTGTCGCACAATGTAGTGGGCGAAATTAAAGGAACCGAGCATCCAGAAAATATTATGGTGGTTGGCGGTCACTTGGATTCATGGGATTTGGCCGATGGTTCGCACGATGATGGAGCAGGAGTGGTGCAAAGTATGGAGGCGGTTCGTATTTTGAAAAACTTAAATTACAAACCCAAAAATACCATCCGGGTTGTTTTGTTTATGAACGAAGAAAATGGCGGTAAAGGTGGTGCCAAATACGAAGAATTGGCTCAACAAAATAAAGAAAATCACATTTTTGCCTTAGAGAGCGATTCGGGTGGTTTTACACCAAGAGGTTTTTCTTTTGAATGTGACGACACAACTTTTGCTAAAATCAATTCGTGGAAACCGTTTTTTGAGCCATATTTAATTCACAGTTTTGTAAAAGGCCACGGTGGTTCGGATATTGGTCATTTAACCGCTAAAAACATTGTAAAAGCAGGTTTAAAACCAGATTCACAACGCTATTTTGACTACCATCACGCTGCAAATGATACGTTTGATGCCATCAACAAAAGAGAATTGGAATTGGGAGCCGCAACAATGGCCACTTTACTGTATTTGGTTGATCAAAAAGGATTTAATTAATTTTTTTTTAAAATAAGTAACAAAAATGGGGTTTTATAACTCCATTTTTTTTGCAGTGGTTTTAAATTTTCAAGGAAAAGAAAAAGTGATTTAAAATATTCAAATTTTCTTCAAAATTCATTTGTAAATTGCCGCATGAAGATTTTAATTGTAGAAGACGAGCGCGCAATTGCCGAAAGTATCATAAATTACTTTAAAACCAATAATATTCAATGCGAAACCGCTGAAAACTTTACTATAGCGCTTTCTAAAATTGAGAGCCATGATTACGATTGTATTTTACTAGATTTAATGCTTCCGGATGGCGATGGATTTGCTATTTTAAAAGAACTCAAAAGAAAAAATAAAACAGATGGTGTTATTATTATTTCGGCTAAAGAGAATTTAGAAACCCGCTTGGAAGGATTTAATTTGGGTGCCGATGATTTCTTAACCAAACCCTTTCATCTTTCGGAGTTATTGGTTCGAATGCAGGCTTTGATAAGACGAAAAAATTTCAAAGGAAATAATCGAGTGGTTTTTAATGAAATTACGGTCGACATTTTCTCCAAAACTGTTTCAGTTCACGATGTAAAATTAGAAGTCACCAAAAAAGAATTTGATTTACTCTTATTTTTAATTGGCAATGAAAATAAAGTATTATCAAAAGGGGCAATTGCCGAACATCTTTCGGGTGATATGGCCGATATGTTAGATAATCACGATTTTATTTACGCACACATCAAAAATCTCAAAAAGAAATTAACTCATGCCGGAAGTGGTGATTATATCAAAACGGTCTACGGTTTAGGATACAAGTGGGAAAATGAACAATAAAAAACTTCTTCGCAAAACAACCAATAGTTTTTTAACGTATGCGGTTATCATTTTGTTAATCGCGGCTCCTGTATTTTATTATATTTCGCAATGGCTGTATGTGTATGAAACGGACGAAGTTTTGCTTTTTCATAAAGGTGCCTTTGTAAATGAAATTCACAGTCATTACACGGCACAAGACATCGCTGCTTGGAACAAATACAATCAAAATGTAACCATTGTTCCCGACATGGGCGTAACGAAAGATTCGATTATTGGTGAAATGTTATTTGAAGCGGTTGCCAATGAAAAAGAACCATTTCGGATATTGTATGCTCCTGTTGATATTAACGGAAAAAGGTATACTTATATCGAAAAACGAAACCTGGTTGAAATGGAAGGAATGGTTTTTAGTATTGCCATTATGTTTCTGTGTATTATCATCATTTTATTAACGGGCATTATCTGGATTTCTAAAAAATCGGCTGCACAAATTTGGAAACCCTTTTACAATACCTTACATCAAATACAAAATTTTGAAATTGATAAAAACAATCCGCCTCAGTTTATTGCTACGGACATCGACGAATTTCAACGACTAAATAAAAGCCTAGAACGTTTAATTGAAAAAAATACGGCAATTTATAAAAGTCAGCGTGAATTTGTTGAAAATGCCGCGCATGAACTGCAAACGCCTTTGGCATTGTTTCAAACTAAAATTGATACGCTGCAACAATTGGACTTAACACGGGAACAATCAAAATTAATTGGAGCGTTAAATAAAGACGTTTCCAGACTCAATCGACTGAATAAAAACTTGTTATTGCTTTCGAAAATGGATAATGAAATTTATCTGGAGCAAGAAAACATTGTATTGAATAATTTTATCGAAAAACACCTCGATTTTTTTACAGAACAAGCCCAGACAAAAAACATCCAAATTAACACCTTTTTTAAAAATGAACTTAGCTTAGTAGCAAATGCCGCTTTAGTCGAAGTTTTATTGAATAATTTATTTCTAAATGCCATTCGGCACAATGAAAAAAATGGTTCAATTTCCATTTGTATAGAAGATAATATCCTGCAATTTCGCAATACAGGGTCAGATGTTACAATACTGAAAGAGGACGTATTTAATCGGTTTTCGAAAGCAAATCCTTCTTCAAAAGGGAGCGGTTTGGGCTTGGCTATTATTAAGAAAATTTGCGAAATAAATAAATGGCAAATCCAGTATCGTTTTATGGATAAGGAGCATATTTTTGAAGTTAGTTTTTAAAAAATTCAAACTTTCTTCTAAATCATTATCCAGATTTGTACTATTCTTTTTAAAATAGTATCAAATGAAATCAAAAACATTCCTACTTTTTTCTTTTTTATTCCTAACGGTTTTTAAATTAGTTGCTCAACAAAAAACAATCACACTATCCGGAATACTAAAAGATAGCCATTCAAAAATTGCTGTTCCTTTTGCAAATGTTACACTGTCTTCTGAAAAGGACACTAAAATTTTCTTTGGAACCGTGACTAACGAAGAGGGTCGTTTTCTGTTTTCTGGTATAACCCCTGGAAAATACATTTTAAAAGCAAATATGATTGGTTTTAAAGAAAAACAGCAAGAAATATTTATAGGTATTCTTTCTGATTATTTAGACTTGGGAACCTTGCTAATTGATGAAGATGTAACTGCTTTATCAGAAGTTATGGTGAGTACCAAAAACCAGCAAAATCCGGTTTCAATGGACAAAAAAGTATTTGCTATGGCCGATAATATTACCCAAACGGGTGGTTCTCTTTTACAATCTATGCAGAATTTACCGGGTGTTACCGTTCAAGACGGAAAAGTGCAATTAAGAGGAAATGATAAAGTCATGATTCTGATTGATGGCAAACAAACTGCGCTAACCGGTTTTGGAAATCAGTCGGGTTTAGATAATATTCCGGCTTCGGCTATCGAAAAAATTGAAATTATCAACAATCCTTCCTCCAAATACGATGCCAACGGAAACGCAGGAATTATCAATATTATCTATAAAAAAACCAAGCAAGAAGGTATAAACGGTAAAATCGGAATTAGTTCGGGTTATGGTGCTTTATGGGAACGCAAAGAGAACCTTCCAAGCATTAGACCACAATATCAAATGACTCCGAAAATAAATCCTAGTTTTTCTTTAAATTATCGAAAAAATAAAATAAATACCTATTTACAAGCCGATTACCTGTATACCGAAACCCTTAACAAAAACGAATTTGTTACACGAACCTATCAAGATGGTACGATAATTAACCAGCAAACCAAACGAAATCGCGATACTCATTTTACCACTCTTAAAACCGGTATAGATTGGAACTTTAATGAACAAAATTCTTTTTCTTTTTCGGGACTTTTTGGTAGTGAAAAGATACTAGATAATGGTGATGAACCTTTTTTTAATGCAGATTTTTCACAGCGATTGCGTCTGTGGCAATTTTTAGAAGATGAACTCAAAACAACATTTATGGCAAGTGCTTCTTTTCAGCATAAATTCAGCCAAATTGGAAGAAAATTGAATGCCGGAATTAATTATACTTATCACAGAGAAGATGAAAAATACTTTTTTAAAAATACTATTGCAGAATCTTTTGGGGAAGATGCTTTTAAATTATTATCAGACGAAAAAGTAGTCGATTTGAATATGGATTATGTACAACCTTTACAATACGGCCGTTTTGAAACTGGAATTAAGTTTAGAAACCGTCAAATTCCGACAAACATGCAGTTTTTCCCAGGAGAAAATTCGCCAATTGATGCCAATGCAGGAGGTTGGGCAACATATAAAGAAATTATCCCAGCAGTGTATGGAAGTTACATTTATGAAACGGAAAAAATAGAAGCCGAAATTGGTCTTCGTTATGAATACGTTAATTTAAATTATGAGGTTAACCCAAATCATCCAACTTATACAAGCAATGGATATCATTACACCGAACCTTTTCCGAGCGTTAAATTAGCTTACAAACTCAATGAACAAAATAAATTTACGGCTTTTTATAACCGACGTGTAGACAGGCCCAATGAAGTTGATATTCGAATTTTCCCTAAATATGATGATGCCGAAATTATTAAAGTCGGAAATCCCGCGTTGCAACCACAATTTACCTCGGCTTTTGAAGTGGGTTACAAAACCGATTTTGAAAAAGGTTATTTAATGGGTTCCCTTTATTATCGGGTTATAAATGGTACCATTACACGAATTGCTACCACAGTTCCCGGAAGCGCTATTATTTATAATGTTTTTCAAAATGCGAAGGAAAGTTCTTCTTTCGGAATTGAATTGGTTTTTGCTAAAGAACTCAATTCGTGGTATTCCTTTAACCTAAATGGAAATTTGTATAAAAATACTATTGATGCTTTTACGGTTACTAATTTGTATCCAACCCCTTCTACTTTTAGTGCTAATCTTCAAGAAATCACTTCTGGAAATTTAAAATGGAACAATACTTTTTCGTTCTATAAAACCATTTCGGCACAGCTCTCTATGGTTTATTTAGCGCCCGATATAATTCCGCAAGGAAAAATTAAAGCTCGTTTTTATACTGATTTTGGAATTAAAAAATCAATTCAGAATGGGAAAGGAGAAGTGTTTTTAAATGCTACAGATCTTTTTAATACGTTAGTCATCAAAAAAGAAATTGCCGGAGAAGATTTCCGTTTTTCTTCCGAAGATTATTATGAAACACAAGTATTCCGTTTTGGTTATAGCTATAAATTTTGATTTCTTAATTAAAACCAAAATTCAAAATAAATTCAAAATTGGGTTGTAAAATTTGCACTTCTATAGTAATAAATGAATATGTATAAATTTTCTTCCGCCTACAGTAGATATACTTTATTGGCACAGTTTGTAATTTGGTTTTTGCTTCTTTCGCAATTTTTAAGAATTGGCTTTTTCATCTGGCAATTTGATGAAGTTTCATGGAATATTTTAGATGTTTTTAGAACGCTATTAACGGGGTTATTCTTTGATTTTGGAACCATTACCTTTATTTCCATTGGTAGTGTAGTGTATTATAGTTTATTGCCAAATAAATGGATTGGTTCTTTAATGGATAAAATTTTGGTTTATTTTTTTACAACGCTAACCATTTTTGTTCTTGTTTTTACTTTTTTTGCCGAATTGACATTTTGGGATGAATTTAAAGCACGATTTAATTTCATAGCCGTTGATTATTTAATTTATACTTATGAAGTTGTAGCTAATATTCAACAATCGTACCCACTACCTGTTTTAATTGGCGGAATAGCCGTTCTTACTTTTGCGTTTGTATATCTTTTTTACAAAACCCAAGCTTTTGCCAAAACGTTTGCTACTACTGCCACTTTAAAAACCAGATTGTCGGTTTTAGGCGCTACTATCATAATTGCTTTGTTCTTTGGTTTTTTCATCACTAATAATCAAGCAGAATGGTCTTCAAATCGGTATAATGCTGAAATTTCCAAATCGGGTATTTATTCCTTTTTTGCCGCTTTTAGAAACAACCAAATTAAATACGTTGATTTTTATACATCCACAGATAATGATAAAGCTTTTGATTGTATCCGGAAAAAGTTAGAGAATTCTAATACGGTTTATCTTAAAAAAGAGCATTCCATTCACAGAAAGATTACGTCTATTCAACCTTCTAATGCAAATAAAAATGTAGTGTTTATTTTGGTTGAAAGTTTAAGTGCCAGTTTTTTAAAAGAGTTTGGTAACGAAGAAAAGATTACACCATTTTTGGATAGTCTTGCTCAAAAAAGTATTTTTTTCGATGATTTATACGCCACCGGAAACAGAACCGTTAGAGGAATGGAAGCGGTTACGCTTTGTATACCACCAACTCCGGGACAAAGTATTGTAAAAAGACCTAACAACCAAAATTTATATACGGTTAGTAACGTGTTTAAATCACGAAACTACGATTGTAATTTTTTCTACGGAGGTGACGGCTATTTTGATAATATGAATGCCTATTTTGGTGGTAACGGTTTTGCGATTTATGACAGAGGAAGAGGAAGTGTTTTAAGCGATGAAATTAAAACGGTTCGACATAATATAACTGACAATGAAGTTACTTTTGAAAATGCTTGGGGAATTTGCGATGAAGATATTTTTAATAAAATGCTTAAAGTAGCCGATCTTCAGTATAAAACAGGTAAGCCATTTTTTAACTTTGTCATGACAACTTCCAATCACCGACCTTTTACGTATCCTTCTGGAAAAATTGATATTACATCTGGAACTAATAGGGAAGGAGCTGTAAAATATACTGACTTTGCCCTTAAAGAATTATTTAAGAAAGCAAAAACAAAACCTTGGTTCAAAAACACCGTTTTTGTTATTATTGCCGATCATTGTGCCAGTAGTGCTGGAAAAGATGAAATTGATGTAGCCAACTATCATATTCCAGCTTTTATTGTGAATTTACCCGAAAAAAGTAATCAAAAAATAACGAAACAATGTTCACAAATAGATCTTTGGCCTACTTTATTTGGTTTGTTTCATTGGAATTATGAGTCTGATTTTTTTGGGAAAAATGTTTTAGACCAAAATTATGAAGAACGTGCTTTAATGGGAACTTATCGAAAATTGGTATTGATGAAAAAGGAAAAAGTAATGATTTTATCAGATCAAAGAAAACAAGCTTTTTACGCTTGGAACAAAAATAACAATCGTTTAAAGGCCATACCAATGAATTCAACTTTTTTAAACGAAACTATTGCTTGGTACCAAACTGCCGATTTTCTTTTTACTAATAAACTGTTACAATAATGATGTACATTCATTTTATAATTAATCCCATTTCTGGAAGTGGAAAACATAATTTGTCGGCATCGTATATTAAAACTCAATTTCCGAACACTACTTATAAAATTGAAGTGGATTATACCCAACATAAAAAACACGCTTTACAATTAACAAAATCAGCTATTTTACAAAATCCCGATTGTATTATTGCCTGCGGAGGTGATGGAACTATTAACGAAGTGGCCTCCTCACTAGTGGGAACCAATATAAAATTAGGAATAATCCCGATAGGTTCAGGAAACGGACTAGCATCAAACTTACAAATTCCGAATAATTTTGAGAAAGCAATTTCAATTATAAAAAAAGGAAATTATAAAGCAATGGATGTAGGACAATTAAACGATAACTATTTTTTTAGCAATATGGGTATCGGTATTGATGCACTTATAATTAAAAAATACGAAAAAGCAGGTAAGCGAACGCTTTCGGCGTATATAAAAGCAACATTGTCGGCTGCTTTAGAATTCAAAACGTTTAAAACGAAAGTCTATTTTGACAATCAACATTTAGAAATCAATCCTCTTTTATTGTTTATATCGAATTCAAATGAGATGGGGTATAAAATGAGTCTAACCCCTAAAGCAAGCTTGTTCGACGGGTTTTTAGATATAATAATTGTTCCAAAACTTTCTTTTCTGGAAAAATTATTGTTAGGTTATCATGTTCTACGAAATTCGGTAGATAAATTTAAAAAAGCCAATCGAATTTTAATAAAAGATATTAGAATTGAAATGCCTTCAAAAATTTTTACTGATGTACAGTTGGATGGCGAACAATATAATTTGAAAACCAATCAATTATCAGTTCGCATATTAGCAAAATCATTACGGGTTTTGGTAGATTAACAGCCTTTTTCAGCATTACCTTTTAGAGTTTGCTAACCATAAAATTACTGAATATGCAGCCTAGATTTTAATTTTAAGAATAATAATCCAATTTTGTACGCATCTTCCGAAGAAGAATTTCGGTCACTAATCGGAATTTTATAAATTCCGCATAATTCGTTTAAAGAAAATTGCTTGTCGTTAATATCGTGTAATTTTCGATACATTACATCAATATCTAAAGCTTCGTTTTTTAAACGGCCACAATCCAATCGTTCTAAAGCAGCATTAATCATTTCTACATCAAAATGAACATGATGTCCTACAATGATGGCATTGCCGATATAATCAATTAGCAATTGAAGTGCATCGGGTTCAATTAACTTTTTCATTTTGCTTTCCACAATAAACTCGTTGGATAAGCCATTGTCATGCAAATATTTGTACTGAAGAATGACGGCCTCAAAATTATCTTCGATCATGATTACATTATTAACAATAGCAAATGACCCGATTGATAAAATAACGTCTTTTGAAGTGCTTAAACCCGATGTTTCTGTAGAAATTACCACATAACGATCGGATTTATGCTCAAATTTAGAAACGTATTCTTTCCAAAATTCGGGATGATCTTTGTTAATATTCTTAAGCCAATCAAACATATACTTATGAAAATTGCGTTAATTGAAATTTGCTTTTAATTAATTCTTCTAATTCTCGCATTGGAGCAAGGGCATTTTTTAATTTTTCACGATCTAGTTTTGAAAGATCTTTAATACTAATAAATTGTCCAGCATCATCGTTTTTAATTCCTTCCAAAGTACGGTATTTGGATAAAGTTAAAAATGCTTCGGCACAATTTAAATAAATATCGGCATTTTTCGTATCGGTGATCGCTAATTGCTTGAATCGCAAATAGGTATTATTGATTCCTTTGATGTCATTACTTAAAATTAACAAACGCGCTCCATCAATTAAAGGCATTAAAGCACGCGTTTTAATATCGAATTTGTCTTTGTTTTCGCCTTCTTCTTCCAAAACGAATTTCTTGAAAAAGGTTAGAGGCGAATTTTTCTTTAAAGCATCATTTCCTAAAAAGTCAAAAAACAAAGTGTTATTTTGAGCATTTTTGTAAATGATGTTTTCCAAGGCTTCTTCTATTTTAGGTTCACCAAAAACAATTTGGTAATCAAAGAAAATACTACTTAAATCATTACTACTTTCGCCTGGAGTATTCATCCAACTGTTGTATTGTTTGGTCCAATCGGTCAGGGATTTACACCACAACATATTACTTCCCATGTGACCATTCGGACAATATTCATAGCCTACTTTTTCTAAAATGCTGGTAGTTTTTTTAGCTAAATGCAAAAAGTAATCTTTAACATCTCGATATTTTTCGGCCGTAACATCTTCAAAAATCAAAATACTATCTTGATCGGTTAACAAAAGTTGTTCTTTACGACCTTGACTACCAATACTCAACCAAGCAAAGCGAGCAGGAGGTGAGCCTAAATCTAAAATAGAAAGCTCAACAGCACGTCGAATCAACGCCAGATTTATTTCGTTGGCAATATTGCTAATATGGGATATTGGAATGTTTTTTTGAATGGAATTTTGAATCAAATCACCCAAACGATCACGAATTTCTTTTAAGTCCTTTGGCACTTGCGAACGCTTGATTTCCTTGATTAAAACTCCAGGATTACTGGCTTGCGCTACAATTAAATCATGTTCGGATATAATTCCTTTTACCACCGATTTATTTGTTCCGTCTTTTGTCACACACAAATGTGTTACATCATGTTTTATCATTAACAATTGCGCTTCTGCTAAGGAAACATTTTCAAAAACAGTCACCACCGGCGAGGCCATAATAGTATCAACTGTAACGGTAATTGGAAAGCGTCCTGTTGCAATTTTAGTAGCCATATCAGCCTCCGTAATAATTCCGATTGGATTGTTATTTTCATCACAAACCAAAATATTATTTATAAGCGATTCCACCATCAAAAGTGCAGCTTCTTTAACCGTGGTGGTAATTGGAACGGTTATGGGCGAATTGTTGTAATTTAAGGATTGAATATATTGCATTTCAGATTGTGTATCCGAATAAAAAGCATTATCTGGAATTAATTTGCCTTTATAATTGGTTTCTTTAGTATGACGCGTGTTGGCAGCAAAACTTTCTAATAAAAAGTTCAAAACATCGGAATTATTGGCAACAAAAGGCCTAAAAACCGAAATCGGAATAGCGTAAAGAATAGATTCTTCACGAGCTTTGGCAGTCATGGTATAGTTGTTTTTGGCAAAAAACGGACGTAAACCAAAAATATCACCTGTATGGCATTTATTTAGCAATGTTTCTTCGGCATCGGCAATTATAGACAAATTGATTGTACCTTGAGCAACTACATAAAAACTATCATGAAGTACATCGTTATTTTTAAATAAAATAGCATGTTTTTCTAAATTTAATACACGAATTTTTGAAGCAATTTGAGATAATTCATGAAAAGTTAAATTATCAAATGGTGCGTATTCTTTTAAAAAATCTGCAATGTGCTCAGCAATAGTATTCATAAATATTTTTAAGTGATATAAAAATTGATTGTAAAAATAATAAATAAAACACTTACAAAAGTAGAACGAATAGATTTATCTGTGAAGCATTTCTATCAACAACAATTTAAATTAAAGATACTAATTAAATTGAGAAGTACAAGTTTGTTTGGAAAAAGTCTATTTTACATAATATAAATTATAGGTCAAATATAAATATCTATTATATATAAAAAAAACACCAAGATTTGGTGTTTTTACTAATCTGGAAAGCTTAAAATGTCTAATTGCTATAAACGGCCTTACCATCTACGTAAATTTCAATTTTGTTGCTTTTGTCCATAAATTGCGTTCTAACATATTTACCGTTAAAAATTCGAATATCACCGTAAACTTTACCCAAATCGGCTGTTTCATATTCGTATAACATTTTGGTGTTTCCTGGCTGAATTCCAATTTTATAGCTCGAAAATTTTGTACCTTTTAAATCGAATTCTTGTTTAGAATCAATTATATTTCCGTCGGCGTAGTAATTTGTAATAGAATTGTTTACAGTAATATCTGGATAAAATGAATTTACCTTTTTGATAAATTCTAACTGTTGCGCATTTACATTTTCGATTTTATTGACAATGGTTTGTGCGTACGAAAATGCAGTAAATAAACATAATGCAATAACTTTTTTCATAAATTTTGATTTAATTAATAATTCTTTGTTGTTAAATAGCTAATTTTTGTAAATATCAATAGCTAACATAGTATCAAGATAGCAAATATTTACCTTTGCAAGCCATAAATAACATTATTTTAATAAAATGTCAAAAAAACGACACTTCCAATTAATACTGATTTTAGGTGCTTTAACTGCTTTAGGTCCATTTTCAATTGATATGTATTTGCCCGGTTTTGAAGGAATTGCAACCGATTTAAACACTACTGTAGCTAAAGTTGCCATGAGTTTATCGAGCTATTTTATCGGAATTTCGTTTGGGCAGTTATTATACGGTCCGTTACTGGATCGTTTTGGTCGAAAAAAACCGCTATTTTGGGGATTGTTAGTTTATATATTGGCCTCTTTGGGTTGTGTGTATGTAACGAATATTGATTATTTTATCGCTTTGCGTTTCATTCAAGCCATCGGAAGTTGTGCCGCCACTGTGGCTTCGGTAGCTATGGTTCGCGACTTATTTCCTGTAAAAGAAATTCCTAAAGTATTTTCGTTATTAATGTTGGTGGTTGGACTATCGCCTATGTTGGCTCCAACTATTGGTGGATATGTCACAGCCGATTACGGTTGGCATACCGTTTTTATTATTTTGATGTGGATGGGAATTGTAATTTTATTGGCCTCGCAACTTTTTTTACCTGTTACATCGGAAGGAGATCCTTCTGTTTCATTGAAACCTAAACCTATTTTAAATAGTTTTTGGACGGTTTTAAAAGAACCACAATTTCATACATACGCTTTTACTGGAGCGATAGCTTTTTCAGGGCTTTTTACGTATGTAGCGGCTTCCCCTATCGTTTTTATGGATATTTTTAAAGTAGGTCCTAAAATTTACGGATGGATTTTTGCTTTTATGTCCGTAAGCTTTATAGGCGCTAGTCAGTTAAATTCTATATTATTAAGACGTTTTACAAGCGAACAACTCATTTTTAGAGCATTACTATGTCAAGTTTGCATTAGTATGCTTTTTTTAATTTTAGCTCTCAACCAACTTTTAAATTTGTATTCGACTGTAGCTATGTTATTTTTGTTTTTAGGATGTCTTGGTATCACAAATCCAAATACTGCCGGTTTAACAATGGCTCCTTTTACAAAAAATACCGGAATTGTATCGGCATTAATGGGAGCTATTCAACTTGGTTTAGGTGCTTTAGCCTCTTTTTTTGTGGGAGTTTTTGTGCACAATTCAATTACTCCTATGGTTGCTATCATGGTTACGAGTTCTGTGTTGGCATTTATCATTTTAAATATTGGAAGTCGGAAATTAAAGCAATAAAAAAAGCTGTTTTTATTAAAATAAAAAGAACAGCTTTTAAAATATTTTTTAGAGATATTAATTATCGCCAGGCAGTTTGATTTTTTTATCGGGCCTAATAATCATACGCAAAGATTGATCTTTAGCAAAATAAGCCACCATCCAATTGTAAAAGGTTTGCATTCGGTTTCGGTAAGTAATTAGCGAAAATAAGTGTACAAACAACCAAATGAACCAAGCAAAAAAGCCTTTAAAATGCATTTTAGGTTTTGGCAAATCAACAACTGCTTTATTTTTTCCAATAATGGCCATGGACCCCTTATCGTTATAAACAAATGGTCGCAGTGATTTGTTATCTTTCATTGCCTTAAAATTCTTCGATAAATTCTGTGCTTGTTGAATAGCAACTTGCGCTACTTGAGGATGTCCGTGAGGAAAATTTTCATCTCCAGCTAAAATACAAGTGTCACCAATAGCATAAATATTATCTAAACCATTCACTTTATTAAAAGCATCTGTTGCTAATCTTCGACCGCGACCGTAACTTTCGGTTGGAATTCCTTTGAAAATTTTTGCAGAAACTCCTGCTGCCCAAATTAAATTTTTGGTCGCAATAGTTTCTCCTCCTTCAAAATAAACCACATCATCAACATAATCGGTAACTTTAGCATTCAGTTTTACGACAACGCCTAGTTTCGTTACAGCTTCTAAGGTGTCCTGTTGAGATTCTTTACTCATCGGCGCCAACAGCGCATCGCCACCATCTACTAAATAAATATTACTCGCACTTGTTGCTAATTCGGGATATTCTTTTACCAAAATATTTTTACGCATTTCGGCAAACATTCCCGAAACTTCTACTCCAGTAGGCCCTCCTCCGGCCACCACAATGGTTAAGTATTTTCTTCTTTTACGAATATCTTTGCAAATGGCTGCTTTTTCCAAGTTTTTAAGCAAGGTGTTACGCATCACAATAGCATCATTGAGCGTTTTCATCGGAATAGCATTTTTCTGGACATTTTCCATTCCGAAATAATTTGTTTCGGCTCCGGTAGCAAAAACCAATTTGTCGTACGTTAGCTCACCATTGTTCAGAATAATTTTATTTTCTTCAGGAACCACTTCTAATAATTCGCCTAAACGGAATTGCAGGTTTTTTTTACCCGAAAAAAACTTTCTAAAAGGATAACTAATACTTGTAGGCTCTAAAAAAGCCGTAGCAACTTGATAAATTAAAGGGGGAAAAAAGTTGTAATTATTTTTATCGACTAAAACAACGTTTATATCTTTTTGATTTAGAAGATCTTTGGCCAGGTTAATTCCAGCAAAACCTCCTCCAATAATGACTATTCTCATATAAATCTTTTTGTATGATTTTGGGTAAAAATGAAGTCCTAAAATTACTATTTAAATTATCAAATGACGAAAATTGTAACTTATTTTTTATTTTTTTTAACAGGCTTTTCAGCAGGTTCTGGTTTCATTTGTAAGTACTGTTGCGCCAACAATTTTTCGATTAACTCTTCTTTCGTTAAATGGTGAAATATGCTTTTTACTTTTTGTTTTACAGCAATTTCAATTTCGTGATTCGGCTTGGTTTTGAAGATTTTTTTAGCCCATAAAATGGTATTATTGGCTTCGATACTGTTTCCAGAAGGCTTTTCAATTTTAGTAAAATGAAGGCCTAATTCTTTTTCAAAATCGGCAATTTCAACCTCTTCTTCAGGTTGTAAAATGGTCAGTGATAAACCCGTAGCTCCTGCCCTTGCAGTTCTTCCGCTTCGGTGAACGTAATTTTCATAGGTATCCGGCAAATGATAATTAATAACAAAAGAAACATCCGAAACATCAATTCCGCGCGAAGCCAAATCGGTAGCAACTAAAATCGAAATATGATTTTCTCTAAATTGCCCCATTATTCTATCACGAATTCCCTGTGTTAAACTGCCATGCAAAGCGCCCGATGAAAATCGGTTAATGGCTAAATTTTTAGCTAATTTGTTAACCGCAGCTTTGGTTTTACAAAAAATAATGGCCTTCTCCCCTTCTCTTGAATTTAAAAAATGCATCAATACATCTAGTTTTTCAATTGCCTCGACCACAATATATTGATGTTCTATTTGCTGATTCCCAACGGTTTCCATATCGGCCGAAATGGTAACTACATTTTTAAGCAAATAATTCTGAACCAATTGTTTGATAGCTCCCGATAAGGTTGCCGAAAACAAAAAAGTTCTTCGTTTTTTAGGCATTTCTGCAATTATTTCATCAATACTTTCTTTTAAAATAGCAATCATTTCATCGGCTTCGTCTAAAACAAGAAAAGAAGTTTTAGACAAGTCAATAGCTTTTCGCTGAATAAGATCAATTAGTCGACCGGGAGTTGCCACCACAATATGAGTGGCTTGTTTTAACTCTTGAATTTGAGGCTTTATTGAAGTTCCACCACATAAACTAATACTGTTTACTTCAGGTAGGTATTTTGAAAATGCAGTCAAATTAGAAAAAATCTGTTGTCCTAATTCTCGTGTAGGTGCTAAAATAACAGCTTGCACGTGATTTTCGTTGGTATTAATGAGTTGTAAAAGCGGTAAACCGAATGCGGCCGTTTTCCCTGTTCCGGTTTTGGCAAGTGCCACCACATCGGTTTCATTTTTAAGGAGTAACGGAATAGCTTGTTGCTGAATTTCGGTAGGCGAAACAATATCCAATTCGTTTAAAGATTGAAGTAATGAAGCTGAAATTCCTAATTTTTTAAAGGCTACTGACATTGTTTGCTTGTTTTTGAAATTCATTTGGGTAAAGGTACATCGTTAAATGCAAATTCCCACAAGAAGTCCTTTCTCTTGTGGGAATTGAAAACTATATTGACATGAAAATATTACTCTTCATCGGGTTCGTTCATGATTTTTTCGCGGTATTTTTTACCAATCAATAAGGTTAATTTTTGTTTGTAATCGTCAACAAGCCATTCGCGGTAATTTTTGCTGCACTGACTCAAACATTTTGAATATCGTTTAATACGGCAGTCAATATCGTCATCCAATTCTTTGGCTAACGTTTTTGCTTCTTGCAGTGTTTCGGTATTGTCTACGCACATATCAGCATGTTGGTCTAGCGATTTATCTAAAACAACTTTGGAACGTTCATTTTGTGCTATGGCCAATTTATGTTCTTCATCCACATCAAAAGTTACATCGGCGGTTTTGCTGAATTTAGCGCGCAATTCGGGCGGCATACTGTATTTAAAGAACATTTCGATTTCGGTATCGTCTCTCAAATTTTCCAGATAAAATTCGGGCGATTTGAATATGTGTTGCCAATTGACAGCATCACTCCACAAACCAAATCGAGCGGCATTATTACCCAAATCGATTACTGTAAATTCGTCTTTTCCAGGAAGTTTTCGAGAGCCACGGCCAATCATTTGAAAATAAAGAGTCAACGATTTTGTCGCACGATTTAAAATGATGGTTTCAACAGTAGGCTCATCAAAACCAGTTGTTAAAATTCCGACCGACGTTAAAATAGCATCTGGTGTTTTTTTAAACCACTGTAAAATTTCTTTCCGTTCTTCGTTACCACACGTATTATCCAAATGGCGAATATCATAACCGGCCTCTCTAAAAGTTTCATAAACATATAGCGAAGTATGAATACCATTATTGAAAATCAAGGTTTTTTTACCCAACGATTTTTCGGTGTAAGCATGCAACAATTTTTCTTGCATTACCGAATTGGTATACAAATCATCAGATGATTTTACGGTATAATCTCCGTTGATTCCCACTTTTAAAGAAGTCAATCCTACATCATAACTATAAGTAGTGGCTTTGGCTAAAAACCCTTTATCAATAAGGGATGCAATAGTATCTCCTACAATTAATTCATCGTAGCTTTGGTGCATCGGCAATTTGATGTTTGAACTCAAAGGTGTTGCGGTAACTCCTAAAATAAAAGCATTTTTAAAAGAAGTCAATAATTTACGGAAAGAGTTGTAATGCGCTTCATCAATAATGACTAAACCGATATGATCTAAATGTAATTTTTCGTCGTTTATACGATTTTTAAGCGTTTCCACCATCGCCACAAAGCACGAATATTCGTTTTGATCAGGTAATTCTTTTACTTTACTGTTGATAATTTTGTTTTTAACTCCAAAACCTTTTAGCATTTTTGAGGTTTGTTTGCACAACTCAATACGGTGTGTTAAAACCACCACTTTTTTGTCATTATTAGCTAAATAACGACGTACAATTTCTGAGAAAATTACTGTTTTTCCTCCACCAGTTGGCAATTGATACAACAAATGGTGTTTTTCTGGCGCGTTATCCAAGCGCTCAAAAATGGCATCAATATCCTTTTTTTGATAGGCGTATAATTCTTTTTTTTCTTCTTTTTCTATTTCTAAAATATGTTCAGACATTGCTTTTTATTGGTTTTTGCAAAAATACACCTAAAAAACAGTTATTCCTTGTGTTTTTACTTAAAATAAAAGAAAAAAATAGAAATGATTAAATTTTAATAAGAAAATTAGAGTATTGATTTATTGTAAACAGCTTCAAAATCAGCACTATTTTTCCATCGAAGTTGTTTTGTTTCGGTAACAATAGCTTGAATTCGTGGTTTAAATTCAGTCCAAATCCCGTTGGAAATACAAAAAGTAATTGCCTGTTCAAATGAATTTAACATGCTTTTGTAAAAAAGTTCTTGTTTTATGGTATTTTCTGAAGCATAAGTTTGAGCAATTTCGATAGCATATAACATAATATCGGCCGTTTTAAAAACATCTACTCCCAAAGTGATAAAGTGTTTGATGGTTTTTTGTGCCACCGAGCGACGCATTTTGGCTTTGCCCCTTCGGGTGACTTTTATCGGGAAATATTCGTTTGATATTTTTAGTTTAGCCTCCTGCAAAAGCGTTTCTTCTTTTGGATTAAAAACAAAATCATAAAAAACTTTTACCGGCGTAAATTTTTCATACAATTCAATAATTTGCTCCTGAAGCTGTTCCTGTGACAATTCTTTTAAATACTTTTTTAAATCGCGCTTACTCATAATCAAATGATAATAACCACAAAAGTAAATTGTTTGCCCGAGCATACCTAAAAAACCGCAGAGAATACTTAATTTTACGGCACAATTAAATTTTTATTTCAAATGCTAAAATTATTTAAAATAGTGGCTATCCTTGAGGGTATCTCTTACTTGGTTTTGTTTGCCAACATGCTTTTAATTAAACCCAATAATTTGGATTTATACCATAATTTATTATTCCCAATTGGCATGACGCACGGAATTTTATTTATCGGGTATGTGTTATTGGCTATTTTTTTAAAAGAAAGTCAAAAATGGACATTACCTGTTTTTGGTCTCATTTTATTGGCTTCTTTGTTACCATTTGGTACTTTTTATATCGAGCATAAATATTTAAAAAACGCATAATTTGTTAGAAAAACTTTTTAATTTTTTATACCCTGTATTTCGAGATTTAGGTATGAGTCGCATTTCGGCTTCTTACCTCAGTTTGGCTATTAATTTATTGGTATTATTTATTTTAGCCTATTCCATTTATTATATAGCCAAATTTGTTTTGGTAACCTTAACCGGAATTTTTGCATCGCGAACTAAAACAAAGTTTGATGATTACCTTATTCAAAATAAAACAGCTAAATATACGGCCTATTTAATTCCGTTTTTCTTTATTTATTACACCGTTCCCATCATTCTAAAAAAATACGATTATTGGCAATCGGCTTTCGAAAAAATTGTGGGTATTTACATTGTTTTGCTACTACTTTGGATTGTAAGAGCCATTTTTAATTCATTAAAAGATTATCTCAAACACAAACCAAAATACAGCGACAAACCTATCGATAGCTTTATTCAGGTTATCATGATTGTGCTTTGGATTTTTGGTATAACGGTTATTATTTCGAAATTATTTGGCATTAAACAATCGGAATTATTAACCATTTTAGGAACGCTTTCGGCTATAATCATTTTGATTTTTAGAGATACCATTTTAGGATTTGTATCAAGTGTACAAGTTTCTATTAACGATATGGTGCGCATTGGCGATTGGATAACGATGAATAAATTTGGTGCCGATGGTGATGTAATTGAAATTAATTTAACGACGGTAAAAGTTCAAAATTTTGATAATACCATCACGACAATTCCCACTTATGCGTTGAGTTCTGATTCTTTTCAGAATTGGAGAGGAATGCTTCGTTCGGATGGACGACGTATAAAAAGACACGTTTTAATAAAAAGCAGTAGCATTCGTTTTTTAACTGCAGAAGATATTGAACGACTGCAACAAATCGAACTGATAAAAGCCTATTTAGATACACGTCAAGCCGAAATTGATCGTTTTAACACCAATCGAAATTCGAATAAAGAAATTGCTATAAACGGTCGAAACCTTACCAATTTGGGCGTTTTTAGAAAATACATTTCCGAATACATGACCAACCAAAGCGGCATTAATGCCAATATGACCATGATGTGTCGCCAATTACAATCGACCGAATTTGGGGTTCCGCTAGAAATTTACGCTTTTGCCAACGACAAACGTTGGGTAAATTATGAATACATTATGTCGGATCTTTTTGACCATATTTTTGCCTCGATAACTTATTTTGATTTGGAAATTTTTGAAATGCCTTCCAAACTCGAAATTAAAAACAGTTATCCTAACAATTAAAAAAATCCACAAATTAGAACTACTTAATTTGTGGATTTTTTAATTTATAATCGGTCTTTTACAAATTCAATTTTTGTTTTTCCGTGCGCTTTAGGTTTTCCATTTTCATCTAAATTCACCATCACGGTTTCGTTAATGGTAATAATGGTTTCGCGTGTCATCATATTTCGAACTTCCGATTTTAAGGTTATCGAAGTAGTACCAAATTTAACAACGTCAATTCCGATTTCGATAATATCACCTTGTCGTGCCGAACTTCTAAAATTAATTTCCGACATGTGTTTGGTTACAATGCGCTGGTTTTCTAGCTGAATAATGCTATACAAAGCCAATTCCTCATCAATCCAAGCTAAAAGTTTACCGCCAAATAATGTTCCGTTCGGATTTAAATCTTCGGGTTTAACCCATTTTCTAGTATGAAATCGCATATTTTTATTTTAATTATTACAAAAATAAGGTTTTACTCTCAGTAATTTTATTTAATTTTAAAGAAAAACAATGGCAAATAGAGATTTATTTTTAAACGAATTTAGAGGCGAAACTTTAGGAACCGTAAACTCGCAATCTACCTCCGACGAAGCTTTTCAAAACCAAACACTTCGTCCCATCTTAAAACTTCAAAATGATTTACTAATTGCTGTTTTTATCAATTATGCGCATAAAAATAGACCCGATTTCTTTTCCTCTTCGGTAGAAAAAAAATTAATCACAATTGAAAATGCCATTCAAAAAGACATCAAATTTAGAAACTCATTAAAAGGAATTGTGATTGGTCTTTTTACGATTGAAGAATACCAAAATTACATTCAAAATTCTTCGAGTTTAAACAAAAGAATGATGAATTTGGTCATAGATCGATTAAAAAATCAGGTACAATTGTTTGAACTTGAAGCGAATTAAAAAGTTTTCTTAAAGCTTAAAATGACTCCTAAAAATATAATTATCTTTGTTTACGAAAAGTTATTTTAAGTTTTTCAAAATAATAGTAATAGTAA
This sequence comes from Flavobacterium agrisoli, assembly GCF_016522065.1. Lineage (GTDB taxonomy): Bacteria > Bacteroidota > Bacteroidia > Flavobacteriales > Flavobacteriaceae > Flavobacterium > Flavobacterium agrisoli. The sequence continues at coordinate 387,694 of NZ_JAEHFV010000001.1, read as the reverse complement.
AGTATGCAAAACATTCCTAGTGTAGACTTACGTGATTTCCTTTCGGACGACCCGAAACGTAAACAAAAATTTGTAAATGAAATCGGCAGTGCATTTGAAAATATTGGCTTTGTAGCGCTAAAAGGACACTTTTTAGACGACGAACTGGTAAATGAATTGTATGGAGAAATTAGAAAATTCTTCTCATTACCTCTAGAAACAAAACACCAATACGAAATTCCAGGAATTGGCGGACAAAGAGGTTATGTCTCTTTTGGAAAAGAACATGCTAAAGGCAAAAAAGAGGGCGATTTAAAAGAGTTTTGGCATTTTGGACAATATGTAGATAACGATTCAAAATACGCCAATGAATATCCCGATAATGTCGAAGTGAAAGAATTACCACGCTTTAATGTTGTAGGAAAAGATGCCTATCAAAAACTTGAGAAAACGGGTGTTTATGTATTACGTGCCTTGGCTTTACATTTAGGATTAGACGAAAATTATTTTGATCAATATGCCAAAGATGGTAACTCGATTTTAAGACCTATCCACTACCCGCCTATTACTTCGGAGCCTGAAAATGCTATTCGTGCTGCGGCTCACGGAGATATCAATTTAATTACCTTGTTAATGGGAGCGCAAGGAAAAGGTTTACAGGTTCAAAACCACAACGGAGATTGGATTGACGCCATTGCTGCCGAGGATGAATTGGTAATTAATGTGGGCGATATGTTATCAAGACATACCAACAATAAACTAAAATCGACTATTCATCAGGTTGTGAATCCGCCAAGAGAATTATGGGGAACATCTCGTTACTCTATTCCTTTTTTTATGCATCCGGTGAGCGATATGAAATTGGATTGTTTGGCTAATTGTATCGACGACGAAAATCCGAAAAAGTTTACCGATATTACCGCAGGCGAATTTTTGTACGAGCGCTTGGTTGAGTTAGGTTTAATAAAGAACTAAATTTTAAAAACGAATACTTTAATTTTATTCCAAATTCCAAAATACAATACCTTGGAATTTGGAATTTAATTTTTGATAAACATTGTTAGTATGGATTTAAAAGACCAATTAAAAAACTTATTTCCAGATCACGAACCCGAACCAGAAGTTCTTGAAACTGAAGAATCTAAAGAACTTTGGATTCAAAAAGAACCCATGATTTGCAAATTTGAAAAACGAAAAGGCAAACCCACAACCATAATTGAAGGTTACACCGGAGATCAAGAAGATTTTAAGATTTTAGCCAAAGAAATTAAAACCAAACTAAGTGTTGGCGGAAGTTTTAAAGACGAATCAATAATAATTCAAGGTGATTATCGAGATAAAATTATGGATATTTTAAAGCAAAAAGGCTTTAAAGTAAAACGCGTTGGGGGATAATTTCGATTGTTAATAACTGAAAACTCTTTACCCTAAATAAACTTCGCAATTTTTCCTAGTTTAAAAACTCTAAACCATGATACAAGAATCTGAATTAATATTAAATCCCGACGGAAGCGTTTACCATTTGAATTTGCTTCCTGAAAACATTGCAACAGATATTATTTTTGTAGGAGATCAAAATCGAGTTGAAAAAATTACAGCCCTTTTTGATAGCATCGAATTTTGGACTCAAAAAAGAGAATTTAAAACACAAACCGGAACTTTTAAAGGCAAACGAATCACCGTGCTTTCTACAGGAATAGGACCTGATAACATCGATATTGTGATGAACGAATTGGATGCTTTAGTTAACATTGATTTAAAAACCAGAAAAATAAAAGAAGAAAAAACGGTACTAAATATTATCAGAATTGGCACCTCTGGTTCTCTTCAAGCCGATATTCCGGTGGATAGTTTTGTCCTTTCCAAATTCGGATTGGGTTTAGACAATATGCTTCGCTCCTATGTTATTGATGAAATTACCAATACCGCTCTGGAAGAAGCATTTTTTAACGATTCGAATTGGGACATCAAAAAAGGAAAACCCTATGCAATTGCCTGTTCTGAAATTTTAGAGAAAAAAATAGAAAGTGATCAAATTTTTAAAGGAATAACCGCTACATCTGGCGGATTTTATGGACCACAAGGTCGAATTTTACGTTTGCATATTCAAGATGATAAATTGAATAGCAAAATGGATAATTTTGAATTTAACGGAAATAAAATAACCAATTTAGAAATGGAAACAGCCGCTATTTATGGTCTTTCGGCACTTTTAGGCCACGAGGCGCTTTCGTTAAATGCCATTATTGCCAATAGAGCTACCGGTACTTTTAGCAATGATCCTTACCAAGCAGTCGATGAATTGATTGCGTATACTTTAAATAAATTAGCAGAATAAAATTTCAAAAATACTATGACCACAGTAAATATAGCCGGAGTTCCAGAACATTTTAATTTTCCTTGGCAACTAGGTATTGAAAATAATAAATTTCAATTGCAAAATATTGATTTAAAATGGACTTCAGTGCCAGAAGGAACCGGGAAGTTATGCGAAATGTTACGCAAAGGCGAAACCGATATGGCCGTTATTTTAACAGAAGGAATCATTAAAGATATTGTTGCAGGAAATTTGAGTAAAATAGTTCAAATTTACGTTAAATCTCCTTTAATTTGGGGCATTCATGTGGCTGCAAATTCTAATTTTCATACTTTAGAAGATTTAAAAAACGCTAAAGTTGCTATTTCTAGAATAGGTTCTGGTTCCCAATTAATGGCTTACGTAAATGCTAATAATGAAGGTTGGCCAACAGCTAATCTCCAATTTGAAATCATCAACACCATTGATGGTGCGGTTGAAGCACTCACCAACCAACAAGCTGATTATTTTATGTGGGAACATTTTATGACTAAACCTTTAGTTGATAAAGGTATTTTTAGAAGATTAGGTGATTGTCCTACGCCTTGGCCTAGTTTTGTTATTGCAGTTCGTGATGAATTTTTAAAAACAAATCACGATGCGGTTTCAAAAACGCTAGAAATCATCAATAATATCTCAAAAGATTTTAAAAATATACCCGAAATTGACGCCACATTAGCGCAAAAATTCAATCAAAAACAAGAAGATATTCAGGCTTGGCTTGAAATAACCGAATGGTCGCAACAAAATATAAGCGAAAACGAATTCTTCAAAATCCAAATCCAATTGTTGAAGCTAGGTATTATTGATAAAAAAAGTAATTTTGAAGAAATTATAAAAGCAGTATAAACTTGCTTTGTAACATAATATGATTGCAAACACAAAAATTGATTTTCAAAAAATAAAAACCAAGTTGCGGGTAAAGTCGCCTTGGGATCGAATCATTATTTTGTGTTTAAGCATTTTAATTACTCTTCCGGTATTTATCATTTTACATCAAAATTTGATTGAACTTAATTGGGCATTTCAATTGGATCGAATTTTGCTTTTTTTAGTCGTATCCGCCACAATTTATTTTCTTCTATATCAATTACGAACCATTATTATTATTTGTGTCGTGTTGTATTTACTGGTTTTGTTTTATGGTACTGTTATTGGAAATTACGGATTTAATCAGGTTTATCAAGATTACGATTCGATGATTTACACTATGACGTATAATCCTTATCCTCAAGATATTATTGTTTCTAAATTGCTTCCGTTTCCGAATAAATCGTCTATTTTACAAGCTATTGAATATCAAAATCCGAAAGTCCGCAATTTTGCCATTATGGCAACTTCAAAACATTTTAAATCGGTAAAAGGTTATTCCGAATACCGAACTTTAATTCAGTGTTTTGCTGTTTTTAAAGAAATTAACAGTCGTTGGAATTACGTAAATGATCCAAAAGATGGGGATTATATTGCCACAGCCAGTGAGTCTTTAAGGTATTTTTCGGGAGATTGCGATGATCATTCTATATTAATGGCTGCTGCAATTCGTTCAATTGGCGGTACTCCCCGACTTATTCATACGAAAGGACATATTTATCCTGAAATTTTTATCGGTACGTCAAAAGACTTAGAAGCAATCAATTATTTAATTAAAAATAAGTTATTTGTAAAAGAAAGTTTCGGTAAACCGCTCCATTATCATATAGATGAACGCGATCAAATTTGGTTAAATTTAGATTATACAGCTAAATATCCAGGTGGACCATTTATGTCCGAAGAAATTCTGGGAGCCTTAACCTTGAATTAGTTACATTTGATTATTCAAAATTTTATTAAATTTGTAGTTTTTTTACTATACAAATATATACGCCTTATGAAAAGTTTAAATTTACACGCCCACTTAAAAGAACATTTCGGATTTGAAAAATTTCGTCCCAATCAAGAAGAAATTATCAATGCCATTTTATCTCAAAACGACGTTTTGGCCATTATGCCCACAGGAGGCGGAAAATCCATTTGTTTTCAACTTCCCGCTTTGATTCTGCCCGGAATCACAATTGTAATTTCGCCCTTAATTGCCTTGATGAAAGATCAAGTCGACAGTTTAAAGGCCAACGGAATTGCAGCTTGTTACATTAACAGCACGCAAACTAACGATGAACAACAGCAACATATTGAAGGACTTACAAACAATTCCGTTAAAATTGTATATGTGGCACCCGAGAGTTTGTCTTATTTAGAAAATGCTTTTAATTCGATACAAATTAGTCTTATCGCTATTGATGAAGCACATTGTATTTCATCTTGGGGGCATGATTTTCGCCCTGCTTATACCAATTTGGGTTATTTAAAGAATCGATTTCCGTCGACTCCAATTTTAGCCTTGACTGCTACTGCCGACAAAGCGACCCGAACTGATATTGCGGAACAACTTAATTTACAAAATCCTAACGTTTTTGTGGCTTCTTTTGATCGAAAAAATCTAAGTTTAGAAGTACGTCCTGCTATCGACCGAGTTAAAAAAATTGTTGAGTTTATTGAGAATAAGCCCAACGAGGCCGGAATTATTTATTGTTTGAGTCGCAAAACAACCGAAGAACTTTCGCAAAAATTACAAGAAAAAGGAATTAATGCCAAAGCCTATCATGCTGGACTAAACCCTGCCGTTCGGGCCAAAACGCAAGATGAATTTATTAACGATGATTGTTTGGTGATTTGTGCTACGATTGCCTTCGGAATGGGAATTGATAAATCAAATGTTCGTTGGGTAATTCATTACAATTTACCTAAAAACATCGAAGGATATTACCAAGAAATTGGTCGGGCGGGTCGTGATGGACTCCCATCTGAAACTATTTTGTTTGAAAGTTATGCGGATGTAATTCAATTACAAAAATTTGCTTCTGAAGGATTAAACGCTGAATTGCAATTAGCAAAATTAGAACGTATGAAACAATATGCGGATGCGCAAAGTTGCCGACGAAAAATTCTCCTTTCTTATTTTGGTGAACTGGTAACCGAAAATTGCGGTAATTGTGATATTTGCAAAAATCCGCCCACTTTTTTCGACGGAACAATTGTGGCTCAAAAAGCATTATCAGCCGTAACGCGACTACAACAAAAAGAAACTCTGCCTGTTATTGTTGATTTTCTAAGAGGTTCTAAAAATGCTACAATTTATAATAATCAGTATCAAGAATTAAAAACCTACGGAATTGGTGCCGATATTTCCTGGTTTGATTGGAGTCAATATATTATCCAACTCATCAATTTAGGCTATTTAGAAATTGCTTTTCATCAAAATAATCGTCTTTTATTAACGCCATTGGCTAAAAAAGTTCTATTTGAAAACGAAAAAGTGCAACTTTCAAAGGTTATTAAAAAAGAAATTGAAAAAGTGGTGCCAACCGAAAAGAAAACAAAATCGAATCCTAGTTCGCTTTTTGAAATTTTAAGAAAATTGCGATATGATATTGCAAAAGAAGAAAATATTCCTGCTTATGTTGTTTTTAATGATGCTACTTTAAAACAAATTGAGGCCGAAAGACCCATGAGTGATGCAGAGTTTCTAAACATTGATGGTGTGGGAAAAGCCAAACTCGAAAAATACGGATCGGTATTTATTGAGGCAATTATCACTTTTCAAAATAACAAAAAAGAGCGAAAGAAAAAAGAAGGGAGTACGTATAAAGAAACCTTACTATTACTACAATCAGGGCTAAATTTTGAAGAAATTGCCGCAAAAAGAAATTTGGGATTGGGAACTATAATTTCGCATCTAGCCAAATTATATATCGATGGACATGACATCGATTTTAGCTCTTATATTTCTGAAGAAGAAACTTCAAAAATTGCAGCAGCCAAATTGAAACTAGAATCGCCGAGCGCTTTGAAACCGTATTATGATTATTTTGAAGAGCAAATAGCTTATGATAAAATTAGGATTGGTTTGGCGGTACTTGAAAAGAAAATGCAAAATAATTCTCTTACAATTTAAATTGTAAGGTGCAAATAAAATAAAACCCGAATGAAACAATTTTGTCTGATTCGGGTTTATTTTTTACTTATAAATAGCGTTCCTGAAAAACGTTTTGATGGTGTTTTAAATGCCCAATAATTAAAAATCCTATGGCCCTTACCGAAATAGATTGATCTGAAGCTACTCCCATTCGAATTAATTGTTCTTCTGAAAAACTTTTAAATAACAATACATTAGAATGACGAACTGCCGAAAATTCGGTTAATAATTCTTGAAGTCCCCTCCTATTGGCATCTGTGTTTATCACATAATCGTTTTGCTCAAATCCAGGTAATGGAGTTTGATCATTTCTAGAAATTCGCAATGCACGATACGCAAATATTCTTTCGCTATCGATAATATGCTGAATAATTTCTTTTATAGTCCATTTTCCTTCGGCATATCGATAATCAAATTTGTCCATTGGAATATTTTGGACAAATTTGATAAAATCGTGTAAACTAATTTCCAATTCTTCTAGTAAATCAACATTTTCAATTGCTTTGATATAAGTGGCATGAAATGCAGAATATTCATTTACGGGCAATTGATTGGAATTCATATTATTTATTTTTACTTGTTTACGAACAAACGAAATGTATTAGACCATGTTTAAAAATAATTAATAATTAAGCGGAATTTCTACTAGCATTGGTATTTCCAAAAAGCGATCGGGTAACAATTTTTTCGTATACTTTTACCAATTCAGTATCCACTTTTTCGGCTTTATTCAATTCATTTATACGAAGTAGTGCGTATTGTTGTATAGTTAACAAAGGCAACACAATACGTTCTCTAATATCAATTGAAGCTTTACCATCAGGGTAGTTTTCCATCAAAGTAGTATGCCCCGCTATTTTTAACAATAATCGTTCTGTTTCTACAAACTCATCCGAAATAATTTGCCAGAATTCACCAAATTCAGGATCCTCTTTCATGTAAGCTGTTAATGGCAAAAAGGACTTAGCCAAAGACATCATACTATTTTCTAACAAGGTTTTGAAAAATAAAGAACTGTGATACAAATCCGAAACTTTATCCCATTGTCCCGTAGTTTCAAAATGTTTTAAAGCTGAACCCACTCCAAAAAACCCAGGAACATTTTGCTTTAATTGACTCCAAGAGCCCACAAACGGTATAGCGCGTAAATCGGCAAAATCCAATTGTTCTGACTTACTTCTTTTAGATGGCCTACTTCCGATATTGGTTTTAGAATAATATTTTAAAGTACTCATTTTCTCCAAATAAGGAATAAATTTGGGGTGATTTTTAAAACTCAAATACTTTTCATAACCCAACTCGGCCAATTGTTCTAAAATTTCTTTTTCTTGTGCCGATAATTCATTTTTGGTTTTACTAAAAACCTGATTGGTTACACCAGCACTTAGCAAGTTTTCTAGGTTGTATCTACAAGAATCTAAAGTCCCGAAATTAGAACTAATTGTTTGACCTTGTACGGTAACTTGAATTTCATTATTTTCGATTGTTGGGCCTAAAGAAGCATAAAATTTATGTGTTTTTCCACCTCCACGAGCCGGAGGTCCACCACGTCCGTCAAAGAAAATCACTTTTACGTCATATTTTCTAGACATTTCTGTCAGCATTTCTTTGGCTTTATAAATACTCCAGTTAGCCATTAAATAACCGCCATCTTTAGTTCCGTCAGAGAAACCTAACATGATGGTTTGTTTATTTCCTCTGCTTGCCAAATGTTTTGCATATTCTGGGTTTGTATACAATTGTTCCATAACCAAATGCGCTTTTTGCAAGTCATCTACCGATTCAAAAAGCGGAATAATATCCACACTTGGGTTTTCCCAATTGTTTAATCGAATCATGGCAAAGGTTTCCATAACGTTTAGGGCACTTTCATTATTACTGATGATGTAACGGTTTGCTCCTTCTTCACCATTATTTTGTTGAATGGTTTTAATCGCCTTAATGGATTCGATAGTTGATTTAGTAATTTCATTTTCAAAATCAGCCGAATTTAAATCGCCTGTCACTTTTGAAACAATTTCGATTTTTTCTTCCTCAGACAAATCGTAATAATTAGCGGGAAATAAATTACTTTTTTGGTTTAAGTAATAATCGATAATATCTTTAAAAACAGCATTATGTATTCTACTATTTTGACGAATATCTAAAGTAGCAAAATGAAAACCAAACAAATTAACCCTAACCAACAAAGCTTCTAATTCATCTAAATATAAAGATTGGTGTTCGTCAATAATGATATTGCGTATCACGTTTAATTGTTTTACAAATTCCTCTAAAGTAATGTAGATTTCACCTCTCGAATAAAAAACAGAACGGTATAATTTATTTTCCAATTCGGCTACCAAAGTATCTACGCCTGGAAAAGTTAATTTTCGTTTTAGTTTTCGCATTTCCATGTAATAACACTTCATGATAGAAGTACGCAAACGCTCGGCCACTTTTAGAGTTATTTCGGTCGTAACAAACGGATTTCCATCACGGTCTCCACCTGGCCAAAATCCAAGCTTAATCACTTGATTTTTTATTTCATGATTATGAAAAATATTTTTTTGTAAGTACTGCACTATTTCGCCAGAGGTTTCATAAAAAACATTTTCTAAATACCAGATTAAACTCACCGCTTCGTCAAAAGGGTTTGGTTTTTCGGCTTGAATAAAAGGTGTTTTCCCTAATTGCGCTAACAACCGTTTGATTTCCAATAAATCATTTTTACGTATAGCTTCGGTTAAATCGTTTATGATTCCGAGTACGGGACCAGGATAAAATTGTGTTGGATGCGCCGTTAAAACAGTTCTAACATTAAAGTTTTCGAAAAAATCCATCAGATTTTCATCTTTTTCCTTAGCATTAGCTTTTTCTTTAATATCACGTAATGAACCGCGACCTTCCATATTGTTTACCGCCGGAAAAGCAGCGTCTTCAATGGCATCAAAAAGTACAATTTGTCTTTCGATATATTGAATAAAACGAAACATCAAATCAATTTTTTCTTCTTCTGTAGCTGTACTTAAGTATTTGTTGCTAAAGAAATTAACTATTTCTTTAGGGTTTTCTAGTTTTTTAAAACCTGTTTCGCAAACATCGGTAAACAAAGGCAGTAAAACTCCTGTGTTATCGATAGAATCAAAAGGTAATGTGATAAAAACACTATTATAAATGTTGTATTTAGAAAGAACATCTTGGTTAAAACGCTCAATTTTAGGTAAAGTGTACATAAAAATTAGTTGATTGTTATGTGTTAATAGTCAAAAAAAACCTCAAGAAGCAATTCTTGAGGTAATTATTTAAAATCAGTTCAAGAATATTTTATTACATATTTTTGAAAATAGTATGCATTAAACGCTTCTTATCGTTAATACTTTCTTCTAATGAAATCATTGTTTCAGTTCTGTAAACACCGTCAATATCGTCAATCATAAAAATAACTTCTTTGGCGTGTTTGGTGTCTTTTGCACGGATTTTGCAAAAAATATTAAATTTTCCAGTTGTAACTGAAGCTACAGTAACAAATGGTATTTGATTGATGCGCTCCAATACAAATTTGGTTTGCGAAGTATTGTTCAAGAAAACACCAACATAAGCGATGAAAGAGTAACCTAGTTTGTCATAATCCAAAGCCAATGAAGATCCCATGATAATACCAGCATCTTCCATTTTTTTAACGCGAACGTGAACTGTACCCGCAGATATTAATAATTTTTTTGCGATATCCGTAAATGGAACTCTAGTATTGTCAATCAACATATCTAAAATTTGGTGATCTACTTCATCTAAGCGAAACTTACTCATAAATTCTTTAATTAATATTACTATTTATTACAACAAAGTATAAAAATATATAAAAAAAACAATTATTTGATAATTTTACTAACTTTTTATTAAGCCATTAACAAAAATAATAGTATCATTCAATTTGAAATTTGCCATTTCATCTATTCTAGGAAAATCGCCAAAATCGTCAGAATATTTAGCACCTTTTCCATCATATTCAAAATGGCCAAATTTATTTTCTAAATTGCCAATTTGTGAAAAATATGCATTAAATACAATTTGATTATCGATCAATTCCTCTTTGTATTGTGCAGCAAAATTCGTGATAATTTCGATACCATCATAATTTATTTTAATATTTTTGAATATAAAATCATAAAAAACGACATTATTTTGTGAAATATTCAAATATTTATCAATTGCATCGCTAACTAAATCGTTTTCGTTTAAGTAAGAAAAACTAGCAATTAATGCGAAAAATATAAATTTTCGGGTTTCTTCTCTTAAGTAATCATCAGTATAATGTCCTGCCTCAAACAAAATAGTAGGGACATTCAAATTCTGAAATGTATCTCCTATACAATTGATATTAAAGGAATCATCAAAACGCCCTACTTGTCCAGGAATAAATTTTTGCAAAACATCATTAATAGCAACAATCACTTCAATCGCTTTTAAACGTGATTCGTTAATATCCCGTTCTTCATTAAACGAAGGAGCTAAAAAAGAGGTTGTAGCTGGCTTCCCTGCGGTTCCTGCACCAAAAATTGTACGTTGGTCATGTAGATTAAAGCAATAGTCTGGTTTAAAATCTTCAAAAACAGCTCTTAAAATTCTACTTTCGGGCTGAGTCAAATTTTGAGAATCCCTATTTAAGTCCACCTCATTGGCATTTACACGCGTATAAGCCTCGGCTCCATCTGGATTTAATAATGGTAAAGCACAAAAAGTAAATTTTTCTAATAATGCATTAGCAAATTCAGATTTACTATGCAATACATTAAAAAAATCAAATAACGCTTTAGTTGTGGTTCCTTCATTACCATGCATTTGCGACCACAAATAAATTTTAGTTTTACCTCTACCAATTGTATAGGAATAAATCGGTTTTCCAAGAACAGATTCGCCTACTTTTTTTAATTGATTATTAGTGTTTAATTGTAATAAAAGTGGTTCCACTTCTGCCAAAGTAATATAGCGTCCAAAAAGTTTTTGCTCTTTATTTTCTTTAAATAATAATTCTAAATCCATCAGTTTTGTTTTAGTTTACAAAAGTAAACATCTTTACTTTTACAATTGTAAATTGTTTATTTTTTAAAAAATTTATAATTGTAAACAATTTCTACGCTCTGTTTAAGTACTTAAAATTCATTTTTGTAACTACTATTTTATTGATTTTAAATTAAATCATTAATTATTAAATATCAATACTTTAAAATAAATTATATAAAGTTAAATAATAGACAAAAACAACACTTCGACCTTAATTTAAATCTCTTTTTGTCGAAATTAAATTTTATTTGTTACATTTGTAAAACATCTTATTTTTTAAATAATTTACAATGGTAAACATTGATGCTTTTATAAAAAGACTCGAAAAAATTTTGGATTATTATAATCTTAATGCTTCCACTTTTGCCGATAAAATTGGTGTACAACGCTCCAGCATGTCGCATTTATTATCTGGAAGAAACAAACCCAGTTTGGACTTTATCCTAAAAATAACCGAAGTTTTCCCAGAAGTGGATTTGTATTGGATTATAAACGGAAAAGGGAATTTCCCGAAAAATTATTTGACAGAAGATGCCATTTCAAAACCACTTCAGGATTTAAATTCAAATAATACTCCCCCGCCACTATATACCAAAAAGGAAGATTTATTTTCTGATATTGAAAATATAGAAAATGAATTTGATTTTCCGATATCGCCTTCTAACAATCTAAAAGAGGAAAACGAAATAGAAAAAATTGTAGTTTTTTATAAAAACGGAAAATTTAAACTCTACAAGCCTTAAATTTCTTCTTTACTTTATTTCTTTCAGCTACATTATAAATTTATTTTGGTAAATTTGAGAAAACAGCTCAAATGATGCAACGCCTTTTAAGTTATCTTATACCGATAACTGTTTTTAAAAAAAAATCGCTTCGTAGCAAAACAATCGAGATTAACTGGAATAACGGCGAAATGGTACTTGATACCCTCAACACGAATTATTCTTACGGAAGTTTACAACGAATTTTGCGCTACGGTCTTCAAAATATTGGATTTCACAAGATTGCTAAGATGGAAGCTATTTTGGTTTTGGGCGTCGCCGGAGGTAGCGTAATTAAAACGTTAATAGACGAAATTAAATTTAAAGGAAAAATCACGGGCATTGAAATTGATTCCGAAATGAATGCTATTGCAAATCAGTATTTTAAACTAGATAGTTACAAAAATGTGGAAATTATTATTGAGGATGCTTTTGAATACGTTTTAAAAAACAACCATTTTTTTGATTTGATAATTATTGATGTTTTCGAAGATATCAAAATGCCCAATTTTTTATTTGAGCGTTTTTTTAGTCAGCGAGTTTGTCAAATGCTTAAAAATAAAGGGTTTATTCTATTTAATACTATGTTGCTAAATACTTCACATACTCAACGTAACCAAAAGTACATGTCCGAAATTGATTCAATTTCTTTTTCTGTAAAAGCATTACCGCGTGTAGAAGAACATAACGAACTCATTTTAATTCAAAAAAAATAAAACTAAATATGGACGGTTTTTCAAGCATTTTATCAAACATTCATGCAGCTCCCATAATTGGTTCGGTTGATTATAAATCGTTTGTTCCCATTGATTTATCAAAAAATAATGCCGATTTAACTACTAATCGACTAGAATCGCCTCAAGAATTTGAAAATTACATTAAAGAGTATCTAGAACAAAATAATGCTAAAGTTGCCTACGGCGGTTATCTTGAAGAACGAAAATTATACCAAAGAAGTTCTATTTTCAATAATAACGAAACCGCTGAACGTTCTATACATATTGGCATGGATTTATGGATAAAAGCCGAAACGACAATTAATTGTCCCATTGATGGTGAAATACATAGCTTCAAAAATAATACTGGTTTGGGAGACTATGGTCCGACTCTTATTTTAAAACATATTGTTAAAAATGAAGTTTTTTATACTTTGTACGGTCACCTTTCGTTAAAAAGTATAACCAATCTTTCTCTGGGAACGATTTTGAAAAAAGGAGAAAAATTAGCAACTTTAGGTTATGCTTCAGAAAATGGAAATTATGCTCCTCATTTGCATTTTCAAATTATTAAAAACATAGAAGATCATTGGGGCGATTATCCAGGGGTTTGTAGCAAAGATACAGTTGATTTTTATGCTGAAAATTGTCCAAATCCGAATTTAATTTTAAAAATAAATAAAACATGAAAAAAGTACTTTTAGGTTTACTCCTACTTCTTTTTATAGTAGGATGTAAATCAAAACAAAAAACAACTACAGACTATCCCGAAGTTTCTAAAATGACGGCAGTTCCTGCAAGTGAAGTGGATAAAAATCAAGAAAATAAAGCTTATGAATTGGGAAAACGAGTTTTAATGACCTGTAATACATCCAAATTTAAAGCTTTTGATGCCACTGAAGTTACGCAAGAAGTAATGGAAAATACCACTATAGAACGATTGACAAAAACGTGCACTAAATTCAGACAATGGTATGGCACTTTTATTGATTTAAAATTAGATGGTGTTTATGAAACCAATGAAGAAACAGTGTATCGTTATCATGCTTTATATACCAAAAAAGTTGCTAATAAAGAGCTCCGAGTGTTTGTAAATAAAGATAATTTGGTGTCTGGTATTAAATCCTCCGATTGGGATGATAATTTTGAAAGTAAGTTGGATAAATAATTTATATCCTCTTAAAAACAAAAAAGCTTCAAAATTTCTTGAAGCTTTTTTGTTTTGGTCTTATTTAGTTATTCTTGTCAATAACCAATCGGTTTTCTCTGTTAGCTAATTCCCAAACCACCGCAAAAGCCAATTGAGCTCTTTTTTCTAGGGCATCATATTCTATTTTATCAGGAGTGTCGGTACTTTTATGATAATCGGCATGAACGCCATTAAATAAAAAAACAGAAGGAATACCGTGTTTAGCAAAATTATAATGGTCGGAACGCTCATAAAAACGATTTGGATCATTAGGTTCGTTAAATTTAAAATCCAAATTCAAATGCGTGTATTTTTCATTTTGATTAACCACTATATTGTGCAAATCACTCGACAAACGGTTGGCGCCAATTACATAAACATAATTATTAGTATTGGCGTGTTCCACATCGCGGCGACCAATCATATCAATATTTACATCTGCCACTGTATTTTCTAATGGAAATAAAGGGTGTTCCGAATAATAACGCGAACCGTGTAAACCATGTTCCTCACCCGTTACGTGCAAAAACAAAATAGAACGTTTTGGCCCATTTCCGTCTTTTTTAGCTTTGGCAAATGCTTTGGCAATTTCTAAAAGGGCAACTGTTCCAGAACCATCATCATCGGCACCATTGTAAACTTCGCCATTTTTTACACCCACATGGTCATAATGCGCAGAAATTACGACTACTTCATTGGGTTTTTCATTTCCTTCAATATAAGCCCAAATATTTTCTGAATCTTGCAAATTCAAATTGCGTTTGGCATTTAGATAAGAGGCTGGAATAGGCTGATAAAAACTGTCTGCTCCTTTTGGGTATGAAATAGCATTTTTTTGATATTGCTCAATCATGTATTTTCCTGCTTTTTTTTGACCTTCAGAACCCGTTTCGCGACCTTCCATCTCATCAGAAGCAATAATATAAAGGTGTTTTTTTAAATCGGAAGCTGTTATGATTTTTTCATATTTAGTTAAATCAACATTATTATTCTCCGAAGCTGGTTTTGTACTATTGCACGAATAGAGGCCAGCAATTACAAAAAGGAATGCAATTTTTTTCATAAATTTATATAGCGTGTTTATTTTTCTCTAGTAAAGCGTTTCTTTTAAAAAAAGGAGTAAATGGTCAAACGAACGTTTTGCCGCTTTTTCATTATATGCATTCCCTTTCGAAGGATCATTTCCAGCTTCGGGATTGGTGAAAGAATGAACGGCATTTCCGTAAGAAATAAAACTCCAATCGGCCTTACCGTCTCGCATTTCTTTTTCAAAATTGAGAATGTCTTCGTTGGTTACACTTTTATCATCGGCACCATTACAAACCATAATTTTAGCCGACAAATTAGTTTCGTTAGCTCTGTTTGAATCTTTACGAAGTCCACCATGAAAAGAAACAACTCCTTTTACGTTCAAATGACCGCGCGCTGCTTCTAAAGCGCCTGTTCCACCAAAACAATATCCAATAACTACTACATCACTTGTTGCTACTCCATTTTGAGTCAGTTGATTTAGAGCAAGCTGAATTCTTTTTTGATATTCTGTAAAATTAGTTTTGTAAAAGCCAGCTATTTTTCCTGCTTCGGTGTTGTCTTTTGGATAATTTCCTTCTCCATAAATATCGGCGATGAAAACAGTATATCCTAATTTGGAAAGCTCGGTAGCAATGTTTTTGGATGATGTATCAATCCCTTTCCAAGCGGGTAAAATTAATACTCCTGCCGTTTTTTTTGATTTAATAGCCGAAGAAGCTAACAATCCATTTAATTTTTGCGAACCATCTTGATAAGAAATTGGCTTTAGTTGTGCAAAAGAATTTGATATAGCCATGATGAAAATGAGTAAAAGATTTAATTTTTTCATAGTTGTTATATTTACAACAAATATCTACAAAAAAACCAAATAATACTGCATCTATGATAGTTAATCTAGTCCAATATTTCGTTTGAAAGCGCAACCCAGTTCAATAATCGAATCGGTTTTGGCAATTCCTGGAATACGGTCAATTTTTTCATACAAAATACTGCGCATGTGCTCGTGGTTTTGAGCAATTAGCTTAACATACAAAGTAAAAGAACCTGTTACGTAATAACATTCAGTAATTTCTGGAATTTTTTTCAGTTCCTCGATCACACGAGCCGAATCTGAATCTTTATTTAAAGTAATTCCGGTAAAAGAAGCCCAATCAAATCCCAGTTTTTTTTCGTCGATTATCGGTTTTATTCCTTTTATAACACCCAATTCCAATAAGCGATTTATCCGTTGATGCACCATCGTATTGGAAATTTTCAAATTAGCAGCAATGACAGAAAAAGCCATTCTTCCTTCTTTTTCCAATTCACCAATTATTTTTATATCAAATTCATCTAAAACAGCCATGATTTATAATTTAAAATTGACTCTAAACATTTAAAATTAACTAAATTTTTAACCTTAAAAGTTATTTTTAAAGTCAAAATTAAGTAATTTTGTTGGTAATTAGACTAATTTATTTCTTTAATCACTAAGTAAATATCCTATCATGCAACAAACTCAAGACACACTTTCTGCACTATCTAATAAAATAATTGAAAAAGAACATCATTATGGCGCTCATAATTACCATCCGCTACCGGTTGTTTTGCAAAAGGGAGAAGGTGTTTTTGTTTGGGATGTTGACGGAAAAAAATATTTCGACTTTCTTTCGGCTTATTCTGCTGTAAATCAAGGTCATTGTCATCCTGAAATTTTACAAGCAATGGTAAATCAGGCGCAAACATTGACATTAACTTCTAGGGCTTTTTATAACGATCAACTAGGGAATTACGAAGAATATGTAACTAACTTTTTTGGTTTTGATAAGGTTTTGCCTATGAATACAGGTGCCGAAGCGGTAGAAACGGCTATTAAATTATGCCGAAAATGGGCTTATGAAGTAAAAGGAATTGCAGAAGAAGCGGCACAAATTATAGTTTGCGAAAATAATTTTCACGGCCGAACCACCACTATTATTTCGTTCTCGAATGATGAAGGAGCTCGTAAAAACTTTGGGCCTTATACCGAAGGATTTATTAAAATTGAATATGACAATTTAGTCGCTTTAGAAAATGCTTTAGAATCTTCAAAAAATATTGCGGGATTTTTGGTAGAACCCATTCAGGGTGAAGCGGGTGTTTTTGTACCTTCAGAAGGGTATTTGGCAAAAGCAAAAGCATTATGCAAAAAACATAATGTTTTATTTATTGCCGATGAAGTACAAACCGGGATTGCAAGAACAGGTAAATTATTAGCCGTTCATCACGAAAACGTACAACCCGATATTTTAATTCTCGGAAAAGCCATTTCGGGTGGTGTTTATCCTATTTCGGCTGTTTTGGCCAATAACGAGATTATGAACGTAATTAAACCAGGTCAACACGGTTCTACTTTTGGAGGAAATCCGGTAGCGGCTGCTGTTGCAATAGCGGCTTTAGAAGTTGTTCAGAAGGAAAAATTAGCCGAAAATGCTGAACGTTTAGGAATTTTATTGCGAAAAGGACTCAATGAAATTGCTGCAAAAAACAAACTTATCACGATTGTTCGAGGCAAAGGGTTACTGAACGCAATTGTAATTGATTGTGACGAAGAGTCGGATTTGGCTTGGAATATTTGTTTGAAATTTAGAGATAACGGTTTATTGGCAAAACCAACACACGGAAACAAAATTAGATTAGCGCCTCCTTTGGTGATTACCGAATCGCAAATTGAGGAATGTTTGACCATTATCGAAAAATCTTTGGCCGAATTTTAAACTAAATAGGAATCAATATAAAAACAAAAAAACTAGTTCCATAAGCTAGTTTTTTTGTTCAATACAATCGATAATCAATTTGGCATGCATTCGCGAATTTTCGATGAACCACTTGTGAGTTTCCATTCCGCCACAGACTACTCCTGCTAAAAAAACGCCTGCAACATTTGTTTCCATCGTTTCTGGATTGTAAGTCGGAATTTTGAGGTGATCATCCGAAAGTGAAATTCCGATTTGTTTTAAGAAATTTAAATTGGGTTGATATCCTGTTAAAGCCAAAACAAAATCGTTTTCTATTTCTACATTTCCATCTGGTGTTTTAATAAGTACTTTTTCATTCGTTATAGCCTCGATATTGGAGTTAAAATAGGCTTTTATGCTTCCTTCCGCAATTCGGTTTTCTACATCAGGTTTTACCCAATATTTTACTCTTTTGTTGATTTCATCTTTTCGAATCACCATCGTAACCTCTGCTCCTTTTCGCCAGCATTCTAAAGCCGCATCAACCGAAGAATTATTTGCGCCTACAATCAGCACTTTTCTAAAAGCATATTCGTGTGCTTCTTTGTAATAATGACGTACTTTTTCTAGGTTTTCTCCAGGAACATCCATCATAATCGGAATGTCATAAAAACCAGTGGCTATAATTATGTTTTTAGAAATATAGGTATTTTTATCGGTAATAACTTCAAAATGAGCTACTTTTTGCTTTTTCACCTCAAGGACTTTTTCAAATAAATGAATATTGAAATCAAAGTAGCGGTGAATATTACGGTAATATTCTAAAGCCTCTTGTCGTCCAGGTTTCGGAGCAAGACAATTAAACGGAATTCCACCAATTTCTAAACGTTCGGCAGTTGAAAAAAAAGTCATGTACAATGGATAATTAAAAATGCTATTAACTAAAGCTCCTTTTTCAATTATCAAGTAATTTAATTTTTTTTGTTGTGCTTCAATAGCGCATGCCAATCCTATCGGGCCACCACCTATAATGATTAAATCATAATTAGTTGTCATTTTTCCAGTTTTTAAATGGGTTTTTGCTTAAATAAGCATTGTAGTATTTTGGATCATTGGTCACTTCTTCGCCCAACCAATTTGGTTTTTCAAAAAGTTCCGCTTCAAAAGCCAATTCTACTTCGGCGATTACCAAACCTTCGTTTTCTTCAAAAAATTCATCAACTTCAAAAACATGGTTTCCAGATTGAATTTCGTATCGAATTTTATCTATAACTCCTTTTTCACATATTGCGAGCAGTTGCTGCGCTTCGTTTAGCGGAATTTCTTTTTCCCACTCAAAACGAGACAAACCCGACTCATTTCCGATACCTTTTATTGTAATATAACCTTTTTCACCCTTAATTCGAATACGAACAGTTCTGGCCACATCCGAAGATAAATAGCCTTGAGCAATACGGTTTTGTGCAAAGGCTTGCGCTTTATAATCGTTATTTAAAACCTTAAATTTCCTTTCAATTTCAATCATAATTCCAAAAAATAACTATACAAGCAAGTTACTCAATTAATTCAAGGTCTAAAAAATAAATTACCATCATAAAAATTAAAAATTAAAATTTATTCATTCTTATCTTACAAGTAAAATTAAAAATATCTGATTATTAAGTATTTGTGTATTTATTTTTTTGTTAAATTTGAGAGAACCTTAACAATAAAATTTTATGTCTAAAAAAACAATTTATCTGTTAGGCATTGTGGTCACCATTATTTTAGGTACGTTTTTGTATTTAAAATTTTGCTGCAATTGCTGTGTTGAACCTCCTATTGAAGAATCAAAAGTCGAAGTATCTCCTACTCCAACTGTTCCTAATTTTACACCTTTTGTTTTGATTGGAAATGATTTTAATTACCACACCAATCAAAATTTGAAATTTTTGCGAAACGATGAAAATATCATCATGCCCGTACAAGATTCGGTTACGATTGGAATTGTCAGCCTAAAAGATTATTTAATTAGTTATCCTAATCAGCGGGTTTTAATTACTGGTTATGCTACTTCTGATGAAAATAATACTACCAATTATGAAAATTTGGCATTGGCAAGAGCAAATACTATTAAAAACTTTTTTGTTTCCAAAGGCCTTCCCGAAACGCAATTCGATACTAAAGGAATTGTGGTAGAGACTTGGAAAATGGATTTAGATACTTTATTAGGACCAGCCGAATATAAAATTTCTGATGTTACAATGGAAACTGCTTCAGGAAATGATCAATGGAATGCCTTGAAGTCAAAAATTAACGCTGATCCGTTGATATTGTATTTTGACACCAACAAAGCCAAAGAATCATTGACAGCTGATGAAAAAGCCAAATTTGATGATATTGTGAAATACGTTCAAAATGTACCATCGGCTATGATTGCAGTTGTTGGGCATACCGATAATGTAGGAAGTAGCGCATCTAACGAAGTTTTAGCCCAAAAAAGAGCTGATTTTGCTAAGTCTTATTTAGCCAAAAATGGAATTGAAGAATCCAAAATTGAAGCCACTAATAAAGGACAAAATGAACCAATGGCTGACAATGCAACCCCTGAAGGACAAGCAAAAAACAGACGAGCAGTAATTACAATTAAATAATAACATTAAAATTAACTATCATGAACATACCTTGTATCTTAATACCTGCGTTAGTAGGACTAATCTGTGGCATTTTGGGTTACTTAATCGGAAAAATGAATTCAAAAAAAGAAGAAGTTTCGGTTTCTTTACAACCTGAATTAGATGCCTGCAGAGAAAATTCGAAATCTCTTTCTGCAAGAATTACGGCTTTAGAGGCCGAGTTAGCAAATGCAAAACTAGCAACTTCAAATATTCAAAGTTTTACAGCTCCTTTAATTGCTTTTGATGCTAATTTGGCGGCTGCGGTATACGGAAAGAAAATAAAAGAAAATGATTTAAAAATTATTGAAGGAATAGGGCCAAAAATTGAAGATTTGTATCATCAAGCAGGAATTAAAACTTGGTACGAATTATCGGAAACTCCTACGGAAAAATCGCAAGCGATATTAGATGCTGGAGGAGAAAATTTTGCCATACACAACCCAGGTACTTGGGCTAGACAAGCTCAAATGGCCTACGAAGGAAAATGGCAAGAACTTAAAAATTGGCAAGAATCTTTAAATAGTGGAAAAGAATAAAATTATTTCCTTTATAAAAAAACCGGCAAATTGCCGGTTTTTTTTATGTTTAATATGATATATTAATCAATAGCTCTTTTGGTAATATCCCCAAAAGCATCAATTCTTCTGTCTCTAAAGAATGGCCAATTTTGACGTACATTTTCTTGTAGATCCAAATCGACTTCGGCAATTAAAATTTCTTCTTTATCATGTGAAGCTTGAGCTAAAATTTCGCCTTGTGGCCCAGCAATAAACGAAGACCCCCAAAATTGAATTCCAGCACTTTCCGATTCTGGTAAATATTGCTCTAAACCAATTCGGTTTGCAGCGGCAACAAAAACCCCATTTGCTACAGCATGTCCTTTCATAACATTCATCCAAGCACCGTGTTGATTTTCGCCGTATTGCTCTTTTTCTTTCGGATGCCAACCAATTGCAGTTGGATAAAACAAAACTTCGGCTCCTTTTAAAGCTGTTAATCGAGCCGCTTCAGGATACCATTGATCCCAACAAATTAAAGTACCCACTTTTCCTTTCTGCGTTTGAAATGCTTGAAATCCTAAATCGCCAGGTGTAAAATAAAATTTTTCATAAAAATGAGGATCATCTGGAATATGCATTTTGCGGTATAGTCCCGCTTCGGTACCATCAGCATCAATAATATAAGCACTATTGTGGTAAATACCCGCCATTCTTTTCTCGAAAAACGGAACAATAATTACAACTCCTAATTCTTTTGCTAATGCACTAAAAGCAATAAAAGAAGTGCTATAAAGAGGCTCTGCCAAGGCAAAATTTTCAACATCTTCACTTTGACAAAAATAATGACTGCTATATAATTCGGGTAGTAAAATAACTTCGGCTCCTTTAGCAGCAGCGTCACGTACCCATTTTAGGCATTTAGCCAGGTTATTTTCAGCAACATCATTTAGGTTTAATTGAATAACCGCAATATTGTATTTTTTGTTTGGCATAGTATTTATTTTAGAGTGCAAAAATAAACATTTTCAAACAGACATTTAGTGAAGGAATTTATAAAATTTTATGATTTAAAATTGTACTTTATTTAAAACAGAAAGGCATTAAATCCAGTACAAAATAGCTAGAAGAGCCATCGAAGCAATAAAAACCCAAAGCAAAATTCCTTGAAATAAAGGTTTTAAACCAACCGACTTTAATACAAATGCATTTAGTCCTGAACCAATTAAAAATAAGGTAATAGTCAATCCTATTTTTGCAATAAATACTATTGATGGCGCTATAAACTGAATTTGAGGCACATAACTATTCAGCAACATGGCCAATATAAACAATCCGATAAAATAAGGTACTTTGATTTTTGTTTTTTTATTTTTAAAAATTGCCGCAGAAAATAATGCTATTGGAATTATCCATAAGGCTCGTGCAAGCTTTACAGTTGTAGCAACTTGCAACGCTTCAATTCCGTAGCGGCTAGCAGCTCCCACAACCGAACTAGTATCGTGAATGGCAACCGCACACCACAATCCGAAATCTTTTTGCGATAAATGAAGTTCGTGTCCTAAAAATGGAAATAAAAATAAAGCTATTGAATTCAGAATAAAAATGACTCCTAATGCCACTGAAGTCTGATTTTCTTCCGATTTAATTACCGGCGCTATTGCAGCAATGGCACTTCCTCCGCAAATTGCTGTTCCGCAAGCGATTAAATGCGTCGTTTTTTTATCTGTATTTAAACATTTACCAAGAAATGTTCCTAGTAATAAAGTCGAAAAAATAGAAGCTATTGTTAAGGTGAATCCTTCTTTACCTGCCGCAATGGCACTACTTACATTCATACCAAACCCCAATCCCACTACCGAAAATTGCAATAAAAACGGACCTGCTTTAGCACTAAAATGAGGAAAAGGATTTCCAATTAAATTGGCCACTAGTAAACCTAATAATAGCGCAATTGGAGGAGTTATCAACGAAAAAAAACATAATATAATAATAAAGAAAAAGATAAGTCGCTGGAAATTATCACTTAGATGAAAAACTTTTTTATATGATATTGAATTGGCTCTCATTGAAAAATTAGGTTACTAATTACCAAACAAAGATCAGTAGATTAGTCCAAATACGCCAATCGTAAAAAGCAATACCCTATAATTTTAAGTTATAATAACTAGTAATTTGTTGAATAAAAATTTCGGTTAACGCGTCCGATTTGCCTTGAAGTGTAATAATGAAAAAATAGCGTATAATAGAAAGTGATTGAACATCCAAAACAGTTAATTCATTATTTTTCAATTCTTTACTTACAGCATGAATGGACATAAAAGCCACACAATTCGAATTCAATAAATAGGATTTTATACTCTCGGTGCTTCCCAAGCGCATTTCAACCTGAAGTTGATTGGCTTTTAAACCGGCTTTTTTTAGTTCGAATTCTATTACTTCTAAAGTCCCAGAACCTCTTTCTCTGGTAACGAATTTTAGATTTTTTAAATCACCAACGAAAATCTCCTTTCTACTGATTAAAGCGTGCTGACTCTTGCAAACCAATACTAATTCATCTTTTAAAAACGGTACATATTTAATCGATTGGTTTTTCGATTGCCCTTCTACAATTCCGATTTCAATTTGTTTATTCAGCAAAGCCGCTTCTATTTGCTCGGTGTTTGCATTGAGCAAATCAACTTTTATATCTTTTAATTTTTGATGGAAACTGGCCAATAAGGGCGGAATAACATATTGAGAAATGGTTGTACTAGCTCCCAATCGTAATAAACCTTGCCGTGCACTAAGTAAAGTACTCATTTCAAAATCTATTTTCCTATAAATTTCGAAAATGTTAGCGGTGTATTTTAGTAGAATTTCCCCTGCTTCGGTTAAAGCGATTTTAGAACCATTTCGTTCAAAAAGTTTGATTTTATACAACTCTTCTAATTCCTGAATATGTTTGGTTACGGCGGGTTGAGAAATATACAATTCTGTTGAAGCTTTTGTAAAACTCAACCGATTAGCCACCGTATAAAAAACTTTAAGTCTAAAATCCATCGAAAATTATTTAGAAAAGTTTAATTAGAAAAAGCAGAAAAACTATTACAACAATCCATTATATTTTCTGATAAACCATTCAGAGCTCAAGGCAATTGCAATAATCGCCAAAAGCCAATACCAATCAATCAATGGCGTGTTATTGGTTACTTTTTTCTGAATAGGTCGGTACTCTTTATTCTGAATTAAATCGGCAATTAAATCCGCCACTTGGTTAGCAAAATATGCTTTTCCGTTGGTTTCTTGTGCTAATTGTTGCAATTTACTAACATCGGGATTTACGAATTGTTTTTCAATATCAAAATCCAAAATTTCAAATTGACTTGAATAGGTGGTTTTTGAATTTAATTCGGTTACTTTAAATTGGTATTTCCCGGCTTGTAAACCATTCAAATTTACTTTAAACGAGTTGTTCGATTTTAATAAATCATAATTTTTTATTTGTTTGGTTTGCGTATTTTGCACAGAAATCGTAAGTCGCGCTTTCTCATCAAACTCATAATTTTTATTGAAATATTCGGCATTAATTTCAATTTCATCACCCGAATTATAAAAATTTTCATGATGAACTTCTAAAGCTTTTTTAGTATTATCTGAAGCTAAAAACTGAATGATTTTATCGATAAAAATATCATATTTTGTAAATTTTTGTTCTTGCACATAATTTTGCAAACGCCACCTCCAACTGTTTTCTCCAAATAAATAGGCCGAACGAGTGTTTTGGTTTTCAACAAAGCATAGTAAAGGAGCTTGTGTGGCTACATTTCGGATTTTAGAAAACAATAAGGTAGAAACATTTCCAGAAGCGGTAATTGTTCCATAAGGATTTTCTAAAGGAGGAAAATTTTCAAAACCAAGATTATCCAAAGCAAATAAATTAAACTGAGCATTAAAACTTGCCAAAAATTCTTCTTTTTGACTGCTCATTTTAAAATTAAAATGGGATTGTTTTTGGTTTAAAAAATTAAAATCTGTGGCAGCACCTGTAATGATAAACGTATTGATTTTTGCAGTTTTGTTATCTTCAAAAATTGCATTAAAAGTTGAGTTAGGCTGATATAAAATCAACACATTATAATCTCGCAATGATTTGATTTGATTTGGGTTAAGCAAAGTTACTTTACGTTGAGCATTAGACTCAATAGCGCGCTTTAAAGCACCAATATCAGGATGTTTGATATTCGAAACCAAAACAATTGTTGTTTTTTGATCGATTATTTCAACCGCAAAATTTTTAGAATTGTTAAAACTATTTTTTTCGTTTATACTGCTTGAAATGGTAGCTTTAAAAACCTGCAAACCCACTTTATCGGCAGGTAAATTTAAATTAACAACAGCTGTTTTATTGTTTTGGGTAAAACTCACTTTTTGTTTGGCAACAATTGTGTTTCCGTTTTTAATGGTAAAATCGGCTGAAATTGATTTATTACCCGAATACTGCAAAAAAACTTCAACTGGAAATTTATTCTTTAAAAACGCATACTTATTTGCATTTAATTGATTGATTTTTAAGTCGAAAAAAGTAGTGGTATCTCCTACTATAATAGGAAAAACTCGATTTTTGTTTTCAAATCGATACACATAATCGTTCCCTGTTGTTTGGTTTCCATCAGTAATCATTACCGTTGGAAAGTTGCTATTTTTATAAATACTTTTTAAACTTTTTGCAACAGCATCAAAATTGGTTTGATTTCCTTTAAAATCAAAAGTTGTGCTGGCTTTAAAATCGGTATCAAATTGATAACTTTTGATTTCGAATTTTTCTTGCAAAGCGGGATTTGAAATTATTTCCTTGTAACTAGTCAGTGCTTCTTGGTTTGATTTTAAAAAAGCTACAGAACTCGAATTATCCACAACAATAGGAAGAGGTGTTTTAATAATTTCAATTGTATTGTTTGTAATTACAGGATTGATAAGCAATACCAACAAACTGAACAGGCTTATAAATCGTAAAAAAGCCAAAAACAAATGCAAATTTGATTTGTTTTTGGCTTTGTATAGGTATTGAAAAAAAGACAACCCAACAGCTATTAATATCGAAAGTAGTAATAATTGAATCGTGTTTGTTGTCATTAATTTTTATTTAAAAATAGAAAAATTTAAAGATTAAAAAAATTATTAAGAGAGTAATATAAATCTTTAAATTCTTAAATGAATGAATGCTTTTACTTTATACTAAGTAAGCATTCCTCCGCAAACATTTAAAACTTGGCCCGTTACGTAAGAACTCATATCAGAAGCTAAGAACAAACAAGCATTGGCAACATCTTCGGTAGTTCCACCTCTTTTTAACGGAATTCCTTCTCTCCAACCTTTTACAACTTCTTCGCTCAATTTAGCCGTCATTTCAGTTTCAATAAAACCAGGCGCAATGGCATTGCAACGAATATTACGAGAACCTAACTCTAATGCAACGGATTTAGTAAAACCAATTGCTCCTGCTTTTGAAGCGGCATAATTGGTTTGACCTGCATTACCTGAAACTCCCACAACCGAACTAATGTTGATAATAGAACCGGCACGTTGTTTTAAAAAAGTTTTTTGAATGGCTTTAGTCATATTAAAAACTGACTTTAAGTTAACATCTACAACTTGATCAAAATCAGCTTCAGACATACGCATTAACAAGTTATCTTTAGTAATTCCGGCGTTATTTATTAAAATATCAACTGTACCAAAATCAGCTAAAACAGCATCTACAAAACTTTGTGCTTCGTTAAAATCAGCCGCATTCGATTGGTAACCTTTTGCCTTAACACCCAAAGCATTTAATTCAGCTTCAAGCGCATTTGCCGACTCCACAGAGGCGCTATAGGTAAAAGCAACATTGGCTCCGTTTTTAGCAAAAACTTCTGCAATTCCGCGACCAATTCCGCGACTAGCTCCCGTAATTATGGCAACTTTTCCTTCAAGTAATTTCATTTTAAAAAATAATTTAATTTAAATTTTAGATTAGAGTTAGCTATATATTTGAAGCTATTTCTGCTATTCGCTCCACAAGCAACAATATAATTCACGAAGTAATCTCTTCCATTTTATAGAAAAACAAAAAGAACTTCCCTTCCTATCAGTGCCAAAAACGACTTGCCAAATATAGGATATTCCCTTTTAAAAAAAAACCAACAAGCATTGAGATTGTTTTGATTGATTAAATATACTTATTGATCGCTTTATCCCAAGCGGGTAAATAAATGGCCATTAAAGTAAAAACCAATAAAAATAAGTGGTACCAAGCATTTTCAAACAAATCGAAAAAATTTAATTTGCCAGCAGCAAAACTCAAAATTAACAAAACCTGTGCACCATAAGGCAAAATACCTTGAATAACACACGAAAAAATATCCAAAATGGTAGCTGTTTTTCGAGCATCTAAATTGTATTCATCGTTAATTTCTTTTGCAATTCCACCAGTAATCACAATTGACACGGTGTTATTAGCAATTGCTAAATTGGCAAATCCAACCAAAGTTCCAATTCCCAATTGAGCCGATTTTTTAGATTTGATTGTTTTTTTGATATGATACAAAACAAAGTCAATTCCGCCCGCTTTATCTACCATTGCGGCCAATCCGCCTGTAAGCATGGATAATAAGAAAATATCGGTCATACTAGTAAAACCTTCATATATTTTTTGAGAAAAACCCAAAAGTGTAAAATCACCATTCATAAAGCCAATACAACCTGCTAAAATAGTTCCGAAAAATAAAGTCGAAAAAACATTTAAACCCAAAAGTGCTAAAATAACCACGACCAAATATGGAATGATCACCCAAATATTATAATCCTGTACCACAATAGGCGTTGTGGCTATTTCTGAATTAAAACCTAAATAAAATAACAGCAAGACCGTTATTACAGAAGCCGGTAGCGCAATAAACAAATTGATTTTAAATTTATCTTTTAGTTTACAACCTAAAGATTGCGTGGCAGCAATAGTTGTGTCGGATATCATGGATAAATTATCACCAAACATGGAACCACCTAATAAAGCGCCTGCTAATAAAGGTAGCGAAACACCACTAGTTTCTGCTAAACGAACAGCAATTGGTCCAATAGCGACAATTGCTCCCACCGAAGTACCCGTGGCGGTTGATAAAAAAGCGGCAATTAAAAATATTCCCAACGGAAAATAAGACACATTAACAGTACTAATTCCAAAATTCACCACCGCATCTACACCTCCCGTAGCTTTACTCACTGTTGCAAAAGCACCCGCAAGCAAATATATAAGACACATGGTCATAATTTTACTTTCGCCACAACCGGCAATAAACGTATCAATTTTAGAAGAATACGATTGTTTCAATAAAATAAAAGCAGCCACTATACCCACTAAAACTGCAACAGGTGAAGATAGGGCGTAAAAATCATTCAAAAAGATACCTGCTCCTAAAAACGTGAAGATAAAAATCAGCAAAGGAAATAAAGCCCAACCATTCGCATTTGCTTTTAAACTATTTTTCATAATAACCGTACCGCTTATAAATTTTGATAATGTCGGCAAAGATACTCTTTCTTTGTACAAAAAACCGCTGCTGAAATTCACACATAAATAATAACGCCTACAGCTTTTATAAACTATAGGCGTTATTACTTATTTATTTTTGAAATTAAAACTGGTAGCGAATACCTAAACCAACATCAAATCCGAAATTGTCATCATCATGATAACCCGTTCTAATTTCTGGTCTGGCATCTAGCGAAATTAAAATTGGCACTTCTTTAAAACCATATTCAATTCCGATATCTCCAGCTGCATAGACAAAAGTTCCGCTATCATCGTATTGGTGATTATCGTGATGGTTGTGATCCCAACTACCTAATCCACCACCAACTCCAGCATACCAATTAAAATCGCCTTCAATATTCCAAACCCATTGATACAATCCTGTTACTTTAAATGCATCATAATGATTGCTATTTCTCCATCCCAAATCAAATTCTAAACGATTACCTGATGAAACTGCTCTTTGGTACGAAATTTCGCCACCAAAACCGTCGTTATCACTAATTCGAAAACCCAATGCATTTTTTGAAATTCTTTGAGCCTGTGCTGCAAACCCTATTGCAACTAACATAATGGCTGATAAAATGATTTTTTTCATATTTTGATTTTATTTTTAGACAAAACTAAACCAAAAAAATACTGCTTTATTATATCATTAAATCATTTTTT
The DNA here is from genome assembly GCF_016522065.1 of Flavobacterium agrisoli. Lineage (GTDB taxonomy): Bacteria > Bacteroidota > Bacteroidia > Flavobacteriales > Flavobacteriaceae > Flavobacterium > Flavobacterium agrisoli. The sequence continues at coordinate 358,538 of NZ_JAEHFV010000001.1, read as the reverse complement.
TTCAGAATTATCAGTTTGCTTAATTATTAAAAAAGCGGCTAAATCTTAAAAAAGAATTAGCCGCTTTTGTTAGCATATTCGATATGAATTACTTACCGAAATTATATCGAATATTAATACCAAATCCGTCGGCACTAAAATCGGTATCATCAATTATCCAAAAAGTAGGTCTCCAATCCACTCCTAAAACAATGGGAACTTGTTTAAAACGATATTCCAAACCAATTTCGCCACTAACTCCTAACCAAAACGGATCGTCAATATTCATTGAAGGTCCTACTCCAACATACCAATTAAATGCTTCACCACCTAAAGGGCGATATAAAAAATCCCAAAGTGCATCAATTCCTACTCCGCCGTCACCAAAGGAAACATCAGCATGAATTCGGCTAAATTTTCCGAGACCAAAAACACCATCTACAGCAAAATCACCACCACTACCACTCCCAAACCGCACTCCAACTTCTTGAGCTGAAACCATTTGCATAGTGAAGAAAAAACAAAATAATAAGGCTAATTTTTTCATAATTTTCGAATTTTAATTAAAGTTTATTCTTTTATTTAAAAAATTAAATGAATTAATCATAATTAAAATTAACAAAAAAATCCGAATATTTTTCTTATTTTTTTAAGGAATTTAAACTTACCTTAACATTAACTTGTTCTAAGTGAGCAATGTTTGATATTAAATTTTCCATTTCAAAAAGATCGTCGTCGTTGGTTTCAATCTTATTTTGTTGGTAATAATGGAGTTTCCATCTTTTTTTTCGATACTCCAAAGCGGTCAAGTTTTCGACCCAATCGCCAGAATTCAAATACAAAGTTGCTCCTTGTTTATTGGTTACGTTTGTGATTTTTGGCTCGTGAATATGACCGCAAATAACGTAATCGTATTTTTTTTCGATAGCCAAATCGGTTGCGGTAGTTTCAAAATCAGAAATGTGTTTCACTGCTTTTTTTACGCTGGCTTTAATTCTTTTTGAAAGTGAATACGGTTCTTTACCAACTTTAGCCAACATCCAATTAATAAATCGGTTTAAAAGAATCAAATAATCGTAGCCCAAGCCTCCTAATTTTGCAATCCATTTTGAATGTTGTACCGAGGCATCAAAAACATCGCCATGAAAAATCCAAGCTTTTTTACCATCGAGTTCCAAAACTAATTTATCTACCAGAGAAAAATTTCCCATAAACATTTCGCTAAACTTTCGTAAAATTTCATCGTGATTACCCGTAACATAATATACTTTAGTGCCTTTTGTAGCAAAACTGATTATTTTTTGAATAACTTTTAAATGCGATTTTGGGAAATATGATTTTCTAAATTGCCAACCATCAATAATATCGCCATTTAAGATTAATATTTTAGGTTTGATACTCGACAAATAATTGTACAATTCCTTAGCATGACTGCCATACGTTCCTAGATGAACATCCGAAATCACCACTACTTCAATATTTCTTTTTTTCAATTTGGTAAATTGTTAGTATTTATCCAAATATAAAATATTGGAAGTGGATGGCGTTTTAAATTAAAGTTATCAATTGAAGGTTGGCGTTACTAAATTGTAACATGCAAATGATTAAAACCATCGAATCCGAGTCATAAATTTTTAATTTTAATTCATAAAACTTACATTTGTCCAAAACTAACTAAAATGGCAGGAAACAGCTACGGAACACTCTATAAAATAACCACTTTTGGTGAATCTCATGGCGAAGCATTAGGCGGAATAATTGATGGTTGTCCTTCGGGAATAACACTTGATTTTGAAGCAATTGAAACAGAAATGGCTCGCAGAAAACCAGGTCAATCGGCCATTGTTACGCAACGTAAAGAACCAGACGCAGTACAATTTTTATCCGGAATATTTGAAGGAAAAACAACAGGAACGCCAATTGGTTTTATTATCCCGAATACCAATCAAAAATCGGATGATTACTCGCATATAAAAGACAATTACAGACCTAGTCATGCCGACTATGTCTATGACCAAAAATATGGTTTTAGAGATTATCGTGGGGGCGGACGCAGTTCAGCACGCGAAACTGCTAGCCGTGTAGTGGCGGGCGCAATTGCCAAACAAATGTTACCCGAAATTAAAATAAACGCTTATGTTTCTTCGGTTGGTCCTATTCATTTAGATAAAAATTACAAGGAACTTGATTTGTCTTTAACCGAAAACAATCCCGTTCGTTGTCCCGATGAAGCTGCCGCTGTTAAAATGGAAGAATACATTCGTGAAATAAGAAAACAAGGTGATACCGTTGGCGGAATTGTGACTTGCGTGATTCAAAACGTTCCGGTTGGACTAGGAGAACCTGTTTTTGATAAGCTACATGCTGAATTGGGCAAAGCCATGCTTTCTATTAATGCGGTAAAAGGCTTTGAATACGGTAGCGGATTTGCAGGTGCCGAAATGAAAGGAAGTCAACACAATGATTTGTACAATCCAGATGGAACTACGCAAACCAATCTTTCTGGAGGAATTCAAGGTGGAATTAGCAACGGAATGGACATCTATTTTAAAGTAGCTTTTAAACCTGTTGCTACCATTATGCAAACGCAAGATTCGTTAAATAATAAAGGTGAAATTACACCAATGACCGGAAAAGGGCGTCACGATCCTTGTGTGGTTCCTAGAGCCGTTCCAATTGTAGAAGCAATGGCGGCCATTGTTTTAGCCGACTTTTATTTGATTAATAAGACATACTAATAATTTTTAAATAAACAAATACATGAATAATCCTAATACCGAAAACAAAAAAACTTCTTTCATAAAAAGCTTGACAGGTCAAATTTTGATTGCGATGGTATTAGGTGCGGCACTAGGAATAATTTTACACAAATCCATTTCTCCTGAAAGTGCTGAAAATTTTAGTCAAAAGATTAAAATGTTGGCTGCCATCTTTATCCGATTGGTACAAATGATTATTTCTCCGCTAGTCTTTACAACTTTGGTAGTTGGAATTGCAAAATTAGGCGATATAAAAGCCGTTGGACGAATTGGAGGAAGAGCGCTCGCTTGGTTTTTTACAGCCTCTTTTATTTCATTATTAATAGGATTATTTTATGTTAATATTTTACAGCCGGGAGTTGGTTTAAATTTACCTCATATTGATTTAGGAACAGCCGCAGAAGTAACAGGAAAAACACAAACCCTTACTTTTGAAAATTTTGTTGAACACATTGTTCCCAAAAGTGTTATTGAAGCTATGGCAACCAACGAAATTTTACAAATTGTAATTTTCTCTATTTTTTTCGGATTAGCGGCTGCTGCTTTAGGAGATACAGTAAAACCCGTAATTACAGCATTAGATAAAACATCACATATTGTTTTAAAAATGGTTAATTACGTAATGAATTTTGCACCTATCGGAGTTTTTGGAGCAATTGCAGGTGTTTTTGCGGTACGTGATTTTCAAGAATTAATTATAACATACTTTAAATTTTTTGGCTCCTTTTTAATCGGCATTGGAACACTTTGGATTTTTTTAATTGCTATTGGATATGTTTTTTTAAAATCAAGAATGAACTTGTTATTAAAAAGAATTATCACTCCTTTAATTGTAGCTTTCGGAACAACCAGTAGCGAAGCTGTATTTCCTAAATTAACAGAAGAACTAGAAGAATTTGGAGTAAAAGATAAAATTGTTTCTTTCATGCTACCCTTAGGTTACTCTTTTAATTTAGATGGAAGTATGATGTACATGACTTTTGCCAGTATGTTTATTGCACAAGCCTACGGAATACATTTAGATTTAGGAACGCAAATGGTCATGTTATTGGTCTTAATGTTAACCAGTAAGGGTATTGCAGGAGTTCCTCGCGCCAGTTTAGTGGTTGTGGCTGCTACGTGTGGCATGTTCGACATTCCTATAGAAGGTATTGCATTGATTTTGCCAATTGATCATTTTTGCGATATGTTCCGAACGGCAACAAATGTGTTAGGAAATGCATTAGCAACATCAGTAGTTGGAAAATGGGAAGGTGATTTTGAGCCTCAATTAGAAGATTTAAAATAGTTTTAAAAGCATCTTTTTAAGGATGCTTTTTTTATAAAAAACAATTTAAATTTCTCGACCTATATAAACATTTTAACTTATATTTGATAAAACAATTCTTGTGATATGCCTCAAATCCGATTTGTTTTATTCCTAGTATTATTGTTTAATAGTACTACAATACATGCTTTCTCCCAGACTGCATCAGTTGAAACTGTCGAAATAGAAACCTTGACCGATAGCGCTGTTGCGTTTTTCAATAAATCAGACTATCAAAAATCATTGCTAACTTCTAGAGTGGCTTTAAATTATGCCATTCAGCAAAAAGATAATGTTTTAACCGCTAAGTGTTATAATATTGTTGCAGCCAATTATCACGTTCTTTCGCAATACACCAAAGGTATTTTTTATTATGAAAAAGCGCTTTCATTTGCCGAAAAAACGGCTAATGATGTAATGAAATATAAAATAAATAATAATCTCGGTACAATTTATTTTTTCGAAAAAAAGCAACACCAACGGGGTCTTAATCATTTTAAAAAAGCACTAGCCTTCGCAAAAAAAATTAAAAATTACGAGTCCGTTTTCACTACCAATTTAAATATTTGTTGGGCTTTTTTTGAAATTGAAAATTTTGAAAACGGTAAGAAATATTTGCAAGTCATTAATAAAAATCAGAATCAATACCTCTCTCCTACTACATCTACCGTTTTTTATTTGGTAAACGGAATGTTTGCAAGACATCAAAACCATTCAAAATTAGCCGATTCCTATTTTTTAAAAGCAATTGAAGAAGGAAAAAAATGGGAAAAAGATTCCGATTTGTCTTTCGCTTATTTAGAATATTCTAAATTTTTGAATGCTGAAAAAAAATTCGAACAAGCGTATGCTGCTTTACGTCAATACAATTCAATTACCAAGCAACTTAATGATGTAGAATTATTTAGTAAAACCGAAGCCGAAAGTGCAAATTTAGAATTGGATGAATACCGAAGGGAAATAAGTAAAATTGAAAACGAAAAAGATATTCAGAAGGAAAATTTCGAAAAGTCAAAACTCATCAGTTTTTTATTTCTTTCTATTTCATTTATTTTTTTAGTTTTAATTGGATCGTTATTCATAAACGTGAATTACAAAAAACGTTTGAACGCCAAGTTAATGAAAGCCAATGAAGACCTTCAAGAAGCAAAAGAACAAGCCGAAGAAGCTTCTAAACTAAAAACACAATTTATTTCTACAATCAGCCACGAAGTTAGGACTCCTTTGTATGGTGTTATCGGAATCACCAACATGATTCTAGAAGAACATAAAGAATTATCGGATAGTAAACATTTAAAATCACTAAAATTTTCGGCCCGTTATCTGTTAACTTTAGTAAACGATATTCTTCAAATTAATAAAATTGAAGAGAAAAAATTAGTTTTAGAAACTACGGTCTTTAACCTATCGGATGAAATAAATCTGATTACTAACGCCTTATCTTTTTTAGCACAAAACAACCACAACGAAATCATAACCTATACCGACCCAAATATACCGGAATACCTAATTGGCGATAAATTACGTCTTTCGCAAATAATAATGAATTTGGTTAATAACGCACTAAAATTCACTAAAAACGGAACTGTTACAATAAAGGCAAAACTAGTTAAAACAGAAGGCGATTTATTTCATATTGAATTTCAAGTTCAAGATACTGGAATAGGAATTCCACTTGCTGATCAAGAGAAAATTTTTGAAAAATTCGTACAATTAAGTCGAAAAAACACTGACTATCAAGGAACTGGTTTAGGTCTAGCTATAGTAAAACGTCTTTTGAGTTTGTTTAAAAGTTCCATTACACTAAAAAGTGAGGTGGATAAAGGAACTACCTTCACTTTTACCATCGCTTTTGAACACAACGAAGTGAAATACAATCAAATTATTAACGCCATTGAAGTTGATTTAACTTCTAATATTATAGTAAATGTTTTAGTGGTAGAAGACAATACCATTAACCAAATTGTTACCAAAAAAATCATTGAAAAAAACAATTATACCTGTCAAATTGTGGAAGATGGTTTATCGGCTATTGAAATACTCAAAACTGAAAAATTTGATGTTATTTTGATGGATATTAATATGCCTATTTTAAACGGATTTGAAACCACTAAGAGAATCCGAAAAATGGGAGTTAAAACCCCAATTATTGCACTAACGGCATTTGATAAAGAAGAAATTGTTGAAGAAGCTTTGGCTTCGGGAATGAATGATATTATTATAAAACCATTTGACCCACTAAAATTGTTCAAAATCATCAATTGTCTGGTTTACAAAACCATTCCAAAATAATTCTTTATACTTTTTAAATTAAAAATCCAATTTTTGTAGTGTTTCTAAAACATACGTATGCATTACCGTACGATAATCCAAATGGGTCACAATTCGGAGTTTTCCTTGTCCCATTGCACTAATAAAAATATTTTTTTGTTGTAGTTTTTCAATAATCCAACGTTCGTCGTATTGTTTTTGAACTGTAAAAATTAGAATATTGGTTTCTATCGGTTCTACATTGGCTACCCAATTTTTAGTTCTTAAAACAGCTCCTATTTCCTGTGCTTTTTTATGATCATTAGCTAAATGCTGAATATTGTGGTCTAAAGCATAAATACCTGCTGCTGCCAAATAGCCAATTTGTCGCATTCCGCCCCCTAAAATTTTACGAATACGCAATGCTTTTTTCATATCGGCTTTGGTTCCAAGTAGAACCGAACCAACCGGTGCCCCCAAACCTTTTGATAAACAAACCGAAATAGTATCGAATAAACGACCAAAGTCTTTTGGATTTTGTTTTTTTGCTATCAAAGCATTCCAAATTCGGGCTCCATCTAAATGGTATTTCAAGCCATGTTTTTCGCAAACACGTTTTATTTTAATCAATTCTTCAATTTCATAACACGCTCCTCCTCCTTTATTGGTGGTATTTTCAATGCATACCAAACTCGTTAACGGACTGTGATAAAATTCGGGATCGTTAATAGCACTTTCTACTTGCTCGGCCGTAATCATTCCGCGATTTCCATCCAACAAACAACAAGAAACACCGCTATTAAACGAAACACCTCCGCCTTCATAATTAAAAACATGCGCATATTTATCAGCTATAAGTTGCTCACCCGGTTGCGTATGCAATTTAATTGCCGCCTGATTGGCCATAGTCCCCGACGCAAAAAAAAGTCCAGCTTCCATTCCAAACAGAGCTGCCACTTTATTCTCTAATGCAATAACGGTAGGGTCTTGTTTGTAAACATCATCGCCTACTTGCGCATTAAACATATAATGAAGCATTTCGATGCTTGGTTTGGTGATGGTATCGCTTACTAAATTTATTTCCATATTCTAAAAACTAAATCTTACTTTTGTGATACAAAAATACATATTCGGACAAGTAATTCCTCTTATTTTGCAAAGGATTTACTACTCCCGAAATTTTAAACGAAAGTTACTTAAGAATCTTATAAAAAAAGTATTAATTTATGACAACAGCCGAACAAATAAAAGGTATTGTGGAGCGCCTTGGTGCGTTGAGGAGGTATCTTTGACGTTGATGCTAAACTAATTGAAATTGCAAACGAAGAAGAAAAAACTTTTGCACCTAATTTTTGGGACAATGCTAAAGAAGCCGAAATAATTATCAAAAATCTTCGAAACAAGAAAAAATGGATTGAAGATTACGACAAAGCCATTACACTAAATGAAGAATTACAGCTGGCTTATGAGTTTTACAAAGAAGGCGAACTTACGGCCGAGGAACTAGACCAACAGTTTTTTGCTACCGAAACGCATATCGAAAACATCGAATTTAAAAACATGCTTTCGGACGAAGGTGATAGTTTGAGCGCTGTTGTACAAATTACAGCCGGAGCTGGTGGTACCGAAAGTTGCGATTGGGCCTCTATGTTAATGCGAATGTATATGATGTGGGGCGAAAAAAATGGCTATAAAATTAAAGAACTCAACTTTCAAGAAGGCGATGTTGCGGGTATAAAAACGGTTACGCTAGAATTTGAAGGCGATTATTCATTTGGTTATTTAAAAGGAGAAAATGGTGTTCATCGCTTGGTGCGCATTTCCCCTTTTGATAGTAATGCCAAACGCCATACTTCGTTTGTGTCGGTTTATGTGTATCCTTTGGTTGATGATAGTATCGAAATTGACATTAATCCAGCTGATATCGAAATAACCACTTCTAGATCGAGCGGTGCTGGTGGACAAAATGTGAACAAAGTAGAAACAAAGGTACAATTGGTGCATAAACCAACCGGAATTCAAATTCAATGTTCCGAAACTCGTTCGCAGCAAGACAACCGTCAACGTGCCATGCAAATGTTACGCTCGCAATTATATGAAATTGAATTAAAAAAACGCCAAGAACAGCGCGCCGATATTGAGGCCGGTAAAATGAAAATTGAATGGGGTTCACAAATTCGAAATTACGTAATGCAACCCTATAAATTGGTTAAAGATGTTCGAACTGGATACGAAACCAGCGATGTTGATGGTGTTATGAACGGAGAAATTGATGCGTTCTTAAAGGCTTTTTTAATGATGATGGGACAAAAAGAAACCGAATAATAATATTCAACCATTTTTAAAGGCAGAAGTTTTCTTCTGTCTTTTTCATTTTATATAATCTGATTCCGTACTCAGAATCGTTTTTATCCTTTTAGAATTTGTAAATTAGCCAAGACATTTTTTGAAAATATACTTTATAACTATGGATTTAAACTTCAATAAAAACGAAGATCACAATAAATTACTTCTTGCCGATTTAAGAAAAAAATTCTCGAAAGTTAAGCTCGGAGGTGGAGAAAAAAGAATAGAAAAACTTCACAAAGAAGGCAAAATGACTGCCAGAGAACGTATTGATTATTTATTGGATAAAAATGCCGAAGTGATTGAAATTGGCTCTTTTGCCGGAGAAGGAATGTATGCCGAACACGGCGGATGCCCTTCGGGAGGAGTGGTTGTAAAAATTGGATATATACAAGGAAAACAATGTATTGTTGTAGCCAACGATGCTACTGTAAAAGCAGGTGCTTGGTTTCCTATAAGCGGTAAAAAAAACCTTCGCGCGCAGGAAATCGCAATGGAAAACAGGCTTCCTATTATTTATTTAGTAGATAGCGCAGGTGTTTATTTACCAATGCAAGATGAAATTTTTCCGGATAAAGAACATTTTGGCCGAATTTTTAGAAACAACGCTCAAATGAGCAGTATGGGAATTACCCAAATAGCAGCAGTTATGGGGAGTTGTGTCGCCGGTGGCGCTTACCTTCCGATAATGAGCGACGAAGCATTGATTGTAGACAAAACAGGCAGTATTTTTTTGGCTGGAAGTTATTTAGTAAAAGCCGCTATTGGAGAAACTATTGATAACGAAACCCTTGGCGGCGCTACCACGCATTGTGAAATTTCGGGTGTGACCGACTACAAAGCCGAAAATGATGCGGCTGCCTTAGATAAAATAAAAAATATTGTTTCTAAAATTGGTTCTTTTGATCAGGCTGGTTTCAATAAAATTCAATCGGTTTCACCTAAATTAAATCCAGAAGATATTTACGGAATTTTGCCTAAAGCCCGAAACGAACAATACGATATGATGGAGATCATCAATAGATTGGTCGATAATTCCGAATTTGAAGCTTATAAAGAAAATTATGGACAAACCTTAATTACAGGGTATGCTCGTATTGAAGGTTGGGCAGTGGGAATTGTGGCCAATCAACGAAAAGTAGTAAAAACAGCCAAAGGCGAAATGCAATTTGGAGGTGTTATATACTCTGATAGTGCCGATAAAGCCACTCGTTTTATTGCCAATTGTAATCAGAAAAAAATTCCGCTTGTTTTCCTTCAAGATGTAACGGGTTTCATGGTTGGTTCAAAATCGGAACATGGCGGAATTATCAAAGACGGAGCCAAAATGGTTAATGCTGTTAGCAATTCGGTTGTGCCGAAATTTACAGTAATTATTGGAAATTCCTACGGAGCCGGAAATTATGCTATGTGCGGAAAAGCTTTTGATCCTAGATTAATTTTTGCGTGGCCAAGTGCCGAATTGGCTGTTATGGGGGGAACACAAGCTGCAAAAGTTATAACTCAAATTGAAGCTTCGGCTCTCAAAAATAAAGGCGAAGAAATAGATGAAGCTAAAGAAAAGGAGCTTTTTTCTAAAATTAAAGGACGGTATGATGAACAAACCTCGCCATATTATGCTGCTGCTCGCCTTTGGACAGATGCTATTATAGATCCGCTCGAAACCCGAACTTGGCTGTCTATGGGTATTGAAGCGGCCAATCAAGCGCCTATTCAAAAACCATTTAATTTGGGGGTTATTCAAGTTTAAACAATTCTGTAAGTATAACGTCTTTAAATTTTTATTTTCATTTTTTAACGCTTAAATTTTTTACATATTATTAAAAATCAGTAAATTAGTTGTTGTTTTTATTAAATTCTGATAGATATGGAAAGTGTAAAAAAAATGAATAAGTGGGCAAATTCGCATACTTATTTTTCGCTCGATTTATTTCGGATAGTTTTTGGCGTTTTTTTATTTATGAAAGGAATTTCTTTTGTAAGTAATGCGCATTATTTACAAGAATTAATTTCCCCAATTGATAGGTTTGGTGGCGGAATGTTTTTGTTGCATTACATTGCCCCCGCGCACATGATTGGTGGAATTATGATTGCTTTCGGATTATTAACCCGATGGGCAACGGCAGCACAAATCCCGATTTTGTTAGGAGCTGTATTTGTTAATATTTTAGGAACACGTACCTCCGAACATCTTATTGTAGCTTTAATTGCATTATTAGTTTGTATTTTTTTCTTTGTTTACGGTAGCGGTAAACATTCGGCTGATTATTATTTCAAAATGAATCAATAAATAATTGAAATTAAAAGAATATAAAAGAGCGCTTTTTTTCTCTTTTATATTCTTTATTGCTGATAATTATCATAGTTAGTCAGACCCTTAGCCTCTAAATTTGTCATAACAATATTGGCAATTATGGCAACTTCTCTTATTCAAAAATACAATGTTCCTGGTGCTCGTTATACGAGTTATCCCACAGTTCCGTTTTGGAACGAAACCGATTTTAGCTACTGTCAATGGCTGCAAACTTTTCAAAAATCATTTGCCGAAAGTAACGCTAACGATGGAATCAGTTTGTATATCCATTTGCCGTTTTGTGAAAGTATGTGTACGTTTTGCGGTTGCACTAAACGCATAACCAAAAATCACCATGTAGAAAACGACTACATTAATGCTGTTTTAAAAGAATGGATTTTATACTGTGATTTAGTACATCAAAAGCCTATTATCAAAGAAATTCACTTAGGTGGTGGTACTCCCACTTTTTTTAAGCCGGAAAATTTAAAAAAATTAATTGAGGGCATTTTAATTACCGCAACAAAAGCTCCTGATTACGAATTCAGTTTTGAAGGTCATCCCAATAATACTACCTACGAGCACTTAAAAACATTATACGATTTGGGTTTTAGAAGAGTTAGTTTTGGCGTTCAAGATTATGCCGAAGAAGTGCAAAAAGCAATTAACCGAATTCAGCCTTTTCATAATGTTGCTAAAGTGACTTTGTGGGCAAAAGAATTGGGCTACACTTCTATTGGTCATGATTTAGTTTTTGGACTCCCTTTTCAAAAAATAGACGACGTAAAAGATACTATCGAAAAAACACAAGCATTACAGCCCGACCGATTGGCATTTTATAGCTATGCACATGTTCCTTGGATAAAAGGAAATGGGCAACGTGGTTATGATGAGAAAAATTTACCAAAAGAGAATGACAAAAGAGCTTTGTACGAGTTCGGAAAAAAATTATTGGGAGATTATGGTTATCACGAAATTGGAATGGATCATTTTGCTTTAGCCAAAGACAGCTTGCATCAAGCCATGAAAAATAAAAACCTACATCGCAATTTTATGGGATATAGTGCCTCAAAAACACAACTAATGATTGGTTTGGGAGTCTCTTCTATTGGTGATACTTGGTATAGTTTTGCTCAAAATGTAAAGTCAATCGAGGATTATTACAAACTTTTAAAAAATAATTTATTACCTATTGATAGAGGACATATTTTAACGGAAGAAGACCTTATTATTCGCCAACATATCCTAAATTTAATGTGTCATTTTGAAACCTCGTGGTCAGAAAAGGATAACAATTTACCCGAATTGCCAGATATTTTAGCACAGTTACGTGAAATGGAAAAAGATCATCTCGTTACAATTGATCCTTCATCACTTAAAATTACTGCAAAGGGAAAAGCATTTGTCCATAATATTTGCATGGCTTTTGATTTGCGATTAAAAAGAAAAATTCCTGAAACACCTTTATTTTCGATGACAATATAATTATGGACGAACTTTTAAAAAAAATTAAAGATTGCACTTTATGTCAAGAGTTTTTGCCTATCGCTCCTAGACCAGTAATGGCGGCAAGCTCTAAAAGTAAAATTATAATTGTTGGTCAGGCACCTGGACGAAAAGCGCATGATAGCCTTACACCTTGGAATGATATGAGTGGCGATAACTTAAGAAATTGGTTGGGGGTTTCGAGAGAACAATTTTACGACACCTCTAATTTTGCTTTAATTCCGATGGGATTTTGTTTTCCAGGCAGCGAAAAATATGGTGATGTTCCACCTCGAAAAGAATGTGCTCCTACTTGGCATCCTCCCCTTTTTGAAGCAATCGAAAATCCGGAATTAATTATTTTGATTGGGCAATTTGCAATGAAATATTACCTTCAAAAAAAAGCCTATAAAACCATTACCGAAAACGTAAGTCATTTTGAATCTTTTTTACCTGATTATTTTCCGTTGGTACATCCATCTCCTCGTAACCGAATATGGCTGAAAAAAAATCCTTGGTTTGAAACTACAATTATACCCGAATTACAAAAAATAGTGCATCAAATTCTTTTTAAAGACTAACGACAATGTGGAATTTCTTGAACAAACAAACTTACTGAAGAAGGTGAAATATAAGGAATTCCTAAGCCTAAACCCCGAAGAATAAATAAAATTCCGATGCAAACCCCAACATATGGAATTATTTTTTGGATTTTATTTCTAAAAGAAACCGAAATAAATTCCTTTAAATAAACTACAGCGCTCATTAAAGGCAATGTTCCTAAACCAAATGCCAGCATGTAAACAGCACCCCAACTTACACTTTGCATAGCCAAAGCGCCAAATAAACCCACATACACCATTCCGCAGGGCAACATTCCGTTTAAAATGCCAATTGTAAAAATAGAACTGTAGCTTTTGTTTTGAAATTGCTTTCCGAGTTTTGATTTTATTTTCCCAACAAAGCTAAAAACAGGTCTCGATAAATTGTAACCAGCTAATTTTTTTTCCGGAATTAAAATAACAACTATCATCAAAATACCGATAATTATGGATAAATTTTGTTGCAAACCAGCCACCAATAAACCTCTGCCAAACAAACCGAACACAATACCCATAAAGGTATACGTTGTTAACCTTCCTAAATGATAAGTGATTAATTGTATCGCTTTTTTTTTAGCATTATGATGATCTAACGGAAGCATAACCGCAATAGGGCCGCACATTCCGATGCAGTGAAAACTACTTAACAAACCAAATATAAAAGCCGTAAAAATCATTTATTTTGTTTCAAATAGTTATCAATCGACGAAAATTGATTCTTGTGAAAGAAATTTTTTCCCTTGATATTCCCATTCCATATTCACTTTCCATAATCCTTTGATAAGTTTTTTATTTTCAATTATCATTTGGGAATCTTTTAATTTTATCTCAGATTGAAAATCAAATTTTTTGTTTGAAGGTCTATAAAGAGCTACGTTACCTTTAATCTCAGAAGCATTAAAACTTTCCGGAAAATTTATAATTACAGCTGATTGACTGTATTGAATTTGCGGTTTTTCTTTTAAATGGATTGCATTTTCAGCACGTTTCATTTCATCGCTAAATGCCATATCGTGCACATAATAATCCTCAACCACTAAATCATTATCGTATTTTGAATCGGATTGAACCTTATACACAAAATACATGATGAAGGTGATAAATAACGCAAAAGCAATCACAATTCCGGTTCCCCAATTTATTTTCATATTTAATTTAGTTAAAAGTTCTTGGTCCTAAGAAATTTGTACTTGTAGTCTCTAATAATTCGGAACCATTATAAACTCCAATTTTTACTTTAGTTTTATCACTTTCTAAAAGGGCTCGGTTAATTTCAATAAACAAAGTACCTTCTGAAATTTCTTCTTTTTTAACTTTAAAATGTAAATTACCCACATTTCGAATACTGCCTTTTTGATCAATTAATTCGAAATGAATATCGTTGTAATCTTTCATCGTTTTATTGATAATTTTGTATGTGTACACATTGCTTATATTTTCTCCTTTGTGCTCAAACAATTGACCAGGCAAACGCAAAACAACAGCTTCAACATCGTTTCTTAAAAACAACATTCCGATTAAAACACCAATTAAAATAGTCAAAACAGCTGTATACCCTTTCATTCGAGCAGTAAAACGGAAAGGTTCTTTTTTTTCAATTTCGTCTTCGGTTGCGTACCGAATAAGCCCTTTTGGCAATCCAACGCTTTCCATTATAGTGTCACATTCATCAATACAAGCGGTGCAGTTGGTACACTCTAATTGAACACCATTTCTAATATCAATTCCCATCGGACAAACGTGCACACATTGATGACAATCAATACAATCGCCTTTTCCTGTAGCTTCCCGATTTTCTTTTTTATTAAATTTTGCTCTACCAACTTCTTTTTCGCCCCGAACAAAATCGTAAGCCACATTGATGGATTTGTTATCTAATAAAACCCCTTGCATACGCCCGTAAGGACAAGCAATTATACAAACTTGCTCACGAAACCAAACAAATACGAAATAAAATACTCCGGTAAAAATGAGCAATGCAATAAAATTATGTAATTGTTTTATAGGTCCTTCTTCTATCATCAAGAACAATTGGTCACTTCCGACCAAATAGGCTAAAAAAACATTGGCTATCAAAAAAGAAATAACAAAAAAAATGAACCATTTAAAGACTCTTTTTCTAATTTTCTCGGCATTCCATTCTTGCCGAGCTAATCGCATTTGCGCTCCCCTATCTCCATCAATTAAAAATTCAATTCGTCTAAAAACCATTTCTAGGAAAATAGTTTGAGGGCAAATCCAACCGCAAAAAATTCTCCCGAAAACGACTGTAAAAAGAATGACAAAAACCACTCCAATGACCATACAAATTACAAATAAATAAAAGTCTTGTGGCCAAAATGGAAATCCAAAAATATTAAAACGACGTTCTAAAATATTGAACATCATAAATTGATTTCCGTTTACTTTTATGAACGGATTGGCAAAAAGTATAATTAACAAACCATAACTCACCCATTTACGATAATCATAGAATTTTCCGGATGGTTTCTTCGGAAAAATGAATTTTCTTTTCCCTTCTTCATCCAAAGTTCCAATGGTATCTCTAAACGATTCGTTTTGTACGGTTGCCATTTTTTATTTTTTTATAGCAGTTGAGTCTTGAACAGCTGCAGTTGTTGTATTGGCATCTTGAGGAGCATTTTCATCCACCCAAACTTCTCCTTCGGGCGCTTTAGGATCAGCGGGATTGCTACCTTGCAATGAAATAATGTAACTGGCTACTTTTTGAATTTCCTTCGGTTTTAAGGAAGCTTTCCAAGCGATCATCCCCTTTCCATCACGACCGCCATTAGTAATGGTGTGAAAAATATTTTTAATTCCACCACCCAAAATCCAATGAGTATCTGTTAAATTTGGTCCGATTTGTCCACCCGCATCAGCTCTATGACAAGCTACGCAATTGGTAACAAAAATTCCTTTCCCAGCATCTAAATCGGCGGGATCAGTCAATAAAGTCACGCTGTTTTCATCCATTAAATCAGGTGCAGTTTTCATATACTCGTCTACCTCAATTTTAGCTTGAGCCAATTCTTTACGCAATTCATCTTCCTGATTATCATCTCCAAAAACCTCAAATCTAAACATATAAACAACTGCAAAAACAATGGTTGCGTAAAATAAATACACCCACCAAGGTGGTAAATTATTATCTAATTCTTTAATACCATCGTAGTCATGATTAAGCAGTAAACTACCTTCGTTTTCAATCGGTTCTGATTTTGTTAAGCGACGCATTAAGTTTTTGTACCATTTTTTTTCTCTAAAGGAAATGTTTTCTTCTTCGATTAATTTGGCTTTTTGTTCCTCTGTTAACAAACTATAGGTAACATTTTCGATAGCGCTGATGGTTATTTCGATTGCAATTAACAGAAAAAGAAAGACTGCTAAAAACACACTTACCATTGGGTATTTTATAAAAGCAGGTTTGTCTCCCGAGTCAATAAAAAATTCCATCAATCCAAAAATGGCAAAGAAAATGAAGGGAACTCGAACGTATACTGGAACTATTTTTTTCATTTTGATTAGCTTTTAAATATTAAACAACACTGTCATTTAATGGAATTTGACTCATTTCTTCTATTTTTTCTTTTTTATATGAAAAAACCCAAAAACCCAAACAAACAAAAAAGATAAAAAAGATCAATAGCGAAAGAACGGGATAAATTGCTACGCCCGCTATGGTTTCCATATTGTGTTTAATTTGTTCAAACATAGTCTTATTTTTTAGCGTTATCTTTTACTTTTATATCGGTTCCTAAACGTTGCATGTAAGCAATTAAGGCAATAATTTCTCTTTCGTTCATGGGTACAAATTTTTCGCCACGAGCTGCTGCTTTCTTTTTACTATCTTCATAACTAGCAACAAAATCTGGATCGTTTTCTAAACTTTTTTCAATTTGCATGGCTTGCGCTTTCATGGCTGCCGGAGCATTTTCAATTTCTGCTTCGGTGTAAGGAACACCTAATGTAACCATGGTTTTCATTTTCTTTTGAGTCAAAGAAATATCCATAGGTTTATTATCAAACAACCATTTGTAACTTGGCATTATGGATCCAGCTGAAATACTTTGTGGATTCCAAAAATGATTAAAATGCCAGTTGTCGTTGTATTTTCCTCCTACACGCAACAAATCGGGACCTGTTCGTTTAGAGCCCCATAAAAAAGGATGATCGTATACAAATTCTCCTGCTTTTGCTTGCGGTCCATAACGTTCGACTTCGCTTCTGAAGGGTCTAACTGATTGAGAGTGGCAACCCACACAACCTTCTCGAATATACAAATCACGGCCTTCTAATTCTAAAGGAGTGTATGGTTTTACGCTTGATATGGTTGGAATATTTGATTTTACCATTATAGTAGGTACAATTTGAATAATACCCCCAATAAGAATAGCAATTGTAGCCAAAATGGTCAATTGAATTGGCTTGCGCTCTAACCAAGAATGGTATTTTTCACCTCTTAAACGTTTACTACTAATAGTCTCTAAAGCCGGAGCTTGAGCCAGTTCATCTTCGATTGTACTTCCACTACGAATAGTTTGAACAATATTGTAAACTAAAACCAACATACCGGTTAGGTATAAAGTACCTCCTATAGCACGCATCCAATACATGGGCATTATTTGCGTTACAGTTTCTAAAAAATTTCCGTAAGTTAAAGTTCCATCTGGATTAAATTGTTTCCACATAGAGGCTTGTAAAAATCCTGCTACATACATCGGTAATGCATACAATACTATTCCTAAGGTACCAATCCAAAAATGGAAATTAGCCAATTTTACAGAGTGTAATTTGTTTTTAGTAAGTCTCGGAATTAGCCAATACACCATCCCAAAGGTCATAAATCCGTTCCAAGCTAAAGCTCCTACGTGTACGTGAGCAATAATCCAATCGGTATAATGGGCTATTGCATTTACATTTTTTAGAGATAACATAGGTCCTTCAAATGTAGCCATTCCGTAACCCGTGATGGCTACTACAAAAAACTTTAAAACTGGATCTACTCTTACTTTATCCCAAGCCCCTCTTAAAGTTAAAAGCCCATTAATCATACCACCCCAAGAGGGTGCTAATAACATGATTGAAAAAGCTACCCCTAAATTTTGTGCCCAATTTGGCAAAGCCGAATATAACAAATGATGTGGCCCTGCCCAGATATAAATAAAAATTAACGACCAAAAGTGAATAATTGATAAACGATAAGAATAAATTGGTCGGTTTGCGGCTTTAGGAACATAATAATACATTAAACCCAAAAAAGGTGTCGTTAAGAAAAAAGCTACTGCATTATGTCCGTACCACCATTGCACCAAAGCATCTTGAACCCCCGCATACACCGAATAACTTTTAAATGCAGAAACAGGCAATTCGATATTATTAAAAATATGCAATACAGCAACCGTTACAAAAGTGGCCAAATAAAACCAAATGGCAACATACAAATGACGTTCTCTACGACGCAACATAGTTCCTATCATGTTAATACCCATCACTACCCATATTATGGCTATAGCAATATCAATTGGCCATTCTAATTCGGCGTACTCTTTAGATGAAGAATAGCCAAGTGGTAAGGTAATGGCAGCCGCCACGATAATTAATTGCCATCCCCAAAAATGCAATTTGCTTAAAAAATCACTGTACATTCTTGCCTTTAGCAAACGTTGAATGGAATAATACATTCCCGCGAAAAAGGCATTTCCTACAAAGGCAAAAATTACCGCATTGGTATGTAAAGGACGTAACCTACCATAACTTAACCAAGATATTCCATCGGTTAGATTTGGAAATAAATAAAAATAGGCGACTAATAAACCGACTAACATTCCCACTACACCAAAAACAATGGTAGCGTAGATAAAGTTTTTTACAATTTTGTTGTCGTAGTAAAATTGCTGCATTTCCATAATTAAAATTATTTTTCTTGGTTTGATTGTTTTGTTTTATTTGGAGTAGATTGTAATTCGTCGTCAAAAAGCATTCGAACTGAAGGGGTGTAATCATCATCGTATTGACCTGATTTTACCGCTATTATAAAAGCAATAAAAAAACCGATGGCTATAACGATACTGATAGCAATAAGTAAATAGATGACACTCATAATATGCTAATAATATGTTAACAAATTTAACAGTGAGCTTTTTAACAAAATATGATAATTATCATAATCAGTTAATTATGTTAAATTTATAAAAAAATTTCTTACTATTATTTAGTACTATTCTAAATTAGCTTTTGCGTAGTAGTTGCTCATTAAAGTTACAAATGAGACAATTGTAATAGTACTGAGAGGCATAATGATGGCTGCCACTAACGGCAATAAGTTTCCTGTTAATGCAAATGATAACCCCACCACATTATATAATAAAGAAATAACAAAACTCATTTTGATTATTTTGGTGGCTTTATGTGATAGATTTAGAAAATTATTCAAATTTTTTAATCGATTGGCATCCAAAATAGCATCGCAAGCGGGAGAAAAAACATTCACATTTTCGGATACTGCAATTCCAACATTACTTTGAGCTAATGCACCAGCATCATTAAGACCATCTCCCACCATCATTACATTGTGTCCTTGTTCTTGTAATTTTTTAATAAACTCCAGTTTTTGTTCCGGTTTTTGATGAAAATTAAAAGTAGTTTCAGAAGGCATAATACTAACCAAGGTGTCTTTATCTCCTTCGTTATCACCCGACAAGACTTTTAAATTGTATTTTTTGTTTAATTGCTGAAATAAAGAACTTAAACCTTCTCGATATTCATTTTTAAATAAATATTTACCGTAATATTCATTATTTATTTCTATATGTAAGGTTGTTTGGATTGCATTCGAATCTGGTATTCCTAAAACAAAATCGGCAGAACCTAATTTAAATGGTATATTTTCAATAGTGGCTAAAATTCCTTTACCGGTAATTTCTTCAAAACTTGTAACACTTATTCGGTCGGATTCTGGTAAAAAATCATATAACATTCGGTTTATCGGATGGTTGGATGCATGAACGATATTCTTTAGCAATTGCAACTGAAGTGACGACAATAGTTTTCCTTCATACGAAATTTTAGATTTTTTATTTGAGGTCAACGTTCCTGTTTTATCAAAAACAATAGTATCCACCTTGGCCAATTGTTCTATTACTAAAGCATTTTTTAAATAGAATTGTTTTTTTCCTAAAATTCTTAAAATATTACCAAAGGTGAACGGTGCAGTTAACGCTAAAGCGCAAGGACAAGCTACAATTAATACCGCTGTAAAAACATTAAACGCGGTTGTCACATTTTTAAAAATCCAAAATCCAAATCCTAAAAACGCGATAAGCAATAAAATGGGTGTAAAATAGTGACTTAATTTATCGGTTAATGTTTGGTATTTTTGCTCTACTTCTTTTTGAAAAACTGCATTTCCCCATAATTGTGTTAAGTAGCTTTGCGATACCGAATGCAAAACTTCCATTTCGATTACTTTTCCAATTTGTTTTCCTCCTGCGAAAATTTTATCCCCCGATTTTTTGCTAATCGGAATGGCTTCTCCTGTCACAAAACTGTAATCAATCTCAGTGTTTTCGCTAATTAAAATCCCATCAACCGGAATTAATTCTTGGTTTCGAATCAATAATCGATTGCCTTTTTCGATATCGTACACAGGAACACTTTCTTCTTTATTAGCCCTTATTCGCGTTATTGCAATTGGAAAATAGGATTTAAAATCGCGCTCAAAACTCAAAAAACTATAGGTTTTAATTTGAAACATTTTACCGAGCAACATAAAAAAAATCAAACCTGTTAAACTGTCAAAAAAGCCCGAACCATAATCCATAATAATATCGAAAGTGCTCCTTAAAAACATGACAATTATTCCTAAGGCAATTGGAACATCAATGTTCAATATTTTTGATTTTAGACTCTTATAAGCCGATACGTAATAATCACTTGCAGAATACAATAAACTTGGTAAGCTCAATAAAAAAATTAAGCTTCTAAAAAAGGGTTTGTAATTGTCTAACCAATATTCGTTTACCTCAAAATATTCTGGAAACGACAATAACATTATGTTTCCAAAACAAAAAAAGGCAACGCCTAATTTGTAAATTAAACTGCGATTTTGACTCTTTTTCCCGGACTCATAATTATCTAAACTAATGTACGGTTCGTATCCAATTGAACTTAATAAATACACAATTTCCTTTAAGGTGGTTTGTTGTGAATTGTAATTAATACGTACTTTTTTCTCCGGAAAATTGACTTGAGAAAGAGTAATTCCTGATTGAAGCTTTTGTAAGTTTTCTAAAATCCATATGCAAGAACTACAATGTATATGTGGAATAGTTAACGAAACGATAGCTGTATGCTCTTCGTTAAAATCCAATATTTTAGAGGTGATGTTGTCGTTGTCTAAAAAATCATATTTTCCTTGAATATCTAATGGCGTGGCACCTGGAGCCTTTTCAAAATCATAGTAACCATCTAAATTGTTACTACTAAAAATTTCGTAGACTGTTTTACATCCATTACAGCAAAATTCTTTATCATCAAAAAGCAATAAATCGTTTTTTGAAATGGTTAATCCGCAGTGAAAACAAGTCTGAATGCTCATAAATCGGCTTTACTTTAGTTTTCTACAAAGTTTAAGAATCGCATTTAGTTATTTTATGATATTTATCAATTCTATTTAAGGTATAACTAAGTTAATGATTTTTGGTAATTTACCTAATTCCCATTCATTTTCTTATCGGTATTTCAAAAATTAATAGGCAATAATGATTAAATTTGTATAAAAACCCCATTACTCCAATGAATAAATGCGACCAATGTATAGTGAGGCAATTAAGTTCATTAAAAGCGCTAAACAAAGACGAAATCATTCAGTTAGCTAATACTAAAAAGACATTTACAGTAAAAAAAGGTGACACTCTTTTTGAAGAAGGCGACCTTACCAATGGTGTGTTTTGTGTGAAAGACGGAATGGGAAAACTTTCTAAATTGAGTGCTAACGGAAAAGATCAAATTGTAAAATTAGTCAAATCGGGCGAACTTCTTGGACAACGTTCCATGATTAGTCAGGAACCTGCTAATTTAACAGCAAAAGCCCTTTCGGATATGGAAGTTTGTTATATTCCAAAAAAAGAAATGTTGCATTTTTTTAATAACAACAACCAATTTTCGATGAATTTGATGCAAGCTGTTTGCGAAGATTTAAAAGAATCGGATAATGACAAAGTAGATTTTGCTCAAAAAACAGTCAAGGAAAGATTAGCTCAAACGCTTCTTTATTTGCAAAATACATTTGGGATAGAGGCTGATAAATCCTTAAAAATACAATTATCACGAGATGAATTGGCGAGTATTATTGGAACAGCTACCGAAAGTTGTATTCGTTTATTATCCGATTTTAAAAAGTTAGATTTGATTGAATTAGTAGGCAAAAAAATCATTATTAAAAACGAACGCGAACTTCAAAAAATAGCCGAATAATTTCTGTCTATCTATCCAAGCTTTTTTTATCTTTATTATAAAAATGCTATGAAATACAATGCCACCTCCGTGAGCGAATATATAGCTCAAATTCCAGAAGACAAAAAAGAGTCGGTAATTCAACTGCGTAAAGTCATTTTAGATTATATTCCAAAAGGATTTAAGGAGGAATTGAGTTACGGCATGATTGGTTATGTTGTTCCGCATGAATTATATCCTGATGGCTATCATTGTAATCCTAAATTACCATTGCCATTTGTTAGTTTGGCAGCTCAAAAAAACTTTATTTCGTTATATCATATGGGATTGTATACTGATTCTGAATTATTAAATTGGTTTTCTGCCGAATATCCAAAACACAGTCCGTATAAATTGGATATGGGAAAATGTTGCGTACGATTTAAAAAACCAGAAGCCATTCCTTTTGAGTTGATACAGCAATTGATTCAAAAAATATCTCCAGAAGAATATATTGAAATTTATAAAAGAATGATAAAAAAAACGTAGTCTAGAAAAATACATTTTAGAAATAAAAATCCCTTTTTGATTATTTTCAAAAAGGGATTTTTATTTTCATTCATGGGTTTAAAAAAACCGACTATGCCAACTGTCAATTGCTGGCACTTCCCAAGATTCGTTGAACTCTTGAATATTGTTTACCAAGTTATTAAAAACAATTGTATTTTGAGTAACCGACTTATCTTTCACCATTTTTTTAAAGTCTAGTAACGTTTTGTGCGCAATAAAATCACCTTGTTTGAAGGTAACATTCATTTTATCTAATAAATCAACGCTAAATTTTTGCTCTAAACCTTGAATAAATTCAACTGAAGAATCAATAGAACAACCCGTTGCCATTTGCACTTCCTGATTGACGGCTAAAATAATAAAACGGTTGTATTTTATTAAATAAGAAGCTTCTAGACTTGTGCCATGAGCTGCCCAATTTTCTAGAAATTGATCCAAATCTTTTTCTATAATTGCTATTTCGTCTTCAGAAAATTTTCGGTTAGATTGGTATATCCAAACTCTAGATTCTTCGGGCAAATTCTCAAAAGGTACGTACATGGTTTATCTTTTTTTAAAAAAACTTGAATACTATAAAATTTACAAGTCTTGTGCATTGGCAATTAATTCGGCGATATCCATAACTTTAATTTCGCCCTCTTTTTCTTTGTTTTTTATTCCGTCGGTTAACATAGTGTTACAAAACGGACATCCTGCTGCTATGATATCAGGTTGCGTTTCGAGAGCGTCTTCGGTTCGGGCAATGTTGACTTCTTTATTCCCCGGTTCTGCATCTTTAAACATTTGAGCACCTCCAGCACCACAACACAATCCATTAGCTTTAGATCGCTTCATTTCAACAAGTTCAACATCTAATTTTTCAATTAAATCTCTTGGTGCTTCATAAATTGAATTGGCTCTACCAAGGTAACAAGGATCATGAAAAGTAATTTTTTTACCTTTAAATTGCCCGCCTTCAATAGTTAATCTTCCTTCCTGTAATAATGATTTTAGAAATTCGGTATGATGAATTACTTCGTACTGCCCTCCTAATTCAGGATATTCATTTTTTAACGTATTAAAACAATGTGGACAAGCTGTTACAATTTTCTTTGCTTCGTAGGCGTTTAGCACTTCAATATTCATCATTGCTTGCATTTGAAACAAAAATTCATTGCCAGCACGTTTAGCAGGATCACCTGTGCAACTTTCTTCAGTTCCTAAAACAGCAAAAGAAACATTAGCACGATTTAAAATGCGAACAAATGCCTTTGTGATTTTTTTGGCTCTATCATCAAAACTTCCTGCACAGCCCACCCAAAACAATACCTCTGGCTGTTTTCCTTCGGCAAGCATTTCTGCCATTGTTGGTACTATTAAACTTTCTGACATGTTGTATGCAATTTATATTTAAAGAAAAGTAGTTGCCATTAGCGCAATACTTAAATTTGATTTTCTAGTTTTCGTTTTTCCAATTTAAACGATCTTGTTGATTATACTGCCAAGGCGCACCATTATTTTCTACATTCGTCATCATGGCATTTAATGGCATTGGAGCAGCACTTTGTTCCATCACAAGATAACGACGCATATCCATAATGATTGATAATGGACTAATATTAACCGGACATTCTTCTACACAAGCATTACAGGAAGTACAAGCCCATAATTCTTCGGGTGTGATATAATCGTTTAACAGCGTTTTATTATCGGGAACAAAAACACCTTTGTTAGCATCTATATTTTTTCCTACTTCTTCTAAACGATCACGTGTGTCCATCATAATTTTACGTGGAGATAATTTTTTTCCCGTTAGATTGGCAGGACAAGCCGAAGTACAACGTCCACACTCGGTACAAGTGTATGCATTCATCAATTGCACCCAATTTAAATCTTGAACATCGCTTGCACCAAATTTTGAATGTGCTTCTGCCGATGCATCTGCAGGAGCTGCAAACGGATCAACATTCGGGTCCATCATTAATTTTACTTCTTTGGTAACCGATTCTAAATTATCAAATTGACCTAGAGGTTTTAAATTGGCGTAATACGTATTAGGAAAAGCCAATAAAATGTGTAAATGCTTAGAAAAGTACAAATAGTTTAGAAAAATCAAAATCCCAACAATGTGAAGCCACCAAAACAATTCAGATAAAAGCAGAACCATTTCATTACTCATTCCGTTAAAAAGCGGTTCAATAAATTGACTTACCGGAAAACTTCCTGCTTTAATAAAATGCGAAAAGCCTCCAGGCACATTTTGCAAATGATAGTCGGATGCATTCATCAATAAAAAAAGCGACATCAAAACCATTTCAAAATACAAAATATAATTGGCATCGTTTTTTGGAAATCCTTTTAAATCAGGATTAAAAACACGCTTTAATTTAATCACATTTCGTCTAATCCAGAAAATAATTACCGAAACCAGAACCAATAAAGCTAATATTTCGAAAGAACCAATTAAAAAATCATAAAGACTTCCTAATGAAGCAAAAATTCGATGTGTACCAAATAAACCGTCGATAATTATTTCTAGTAGTTCAATATTGATTATAACAAAACCAACATACACAATAATATGCAAAACACCTGCAATAGGTCGCTTAATCATTTTAGATTGACCAAGCGCTATTAAGGCCATATTTTTCCAACGAGCACTAGGATTATCAGTTCGATTAACCGGCATACCTAAATTAATGTTTCGTATTAGTTTCTTTACATTAGAAACAAAATAACCAACACCTGCGGCTAAAATAATAGCAAATAATATATTATCTAAATAACTCATTTTGTTAGTTCGTGCTTGTTTCGGTTGTAGGCGCTACGTAAGGTTTGTTTTTCTTTCCGAAAAGAGACACATTAATGTAACGAGTAGGATTTAGTCGCACATCTTGCAGTAACATCTCCAATTCTTTAGAAGTATCATTCAGGTTGTTATACAAAGCTTCATCTTTTAAAAGTTTACCTGCCGTTCCTTTTCCGTTATCTAAACCAATCATTAATGCATCTACTTTTGACAGTGTTTCGTTTAATGATCTTACGGTTTTACCCAAATCGGCTTTATTAATAGAATCGGAAATTTTAGAAAAGTTATTCGAAACTTTATTAAAATTGGTCACCATACTGTTAATTTGACCTTTATTTTGATCCAAAATAACATTAATATTAGCCGAAGCTTTATGAAATTGCTCCATAGTTTGACTCAATTCGGCTAAACTCTTTTTAAGATTTGCTTGTCCTTTTTCGTCTAAAACTTGATTTAAACTCGTTACTAAAGTATCAACATTCCCTAGTAACTTTTCAAGTTTTAATTGAATTGGAGCTAACTTATCGCCTATAGAATCGGTTAATCCTAATTCTATTTTACTGTTTAAAAAGTCACCTTCTTGAATAATTTCCTTGTCGTTAAAATTAGGTTGAATGCCGATTTGTTTTCCTCCAACTAAACTAGGAGAATACATTACAGCACTACTTGTTTTAGAAATCGGAAAATCGGTTTTGATTTGCAATTGCACTTTTAATTTCCCTGTTGTTTCATCAATGGTTATGGCGCTTACTTTTCCAATAATTAATCCGTTAAGTGTAACCGGTGCCGAAGGAGAAAGTCCTTCAACATTGTCGTAAACAACGTAAAGGGTTTTATAATTTGTGAATAAATCTTTCCCTTTTAAAAAGCTATACCCCCAAATGAACAATAATATAGAAGCAATTACTAAAATTGCCGTTTTAATTTCGCGTGTTAGTTTCAAAATTTCAGATTTTTGTACAAATTTAATATAAATAAATCGAACTTTAAGCTTATTTAAGGGCTTCTTGAATATTGATTCTTTGCCCATTTTTGAATGCTACTAAGAAGGCTGAAGCATAACCTTTGTTCTTTGCTTCTGCTAAATACGATTTAGCTTTTTCATAATCAGCAGTTTGTTGGTAGGTGTATTTATAAATATTAGATTCGTGAGCAACAGATACCGGAGATAGACCTTTAAAGTTACTCGGATTTAAACCTATTTTTTTTGTACTCGCTACCAATTGTACTTTAAAAATAACTCCATCGGCTACTTTTACCGCTGGCTCTGCAGCAACAGGTTTTTCTTCTTTTTCTGGTGCTTTTTGAATTGGTTTTACTTCGATTGGTTCAGCTCCACCACCAAAATATTCTTTTTTATAGCTAATTATAGCATTTGCAATAGCTTTAGCCACTTCATTTTGCCCTGAATCAGAATTTAAAACATCCCCTTCTTCTGGGTTAGAAATAAAACCGGTTTCTATCAAAACTCTAGGCATATACGCTTTGTGTAAAACCATAAAAGGTGCTTGTTTAACTCCACCCCCTCTTAACTTTTTTCCTAATTTATCAAATTCTGTTTCGACTCTACTGGCTAGCGCAATACTATAATCCAAATATTCTTCTTGCATTAAAGTCATACCAATCATCGATTCGGGTGAATTGGGATCAAAACCGTCGTATTTACGTTTATAATCTTTCTCTAAAGTAATTACGGAGTTTTCTTTCTTGGCCGCTTCTAAATTGGATGCTGTTTTACTCAAACCCATTACATACGTTTCGGTTCCGAAGGCCGTTGTATTTTTATTAGCATTACAATGAATCGATACAAAAATATTAGCATTGGCACGATTTGCAATATTAGCACGTTCTACTAAATCGATAAAAACATCTGTTTTTCGAGTATAGGTAACATCTATATTAGGATAGGATTCTAAAATTTTACCTACTTTTAAAACAATTGCTAAAGCAATATTTTTTTCAATGCGTCCGCTATAAACGGCTCCAAAATCATGATCTCCATGACCCGCATCGAGCGTAACCTTAAATGTATTGTTTTGACTATAAGCACAAAATGAAATTATCGTTAGAAAAAAACTAAATATTACTCTAATTTTGTTGTATTGATTCATATAAATAAAGTTAGTTTTAATATTTTTCAAGTGTTATAATTTTTCCAATTGATTATTTTGGACAAAAAATTATATGTAAGTTTGACGTGGCAAAAAACGAGCCACATTTTTACAAAAATAGCATTAAAACCTTTGCATACAAACTTATTTAATATCGTTTTTTTATCATTTTTCCTTAGTTTAGGATGTGGTACTATCTATTCACAGGATATCAAGAAAAAGAAAAACGCAATAGGAGCTGTAAAACAGCCAGATACCTCAAATAAAACCATTACCGACACCATAAAACTGGATACCGTTAAAACAAAAAAAACTTTTTTGGACGGAAAAGTACGTTACGTAGCTAAGGATTATGCTCGAATTGATCAGAAAAATAAAAAAATAACGCTTTATAACGAAGCCGAACTTTATTATAAAGACATTGAACTAAAATCGGGTATCATTGTTTTGGATTATGCTAAAGATGAAGTATATGCTGGCCGAATTAAAGATTCTACCGGTGCTTTTACTCAATATCCCAATTTTAAACAAGGTCAAAACGAGGTTGAACCAGATTCTATTCGATTTAATTTCAAGACAAAAAAAGCGTTAATTTGGAATTCTAGAACCGAACAAGGCGAATTTAAAATTAAAGCAAGCATTACCAAAAAAGAAAACGATTCGGTTTATTTTTTAAAAGGAGCGCGTTTTACTACTTCGCAAAATGTTGACAATCCTGAATACTACTTTCGCACGAGCAAAGTAAAATTTATACCAGGTAAAAAAGTAATTACGGGTTTAACCAATATGGTTATTGCCGATGTCCCCACTCCTATTGCCTTGCCTTTTGCGTATTTTCCAATGACAGAAGAAAGTCGTTCGGGAATTATAATTCCTAGTTATAACGATTCAAACACACGTGGTTTTTCCTTACAAAATTTGGGTTACTATTTTGCTTTGAGTGACAATTACGATTTAACTGTTTTAGGCGATTATTATACCAACGGTAGTTACGCTATGCGTTTTGAATCCTCGTATGCTAAAAGATACCGGTACCGAGGTAATGTAAATATTCGTTATGAAAATTTAATTTCAAGTGAACGAGGTTACCCCGATTATTCCAAGCAAACCATATACAACATACAATGGACACATTCACGAGATTCAAAATCGAGTCCTAACTCCAACTTTTCTGCCTCGGTGAATATGGGAAGTAGTAAATATTTCCAACAATCGATTAATCAAATAAATGTAGGTTCAAGCCTAAACAATACTTTAAGTTCTTCTGTTTCATATAGCAAAACGTTCAATACGGTACCACAAGTTCGAACAGCAATTACCGCTACTCATTCGCAAAACACACAAACCGAAGAAATAAATATGACATTGCCTTCGTTAGAAGCCAGTGTAGACCGAATTTATCCTTTTGTTGGAAAAGATGGTGTGAAAAAAGGTTTTATTAAAAACATCAATTTACAGTATAATCTAAGTGGTAAAAATAGCATTACCACTACCGATTCTTTATTTTTCAAACCCGAAATGTTTGATAATGCACTACTTGGTTTAAAACATAGTATTCCGATTAGCACAAACTTTAAAATATTCAAATACATTAGTGCTTCGGCAAGTGCGAATTATGACGAAGTTTGGTATAACAAAACCACCAATCGCTATTACGATTCGGAGGCTAGTACGGTTGTAAACGAAACGGTAAAAGGTTTTGATGCATTTCGAACGTATTCGTTTTCTTCAAGTTTAGGAACCACTATTTACGGAACTTTTAATTTTGGAGATACTAAAAAAATCCAAGCAATCCGACATGTTCTTCGCCCATCTGTATCGTATAGTTACACTCCAAGTTTCGAAAAATATTACGATACTTATGCCATGGATGCTACCGGAAAATTAGCAGATTACACCCGTTTTGAAGGCGGAATTTATGGTGCTCCCGGAAAAAGTAATTCAAACATAATTGGATTTGATTTAAGCAATACTTTCGAAGCAAAAGTTACCGATAAAGACAGCACCAAAACCGATCCTAAAAAAATGATGTTGTTAAACAACTTGAATTTTTCTACAAGTTACAATTTCAATGCCGACGGAAAAACCACTTTAGCATGGCAACCCGTTCGTGTTAGTGGTGGTACACAATTATTTGATAGCAAAATGAGCGTGAATTTTGGCGCCACTTTAAACCCTTATGCTTTGGATAGTTCAAACAGAGTGATTAACGAATTCAACATCAACAATGGAGGTAGTTTGTTTCGATTGACTAGTGCCAACTTAACTATGAATTATTCGGTTTCGAGTAAAGATTTTACCGAGAAAAAAAATACGCAAAGTGTTAGAAATGGTGGTCGAGAAGATGACTTATTTGGTACGAATGTCGATTTAAATGATTCTCGAAAAAGCCAATTCAATTCTGAAAGTGATTCTGAAAATGTAATTACAGAGTTTTTTAAATCGAAAATTCCTTGGGATATGACGTTGGCCTACTCCTTGACTTACGGTAATGCCAGCAGAGAAAATGAAATTATTGGAAACTCCATCATGGTTTCTGTTAATGCTGATATCACTCCAAAATGGAAAGGCGGAATTTCAACTGGATACGATTTTGTTCAAAAGGGAATTACCTTTACGCAATTGCGTTTTGAACGTGATTTATTAAGCTGGAGAATGGATTTCAACTGGACTCCGCTTGGACAATACTCAAATTGGAATTTCTTTATCGGAATTAAATCGGGTATCTTAAGTGATATCAAATACAACAAAAGAAGCGCAACCAATCTTTAATTCGAAACACATTATAATATGAAAAAAATAATATTTACCGAAAAGGCTCCAGCTCCAATCGGACCTTACAATCAAGCTGTACTTTCTGGAAATACGCTTTATGCATCGGGACAAATCGCTATTAATCCAAATAACGGCGAATTGGTCACAAGCTCAATTGCAGAAGAAACACATCAGGTAATGCAAAATATTGCTGCCATTTTAGAAGCAGCCGAAATGACTTTTGAAAACGTGGTTAAAGCTTCTATTTTTATAATGGATATGAATAATTTTGGCGCTATTAACGAAGTTTACGGATCTTATTTTAACGAAAAAACCGCTCCAGCTCGTGAAACGGTTCAAGTGGCTTGTTTACCAAAAAATGTAAATGTAGAAATTTCTATAATTGCAGTGCAATAGCATTTAATAACAATTGTGCCGATGCTTCGTTTGTCGCAATTGGCACATTGTGCACATCGCAAACACGAAGTAACATGTTTATATCAACTTCATGTGCATGGCTGGACAAAGGATCTTTGAAAAAGAAAACCAATTTTGTCTTTCCTTCTGCAACTCGCGCCGCTATTTGTGCATCACCTCCTAATGGTCCAGAAAGCATCGTTTTTGTTTTAAAACCGGCATTGATTGCTTTTGACCCAGTGGTTCCTGTTGCAATTAATTTGATCTTTTCATTTTGTAAAACGGCTTTATTTTTATTTAAAAACTGAACCAAATCAGCTTTTTTACCGTCGTGTGCAATTACAGCAATTTCTATCATATTTATTTGTTATTTATTGGCAACATGGTAAGCAATTAAACCATCAATCGGTCTTCTTAAAACATTACCCAATTGCAAATCGTATTTATCAAAAGTTTCTTGAAGTTCCTCTTTTAAATAAAATGCTATCGAACCTACAAAATGATTGGGAACTTCTTTACAATTTTCAAATTGTTTAATGTAGTTTTTTACAAATGATTTCATTCCTTTAAAAATGATTTTTCTACAAAAATCAGTATCCTTATGCTTGATTAAAAATTTAGCAAAAGTGGCCATATAAGCATTAGGATTGGGTTCCTTATAAAGCTTATTTTTAATAAAATCTGGATCCATATTGTATTCTTTTTCAAGTTCAGCAGCTAATTCTTTTGGCATTTTATTAAAATAATATTTGCGAATTAACTCTTTCCCAAAAACATTTCCGCTACAATCATCCATGATAATATAACCTAACGATTGTACTTTTTGATGCAAAATATGACCATCATAAAAACTGCAATTAGAGCCAGTTCCTAAAATGCTAACAATAGCCGATTCGCCTTTTGGTGTTGTAGCATAGACCGCTGCATAAGTATCTTCATTTACTTCAACAAAAGCATTGCTAAAAAATTGTTGAAAAACTTCCGATAATGAATTTTTCATTCTATCGGTTCCGCAACCTGCACCGTAAAAAAACAAATGCGTCACTTCATTTTTATTGTGTAAAATATCAAAGCGATCGCTTATACGCGTTATGATTTCATCGCCATTTAAAATTTCTGGATTTAATCCTAAAGTTTGCGTTGTAAACAATACTTTTCCGGCGTCATTAATTGCAATCCAATCTGCTTTGGTAGAACCACTATCTACTATTAATTTCATATAAATTCGTTTTTTGAGTTTTTTGAATTTCTATTTTTTATCAATATAACAATTTAAAGTGTATATTTTACATTATTCTATTGATATATAAAGCAAAAATCCCGTTACAAAATTAGTAACGGGATTTTTTAAAGCAAATGGCTTTTATTTTAATCCAGCAATGTGAACTGATAAATCAATTAATTTACTAGAATATCCGTACTCGTTATCGTACCAAGAAACCAATTTGAAGAAAGTTGAATTTAAACCAATTCCAGCGTTTGCATCAACAATCGAAGTTCTTTTATCGGAAATGAAATCTTGAGAAACTACTGCATCTTCGGTATAACCTAAAATACCTTTTAATGACGTTTCAGAAGCATTTTTCAAAACAGACATAATTTCTTCATAAGAAGTTTCTTTAGCTAATTTTACCGTTAAATCTACTGTAGAAACGTCTGCAGTAGGAACACGGAAAGCCATACCTGTTAATTTTCCATTCAAATCTGGAATTACTTTTCCAACTGCTTTTGCAGCACCTGTAGAAGAAGGAATAATATTGATTGAAGCTGCACGTCCACCTCTCCAGTCTTTTCTAGAAGGGCCATCAGCTGTCATTTGAGTTGAAGTTGTAGCGTGAACCGTAGTCATTAATCCTTCAACGATTCCAAAATTATCATGAATAACTTTAGCTAGTGGAGCCAAACAGTTAGTCGTACAAGAAGCATTAGAAACAACTAAATCAGAAGCTTTTGCTGTTTCATGGTTTACACCCATTACAAACATTGGAGCATCAGCAGAAGGAGCCGAAATAATTACCTTTTTAGCTCCACCTTTTAAGTGCTCGCTAGCAGTTTCGATAGTTGTAAAAATACCTGTACATTCTGCAACCACATCAACATCTAAAGCATCCCATTTTAAGTCAGCTGGATTTCTTTCTGCAGTTACTCTAATTTCTCTATCATTAACAAACAATTTACCCTCTTTTACTTCTACCGTTCCATTGAAACGGCCGTGAACTGAATCATATTTCAATAAGTAAGCTAAATGATCAACATCTAACAAATCGTTGATGGCTACTACTTCTACATTATCTCTATTGAAAGATTCTCTAAAAACGATTCTTCCGATACGTCCAAATCCGTTAATTCCTAATTTTACTTTTGACATTTTTATTTAATTTTTGTTTTTACTTATTATTTAATTTTTTAGGTAGTCATAATATCTGAAACTCGTAACAAATCGCGATCAATTTCCGATTTTCCTTTAATAGCTTGTTCTAAAGGTGTTAAGGTCACTTTATCTTCAAGCAAACCCACCATTAAATTTGATTTACCTTCTAAAAGTGATTCCACAGCTTTAACGCCTAATCTACTAGCCAATACACGATCGAAGCATGAAGGCGCTCCCCCTCTTTGCATGTGCCCCAAAACAGAAACACGAACATCATATTCGGGTAAATTAGCATCTACGTAATCCTTTAATTCGAAGACATTCTTCCCAATTTTATCCCCTTCGGCAATAACGACAATACTCGAAGATTTTCCGGATGCTTTACTCTTTTTAAGTGATTCCAATAAACGATCTAAACCTAAGTTTTCTTCTGGAATCAAAATTTCCTCAGCTCCAGCTCCAATACCAGCATTTAAAGCAATATGACCGGCATCTCTTCCCATAACCTCTACAAAAAATAAACGGTTATGCGAACTTGCTGTATCACGAATTTTATCAATACAATCTACTACGGTATTTAATGCCGTATCGTATCCTAAAGTATGACTTGTACCAAAAATATCATTATCGATGGTTCCAGGAATTCCCATTACTGGAAAATTATATTCGGAATTAAAAACCAAACCTCCCGTAAAACTACCATCACCACCAATTACGACTAAGGCATCCATTCCCGCTTTAACTACATTGTCATAAGCCTTTTTTCTTCCTTCTGCGGTTCTAAATTCGGCTGATCGAGCTGACTTTAAAATAGTTCCTCCTTTATTCACGATGTTATTTACGCTTCGAGGCCCCATTTCTTTAAAATCACCTTCAATAAGACCTTGATAACCTCTGTAGATACCTACACATTCAATTCCGTGATAGGCACAAGTTCTAACTACAGAACGTATGGCGGCATTCATTCCAGGAGAATCTCCTCCTGAGGTTAGAACACCGATTTTTTTGATATTTTTTTGCATTTTTTGAGTTTTTAGAAATGTAAAATTAACAAACACTCCTTAATATTTGTTCTTTTATTATTATTTATTAAATTATAGCGTTAAATTCAAACGTTTTCGTTAATAAGTTTTAATAAAGTCGCATAAATACTAGAAAAAAGTATAGTTTGTGAATGTGTTGAAATTACAAAATACCAACAATAATCGCAAAAAAGGTTACAAAAAATATTGAAAATGAAAATTTTAAACTCAAAAAGAGGCAAGTCGGCAAATCGTTATTTTTGTAAACGATAAAATTTAGTCTTCTTCGGGCACCAAACCTTGAGTATTATTTTTCTCTTTTTGTTCCGATTCAGAATTTTTCTTTTCTTCCTCTTTTTTCTTTTTATTGATAAAATTAATATAATCCGGATTTAGAGAAGAATCCATAAATTCGTCGGTAGCTTCAGAGGCACGTCCTAATTTGTGATTTTTAAAAATCTTATTAACCAGCTCTTTAAAAGTATCAAAATCAACCTCATAGCTAATTCCAACTCCTTGTGTATATCCTATGCCTTGTCCTACATAATTGATATCATTTTCGCGATTGAAAAGTCTCAAATTTAATGATCCGTCTTCGCTAACACGGTATTGCACTTCAACGTCCCCCACAATTGCCGACTCGTTGATTCCGCCAACTGGAACACCAACTTTTCCGTTAATTGTGATACGTTCATTAACTTGCGAAGAAATATTTGCAACAAACTGTCCATCAGCCTCTTGCCCTACTCTTCTATCTGCAGCAATATAATTGAGGTTAACATTAAATTTATCGTTATCGGTTTTGATAATATCACCCAATAAATTGGTTGCTGTTTCAAATAAACTGCCCGAAAAATCAGATTGGTTTACTCCTTCAGGACTTAAAAATCCACCCGAAGACAATAAATATAATGCTTGCGTTTGTCGTACATCTTTATCATCTAATTTATATTGAATTTCGGATTTTAAAACGCTACTTACAGTTGGAAATTCAATATTAAAATCGGGTTCAGGACTAGCCAAATCTCCTCTTAATCCCACAATTACATTTACTGGTACTTTTTTGTTAAAAGAAGAGCTTTCGAGTAAAACAGCTGGATTGGCAGTGGTTTTATATACCGCTTCTAAATTTAATTGTGCTTTCATTGGGTTGCCTTCCCAAATAATTTGACCGCCTTTTTTAACATCGAACTTTTTATCAATTAAACCGCCGTATTTAAAATTATAAGTTCCTTCGTAGGCTTGGAAATCTCCCCACATATTGAATTTACCCAAGGTATTAATTTTAAATAAAAGCGAACCATATCCTTTCCCTTTCATACCATGACCGGAATTTCGATCCAAAATAACCTCAATTTCGGCATCGGGTGTAATGTCAAAATCAAATTCTAATTCCAGACCGTTATAATCTCTTGTTTTTTCTACAATTCCGTTGGCTAAATTGTACTTTTCTT
Organism: Flavobacterium agrisoli; assembly: GCF_016522065.1. GTDB lineage: Bacteria > Bacteroidota > Bacteroidia > Flavobacteriales > Flavobacteriaceae > Flavobacterium > Flavobacterium agrisoli. Next base: position 322,596 of record NZ_JAEHFV010000001.1, on the reverse strand, counting down.
TTGGAGTAATAAAATGAATATAACTACTTTGCCCTACACTTTCGGCATAATTAATCGGGATTTTGATTGTTGTACCCTTTTCTGATTTGGCTTGTACTTTTATAAAAAGTGCATCAATTGGTCCTTTGATACTCGCGTTTCCGTTAATAAATGCCGTTCCAAAATAAGCAGCATCATCACTGTCTTTGGTATCTAAAACTAATAACTTTTTTGAATTAACATCCAAATCCAATCGCCAATCGGTAAAATTGTGATGTTCAATAAAGCCGTTTAAATAGCCTTTTGTTTTGAATTTCGTATCGGTTAAGGTGTTATTTCTAAACAAGAATTTTTCATCCGTTAAGTCGATTATAGTTCGGTCATTTAAAGCGTAATCGACATTAAGATACGGAATCGTAATCCCCGCATCACTTATAAATAATCGGCCATTAACATCTGGTTTTTTTAAATTTCCAACTATCGAAGCGTTTCCTGTAACCAAACCACGAATGTTAGACAAAACTTCTCCACCAATATTGCCCAAAATTCCCAATTTAAAATCTTCCATTTTGAGTTTCATATCTAAAATGGTTTCTTTATTTACAATTTCAAAACTACCTGCTGCATTAAAAGATTCGGCAAAATCATTTTTAACCGAGGCATCAACGGTAAATTTTCTAAGACTTTCATTTCCTTGAATATTAAAGTTGAGCTCGCCCAACTCCGTGTCGTTAATATTTAAATCTTTGATAACAATTGCTGCTGTTGGCTGATACACATCTTTATCTTGTTTAAAATGAATTCCACCGACTAAATCGCCTTTAAACTTGAATTTTTCGCTTGCTGGCGTGATTTCATTTATATCAACATCATCAAATACCAAGTTAATATCTTTATAAGTATCTCCTTTTAAAACGCCTTCTAAATCAATTTTTTGATCTTCGTGTGATAAAATAATTTTTTCGATGGTAAAATTTTTGAGCTCTTTATCAAAAACAACACGGTTTTTATTGTCTTGATTTTCATTCAAATACCAAATATTTTCTTTGAATTTCATTTCCGATTTATGAATTCCAATAATATTGTGTTTCGCTTCATCAATGGTATGGTACAAATTCAGATTAAACTTATCTTCTCCTTTGTTACCTCCTTTAAATTCGGATCGAACAAAAAGCGTATCGTTCATCGTAACGTTTATCAAATTAAAATCGCTGACTTTGTAATATTTTGTTTTGATACTATCTAAAGAAACATACGCATTATACAACGGATTTTTATTGTCTAATCTAACATTAACTTGATCGAATGTATTGGTTCCTAGGGTAATTTTTTCGGAATTTAATCGGAATTTAAATTCTTTATCATCCGAATTAATAATACCTCTAATTTGGGTATCAGTACTAATATTCAAATCGGGATAAAAAATTTCTACAATTTTACTGTAAATATTAAAATTGAATTTTAAAAACTGTCCTTTGGTAACGCGCGTTGGTTTGTAGTTGGCATATAAACTCAATACCGAATTGGTTACTAAATCATCTAATTGATCAAATCTAAATTTACCAACCACTTTTCCGCTAATAACATCGTTCGAACTTACGGTGATGGTACGCACTCTATCATCATCAAATTCGGAAGTAACCGTAAATTCATCAAAAGGATAAATCGATTTGGAATTAACGTAAACTGCATTACTCAAATAAATAGTTCCGTATAAATTTTCGATATTATTTCCAGAAACGGCAACAATTGCATTTCCTTGAAAAGTGGATAAGGTATCGTTTACGAATTTCAATTTATGTAAATCTGCTTTTTCTACATTTATTTCAAAATCGTATTTGTTCTCTCTTTTACTTAAATCAACCAATCCGTTAAAGTTCAAAATCAAATTGGGGTCTTTAATTTTAATATTTCCTTTGTAATAAGGCAGTTTAAAATTACCATCAACATTGATGTTTTTGTAATTGTATTTATTAAAAAACAGCGTATTTATGTGTCCTTTTACAGCCGTATTTAAGTATTTCTGCGTAAACCCTTTGCCTTCTACCGCTACATTCAAACTCGTTTTCCCTAAATCCTTTCGGCCTAAAAAGGTACCAATATTAAAATCTTGCAAAACCACATTTCCATGATATGAAGCTCTATCGATAAAATCCATTTCATTAATACTTAAATCGGCATTACCATTACCTAAATCGGTAACCATAGTAAAATTGGTATTTAAAGCCGTTTTAGAAACAGTGGCGCCTCCAATTAAATTAACCATTCCTAACCGTTGAATTTCTTTTGGAAGTGTTTTACCCAAAACATTCGGTAAAATTTTGACCAAATTTCCATAAGAAGTCGAAAGCAATTTAAATTCGGAAAGCATTAAAAATTCTTGATCTTTGTTTCCAAAAAGATTTTTAAAATTGATTTTTCCAACAATTTTAGATTGATTGGAATCTACAAAACGCAATTTATCAAGTGTTAAGTTGTTTAAAGGTCCGTCAATTTTGCTTCGTAATTTAAAATGGATGTTTTTGCCCAATTCATTATAAAAGTACCGAATATCGTTAGAAGCCAAATTGGAAGAGTCAATCATCACATCAAACTGTACTTTGTCGGTAAAATGAGCAAAATCTTCAATTTTATAATTTAAGCTGGCATTTCCGTATAAATCAGATTCTTTTGTTTTAATGGCTAATTTATCAAGTTTAATTTGCTCTTTCGAATAACTAAAAACCGATGAAACATTGCTAACATATAAACCGCGATGATCTTTAAACGATAAACGGTGAATTTTGGTTGTAACGTTGGGACCCAAAATTTTGAAATCAGAAATAAAAGCATTGATTTTTTTAAAATCAACATCTTTAGGATTGGCTCTATTTTCGTCGCTTAAAATAAAATGTCCTTTTGTAATATAGGCATTTTTTGCCGTCATTAAAAAAGGCTTGCTCGGTTTTTTAGAAGGTTTATCCGAATCAAAAGCATTGATAAAAACGTCCAAATTGGTGTTTTTTTCGTTTTTATAGGTTTTCAAATTAAATAGAACTTCGGTTAACCGAATATCGCCAAAAATTAAATCGCCATCTAAAATTCTTCGAGCACCTAAAAGATTTGTTTTTAAAATCGAAGTATGAATTAAAGTGTCTTTGTGATGGTCTAAAATAAGGACATTTTTTAGTTTAACACCTCCAAATAAAGAAACCGCTACTTTATCAACATGAATATCTGTTTTAAAGTCTTTATTAATTTTTTCGGTAAAATAAACTGCAATTTTGGTTTGCACAGAAGGTAATGCCAATAGTATAGCCGTCACCAACAAAAGAAGGATTATGCCCAGTATTACTCGAAATACTATTTTACTAAATGTTCTGATAGGACTTATTTACTTTAATTTTTATTTTTTGGATAACCAAATCAAAGCTCTTTTGATAAAAATTCTTTAATTTTGGCAACTACCCAAAATAAATTACGAAAACAATTTATTAGTCAAATATAATTCAAAATTCGTGCCTTTATATGCAAAAATCTGAGGTTTTTATACTTGCCATAGAAAGTTCTTGCGATGATACTGCAGCAGCCGTATTACATAACGATAAAGTACTCTCCAATGTTGTTGCCAACCAATTAATTCACAACCAATACGGCGGTGTGGTTCCTGAATTGGCTTCGAGAGCACATCAACAAAATATTGTTCCTGTTATAGATGCTGCTTTGCGCAAAGCAAATGTACAAAAAGAACAACTAAATGCAATTGCTTTTACCCAAGGACCCGGCTTAATGGGCTCACTTTTGGTTGGAAGTTCTTTTAGCAAATCGATGGCTTTGGCATTAAACATTCCGTTGATTGCTGTAAACCACATGCAAGCACACATTTTGGCTCATTTTATAGATGAAGAAGGTTTTGAAAAACCCACTTTTCCCTTTTTGGCATTAACCATAAGTGGCGGTCATACACAAATTGTAAAAGTGAATGATTTTTTCGATATGGAAATTATTGGCGAAACAACCGACGATGCTGTAGGAGAAGCTTTTGACAAAAGTGCTAAAATTTTAAATTTACCGTATCCGGGCGGTCCTTTAATCGATAAATATGCGCAGTTGGGAAATCCAAAAGCATTTACTTTTACCAAACCGAAAGTTCCTGGTCTGGATTTTAGTTTTTCGGGATTAAAAACCGCTATTTTGTATTTCATCCAAAAGAATGTCGCACAAAATCCAAGTTTTATCGAAGAAAATCGAAATGATATTTGCTCATCCATTCAATATACCATTATCGAAATTTTGATGGACAAAATTAAACTAGCTGTCAAAGAAACCGGAATAAAACAAATTGCCATTGGCGGAGGTGTTTCGGCTAATTCGGGAATTAGAAAACGATTAAAAGAAACCGAAAAAAAATACGGCTGGAAAACGTTTATTCCAAAATTTGAATACACAACCGATAATGCCGCTATGATTGGAATTGTGGGATATCAAAAATATTTAAATGAACAATTTGAAACTTCAAAAGTGGTTTCTAAAGCACGAATTTCATTCTAAAAAAGTATGCAATTATTTTACAATTCTTCACTCGATGTTACTACAACAGAATTTTCTTTTGATAAAGAAGAAAGTCGACACATTATTAAAGTTCTTCGTAAGAAAGAAGGTGCTATTTTACACGTTACCAATGGAGAAGGTTTTTTATTCGAAACCGAAATTGTATTAGCTTCAGATAATAAATGTACTGTTCGTGTGCTTTCGTTTGACCAAAAAGAAAAACCGAATTTTAAACTGCATTTGGCTGTTGCACCAACTAAAATGAATGATCGTTACGAGTGGTTTTTAGAAAAGGCAACCGAAATCGGAATTCAAGAAATAACACCTATTATTTGTGATCGTTCCGAACGGAAAACAATAAACAGCGAGCGTTATGAAAAAATTATTTTATCGGCCTTAAAGCAAGCTAACGAATTGTATTTACCTAAATTAAATCCGGCTATTTCTTTCAAAGATTTTATTAAAAACAATGAAACTAACGGTCTGAAACTTATTGCTCATTGTGAAGAAACGGATAAAAAAACGTTGAAATCGGTCTTACAAGTTAATCAAGACGTTACCATTTTAATAGGTCCAGAAGGAGATTTTTCAAACTCAGAGATTGAAATGGCTCTTCAAAATAAATACATACCCGTTTCTTTAGGCAATACGCGTTTACGAACAGAAACTGCTGCTGTTGTAGCTTGTCATAGCGTCGTTTTTTTTAATGAAAATTAAATCATCATGAAAACAAATTATTTTATTTGCTTCTTGTTTTTCATTTCTGGTACTCTTTTTTCACAAGAATTAGCTTTATTAAAATACAGCGGTGGCGGCGATTGGTATGCAAACCCCACAGCTTTACCCAATTTGATTTCATTTTGTAACGCTAACATTCATACTCGTTTGAAGGCAAAACCTAAAACTGTTACTCCAAGTGACCCCGATTTGTTTTCCTATCCTTTTGTACACATGACCGGACATGGAAATGTTGTCTTTAGCGAATCGGACATTGCAAATCTGAAAAATTACTTACATGGTGGTGGGTTTTTACATATTGATGATAATTACGGAATGGATCAATATATTCGGATTCAAATAAAAAAAATATTTCCGAATAACGCTTTGATTGAACTACCAACAAGCCATCCTATTTTTCAAAAACCTTATTTGTTTTCTGAAGGTTTACCAAAAATTCACGAACACGACAACAAAAGACCTCAGGCTTTTGGAATATTTGTCGATAATAAATTAGTTTTATTATACACGTACCAATGCGATTTAGGCGATGGTTGGGAGGATTCGGAAGTGCACAATGATCCGCCATCGGTTCGAGAAAAAGCTTTAAAAATGGGTGCAAACATTATCAATTATATTTTTACTAATTAATGCAACTTTCTCATTTCGATACCCATTTTGAACGCGCCAACTTCCCTGTTTCGGTAATTTGTGACCATATTTATTTTCAGCAAAATATTGGTTCCCTTTTCAGAATTTGTGAAGCATTTGGAGTGAATGAAATTATTTTTACAGGCAAAGATATTCCGTTAAATCCTCGAAAAATAAACAAAACTTCTAGAAGCACTCATCTAAAAGTTCCATATAAAATTTTTGAAGATTCAATCGAGTTAAAGCACTATTTACAAGAAAATAATTTCCAAATCATTGCTTTAGAAATAACCCAAAACAGTCAATCACTATCATCAGTAAAAATTCCGAAAAACCAAAAAATAGCCTTACTTCTTGGAAGCGAAATCAACGGAATTTCCGAAATATTATTACAAATAGCCCATCAAATCTTGCATATTAATATGTATGGCGAAAACAGTAGTATGAATGTAGTTCAGGCCGCTAGCATTTGTTTATACGAAATTACAAACCGTATTCAGAATTTAAAATAATCATTTTAAATATTTTTTAAGCAGTATTTTTCTATATTTATACTCTAATTACACAACAAATGGTAACACCTAAAATCATTTCTAATGGGCTTTTAAGAGCTTTAGCAACTATACTCATTATTGGTTTAGTATTATATTTTGCTTACTTAATTCAAACGGTAATTGTCTATTTGATTGTTTCTTTAATTTTAGCACTTATTGCTAATCCATTAGTACAATTTTTAGAACACAAATTAAAAATAAGCAGTACTTGGGCGGCAACCATTTCAATAATATTATTTATTGTAACGATTTGTGGTTTCATCTTTTTGTTTGTGCCGCTAATTATCTCGCAAGCCAATAATTTAGCTTTATTGGACACCGATAATTTACAAACGCAATTTATAAATATGGAATATAAAATTGAAGATTATTTCAATATAGAGCATGTAGACTTAAACACCTTGGCCAAAAAAACAAACTTAGCCGAAAAAATCAATTTCGGTTTTTTCACCAATTTCATCAATATTATCCTTAATTTTTTGGCAAATTTCGGAATGGGATTAGTTTCGGTTCTTTTTATTACCTTCTTTTTTATTAAAGATCAAAAGGTATTTAAAGAAAATGCTCGTAGAATTTTACCCGATAATAATGAAGAGAAAATCTTAAATTCGATTACAAAAATCAACCATTTGTTAACTCGCTATTTTATTGGACTTTTAATGCAATTATCAGTTGTATTTGTTCTTTATTTGATTGTTTTATTGATTTTTGGAAGTCAAAATGCCTTTATCATTGCCTTTTTATGTGCCCTATTAAATGTGATTCCTTACATTGGTCCTATCATTGGGACTGTTTTGGCTGCTATTTTAACTATGTTGAGTTTAATTGGACATGATTTTCAAACCGAAATTTTACCAACAACCATTTATGTGGTAATCGGATTTTTATTGGTTCAGGCTATCGATAACAATATTAGTCAGCCCATCATTTCATCTAAAAGCGTAAATTCGCATCCGTTAGAAATCTTTTTAATTGTTTTGATTTGTGGCATTTCATTCGGAATTGTCGGAATGATTATCGCTATTCCTATGTTTACCATGATTAAAGTAATTTTAAAAGAATTTTTCCCTAATAACAGAATTGTAATGGTATTAACTGAAAAAATTTAATTTGACTTTTCCTTTTTTACAATCCGAAATTCAAGATTTTATAAACGAAAAAATAGGCGAGCCAATTGCTAAACTGGCTCTTCAAAAGAATCCGTTTCCAAACGTTGAATGGGTTACAATTCTCAATCAAATTGAAGCAAAAGCCAAAGCCAAAAGCAAATTGCCGACTTGGTTTGCCAGTAAAAACATAATTTATCCAAGCAAAATTTCGATTGAACAATCTTCTTCTGAAAAAACAGCTTTATACAAATCAAGTTTACTTTCTGGAAAATCACTTATTGACCTTACCGGTGGATTTGGAATTGATGATTACTATTTTGCACAAAAATTTGAAACAGTTGCTCATTGCGAATTAAATACCGAATTATCGGCTATAGTAGAGCATAATTTTAAACAACTCAACGTTTCAAATCTTGATTGTTATGCCGACGATAGTTATGTAATTTTACAAGATTTGAACAAAAAATGGGATTGGATTTACATTGATCCTTCCCGGCGAAATGATGCTAAAGGTAAAGTTTTTATGCTTGCCGATTGCCTGCCAAATGTACCCGAAAATATTGATTTTTACTTTCAATTCGCTCCAGCTATTCTGATAAAAACAGCTCCGTTATTAGATCTATCGGCTGGATTATCCGAATTAAAAAATGTGAAAAAAATCCATATTGTGGCACTCGAAAATGAGGTTAAAGAACTTTTATGGGAAATTCATCAAAATTATACTAGCGAAATTACCATTTCGACAGTTAATTTTGGTAAAAACGAAATTCAACAATTTGATTTTATTTTAGATGATAATCAAATACTTGCCACATATAATACTCCTCAAAAGTACCTTTATGAACCCAATAGCGCTTTGATGAAATCGGGAGGTTTTGAAGTTATTAGCTCGCATTTTAAGATTGATAAACTTCATAAACATTCGCATTTATACACATCGAATGAAAAAATCGATTTTCCTGGCCGGATTTTTGAAATCGAAAACACAATTGGTTATAATAAACATGATTTAAAAACACATTTATTAAATCAAAAAGCAAATATTACTACTCGTAATTTCCCAGATAATGTAGAAAGTATTCGGAAAAAATGGAAAATTAAAGAAGGAGGAAATTGTTATTGTTTTTTTACAACAGACATAAAAAACAATAAAATAGTTTTAATTTGCAAAAAAATTTAATTCTAAAATGAAACAATTACTTTCTCTTACTTTTTTATTCTTGACACTACAATTAACGGCTCAAAAAGGATGCGATTACAGTTCTAACGTTACAGATTCTATTGGAACTTACAAATCTACTCGAGATTATATCATTAGCGAAAAACACTTTGGCGGAACAGCTAGTTACGTTTTTTTTAGTTTAGCCTCTACTGATGGTATGCCCACTTTAAATTTGCAATTAATTAATAAAAGTAAAGATTTTATGACTGCAAATTGTTTCGATAAAAATTCGAGACTAATTTTGCAATTGGCTAATGGTAAAATTGTTACGTTATACCATATGGATCAAGAGAATTGCGGTACATTAATTAGAGATGATAAAGGTTTTGACAACCGTGTTACCGTTGGAATTTTTATGTTTATAAAAGGTAGTATAGAAGAATTGAAAAAATCTCCCGTTTCGGTAATGCGAATTAAATATTTGACAGGCTCGGAAGATTATGTGATTCGTCATGAATTAACCTCCGAAATGGACGGCAAAAAATACGAGCCCGATACTTATTTCATGAATAATTTAAAATGTGTGGAGTAATTAATCACATTTCCATTTGGTATTTGACACTTTTTCATTCAAACCTGCTTTTAAATTGTAATGCCACCATTCGGAATCGAAAGAATTAAATCCATTTTTTTGCATAACAGACTTTAACAATTTACGATTGTTTTTTACTTGTTTGGATAATTTAGAATATTGATGACTAGCTTCAATTCCGAAATGGTCAAAAGCCGTACCCATTTCCAATTCTGTTCCGTCTAAACTAACAAGCGAAATATCAACCGCTCCTCCTCTATTGTGGATGGAGCCTTTTTTAGGATCGGCTACATAAATAGGATTCGGGACAATTTCCCACATTTTTTTTTGAATAGAAAGTGGCCTATAACAATCATAAAGCTTGATTTTATAACCTCTTTGCAAAAATGCTGCATTTGCCAAAATTAAAGCGCGTACCGTTTGCAATCTTAAAAAACATTCAGCACAATCGTACACTTTTGTTTTTAAAAAATTATCATTAGTTGCGTACTTCATATCGTAAACGAAATCAGCGCTGTAATCTTTTAAATTTACAAATGTAGTATCGGCTAATTGTGTGGAATTGATATCTTTTGGTTGCGCTAAAATTGAAAACGAAAAAAATAAAAATGACAGCAAAAAAATACTTCTAAAATTAAATTTCATAAAACGGAGGATTTATTTTTGTTCTTGAAAAGCAATTGGTGCCGCCAAACAGGAAGCTGGAATTGCAAATGCATCTACCAAAGCTACAGCATCTGGACGAATATCCCAACACAATTGATTGACCATTTTTCGTATTGCTTTAGTTTTTACAGGCTCTAAATACCCGTCTTCTAAAAACCAAGCCTTATTTTTTTCGATTTGTGCAAGAGCATATAATTGGGCTAATTTTTCTAAAACAGCTTGTATCGCTTTGTCTTCTACCGTGTCAATAGCAAAAAGAAATTGTTCTAATGTAACACGTTCTAAGTACGCTTGTGCAACATCAATCATATGGTGTTGTACCACATTAAAAGCATCATAAGCCGCTAATCCATCTTCAATTAATTTCTTAATTCTTTTTGCGGCCGAAGCTAAAATACTTTTTTCTCTATATTGAAAAGCTTGCAAATGAAATTGTTTATCTAACAAATGAGCTTCGTCTGTTCTTCGAGTGGCTATCGGATTTTTTTCTGAAAAAACCGTTTTCGCATTTTCGTAAACATACTGTATCAAACCAACTGAATCCATTTTACCAAAGGATTTTCTAAATTCGGATAACCTATTTTTAGCCACTAATTGCATTAAAACCGTATTGTCTCCTTCAAAAGTGGTATAAATTTCGGTGTCATTTTTTAATCGGTCCAATCGGTTTATGGATAAATATCCTTTTCCACCACAAGCTTCCCTACACTCTTGTAAAATGGCTGTAGTACTCCAAGAAGAATAGGATTTCATTCCGGCTGCTAAAGCTTCAATTTCTTGCATATCTGCCTCCGTTCTCGAAACAAATCGCTTGGTCAAATATTGAAGCGCAAAATGAACAGCATAGGTTTTAGCCAAATGAGGCAACAATCGACGTTGGTGAATACGATAATTTAAAATAGGCACTTCGCTTTCTCCATCGGGACCAAATTGTTTTCGTTGATCGCCATATTTAATTGCAATTGCCAATCCAGATTTCGCCGCGGCTAATGCAGAACGTGGAATCCCAATTCGGCCACCTACGAGTGTTCCGAGCATCGTAAAAAAACGTCGGTTATCGCTTGGTATCGGACTTTCGAATACACCCTTTTCATTTACTGAAGCAAACCGATCCAGCATATTTTCTTTTGGAACAATAACGTTATCAAAACGAATAGTGCCGTTATCCACGCCATTGAGTCCCATTTTAGGTCCACAATCTCCAATTTTAATTCCGTTTAAAACATTACCCTCCGAATCGCGTAACGGAACAATAAATGCATTAACACCATAGTCGTGATTATTGATAATTAATTTTGCGAAAACAGTGGCCATTTGTCCATGTACAGCAGCATTTCCAATGTATTCTTTTTGTGCATTAGGGTAAGGCGTTTGAATGATAAAAGTTTTATTTTGATGATCATAAGTGGCAGTAGTTTCTAAACCTTTGACATTGGAACCATGATTGGTTTCGGTCATTGCAAAACAACCCGGAAGTTTCAAAGAACCTATATCTTTCAGGTATTTTTCATGATGTTTTTTTGTTCCTAATAATTGAACACTCATTCCCCAAAGTCCAAATTGAACCCCAAATTTGATAACCAAACTCAGGTCATGATAACTTAAGGTTTCCATAATGCTAAAATAATTCAATATGTCATCGCCACCACCATATTCTTTGGGAAAGGCCATATTTCCAAAATTTTCATTAGCCAAAATTTTACACCATTCATAAACTTTATCACGGTAACTGCTGATACTTTCTTCGGTATAATAGGCAAATTCAGGCTGCGAAATTACTTTCTTTACTTTATCAATAATCTCTGCTTGATCACCATTTAAAAGAGCCGTAATTTTAGTTATATCAAAATTAGACGCGGTTTTTGATTTAGAAGTGGCTAAATTAATTTTCGATTTGAATTGGCTCACTACTTCTTCACCTAAAACCCCTAAATCGTTTTCGAGCTGTAAAAAATCGTTTTTAAATTCACCCAAAGCAGTTTTACTAGCAGTCGACATATCTACAATTATGTCAAAAATGGAAGATATATTCGGATTATTTTGAACAATAGTTTCCAATTGATTTTTCCAACCAATTATTTCTTCTCTTGTAGGCGGATTTTGTTTATCAATTTTGGTAAGTAAATAGAGTTTGTCTTTTTCTTGCAACCATGTTTGAGAATTGATGAAACTTTTAAGTGTTTCAAATTCGATATCGGTTAAATTATCATCGGACCAAACCAAGTAAAAAAGAGGGATAAAAGCTTGTATGTTGAAATTTTCCATGAATTTATTTTGTAAAATAATAGCTATCTAATTTAAGAAAATATCAGTAAACACTGCCTATTTTAGGACTGAATTAACTTTATAAAATAAAAAAAGGTTTGACTAAACTAATAGCCAAACCTTTTAATTATTTAAATTTCAAGAAATTATTTTCCTAATTGTGCTTTAAGCGCTTTGTATTCTGGAGTCATTTCTAAAGCTCTGTAAACACTTAATAAAGTGCTAGAAGCTCCTTCATTTTTAGGATCCAATTCTACTGCTTTTTTAAGATAAGGGATGGTACTTCTAAATATGTCTTCTCTTTGTTTTTTCAACACATCATAACGTGCCATATCTTTAGATGAAGTTCCTAACTTATTCATTTCATCAATGATTGGCTTTTCAGCATCTAGTTTTAATGCAGCTAAATTCACATATGCATTAGCATAATTCGGATCAATTTCGATGGCTTTTTTATAATATTTTTCAGCATCATCAAATTTTTTCGCATTGTAACTAATTACACCTAAATTAAAGACCATATCAACATTGTTCGGGTCTTTTTGCAAAGCCTCTTCAACCAATTTCTGGTAGGTATCATAATCTTTTGTTTCGAGATACAAATTAGCTTCAGTTAAAATTAAGGTTGCATCATCAGGGTTTGCTTTTCTTGCATCTGAGATTTCTTTTTTAGCTCTCTCAATATCTTTTTTCTGAATTAAAATAAGTGCGATGTTTTTATAAATTTCGCCTCTTTTAGATGGAATTTTTTCAACAGTTGGTTTTTCGTGCGTACCTAATTTCACGGCCATATCACGTTGGCTTGCTGTAGAAAATGCATCTTCTTGACCATTTGCTTTATTTACTGCTAAATAAGAGGTTCCTTTTCCTGAATAATTAATTTTTTTCAACTCCTCATACATTGATAAGGCAGTATCATACTCACCAGCGTTTACGTTAGTAGAAGCAGCATAATACAAATTGATGGTATCTTTTTTATCCAATAAATAGGCATCATATAATTTTTTAGCACCTTCTTTGTTTCGTTTTGCTTCTGTATCAGCAATAGCACTGTTAATCAATTTTCCTTTTATTTCTGTAATAGAAGCAGCAGCTTGTGTAGAATATTTCATTTTACCAGAAGCTTTTTCAACTTCTAATAATTTGTTATATGATTCTGCAGCTAACGAAAGATTTTTGCCTTCTTCTGCTCCTTTTTTGTTTGCAAGATCCAAGTAAGCGTTTCCTTTTAAGAAATAAAACTGGGCTTGCTCCGTATCTTTAGCACTCGAGATTGAACCTTCAACTCCATTTAAAACGGTAATTGCTCCTTGCGCATCACCACCTTTTAATGATTTTTCTGCACTTTTAATTTCATCCTTTTGCGCAAATCCACTTGCTGAAATGATAAATGCAGCTGCAACTATTGCAAATTTATTTTTCATAATATTCAATTTATATTTAATTTTTATTTACAGTTTTATTCTTCAGAAGTTGGTTCAGAATCTTCTTCGGTAGCGGTTTCTTCATTTGAAGTTGCATTTTCATCACTATCTTCTACTACTTCTTCTTCGTCATCTTTCATTACTTTGGCAACAGCAGCAATAGAATCGGTTCCTTTAATATTAATCAAACGAACACCTTGAGTTGCACGCCCCATTACACGTAAATCCGAAACAGCCAAACGAATTGTTAATCCAGATTTATTGATAATCATCAAATCATCAGCATCGGTAACCGCACTAATAGAGATAAGAGCTCCCGTTTTCTCGGTAATATTTAATGTTTTCACACCTTTACCACCTCTATTGGTAATTCGGTAAACCTCTTCTCCATCATCGTCTACCAATTTGGTACGTTTTCCGTATCCGTTTTCGGTAACTACTAAAATTTGAGTATCGTTAATATCTTCTTTATTTACCGAAACCATTCCGATAACTTCGTCTTGGTCATCTTGCAGCGTAATTCCACGAACTCCAGAGGCAGTTCTACCCATCGGACGTGTTTTACTTTCTTCAAAACGAACCAATTTACCCGATTTAACAGCTACTAAAATTTGACTTTCTCCATTAGTTAATTTAGCTTCTAACAATTCATCATCTTCTTTGATGGTAATGGCTGCAACTCCATTAACCCTTGGACGTGAATATTGTTCTAAAGAAGTTTTCTTAACCTGACCTTTTTTAGTCACCATAATTAAATTATGGGTATTGATATACTCTTGGTCTTTTAAATCTTTTGTACAAATTACAGCCTTCACTTTATCATCACTTTCAATGTTGATAAGGTTTTGAATAGCGCGACCTTTTGCTGTTTTGCTTCCTTCTGGAATTTCGTAAACGCGCATCCAATAACATTTTCCTTTTTGTGTAAAGAACATCATGTATTGGTGATTGGTAGCTACGAACATGTGCTCTAAGAAATCTTGATCACGTGTTCCTGCACTCTTTTGTCCTACTCCTCCTCTGTTTTGTGTTTTGTATTCTGTTAAATTGGTACGTTTGATGTAACCTGCATGTGAAATAGTAATCACCACATTTTCATCGGCAATTAAATCCTCAATACTCACATCGCCACCAGCATATTCAATAGTAGAACGTCTTTCATCTCCGTATTTATCTCGAATTTCGGTTAATTCTTCTTTAATCAAATCTGTTCTTAAATCAACATTTGCTAATAAAGCTTTCAAATGCTCAATTAATTTCATCAGTTCTTCGTATTCCGCTCTTAACTTGTCTTGCTCAAGACCTGTTAATTGACGCAAACGCATTTCTACAATAGCACGAGCTTGAATATCACTTAATTGGAAACGCTCAATTAATTTTTCACGAGCTTCTTCGGTATTTTTAGAACCTCGAATGATAGCAATTACTTCATCAATATTATCCGATGCAATTATTAAACCTTCTAAAATATGCGCTCTTTCTTCTGCTTTTCGTAATTCAAATTGTGTTCTACGAACCACTACATCGTGGCGGTGTTCTACAAAATAATGAATCATATCTTTTAGATTCAACATTTGCGGACGACCTTTTACTAAAGCAATATTATTTACACTAAAAGAAGATTGTAATTGTGTAAATTTATAAAGTGTGTTTAAAACCACATTTGGAGTTGCATCGCGTTTTAAAATATAAACGATACGCATTCCGTTACGATCCGATTCGTCACGAATATTAGCAATTCCTTCTATTTTTTTCTCGTTAACCAAATCAGCAGTACGCTTAATCATGTCTGCTTTGTTAACTTGATAAGGTATTTCGGTTGCAATGATGCATTCTCTTCCGTCAACTTCTTCAAAATTTACTTTGGCACGCATTACGATACGACCTCTTCCTGTTTTAAAAGCTTCGCGAACACCATCATAACCATAAATTACACCACCAGTTGGAAAATCGGGTGCTTTAATATGGCTCATTAATTCATCAACTTCGATATCGTTGTTATCTAAATAAGCTAATGTTCCGTTGATTACTTCGGTAAGATTATGAGGAGGCATATTGGTTGCCATACCTACTGCAATTCCTGTTGCTCCATTTACCAATAAAGTAGGAATACGAGTTGGCATTACTTTTGGCTCGTAAATAGTATCGTCAAAATTCAATTGAAAATCAACTGTTTCTTTTTCGATATCGGCCATAATTTCTTCCGAAATTTTATGCATTCTGGCCTCTGTATAACGCATTGCTGCTGGGCTATCACCATCGACAGAACCAAAGTTACCCTGCCCATCGACTAATAAATAACGCATACTCCATTCTTGCGCCATACGAACCATAGCATCATAAACAGAAGTATCGCCATGTGGGTGATACTTACCTAAAACTTCTCCAACAATTCTAGCGGATTTTTTATGGGCTTTATTTGAAAAAACTCCTAAATCGTACATTCCGTATAATACTCTACGGTGTACTGGTTTTAAGCCATCTCTAACATCAGGAAGTGCTCTTGATACAATAACCGACATTGAATAATCAATGTAAGCTGATTTCATTTCATCCTCTATGTTAATAGGAATTAACTTTTCTCCTTCAGACATAAGTTGTTATATTAAATAATTATTTTAGTTTCAAAACGTGCCAATATACGGCTTTTTAAAATTTTTGCATCTATTTTACAGCAGTTATTTCTGCAATTTATTAACAACTTTTCTTTAACTTTTAGTTAATAAAATAAAGGCGTTTTAGCATAGTTTTTGCCTTTTTTTTCGTCAATTAGCTGACAATAGTTGTTAAGAGGTACGATTTTTGTTTTTCAAACTGTAATTCATTAAATTTACAATACCAACAATATATTATGGACGACAATTTTTCACCAAGAGTAAAAGACGTAATCACATACAGTAAAGAAGAAGCTTTACGTTTGGGTCACGACTTTATAGGTACCGAACATTTGATGCTTGGTATTTTAAGAGATGGGAACGGAAAAGCTATTCGTATCCTGAACAATCTTTCTGTAGATTTGGAACACCTGCGCAGAAAAGTAGAAATATTAAGTCCTGCCAACGCTAATGCGGAACCAAACGTCGAAAAGAAAAACTTACACTTAACACGCCAAGCCGAAAGGGCTTTGAAAACCACTTTTTTAGAAGCTAAAGTTTTCCAGAGTTCTTCTATCAGCACAGCGCATTTGTTATTGTGTATTTTAAGAAACGAAAATGATCCTACAACCAAGTTGCTTCATAAACTAAAAATAGATTATGATACGGCTAAAGAACAATATGTAAATATGATTCCAAACGAAGAAGAATTTTTAGATAATTTCCCAAGAAACGAATCTTACAATGAAGATTCAGGACAAGATGACAGTCTAAAAGAAGGGAATTTTAATAATCCAGCCAATAAGTCAAACAAAAAATCTAAAACGCCTGTTTTGGATAATTTTGGGAGAGATTTAACAGAAATGGCGGAAGAAGGTAAACTCGATCCTGTAGTAGGTCGTGAGAAAGAAATTGAACGCGTTTCGCAAATTTTAAGCCGAAGAAAAAAGAACAATCCTTTGCTTATTGGAGAACCCGGAGTTGGTAAATCGGCAATTGCAGAAGGTTTAGCTTTACGCATCGTGCAGAAAAAGGTTTCCAGAATCCTCTTTCACAAACGTGTAGTAACTCTTGATTTGGCAAGCTTAGTTGCGGGTACAAAATACCGTGGACAATTTGAAGAACGCATGAAAGCGGTGATGAATGAGTTAGAAAAAAACGATGATATAATTTTATTCATTGATGAAATTCATACCATTGTTGGTGCAGGTGGCGCAACGGGTTCTTTAGACGCTTCAAACATGTTCAAACCAGCTTTATCGAGAGGAGAAATTCAATGTATTGGAGCAACCACTTTAGATGAATACCGACAATACATCGAAAAAGATGGAGCCTTAGAAAGACGTTTCCAAAAAGTAATTGTAGAACCAACTACTGTAGAAGAAACCATCGCTATTTTAAATAATATTAAAGAAAAATACGAAGATCACCATAATGTGACTTTTACACCCGAAGCTATCGAAGCTTGTGTTAAATTAACCAACCGATACATGTCGGAGCGATTTTTACCAGACAAAGCCATCGATGCTTTAGATGAAGCGGGTTCTCGTGTACATATTACCAATATTGATGTTCCGAAACAAATTTTAGATTTAGAACGACAATTAGAAGATGTTCGCGAACTTAAAAACGTAGTAGTTAAAAAACAGAAATACGAAGAGGCCGCTAAACTAAGAGATGATGAAAAACGCATCGAAAAAGACTTAGCTCTTGCTCAAGAACAATGGGAAGAAGATTCTAAAAACAACCGAATTACAGTAACCGAAGATAATGTAGCTGATGTAGTTTCGATGATGACAGGAATTCCTGTAAACCGAATTGCGCAAACTGAAAGTAACAAATTAGCTAAATTACCCGAATTAATTCAAGATAAAGTAATTGGCCAAAATGAAGCAGTTCTTAAAATTGCCCGTTCGATTCAACGAAATCGAGCTGGTCTTAAAGATCCAAACAAGCCAATTGGTTCGTTTATTTTCTTAGGTCAAACTGGTGTTGGTAAAACCCAATTAGCAAAAGTAATTGCAAAAGAGCTTTTTGATTCGGAAGATGCTTTAGTACGCATTGACATGAGCGAATACATGGAAAAATTTGCTATTTCGAGATTAGTCGGTGCGCCTCCGGGATATGTTGGCTACGAAGAAGGTGGACAATTAACCGAAAAAGTACGCAGAAAACCATATAGCGTGGTTCTTTTAGACGAAATTGAAAAAGCACATCCTGATGTTTTCAACATGATGTTACAAGTTTTGGATGACGGTTATTTGACCGATAGCTTAGGTAGAAAAATTGATTTTAAAAACACCATTATCATCATGACTTCTAATGTAGGAGCCAGACAATTAAAGGATTTTGGACAAGGTGTTGGGTTTGGAACAGCTGCAAAAGTAGCTCAAGCAGAAGAACACTCTAAAAGCATTATCGAAAATGCCTTGAAAAAAACATTTGCACCAGAATTCTTAAACCGAATTGATGATGTAATCGTATTTAACAGTTTAGAGAAAAAAGACATCGATTTAATTATAGAAATTGAATTGAAAAAATTATACTCTCGAATTGCTGAATTAGGCTATAAATTGAGTTTAACCGATAGCGCAAAAGCATTTATTGCTGAGAAAGGTTTTGACAAGCAGTTTGGGGCTCGACCTTTAAAAAGAGCCATCCAAAAATATGTTGAAGACATTCTTGCAGAAGAAATCATCACTTCTAAAATAGGAACAGGTGATGAAATCATAATCGATTTAAACGAAACAACTCAAGAGTTAACCGTAGAAGTTCATAAAGCCGAAGAGCCTTCTAATCAATAAATAGCAACTTATTTATAACAATAACTTAAACCCCGTTACGTTTTTATAACATAACGGGGTTTTTCTTAACCAAAAAACAGTAATTTAGCAAAAGGTAATACTTACATTTGATTCATTTTTTTTAAAATAAAATACCGCTTATGCTTCAAAATAAAGTCATTGTTGGTAGCGAAGAATGGTGCTCTTTTCCTGACTTAGGAATTCCAACCATCAAAGCTAGAGTAGATTCAGGTGCTAAAACATCTGCTTTGCATGCTATTAATATCGCACCCTTCATAAAAAATGACACTAATTGGGTAAAATTTGATATCAATCCTATTCAAAATAACATTAAAACTGTAATACATTGTGAGGCGCCTTTGGTTGATAAACGTGTAGTAAAAAGTTCCAGCGGTTATCGTGAACAACGCTATGTTATTCAGACAATGTTAGAAATAGGTGATTCTAAATGGCCAATTGAAGTCACACTCACCAATAGAGATTCTATGGGATTTCGAATGCTTTTGGGGCGTGAAGCCATGAGCGGACGTATTTTGGTCGATCCAGAACAAAAGTATTTACTTGGTCAACCAACCTCTGAAAAATTAAACGAATTATATAAAAACTCAGAAAAAGCAAGTTCTGGTTTACGAATTGGTTTATTAGCCAGCAATCCCGAGCTTTACAGCAACAAACGCATCATGGAAGCTGGTGAAATGCGTGGACATGAAATGCATTTTTTAAATATTAAGGAATGTTATATTAAACTAGATGCTAAAACACCCGAAATTCATTACAGAGGCGGTATTATTTTAAATCAGTTCGATGCTATAATTCCACGTATTCGGCCAAGTATGACCTTTTATGGCTGTGCTTTAACAAGGCAATTTGAAGCTTTAAAAGTTTTTTGCTTGAATTCGGCATCGGCAATTACACAATCACGCGATAAATTGTATTCGTTACAATTGTTATTAAATCACGGTGTTGGAATTCCCACTACCGGATTTGCCAATTCACCACTTGATACCGATGATTTAATTAAAATGGTCGGTGGATCACCTCTTATCGTCAAACTATTAGAGGGGACTCAAGGAAAAGGCGTCGTTTTAGCAGAAACTAAAAAAGCTGCAGAAAGTGTTATAAATGCCTTTAAAAGCCTGAACGCTAATATTTTGGTTCAAGAATTCATTAAAGAAGCTAACGGAAAAGACATTCGTTGTTTTGTAATTGACGGAAAAGTAGTTGCTGCTATTCAGCGAGAAGCGCTACCAGGTGAATTTAGGGCAAATATTCATTTAGGCGGAACTGCTTCTATAATAAAAGTAACTCCAGAGGAAAAGAAAATTGCCATCAAAGCCGCCAAAGCAATGGATTTAAAAGTGGCTGGAGTTGATATCATTCGCTCTTCTAAAGGCCCTTTATTACTCGAAGTAAATTCATCTCCAGGCCTTGAAGGAATTGAAGGTGCCACTAATAAAGATGTTGCTAGCGAAATGATAAAAGCCATTGAGAAAAATTTTAAGTTACTATAATTAAATGTTAATAAAGCCAGATCCATCTAAAAATTAGACTGGCTTTATTACTTTTAAAAGTAATTTCAAATCGTAACTATATCTTAATGAAACATTCGTTTTTTACATTCCTTTTATCGCTTTTTATTTATTCAACTTCATATTGTCAAGAACAAATTCAGTTCAAAAATAACATTTACAAGGCTACCCCAACGTGGCAATTTATATGTAATAATTATGCTGCAAGTGGATTTTTAAAAGTTCAAATAACCACAACTAAAACTGGCGGTATTTTAAAAATTGCTATTCCAACAAATAATGAAAATAACCGGATAACTGGAAATATTTATGTTGATTTAAAAGATGTTAGTTTTATTGTGTGTACCGATAAAAATGAAAATCAGTACCTTGATGGTGAAACTATTTCCTATTATAACTTCACTATTTCAGAAATGGAACGACTAAAAAAAGTTAACATACAAGACATTCGATTTAGTATTTCAGGCAAAAGTGAAGTCTTTGGTAATCAAACCGGCAATTTTACAGCAATAAACCAAAAAGATTATTTTAAAACCCAATATAATACTGAAAGCAGTATTTTTGAAACTGCAACAGCTATACGTTTGTTATAAGTTTTAGTACTTTTTTTAATGAATCAAAACGAAAAAACCATTCAGGAATTTTATACTGCTTTCGCAAATAGCGATGTTTCCAAAATGCAAAGTTGTTATCATCCGAAAATTCAGTTTCGTGATCCGATTTTTGGCATGTTAGAAGGAAATGATGTGATATTGATGTGGGAAATGTTGCTTTCAAAAGCTAATGGAAATTTAAAAATTGATTATAATGCTATCCAAGCAGATGAATTCTCTGGCACAGCAAAATGGTCGGCTAGTTATCCTTTTGGCCCTTCTAAAAAAACAATAAAAAATCATGTTTCGGCCGAATTTATTTTCCAAGATAGCTTAATCATCAAACATACCGATTCATTTGATGTTTGGAAATGGTCTATTCAAGCCTTCGGAAGTAAAGGTTATCTATTTGGGTGGACAGGTTTCTTTCAAAAAAAGATAAATCAAACCGCTTTAGTTTCATTATCAAAATATAAATTGACAAAATCGCTTTAGCACTCCTTCGCTTCTATTCCACGATTTTGAGGTTGTAAATCATTTGAATTATTCAATAGTAAAAACTTTAATTTAATTTTTTGTTAAAGCCAATAATTAAAGCTAATTTTATAAGAGTTTTAAGTCAAGAAAATATATTTCTTTAAAAAATTTTATAAAAACGAACTTCGAAAATACTTACCTCTTTTCCTAATGAAAAAAACAATACATAAAAAATTAAATGAGCTTCAATCTACCGCCATTTCAGGAAATGATATTAGCTCTTCTTGTTTATACGTTTCCGCTTTAACAATTTTATACGCAGGGCAATATGCATGGATTTCACTAGGGGTTGTAGCAATTGTTTTGTTTATGTTTCGAAAAATTTATGGAGAAGTTGTAGGTGCAATTCCTTTAAATGGAGGCGCTTACAATGTACTTTTAAATACTTCTACAAAAAGATTAGCTTCGCTTGCTGCCACTTTAACTGTTTTATCTTACATGGCTACAGCAGTTATTTCGGCCTCAGAGGGCATGCATTATTTACACGGTATTTTTGAAGGTTTAAATGTAACGATTGCAACCATTGTGGTACTTTCCATATTTACAGGTTTAGCCATATTAGGAATCGGCGAGTCGGCAATTGTAGCCGTAATTATTTTTATTATCCATTTGGCTTCTTTGTCGTTATTGGTTGTAACCTCGCTTTGGTATATTTTAAATAATGGACTAGACACTTTTACAATAAACTGGCATTTGCCTATTGGAGTTGGAAACATTACAACGGCACTATTTTTAGGTTTTTCGGCTGCTATGTTAGGAATTTCAGGTTTTGAAAGTTCTGCCAATTTTGTCGAAGAACAAGAACAAGGTGTTTTTCCAAAAACTTTGCGCAACATGTGGGCAATAGTAAGTTTTTTTAATCCAGTAATTGCATTGTTATTAATTGCAATTATTCCACTTGCCGAAGTTGGAGAACACAAAGAATCCTTATTAGCATATTTAGGACATACAACGGGAGGAAGTTGGCTATCAAGCTTAATATCTATTGATGCTGTTTTGGTTTTATGCGGAGCTGTTTTAACCTCATTTGTGGGTGTATCAGGGCTTTTAAACCGAATGACATTAGACCGAATTTTGCCTAACTACTTTTTAAAACAAAACAAAAGAGGTTCTAATTACCGCATTATTATTAGCTTTTTAATTCTTTGTTTATCGGTTTTATTTGCTACAAGCGGACATTTAGAATCGCTAGCTGGAGTTTATACATTTTCGTTTTTAGCTGTAATGGCTTTATTTGGATTAGGAAATCTTTTATTGAAATTCAAACGAAAAAAATTACCAAGACCCGAAAAAGCAAGAGGTATAGTAGTAGTAATTGCCATTGGTTTTATAGTAGCGGCCTTTATTGGAAATATGGAACTCAACATTGAGTCTTTTTACACTTTTATAAAATACTTAATTCCAGCTCTTATTTTTATATCCATCATGCTAAATCGCACTTTTATTATTCAATTGTTAATTGATGGTTTAGAATATTTTTACACGCCTTTACGTCGCATGGTTGTTTTGAGCAATCGTTATTTATCGAAACTCCATGTAAAAATCAATTCACAAGAATTTGTTTTTTTTACAAAAGGAGATGATATAGCTGTACTAAACAAAGTTATGCAGTATGTTCAAGATAATGAAACAACTAAAAAATTAAAAGTGGTAAACATTAATTCGGACGGAATTTCTAATACCTTATTAATTAATGATTTGAAAGTATTAGATCGTGCTTATCCCGAAATAGATATTGAGTTTATTGAATTAAAAGGCGAATTTGGACCCGAAATAATTGATCAATTATCCGAAAAATGGAATATCCCGAAAAACTTTATGTTTATTGGTTCTCCGGGAGATCGTTTCTCTTTCCGTGTTTCCGAATTAGGTGGTGTACGTTTGATTATGTAAGTTGAAGCTGAAAAGAAGTTGCAAACCAACTATTTACTAATTCATCTTCAAATGAACATGCATTTGTGTGAATAAATTCATTGGTTTCTTTATTATAAATATAATCTTTTGACCATTCTTGATGGTTAGCTGCTAATTCTTTTATGCTTTCGCAAACAAATGCAATTTCTTCATCGGTTGTCGTTGGATGTATAGACATTCGAATCCAACCTGGTTTTTTAATTAAATCTCCAATGGTAATTTCGTTCACCAATTTAGTTGACGTTTCTTGATCAACATGCAGTAAAAAATGCCCATAAGTTCCGGCACAACTACAGCCTCCTCTAGTTTGAATTCCAAAACGATCATTTAAAATTTTAACCCCTAAATTAAAATGCAAATCATCTATAAAAAATGATATTACACCCAAGCGTTCTTGGTGTTGACCAGCCAAAATTTTAATATTATCGATAGCTTTTAATTCTTCAAAAACAAAATCAACAATTTGATGTTCCCTTTTCAAAATATTTTCAACACCCATTTCTTCTTTCAATTCAATGGCTAAAGCTGTTTTAATCACTTGTAAAAATCCAGGAGTTCCACCATCTTCACGCTCTTCAATATTTTCGATGTATTTATGCTCGCCCCAAGGGTTTGTCCAGCTTACGGTACCGCCTCCAGGACAATCTGGAATCATATTTTTATATAATTTTTTATTAAAAATAAGCACACCCGAAGTTCCTGGCCCACCCAAAAATTTATGAGGAGAAAAAAAGATGGCATCCAAATACGCTTCTGAGTCAGTTGGATGCATGTCAATGGAAACATAAGGAGCCGAACAAGCAAAATCAACCAAACAAATACCATGGTGTTGGTGCATCAATTTAGCCACTTCATGATAAGGTGTACGCAAGCCTGTAACGTTTGAACAAGCTGTGATAGAAGCTATTTTTAGCGTTCTATCCTTATGTTTTTCCAATAAAACTTCTAAATTTTTTAAACTGAATAATCCTTGTTCACAACTTGGGATAATTTCAACATCAGCAATGGTTTCCAACCAAGAAGTCTGATTTGAATGGTGTTCCATATGAGAAATAAACACAACTGGTTTCATTTCGTCGGGTACTTGCGTATGTTTTTTTAAATTTTCAGGAACTTTTAAACCTAATATTCGTTGAAATTTATTGATAACACCGGTCATTCCAGTTCCATCATTAATTAAAACATCATCTTTACTTGCATTGACATGTTTTTTAATAATAGCTCTCGCATGATGGTATGCTTTTGTCATTGCAGTTCCAGAAACAGTTGTTTCGGTATGGGTATTGGCTACAAAAGGGCCGAATTTATTAACCAATTTTTCTTCAATGGGACGGTAAAGTCTCCCACTAGCAGTCCAATCGGTGTAAATTATTTTTTTATTTCCGTAAGGAGATTCAAATTCTTGATCAATCCCTATAATATTATTTCGAAATTGTTGAAAATAGTTTTCTGAGGCCATTTTAGTTTTTGGAATTTATAAATTGAATAGCGTTTGACAAAAGTATCAATTCTAATCAATATTATAAAATATTCAGCTATAAACTTATTTTTAAACCAATATTAACAAAATACTCAACAAGAAATGGTATTTATTGAAAAATAATCAATTTACCCTATCTGACTTCTAGACTAAATAGACCGTTTAAAATGTTTCACCAGCATTTAAATAAAATCCTTTTGAGCGCGTACCCCAAGCATTATCTATAACCAAATTTGTTCTGGATTTCTTATCAATTAGCAATCGTAAGCCAACGCCAGCCGCTGGCTGAATGTATTCAAACAAATGCACGTTTTCGGCACGGCTACTGGTTGATATAAAATTGGCAAAAACTGTAGCCCCCAACATTTGATTACAAGTAATTGGAAAACGGAATTCAGTTGATAAGTAAACTAAATTTTCACCTCGATACAATCCCTGCTTATAACCTTCTCCACTTCTACTTCGTTGATCCCAACCTAAAGCAGGTAAATTCAAATACGGAACTTGACCTTTAGTAATGAATTGTCCGTACAACCAAAATCCCAATACATAATTCGGATTCTTTCTAGAAACCTGTACAAAATGTCGGTACTCTGCAAACAAAACATTACTATAATTTTGATTCGAAAAAACATAGGGATTCACTCTGTAATTGATATTGGCATACCAACCTTTTCTAGAATTAATTTGATTATCACGAGAATCATACACTAAATTTAAACTTACACCATTGATAAAATATTCTAGATAATCAAAATTATGCTTGATATTATAATTGTAATGGTATGTAAATTGTCCGTTTTCAATATCTAAATTCAAATCTTCTACCGAAGAATACCAATCGATATTAACTCCTAAACCGGCATAAAAATTTTTACTTAATGCAAACGAAGCCGATTGGTGAAATTTTAAATAATTGTAATTCATTGGTTCTTCTATGGAACTAATATCAAAATTTTCATCTGCTTTTTTTGAGGGTACAATATTGGTTCCTAATCCATAGTTGGATTGCGAAAACACATAAAATCTAAAATCACCACTTAAAAAAAACTTGTTTCCGTTTAATAAAATGTTGTTTTTTAAATTAATCATTAATTGTTTTTTCTCTGTATAAGTCACCCCTAAATTAGCAATAGAGTATTTATCGGCCGCGCCTTTTCCTTTAAAAGTATATTGTGTTACAGCACCATACATAAATCCTGTTGCGGGTTGTGAACCAATAATGGGGATAAACAGAAAAAAATTATCCTTTGATTTTTTCGGAATAGAATCGAGTTTCTTTTTTTTGAAAATCTCAAAAATAGTTTTAGGCTCACAAGTATTTTCGGTATTTTCATCGATTTGAGCATAAGCAGAAAAAAAGGTACAGAGAAAAACTCCAATAAAAAAAATACCCTTTAAAATATTTTTTGAAGGACAACCAATTGATTTTTTATAATTTACAGACTTGTTCAAAAACTTTAAGACTTTCACAATAATAGCACCGTTTTTCTAGGTAAAGATAGACATATCTATAAACAACTTAATTATTTTAAATAAATTTTAATAGCGCGAAATTATTATATCATAATTAGTTCTAAAAGCAATGCTTATTCCGAGTAAATAGTTTTAACTTTGATATAAAATCAAGTAATTTTTAAAAAAATAAACATGCAAAATATAGAAATTGCAACATTTGGAGGTGGTTGTTTTTGGTGCATCGAAGCTGTAATGCAACGATTAAAAGGAGTTATTTCTGTGGAGTCTGGTTATTCGGGAGGTTTTATTAAAAATCCGCCTTATCGTGAAGTTTGTACCGGAAGAACAGGACATTCCGAAGTTATACAAGTTACTTTTGATTCAGATATTATCTCTTACAAAGAATTAGTACTGATTTTTATGTCGAGTCATGACCCAACCACTTTAAACCAACAAGGAGCAGACATCGGTACGCAATACCGTTCCATTATTTTATATCACAACGAAAACCAACATAAGGATGCATTGGAGGTTTTTCAATTAATTCAACCAATTATTGAAAAACCTATTGTTACCGAAATTGTTCCTTTTGAAGTGTTTTACAAAGCCGAAGAAGAACATCAAAATTACTACAACAATAATAACGAAGCTCGGTATTGCCAAATTGTTATAGATCCAAAAATCGAAAAATTGAAAAAACTTTTTGCCGACAAATTAGCTTAAATAATGAATCCACTTCAAATCAAAAATCGTTTTACAGAAGAATTGCCAGCTGACTCTGAACAATCTAATGAAATTAGACAAGTTAAAAATGCTTGCTTTTCGTATGTTTTGCCTAAAAAAACAAGTAATCCTAAATTAATTCATGCTTCTATTGAAGTAGGAAATTTAATAGGATTGGACGCTAATGATTTAAAATCGGATACCTTTTTAAAAATATTTTCAGGCAATGAGCTACTTCCCAACTCAAAACCATTTTCTATGTGTTATGCAGGACATCAATTTGGAAATTGGGCAGGACAATTAGGAGATGGAAGGGCAATAAATTTAGCCGAAGTAGAAAATAAAGGCAAATTCTATACGCTACAATTAAAAGGCGCAGGAAAAACACCTTATTCTAGAACAGCTGATGGATTAGCGGTTTTAAGATCTTCTATACGCGAATATCTTTGTGCCGAAGCCATGTTTCACTTGGGCGTACCTACCACTCGTTCGTTGTCGCTAATTTTATCGGGAGATGAAGTTCTGCGAGATATGCTTTATGATGGACATCCTGAATATGAAAAAGGAGCTATTGTTTGTCGGGTAGCGCCCTCCTTTATTCGGTTTGGTAGTTTTGAAATGTTGACTGCTCGAAATGAACTAAAAAACCTAAAACAATTAGTCGATTTTACTATTAAATATTATTATCCAGAAATTACTGGAAATACAAAAACAGATTATATTTCCTTTTTTAAAAAGATCGCCAACAAAACACTAGACATGATTTTAGAATGGCAACGTGTCGGTTTTGTTCATGGTGTAATGAATACCGATAACATGTCTATTCACGGACTCACTATTGATTATGGTCCTTATGGTTGGCTTGATAATTACGATCCGAATTGGACACCCAACACAACCGATAGGCAACATAAACGATACCGCTTTGGCAACCAACCAAATGTGGCACAATGGAATTTGTATCAATTAGCCAATGCTATATTCCCTTTGGTAAATGATGCTGCGCCATTAGAAGCAATTTTAGAATCTTTCCAAAAAGATTTCCAAGTAAAATATAATAACATGATGTTGAGTAAAATCGGAATTTTTTCTACAAAAGAAACCAATTCTATTTTAATTGATTATTTAGAGCATAACTTGCAGCTTTCTGAGACCGATATGACAATTTTTTTCAGAAAATTAAGTACAATAAGTCTTAAGGATACTGCAATTGAAGCTTTAGAAAAAATTAAACTAGCTTTTTATAACCCTTCTGAAATACAACAAAAT
This sequence comes from Flavobacterium agrisoli, assembly GCF_016522065.1. Taxonomy (GTDB): domain Bacteria; phylum Bacteroidota; class Bacteroidia; order Flavobacteriales; family Flavobacteriaceae; genus Flavobacterium; species Flavobacterium agrisoli. The sequence goes on along the minus strand of NZ_JAEHFV010000001.1, from coordinate 294,046 downwards.
ATTTTAGAAACTTGGTTAGAATGGTTTTCGCAATATCTGGAACGATTAAACGTAGAAAGCTTATCAGATGAAGGACGAAAAACAAAAATGAATCTCATCAACCCTAAATATGTTTTACGTAATTATATGGCTCAAATGAGTATTGATTTAGCTAATAAAGATAATTTTTCATTAATTGATGAATTGTATCAATTACTTCGAAAACCCTATGATGAGCAACCCAAAAATGAAAAGTGGTTTGCAAAACGTCCCGACTGGGCACGTTCTAAAGTAGGTTGTTCAATGTTATCGTGTAGTTCTTAAACCAAACGAGAATAACTTATTAGGAATTACTTCACCTAACTATCAAACGAATTTGAAGTTAAGTGAAAGTAATCAATCTACAACTATATCTTTAAAATCTAATAAGTGCTTACTAATTCAAAATATTATATAAAAACAGATACAGTGCAAATCATGCTTCGGTTCATACACTATGAAGCAATCCTAATTTTTATTCATGTAATTATCCAATTTTTTTCATAGCAGTCATTGACTCTCTCAACCACTCACCTACTTCTTCAATTGGGTGTTGACGGATAGACTTATTTACTGCAATCAAAAGTGAATTATCAACTTGGTTAGATGTTCCGTAAGGCTTACCAATGATATCAGTTTCAACAGTTTTCATAAAATCTGTTAATAATGGTTTACAAGCGTGATCAAACAAATAACATCCGTACTCAGCAGTATCAGAAATAACACGATTCATTTCGTATAATTTTTTTCTTGCGATAGTATTCGCAATTAAAGGCAATTCGTGTAAAGACTCGTAATAAGCTGATTCTTCAATAATTCCAGCTTCTGTCATGGTTTCAAATGCTAATTCAACACCTGCTTTAACCATAGCAACCATTAACACACCGTTATCAAAGTATTCTTGTTCTGGAATAGCAGCTGCTTGAGGAGCTGTTTTTTCAAAATTTGTATTTTCGGTAGCGGCTCTCCAAGTTAACAAGTTCACATCATCATTTGCCCAATCAGCCATCATAGTACTTGAAAATTCTCCAGAAATAATATCGTCTTGGTGTTTTTGAAACAAGGGACGCATGATATCTTTCAATTCTTCTGAAATTTCATAAGCCTTAATTTTTGCAGGATTAGAAAGACGATCCATCATATTGGTAATACCTCCGTGTTTCAATGCTTCGGTAATAGTTTCCCAACCGTATTGAATTAATTTAGAAGCATAAGCTGCATCGATTCCTTTTTCAACCATTTTATCAAAACATAAAATAGATCCTGTTTGCAACAAACCACAAAGAATAGTTTGCTCACCCATTAAATCCGATTTTACTTCAGCAACAAATGATGATCTTAAAACACCTGCTCTATGACCTCCAGTTGCAACAGCATAAGCTTTAGCTTGATCTAAACCAAGTCCTTTAGGATCATTTTCTGGGTGTACAGCGATTAGGGTTGGAACTCCAAATCCTCTTTTGTACTCTTCACGAACTTCAGAACCAGGACATTTCGGAGCACACATAATTACCGTAATATCTTTACGAATTTGCATTCCTTCCTCTACAATATTAAAACCATGCGAATATGCTAAGGTAGATCCTTCTTTCATTAATGGCATAATTGCAGTAACAACAGCAGTATGTTGTTTGTCTGGTGTTAAATTACATACTAAATCAGCAGTTGGAATTAACTCTTCATAAGTACCTACTTTAAATCCGTTTTCTGTAGCATTTTTAAAAGAGGCTCTTTTTTCAGTAATTGCATCGGCACGCAATGCATACGATATATCTAATCCAGAATCTCTCATGTTTAAACCTTGGTTTAAACCTTGAGCTCCACAACCTACGATTACTACTTTTTTACCTTTAAGTGCTTCAATTCCATCTGCAAATTCAGATTGATCCATAAATTCACAAACTCCTAATTGCTCTAACTGTAATCTTAACGGTAATGTGTTGAAATAATTTGCCATTTTCTAGTTTTAATTTTAATCTTAATTTATTTGATTTTTTAATTATGTTTTAAATCTTGTAACATTTGCGAAATTTCCATTTTTTCTTTTGAAACTGAAATTCTGCCCGAACGAACAAATTGCATGATACCATACGGTTTTAATTTTGAATGCAATGCTTTTATATCCGAACGTTTTCCGGCTTTTGAAATAACAAAGAAGTCATGTTCCGTTGTAATAACAACGGAATTGCTTTCCTTAATTATGGCCTTAATTTCTTCATTTTCAAACAAGTCCGAATGAATTTTAAACAAGGCGTTTTCTAAAAATACCGTTTCTTCATCAATGTGATAAAAAGCTTTAATTACTTCAATTTGCTTTTCAATTTGACCTACAATGTTTTGAACCCATTTCTCGGTAGTATGAACTACGATTATAAAACGAGAAACATCTTCAATTTCTGATTCTGAAACATTTAGACTTAATATATTAATGTGACGCTTTAAGAATATTCCTGATATTCTATTTAACAATCCAACATTATTTTCTGAATACACCGAAATGGTGAATGTTTTATTTTCTTCCATAATTTTAACTTAAACGAATATCAGTTACAGATGCACCAGTTGGTATCATTGGAAAAACATTGTTTTCCTTTTCAACAATAACTTCTAAGAAATAAGAATCTTTTGATACTAACATTTCTTCTACAGCTTTATCCAAATCTTCGCGTTTCGCTACTTGTTTTGCTTTAATATAATACCCTTCGGCAATTGCTACAAAATTAGGATTAATCATTTCAGTAGAAGCATAACGATAATCATAAAACAACTCTTGCCATTGGCGAACCATTCCTAAAAATTGATTGTTTAAAACAACGATTTTAACGGGAACTTTAGATTGAAAAATAGTTCCTAATTCCTGAATATTCATTTGAAAACCACCGTCTCCTATAACCGCTACAACTTCCTTATTGGGTTGACCCATTTTAGCACCAATAGCAGCAGGAAGTGCAAATCCCATCGTACCCAAACCTCCTGAAGTAACATTACTTTTGGTACTATTAAATTTAGAATAACGACAAGCAAACATTTGATGCTGACCTACATCGGACACAATAATAGCATCACCTTTTGAATGTTTGTTAATCATTTCAATGGTTTCACCCATCGAAATTCCTTTACCATTCGTAGGATTTAATTCTTCTTTAATTACAGCATCGTATTCAATAACGGCTTTCTCTTTAAATCCGTTGTGCCATTCATCGTGTTTTTTTGTCTCGATTAACGGAATCAATTCGGTTAAAGCTTCTTTTAAATCTGCTAAAACAGCAATCTCTGTTTTAACATTTTTATCAATTTCTGCCGGATCAATTTCAAAATGAATCACTTTTGCTTGTTTGGCATACGTATTTAAATTTCCCGTAACGCGATCATCAAATCGCATTCCTAGCGCAATTAATACGTCACATTCATTTGTCATTAAATTAGGCGCATAATTACCATGCATTCCCAACATTCCAACATTTAAAGGATGATCTGTTGGTAAAGCCGATAAACCTAAAATTGTCCAAGCAGCCGGTATTCCTGATTTTTCAACAAGCGTCTTTAATTCAGTTTCAGCCTCACTTAAAATTACTCCTTGACCAAACACTATAAATGGTTTTTGGGCAGAATTAATCACTTGAGCTGCTTCTTTAATCTTTTCAATATTTAATTTAGGTACAGGCGTGTAACTTCTTACACTTGTGCATTTTTCGTATTTAAAATCAAACTCTTCAACCTGTGCATTTTTGGTAATATCTACCAAAACTGGACCTGGACGACCTGAGCGCGCAATATAAAACGCTTTTGCAATTGCAGCAGGAATATCGCGAGCTTCTGTAACCTGAATATTCCATTTGGTTACTGGTGTAGAAATACCGATAATATCCGTTTCCTGAAAAGCATCCGAACCTAATAAATGTTTTGCTACTTGACCTGTAATACATACTATAGGTGTTGAATCAATTTGCGCATCGGCAATTCCTGTGACTAAATTTGTAGCCCCTGGACCCGAAGTAGCGATAGCAACTCCAACCTTCCCTGTTGCTCTAGCAAAACCCTGAGCAGCATGAATAGCACCTTGTTCGTGGCGTACTAAAGTATGATTTAACTTATCTCTAAACTTATATAATTCATCATAAACAGGCATGATGGCTCCTCCTGGATAACCATAAATTAAATCTGCCCCTTCTTCTAATAAACATCTTATAACGGCTTCTGCGCCTGATATTCTAATTGTTTCCATTTTTTGGATTCTATTTTTTCAAGAAATTTTAAATATTTAAAACCTCAATGTAATATTATAATCTATCAGTAACACAACCTGTAGAGGCACTCGAAACTGATTTTGCATATTTTAGTAAAACTCCATTCGAAGCTTTTAAAGCTGGTTTAACCCAATTGGCTTTTCTTTTTGAGAATTCCTCTTCTGAAATCCTCAAATCAATCGTGTTTTTAACCGCATCAATAGCAATCAAATCACCGTCTTGAACAAGCGCAATTGCTCCTCCTTCATAAGCTTCTGGTGTAACGTGGCCAACCACGAATCCATGTGAACCACCAGAAAATCTACCGTCTGTAATCAACGCAACACTATTTCCTAATCCTGCCCCAATAATAGCTGATGTAGGTTTAAGCATTTCTGGCATTCCTGGCCCACCTTTTGGTCCACAATACCTAATGACGACTACATTACCCGGTTTTATCATTCCTTTTTCAAGACCTGGAATTACTTCGAATTCACTTTCAAAAACTACAGCAGTACCTTCAAAATATTCTCCTTCTTTTCCACTAATTTTAGCTACACAACCTTCCGAAGCTAAATTTCCGTATAAAACTTGAATATTTCCTGTTGGTTTTAATGCTTTATGAATTTCATAAACCACATCTTGACCATCATTTAAATCAGGAACAGATTCTAAATTTTCGGCTAGCGTTTTCCCTGTAACTGTTAAACATTCACCGTGTAAAAACCCTTCTTTTAAAAGATATTTCATTACAGCTGGAATTCCACCAACGTGATGCAAATCTTCCATCATATATTTTCCGCTTGGCTTTAAATCTGCTAAAACCGGCGTTCTATCATTTATTGCTTGAAAATCTTGTAATGTAATTTCGATACCAACCGAATGCGCCATTGCGATTAAATGCATAACCGCATTAGTCGAACCACCTAAAACGGCTACAATTGTTATGGCATTTTCAAAAGCTTTGCGAGTCATGATGTCTTTTGGTTTAATATCTTTTTCCAAAAGTATTCTTATAGCTTTTCCAACTTCAGCACATTCATTTCTTTTTTCTTGACTTAAAGCCGGATTTGAAGAACTATATGGCAAACTCATCCCCAAAGCTTCAATAGCCGAAGCCATAGTATTAGCCGTATACATTCCACCGCAAGCACCAGCTCCAGGGCAAGAATTTTGAATTACACCTTTAAAATCTTCAGGATTAATAGTGTTATTAAACTTTTTACCTAAAGCTTCAAATGCAGAAACAATATTTAAAGACTCCCCTTTCCATTTTCCTGAATGTATAGTACCACCATAGACCATAATGGCTGGGCGATTTACACGTCCCATTGCCATAACAGCACCTGGCATGTTTTTATCACAGCCTGGTATTGCAATCATACCATCATACCATTGTGCTCCCATCACTGTTTCAATAGAGTCTGCAATTACATCTCTTGAAACCAAAGAAAATCGCATACCTTCGGTACCATTTGAAATACCATCGCTTACACCAATTGTATTAAAAATTAAACCAACTAAATCTTGATTCCAGACACTTGCTTTTACATCTTTAGCTAAATCATTTAAATGCATATTGCAAGTATTTCCTTCATAGCCCATACTTACAATCCCTACTTGTGCCTTTTTCAAATCTTCTTCAGTCAAACCAACACCATACAACATAGCTTGAGCAGCAGGTTGCGTCTCATCTTGTGTAATGGTTTTACTGTATTTGTTTAATACCATTTTTGTTTAATTTATTTAAAAAAAAACCTCCCAATTTTATTGGGAGGTTTATAATATTATTTTTCAATTATATCTATACTCTTCCCTAATCAACTGTGGTAACCACAATGACATTAACGACAAAAGTATTTATAATTAAATGTTTCATTTTTTGTTTTTGGTGGTACAAATGTATAAAAAACATCAGTCTAAAAAAAACAAAAAAGCAACATTTTACCTACTTCTTGTTAATAAATCTATATTTTTAACAAAATTTATTAAACAATTGTCGATTGACCAATATGAACGTTATCATTATTAAAATAAAGCAAATCGTCTTTATTCAAAATATAGTTTGAAATAAAATCCCCTACTTCATTGGTACCAAAATTCGAATCCGGCTTCAAATCACTTGTAACCACTTGGTATTCAATTGATTTTTCGACCGCTTCGTAAACTTTATCTGCTTCTGTTTGTAATCCAAAAAACTCTAACATCATAGCTGCCGATAAAACAGATGCAATAGGATTGGCTTTATTTTTACCTTTTGCTCTAGAATAAGTACCATGAATTGGCTCAAACAATGCTTTTTTATCTCCTAAGGAAGCTGAAGCCAACAATCCTATTGAGCCCGTAATAACACTTGCTTCATCAGACAAAATATCGCCAAATAAATTTTCGGATAGAATTATGTCAAATTTTTTAGGATTTATTATTAATTGCATAGCGGCATTGTCTACAAATAAAAAATCCAGTGCTACTGATGGATAACTTAATCCCACTTCTTTTACCACTTTTCGCCACAATCTGGAAGTTTCTAAAACATTTGCTTTATCAACAACTGTAACTTTGTTTTTCCTTTTTTGAGCTGCTTGAAATGCCAAATGCGCAATTCTAGCTATTTCATTTTCGGAATACTCACACAAATCAGACGCATAGGTTCCGGCTTCGTTTGTTGTTTTCTCACCAAAATATACCCCCCCTGTTAATTCGCGATAAATTATAAAATTTGTATCTTGAATAATTTCTCTTTTTAAAGGAGAAGCATTTAATAATGGTCGATATGGTTTTATAGGCCGAATGTTAGTAAAAAGACCTAATTCTTTTCGCAACTTAAGCAAACCTTGCTCCGGGCGAACTTTAACATCAAAATTATCATTGTATTTAGCATCTCCAATAGCACCTAGTAAAACGGCATCTGTATTTAAACATAAATTTAAAGTTTGTTGCGGTAATGGATTTCCTGTTCTTTCAATTGCAGTTGCTCCAATTAAAGCTTCTTCAAAAATAAAATCATGTTCGTAGACACTAGCGATAGCTTGCAATGCTTTTTTTGCTTGCAATACAACCTCTGGTCCAATTCCGTCTCCCGCTAAAACTGCAATTTTAAATTCCATTATACAAAACTAAAAACGTGTTACAAAAGCATTAAATATTTACTTTACAAGCTTCAATGATTTGATGAATATCCTCATCAAGCACTTCTTTTTTAATATCTGCAAAACGCAAAAACTCTTGATATACAATATCTAATTGCACTTTTGTAAGCTCATAACCCACTTTTTTAGCACGATAGGCTAAAGCTGCACGACCGCTACGAGCTGTTAAAACAATAGACGATTCGTTTACACCAACATCATGCGGATCCATAATTTCGTAAGTAGCTCTGTTTTTTATAACACCATCCTGATGAATTCCAGAACTATGCGCAAAAGCATTTGCTCCCACGATAGCTTTATTAGGCTGCACAATCATCCCCATACTTTCCGAAACCAAACGACTCATTTCATTTAATTGTCGGGTATTAATATTAGTATCTAAATTCAAATAAGGGTGTTGTTTAAAAATCATTACCACTTCTTCCAAAGCAGTATTCCCGGCACGCTCACCAATACCATTAATTGTACATTCAATTTGTCGTGCTCCATTAATTGCTCCAGCAATAGAGTTTGCCGTTGCCATTCCTAAATCATTATGACAGTGACACGAAATAGTGACATTATCAATTCCTTTCACATTCTCTTTTAAGTATTTTATTTTGGCACCGTATTCTTCTGGCAAACAATAGCCTGTCGTATCTGGAATATTTAATACTGTAGCCCCCGATTTAATAACTTCTTCGCATACTTTTGCTAAGAAAGCATTTTCGGTTCTACCAGCATCTTCTGCATAGAATTCTACATCCTCGACATAACTTTTAGCATGAGACACAGCAAATTTTGCTCTCTCAATAATATCTTCTCTGGTTGTGTTTAATTTGTGAATGATGTGAGAATCAGAAGTACCTATTCCTGTATGAATTCTAGGTTTTTTTGCATTTTTGAGAGCCGCTGCTGCAACATCAATATCGTTTTTTACTGCTCGAGTTAATCCGCAAACGGTAGCATTTTCTACAATTTTACAAACTTCAGAAACTGATAAAAAATCACCAGGACTAGATACAGGAAAACCAGCTTCAATCACATCTACTCCCATTTGATCAAGGCGTTCAGCGATAACTAATTTTTGTTTGGTATCCAATTTACATCCTGGAACTTGCTCACCATCTCTTAAAGTGGTATCAAAAATTTGAACTTTCTCTCTATTCATTATTCGTTTATTTAATGTAATTTCACATCTTGATAACAAACTTATCACCTAAGTCTGTAATATGAAATTCATTTAACTGAATATATACTGTTTATAACGCACTAAGCTACCATATAAACATTTGAAAATCAGTAAATTAAAACCTATTTTTTTACAATGGCTAACCATCAAAAAGATTTTTTATTTGTATTAATTAAATCACTTACTAAGTCTGAAAAAAGGCAATTCAAAATTTTTGCAAGTCGATTAGAAACTAGTTCAAATACCAAATTCATTGAATTATTCAATATTTTGGATAAGTCTGAAACCTATGATGAAAAAATTATTCTGAAAAGCGGAAGTATTAAAAAAATTCAACTTTCTAATTTAAAATCATATTTATACAAACAAATTCTAGTCAGTATACGGCTGAATATTCCTAGTCAAAATATTCGCTATCAATTGCGCGAACAAATGGATTTTGCTGTTATCCTGTACAACAAAGGTTTATACAAACAAAGTTTAAAAATTTTAGACAAAACCAAGCAGCAAGCCATTGAGCACGATGAAAAATACATGGCATACGAAATTGTTGAATTTGAAAAATTAATTGAATCGCAATACATAACCCGAAGTATTCAAGGGCGGGCAGATGAATTGGTTATTCAGGCAAAAGAATTGAATTACAGAAATACGATTTCGAGTAAACTTTCGAATTTATCCTTGCAATTATACGGCATCATGCTTAAAACGGGTTATGTAAAAAACGATGAAGAGTACCGTTATATTGATGATTATTTTCAGAAACATATTTCAAAATTAGATGAAACTAAATTTGGTTTCCGAGAAAAATATTGGTTTTATAATGCCAATTTGTGGCGAAGTTTTTTAGTACAAGATTTTTTGGCCAGTTATAAATTTTCTTATAAATGGGTAACACTTTTTTATGATAATCCGAATATGATTTATTTAAATCCGGTGTTTTTTTTAAAAGGAAACAATTATTTTTTAGAATCCTTGTACATGCTTAAACACCAAACCAATTTTAAAAAATACCTTACTTTATTAGAAGAAACCATTCAAGATCCCAAATTTCCGGTAAATGATAATATAACATCACTTGCCTTTTTATATGTGTATAACAACAAACTAAACTATCATATTTTAGAAGCTTCTTTTAAAGAAAGCGAATATTTGATTCCCGAAATTTTAGATAAATTAAAACTTCATAGCAATCATTTAGATGAACATCACGAAATGATGTTTTATTACAAAATTGCTAGTATTTATTTTGGTAATGAAAAATACAATGAATCTATTTTTTATCTAGAAAAAATCATAAACAACAAAAACTTATCCATGCGGGAGGATTTAATGTGTTTTTCGCGTATTTTATGTTTGATTGCTCATTATGAACTAGGAAAAGATTATTATTTAGAAAATCAGCTTAAAAACACCTATAAGTTTTTATTGAAAATGAATGATTTACACGAAGTTCAAAAGGAAATCATTAAGTTCTTGAAAAACCTAAACAATTTTTATCCTAGCGATATAAAAAAGGAATTCATTAAAATGAGAGCTCGATTTGTTGAACTTGAAAAAAACACTTACGAAAAACGTGCTTTTTTATATCTCGACATTATTTCGTGGTTAGAAAGTAAAATTGAAAACAGAAAAATGAGCGATATAATGAAAGAAAAAGCAAAACTTAATAATCGTTAGATTTTAAAGCAAAAAGCCTAAACTCAGCATTACTGATTTTAGGCTTTTTCATATTTAAGTTTTTATTTTAAAAGACTTTTAACCAACTAAAATTAAAAAGCAACATTCCATTTTGGCAATACGCCGTTTTTATCAAAAAATTGCTGTAATACAGCTCCTTCCACTGCGGTAGGGATTGCTTTTATTTCTTCATTAAAAGTATCATACCAAACTACTTCTAACTCAGCAATTGATTCTATTTTCATTTGTGCTGGCCAAGAATATTTTCGTCCAGTTTTGGCAAATTGATGACCGTTCACGATTTTATCGTACAAGCCTCCATTTTTAATTTTTAAAGTACCGTTGTTTTGAATTGTTCCAGTAGAACCAACCATTATTAATTGTTTGCCTTCATTTGTAATTTCATAAACCAAAAATACGCCAGATGCCGAATCTGGAGCATTACATACAGCTTCTAAACTATCCTCTATTGCAAAATTAAAACTATCGGTTGATTTAAATTTTTCTAATTCTTTATACATGTTTTTTATTTATAAGTAACTGAGATTGTAAGAACCTTAATTACTTTGTTTTACTTTTATTCTATATCCTATAAAAATGTAAAAAAGTCTCAACAAAATAGTGAGACTTTTCTAGAATTGTTATTTTGAATTATTTAGAAATTATCCTAATACTTCTTTTACTTTTTTACCGATTTCAGCAGGAGAATCTACAACGTGAATTCCGTTTTCTCTCATGATACGTTTTTTAGCAGCCGCTGTGTCATCAGAACCTCCAACAATAGCACCAGCATGCCCCATAGTTCTACCAGCAGGAGCAGTTTCACCAGCAATAAAACCAATAACTGGCTTACGGTTTCCATCGGCTTTTACCCATTTAGCAGCATCTGCTTCTAATTGACCACCAATTTCACCAATCATAATAATACACTCTGTTTCTGGGTCGTTCATTAATAATTCAACCGCTTCTTTTGTAGTTGTTCCAATAATTGGATCACCACCAATACCAATAGCTGTTGTAATTCCTAATCCTTGTTTTACTACTTGGTCAGCTGCTTCGTAAGTTAAAGTTCCAGATTTAGAAACAATACCAACATTTCCTTTTTTGAAAACGAAACCTGGCATAATACCAACTTTAGCTTCACCTGGAGTAATTACACCTGGACAGTTTGGTCCTATCAATCTTGCGTTTCTTTCTTTAACGTAATTGTTAGCGTTAATCATATCAGCAACTGGAATTCCTTCTGTGATAGCAATAATCACTTTAATACCTGCATCAGCAGCCTCCATAATTGCATCAGCAGCAAAAGCAGGTGGTACAAAAATAATAGAAGTATCGGCACCAGCTTGATCTACAGCATCTTTAACTGTATTGAAAACTGGACGATCTAAATGCGAAGTCCCCCCTTTTCCTGGAGTAACACCACCTACAACGTTTGTACCGTATTCAATCATCTGAGTTGCGTGGAAAGTACCTTCGCTACCTGTAAATCCTTGAACAATTATTTTGGAATCTTTATTAACTAAAACACTCATGATATATTATTTATATGATTTTAAATTTGTGTTGCAAAAATAAGGTTTTTTATGTAATTTTTTTCGAGTTTATTGTGATAAAATTGCTAAGAAATATGACTCATTTGATAACCTCGGTATAATTTATTGTCTTTTATTTGCCATATGGTCATAAAAAGCGCCAATAAAATTTCTTCACGGGGATTTTCTATGGTTTTTACGTAATGGGCATACCGAACAGCAACATTCTCACCTTCCTCAACAATATGACTAATTCGAACTTTTGAGCGAACATATGCTTGACTTAACTCTTGAGCATAATTCAACATTGCTTTATAATCCATTTGGATTAAACCGCTAGTACTATTCCATTCTAAAATAATTTCAGGATGCAAAAAATCTTTTAAAACTTCAACATCAATAAAAGCATCCGATTTGTAAAATTTCTGAACAAATTCTTTTATAGACATAATTACTTCAATTTATTTAAAATTTCAGGAATCTTTTTAATATTAGCCAATTGTTTCAATTTTTCTCTCGATTCTTGTATTGGAGTTCCAAAATACGACTTCCCTCCTGGTACCGATTTTGTTACTCCCGTTTGCCCCATCACCACTGCTTTACTTCCGATAGTTATACCACTCGTGGTACCCACTTGGCCCCATAAAGTTACTTCATCTTCTATTATAACACAGCCCGCAATACCTGTTTGCGACGCAATTAAACATTTTTTACCAATAACGGTATCGTGTCCTACATGAACCTGATTGTCTAATTTAGTACCTTCTTTTATAGTAGTATCACCTGTAACTCCTTTGTCAATAGTGCATAAAGCTCCAATTCCTACATTGCTTTCAATGACAACTCTTCCACCCGAAAGCAACTGATCAAAACCTTCAGGACGTTTTTTATAATAAAAAGCATCTGCTCCAATAACGGTACCAGCGTGAATAATGACATTATCGCCTATTTGCGTATTGTCATAAATGGAAACATTGGAATGAAGTAAACAATTTTCACCAATTGTTACATTATTTCCGATAAAACAATTTGGTTGAATTTGGGTACCTTCTCCAATTTTAGCCGACGGTGCTATAGCCACATTAGCGTATTGAAAAGGTCTAAAATGGCGTGTTAAAAAATTGAAATCACGAAAAGGATCATCGGAAATTAAAAGGGCTTTTCCTGATGGACAATCAACTTTTTTATTTATTAAAACAATTGTTGCGGCTGATTGTAACGCTTTATCGTAATATTTTGGATGGTCAACAAAAACAATGTCTCCTGCTTCAACAACATGAATTTCATTCATACCTAAAACCGGAAAATCATCATTTCCAACAAATTCACAACCAAGCAAATTTGCAATTTCTAATAAAGAATGCGCTCTTTGAAATTTCATAAAATAAATTTGAAAATTTGAAAACGATACAATTTGAAAATTAAAAATTTTTGTTTCGAAAACCCAAAAGTTCATTTCAAATTTTCAAACTTGCAAATTCAATTACTCTTTTACACGCTCCATGTAATTTCCAGAAGCGGTGTCAATTTTAATTTTATCTCCTTCATTAATAAACAAAGGCACATTTACTGTTGCTCCAGTTTCTACTGTGGCTTGTTTTGTAGCATTTGTAGCCGTATTCCCTTTTACACCTGGCTCTGCATAAGTTACTTCTAAAATAATAGAAGCTGGCATATCAACAGCTAAAGGTAGATCGGTTTCGGTATTAATTTGTACCATTACGTTTGTTCCTTCTTTTAACAAATCGGGGGCATCCAAAATGTTTTTGTTTAACGTAATTTGCTCAAAACTCTCATTATTCATAAAATGAAATTGATCCCCTTCGGCATATAAATATTGATATGTATGTGTTTCTACTCGAACATCTTCAATTTTGTGTCCTGCTGAAAATGTGTTATCCAAAACCTTTCCTGTTGTTAAACTTTTTAATTTTGTTCTAACAAAAGCGGGGCCTTTTCCTGGTTTTACATGAAGAAATTCAATAATTTTATAAATATCGTGGTTGAATTTAATGCAAAGTCCGTTTCTAATATCTGATGTAGATGCCATTTTTTTTATTTTAAATTTAAGAATGCAGCTTTTAAAATCTATAAACTGCGTTTAGTATTGTTTTAATAATTATCTATTCCATTTAATGATAAAGGTTAGAGTTCTAAAATCAGAAACCTAAACTCTAAAATTAATAATTCCCTGAATATCCTTTCATTACACCTCTTGACGAATTTCTGATGAAATCTAAAATTTCGTCACGCTCAGGAGTAGCTTCCATCTCTGCTTCAATAATACTTAAAGCTTGAGTAGTATTGTAATTTTTTTGGTATAATATTCTATAAATATCTTGTATTTCTCTAATCTTTTCGGTGCTAAAACCTCTTCTTCTTAATCCTACTGAATTGATACCTACATAAGACAAAGGTTCTTTTGCGGCTTTGGTATAAGGCGGAACATCTTTTCTTAATAATGATCCTCCTGAAATCATCGCATGATCTCCAACACTAATAAATTGATGAACAGCTGACAAACCACCAATAATAGCATAATTACCAATCGTCACGTGTCCCCCTAAAAGAACTCCGTTAACTATAATGGCATTATTACCCACATGACAATCATGAGCAATGTGTGCAGTTGCCATTATTAAACAATTATTACCTATAACTGTTTGACCCGAGGCAATCGTTCCTCTATTTATAGTAACGCATTCTCTAATCGTACAATTATCACCAATTATTGCTAAAGATTCTTCTCCACCAAATTTCAAATCCTGAGGAACCGCCGAAATTACGGCACCCGGAAAAATATTGCAATTTTTTCCTATTCGCGCACCCTCCATGATGGTTACGTTTGATCCTATCCAAGTTCCTTCTCCTATTACTACATTATTATGAATAGTCGTAAAAGGTTCAATTACAACATTTTTAGCGATTTTAGCGCCAGGATGAACATAAGCTAAAGGTTGATTCATCTGTTTATTTTTAATTTTTGTTTGTAAAGGCTTTTATTGTTTTTTGGCAATTTGTGCCATCAATTCTGCTTCGGTAACTAGTTTTCCATTGGCATAAGCATTTGCTTGCATGTGGCAAATTCCGCGACGAATTGGCGAAATCAAATCGCATTTAAATACCAAAGTATCTCCTGGTAAAACTTTATGTTTAAACTTCACATTATCAATTTTCATGAAATAGGTCAAATAATTCTCAGGATCTGGTACTGTACTTAAAACCAAAATACCACCCGTTTGAGCCATTGCCTCCACGATCAAAACACCTGGCATAACGGGAGCTTCAGGAAAATGTCCAACAAAGAAATTTTCGTTCATTGTTACATTTTTCAAACCAACCACATGGCTGTCCGACATTTCGATAATTCGATCAATTAATAAAAAGGGTGGACGGTGTGGCAACATCGCCATTATTTTATGAATATCCATTAATGGCTCTTGGTTTAGATCATAAACTGGAACCTGGTTTCTTTGTTCAATTTTGATGATTTTAGCTAATTTTTTAGCAAATTGTGTGTTAACAAAATGCCCTGGTTTATTAGCAATTACTTTACCTTGGATACGGATTCCGATTAAGGCTAAATCGCCAATTACATCTAATAATTTATGGCGAGCCGCTTCGTTTGGATAGTGTAAAGTTAAATTATCCAAAATCCCGTTTGGTTTAACTGAAATCTCTTCTTTATCAAAGGCTTTCTTTAAATTTTCCATTGTATTTGAAGAAATTTCTTTATCAACATATACAATAGCATTGTTTAAATCACCCCCTTTTATTAAACCATTTTCTAATAATGATTCTAATTCGTGTAGAAAGCTAAATGTTCTTGAATTGGCAATTTCAGTTTTAAAATCTGAAATATTTTTTAATGTAGCATTTTGAGTCCCCAATACTTTAGTACCAAAATCAACCATCGTAGTTACCTGATAATCATCGCTTGGCATTACTAAAATTTCACTTCCCGAAGCTTCATCAGTAAATGAAATTACTTCTTTTACCACATACACCTTTCGTTCGGCATCTTGTTCTTCTACACCTGCTTTTTCAATTGCTTCTACAAAAAACTTAGAAGACCCATCCATAATAGGAGGCTCAGGAGCGTTTAATTCAATGATTACGTTATCGATATCGCAACCTACAAAAGCAGCCAAAACATGCTCTGAAGTTTGAATTTTAACTCCTAATTTTTCCAAATTAGTTCCTCTTTGGGTATTCACTACATAATTTGCATCCGCTTCAATGATTGGCTGACCTTCAAGATCAACACGTACAAAAGTAAATCCATTATTTATTGGAGCTGGTTTAAAAGTCATTGTTACTTCTTTTCCAGTATGTAATCCTACGCCTGTAAGCGAAATTTCATTTTTGATGGTCTTCTGTTTAACCATTATTTCCATTTTTTTGGTTTAATATTTGTTTTTTTAATTCTTCTAACTCGGCAACAATTTTGGGTAAATTTTTAAAATGCACATACGATTTACTGTAATCATTGTATCCAAAACTTGGACTTCCTTGCACCGTTTCGTCATCTTTTAAGTTCCTACCAATACCCGATTGGGCTTGAACTTTTACATTATTTCCTATGCTCAAATGACCTGCAATGCCTACTTGACCGCCAATCATACAGTTTTTACCTATTTTAGTAGAACCTGCAACTCCTGTTTGAGCTGCAATTACGGTATTCTCGCCAATTTCTACATTATGAGCAATTTGAATTTGATTGTCTAGTTTTACTCCTTGCCTCACAATGGTCGAGCCTAAAGTTGCTCTATCGATAGTGGTATTTGCACCAATATCAACATAATTTTCAATAATTACGTTACCAATTTGAGGTACTTTTTTATAAAACCCTTCATCCGTTGGAGCAAATCCAAAACCATCGGCACCAATAATGGTTCCCGAATGAATGGTACAATTGCTCCCGATAATGGTTTCGGAATAAATTTTTGATCCTGCAAAAATACAGGTGTCATCTCCTACAACCACATTATCTCCTAAAAAACAATTTGGATAAATTTTGACATTATTTCCAATCTTAACATTTTCACCAATATAGCTAAAACTACCTAAGTATAAGTTTTCGCCATAGGTTGCAGATTCTGAAATAACCGTATTGGGTTCGATTCCGTTTTTGTTTAATTTTACTTGATTGTAAAATTCGAGTAATTTTGAAAAAGACGCATAAGCATCTTCTACTTTTATAAGTGTAGCAGAAATGGCACCCTCTGGAATAAAACTCTCATTTACAATAGCAACTGTTGCTTGGGTTGTATAAATAAAGTTATTGTATTTCGGATTAGCCAAAAACGTGAGTGAGCCTTCGGTACCTTCTTCAATTTTAGATAAACGGTATACTTCTGCGTTAGGATCCCCTACTATACTGCCCCCTAAAATTTCTGCAATTTGTTCTGCTTTAAATTTCATTTCATCTGATTATGTTTTGATTAAGAATAAGATAGACTTTACAAAAAATACATTTTTTACTTATTCAAAATAAAAACTTTAGCTAATTTCATTCCGACAAAAATATAAAAAATAGGTTTTAAATATTAATTTATATCAGTTGTTTTGGAAAACAACTGTAATATTTCGTCACTAATTTTGATAATGATTTCAAATTCAGTTGGTCGGAAGCTTCTACAACATCTTCAATTGTTTTATCTTTTTTTAAAATCCGAATAGGTTCGGCTTCTTTACTGTATGCTTGATTTTTTATTTTTCCCCTAAAAATAAAGTAATCTGCCTCACCCACCGTAATCGGATTGACTGCTGCAAATTCTTCTTTCAAAACCTGAATTTCTTCTACAGGAATTTTCTCCGCGCTCATTTTTATTTTCAACAAATCCCGATTTATAATCATTTTACTCAAACTCGCCAAAATAAAATCGCCATGAAATTGCCAAGCTTTAAGTGCACTTATAATATCAAAATCATCTAATTGGGCAAATTTTTCAAGAATGCCACTATCAAATTGTTCTAGGGTAATTTTATTTTCCATAAAAAACTGAAGTGGTGCGCTACACGGCAATTTTTCGCCTTTTAATGTTAGTTCTTTCGCTCTTTTTAATACTTTAGTCAAAATTAGCTCGGCCACCAAACTTGTTTTATGCAAGTAGGCTTGCCAATACATTAAACGTCGGGAAAGTAAAAATTTTTCGACCGAATAAATTCCTTTTTCTTCAATAACCAAAACATCATCTACCACATTCATCATTTGGATTAAACGTTCCGAATTTACATTTCCTTCAGCAACGCCTGTATAAAAACTATCTCTTTTTAAATAATCCATTCGGTCCATATCGAGTTGGCTCGATATTAATTGTAACATAAATTTGCGGTGATAATCTCCTTTAAAAACCTGAATTGCCAAACTTAATTGACCGTGAAAAATTTCGTTTAATTGATTCATAAACAACAACGAAATAGCTTCGTGGTTTACATCCTCTACGATACTTTTTTCCATAGCATGCGAAAAAGGACCGTGACCTATATCGTGCAATAAAATGGCTATTAAAAGGGCATTTTCTTCTTCGGTTGAAATAGAAACTTCTTTAAAACGCAACGTTTCAATTGCTTTTTGCATTAAATGCATGCAACCTAAAGCATGATGGAAACGAGTATGATTGGCTCCCGGATAAACTAAATAGGACAATCCCATTTGCGAAATGCGTCGTAATCGCTGGAAATAAGGATGCTGAATTAAATCGTAAATCAATTCATTGGGAATGGTTATGAAACCGTAAATTGGGTCATTAAAAATTTTCAATTTGTTAATGTGATTTACCATCTGGGTTGTTTTTTGCCCGACAAATATAAAGAAATAACTATTAGTTGTTATTGGCTTGTCTTTTAATTATCGTTCAAAAGCATTAATGCTCCTTAAAAATTAATACTTTTTTACACACAAATTTACAAAATCAACATTTAACATATTTTTAAGGTTCGATTAGTTCGGTAATTAGCGAACCAACTGTAAATTTGCATAAATTTTATGTACATGGATAATTTGCAGAAAGAAAAACAAGAATTAATCGAAATGTTTGGAATCCATTTTGAATCAATTTACCATGTCACTCCCCTAGCCGCTCGAATTATGGGATTGCTCATATTAGATGGTTGCAAAGAAGGATTGACTTTTGAGACGATTGTGGAGCGAATGGGTGCTAGCAAAAGTTCAATTTCGACCAATTTACATTTACTGCTTAATTCAGAGCGAATTGAATATTATACCATTTCGGGCGATAGACGCAAATATTTTAAAGCATCGCCTTTTAGTAATCGATTGGCTAATTATATAAAAGTTATTGAACACGAAAAAAACCTAATTGACAAACTTACTTTATATAGAGAAAAAACAATGTCTTGTACGCAAGAAACCAACAACTTAGCGCATGCAAAAGCTTATAAAGCCTATGTACAAAAAGTTGAAAACATTCTTTTAGAATCTATAGAAGAATTTAAAGAAATTGAAAAAAATTAAATAATCGATAATCAATCCACATACCTATGAAGAATATTCAATTTTCACTATTAAGTCTCTTATTTGTTTTTGCGTCCTGCGAAAAAAAAGAAGAAAAGGCGCCTGTAGTGATGCCTTACAAAGTTATTAAAGTTACCCAATCCAATACTTCATTATTGGCCGAATACCCGGCTACGCTTGAGGGTGTAACCGATATTGATATTCGTGCAAAAGTAGATGGTTACATTGAAAAAATATATGTACAAGAAGGACAAGAAGTAAAAAAAGGACAATTACTTTTTAAACTTGAAACACAAACAGCCGATCAAGAAGCAAGTGCTGCAAAAGCGAAAGTAACTGCGGCTCAAGTAGAAGTAAACAGATTAAAACCGTTGGTGGAACGTGACATTATTAGTGATGTACAATTAGAAACCGCCAAAGCCAATTTGGCAAGTGCAAAAAGTACCTACCAAAGTATTGTAGCACGTATTAATTACGCCACCATTAAAAGTCCGGTAAACGGAATTGTAGGAACCCTTCCTTTACGTTTAGGAAGTTACGTGAGTAGTCAAACAACTCAACCTTTGACACGTATTTCGGATGTAAGTACAATTTATGCTTATTTTTCAATGAATGAAAAGCAACAATTGGATATTACGATGCATGCCGCTGGTAAAACTTTTCAAGAAAAAATTGCAAAAATGCCACCTGTAAATTTGATTTTGAGTAACGGAACGGAATATGAAAAAAAGGGTAAAATCGAAACCTTTAGTGGTCAGGCCAATACTCAAACTGGATCTTTTAACGTAAGAGCTAGTTTTGCAAATACCAATAAATTATTGCGTTCAGGAGGAAGTGGAACCATTCAAATTCCGACTAATTTAGAAAACGTGATTTTAATTCCGCAAAATGCCACTTTAGAAATGCAAGACAAACGTATTGTTTTAAGTGTAGACAAAGACAACAAAGTAATTGCTAAACCCGTTACGGTTCGTGCTGTGCCAGGCGGTCATTTTTATGTGGTTGATGAAGGTTTGAAAGTAAATGATATCATCTTAATTGAAGGTATCGGAATTATTTCGGAAGGAACTAAAATCAAACCCGAAATTGTTGAAAATCCGGTAAAAATTAATCCTATTCCGTACGAGAATAACTAACTTTTGAATAAATAATACTTATGTTTTCAAAATTCATTGACAGACCCGTATTGTCAACGGTGATTTCTATAATCATTGTTATTTTGGGTATTTTGGGATTAATATCGCTCCCAGTTTCGCAATACCCCGAAATCGCCCCTCCAACGGTAACGGTTGCCGCTAATTATCAAGGTGCTAGTGCCGAAGTTGTAATGAACTCTGTGGTTATTCCGCTAGAAGAACAAATTAACGGTGTAGAAGACATGACGTACATGACTTCTACTTCTAATAACGATGGTTCAGCAACCATCAACATCTATTTCAAATTAGGAACCAATCCAGATTTGGCAGCTGTAAACGTGCAAAATCGTGTATCGCGTGCTACTCCGCTTTTACCTCAAGAGGTAACAAAAGCTGGGGTTACTACTTCCAAAAGACAAAGTGATAATATTTTGATTTTCTCTTTATATAGTGAAAATCCAAATTACGACATGACTTTTCTTCAAAACTATGCCAACATCAACATCTTACCTAAAATCAAAAGGGTTGCTGGTGTGGGTGAAGCCATGATTTTTGGTCAAAAAGATTACTCGATGCGTATTTGGCTAAAGCCAGATGTTATGGGAGCTTATGGACTTGTACCCGCCGATATTACCAATTTATTGGCCGAACAAAATATTGAAGCTGCACCTGGGCAATTGGGAGAAAGTAGCGATCAATCATTTCAATATGTTTTAAAATACAAAGGTCGTTTACAAAGTACGCGTGAATTTGAAGAAATCATTGTGCGTTCTACTCCAAGTGGCGAAGTACTAAAATTAGGCGATGTGGCTCGAATTGAATTAGGTGCTGTAAATTATGCCAGTAACACCTTGACAAACGGAAACCAATCGGTGGCAATTGCCGTGGCACAAACTGCGGGTTCTAATGCTCAAGAAGTTATTGAACATTCTTTAAAGGTATTAGACGACTCTTCGATTAACTTTCCGAAAGGAGTAAAATACACTACTTTAATTAATGCAAACGACTTCCTTGAAGAATCGATTTCGAAAGTTATCCATACTTTGATAGAAGCTTTTATATTGGTATTTATTGTGGTTTTCATCTTCTTGCAAGATTGGAGATCAACCCTTATTCCGGCAATTTCGGTACCTGTGGCTATTGTAGGAACGTTCTTTTTCCTGAGTTTATTTGGTTTTACCATCAACTTATTAACACTTTTTGCCTTAGTACTCGCGGTGGGAATTGTAGTGGATGATGCCATTGTAGTTGTTGAAGCCGTTCACGCCAAAATGGAAGCCGGCGAGCACAATCCTAAAAAAGCGGCACATAGCGCCATGAATGATATTAGTAGCGCTATTATTTCGATTACATTGGTAATGTCGGCCGTGTTTATTCCGGTTTCTTTTATTAGCGGTTCTTCGGGTGTTTTTTACAAACAATTCGGGTTAACTTTAGCGGTTTCTATTGTTTTATCGGCTATTAATGCCTTGACTTTATCGCCTGCTCTTTGTGCGATTTTCTTAAAAGAACACGATAAAAATGCGCCTAAAAAAGGATTCTTACAACGCTTTTATACCGCCTTTAATGCTGGATTTGATAACACTACATCAAAATACAAAAAATCGGTTGAATTTTTCGTTAAACGAAAATGGCTGGCATTTTTAGGAATTGCTGTTTTTACTGGAATTTTTGCTTTATTATTAAATATTACGCCAAAAGCTTTCGTACCCAATGAAGATACCGGTTCGATTATGTCGGACATTTCCTTAGCTCCCGGAACTTCCTTAAATAGAACCGAAGAAGTTTTATTAGAGATTGAAAACAAACTAAAAGGAATTCCTGAAATTAAAGAAGTGTTGCGTATTTCGGGACGTAGTTTGATTAGTGGTACGGGTAGCAACTACGGAATGGTAATTGTAAAATTAAAACCTTGGGCAGAGCGTAAAGAAAAAAGCCAAGAAGTTACTGCCGTAATCCAAGAATTATTTAAACGAGCTTCATCGGTAAAAGATGCCCGTGTGCTGTTTTTTGCGCGTCCAACTTTGGTAGGTTTTGGATTTTCGAACGGATTCGAAATGCAATTACAAGATCAAAAAGGTGGTTCTATTCAAGAATTGAGTAAGGTTAATGCAGATTTCATAGCGGCATTAAATAGCCGTCCTGAAATTCAGTACGCTTCGACTTCTTTCTCGCCAAATTACCCACAATACCGAATTGATTTGAATGTGCCGGCTATTAAAAAATCGGGCTTAACCGTAACCGATATTTTGGGAACACTTCAAGGATATTATGGTGGTGTGTATGCTTCTAACTTTAATAAATTTGGAAAACAATTTAGAGTAATTTACCAATCAGAACCTAAGTTTAGAACCGATCCAGAATCTTTAAATAGTGTTTTGGTTCGAAACAACAACGGACAAATGGCTCCAATTTCGCAATATGTGAAACTCGAAAAAGTTTTTGGACCACAAGCTATCGATCGTTTTAACTTGTTTACTTCGGTTAAAATTACAGGAGCACCTAATCCTGGATTTAGTTCCGGAGATGCTATTAAAGCTGTTCAAGAAGTTGCTGCCGAAAAACTTCCATTAGGTTATGGTTACGAATTCTCGGGTTTAACACGTGAAGAAATTAGTGCTGGCGGACAAACCATTTACATTTTTATGTTGTGTTTGATATTTGTATATTTCTTACTATCGGCACAATACGAAAGTTACATTTTGCCATTTGCCGTATTATTATCGTTGCCAATTGGTTTGGCAGGTGCTTATATTTTTGCGTACTTTTTTGGTGTAACCAATAACATTTACTTGCAAATTACCCTAATCATGCTTATCGGATTGCTGGCCAAAAATGCTATTTTGATAGTAGAATTTTCTGCCGATGCACGACGAAAAGGACTCACCGTAGTGCAAGCAGCCATTCAAGGTGCTGTAGCGCGTTTGCGTCCTATTTTGATGACGTCATTTGCGTTTATCTTAGGTTTGGTGCCTTTAATGCTGGCTCGTGGTGCAGGTGCTGTTGGTAACAAAGCCATCGGAACGGGTGCAATTGGAGGTATGTTAATTGGAACCATTTTGGGTGTTTTTATTATTCCTGTCTTGTTTATTGTTTTCCAAAATTTACAAGAAAAGGTTTCATCAAAACCAATTCAGCACGCTAACGAGGAATCAGATGTAAAATCTTTAGAATAAGAATATGAAAACTAAAATATATAGCATTGCTTTACTAATCTTTTCAGCAATCGTATTACAATCGTGTCTGGTAACAAAAGATTACAAAAGACCTGAAGTAGAGACCGAAAATCTTTACCGAACAGATTCGACTTCGGCAGATTCGACTTCGATGGCAAATTTACAATGGCAAACCATTTTTACCGATCCTATTTTGCAACAATACATCAAACGTGGATTAGATAACAATTATGATATCCGAATTGCCATTCAAACTTTGGCCGCTTCCGAAGCAATGATGAAACAAGGAAAAGCGGGGTATTTACCTACTTTTTCTGTCGGAACCGATGTGACACATCAAGAATTATCGAAAAATAGTCAGTTAGGTTCGATCGTTCGAAATACCTCAATTGATCAATACCAACTTACAGGAAATTTATCTTGGGAAGCCGATGTTTGGGGGAAAATTAGAAGTACTAAAAGAGCGGCAAATGCAGCATATTTGCAAACACAAGCTGCTAATCAAGCCGTAAAATCAGATTTAATTGCTCAAATTGCTTCAACTTATTTCGAATTGCTTTCGACTGATGCGCAAATTAAAGTGACCGAAAAAACATTGGTAAATCGTATTGAAAGTGTGCAAACCATGCTTTCTTTAAAAAAAGCAGGAAATGTGAACGAAGTGGGTGTTAAACAAACCGAAGCACAAAAATTTGCAACCGAGTTAATTCTGGCCGATTTAAAAAACAATGTGATTTTTTTAGAAAACAAACTCAACTTATTAATGGGCGAAAATCCGAAAAAATTAGAGCGTGGTCTTTTAGAAAATCAAAATGTGAATTCGGAAATTGCATTAGGCGTTCCTGCTATTTTATTGCGAAACAGACCCGATGTTATCGCTGCCGAATACAATTTAATTACCGCTTTTGAACAAACAAACGTTGCCAAAACAAATTTTTATCCTAGATTAACTTTAACGGCAACAGGCGGATTTCAAAGTATCGATATTCAACAATGGCTAAGCGCTAATTCGTTATTTGCAAGTGTTATCGGCGGTTTAACACAGCCTATTTTAAACAAAAGACAAATTAAAACTCAGTTTGAAGTAGCCAAAGCAAATCAAGAAACGGCTTTGCTTCAATTTCAACAATCTTTATTAAATGCTGGTAACGAAGTTTCTAACGCCTTGGCACAATACAACAACGAAACAACTAAAATTGAGGTGCGTAAACAACAGGTTGAATCGTTAACGTTAGCAAGTAATTATTCGGATGAATTATTAAATTACGGAATGGTTAATTATTTAGAAGTATTAGCCGCCAAAACCGAAGAATTAAATGCTGAATTGAGCTTAATAGATAATAAATTCCAACAATATAACGCTATCATTCAGTTATACAGAGCCTTAGGCGGCGGTTGGCAATAAGATTTTTTTTAATGTTGGTTGATTTTCAAAACCACCGTATGTTTTTAGCATGCGGTGGTTTTATTTTTTAGAAATAGTTTTGCATCTAAAATTATCATAATTTTAATAACTATTCGTTTCATAAAGAATTAAATTGCATAAAAAAAAGACATTTAAATGGATAAAATAAAGATACTTTGGGTCGATGATGAAATCGATTTATTAAAGCCACATATATTATTTTTAGAGAAAAAAAACTACGAAGTAACCACCTGCAACAACGGATTAGATGCCCTAAGTATTTTTGAAGAAAACAATTTCGATATTGTTTTTTTAGATGAAAATATGCCCGGAATGAGCGGATTGGAAACGCTTTCGGATATGAAAGAAAAAAAATCTTCAATACCGATGATTATGATTACCAAAAGCGAAGAGGAATATATAATGGAAGAAGCAATCGGTTCTAAAATTGCCGATTATTTAATAAAACCCGTTAATCCCAATCAAATTTTATTGAGTTTAAAAAAGAATTTGGATCATTCGCGTTTGATTTCAGAAAAAACGACACTCGATTATCAAAAAGAGTTCCGAAAAATAACCATGGAACTTGCCATGGTGAATACCTATGAAGATTGGATTGAATTATATAAAAAATTAATTTTTTGGGAATTGGAACTTGAAAACATCAACGACCAAGGAATGATTGAAATTCTCGAATCGCAAAAAATTGAAGCTAACTCCCAATTCGGAAAATTTATAGAACGCAATTACGAAGATTGGTTTCAACCCAAAGCCGATCGTCCGATACAATCGGACACTTTGTTTAAAGAATTGGTTGTTCCGGAAATTCAGAAAAAAGACAAACCCATTTTATTTGTCGTAATCGATAATTTGCGTTACGACCAATGGAAAGCCTTTGAACATGTAATTAACAATTATTACAAACTCGAAAAAGAAGTTCCCTACTACTCTATTTTGCCCACCGCAACGCAATATGCTCGGAATGCTATATTTTCTGGATTAATGCCTTTAGAAATGGAAAAAAAGCATCCTGATTTATGGAAAAATGATGTAGAAGAAGGAGGAAAAAATTTATATGAAGCCGAGTTTTTAACTGCTCAACTCAAACGTTTAAAGCTCGATATTGTTCAGGATTATTTTAAAATCACCAATTTAGCCAGTGGAAAAAAATTAGCCGAAAATTTCAAATCACTCAAAAACAACGATTTAGTTACAGTGGTTTATAACTTTGTAGATATGCTTTCGCATGCTAAAACCGAATTAGATGTGGTAAAAGAATTGGCATCAGATGATAAAGCGTATCGTTCCCTAACTTTAAGTTGGTTTAAAAATTCGCCTCTTTTAGAAATCATTCAACAGGCTCAAAACATGGGTTTCAAATTGATTCTTACAACCGATCACGGTACCATAAACGTTAAACACCCTTCTAAAGTAATTGGCGACAAAAACACGAGTTTGAATTTGCGCTATAAAACCGGTCGTAGTTTAACCTACGAAAGTAAAGATGTTTACGATATAAAAGACCCAAAAAAAATCGGATTGCCCGCAATTAATATGAGCAGCTCGTTTATTTTTGCTAAAAACGATTTATTTTTGGCTTACGTTAACAATTACAATCATTATGTGAGTTATTACCGAAATACGTACCAACACGGCGGTATTTCGTTAGAAGAAATGATAATTCCGTTTCTGGTTTTTAATCCAAAATAATATTTAGAAAAGGAGTCATATTGAATTAAAAAAACAAATGGCTCCTCTTATCAATTACTTGAAAAAATGGAAGTACACTATTACCTAGACCAAATTAACGATGTTGCCCGACAAATTCTAGAAGAAAAACTAGAAAAAATTATCCTTTTTAAAGGAGAAATGGGAGCGGGAAAAACCACGCTAATCAAAGCATTATGCCAGAATTTAGGCGTAACGGATGCCACTAGCAGCCCTACTTTTTCTTTAGTAAACGAATATCAAACTGCTGATGGAGAGCTCATTTATCATTTTGATTTTTATAGATTAAAACAAGAAACCGAAGCGCTGGACATGGGTGTAGAAGATTATTTTTACTCCGGTAATTGGTGTTTTATCGAATGGTCCGAAAAAATTCCGAATTTAATTCCCGAAATGCATACTATGATTACTATTGAGTCTTTAGCAGATGGCAAGCGTATACTACGTTTAAACTAGAAACAAAGTCAACTATTTGTTCTTGAATTAACATTATTTTTTTTAAAACTTTTTACGTAATTTGTGTACAAAAATTTGCATAAAATGTCAATCACTATAACTCCTTTTACAAAACAGCAATTATTGCCTCAGGAAGAAAAACTGGAAATCGGTAAACACAAAAGCGACCTTTTTATAGGCATTCCGAAAGAGACCAGTTACCAGGAGCGCCGAATTTGCCTAACACCCGATGCCGTAACATCTTTAGTATATCAGGGACATCGTGTGATGATTGAATCTGGAGCTGGCGAAAGTTCAAGTTATAGCGACAAAGAATATGTTGATGCAGGAGCCGAAGTAACAAAAGACACTAAAAAAGTTTTTGCTTGTCCGATACTCTTAAAAGTAGAACCTCCTACCATTGCCGAAATAAAATTAATGAATCCCGAAACCATCTTAATTTCGGCTATTCAATTAAAAACCAAAAAAAAGGCCTATTTCGAAGCCTTGGCACAAAAAAAAATCACCGCACTCGCCTTTGAATACATAAAAGATGAAGACGGATCCTACCCTGCCGTAAAATCGTTAAGCGAAATTGCCGGAACAGCTTCTATTTTAATTGCAGCCGAATTAATGATTACCGACGATTTAGGAAAAGGTCTCCTATTTGGTAACATTACAGGCGTTCCTCCTACCGAAGTTGTCATTTTGGGTGCGGGTACTGTAGGCGAATTTGCCGCAAAAACGGCTTTAGGATTAGGTGCTTCTATTAAAGTTTTTGATAACTCGATTACCAAATTACGCCGTTTACAGAATAATTTAAACCAACGTGTGTTTACATCAACTATACAACCCAAAGCTTTGCTGAAAGCCTTGCGACGTTGCGATGTTGCCATTGGCGCTATGCGAGGCAAAGAACGTTGCCCAATTGTAGTTTCGGAATCAATGGTTGAACACATGAAAAAAGGAGCCGTAATTGTCGATGTAAGCATTGATACGGGTGGTTGTTTTGAAACTTCGGAAGTTACCACTCACGAAAAGCCTACTTTCTTAAAAAACAACGTTTTACATTATTGCGTACCCAATATTCCTTCTCGATATTCCAAAACAGCCTCACTTTCTATAAGCAACATTTTAACACCGTACTTATTACAAATTGCTGAAGATGGCGGAATTGAAAGTGCTATTCGTTGCAACAAAGGGCTTTTAAACGGCATTTATCTCTATCACGGAATCGTAACCAACAAAGCCATTAGCGATTGGTTTGATTTGCCTCATAATGACATTAATTTACTTGTTTTTTAGTGCCACTTTGGTGTACCTTTGCCGAAAATAATTTTTATGAAATTTTCTCAGCGTCTTGCTTATTATTTGTTAGGATTAATGATCGGTTGTTTTTTTGTTGCTTTTGTTTTTGGAGGAAAAGACACCAGTTGCAATTATTTTCCTAATGCCCGAGTTTTAAGCAATTTACGTAGCAAACCCTTCCATTATTCTGAAGAAGCTTCTAGTGTTTTAAAAGAAAATTGGATTGATACTTTAGATATTAAAAACACACTTCAATACGGCGATATCGATTTTGATAATAGCAATATCGCGTATAAAAAAGGAAAATTGTATGTGATTGAAGGCAAAACAGTCAAAAACCAAGAAATCATTGTCAAAGTAATCAATTACGAAAATAAAGCAGTTTTAGAATCGATTACTAAAGCGAATTAAAACCAATTTATGGGCGCTTTTCCCCATGTTTTTAAATAAGCATTTGTTTGACTAAAATGTTTATTTCCAAACCATTTCCCTTGATTGGCACTCATTGGCGAAGGATGACCCGATTCTAAAACCAAATGTTTAGTTCGATTAATTTTTGCCCCTTTTTTTTGAGCAAAACCACCCCAAAGCAAAAAAACGATGTGTTCTTTTTGTTCAGAAATAAGCTGAATTACAGCATCCGTAAATTGATTCCATGCCAAATGTTTGTGACTATTAGGTGCATCTTTCCGTACGGTTAAAGAAGCATTTAACAACAAAACACCTTGTTGTGCCCAAGACGCTAAATTACCCGTATTGGGCATTAAAACAGCATCTAAATCATCATGAATTTCTTTAAAAATATTCCGTAACGAGGGCGGAATTTTTACCGAATCATTCACAGAAAAACTCAAACCATTGGCCTCTCCCACTCCATGATATGGATCCTGACCAATAATAACCACTTTCAAATCAGCAAATGAACAGGAATTAAAGGCCGAAAAAATCAAATCTTGAGGCGGGAAGCACGTAAAATCTTGGTATTCTTTTTCTACAACTTTAATCAAATCAATAAAATAAGGCTTTTGCATTTCTGCCGCTAACACATTTTGCCAATCATTATTTATTTTTAAGTCCATAGATAATTCGTTTGGTACAAACTTAAACAACTTTTTAAAAGTAGCCGTAATTGAACTCGTTTTAAAGCTCGTAAGTTTGTAACTTTGCTCCTTTCTATTTTGGATAAAACATGACATCAATTACCGATAAAACCTTACAAGATTTACAATTTCCAACCATACTCGAAACCATTTCGGCAATGTGTAATACCGATATTGGTAAAGAAAAAGCACTCGAAATTAAACCGTTTAGAGATAAGGAAAACTTACTTCAGTCGCTTCATCAAACTTCCGAATATGTAGCTTCTTTTGATAATAACAATGCTATCCCAAACCATGGTTTTGAAGCCATTACAAACGAAATTAAATTTTTAGCAATTGAAGATAGTTTTTTGGAAGTTGGAAGTTTTAAAAAAATTGCCAATTTATCGCAAACTGTAAATGTCTTATTGACCTTTTTAAAAAAATTTGATGATTATTATCCGAATTTAAATCAGCGTGGCTTACAAGTTGAATACACCAAAGACATTATAAGTTTTATTGACGTTGTAGTTGACAAATATGGAGAAATTAAAGACAATGCTTCACCCCAATTATCCGAAATTCGTAAAAGCATGAACTTAGTTCGCGGTAAAGTAAACCAAAGTTTTGGAGCCGCATTAACCCATTACAACGGTTTAGGCTACTTGGATGATATTAAGGAAAGTTTTGTACAAAACCGACGTGTTTTAGCCGTTTTAGCCATGTATCGCCGAAAGGTGAAGGGAACTATTTTAGGTACTTCCAAAACAGGAAGCATTGCTTATATTGAGCCTGAACAAACTCTTAAATATTCAAGAGAATTGGGCAATTTAGAATACGAAGAAAAGGAAGAAATTACTCGAATTTTAAAAAAATTATCTAACGAAATTAGGCCTTTTTTGCCCTTATTAAAAGAGTATCAAGCATTTTTAAGTGATATCGATGTCATAGCTGCAAAAGCCAAATATGCCAATAAAATCAAAGGAATATTACCTAATATTACCGAAGAACGCAGGCTGTTTTTTAGAGAAGCGTACCATCCCATTCTGTATTTAAACAACAAAGAAAAAAACGAAATTACCTATCCGCAAACCATAGAACTCAAACAAGATAACCGCATTATTGTTATTTCGGGACCTAATGCCGGGGGTAAAACCATTTCGTTAAAAACGGTTGGTTTGTTGCAATTAATGCTGCAATCGGGTATGTTAATTCCGGTTCATGAGCGAAGTGAAACCTTTTTATTTGATCGTATTTTAACTGATATTGGAGATAATCAATCTATTGAAAATCATCTAAGTACATACAGTTATCGATTAAAAAACATGAATTACTTTTTAAAAAAATGTAATCATAAAACACTGTTTTTAATAGATGAATTCGGTACAGGTTCGGATCCCGAATTAGGGGGTGCTTTGGCTGAAATTTTCTTAGAAGAATTTTATCACCGAGAAGCATTCGGAATTATAACCACCCACTACTCCAACTTAAAAATGTTGGCCAACGAATTGCCGTATGCAACCAATGCCAACATGCTTTTTGATGAAAAATCATTAGAGCCGATGTTCAAGTTAATTTTAGGACAAGCAGGAAGTTCTTTTACTTTTGAAGTGGCGCAAAAAAACGGCATTCCTTTCGGGCTAATTAATCGAGCGAAAAAGAAAATTGAAGGCGGAAAAGTGCGTTTTGATAAAACCATTGCTACTTTGCAAAAAGAGCGCTCTAAACTCGAAAAAACGTCTTTAAATCTAAAAGAAGAAGAAACTAGAGCACGCGAGGAAAGCAAAAAGATGGAAAACATCAATGTGAAAATCAAGCAAAAACTCGAAAGTTACCAAGAGTTGTACGATAGCAACCAAAAGCTGATTTATATAGGACAAAAAGTAGATGATTTATCGGAAAAATATTTTAACAATAAAAACAAAAAGGAACTCATAGGCGAATTATTAAAAATAGTAGAAATTGAAAATTCCAAGCGTAAAAAAGCTACTCCAAAAGAGAAAAAAATAATTGCCGAAAAGAAAAAAGAAGTCATTAAAGAAGTAGAAGTTCAAATTGACGTCATTAGGGAAGAAAAAAAGACTAAAAAACTAAAACCAGTAGTTGAAAAACCAAAACCCATTTTAAAAATTGGCGATCGCGTACGCATGATTGACGGAAGGTCGGTGGGAAGTATTGATAATATTGAAAAAAATAAAGCAACCGTCAATTACGGTGTTTTTACCTCAAAAGTAAATTTAGACGAATTAGAATTGGTGGAAGCTGCTAAAAAATAATTGTATATTTCTGATTTAAAACTAAATAACCAAAGAAAATTAATTATGAAAAACTTAAAATTATATTTTTCAGCTCTTTTACTTTTAAGTTCTTTATTTTTTTATGCTCATAACCAAACACCAAATAATTCAAAAATAATAGCTCAAAAAAATATTTAGAAAGAATTGTATAAGAGTATTTACGAAAAAGAAAATAATCCGCTCATTGTTATAAATGGAATTTTATTGGGAAATGATACTGCTTTTTTAAATATAATTAATCCAAAAGAGATTGAAAGCATAACCGTTTTGAAAGATAGTGCAGTAACAAAAATCTATGGAAAAGGTGCTAGAAAAGGAGTTTTAATATTGACTTTAAAAAATAAAAATATTAATTCTATCGAGAAATTTAAAACAACTTATAATCTTTATTCTTCTGGAAGCGAAGAAATAAAAATCACAGGAACAATTACCAATTCTCAAAAAAATCCCATTGAAAATGTTATAATAACAAATTTGAATAGGAAAGAGTCATTTAGATCGGATTCTCAAGGAAAATACACACTTACTAGTCGTGAAAATGATATCTTATATTTTTATTTAAAGGGTTATAAATCCGAAACTATAAAAATTAAAAATACCAAAAATGATATTGTTTTAAAAAAAGATGATACCAAAAAGATTAAATAAAAATCCTTAAAAAATGATTTCCATGAAAAAATAAAGCAACTGTTAATTACGGCGTTTTTACCTCAAAAGTAAACTTAGACGAATTGGAATTGGTGGAAGCTGTTAAAAAATAGTTAGCGTGTGTTAAAATCATACTATTCAGGATTTTTTTGAGTTGGTATATATAAACTATTGATTCCAAATCTTATAATCAGTATGCACACATTTCCTCCAAATAAAAAAATTATTCTTTACGACGGATTCTGTAATCTCTGCGATTCTGCGGTTCAGTTTATCATCAAACGCGATAAAAAAGATATTTTTCGGTTTGTTGCTTTGCAATCGGAACTCGGAATTGCCATTTGCAAATCAATAGGAATCAGTTTTTCAAAAATGGATAGTCTTATTTTGTTCGAACCCAAAGTCGCTTATTTTTATAAATCTTCGGCTGTTATTGCCATTGGTAATGAGCTAGGCGGAATTTGGAAATTAAGTCCGTTGTTTCGGTTGATTCCGATTTTTATTTCAGATGCACTTTATGACTTTGTTGCCAAAAACCGTTACCGCCTTAACGGAAAAAAGCAAAAATGTATGATTGCTACACCCGAATTAAAAGCTAAATTTTTATAAAAATTACCGCTTGGCTACGTACCTTTGCAAAAAATACTGCTCATGTCAAATAGTTACTTAGGTTATCATTTTAACATCGAACCAAAGGAATTGGGTTCTGAAATATTAATTGCTGAATTAGGCGAATTGGCTTTTGAAAGTTTTACCGAAACCGAAACCGGTATATCGGCATTTATAAAAAAAGAACTTTGGGAAGAAAACATTTTAGAAGACGTGTATATTTTAAATTCGGATGAATTTACTATTACGTATACCGTTGAAGAAATTGATCAGGTAAACTGGAATGAAGAATGGGAAAAAAACTTCGAGCCTATTGATGTAGACGGAAAATGCCATGTTCGAGCACCTTTTCACCCAAAAACCAATGCCGAATTTGATATTGTAATTGAACCTAAAATGAGTTTTGGAACCGGACATCATGAAACCACTCACATGATGATTCAGCATTTATTAGAAACAGAGGTATCCAATTTAAAAACCTTAGATATGGGTTGCGGAACAGCTATTTTGGCAATATTAGCCGAAATGAAAGGTGCCCAACCTATCGACGCTATTGATATTGACAATTGGTGTTATTTAAATTCTATTGAAAATGCCGAACGCAATAATTGCCAACACATTTCCGTTTATGAAGGAGATGCGGCTTTATTGGAAGGAAAAGATTACGATTTGATTATAGCCAATATTAACCGAAATATTTTACTAAATGACATGGAACGTTATGTAGCTTGTTTAAACCCAAAAGGCATTTTGCTTTTGAGTGGTTTTTATGAAGAAGACATTCCTTTTATCGATGAATCGTGTACTCAAAAAGGGCTACGCTATGTTAAAAAGTTCCAAAGAAACAATTGGGTATCATTAAAATACGTAAATTCGTAAAATATTCATTAACAGTATAAAACTTTTCAAATGAGTACGAAAGAAAAAGTAAGAGAACGTGTAAGAGAGAAAGAATCTATTGGTTTTAATAACGAAATTATTCTTTATAATGATGATGTCAACACCTTTGATCATGTAATTGAAACTTTAATGCGTGTTTGCCATCATACTCCCGAACAAGCCGAACAATGTTCTTTAATTATTCATTATAATGGCAAATGTACCGTAAAAACAGGTCCTTTAGCCAAACTTAAACCGCAATGCTCACAACTTTTAGAAGCGGGGCTTAGCGCCGAAATTATTTAAACCAATTTTGGTTTTATTTCAAAGTCTATTTTATTTCAATATTAAATAAAATAGACTTTTTTGTACCCGCTAATTCTTACTTTTAATCCGTATTATTTTAAGCAAAAACAAGCATGAAAAAAATTGTAATTTTAATTCTATCTCTTATTTGTATCTCTTGTACCAGTACAAAATCAACCTTAAAAAACGTAGATGATAATGCGCCAAATTTAACCTTAACAAAAGACAATACTTTTTTAATAACCGAATTCAGTAAAGACAAAAAATACGGTTATGATCCCGATTATCCTATTAATATTTTTTTCAAAACAACCCGAGAAGAAACGGTTAATCAGGAACGTTTTTTGAATGCTTTAGCAGGACCCAAAGGCGAAAAAATAACGTATTCCAAACTAGAAAGTTGCTGTCCGTTTCCTTCAAAAAGAAGTAATATGGGTGCCGGATTATTAGATGTTTATGAATTAAAATGGGAAGGTCAAAAAAAACCAGTAACACTTTATTTAAATATCTATGAAAAAGGATATTTAAAGGTTCCGATTGGACTTACACTCAAGAAAAACAATTAACAATTGGCGTTCTTAAAAAATTCATAAGAACTAAATAGTTAATGGTAAAACCTAACTACCTTTGCAGTCGTAAAACAAATTCCTATGAACATACACAATATCCCTCAAATCAAACATACTGATAGTGGAAATTTCTTTTTATTAGCAGGTCCTTGCGCTATAGAAGGAGAAGAAATGGCTCTTCGAATTGCAGAAAAACTAGTTGGTATTACCGATAAACTTGAAATTCCGTACGTTTTTAAGGGCTCATTTAAAAAAGCAAATCGCTCTCGAATTGACAGTTTTTCAGGAATTGGAGATGAAAAAGCATTAAAAATTTTGCGAAAAGTTTCAGAAACTTTTAAAATTCCTACCGTAACCGACATTCATACCAATGAAGATGCTGATAAAGCAGCCCAATATGTAGATGTTTTACAAATTCCAGCTTTCTTAGTGCGTCAAACCGACTTGGTTGTAGCAGCTGCCAATACAGGTAAAACCGTTAATTTGAAAAAAGGACAATTTATGAGTCCCGAAAGCATGAAACACGCTGTACAAAAAGTTTTAGATTGTAACAATCAAAATGTAATGGTTACAGACCGTGGTACCATGTTTGGCTATCAAGACATGATAGTAGATTTTAGAGGAATTCCAACCATGCAGCAATATGCTACAACGGTTTTAGATGTTACTCACTCATTACAACAACCCAATCAAACGGCAGGCGTTACCGGTGGAAGACCCGATATGATTGAAACCGTAGCCAAAGCAGGAATTGCTGTCGGAGTTGATGGAATTTTTATTGAAACTCATTTTGATCCTGCCAATGCCAAAAGTGACGGCGCCAACATGTTACATTTGGATTATTTTGAAACCCTAATGAATAAATTAGTGGCCATTCGAAAAACCGTAAATCAATTCTAAAACAAATTTAAATTCAAATTGAAAACAAAACTAACTGCTATGGTTGTAATGGCCATAAGCATCACTTCGTCTATTTTTGCACAAGAAGAAATCAAAGTTCAAGATAAATATACAGCTCACAACAAAGGAAAATTTTTTGTTATGTGGGGAGGAAACCGTGAAACTTATACCGATTCCGATGTGAATTTCAGAGGTAAAGATTATAATTTCACAATAGACAACATGACCGCTCATGATAAACCAAAAGGATGGCATCTCGATTACGTCAATCCGGTTAAAATGACTATTCCGCAAACTAATTTACGTTTGGGTTATTTTATTAATGACCATTACAGCGTTGCTGTTGGAGTAGATCATATGAAATACGTCATGACACAAAATCAAACAGCGAATGTTACGGGATATATTAATTTACCAACCGATCAAGCGGGTTCTTTTTACAACGGAGATTATAACAACACACCAGTAGATATGTCTCAACATGGCGCTCAAGAAGGCGGTATGGATACTGGTACTACTTTGGAAAGTACTCCTCCTTTTTTAATGTATGAACATACAGATGGTTTAAACTACGTTCATACCGAAGTATCTCGTTTTGATGATATTTCAAAATGGTTCCGTTTACCAAACATTGATAAAGTACAAATTAATCTAACCGAAGGTATTGGAGCTGGACTTTTATACCCCAAAACAAACACCACTTTGCTTGGAAAAGAACGTCATGATGATTTCCATGTTTCTGGTTACGGTCTTTCGGCAAAAGCAGGATTAAACATAACCTTTTTTAAGCACTTTTACATACAAGGTGAATTAAAAGGAGGTTATATCAACATGCAAGATATTCGAACTACTTTAAGTGCTGATGATAAAGCCTCGCAAGATTTTTTCTTTTTTCAAAAAATAATTGCTGTAGGCGGAATTTTCCGAGTTTAATTTTAAATCTACTTACATACTAAAAGCAACATTCTTAAATTTTGAATGTTGCTTTTTTGTTACCAAAAAAAATTGTACTTTGATGTTTACAAATAGCCCATTGGCAGCAATAATAAGCTATGCTAAAAGACACTCCCGATAAAAAAAATCAAAACAAGGAATTCATTTACAATTTTGAAGAATTTTTCGAATCTACTCCAGACTTATTATGTGTAGCCGGTTACGACGGTTATTTTAAACGAATTAATCCTGCAGTTGTTTCTTTATTAGAATATACCGAAGAAGAACTATTTGCTCGCCCAATTAATGATTTTATTTTTGAAGCCGATAAAAACTTAACGTCTTCGGTACGAAAAAAATTAACCGAAAACGTAGGGCTTTTTAATTTTGAAAATCGGTATGTGACCAAAACTGGAAAAATAGTTTGGTTGCATTGGACATCGGTTCCTGTTGAGGATAAAAAAATTGTTTACGCCATTGCCAAAAATATTACTTCAAAAAAAACAATGGAATTTGAGCGTAAAGAACATATCAAAGAGCTCACCCAACACAATGAAGAATTACAAAAAATCACCTATTCCACTGCTCACGATTTGCAGTCGCCTATCAATAACTTATTATCGGTTTTTGATTTAATTGAATACAATAAAATTCAGGACGAAGAAAGTTTGGAATATCTCAAAATTATTGAATTAACAACTCAACAATTAAAGAAAACATTGAATGAAACCGTAATAGCACTTGATAAAAAACATCAAGAAAACAATGCGTTAGAAGAAGTTTTTTTTAATGAGGTGCTTGAAGAAGTTTTAAATTCGATTATATCATTAGTACAAAATTCTAAAACAGTACTTATTACTAATTTTGATGGATTGCCTAGCATTTTTTATAATAAAGCTGCATTAAAAAGTATTATTTTAAACTTAATTACAAATGCAATTAAATACAATAAAAAAGGCACAAAACCTGAAATTACTATCCAATCTTTAGAAAATTCAAATGGAATAAAGCAATTAATTATTTCCGATAAAGGAATTGGGTTTGATATGAAAAAGGTAAAAGATAAAGTATTTGGACTGCATCAAACATTTAATTCAAATGATGACAGCACCGGAATTGGTCTTTATTTAGTCCATAAACATGTTACAAATTTAGGAGGAACCATTTCTTTAGAAAGCCAAATCAACCAAGGGGCTACCTTCACCATTACCTTTAAAAACACGATTCTATAAAAATAACGACATATCAAAGGCATAAAAAAAGTCCCACATTCCTGTGGGACTTTCTATTTATAAAAAATCTAAGAATTATTTTTTCTCCGTTTTTTCCATTTTAGCTTTTAAAGCAGCTAATACATCATTGTTATCACCTAAAGTCGCAGCTGGTGCGTTAGTAGATGCAGATGAAGTGTTTTCAGCAGCAGCTTTCACGTTTTTCTCTTCTTCTTCACGGAAGATAGCAGTGTGAGAAGCAACTACTCTTTTGAATTCTTTGTTGAATTCAATTACTTTGAAATCAGCTGAATCACCTTTTTTCAATTTCTTTCCGTCTTCTTTTTCAAGGTGACGAGTTGGAATGAAAGCAACGATATCATCTCCGAATTCTACAGTAGCACCTTTGTCAACAATTTCAGAAATCTCACCGTTGTGGATAGTTCCTACAGCGAAAGAATCTTCGTATTGATCCCAAGGATTAGCAGTAGTTTGTTTGTGACCTAAAGATAATTTACGTCCTTCAACATCTAATTCTAATACAACAACATCAAGTTTCTCACCAACATTTACAAACTCAGATGGGTGTTTTATTTTCTTAGTCCAAGATAAGTCAGAGATGTAAATTAATCCATCAATTCCTTCTTCTAATTCTACGAAAATACCAAAGTTTGTAAAGTTTCTAACGATACCTGTATGTTTAGAACCTACTGGGTATTTAGAAGTAATATCAGTCCATGGATCTTGAGTCAATTGTTTGATACCTAATGACATCTTACGATCTTCTCTATCAAGAGTTAAGATAACTGCTTCAACAACATCTCCAACTTTCACGAAGTCCTGAGCAGAACGTAAGTGAGTTGACCATGACATTTCAGAAACGTGGATTAAACCTTCAACACCTTCAGCAACTTCGATAAATGCACCGTAATCAGCGATTACAACTACTTTACCTTTAACTTTATCACCAACAGTTAAGTTAGCATCTAAAGCATCCCATGGGTGAGCGTTTAATTGTTTCAATCCTAATTGAATTCTTGTTTTCTCGTCATCGAAATCAAGGATTACAACGTTTAATTTTTGGTCTAATTCAAGAACTTCACTTGGGTGGTTGATTCTACTCCAAGAAAGGTCAGTAATGTGAATTAATCCATCAACACCACCTAAGTCAATGAACACACCATAAGAAGTAATGTTTTTAACAACACCTTCTAATACTTGTCCTTTTTGTAATTGACCGATGATTTCTTTTTTCTGTACTTCAATATCAGCCTCGATAAGCGCTTTATGAGATACAACAACATTTTTGAATTCGTGGTTGATTTTTACCACTTTGAATTCCATCATTTTGTTTACATATACATCGTAGTCTCTAATTGGCTTAACATCAATTTGAGATCCTGGTAAGAACGCCTCGATACCGAATACGTCAACGATCATACCTCCTTTAGTTCTACATTTAACAAAACCGTTAACGATTTCTCCAGTTTCATTAGCAGCAATAACTCTATCCCAAGATTTGATAGTACGTGCTTTTCTGTGAGATAATACTAACTGACCTGTTTTGTCCTCACGGATATCAATTAATACTTCTACTTTGTCACCTACTTTTAAATTAGGATTGTAACGAAATTCGTTTAAAGAAATAACACCTTCAGATTTAGCATTGATATCAACGATAACGTCTCTATCTGTAATTCTAACTACAACACCTTCTACTACTTCTTCTTGATCTGTAGCGATGAATGTTTTAGACACTAATTCTTCAAACTCTTGTAAGTTTTTCTCATCTACAGCATCGATTCCTTCTTGGAAATTGTGCCAGTTAAAATTTGCTAAAAACTCTTCTTGTGATTTTAATAATTCAGACATGCTGATAAAAAATTTGTATTCTGTTTTCTCTAGTGTTTCTTAATGCGGTAGAAAAATACAGAAGTTGTTTTACATAAATTGTTGATTCCTAATGAAAACACTCTCCGCCAAAAGGACTGCAAAAGTACCATCTTTTTACCAATAAAAAAAATTATTTGGTTCTAAATCAAGTCTTCTTGCTATTAAAGTGAATTTTAGAGAATTAAAAGTAATTGTTTGCTTATTTTTTTAAGAAGTTAATCACTAATTGAATTGTTATTAAAGCTCATTTAAACGATTTACAACCGAATTTTTAAAAATAATTTCACACCAATTTTGATTTACTACTTTTTATTATGTTAAATTTGTGCAATCGATTACACCAATTAAATCTTAACCCCAAAAACTTAAAATTTAAAAATGAAAAAAATCTCTTTATTAGCAATTTTTTTGCTGAGTATTTCCAATTTATTTGCCCAAAAATACTACATGGATCATCCAGAAGGTTTTGGTGCAGCTACTACTGGAGGTGGCACTCCTAATACTTCAAACACCGTAACGGTTTCAAACTATTCTGACTTAGAATCTGCTCTTACTTCAACTTCTCCTACCAATGCTGTGATTTTAGTATCAGGCACAATTGAATGTTCCTATACTAGTGTAAAGTTAAACAACAAAACCATTATTGGTTTACCCGGTGCAAGGTTAGTTAATTTAAAACAAGTTAAACCAACCAGCGGTCTCTCAAATGAAGATAATTCAGGAATATTAACACTTAAACCTGGTTCTAGTAATGTAATTATTAGAAATTTAGTATTCGAAGGTCCTGGCGCATGGGACGTAGGAGGAAAAGATAATCTATCTATTGAAGGCTGTGTAAATCTTTGGGTTGACCATTGTGAGTTTCAAGATGGTATGGATGGTAACCTTGACATGAAAGACAAAACAGACAATGTAACTATTTCATGGTGTAAGTTTACTTATAAAAAAATACCAAAAACCACCGATTATGAAGATAAGGGAACTCCAGATCATCGTTTTTCTAGTCTAATCGGCTCTGGAAGTTCTAATTCACCTGATGATGGTCATTTTAGCATAACTTTTCAAAATTGTTATTGGGCTGAAGGGTGTAAAGAACGTATGCCAAGAGCCCGAAATGCTGAATTGCATATTTTAAATTGCTATTATAATACCTCACTCTCTAGCTCACTCGCCATTGGCTTAGGAGGAGGAACAAAAAACAGCACTTGTTATGTTGAAGGAACTAATTTTTCACAAGTAACTTCAACTTATAAAAGCTATCCTGCTGACGGCGGTACAATTGCTATCAATTTCGATAATTGCTTAAAAGGCGCTGCAAATATCGGTACGGTAAACAAACCAACTTATGCCTATACTGCTATTCCTGTAAATTTAGTTGAAGCTGCAGTAACCAATACTTCATGTGGCGCTGGTGCTACCCTTCAAGTAACTAATGATGGTATTATTTCGGCTAGTTGCAGCAATGACAATTTAGGAGTAAATGAAATTAAATCTACCTTAGAATTGAAATACTACCCAACCGTAATTGATAGTTTATTAAACATTGATTTTTCTGCTAACGATTCTGGAAAAGCCGTTATCGAAATGTACGCTGCCAATGGCTCTAAAGTATATACACAATCTAAAAATATCGCTCCTAATGAGAAACTAGAACTCAACGTAGCTTCGTTAGGAAAAGGGATGTACTTTTGTAAAGTATTTGTTAATGATAAAGCAAAATCATTTAAAGTTTTAAAAGATTAAATTACACCTACCTACTAAAACAAAAATAGGCGACTCAATATGAATCGCCTATTTTTTTTGCCTTTAGTTTTGAAACTATTCTTTTCTGTTATCTTTGATTTCGTCTACAATTTCAGGATTCAACAAAGTAGTTGTATCACCAAAATTTGAAAAATCTCCTTCAGCAATTTTTCTTAAAATTCTTCTCATAATTTTACCCGAACGCGTTTTAGGCAATCCAGAAACAAATTGAATTTTATCCAACTTTGCAATTGGCCCGATATGATCTGAAATATATTGATTAATTTCTTTTGTTAGATTTTCTTTATTTCTAACCTCACCTGTTTCTTTAAGAATTACGTAACCGTACAAGGCATTTCCTTTAATATCATGCGGAAAGCCAACAATTGCCGACTCAGCTACAGCAGGATGTTCGTTAATTGCATCTTCAATTGGAGCTGTTCCTAAATTATGTCCCGAAACAATAACCACATCATCTACTCTACCGGTAATTCTGTAATAACCAACCTCATCTCTTAAAGCTGCATCTCCTGTAAAAAATTTACCAGGAAAAGCTGAAAAATACGTGTCTTT
Source organism: Flavobacterium agrisoli (assembly GCF_016522065.1). GTDB lineage: Bacteria > Bacteroidota > Bacteroidia > Flavobacteriales > Flavobacteriaceae > Flavobacterium > Flavobacterium agrisoli. The sequence goes on along the minus strand of NZ_JAEHFV010000001.1, from coordinate 251,959 downwards.
GTAACGTTGATGATCTCCCCAAATAGTTCTAGCAATACCTGGCCACGGAAACTTAATACACAAGCTACCCACAACTTGATTTCCTTCTATTTCATTTCTTTTTTCATCCATCAAAACAGGCTGAACCCCTGGTAAAGGTAATGTAGCATAAGTAGGTTTTGTTGGAGTAACGAACGAAATTGGAGAAATCATAATTCCACCCGTTTCTGTTTGCCACCAAGTATCAACAACCGGACAACGTTTATCACCTACGTGATCGTTGTACCAGTGCCATGCTTCCTCATTAATTGGCTCTCCAACCGAACCAATTACTTTTAAAGATTTTAATGGAAATCTTAAAATATAATCTAAACTTTCTTTAGCCAATGAACGAATTGCCGTTGGCGCAGTATAAAATTGTGTGATTTTATGTTTTTCGATAATTTCCCAATAGCGACTAAAATCAGGATAAGAAGGAACACCTTCGTAAATTACTGTTGTACCACCATTCAATAAAGGGCCGTATAAAATATAAGAATGCCCTGTAATCCAACCAATATCTGCCGTACACCAAAAAATATCATTTTCTTCGTGGTTGAAAACATTTTTAAAAGTATAGGAAGTATACACCATGTAACCCGCTGTGGTATGCACCATACCTTTAGGTCTTCCTGTAGAACCCGATGTATATAAAATAAATAACGGATCTTCGGCATCCATTATTTCGGCTACATTATTATTAAGTGCTACATCTAACAAAGGTTGCAACCATTGATCCCTGCCTTCTTTCATTGAAATAGCAGTATTGGTACGTTTAGCTACTAATACCTTTTCAACTGAAGGGCACGATTCCAAAGCTTCATCTATAATTGCTTTTAATTCGATTGTTTTATTTCCTCTATACGCGCCATCAGAAGTGATGACCATTTTACATTCGCTATCATTTATACGATTAGCCACAGCCGAAGAAGAAAATCCAGCAAAAACTACTGAATGAATCGCTCCAATTCGAGCACATGCCAAAACCGAAACGGCTAATTCCGGAATCATCGGCAAATAAATACAAACACGATCTCCTTTTTGAATTCCTTGTTCAAGCAAAACATTGGCCATTTTAGAAACACGCTCGTATAAATCATTATAGGTAATATGCAATGCTTCTTCAGATGGATCATTTGGTTCAAAAATAATAGCTGTTTTTTCACCTCTTTTATTTAAATGTCTGTCAATACAATTTTTGGTAATATTAACTTTTGCACCAGAAAACCAAGTTACCTCAGCGCTAACCATATTAAACTCAACAACTTTGTCCCATTGTTGGTACCAAGTAAAATTTTCTTCAGCTATTTTACCCCAAAATTTTCTTGGTTCACGAACTGATTTATTATAATGTTTAAAATATTGCTCTAAATTTTCAATTTTAAAATAACTCATGTTTGCTTAAATTTTTTATAAATGTATTAAAACAGATTTAATTGTAAAAATAATTTAATTTATAAATTTTAACTAAAAAAAACCAACTCACAAAAAAAACAGTTATTTAATTCATTTTTTAACAATATTGGTTCAGAAATCAAAAAAAACGAAGAATACAAAATTCAATAAACAAACCTAAATTTTATATTTTTTATAACTTAATTGGTTCAATTTTTTATAAAAATCCTATATTTGATATGAACCAAAAAACAAAATTATGCGCATTGAATCCGATTTAAAGTTAGGTTTTAAAGATGTTATGATTCGACCTAAACGTTCGACCTTAAAGAGTCGTTCGGAGGTATCTTTAGAGCGAGATTTCAAATTTTTACATAGCACCTTAACTTGGAGCGGAATTCCGATAATTGCGGCCAACATGGACACTGTAGGTACTTTTGAAATGGCAAATGTTTTAAGTAGCCAAAAAATATTCACCGCTATACACAAACACTATAGTATTGAACAATGGACAGACTTTCTTGAAAATGCTTCCGAAGACATCTATCAATACATAGCCGTAAGCACTGGAACAGGTAAAAAGGATGCTGTACAATTGAATACTATTTTAGAAAAACACCCCAAATTGCAATTTATTTGTATTGATGTAGCCAACGGTTATTCGGAGCATTTTGTTGAATTTTTAAAACAAACCCGAAAAAAACATCCGAATAAAGTAATAATAGCCGGAAATGTGGTAACAGGCGAAATGGTCGAAGAGCTGCTCTTGGCAGGAGCCGATATCATAAAAGTAGGTATTGGTCCCGGCTCTGTTTGCACTACACGAGTTAAAACGGGAGTAGGTTACCCCCAACTTTCCGCTATAATCGAATGCGCCGATGCCGCTCATGGATTAGGTGGTCACATTATAAGTGATGGTGGTTGTAAAATTCCGGGCGATATTGCAAAAGCTTTTGGAGCCGGAGCCGATTTTGTTATGTTGGGAGGCATGCTAGCTGGCCACACAGAAAGCGGCGGCGATATGACTATAGAAAACGGAAAAAAATACAAAAACTTCTACGGAATGAGCTCGTCGACCGCCATGGAAAAACATGTTGGTGGTGTAGCCGAATACCGAGCAAGCGAAGGAAAAACAGTAACAATTGAATACAAAGGAAATGTTATTCATACCGTTTTGGATTTTTTAGGCGGTTTGCGAAGTGCTTGCACTTATGTAGGTGCCTCTAAATTAAAGGAACTCACCAAAAGAACTACCTTTATAAGAGTTAGTGAACAAGAAAACAATGTTTTTTCTAAGTAAAAGCCAAATTTTAATTTTCGAAATTTTAGATAGTAAAACGCTAAAAATAACTGCCTGAATATTTTTTAAAACCCATTCTTAAAACCCAGCAATTAATAATTAAAATATTGCCACTCGAAATGAGTAGCCATTACACAGCTCTCATAAAAAAAATAGGGAAAATAATTACCTCGATTAAGCATTCTTAAGCGATATTTTTTGGCTAAATCTTGACTTCCCTCCTATTTTCTACCTGTGAATTATGTAATCATAAAGTTGTTTTTTGAAAAGTAATAATTTTTATAAAGGTTATTTTTATGAAAATTATTACAAATTCAAGAGTATCAATCAAGTAAATTACTTTAACTCTTTGTTTATAATAACTTACCAAAACAAGAAAACAAAATTTTTGCGATAAACTGTTTTATTCTCGTAAATCAAATCCACATAATTACAAAACATGATAGCACGTTTCTTAGAAATCAGACAAAAAACGGAAGCAATTTGTAGCCCTTTATGCATCGAAGATTATTCGGTACAACCTAGCGAATTTGCTTCTCCGCCCAAATGGCATTTGGCACATACCACTTGGTTTTGGGAAGAATTTGTGCTCACCAAATACGATTCTGACTACGTGGTGTATCATCCCGATTTTTCTTATCTGTTTAACAGTTATTACAACACAGTTGGCAAACGTGTCTTACGTCCAACTCGTGGCTTAATGACTCGCCCCCCTGTAGAGGAAGTGTATGCCTATCGCACTCATGTTTCAAAAGCAATGGAACTATTTTTGAAAAATGATTTGTCAAAAGAGGTTTTGGATATTATAGAAATTGGACTTAATCACGAACAACAACACCAAGAATTATTGGTTTATGATATTAAATACTTACTCGGAATGCAACCCACTTTTCCGATATACGGAAATGACTTCATGACTACTGCTGAAAAACAAGAAACTGGTTTTGTATCGATTAAAGAAGGTATTTATGAAATTGGTCATCAAGGTGAATCATTCTGTTTTGATAATGAACTCGGAAGACATAAGGTATATATAACTGATTTTGAAATTTCAAAAACGTTAGTTACAAATGGCGACTACCTCGAATTTATAAACCAAGGCGGTTATCAAAACTTTAATTATTGGCATGATGAAGGCTGGGGTTGGGTAAACGAAAATAAAATTGAAGCACCCTTGTATTGGCATAAAATAGAAAACGATTGGTACCAATATACTCTTAATGGATTTGAGAAAGTTAATCCAGATTTTCCCGTGATGCATTTGAGTTATTACGAAGCTTTCGCTTATGCTGAATGGAAAGCCATGCGTTTACCAACAGAGTTTGAATGGGAGGTTGCCAGCACGCAACTGCAATGGGGAAAAGTATGGGAATGGACTAATAGTGCTTATTTGGCTTATCCTAATTTTAACAAAGCGGCTGGTGCTTTAGGCGAATACAACGGCAAGTTTATGGTTAATCAAATGGTATTGCGTGGTGCATCGATAGCCACTCCCGAAAACCATAGTCGAAAAACCTATCGTAACTTTTTTCAAGCGAACATGCGTTGGCATTTTTCTGGCTTGCGACTCGTCAAATAAGCTGCAGTACTCTTTAATTTTAAAACTACTTTACCATGAAAAAATTTGATTACATCATCATAGGCACGGGACAAGCAGGCACGCCTTTAGCCTTTAGTTTAGCCGAAACAGGAACCGTAGCCATTATTGAAAAAGATTTTTTAGGTGGAACTTGCGTAAATAATGGTTGTATTCCGACCAAAGCCTATGTGGCAAGTGCTCGCAAGATGTGGGATGCCAAAAATGGAGTTGAATTTGGAGTTGAAATTACGGGTAAAATTAAAGCCAATCTCAGCGAGATTAATGCACGAAAACAAAAATTAGTACTTGAATCTCGGGAGAATATTGAAAGTGCCATCGAAAAAAATAAAAAAATTACACTTTATAAAGGAGAAGCACATTTTAGTAGCAATTACGAAATTAAAGTTGGGGCTGAAAAACTTACAGCAAAAAAAATATTTATCAATGTAGGCGCCCGGGCGGTAGTACCCGAAACCTACAAGGAAGTTCCTCATTATACCAATGAAAATATTTTAGAACTTACCGATTTGCCTAAACATTTGATTATTATGGGCGGAAGTTATATTGGTTTGGAATTTGGCCAAATGTTTCGACGTTTTGGTAGCGAAGTAACCATTATAGAACGTAGCGACCGTTTGATAGGAAGAGAAGATGAAAATGTGAGTGATTCCGTTGCAGAAATATTAAAAGCAGCAGGAATCAATATTGTTTTTAATGCCAAAGAAATTCATGTTAAGCAAGAAAAAAAGACAATTTTAGCAACTATGGACAATCGTAAAGTAAGCGGTTCTCATTTGCTTTTGGCTATAGGACGAACGCCCAATTCTGACACCTTACACTTGGAAAATACCGATATAAAATTGGACGAGAAAAACTATATAAAAGTCGATTCGTATTGCCAAACCAATGTAGAGGGAATTTTTGCTCTTGGGGATTGTAATGGCGAAGGGGCTTTTACCCATACCTCGTATAATGATTTTCAGATTGTAGAAAGTTTTCTTTTAAAAAAGAAAGAAAAAAAAATCAGCGATCGAATTATGACTTATGGATTGTTTATTGATCCTCCGCTAGGCCGCATCGGAATGACGAAAAAAGAAGCTTTGGAGAAAGGTTACGAAGTTTTAGTAGCGCATCGTCCTATGACTAAAGTCGGCCGTGCCAAAGAAAAAGGAGAAACACTCGGATTTATGGAAGCACTAATCGATGCCAAAACCAAGCTTTTTTTAGGAGCATGTGTTTTAGGAGTGGGCGGCGATGAGATTATTGGAAGTATTACCAATTTAATGTACGCCAAACAACCTTATACCGTTTATCGCGATGCGGTGCATATTCACCCAACGGTTAGCGAACTTATTCCTACTATGTTAGAAGACTTAAAACCTATCAAAAAATAGATCGATTTTGGTTTCAAAACAAAACAATTACTTAGGAGCAACAAACTTACGCTTATACGGAATCCTTTTTGGTGCTTTCTTTTTTATAAGCGGCATTATAGCTCCCGAAAGTTTGTTAACAACATTGCAACAGTTCAATCACCATCTTCTATCGGTTTTTAGTGGTTATTATTTAGCAATGGGCGTAATTGTGGTTATAGCGGCTCTAGTACTTTTGTTTTTACCCATTAGTAATAGACGATTAGGTGATGAAAAACCCACTTATTCTTATTTCAGTTGGATTGCCTTGTTGTATAGCACCGGCATGGGCTCAGGTCTTTTACTACGGGCGGTACAAGAACCTGTATATTATTTGAACAACAGCCCTGTAGTTACTAACAATGCCCAAGAAACAGCATTGCAATATACTTTTTTTCATTGGGGGTTTACACCTTGGGCCATGTATAGTTTGTTTGGGTTATTTGTAGCTTACAATTTGTATATTAAAAAAGCACCCAATTTATTAGAAGCTATTGTACCTCAACTGAAAAATAAGATTTTACAATTTATTGCTATTCTTTTTATTGTACTCATTACCATTACAGGCGTGATTGCTTCGCTGGGTTTGGGTACTGCGCAATTAGTGGGTGGTTTAAATTATACATTTGGTACCCACTTTGATACTCTTTTTTTGTTAGGAAGTGTGCTTCTTATGGGAGTTATAGCAACTTATTCGGCTTTGACAGGAATTACTAAAATGATTAAATTTCTTGCCGATTTTGACTTTGCTTTCTCTATTTTATTATTGCTTTTCGTCGCATTTTTTCTCCATTACGAAACTTTTTTCAATCATATTTTTAGCGCATTTTATCAATATTTCATTCATTTTTTTGAAATGAGTTTGGCTGTCGGAGATTACACCACAAAGGGCACTTTTACGCAAGATTGGACGGTATTTTATTGGGCATTTTGGTTGGCTTGGGTCCCTTTCACCGGCATTTTTATAGCTCGAATATCAAAAGGAAGAACCATTAAAGAGTTTTTAATTGCAACCATTTTGGTTCCCACTTTAGCCACCATCATTTGGTTTTCAGTATTTGCTTCTTCCGCTTTTGAAATGATAGAAAACGGAGATGCAACGCAATTTGATAATGTCTTTAGTTCCTTGTTTGTTTTCTTGGAACATTTGCCTTTTCACCAATTAACGTTTTTGATAGCGGGTATTTTAGTAGCCATTTCTATTATTAATTCGGTTGACTCAGCAATTTTTGTTTTAGGAATGTTTAGCGACCAAGGCAATGAAAATCCTTCTAAAAAACACAAACTAACTTGGGGCATTATCATTACGGCAACCGCTCTCGGACTAACCGCTTTAGGAACCAGCGATTTGCTTAACGGAATTAGTAATTTGTTAATTATTATGGCATTACCCTTTAGTTTTTTATATCTGTATTGTATCGTTACCTTCTTTAAACACAACATTTTCCAAAAATAATGTAAAATGCCAATGGCAAAACTGAAGTACTTTTAAATAAATTCAAAAATCGAAAACCATCAATAACCTGACTTATGAAAGAGACCATCGTTTTAGAAAAAAAAGAAACCGCCACAAGTACATTTGAACAATTTAAAAAAGAAGTAAATGAAGGACTAAGTGAACCGATTAAGTCGCTGCCATCAAAATTTTTTTATGATGAAAAAGGCGATGCTCTTTTTGTACAAATCATGCATTTACCCGAATATTACGTAACGCGTTCTGAACATGAAATTTTCAAAAATAAAAGTAATACCATTATTGATGCTTTACAATTAAATCCAGATACTTATTTTGAATTAATAGAATTAGGTGCTGGAGATGGAACTAAAACCAAGGAACTTTTACAAGCGCTTTCGCAACAGCAGTACCAATTTGATTATTTACCAGTAGATATATCGCAAAATGCTTTAGATATGCTTGAAGCAGATTTAAACAAAGAGATGCCGCATATTTCGGTAAAAACAAAACAAGGCGATTATTTTGAAGTTTTAGAATCTTTAAAAGAAAACGAACATCCAAAAGTGATTTTGTTTTTAGGCTCTAATATTGGAAATATGTCCGATCAAATTGCCGCCAGCTTTATATCTAATTTAAGCGCCAATTTGGGCTACGGCGACAAGTTGTTTTTAGGAGTCGATTTGATTAAATCTACAGAAATTGTTTTACCGGCTTACAATGATAGTCAGGGTGTAACAGCTGCGTTTAACTTAAATTTACTGGACCGAATTAACCGCGAATTGGATGCCGATTTTGAAGTAGAAAATTTCAAACACCAACCCGAATATGATGAAAAAGAAGGTATTGCAACTAGCTTTTTAGTTAGTATAAAAGAGCAAGTTGTGTTTGTAAAAAAACTAAACAAAACATTTCGTTTTGCCAAAGGCGAGAAAATTTTAACTGAAATTTCAAGAAAATACAACGATCGAATTTTGAATAAAATTCTAAAAAAAACTGCCTTTGTTATAAAAGACAAAATAACAGATAGCCAAAAATATTTTGCAAATTATGTTTTAGAGCGTTTATAATGAATAGTAAATCACTCGGTATTTTAGGTTTAGGAAGCCGCTCAACGCTATTTTATATAAAAGAACTTAATCGTCTTTATCAATTAAAAAATGGCGGATATAGCACTTGCCCTTTCAAAATGTGGAATACTAATTTTGATACCATCAACAATTTACTGCCAGAACCTTCCGAAAAACTTAAAAAAATTGTACGTGAAAATCTTTTGAAATTGCAAAATATGCAAATAGATTCAATTTTGGTTCCAAATATTACACTGCATCAAATAATTGATAGCATAACTTTACTACCCAAAATCATTCATCCTGTTTCCTTAACTATACAAAAGCTACAAGAAAAAGGAATAACTAAAGTGATTTTATTTGGTTCTGCTTATACCATGGAAAGTAAATATATTAAAGAAAGTTTTCAAAAAGAACATCTGGAAATTGTACTTCCTTCTGAAGAAGACCGCCTTTTTATTGATTATGTTCGCAAAGAAATATATGCCGAAACCGAAAGTCATGAATTGTTAAGGAAATATAATAATATTATCGAAAAATACTCAACTGATTATGCAGTTGTACTAGCTTGTACCGAATTATCAATAGTATGGAACGGAAAAAATTCGAGTGTTTTTGATATGGCTCGAATTCAAATGGAAGCCGCTATAGCAAATTTTGACCGTTTCTGAAATCAATTGAAATGGTCTATTTTAAAGACAGCAAATTTATTTAAAAGGTAGTGTAATAATAAATTTCAAACTTTGTTTTTTATTGGTAGCTGTAGTTATATTACCATCTAATAACTGAACAATCCTCTTGCAATAGGCTAAGCCAAATCGTAATTCGGTGTCCTCGGCGTCTAATTTCCAAAAAAGATCAAAAATGCTAGTGCTTGGTATGTATTTTTGATTGCTGTTATCTTCAAATACAATTCGCAAACATTCTTCATACTTATAAGCGTCTTTTAGTTCCGTAAATACATTTTCTGTAATCGTATCAACCGATATTTTTATTTTTGAAGTGTAATCGTCATTTTTATGATAACTAAAAGCATGTACGAGTAATTCCCTAAACAAAATAAGCACCAAACGATTATCAGAAAGGAATTTTTTATCGGGTTCCAAATGATTTTCAAAAACAATATTCACTTTTTCAGAAGATAATCCACAATCCATTTTAGCTTTTAAAACGGCTTCTTCTATATTCACAGGAACGTGTTCTAGCGCCTTTCCTTCTAATCCATTATACTGTTCAAGTTTTTCAAGTAAATGCCTTACCTGTTCCACAAATCGGGAAATTTTTAATAGCCCACGACCTAGGTCAGTTTCATGATTTAAATCTTCATTTTCTAAAAGTCTGCTACTAAAAAGATTAATTTTTCGTAAAGGTTCTTGTAAATCATGCGACAAGACTTTACTCAATTCTCTTTGAAACGATTCTTTTCGTGAAAGTTTACGCAATTGCAATTCTAATTGGTGCTGTGTTTCCAACAAAGTATTGCGTATTGCTATTAATTCTACATTTTCTTCTACAGCTTTCTGAGCAATTTTTTTTGATTCTAACAAAGCCTTCTCAAATTTATTTCGCTGATTGATTTGAATACCTCCGGCGTAAATAGTATAGCCATCATTATATTCTTCAAAAGTAAAATTCAAAAGTACAGGAATTTCATTTTTCTCTTTCGATAGAAAAGAAAGATAAATTTCGTTTGCTATTTTTTGAATTTTAAGTAAGGGGAAAATTTGTGTTTGAAAAAATAATTTACTTCCTATAGTTAATAAATTTTCAAATTTTTCTTGACCTATAAGTTCCGTTTCATTGAAATTTAAATCGGCTAAAAAAGTGTCGTTTATTTGATTAATTAAACCTTCCTTAGAGAAAGATACTAAGTAACAAGGTGAACAATGGTAGGATTGAAGTCCGTTATTTTTATTAGACTGTTTGATACTGTTTGTTTAAAAAATTAGTAATGGCTAAGATAGTTTCTTCAGGATGGCTCATGTGCGGGCAATGGCCTGTTGCATCTAACTTTACATAAGAACTATCCTGAATCTGTTGGGCAATATACTCACCCACAGCATCTGGTGCAATAGCATCATCCGAGCATTGTAATATAAGTACGGGAATTTTAATACGCGATAAATCTTTTCGATTATCACTAAAAAAAGTGGTTTCAGCAAATTGTCTGGTAATAATGGGATCTGTAGCGCAAAAACTCTCCTCGAGTTCTTTAACTAATTCAGGTTTATCCTCATTTTTCATTATGATTGGAGCCAAAAAATTAGCCCATCCCAAATAATTATTATCCATCACATCTAATAATTCCAACAATTCCTTCTTTCCAAATCCACCAAAATACTGTGTATCATTTATGTAACAAGCTGATGGACCAATAAAAACCATAGCGGAAAATAAATCTGGAAACTTGATACTAACCAAACTCCCTATCATCGAACTCACCGAGTGTCCCACGAAAATAACATCATTCAAATCTAATTCGTCACAAATATTAATTATATCTTGCGCATAACCATTTAAGTTACTATATCTCGCCGGATTGTATTGGTTGATATCCGATTGTCCACAACCCACATAATCAAAAAGAACAATCCGATAATCATCTATAAAAGAGGGGGTAACAAATCGCCACATATTTTGATCGCAACCAAAACCATGTGCAAAAAGTATCGTTTGATTACCATTTCCAATTATATTTACGTTATTTCGCTGCGAAATGGTTTTATTCATATTTCTGAAAAAGAAGTTATTACTAAAGATAGACAAATATAACCAACTAATATTTGGAAATGGTTAAATTGTAGCCAAACAAGATAGTCTCATTTATCAAGTTTGTTTAACTCCTTTCAGTTTATGCTTGAATATCAAATTGTTACTCCGGAATTTGCTGACTTAAACAATGTAATGTGCCAAAGCCCCAAATAAAATCAATAGCGCTAATTCCGATAACTTCTCTATCTGGGAAACATTCGGATAAAATATTAAGTGCAATTCTATCATTGGCATCATTAAAAGTTGGGACTAAAACACAGTTATTCAATATTAAAAAATTAGCATAACTAGCTGGTAAAACCAAATCTTCAAAAACTACTGGTTTTGGCATAGGCAATGCCACTATAACGGGAGATTTTCCGTTTTCTAATTTAGCATTTTGCAAACATTTCAAATTATCTTGCAAAGGAGCGTAATTAGGATCGTTTTTGTTTGTTTCTACAATGGTTACAATAGTATCTTCATTTACAAAACGACATAAATCATCAATATGCCCATGAGTATCGTCACCTTTAATTCCGTCTCCAAGCCAAATTACATTGGTAATTCCTAAATATTCTTTAAAAACTGCTTCATAATCTTCTTTGGTAAAATTTGGATTGCGAACCTGAATTTCTGGATCCATCAAACATTCTTCCGAAGTCAACAAAGTACCTTTACCATTTACATCAATTGCACCACCTTCTACAATAACAGGCTTGCCTTTGTACATTACTTGAGTTAACGGAATAGTCAAATGATTTGCCACTTTGGATGGTACTCCCCTATCCAATTTGTAATTTTTATATTTTGCCCAACCATTAAAATTAAAATTCAGCGCTTCTCTTTTACCGTTATTGTAAACGATAATAGGACCTGAATCTCGCATCCAACTGCGGTTTGTCTTTTGTATTATAAACGATATTTTAGATAGTACAACGTGCGCACGCTCCAACATTTCGGTCACTTTTACTTGTTGTTCGTGGTGAGCTACAACCAAAAATACATTTTCAAATTGTGACACTTTTTTTATGAATTCAACAAATGCCCATTGAACCGCTTCATATTTTCCTGGCCAATCTTTTCCGTTATGAGGAAAACATAAAAGGATTCCTTGTTGTTTTTCCCATTCTGCAGGAAATCTTCTAGTAATTGCTGACATAAAAAAAAGCTATAATTAAAGTGCAAAGATAATCATTCAAAAATATTTTATACCAACAAGCCTTTTTATTGGAACAAAAAAAGCCTTACCAAACACGATAAGACTTTTTAAATATAATTAAATGAAAACTATTTAATAAACAATAATTCTCTGTATTTGGTTAAAGTCCAAGTTTCATCATCAACAATTAATTCCAATTTATCACAATGATTACGAATATTTTCAAAATAAGGTTTTACTTTATTGCAGTAAACTTCGGCTTTGATTTGTGCATCTTCTAATTGATTGGCTTTTCTACGTTCGTCGGTCATCGCTAAAACTTTCGAATTAATTCCTTCGATATGGCTCGAAATTTCTTTGATAATGGCAATTTGTTCTTTGGCATAAATTTCAAAATCTTTTCCAAAAATTTCTTTCAACCCTTTTACATTATCAATCAACGTATTTTGATAACGAATTGCGGTTGGAATAACATGATTACGAGAAATATCGCCCAAAACGCGACCTTCAATCTGAATTTTCTTGGTATACTCTTCTAATTCAATTTCATAGCGCGCTTCCACTTCTACCTGATTCATAATTCCGAGTTCGGAAAATAAATCTAATGCTTCTTTCGATGCTCTAGCTTTTAAAGCTTCGGGAGTGGTTTTAAAATTTGTTAAACCTCTTTTAGCGGCCTCTTTTTCCCAAGCTTCGCTATACCCATCGCCTTCAAATAAGATTTTTTTAGATTGTTTGATGTACTCTCGGATAACATTAAAAATCGCATCATCCTTTTTCATTGATTTGTTTTCGATTAAGGCATCTACTTCAATCTTAAAATCTCGCAATTGTTTGGCTACTATGGCATTTAATGTGGTCATGGCATTGGAACAATTGGACATTGAACCTACCGCTCTAAACTCAAATTTATTACCTGTAAAAGCAAAAGGAGAGGTTCTATTTCGATCGGTATTATCTAACAAAACGTCTGGAATTTTCCCCACAACATTTAGTTTTAAATCCGTTTTTTCTTCGGGAGATAATTTCCCTTTAGTTACTACCTCTAATTCTGACAAAACTTTGGTCAATTGTTCTCCAATAAAAACCGAAATAATTGCAGGCGGTGCTTCGTTGGCTCCCAAGCGATGATCATTACTAGCGGTAGCTATTGCGGCTCTTAACAATGATTCGTGATCATTTACCGCCTTAATTGTATTAACAAAAAAGGTTAAAAACTGCAAATTACTCATTGGTGTTTTACTAGGACTTAACAAATTCACTCCCGTATCGGTTGCCAAAGACCAGTTATTGTGTTTACCCGAACCATTAACCCCTTTAAAAGGCTTTTCGTGAAGCAAAACTTTAAAATCATGGCGTTCGGCCACTTTTTGCATAATATCCATCAACAAACAGTTGTGGTCTACAGCCAAATTGGTTTCTTCAAAAATTGGCGCTAATTCAAATTGATTCGGCGCTACTTCGTTATGACGTGTTTTAACTGGTATTCCTAATAAAATACATTCTTGTTCTAAATCACGCATGTAAGTCAGGGCACGAGTAGGAATAGAACCAAAATAATGATCGTCTAATTGCTGTCCTTTTGCTGAGGTATGCCCTAGTAATGTTCTACCAGTCATCATCAAATCGGGTCTACTTTGCGCTAACGATTTGTCTATCAAAAAATATTCTTGTTCCCAGCCTAATGTAGCGGTTACTTTTTTGACATTTTTATCAAAATATTTGCAGACTTCGGTCGCCGCATCATCTATTGCGGACAAAGCTCGCAAAAGCGGAATTTTATTATCTAATGCCTCACCGGTATACGATATAAAAACAGTAGGAATACAAAGCGTAGTTCCAAAAATAAATGCGGGCGATGTAGGATCCCAGGCAGTATAACCACGAGCTTCAAAAGTATTACGAATTCCTCCATTAGGAAAACTAGATGCATCTGGCTCTTGTTGCACTAATTGTGCTCCGCCAAATTTCTCAACAGCATCACTGCCATCAAATGAAGTTTCAAAAAAAGCATCGTGTTTTTCGGCAGTGGTTCCTGTTAAAGGTTGAAACCAGTGTGTATAATGAGTTACTCCTTTAGACAAAGCCCATTCCTTCATACCCATGGCAATATAATCGGCTAATTTTCTATCAATTTTGCTTCCGTGCAACACTGCATCCCCAACAGCTTTAAGCGCATCTGAAGTTAAATATTTTTTCATGGCTTTTTCATTAAAAACATTCGACCCAAATAATGCTGATTTTTTACCTATTTCTTCAAAATGAATCGGTTTTCTATTGGATGCTTCTTTTAAGGCTTGAAAACGTAATGTTGCCATTGTATTTTATTTTTATATTAATATTTCGATTTTTATTGTTTTACAAAGATACGGAATAATTGCCTCTTTAAAAGCTACAAAACAGACAGATTCAGAGCATTATTAGCAATAAAAACAAGCTTTTTCAAAGAATAATAAATTTCAACTAAAAAAATATAACAAAAATTCATATTTGTTAATATAAAATTAACAATTTAACAAATTAGAATTAACCCGATAAAACCGATTTCATTATAGAATTCGATATATAACCCGATATTTTTACTTTTTTTACAAATTGCCCCCTAACAAATTGCCGTTATGCTAAAAATAAGAGTTTAACATACAAAACATACCCCCTAATTTTTGCCAGCGAGAAATAAAATTTATATTTGCAATGTTTAAAAATCAAAAAATAAAATTAATCTATTATTGTTATGGCTAAAATAAAGTTAGAGTACCTTTGGTTAGATGGATATGAACCAACTCAAAATCTTAGAAGTAAAACTAAAGTTGAAGAGCACGAAAATTTTCAAGGAACATTAGAAGAAATTGGAAATTGGTCTTTTGACGGTTCATCAACTAGACAAGCAGAAGGTGGTTCATCTGATTGTTTGTTAGTACCAGTAGCTATTTACCCAGACCCAACTCGTATTAACGGTTACTTGGTAATGTGTGAGGTAATGAATGCTGATGGAACACCACACCCTTCTAACGGTAGAGCAACTATTGATGATGATAATGATGATTTCTGGTTTGGTTTTGAACAAGAATACTTCATCATGGATACTAAAACATTATTGCCTTTAGGTTTCCCTGTTGGAGGATATCCTGCTCCACAAGGAATGTACTACTGCTCTGTAGGTGGAAAAAACACTCACGGGAGAAAACTAGTAGAAGAACATGCTGATTTGTGTATCGCTGCTGGAATTAACTTTGAAGGTATTAACCAAGAAGTTGCTTGCGGACAATGGGAGTTCCAATTATTTGCAAAAGGAGCTAAAAAAGCAGGTGACGAAATCTGGGTAGCTCGTTATTTATTAGATCGTTTGACTGAAAAATACGGTTACTATATTGAATACCACCCAAAACCACTTGGTGACACAGACTGGAACGGTTCTGGAATGCACGCTAACTTCTCTAACGAAGTATTAAGAACATGTGGTTCTAAAGAAACATACGAGAAAATCTGTGAAGCTTTCCGTCCTGTAACTAAAGAACATATTGAAGTTTATGGTGCTTACAACGAACAACGTTTAACTGGTAAACACGAAACTGCTTCTATCAACGATTTCTCTTACGGAGTATCTGACAGAGGATGTTCAATCCGTATTCCTTTAATGACTGTTCAAAAAGGTTGGAAAGGTTGGTTGGAAGACAGAAGACCAGCTTCAAACGGAGATCCATACAAAATTGCTGCTAGAATTATCAAAACTGTTAAGTCAGCTTTATAATTTCAACATATTACTATTTTTTAAATGCCTTCTTTTTGAAGGCATTTTTTTTTATTTATTTATTTTTTAAAAGTAAAATATCCAAATTTCATGATTTATCTTTGTGTAAAACCAAAAAAATAAAATATGATTGTTTGGATCTCATTTTTAGCACTTGTTGTTGTTATTTTAGCCTTAGATTTGGGCGTTTTTAATAAAACTCCTCATATCATTTCTTCTAAAGAAGCAAGCAAATGGACCTTAATTTGGGTTAGTCTTTCTTTTTTATTTTCGGGTGTCATTTATTGGTTATATTCCAATGAGTATATAAATAATCCCGATCAATTAAAACCCGCAGTAGCTTCGATGAAATTCATTACAGGCTATCTTATCGAGCTTTCATTAAGCATAGATAATATTTTTGTAATAGCAATTATTTTTTCCTCATTTAAAATTGCTCAAAAGTACCAGCATCGAGTCCTATTTTGGGGAATTCTTGGCGCCATTGTTTTTAGAGGAATCATGATATTTTTTGGCGTGATGCTCATCAATAAATTTACCTGGACAACTTATGTATTTGGGTTGTTTTTGTTATTTACTGCCATAAAAATGTTGTTCTCTAAAGATGAAGAAGACTTTCATCCTAAAGATTCTTTTGTATACAAAACATTAGGAAAAATAATTCCGATGACATCCGAAACCGATGGCGAAAATTTTTTCATTCGAAACAATAAAGGAAAAAAAGCCGCTACCCCTTTATTTGTAGCCTTAATAGTCATTGAAGTAATGGATGTATTATTTGCAATTGACAGCGTGCCGGCCATATTAGCTATAACTTCCGATCCATTTATTGTATTTAGTTCTAATATTTTTGCCATTTTAGGCTTGCGTTCGATGTATTTCTTTTTGGCAAATATGCTCGAAAAATTCAGCCAATTGGAATACAGTTTAATAGCAATTTTAAGTTTTGTAGGCTTAAAAATGTTATTACATCAATTCATTCACATTCCGGAATGGGCATCATTAGGCTTTATTGCATTATCACTAATTATAGGAATCCTAGTTTCATTGCAGAAAAACAAAACTAAAGATTTGGAATAAATTTTAATTTTTAAGAAAATAAAAAAGGCTTTCTAATTGAAATTTAGAAAGCCTTTTTTATGAGGAAATTATGTTATTATTTCAATTTCAAAACCGTAGCGGTATGATTTCTAATTTCACTTAACAACTCTGGTTTATCGTTTAAAGTTTGTCCGTAAGAAGGAATCATCGTTTTAAATTTACTTTGCCATTCAGTTGATTTAGCTTGGTCTTTAAAACATCTTTCAATCAAATCAACCATAATAGAAACGGCTGTTGATGCTCCTGGAGAAGCACCTAATAAAACAGCTAAAGTCCCATCTTGCGTGTTAATAACTTCTGTTCCGAATTCTAAAACACCACCACCATTCACTTTATCTTTTTTAATAACTTGAACTCGTTGTCCAGCTCGTTCCAATACCCAGTCTTTCGCATTTGCATTAGGTAAATATTCGCGTAAAGCTTCAATTCGGTCATCTTGAGACTGACGAACTTGCTGAATTAAATATTTCGTTAAAGGAATGTTTTTAATCCCCGCAGAAAGCATCGGTAAAATATTATCTAATTGAATCGACAAGGGCAAATCCGAATACGAACCGTTTTTCAAAAATCGTGTTGAAAACCCTGCAAATGGTCCAAATAACAATTGTTTTTTGCCATCAATAACACGTGTATCGATATGCGGAACTGACATAGGAGGCGCACCTACACTGGCTTTTCCGTATACTTTTGCAGCATGTTTTTCTATAACTTCTGGATTAGTACATTTAAGCCATTGTCCACTTACTGGAAATCCTCCGTAACCTTTTCCTTCTTGAACATCGGCTTTTTCTAATAATGGTAAAGAACCACCTCCAGCTCCGATAAACACAAACTTAGTATATGCTTTACGCTTTTGACCCGTAGTTAAATCGTTAATTTTAATGCGCCAAGACTTATCATCTCGCTGTTTTAGTTTTTTAACTTCGTGGTTAAAATGCATCGAAACACCATCCATTTTTGATAAATAAGCAAACATACTTCGAGTTAAAGCACCAAAATTAACATCGGTACCAATTGCCATAGAAGTACCCGCTACTTTTTCCGAAGGATTTCGTCCTTCCATAACCAAAGGCATCCACTGACTTAATTCAGAGAAATCGGTACTAAAAACCATTTCTTTAAACAATGGATTTTGCTTTAATGCTTCAAAACGAGTTTTAAGAAAGGAAACATTTTTATCTCCCCAAACAAAACTGATATGAGGAACACTTTTTATAAAATTTTCAGGCGAAGGTACTTTGTTTTGCTCTACTAAATAAGACCAAAATTGACGCGAAACTTCAAACGATTCTGCAATAGAAATTGCTTTTTTGGTTTCTACAGTACCGTCTTTCTTTTCGGGAGTATAATTCAATTCGCAAAAAGCAGAATGCCCTGTACCGGCATTGTTCCAAGCATCAGAACTTTCTGCAGCCGCCACATCTAGTCTTTCGTAAATTTCAATTTTTAAATCAGGTTGTAATTCCTTTAAAATCAAACCAAGAGTTGCACTCATTATTCCTGCTCCAATAAGTACTACATCAGAATTAGAACGTATCGTATTATCTGCCATTTTAATATTATTTTTAAGAAAGTGCAAAGATACTTCAGAAAATCACAATAAAAAAGTATAATTCAGTCCTTTTAAGTTATAGAATTTAAAATTCACAGAGTTAAAAGCTTCAAAAAGCCATATTATTTTTGACGTAAATAATCTTGCAATAAAATAGTTGCCGAAATTTCATCTATCAAGGCTTTATTTTGACGTTGTTTTTTATTTAAACCACTATCAATCATGGTTTGAAAAGCCATTTTTGAAGTAAATCGTTCATCAACTCTAACTACTTTCATTTCAGGAAAAATATTTGAAAAATGAGTTGCAAAGCCTTTAATAATCGAAGCACTTTGCGAAGGCTGTCCGTTCATTTGTTTGGGTTCTCCTATTAAAACAGCTTCAACTTTTTCTTTTTCGAAATAATTTTTCAAAAAATCAATTAAAGTATGAGTCGGAACAGTAGTTAAACCCGAAGCAATAATTTGCATCTCATCCGTTACCGCTATTCCGGTGCGTTTTTGTCCGTAATCTATAGCAAGTATTCTTGGCATATTATTTTTTTTATCAAAGATATCTATTTTAACTTCCCTATTCTAAACAACAATGGGAAAGTCACTTTCTTGTCATTTTTTTGCCAAGATTTTTTTAATTCTTCACTGATGATATACAATGGATTGTTGCCATTTTTCGAAATATAATGTTGTGTCGACGACCAAGTTTCAAGATAACCTATTAGTTCTTCAAAAGTCCATGTGAAATTATTTTCGAAACTTTCAGCTTTAATTTCATCAAAAGGAAAAGGAATAGTTGTGTAATTTTCATCCAAATACTTTCGCTCTTTATCCCAATAAGGACCAACAATATTATAATAATAATTGTGGATTATTACATCTGATTCAGGATTGGTTGAAAACAATCCATATCCTAAAACAGCAAAAATTCCTTCAGGTTTCAAGATTCTATAAATCTCTTTGTAAAAAGAATCGAAATCAAACCAATGAATCGCTTGAGCAACAGTAATCAAATCGAAAGTTTTATCTTCAAATGATGTTTTTTCAGCGGGTTCTAATTGATAAATAATATTAGAAGCCTGAACAGCATTATCGAGTTGTTTTTGACTTATATCTGTTGCGTAAACTTTTTCAAAAACAGCAGACAGTTTCTGAGCAATTTGCCCATTTCCTGTAGTAATATCAAGCGCCATTGATTTATTATTGACAAATGAAATCAAATAATCGATCATTTCCTTAGGATAATGTGGTCGATACTTTGAATATCCTGAAGCTTGTTTCGAAAAATTATCTTTCATATTGACTTTCTTGTGATTTATCAAATTTACAAAAATTAAAAAACCTTGAGTTAAATCCATAACATTTTCAAGACATTTCTCTTTTTTGCTATTGGTTAAAAATGGTATATTTGCCAAAAATTTATCAAAAATGAACGAATTACAATCTATAATAGAACAAGCTTGGGAAAACCGCGCTTTACTACAAGAAACAAAAACTACCGATGCCATTAGAGAAGTTATCGAATTATTAGATTCTGGTAAATTGCGTGTTGCTGAACCAAAAGGTGATGGTTGGCAAGTAAACGAATGGGTTAAAAAAGCAGTAGTAATGTACTTCCCTATTCAAAAAATGGAAACTTGGGAAGCTGGAATTTTTGAATACCACGACAAAATGGAATTGAAAAAAGACTACGCCGACAAAGGAGTTCGTGTAGTTCCAGGAGCTTCAGCTCGTTATGGTTCATTTATCTCTAGCGGAGTTATCATGATGCCAAGTTATGTAAATATTGGTGCTTATGTTGATGCTGGAACTATGGTAGATACTTGGGCAACTGTGGGTAGCTGTGCTCAAATTGGTAAAGATGTTCACTTGAGTGGTGGCGTAGGAATTGGTGGTGTTTTAGAGCCATTACAAGCTGCTCCTGTAATTATCGAAGACGGTGCTTTTATCGGTTCTCGTTGTATTGTAGTGGAAGGTGTTCATGTGGGTAAAGAAGCTGTTTTAGGTGCAAATGTTTGTTTGACTGCTTCTACCAAAATTATTGATGTTACTGGTGAGGAGCCAGTTGAAATGAAAGGTTTTGTACCAGCTCGTTCGGTTGTTATTCCTGGAAGTTATACTAAAAAATTTGCTACTGGCGAATACCAGGTACCTTGTGCTTTAATCATCGGAACACGTAAACCTTCTACGGATTTAAAAACATCATTAAATAACGCTTTACGCGAATACGACGTAGCTGTTTAAAAATAGTTATATTTGAAAAAATAAAAACCAAATTCCAACATTACAACTATTGGAATTTGGTTTTTTTATTCCCAATTTACAGTCTTTAAATCTACTTGCTTCAATGAAAATTCTTGTAATTCAACAAAAAATGATTGGCGACGTTTTGATCAGCAGCATTATTTGTAACAATTTACGAATAGCTTATCCAAATGCACAGATTGACTATTTGGTTTACGCCAGTACAACTCCTGTATTAGAAGGAAACTTTTCCATAGACAACATTATTCTGTTCGAAGAAAAACACCGAAAAAGCAAATTAGAATTAGTAAAACTAGCACTTGAAATACGATCCTCAAATTACGATATCATTATTGATGCTTATTCCAAACTCGAAAGTTGGTTTATTGTATTATTGAGTAATGCAAAAAGAAAAATTTCATATCAAAAACCAGGGCGTACTTTTTTATATACCGATAATATTCCGTTTGAATCCTCACCAAAAACCAATCTAGGCTTGGCAATCGAACGCCGATTATCGTTACTTTCTCCTTTAAAAATTACCATCCCGATCGATCCGGAACCTAAACTTTTTATCACAAACGACGAAAAGAATCAAGCTATTTCTCTTTTAGAAAATCATAAAATAGATCGAAACAAAAAAACAATCATGATTAGTCTTTTAGGGAGTGAAAAGTTAAAAACATACCCACTTGATTATATGGTTGAAATAGTTGACACCATAGCAGATACCCTAGAAAATATTAATATCCTTTTTAATTATTTACCCAAACAGCTAAGCGATGCTCAATTTGTATACAATGGTTGTAAACCCTCAACGCAATCTAAAATATATTTTGATGTATTAGGCAATGATTTAAGAGGCTACATTGCCCTTATGAATGAGTGCGACCTCATAATTGGAAATGATGGAGGCGCTATTAATATGGCCAAAGCTTTAAATAAACCTACCTTTACTATTTTTTCTCCTTGGATTGAGAAAAAAATATGGTCTACTTTTGAAGATGGTAAAAAACATATTTCTGTTCACTTGAACGATGACAAGCCAGAACTTTTCACAAATAAACCAGAAAAACAATTAAAAAAAGAGGCTTTAAATTTGTATAAAGAATTTAAACCTACTTTTTTTGTTTCTAAATTAAAAACCTTTTTACATCAAAATTTGAACATTTCAAACGATTAAAAGAATGATGCTTTTTTATGCCTTCCAAAACTTAAGTTTCTTTTTTAAGCGTTTTTTCTTGACAAATCGTTCTTGAAAATCTTGTGTCTCAAACCACATTTTTTTAAATATAACTTCTTCCGATTGTTGCGAATAATACTTAGCATACTCATTACTCATAATGGCAATCATTTCTTTTTTAGGAGTCAATCGGCTGCAATTTTTCATACGTTGTTCAAATGTCATTTGAGAATGAAAATTCATCCTGTTCAAATCGACCAAAAAGAAATCGTAAATACCCGCTTCTCTCTTTTTAATTAAGGTATTACCTGGCGAATGATCTAAAAACTCCACTCCTTTTTCATGCAATTGAAACGTAAAATGGGTAAACTGTCTCAATATATTTTCATGATCGGGATAATCCGGAATTTCAACTAATTCTCTAAAAGTTAGTTCTGTTTCCAAATGTTCACTCACATAATAGCTATCAAGTAAACCCAGCCAATTAAAATTCTCATAATAAGCAATTGGTTTTGGAGTACCTATACCTTTTTCTAACAAAATAGTAGCAAATTCAAAAGAACGTTTTGCTTTTGATTTTCTAAAATATTTATAAGCTATTTTATTAATCAAATTTGGAATTTTGAAGGATTTAATATTAAGTATTAAGCCCTTAACATCAAATAATTTTATTTGATTACGCTGACCTAAAACGAAATCTTCTCCCTTATTTTTAAAATCGCTAATAAAAATTTTAATTTGATTTTGGTCTACTATTTTATTAGTATATATTATATCCACAATTAATAAATTTAATTATCTAATAATTTTTTATATATTTTATATGTTCTTTCCGCAATAACAGAAGATATAAATTCCTCATTAATTATTGTTTTGCTCTTACTTATAAATTCTTGTTTTAAATCGAAATTATTTAACAACATACAGATTTTATCTCCCATTTTTTTAAAATCCTTGATTGAACATAAATAACCATTCTTCCCATCTTTTATAATAGAAGGGATAATCCCTACATTTGTAGCTATAATTGGCACTCCTATTAACATAGCTTCTAGTACTGAGGTTGGACCTCCCTCTCGTTGGGACGTAAGTAAAAAAACATCAAATTGACTATTTAAACTAAACGCATCCTCAACATTATCAGTAAAAATTAAATATTCTTTAAGTCCTTTTTGAGAAACTTTTATTTTTAAATCATTAGTTAATTTTGAAAATTTTCCAATTTGAAAAAAAACAATGTCTTTTCTTTTCAGAAAATTAACTAAATAATCTACCGTATCAATTAAAGTATCTAAGTCCTTTGCCGTAGTATGATTCGCAATATTTCCTATTATAAACTTTCCAGATGGAATATGGTATTTTTCTCTTAAATTGATATTGGTTTCTACATATAATAATTCTTTCGGAACACAATCTGGAACTACGACAAGTTTTTTTTGATTTGATTTATTAAGTGCTTTTTTAAAATCCTCTTTTACACTTTTTGAAACACAAAAAATAACATCTATATTATTTGAATTGTATTTAAATTTACTAAAGAAACTACTACTAGCACTTATTGCCTTTTTTGAAAAGACCGTTTTTATTTTAATATTTGAAAAAAAACCAACGATAAAATAAAACGTTAATGAACTACTATTATGAAGATGGATTACATTTGGTTTAAGTGAATTGATTAAGTTTTTAAAAAATTTAAAATTTTTAAAATTTATTATTTTATTATCAGCAAAAGGAATAAAGGAAATATTGTTAATCATACACTCTTTTTCCAACTTTGTTCCCTTAATTCCTAAAACGGTATTGACAACTCCAAGTTTATTTAATTCAGGAATACAATTAATTATTTGTTGTTCATTTCCTCCCCAAGCCTTAGCACCAGTGATATGTAAAATTATCATAATAGATTATTGTAATTATATGCAAATATAATTACCCTTAACAAAACATTACCAAAAACAACGTAATAAATAGAAATTAAATATTTAACTAAATGCTTGTCATTTTTTTTCTCTAACTAATATACTTTATATATCAAAAAAATAAAAAATCCTTGATTTAATTTTAGTACTATTTATTTGAAATTTAAAATTCCTTTTCCAAGCGATTTAACCGAAGTATCTAAATTAGCAGTTGAGGTTTCTGATAATTTCTTTATAAAATGTGTTTCAACAACAAAGATTTGTCCTTGATCCTTCGCTGGTGCATTGGGCACAAAAACTACTACTTTACCTGTAGGTTCTTCTTCAATTAAATAAGCGGGTTGCCAATAATCTCCTTGTTTTAGCAATACTGGAGGGTATTGCGGTGGTTTAACACCTTTCTTTTTTAATAAGTTAGCCTCTGCTATTTTTTTATTTTTTTCATAACCCGGAAAAAAAAGGATCAATTTGCTATCTAACCAATCACTAAATTGTTTAAGATAAGCCCAACGCACCATATAACCACTAAAATATAACAATAAGAGTAGAATAACACCTCCAAAAACATCGGTAGCAATTCTTCCAAAAATGACATCAAAACCTAAGAGATGTGCCGTTTTTTCGCCATATTTTTCAAAAAATCCCCAAACACGTTTTAAAATTTCATAAAAAACATATAGGGGAATCAATAAGGCAGCACCAGCTAAACAATTATCTTTGACTTTTTCTAAAAATTTAATCATAATAAAAGCTTTAAATTAAACAGTTACCAATTATTCAAACTAAAATTGAATGTACTGTAAATTTATACTTTATCTAAATAATTAACAAAGAAAATACTTCAAAAAAATTAATTGATAAGTGAGGTTTTATTTTTAATAAAATATTGAGAAAGAAATGTAGCAACTCCGTCATCAGCATTGCTATCAATTATTTCCAACTGAGGTAAAACATCTTTTAAAGTTTGAGGTGCATTTTTCATAATCAAACCTTTACCAGCTTTAGAAAGCATTTGTAAATCATTAAAACCATCTCCAAAAGCCACCGCCTGACTCATCGTAAAACCTTCATTTTGCAAAACCTTTTCGATGGCAAAACATTTATCAATCGATTTATCCATAAATTCCAAACAAGTTGGCAAACTAAAGGCATGATGTAGCGTATCGGCATTATTGGCTAAAATAGCATCTTTTAAGACAATTAGTTTTTCCTGATTTTCGTGAGCAAAAAAGATTTTAATTGCGCTAAAATCTTCTAAGCTCTTATAGTCAACCAATTCGGGTAAATATTTCAAATCGG
Source organism: Flavobacterium agrisoli (assembly GCF_016522065.1). Lineage (GTDB taxonomy): Bacteria > Bacteroidota > Bacteroidia > Flavobacteriales > Flavobacteriaceae > Flavobacterium > Flavobacterium agrisoli. Next base: position 226,777 of record NZ_JAEHFV010000001.1, on the reverse strand, counting down.
CTTGAAAGCTATTTAATTTTTCGCTTAATTTATTAGTTTGCCATACATTTTCTTTGAATAAAACCACGGTTATTTCGGGATCAATTTCGACATTTAAGGCCTTTTTCACCAAGTCACTTTCCAAATCAAATGAAAATAACAACTCACGTTGCGGAGTGTGAATTCGAGCTCCATTAGAACTTACAAGATATACCGGAAAATCAAGTGTATCTAAAATTGCCATAGCATCTAAATGATGACGACCAGTAGCTACTATTATCAAATATCCATTTTGATGCAGTGTTTTAAAAACAGATTTGGTGTAGTCGGAAATCCGATGATTGGGTTTTAATAAAGTACCGTCTAAATCAGTTACGATTACTTTTATAACGTTGAAATTTTGTATCATATCCATAAAATTGTCTTTTACAAATTTACCCTTTTCAACTACAAAAAAAAAAGAAACTCAAAGATTCATTTAATATAAATCAAAAAATTACTATTTGATTAACAAAACTTTACGAATTATTCAAATAAAAAAAACGTTTCATAGTGTTTCTTTTAGAACACCACAAAACGTTTTAAAGTTGTAAATTATCTAATCGTGATTTTCGATTTGCTTGTAGGCATCAATCACTTTTTTCACTAGGCGGTGGCGCACTACATCTTTATCATCGAGATAAATCATACCGATACCATCAAGATCTTTTAACACTAATAGCGCTTCTTTTAATCCCGAAATGGTTCTGCGTGGCAAATCAACTTGACCAGGGTCACCTGTAATCATAAATTTAGCATTTTTACCCATACGCGTCAAAAACATTTTCATTTGATTGTGCGTGGTGTTTTGAGCTTCATCTAAAATTACAAAGGCATTATCCAAAGTTCTTCCGCGCATAAAAGCCAATGGCGCAATCTGAATAATTCCTTTCAAAATATAATCGTCTAATTTTTCATTAGGCAACATATCTCGGAGTGCATCGTAAAGCGGTTGCATGTAAGGATCTAATTTTTCTTTCATGTCTCCCGGCAAAAAACCTAGATTTTCGCCAGCTTCAACTGCGGGTCTGGTTAGAATGATGCGTTTTACTTGCTTTTCTTTTAACGCCTTGACAGCCATAGCAACACCTGTATAGGTTTTTCCGGTTCCAGCAGGGCCCACGGCAAAAACCATATCGTTTTTATTAATGCTATCAACCAGTAATTGTTGATTAGGAGTCATTGCTTTAATAAGCTTTCCTCCTACTCCATGAACCAATACTTTGTCATGATCGTACGCTTTTTTTTCTTCTTGACCATCGCTCATTATAACACGTTCAATAACATTATCATCAATATTATTATATCGTGTAAAATGCAACATCAGTCTTTGAAAGCGTTTTTCAAATTCATCTAAAACATCTTTTTCGCCAAAGGCTTTGAGAGTAGTCCCTCGCGCTACAATTTTAAGCTTCGGGTAATACTTTTTAATAATTTCAAGATGCGAATCTTGAGCGCCCCAGAATTCTTTTGGAGCGATGTCAACGAGCTCGATTATTCTTTCGTTCAAATGAGGTAGTTTTAAATTAAAATTAAATCGTTTTAAAAATCAGGGTGCTGTCGGGTATTTTAAAAACTCCAAAATCGGAATTTGTTTTTCGTTTATTCGTTTTTACAAAACCTAATTTATTAGCTTTGCATTACTCAAATTTAATAAAATTTAAACTTAGATTCTACCATTAGTTATAAACAAAATGATGTCAATAATTACCCTTACTACCGATTACGGCTTAAAAGACCACTTTGTTGGGGCTTTAAAAGGGAAAATTTTTTCGGAACTTCCTGAAGCTCGCATTATTGATATTTCGCATGATATTGACCCCTTTAATGTTACCGAAACCAGTTATATAATTAATGCCTCCTATATAAGTTTCCCTAAAGGAACTGTTCATTTAATTGGGGTTGATATCGAAAAAAATAAAGAAACCCAACACATAGCCATGCAATGGAATGATCAATTCTTTATTTGTGCCGATAATGGCATTTTGAGTATGCTTACTCAAAAAATAAAACCGCAAAAAATGGTCATGCTCAACATACACGATCGTTTTCCTGCTGATTTTACCGATTTGGATATTTTTGTAAAAGTGGCCTGTCATTTGGCTAAAGGCGGTTTGTTAAATGTGATTGGAAAAGAAATTCAAAGCATTAAACAAATTACCGAATTGCAGTCGGTTGTGAGTAACGATGGTAATTCTTTAAAAGGAAACATAATTTATATTGATCATTTTGGAAATGTGGTTACCAATATTACCAAAAAACAATTTCTAGAAGTTGCCAAAGGTCGGAGTTATGAAATTGTCATGAAACCCAACAATATTAAAACTATATTACCTAATTATTCGGCCATTGCCGACTCTAATAAATTTTCAATAAAAAATTACGAAGGAAAAAAACTAGCCATTTTTAACGAAGCAGGTTATCTGGAAATTGCTATTTTTAGAAGCAATCCGACCAAAGTAGGCTCTGCAAACAGTTTATTGGGATTAAATTATAGAGACCCTATTTTAATTGAATTTTCGAATTAATTTTCCTCAAAATAAAATACATTTGCAACCTAAAAAAGAGAGCAATTTAACTTACGCAACACGTTCGTTTTTTACTCTAAAATGCAACAAAAAAACAACTAAATGAAATCTATCATTTTACGAGAAATAAAATCCTTCTTTGGTTCGCCAATAGGTTATTTGGTTATTGGTTTATTTTTAATTAGCAACGGACTATTTTTATGGGTTTTTGAAGGAGATTATAACATTCTGAATTCTGGTTTTGCCGACCTAAATCCGTTTTTCACTTTAGCGCCTTGGATTCTTATTTTTTTAATTCCTGCTGTAACCATGCGAAGTTTTTCGGATGAAAAAAAACAAGGAACAATCGAATTATTGTTAACCAAACCTTTACCAACTTGGCAAATTGCTTATGGCAAGTTTTTTGGTTCTTTTTTACTGATTGTTTTAGCCATTATTCCGACTTTAATTTACGTAAAAGCCATTTCTGATTTAGGAATGACCGAAGGAAATTTTGACATAGGAAGCACTATAGGTTCTTATATCGGACTGTTATTTCTAGCTGCGGCTTTTGCTGCTATCGGTATTTTCACCTCGACTTTATCCGATAATCAAATAGTGGCCTTTATTGGCTCAGTTTTTTTATGTTTTTTATGCTTTTTCGGTTTTGACGGATTTGCTACTATCATCAAAGGATTTTCATTCCTTTCTAATTTTGGCATACAAGCCCATTATACAAGTATGAGCCGAGGGGTTTTGGACACTCGCGATATTATTTATTTTTTTAGTATCGTGATTTTATTTCTTTCGTTAACCGTTTACCAATTAAAATCATTTAAAAAATAATGAAAGCTTCTACCCAAAAAAACGCCCAATCGCTACTGGTTATAGTTGCTATTTTGATTGCTCTTAATTTTGCCGGATATTTTGTATTTCATCGGTTTGATTTAACCCATGATAAACGCTATACTTTATCGCCAACTTCTTTACATATTATTAAACAAGTACAAAATCCGCTGTCGATAAAAATTTATTTAGGAGGCGACCTTCCGCCTGAATTTCATCGTTTGCAATTAGAAACCAAACAATTACTAGAAGAATTTCAAGCATACAACCGAAATATTGTTTTTGAATTGGTAAATCCTTTAGAAAATGAAGAGGAAAGCAAAGCCTTAACCAAAGAATTGTTTTTAAAAGGCTTAACTCCCGTAAATATTACAGTTGAAGATAAAGGAAAACAATCGCAAGCAATGGCTTTTCCTTGGGCAATTGCCGTTTACAATAATAAAGAAGTCAATATTCCGCTACTCAAAAACAGCATGGGAGCATCAACCACTCAAAAAGTAATGACTTCTATCCAACATTTGGAGTATGCGGTTGCCGATGCTATCAACAAAATAACCACCGAAAAACAGAAAAAAATAGCGGTTATTAAAGGAAATGGCGAAATGAAAGAGATTTTTATGGCGAAGTTTTTAATGCAAATTCGCGAAAGTTATCATATCGGTCCTTTCACTTTAGATTCTGTTGCGAAAGATCCAAATGGCACTTTAAAAGCTTTAAAAAAATACGATTTAGCCATTATTGCCAAGCCAAACGAAACTTTTTCCGACGAAGTAAAACAAGTTTTGGACCAGTTTATCATGAATGGCGGAAAAACACTTTGGTTGATTGATGAGGTTACTGCCGAAATGGATAGTTTGTATAATAATTCTGGAGCAACCTTAGCTTTTGGAAAAGATTTGAATTTAAACGACCTTTTCTTTAAATACGGTTTCCGAATTAATCCTGATTTGATTAAAGATGAAAATGGTAGTGTTTTAAAATTAGCAACTGGAGAGCCCGGAACCGCTACTCAATTTCAAGATTTTAACTGGAAATTTGCACCTGTAGTTTATCCAAATAATGCTCATCCGATTGTAAAAAGTTTAGGTGGTATCCGTTTGGATTTTGCTAATCCGATTGATACTTTAAAAAATGGAATACACAAAACTGTGCTTTTACAATCTTCTAAATTTTCTAAAAAAATTGGAACTCCTACCGAAATAAATTTAAACATTGTGACCGAAGAAACGTCTCCAAACCATTACATCAACACGGGCAATTTACCCGTAGCCGTTTTATTGGAAGGTGCATTTGAATCGGTATACGAAAATCGAGTATTGCCGTTTAAAGAAACTGATTTCTTAAAAAAAGGAAAAAACACTAAAATGATTGTCGTTTCTGATGGTGATGTTATCAAAAATCAATTGGATAAAGAAGGTATGCCAGTTGAATTAGGTTATGATCAACGTACGGGCAACATGTATGACAACAAAGATTTTGCCTTAAACTGCGTTAATTATTTGCTCGACGATAACGGACTTATTAACATTCGCAGTAAAGAAGTTGACTTGCCTTTACTCGATAAAAATAAAGTTTACGAAAACTACACCAAAACTCAAATTCAAACCATTGGCCTACCGCTTGTTATTTTAGGTGTTTTTGGTTTGGTGTTTACTTTTATTCGCAACAGAAAATATGCACGATAAGTGTTGATAAAAAATTTTCAATACTAGGATAGTTTACGATATATTTGTATTCTGTCTTAGTTGAAAAACTAAAATATAGCTAAATATTAAAATACAACAGATGAAATTTATAGTATCGAGTTCGTACTTATTAAAACAATTACAAGTTTTAGGTAGCGTTATCAACAGCAACAACACCTTACCTATTTTAGATAATTTTTTATTTGAATTAGATAACAATACTTTGACGGTTTCTGCATCTGATTTAGAAACAACCATGTCGGCCACTTTGGCAATCGACTCAACAAGTCAAGGAAGTGTTGCCGTTCCCGCTAAGTTATTACTAGAAATTTTAAAAACGTTTCCAGAACAGCCATTAACTTTTACTGTTGAAGAAAACAACACAGTCGAAATTAGCTCTAATTCGGGTAAATATGCCGTTGCGTATGCTGCAGGCGAAGAATTTCCAAAAGCTGTAAGTCTTGATGATCCATCGGTGACCTTAGTTCCTTCGGATGTATTGGCAACTGCGGTAAGCAAAACAATTTTTGCAGCGGGTAATGATGATTTGCGTCCGGTAATGTCGGGAGTATTTTTTCAATTTTCGCCAGAAGGACTTACTTTCGTAGCCACCGATGCTCATAAATTGGTAAAATATGCGCGTACCGATGTAAAAGCATCGCAAGTAGCCGATTTTATCATGCCTAAAAAACCTTTAAATATTTTAAAAAGCATTTTAGGAACTTCGGATGCTGAAGTAAAAATCGAGTATAACGATTCGAATGCTACTTTTTCTTTTGATAATTATATTTTAATGTGTCGTTTAATTGACGGTAAATACCCAAATTACGAAGCGGTAATTCCAAAAGAAAATCCAAACAAGTTAATGATTGATCGTTCTTTATTTTTAAGTTCTGTTCGTCGTGTGGCTATTTTTTCTAATAAGACGACACACCAAATTCGTTTAAAAATTGCAGGAGCTGAATTGAATGTTTCTGCCGAAGATATTGATTACTCAAACAAAGCCGAAGAACGTTTAACGTGCGATTATCAAGGAGATGATATGCAAATTGGATTCAACTCTCGTTTTTTAACTGAAATGCTTACCAATTTACAATCGGATACAATAATGCTGGAAATGTCTTTACCTAACAGAGCTGGAATTTTAACGCCTGTAGATGGTTTAGAAGAAGGCGAAACCGTAACCATGTTAGTGATGCCGGTAATGCTAAATAGTTAACATTTAAGTTTATATTTGTTAAATTTAGTTCTTTGCAAACCAAATAAAAGCTGTATTATTGTAAAAAAAATGCTATTAACCAACCAATTTTTATATCTAAAAACCGCAATTTCACTTAGAGTTGCGGTTTTTTACTTTTAGAAAAAAATTGTAATACCCAAAAAACCCGATAAATTTTGATTTATCGAGTTTTTTTATATTGAGTAAACTCTTCCGCTTATATCCATTCTTAATGGCTCACGATGTTTTCGAGCTCTTTAGGATTGTGTTTATGACGAAACAAAATAGCAAAAGCAATTGCAATTAGTAAAGCATAACAAGCAAAAGCAAGCCAAATGGTATGCCAATCTTTCATTAAAATTGCAGTAGAAAAAGTGCCATTATCTAAAATGTTTGTGCCTTGATTTTCTACAAAAGCTATCATTTTTGGATTGTTAACCTCTGTATCTAAAAATAAAGACAATTCCTGAGTATTGTGAAACGATTTTGTGAAAAACTTATCAATAGCCCACCCTGATGTAAAACTACCTAAAACAGCCCCTACTCCGTTAGTCATCATCATAAACAATCCTTGTGCTGAAGATCTGATTTTAGAATCGGTATTGGTTTCTACGAATAAAGAACCTGAAATATTGAAAAAATCAAATGCCATTCCGTAAACAATACAAGATAAAATTATCATCCACAAACCGCCTACAGGGTCGCCATAGGCAAATAAACCAAAGCGTAGCACCCATGCCAACATACTAATTAACATAACTTGTTTGATTCCGAAACGTTTTAAAAAGAAAGGAATTGCCAAAATAAATAAAGTCTCGGAAACTTGAGAAATCGACATAATAATCGTCGAATATTTAATTACAAACGAATCGGCATATTTAGGAAAATGCTTGAATTCATCTAAAAACACATCGCCATAAGCATTCGTTAATTGTAAAGCTCCTCCTAAAAACATCGAAAAAATAAAAAACAAAGCCATTTTGTAGTTACCAAACAATTTAAAGGCTTCTAAACCTAATGTTTCGCTCCATGTAGCATTTTCTTTAATTAACCTTTGCGGCTTACATTTTGGTAACGTAAAGGCATATAATCCTAATAATAATGCACCTAAACCTGCAATGTAGAATTGAAACTCAGTCGATTTACTTCCTGATAAATTCGTAATCCACATGGCCACAATAAAACCAATTGTTCCCCAAACCCGAATAGGCGGAAACTCTTTTACTACATCTTTATCATTTAATTTTAAGGAAGTATACGAAATCGAATTACTTAAGGCAATTGTGGGCATATAAAAACACATGGCCAATAACATTACATAAATAAAAGTTTCGGGTGTGGTGACTTGCGGAATATAAAACAAAACCAAAGCATACAAAATATGTAAAACACCGTACAATTTTTCGGCATTCACCCAGCGGTCTGCCATAATTCCGGTTAAAGTAGGCATAAAAAGAGAAGCTATCCCCATGGTTCCGAAAACCAAACCAAACTGCGTTCCATCCCAAACCTTTGTACCAAACCAATAATTACCAATTGTAATAAGCCAAGCTCCCCAAACAAAAAATTGTAGAAAGCTCATTAAAATTAACCTGTTTTTAATTCCCATTCGATGTAATATTGGTTAAAAATTAGGAGTGTAAAACTAATCTTTTATAAAATAATGGCAAAAAATTAACTCTTTTTAACAGTTTTATTTACAAGTTCTAAAACCGTTTGAAATTGCTCTTCACGAGTTAAATTAGAATTGTCAATTTCGATAGCATCGGCAGCAATTACCAAAGGTGAATCCGCCCTGTGTGTATCAATATAATCACGCTCAACAACATTTTTCAAAACCAACTCATATTCAACCACATCACCACGTTCTTTCAATTCTTCATACCTCCGTTTGGCACGCGTATCAGCACTAGCGGTCATGAAAATTTTTAATTCGGCATCCGGAAAAACAACGGTACCAATATCTCTTCCATCCATTACAATCGCTTTGTTTTTGCCCATTTGCTGTTGTTGCTCTACTAATTTGGAACGAACTTCTGATACTTCGGCTACTTTACTCACAAAATTAGAAACCTCAATGGTGCGTATTGCCATTTCTACATTTTCGTTATTCAAATACATTTCGGCAAAACCCAATTCAGAATTGAATTGAAATTCCAGTTTTATATCTTGTAAGTGAGCAATTAAGGCTTTACTATCAAAATGTGATTCATCTATAAAATTATGTTGCATAGCAAACCAAGTCACCGCTCGGTACATAGCGCCTGTGTCTACGTAAACGTACGACAATTGTTTGGCTAATTGTTTGGCTAAAGTGCTTTTTCCTGTCGATGAAAATCCATCGATAGCAATGGTTATTTTTTTCAAAATTCAAATTATTTTTAAAGTGTAAATTTAAAGAAACCAATCGGGCTAATAAAAGCAATTATTGTAAATTAAGCGTTAACCCAAATAGACTGGTATTGGCTGCCGAAGTGTATCGGGAATACGAATAATTAAATTTTAATTTATTCAATTTAATTCCGAATCCAAATGATATTCCGGAGAAACTGCGTTGTTCGACAATTTTTAATTCGGCCGATCGTCTAAAATTATATCCAATTCTAAGGTTTATCGCTTTTTTAGGAAACAATTCAACACCAAATATCGTGTGTCGAATCACGTTGCTTAAAAACCCTACATTTTCTTCGCTCGAAGTTCCATCTAAATTATTTTCGGCTCTGTTAGGATTTGAAAAAGCCAGATTCCATTGTTGCAAATTCTCAAAAGTCAAATGCCAACGAATAGGAACATGCTCTAACTCTTGCGAAATTCCCGCTATAATTTCAAACGGCAAAGGTTCTCTGATTCCCGAATAGGTTTTAAACTGGGTTCCGATATTTCGGAAAACCACACCATAATTAATATCATTTCGGTCATCGATATAGATAAATCCTAAATCCAAAGCACCTCCAAATGAATTATAATTTTCTAAAGTAGACGTTATTAATTTGGCATTTGCGCCAATAAACATATCGGTATACGGAATATTATAAGCGTACCCGACTGACAATGCGGCCTCACTTCCTGAAAAATTACTTGTTGCTTGGCCATTTTCGTCATAACCTTCAAAATCGCCGTAATTGACATAGGTTACACCTGCTTGAAAAGTTTGTAAATGCCTATCGTACGTATACGCATAGGAAGCAGTTCCATAAGCCACTTCTCCGTAATAATTACCGTAATTTATGGCTAAATGATTGTCCATATCGGCATTAAGAGTTGCCGGATTAAAAAGAACCTGATTAACATCGTCATCATAAAGTGTTATGACTTGCCCGCCTAAGGCTGCTTGTCGAGGCGAAGTCATCAAATTTAAAAATTGATAGGTATATTTCCCTCCAATTTGTCCGTAAGAAACGATACAAAAAAGGAAAAAAAACAGCACTACCTTCTTATTTTGCATATTTATATGACTTAATCTGAACTAAAACGCAACTGCGAAGATAAAATTATAAACCGATAAACCGCAAAAGCTTTATAAAAATTGCTATCCTAATTTTTATAAAATTTCTCTACAATATTCTATCCTAATAAAATTGCTTTTATCAACTTAATTTTCAGCGCTAAATATTAGACTTATTCAGTCAATTTTCTAATTCTTAAAAATTTAATTTTAATGATTAATTTTAAGTGGAATGGTCATGAAAAAAGAAATAAATCCCCCAAAACAAAAACAAAAATTACCCGGCAATGAGTTTGCCATGCAACCGGAACCCGAAATTATTAAAGAAAATTATGTGGGCAGCGGCAAGTTGCTTGGCAAAGTAGCTTTTATTACAGGTGGCGATAGTGGCATTGGAAGAAGTGCTGCAATTCATTTTGCAAGAGAAGGTGCCAATATTGCGATTGTGTATTTAAAAGAAGACAAAGATGCTTTGGAAACCAAAAATTTAATTGAAAAAGAAGGCAGGCAATGTTTGTTGATTAGTGGTGATTTGAAAGACGAGAAATTTTGTAAATTGGCTATAAAAAAATGTGTGGATGAGTTTAAAGGAATTAACATTGTTGTAAATAATGCGGCAATTCAATTTCCAAAAAACGAATTGGAAAAGATTACCAGCAAACAATTGCATACCACTTTTGAAACCAATATTTACTCCTATTTTTATATAACTACAGCAGCTTTGCCTCATTTAAAAGCGGGAGACACCATTATCAATACCAGCTCGGTTACGGCTTATCGAGGCAGTGAACATTTAGTAGATTATTCGAGTACTAAAGGCGCAATAGTTAGTTTTACTCGCTCTTTATCCGCTATGTTAGCCAAACGAAAAATTCGCGTAAACGGAATAGCTCCGGGCCCAATTTGGACACCCTTAATAGTTGTTTCTTTTGATAATTTAGATGAATTCGGAAAAGACAATCCAATGGGGCGCCCAGGTCAACCCTCTGAAGTTGGACCTGCCTATGTATTTTTAGCCTCGGAAGATAGCAGTTATATTTCGGGACAATTTATTCATATCAATGGTGGTGAATTAGTGGGAGCGTAATCTCTAAATGAATTTAAAATGGTACTAACGGATGTAATTGGATTTGTAGCTGGTATTTGCGTAACTATCTCTATTGTTCCCCAAATTTTAAAAGTTTGGAAAAGGAAAAAAGTAAAGGATATTTCGTTAAAAACGTTTAGTATCATCACATTCGGAATTGCCTTATGGGTTGTATATGGCATTCTTAAAAAAGATTTACCCATTATCATAACCAACAGTATTTCATTGGTTTTAAATGGAATCATGATTTTTTTCATCCTCCATTTTGAAAAAGAATAAACATAACGGTTAAAACATAAAAAGGGCTGTTCTTCTCAATTGAAAAACAGCCCTATTATTTTTGACTAAATATTTAATCCTCTTTCGCTGCGCCTACATTAATCGCATCAACAGCAATTATGGTTAAGTTTTTATCTGCCGTTTTTTCTTCTTCTAAGGTTTGTTCTAAAATTGTAACGACCTCTTTCATTCCTAAAGTTTCGGCAAACTGACGCATGGTGCCATATGTAGCAATTTCATAATGCTCAATTTTTTGACAAGCTGCAATGATTCCGGCATCGCGAACAACGCCAATTTCGGTTTCCTCTAAAATACCACTGCCTTCTTCAACTAAACCGGCCATCGCATCGCATTTTTTTCCTTTGGCTTTTTTACCTAGGATTTCAAAAATTTGTTCCAAACGCAATACATGCTCTTCTGTTTCGGATAAATGACTATTTAGAGCCTCAATTAGTTTTTCGGAGCTGGCATTTTTAGCCATTTTGGGTAACGCTTTAGTTAGCTTTTTTTCAGCCCAATAAATGTCTTTTAATTCATCTTCAAACAACTCGGTTAAACCCGATGCAGCATCCGATTTTGCTTTTACTTTTGTTGTCTCTTTTTTAGCTTTTGTTTGAACCGTTTTTTTGTTTTCGGTTTTTTTTCTGTACTATTTTCTGTAGTTTTCATAATGTAATTTTTAGTATTAATAACTATTTCAAAGCTAGCTATATATGTAGCCCTATCGTTATATCATTCTCTCACAATATTTCATTATAAACACTTTATTTTCAAAACTTTACAATAAAAAACACAACAGTAAAAAAGCCTTCAGAAAATATTCTAAAGGCTTTTAATTTGATCCATTTTACATCTTTTAAACCATTTTTTCTCGTTTCCAATAACGGTGGTTTCCTAACTCTTTTATAAAGGAAGAAGCTAAGGCAGAATCGCTACTTTCTTTTGAAGTTAAAACACCTTTATCGTCTTTAAGCAACTCATCCGATTGAAGTACCTTACTCAAAAGCTCGGCACCTGTACCTTCTGCGGCGATATATTTACAATGTTTAAACGTATCGGTAATGAATTCTTTTACTTCAGGAAATTGCTTTAACGCTTCTATTCCATCTCCTGAAGGAATAAAAATACCATCAAATAAAACCGAAGCCGCAATTAAATAGCTTTGATCAACCGGAATTGTATCGCCATTTTCTGCTTGAATATTACCCAAGTGTGGCGCAATAATTTTTACTGCTGCTCCCTCCTTTTCAAGTGCTTTTTTCATGTTATTTACCGATTCCGACATTACACCGTCATTACATAAAAAAGCAATTTCTCTCGACATAATGGTTTTTGAATTGGTTGGATTCAGAATCATGCTCAAAGCATCGGATTTTTCTACAGCTTGTTTAACTGTTTTTGATTCTTGATCACCATTCGAGTCTGCTCCTACTCCCTGATTCATTGGTTTTTCAGTTTTTTTCGGTACAGCTACACCAATTCCGTCTGCTACTTTTTTAGCCAAATCGGTATCAATTTGAGCCAATAGGCCTAGCATTCTTTCTCTAATCGCTAAGGTTTCAACTTTTCCTAACTCAAATCGCAACGCTTTTATAATATGCGTTTGCTCAATCGGCGTTTGACTGTTATAAAATAATTTGGCTTGTCCGAAATGATCCGAAAAACTTTTGCTTCTGGCACGTACTTTTTGAGCATCAATTTTTTCGTTGAAACTTGAAAAACCGCCTTCTGCAATTTTTGCCTGAAATGGGCAACCGCCGCCTAAAGAATTCGGATGGTAACTCACGCGACCTTTTGCAATTTCTTGACGCATGTGTCCATCACGTTGGTTGTTGTGTGTTGGGGAAATACTTCGATTAATTGGAATTTCATGAAAATTGGGACTTCCTAATCGTGATAATTGTGTATCGGTATACGAAAAAAGTCTTCCTTGAAGCAACGGATCATTTGTAAAATCGATTCCTGGAACCACATGTCCAGGATGAAAAGCTACTTGCTCTGTTTCGGCAAAGAAATTATCGGGATTTCTGTTCAAAACCATTTTACCAATAATTTGTACAGGAACCAATTCCTCTGGTACTAACTTGGTTGGGTCTAATAAATCAAAATCAAATTTATGCTCGTCGCTTTCAGGAATGAGTTGTACACCTAATTCCCATTCTGGAAAATTTCCGTTTTCGATAGCATCCCAAAGATCTTGTCTATGAAAATCGGAATTTTTTCCTGAAATTTTTTGCGCTTCATCCCAAACAACACCATGAGTTCCTAATTTGGGTTTCCAATGAAATTTTACAAAATGTGACTCGTTCTGACTGTTTATAAATCGAAATGTATGAACGCCAAAACCTTCCATCATACGCAAACTCCTCGGAATAGCTCTATCGCTCATAGCCCACATGATCATGTGCATCGACTCAGGCATAAGGGAAATAAAATCCCAAAAAGTATCATGAGCCGAAGCCGCTTGAGGCATTTCATTATGAGGTTCTGGTTTTACAGCATGAATTAAATCGGGAAATTTCATTGCATCCTGAATAAAAAATACTGGCATATTATTTCCAACCAAATCATAATTTCCTTCTTGTGTATAAAATTTTACCGAAAATCCTCGTACATCTCTAGCCAAATCTGTTGAACCTCTAAAACCGGCTACAGTAGAAAAACGAACAAAAACGGGTGTTTTTATCGAAGTATCGTTTAAAAATCCTGCTTTGGTGTATTTTTCCATCGATTCGTACAATTCAAAATAACCATGTGCTGCAGAACCTCGGGCATGCACAATTCGTTCTGGAATTCGTTCGTGGTCAAAATGCGTTATTTTTTCTCGCAGAATAAAGTCTTCTAATAGCGATGGTCCTCTTTCGCCTGCTTTTACCGTATTATTATCATCGTTAATTTTTACGCCTTGATTAGTCGTCATAAATTGATCTTGAGCATCTGATTTGTTTTTCTCTAAATCTTCTTGCTTAGCCGAAAAATTTTCATTGTTGGTTTTCTTGGAGTCTTTCATAGTTTTCCTTTTTAACGAGTTAATAAACTAAAAGTTTTTATGATGTTTGTTAGCTTAAAAGTAATCGCTTCAAATCTTAGGAAGTTATACAATTATTGACTGTTTTTATAAATTAACCACTTGAAAATCATATAATTAAAACCAAATATTATGGAAGTTTTTTGAATTATTGTGAAATACCTTTAAATCATAATTTAAAAGATAGAAATCATGGAAAAGAATTCATATAATAAAAGTACGCAAAACCAAGATTTAGCTGAAATTGCTGAACAAGGATACACGGTACGAAATGGGCATAATCCGAACAAACCTAATCCTTTCGAAAAACCAATTACAGAAGTAGAAACTGATGAAATTTACCCCGGAACCGATTTGGATGAAGATAGCATTGATGAAAATGGAAAAGAAAAGGTCGTCAACGATGAATTTGATAATCCGTCCGATAATTTTGATAACTTATTCGATGAAAATGAAGAGGATTCTGGAATTTATTAAGTGGTAAACCTCTTCAAAAAAAGCAGTTTTAAAAAATAAAAAATGGGGCTATAAACCCCATTTTTTAATAAAATATCGATAAAATTTACTTCAATTCTTTAGCATTTTTAACCTTTTGATTGGTTAAAGCCAGTTTTAAAACTTCGCTCATTTCTTTTACATAATGAAAAGTAAGCCCTTCTAAATACTCGGCTTTAATTTCATCCACATCACTTTTGTTTTCGTAACACAAAATGATTTCCTTGATATTTGCGCGTTTGGCAGCTAAAATTTTCTCTCTTATTCCACCCACCGGCAATACTTTTCCGCGTAAGGTAATTTCTCCAGTCATGGCAATGCTCTTTTTCACTTTTGTTTGCGTTAATAACGAAACCAAACAAGTTAACATCGCAATACCTGCACTTGGTCCGTCTTTCGGAGTCGCACCTTCTGGAACGTGAATGTGAATGTTGTATTTTTGAAATAAATCAACGTTAATTCCTAAAGTTTTCGCATTTGCCTTTATATATTCTAGAGCAATTGTAGCCGATTCTTTCATTACATTTCCTAGATTTCCGGTAACATTTAAGCTTCCTTTACCTTCTGAAATAATCGATTCAATAAATAAAATATCACCACCAACGCTCGTCCAAGCCAAACCAGTCACTACTCCTGCAACATCGTTGTTTTCGTATTTATCACGTTCAAGTTTTGGCACACCCAATACCGAAACAATATCTTCGTCGGTTACTTTTTTATTGTATTCTTCT
Organism: Flavobacterium agrisoli; assembly: GCF_016522065.1. Taxonomy (GTDB): domain Bacteria; phylum Bacteroidota; class Bacteroidia; order Flavobacteriales; family Flavobacteriaceae; genus Flavobacterium; species Flavobacterium agrisoli. The sequence continues at coordinate 211,437 of NZ_JAEHFV010000001.1, read as the reverse complement.
TCAAGTGCAACTGATTTTGCTGCATTTCGAATCACTTGCGCAATTTTGTTTTCTAAATTTCGAACCCCCGATTCACGTGTGTATCCTTCAATAATTTTTTCCAATTGTTTTTTCCCAATTGTTAAATCTTTATTGGTTAATCCGTGATTGGCTAATAATTTCGGAAACAAATGTCTTTTAGCAATTTCAATCTTTTCTTCGATAGTATAACCTGACATTTTGATTACTTCCATACGATCTTTTAACGCAGGTTGAATAGTGCCCATATTGTTAGAAGTCGCGATAAACATTACTTTAGATAAATCGTAACCCATTTCAAGGAAATTATCATAAAAAGCACTGTTTTGCTCAGGATCTAAAACCTCTAATAAGGCTGAAGAAGGATCGCCACTGTGGCTATTTGATAATTTATCGATTTCATCTAAAACAAAAACAGGATTGGAAGTTCCGGCTTTTTTCAAACTTTGAATAATACGACCTGGCATAGCACCAATATAGGTTTTTCGATGCCCTCTAATTTCGGCTTCATCGCGTAAACCACCTAATGAAATTCGAACATATTCGCGCCCCAAAGCTTCGGCAACCGAACGACCAATTGACGTTTTACCTACTCCTGGAGGTCCTGTTAAACAGATAATTGGCGATTTCATGTCGTTTCGCAATTTTAAAACAGCCAAATGCTCTATCATTCTTTTTTTAACTTCTTCTAGACTAAAATGATCTTTATCCAAAACTTTTTGAGCATGTTTTAAATCAAATTTATCTTTAGAATATTCACCCCAAGGCAAATCCAAAATCAATTCTAAATAATTGCGTTGAATTCCAAAATCGGGTGATTGCGGATTCATTCTGCGCATTTTAGACAATTCTTTTTCAAATTGCTTTTGCTTTTTTTCGTCCCATTTTTTGGTTTTGGCACGAATACCCATTTCATCAATTTCTTCTTCTTGCGAAACGCCTCCCAATTCTTCTTGAATGGTTTTCATTTGTTGGTGCAAGAAATACTCACGCTGTTGTTGGTCTAAATCAAAACGTACTTTGGACTGAATATCGTTTTTGAGTTCTAATTTCTGCAACTCAATATTCATATACCGCAAAGTTTCAAAAGCTCTTTCTTTTAAATCATTAATAGACAACAAACCTTGTTTATCATGTACCGATAAATTCATGTTTGATGAAATAAAATTGATCAAAAACGATTTGCTTTCAATATTTTTTATAGCAAAAGTAGCCTCAGAAGGTATACTCGGACTTTCTTTAATAATTTGAATAGCCAATTCTTTTATCGAATCTAAAACAGCTGTAAATTCGGTATCGGCAACATCCGGTCGCGTTTCGTTTACATCAATAACGTTAGCTTTTATATACGGTTCTTCGGCAATAACTTCATCAATTTTAAAACGTTTTTTTCCTTGCAGAATTACCGTAATGTTTCCATCAGGCATTTTTAAAACCCTCAAAATTCGCGCTACTGTTCCAATTTTATTGATATCGTCTTTAGTTGGATCTTCAACATCCTCATTAATTTGCGAAACAACTCCGATAATTTTATCACCCGCATTGGCATCATTAATCAACTGAATCGATTTATCTCTACCAGCAGAAATTGGAATTACCACACCTGGAAACAAAACAGTATTGCGTAAGGGCAAAATTGGTAAAGAAACAGGCAACTCTTCGTTGTTCATTTCTTCTTCATCTTCGGGCGTTAATAAAGGAATTAATTCGGCTTCTGAATCAAATTCCTGAAGTGACAGATTGTCAATAGTAAGTATTTTGTGATTTGACATAGTAAAATATAGGTCGTTTTGTCATTATTATTTTTAGAAGAATGCGTAAAGCATTCTCAAATGCACGTGATTCTTTGGAAAACACGAACATACACTATTTTTATCATTTAGCCCTTAAATTAGACAATCTTTATGCCAAAAGACTTTATTTAAGATTGAATATTGTGGAAAAGAAAATTTTTCATATGTATTAATAAAATAGAAATTTAAAAAAGAAAGCATTTCGTTTTAATGAAGCTCTTTCCTGTTTTGCTTCGGAATTCGTGTTAGAAGCCCAACTCCAATTACAAAAAATAGGCCTAAGAAAACAATAGCAAAACGAGGACTCCCGGTAATTTGATCAATTATCCCGTAGACGCACATTCCGATAACAATTCCGATTTTTTCGGCAACATCATAAAAACTAAAAAACGAAGCGGTATCCTGAGTTTCGGGTAATAATTTGGAATATGTAGAACGAGATAAAGATTGTGTACCTCCCATAACCAAACCTACTAAAGCCGCCATTATATAAAAATGCACGGGTTGGGTTATAAAATACGCAGCAATACACAACAAAACCCAAAAGCAATTAATGACAATTAAAACACTTATATTCCCAAATTTTGACGATGCCTTTGAGGTTAAAACCGCTCCCAAAATAGCTACTAACTGAATGACCAAAATACAAATAATTAAGCCTGTAGTACTTTCATCTGCCGATTTCCATTCAATTTCTTGTGCTCCAAAATAAGTAGCCACTAGCATAACGGTTTGCACAGCCATACTATAAACAAAAAAGCCTCCTAAATATCTTTTTAAAGGAATGTTTTCTCCTAGATAACCCCATACTTTTTTGAGCTCTTTAAAACCGTTAAAGACAACATCTTTTGTGATTTTTTGATTAGAATTTTTATTTCCTTTTGGCAAATAATAATAGGTATACTGACTGAACAAAATCCACCAAACTCCCACCATTACAAATGAATATCGCATCGCTTTCATAGCTGCTTCTCCTTTTGTGCCGGTAATACCAAACATATCAGGCATCATAATCATTGCTAAATTGACTATCAACAAAATAACACTACCAATATAACCCAATGAATATCCTTTAGCGCTTATACTATCTTGTTGGGAGGAAAAAGCAATATCGGGCAAATAGGAATTATAGAAAACCAAACTTCCCCAAAATCCAATTAATCCCATAAAGTAAAACAGCAATCCAATATAAATATTATCAAGACTGAACCAATACAAACCCACACAGGATAAAGCGCCGAGGTAACAAAAAAACTTCATGAACATCTTTTTATTTCCAACATAATCGGCTATTCCAGAAAGTAAAGGCGAAATAAAAGCAACTTTTAAAAAGGCTAGCGCCGTAACAAAACTAATTAAGGCCGAATTTTTAAGATTCAAACCAAAAACAGTAATATAATGTGATCTGTCCGAAAACAAGGCTTCATAAAAAATAGGAAATACTGCCGACGAAATGACTAAAGCATAAACGGAGTTTGCCCAATCATAAAAAGCCCAAGCGTTTAACAACTTTTTACTTCCTTTTGGTAGTTCTGTCATAATCATATTTTTTTTTGCGTTACGAATGTATTCAAAAAAACTAAAACTTAAGATTAAAATTAATTCAATCTGAAAACAGAAAAGGTTCTGAAAATCAAAACAGAATTTTCAGAACCTTTCTTCTATATATAACTTAATTAAAATAGTGTCCCTAAGACCTTTTAATCGTTCATCGAAATCAGAAACTCTTCGTTATTTCTCGTTTTTTTAAAACGATCGTTGATAAAATCCATTGCCTCAATCGGATTCATATCGGCTAAATATTTACGCATAATCCACATGCGTTGCAATGTTTTTTCATCCAATAATAAATCATCTCGACGTGTGCTTGAAGAAGTTAAATCAATAGCAGGGAAAATACGTTTATTAGCAATTTTACGATCCAATTGCAACTCCATATTACCAGTTCCTTTAAATTCTTCAAAAATAACTTCGTCCATTTTAGAACCTGTTTCGGTCAAAGCGGTCGCAATAATACTCAACGAGCCACCGTTTTCTACATTACGAGCAGCTCCAAAAAAACGTTTTGGTTTTTGCAAAGCATTAGCATCAACACCTCCACTCAATACTTTACCTGAAGCTGGTTGAACTGTATTATAAGCTCTTGCCAAACGTGTAATCGAATCCAACAGAACCACTACATCATGACCACATTCAACCAAACGTTTTGATTTTTCTAATACGATATTGGCAATTTTTACGTGTTCTTGAGGCTCACGGTCAAAAGTAGAGGCAATCACCTCACCACGAACATTTCGAATCATGTCGGTAACCTCTTCCGGACGTTCGTCAATTAGTAAAACAATTAAATATACTTCTGGGTGATTGGCAGCAATAGCATTTGCAATGTCTTTTAACAACATTGTTTTACCTGTTTTGGGTTGTGCTACAATCATACCACGTTGCCCTTTTCCGATTGGCGAAAACAAATCGATAATACGTGTGGAAATGGTACTTTGTTTTTCGGCTAATTTGAATTTTTCAGAAGGAAAAACGGGAGTTAAATGTTCGAATGAAACGCGATCACGAACTACTTGAGGATCGTGTCCATTGATTTTTAAAACGCGAACTAAAGGAAAAAACTTTTCGCCTTCTTTTGGCGGACGCACCACTCCTTTTACAGTATCTCCAGTTTTTAAACCAAACAACCGAATTTGAGAAGTTGACAAATAAATATCATCTGGCGACGCTAAATAATTGTAATCAGATGAACGAAGAAAGCCATAACCATCGGGCATCATTTCTAAAACTCCTTCACTTTCAATAATGCCATCAAATTCAAAATCAGAATCTCTAAAATTGATATTCTTTTTGTTTTTATGATTTTGATTCGGATTGTTATTTCCGTTTTGATTGTTGTGGTTATTTTGATTTGGGTTTTGGTTTGGGTTTTGGTTTTGGTTTGGATTTGGTTTGTTCTGATTTGCATGCTGTTTTTTAGGTTGTATAACAGCTTCATTTTTTTCTGAAATTACTTCTTTTACAGCAACTTCATCAACCGGAACTTCTGGTGTATTAGTTTCTTTATCTCGCTGAACAGCGATTTTCTTTTCGTAATTGGCTTTTTTAAATTTCGGAGTTTTATTTTCTCTTGGACTTACAGCAGTTGGTTGTTCCTGAATTTCGTTTGATTGAACAACAATTTCTTGCTGTTCAGGAACTTCTAATCCTTTTTTAATAGCGGGTATTTTTTTAGCCGGCGCTATTCTGTTTCTTTTAGGTTTATCTTCAGAAGATTCAACGTTTTCTTTTGCTTGTATCGGACTTGCATCGGATGCAGCTGTAGCTTCTTGGTGCGCTAAGATCTGACTTATTAAAGTCTCTTTTTTGACCCCATTAAACTTTATTGTTTTAGCTAATTTAGCTATTTCTTGAAGCTCGACAAGCTTCATTTCTTTTAAAGCAGAAATATCAAACATGAATATTCTTTGAATTTAATTAATTTTAGGAAAACTGTAAAAAGAATGTAGTAGATTATTTTATAGAATCAACCGCAGTATGAAGTGCTTACGGTATTATGATGCAATAATACGAATAAAATTTAATCATACAATAGTATTTTAAAAAAAGAAAACATATTTTTGTACGACATTATTACTAATATGATACAACGAATACAAACCATTTACCTTCTGCTTACCTTCGCTATTTCGGCGATTCTTTTTTTCTTATTTCCACTATGGACTTTAGAAAATGGTAAAGTAGTTTATTTTATGGAAAGCCATTTGTACACTATTCTACTAGGATTAAGCACCATGTTATCGGTAATGAGTATCATTTCGTTTAAAAAGAGACAAAATCAGTTTGTGATGAACCGACTGAACATGATAATAAATTTAAGTTTATTAGGATTATTTGTATATCATTCACTAAATTTATCTGGAGAGACACCTGCTGTTTCAGAGAAAGGTATTGGGATGTTTCTACCTATAGTTGCTATCGTGCTGTTAGTATTAGCTAACAGAGCCATCAAAAAGGACGAAGATCTTGTAAAATCTGCGGATCGATTGAGATAAACCTATAAACATAAATTATTTATGCGCGAAAAAAGACCGAACAATTGTTCGGTCTTTTTTATTTTACCCTATTACTGGATATTTATATTGAATTCAGCCTACAACACACATTCTCAGAGGAAACTAGAAATTATCATTTTACATAAAACTCTAAACTAAATTTGATAATTATAAAAATTAACGTTATATTTATTACATAATTACAAAAAAACAACTTCAAACATATCCAGAATATACTTCATATCAAAATAAAATTTGTTTAACCAAAAATCAAAATCATGAAAAAATCTAAACTACTTTTATTCGGGATTGCTTTTTTAGTACTATCAATGATTTCTTGCCACAAGGGTAGAAACAAACTCGTAAATTCTTGGAAAGTGACAGCTGTTGAAGCCAAAACACCCATGCCGGATTCGATAAAAAATGAAATTTTAGAAAAAGGAAATTTAACTTTCACTAAAGATGGTTATGTTTCGGGATTTTTAAAAAGAGAAATTAGCCAAGGTACTTTTGTACTAACTAAAGGAGGCAAAAGCTTGGTTATTAATGACGAAACAGGAACTCCCTATCCTTGCGAAAGCACCATTACTAATGACCAACTAATTTTGGAAAGTGATGATATGAAATTAACACTGGATAAAAAATAAAAAAAACAGACAATCTTTATTAATTATTATATTCAAGCATGAAACAAAAAAAACCGACTTACTAAGTAAATCGGTTTTTTTTATTTTCAAGTTTAAAATTTCTTTTACAAGTGAATTACTTCACCATAAGCATCGGCAACAGCTTCCATTACAGCCTCACTCATAGTTGGGTGTGGGTGAATTGATTTTAAAATTTCATGACCTGTAGTTTCTAATTTACGAGCCACAACTGCTTCAGCAATCATATCGGTTACACCGGCACCAATCATGTGACATCCTAACCATTCGCCGTATTTAGCATCAAAAATTACTTTTACAAAACCATCTGCAGCGCCAGCCGCTTTTGCTTTTCCTGAAGCCGAAAAAGGAAATTTTCCAATTTTCAAATCGTATCCTTTTTCTCTAGCTGCTTTTTCAGTCAAACCTACCGAGGCTATTTCAGGTGTTGCATACGTACAACCTGGAACATTTCCGTAATCAATTGGGTCTACATGCAATCCTTTGATTTTTTCAACACAATTAATTCCCTCAGCCGATGCAACGTGAGCCAAAGCTTGACCTGGAGTAACATCTCCAATAGCATAATATCCAGGGATATTTGTTGCATTATAAGCATTAACCAAGATTTTATCTCTATCTACAGCAATTCCCACATCTTCTAAACCAATGTTTTCGATGTTAGTTTTAATTCCAACTGCCGAAAGTACAATATCTGCCTCTAAAATTTCTTCTCCTTTAGCCGTTTTTACATTAGCTTTAACTCCAGCACCAGTAGTATCCAATTTTTCAACAGAAGAATTTGTCATTACTTTTATACCAGCTTTTTTCAATGATTTTTCAAATTGTTTTGAAATATCTTCATCCTCAACCGGAACAACATTCGGCATAAATTCAACTATAGTAACATCAGTACCCATAGAGTTGTAAAAATGTGCAAACTCTACTCCAATTGCTCCAGAACCCACAATAATCATCGATTTTGGTTGCTCTTTTAAAGTCATCGCCTGGCGGTAACCAATTACTTTTACACCATCTTGAGGTAGATTTGGTAACTCACGAGAACGAGCTCCCGTAGCAATAATAATATGATCTGCACTATATTCTGTTACTTTATTATCTTTATCGGTAACATCTAATTTTTTTCCTGGTTTTAATTTCCCGAAACCTTCAATTACGTCAATTTTATTTTTTTTCATCAAAAACTGAACTCCTTTACTCATTCCTTCGGCAACGCTACGGCTACGTTTTACTACAGCTCCAAAATCTTTATCAAATTCAGATACAGTTAAACCATAATCTGAAGCATGTTTTAAATAATCAAAAACTTGAGCTGATTTTAATAATGCTTTAGTTGGAATACAACCCCAGTTCAAACAAACTCCACCAAGGTTTTCTTTTTCCACTACAGCTACTTTAAAGCCTAATTGTGATGCTCTAATGGCAGTTACATATCCACCTGGGCCACTTCCTAAAACGATAACGTCGTATTTCATTTTTTTACTTTTTTACTATTAAATACTCAACAACAACAGTGTAAAAGAGCATTGTTACTAATTTTGGTTATTACATTTTATTTGCGATTGCGAATTTAAGGATTTATTTTAAAAGAAAACTCAAAATAGTATCGAATCATTAATTTACAAAGCATATTTCACAGAGTTTTTTAGAATAGTGAATTTTATCAGCAATATTTTTTTTCAAATACGTATTCATTATATATAATATCAAGTTTCTCGGTATAAGCAATTATAAATAAATCCTAATTTAGAATTTGATTGTTTGCTTTTTCCTAAATTTGACAAAAATTTATAACCCTTGAAAAAACTCCTTTTTGTAGTCCTTTTTATTTCGTTGCTTTTGCATAATCTACATTGCATTGCTCAGGCTCCTAAAAAAATTAATATCGAACATTCTGATTATGCCGATATGAATCAAACCGAAATTCCGGATGCTTTTTTGTTAACTGGAAACGTGAAGGTTAATCATGATGGAGTAGTATTAACTTGCAATAAAGCCTATTTTTTTCAGAAAGAAAATTACCTAAAAGCCTTTGGAAATGTACAATTGGTTCAAGGTGATACTTTATTTTTAAACAGTAAATATGCCGAATATAACGGGAATGTAAAAAAAGCCTTTGCCACCGGAAGCCCAGTCATGACTTCACCCGATGCTACATTAGAAGCGGATACGATTTATTTTGACCGAAATGTTCAAGAGGTTTACTACAACACAAAAGGAACTATTGTAAATCGGGAAAATGTTTTAGTAAGCAAATCCGGGCGATATTTTGTGCAAAACAAAAAATTCTTGTTTTTAGACGATGTAACACTTACCAATCCGAAATATGTTATAAAATCGAATCATTTGGATTATGTGACCACTAATGGACATACGAATTTACTAGGCCCATCAACCATTACTAGTAAAAACAATTACATTTATACCGAAAAAGGCTTTTATGATACCAAGAAAAATTTGGCTCATTTTGTCAAAAATTCCTATATAAAATACGACGACCGACTAATAAAAGGAGATAGTTTGTTTTACAATCGAAATACCGAATTTGCATCGGCAACTAAAAATGTAAAAATCACCGATTCTATTAATCGCGGAATTGTAAAAGGGCAATATGCCGAAGTTTACAAACTAAAAGATTCCATGTATGTTACCAAAAGGGCTGTTGCGATTAATTTTGTAGAAAACGATTCGGTTTACATACACGGAAAAAAATTGATGGTCACTGGTAAAGAAGACAATCGAATTATTCGCGCTTTTAACAATGTTCGTTTTTTCAAAACCGATATGAGCGGAAAATGTGATTCTATACATTCGAGTGCGCGAACTGCCTTGACAAAATTGATTGGAAATCCAATAATCTGGAACGGCGAAAATCAAATCACAGGAGACATTATGCACCTTATTGGTGAGCCTAAAACCAACAAAATTGATTCTTTAAAGGTCTTAAACAATACTTTTATAATTTCTAAAGACACGTTAGGTACGGGCTATAATCAAGTAAAAGGGGTTAATTTATTTGGAAAATTTAAAGACGGAAAATTGCACGATGCCGATGTGATTAAAAATACCGAAGTGATTTATTACATGCGAAACGATGACAATGAACTTATCGGAATCAATAAAAACAAAAGCAGTAAAATCAATATGATTATCGAAGGAAATAAAATCGAAACCATTACTTTTTTTAACAATGTAGATGGTGATATTTTTCCGGAAGCCGAATTGCCCGAAAATGCTCGAAAGTTAAAAGGATTGGTTTGGCGTGGCGATGAACGAATTAAATCGAGAGATGATATTTTTCCGCCCGAAGAGTTAGAAGAAGAAAAACCAAAAATGATAGAGAAAACTAGCGCTTCAAAAAACAAACCACCTATAAAATCGGCCAAAAAAGCCGGGGCAAAAAAATAATAGGATTATTTGGATTTAACACACAAAAAATGAATTCTGATTTTATAAAATACCAAGCTCAAACATCACCTTACCCATTAGGAATGGAGGTTTCTCATGCAAAAGGCTCTTATATTTTCGACACAAATAATAAAAAATATTTGGATTTTGTGGCGGGTGTTTCGGCCTGCTCACTAGGTCACCAACATCCTCGAGTTAATCAAGCCATAAAAGACCAACTAGACAAATATTCGCACGTGATGGTGTATGGCGAATATTCGCAAAGTCCAGCGGTTGAATATTGTAAACTCATGGCCTCGCTCCTGCCCGATTCGCTCAATAAAACCTATTTAGTAAATTCTGGTACCGAAGCTATTGAAGGAGCACTAAAATTGGCTCGCCGTGTAACCGGCAGAAGTCAATTGATTTCGTGTTACAATGCTTATCATGGCAACACCATGGGCTCAATGAGCGTGATGGGATTTGAAGAACGCAAACAAGCTTTTCGACCTTTACTTCCCGATGTTGATTTTATCCATTTCAATAAGGAAGCCGATATTGAAAAAATTACCACAAAAACGGCTGGTGTTATTTTAGAATCAATTCAAGGAGGCGCAGGTTTTATTGAGCCTCAAAATGATTTTTTCCTCAAAATAAGAAAACGCTGTGACGAAGTGGGCGCGCAATTAATCATAGATGAAATTCAACCCGGATTTGGACGCACCGGAAAACTATTCGGTTTTCAAAACTATAATATTGTACCCGATATTATAGTAATTGGAAAAGGAATGGGCGGCGGAATGCCTGTAGGCGCTTTTATTGCTTCGGAAGAAAAAATGGATTTGTTGACTGCCAATCCAAAACTAGGTCACATTACCACTTTTGGAGGTCATCCTGTCATTGCGGCAGCTAGTTTGGCTACTTTGAAAGAAATTACCGAAACATCTTTAATGGAAGATACTTTAAAGAAAGAAAAGCTCTTTAGAACACTTTTGGTACATACTTTGATAAAAGAAATTAGAGGAAAAGGTTTAATGTTGGCCGCAATGACCGAAAGTCCCGAAATTACCAACGAAGTAATTTTAAAATGTCAAGACAACGGACTCATTTTATTTTGGTTGTTATTTGAAGGTTGCGCCATCCGCATTACACCTCCTTTAACTGTTTCGGAGAATGAAATTAAAGAAGGATGCCAGATAATTTTAAACGTAATGGATTCGGTTTTGAAGCAACAAAGTAAAAAATAAATTTTTCCTTATATAAAAAATAATTTAAGATAGTCATAAATTCCCTTGACTATTGTTTTAAAAATGAAATAAAAAAAGCGATTTTTGTTAATTAAATTGTTCAAAACAATTCGTTCTTTTTTTAAAAATCAACAAAAGGGTTGCCTAAATTTATAATAGGCTAATTTCAAAAACACAGAGTATGCAATTAAGCAACGAAGAAGAAGAAGATTATAACCTATCCCTTTCCAAATTTGAGTCCATGTTAAAAACAAACAAAGTACTCTTTTTTGATTCTGAAGAATTCGAAGAAATCATCCTTCACTATCTGGACATAGGTAAGGCTAATTTAGCAAAAAAAGCCTTAAAGTTAGCACTAGATCAACATCCAAAATCTACAGGCTTAAAATTAGTACAAGTAGAAATGCTAGTGTTTGACGACAAACTTGAATTAGCAGAAAAACTCCTTAATGAGTTATATGCGATAGAACCCACCAACGAAGAAATTTACATTCAAAAAGCCAACATTTATTCCAAAAGAGACCAACACGAAAAAGCGGTCGAATTGCTTAAAATAGCGCTGGAATATACTGATGACTATGCCGACGTTTACAATTTGATTGGAATGGAGTATCTTTTTATGGACAATCTTGAAAAAGCAAAAGAAAGTTTTATTAAATGTTTGGAAGAAGATTTAGAAGACCAATCGGCCTTATATAATGTGGTGTATTGTTTCGAATTTTTAGACCAAAACGAAGAAGCTATTGCGTACTTAAACCAATACATCGACAAAAATCCGTATAGCGAAATTGCTTGGCACCAAATGGGTCGTTTGTATTACGGAATAAAAGATTACGAAAATGCGATTCGTGCTTTTGATTATGCCACTTTAATCGATGAAAATTTCTTAGGTGCTTTCATGGAACGTGCCAAAGCATTCGAACGTTTAAAAAAATACAAAGAAGCGATAGAAAGTTACAACCGCACTATCGAATTAGACGATGCAACTTCCTACGCTTTATTGCGAATTGGTAAATGTTACGAACGATTGGGCAATAAAGTTTTGGCTCTTAAATATTACAACAAAACCGTTCACGAAGATCCCTTGTTAGACAAAGGTTGGATTGCGATTACAGATTTTTATGTACGCCAAAAGAACTTTCAAAAAGCCTTGTTTTTTGTAAATAAAGCATTAGCCATCGACAATCAAAATAGATTGTATTGGAAACGTTATGCTACCATCAACAAACAAATGAACTTTTTTGAAGAAGCTGAATTTGGTTATAGAAAAGCTGTTGAATTTGGCGATTATGAACTTGATACTTGGTTATTTTGGGTAGATATTTTACAATTTTTAGGCGAATTTGATAGTGCTATTCAAACCCTTTTACAAGCATCAGAATATTTTCCTGAAGAAAATGAAATTGAATATCGCTTGGCTGGATTGTATTTTATGTTGCAAGATACCACCAAAGGAAAGTTTCACTTGAGCAATGGTTTACGTTTGAATTTTGATAATTACATTTTAATAGAAGATTTATTTCCGGTAGTTTGGTCTAACAAAGAAGTTAAAAACTACATTTCAAAATATAAAAAATAAGAATGAAAGACATTTTAAAAAGGCGTTTTGGCCTTTTAGGACGCAATATTGACTATTCTTTTTCTAGAGGTTATTTTGCTAAAAAATTTGAAAACGAACTTTTTGAAAACTGTAGTTACGAAAATTTTGACATCCCCGAAATAAATTATTTTACTGAATTAGTTAAAAACAATCCCGATTTAAGCGGAATGAATGTTACTATTCCGTACAAAGAACAGGTAATTCCTTTTCTAGATAAATTATCCAAAAAAGCAGCCGAAATTGGAGCGGTTAATACCATTAAATTTACCAAAAAAGGAAAATTAAAAGGCTATAATACCGATTATTATGGATTTAAAAAATCGCTTAAACCGCTGTTGCAACCACATCATAAAAAAGCACTCATTCTGGGGACCGGAGGCGCCTCCAAAGGGGTAGCATTTGCATTAAAAGAACTTGATATTTTATACACTTTTGTTTCAAGAGAATCACGCGAAGATGTTATTGATTATAATTTGATTAATGCTACAACTTTTGATAATTACCAAATTATCATCAATTGTACACCTGTCGGTACAAGTCCCAACTTAGATGCTGCTCCCGATTTACCTTATAATTTTTTTACCGAAAAACACATTGCCTACGATTTAATCTACAATCCTGAAGAAACGAAATTTTTAAAGAACGCCAAAAAACATGGAGCTACAATAAAAAACGGTTATGAAATGCTGGTGTTTCAGGCTGAAAAAGCTTGGAATATCTGGAATAAATAAATAATTGATTAATAAATATTTTAAAAAAGACACTTTCTCTATCCAGAAAAAGTGTCTTTTTTATTTTCTTACATTTCTTAATGAAATTTTAACCAGAATAAGAATGTTTTTTTTATTAAATTAGCAGTATACTTATTCGGAAAATTATGAAGAAATTTTTACTATCATTAGGCATTTTTCTTTTTTTAAACATTCAATTAAGAGCACAAGCTGCTGACTCTTCCAATGTATATAATGTTTTCAATCAACCTCGTTATCACTATTTTTTTAATAGTGTAGTACTTTTTAATGAATATTTAGACACTGATAATGGCTCTTATAACACTACCAATGCTCGGCTTTTACTACCAATTGGAGACAAATCTTGGAACTTTAGAGCCGATTTACCTTTGGTTTCGGCAAATACCAATCATCAAAATAAAACAGGATTAGGAGATATTTCGGCTTCCGTTGCCTTCATTCCTATTTTAGGACAACATCACGGTTTGTCGGTAAAAGCACGTATTTATGCCAATACAGCGGTTGACCCCGCTTTTGGAACAGGAAAATGGCTTTTTGTTCCCACAGTCTTCTATGGCCATTATTTTGACAAAGCCAAAAAGGTACTTTTAATTTCTTCTTTAGAATACCAAACCAGTTTTGCCGGTTCAAGTAATCAAAGTGATGTGAATACTACGATTTTTGAAAATGCTATTTATTGGTTTCAAGGCAAAAACTGGTTTGCTGTAGATGCCGCTTTTCGATACAATAATACTTTAGATGGGTTTCAAAACAATGCTTATTTAGAATTTGGAAGAAAAATTACTAAAGAAAACATGATTTACATTCACCCAAGTGTGGCTTTTGGAGGCGAAAAATCATATAATTACGGATTTGAATGCGGTGTTTTAATATTATTTTAAAACATTAATTTAATGCTCAACTAACATTCAAAGTTTAGATTTGTTTTAAGTAAATTCTAAACAATGTTAAAAAAACTATTGGTTGCTTGTACCGCTATTTTTCTTCTTTACTTTTTCTCAATCGCTTATTTTAACTACAAACATCCTATTTTTAAATGGAATTGGGAAACTATTCCAACTAGCGAAATGCATTTTCCAAAAACATTTTTATGGGGAACCGCAACGGCTGCACATCAAGTAGAAGGCGGACACACAAACAGCAATTGGTCTTGGTGGGAAAATCAAAAAAAGAAAAGCGGGCAACCAACCATTGCAAATCAGGAAAAAGCAGGAATTGCAACCAACCATTGGCAACTTTACCCTAAAGACATTACTTTGATGCAAGAATTAGGCGTTAATTCTTATCGCTTTTCATTATCCTGGAGCAAAATAAATCCTAAAGAAGGCCATTTTGACCAAGCTAGTATTGAACATTACTCCAATGTAATTGATAGTTTGTTGGCTAAAAATATCGTACCAAATATTACTTTACATCATTTTGAAGAACCATTATGGTTTATGCAAAAAGGCGGATTCGAAAAAATGGAAAACCTTCGCTATTTTGAATTATTTGTAAAAAAAATGATTCAGTCGTACGGAAATCGAGTTCAACTATGGACAACTTTCAACGAAATAAATGTATATACCAGTTTGGCTTATATGTCGGATATTTTTCCGCCAGGAAAAGACAATACACTATTAGCGGGTCAAGTTTTACGAAACATTCTAATTGCGCATACGCGAGTTTATCAAATGATAAAAAAACTACCTGAAGGTAAAAATGCTAAAATTGGAATTGTAAAAGACATCTTTTTTTTTGAACCTAAAAACAGATGGAATGTATTGGATTGGTTAGGCGCAGAAATTGCCGATTCGAATTTCAACAGTTCTTCCTTAGCTTTTTTTGAAACAGGAAAATACCAATTTTATGTCCCCTTTGAAGCTAATTTGCAGTACGAAGATAAAAATGCTCCTAATACGCTCGATTTTATCGGTTTAAATTATTACTCGCATTATGCTACGGAATTCAAACTTTTTGAACATGAAAAAATGTTTTCAGCAGTAAAAGACGAAACCATGACCGATATGGATTATACCGTGTATCCTGAAGGAATTTACCGAGCCATTAAACGAATTTCTAAACTACAAAAACCAATTTTAATAACCGAAACTGGTATTGCCGATAACAAAGATGATCGAAGACCTCAATTTATCGAAAGGGAACTTTTTGCCGTTTCTAAAGCCATACAAGACGGATATGATGTGAGAGGTTATTATTATTGGTCCTTAATTGATAATTTTGAATGGAGTTTGGGTTATTCAAAAAAGTTTGGACTTTATTCTGTAGATCAAAAAACACAAATTAGAACCTTGAAAAATGGCGGAAAAACATATCAAAAAATTGTAAAAAAATTTGCACAACCACAACCAAAAATTTTCGATTAATATCAAACTCCTTTGACCTAAAAAGACTTATAAATAACGGATTTGTTTTGTATTTTCAAAGTCCTTTAGTATCTTTCGGACAACTAATTAAAGTAAAACCTTAAACATTGATCAAAATGTTAGAAGAAATGAATGATAACCTGCCAGAAGCAGACGGAAATAACAAAGAAGAAGTGACGCCTTCAGTAGCAACAGAAACTACAGAAGATGCAGTAAATAATGCTTCCAATTCAAATGAAACACCATCTCAAAAACACCATGCTTTAGATGCCATTGAAAACTCCAATGCTGAGGAAAGTGAAGATGAAACCATAAAAGAGCGTCATACGATTCCGATGAAAGAGTACGGTACTTTTTCGTTAGAACAATTAACCGACGAGCTTAAAAACTTGATTGTGGTAGACAAAGTAATGTCTATCAAAGAACATGTTGATGAAATTAAAAAAGCGTTTACAATAGAATACAATCATTTAATTGAAGAAAAAAGAGAAGAATTTAACGCCGAAAATACCGATCCAAACGAGGAATTTGAATATCATTTGCCTTTAAAATCGAAATTTGATGAATACTATAATGTATACAGAAGCAAACTAAACGCACATTATAAAAATTTAGAAACCAATTTAAAATCCAATTTAGAAAATCGATTGGCTATTGTGGAAGAGCTGAAAGAGCTAATCAATCCGCAAGAAAATATAAAAGATACGCTCAAACATTTTAACGAATTAAGAGAGCGCTGGAAAACGGCAGGTCCAATTCCGAAAGACAAATACAACCACGTTTGGAATAACTTTCATTTTCATGTCGAAAATTTTTATGATTATTTGCACTTAGATCGCGAGGCTCGTGACTTGGATTTTAAACATAATTTAGACCAAAAGCAAAAAATTATTGCTCGTGTTGAAGAATTGACTCAAGAAGCTGATGTAAATAAAGCATTTAGGGAATTACAAGATTTACACCGAATTTGGAAAGAAGATATTGGACCGGTTTCTAAAGAACACCGTGATGAAATTTGGAATCAATTTAGTGAATTAACCAAAAAAATTCACGATAAAAGAGAACTTTTATTTGAAAACCAACGAAGTATCGAATTAGATAATCTCGAAAAGAAGAAAGCAATTATTGCGCAAATTGAACAAATTGCGACCGAGAAAGTAAATACACATGCACTTTGGTTACAACAAATTGATAAAGTAGAAACCTTACGTTCAGATTTTTTTGCTATCGGTAAAGTCCCTTCGGATGTAAACGAATCTACATGGACTGCTTTTAAAGCTGCAGTTAGAAAATTCAATTCTTTAAAAAATGCTTTTTACAAAGAAATAAAAAAAGAGCAAACCGAAAATTTAAACAAAAAACTTGCGCTTGTTGAAAAAGCAAAAGAGCTAAAAGACAGCACCGATTTCGCTTCTACTACTCCAATAATGAAAAAAATTCAAGAGGAATGGAAACAAATTGGGCATGTACCAAGAAAATATTCGGATAAAATTTGGAAAGAATTTAAAGATGCTTGTAATGCCTATTTTGATCATTTAAAAGAGCAGAAAAAAGAAGAGAATTCAGAGGAAATTGAAGCTTTTGATAAAAAGAAAGCTTATTTAGAAACATTGCGTTCTTTTCAATTAACTGGTGATCACAAAACCGATTTAGATGCTATCAAGTTGCATATTGAAAATTGGAAAAACCTCGGAAAAGTACCCTTTTCGAGACGACATATCGAAGGAAAATTCAATAAAATATTAGATGCGCTTTTCGAAAAATTAAGTTTAAGCAAAAAAGAAACCGAAATGATTCGTTTTACCAATCGAATAGATTCGCTAACTGAAAGTAATGATACGCGAAAATTAGATAACGAAAAAATCTTTATCATGCGTAAAATTGAAGAAGTGCAAAATGAAATTTTTCAACTAGAAAACAACATTCAATTTTTCACGAATACCAAAAATGCCAAAAAAGAGAATTCTATCGTTTTAGAAGTTCGTAAAAACATTGCCATTCATAAAGAAAGTCTCGAAGTTTGGAAAACTAAACTACAGCAGCTCAGAGAACTTTAAACATAAAAAAACGGTAAGTAAAAAAAATACTTACCGTTTTTAATTTATAGAACTTTAGTAAAAGCTACTAAGTAAAATTAAACTGTTTGATTTCTAAAAACCAATTGATTATCAAAGGCATCTAACAAAATAATACTATCCGTTGTAATGGCGCCTGAAAGAATCTCTTTAGACAACTGGTTTAAAACCTCTCTTTGAATCACGCGTTTGACAGGTCTAGCCCCAAAATGAGGATCATATCCTTTTTGTGACAAATAAGCAATAGCCTCTGGTGTTGCATCCATTGTAATGCCTTGCAAAGCCAGCATTTTGGTCACACTTTTCAGTTGCAAACTCACAATTCTTGTAATATTGTCTACTGAAAGAGGTGTAAACATTACGATTTCATCAATACGATTAATAAATTCTGGTCTAACCGTTTGTTTTAACAAGCCCAAAACCTCCACCTTTGCAGCTTCGGCAGCCGCCTCTACATCTGCTTTTAGGTTTTCAAATTTATCTTGTATAATCTGACTTCCCATATTGGATGTCATGATGATAATTGAATTTTTAAAGTCGGCTAAACGACCTTTATTGTCTGTTAATCTACCTTCATCCAATACTTGTAATAAGATATTGAAGGTATCTGGATGTGCTTTTTCAATTTCATCCAACAAAATAACCGAATACGGTTTTCTACGAACAGCTTCTGTTAATTGACCACCTTCATCATAGCCTACGTATCCTGGAGGTGCCCCAACCAAACGACTCACACTATGACGTTCTTGGTACTCACTCATATCGATACGAGTCATCGCATTTTCATCATCAAAAAGATATTCTGCCAACGCTTTGGCTAATTCTGTTTTCCCGACACCGGTTGTCCCTAAAAACAAGAAACTACCCACTGGTTTTTTCATATCTTGTAATCCAGCACGACTTCTACGTACTGCATCACTTACGGCCTGAATTGCTTCCTCTTGCCCCACTACTCTTTTATGCAATTCATCTTCTAAATGCAAGAGTTTTTCACGTTCGGTTTGTAGCATTTTCATCACCGGAATTCCAGTCCATTTTGCAATAACTTCCGCAATGTCTTCGCGAGTTACCTCTTCTTTAATAAGGGAATTTCCTTGTTGGAATTCTTGCAGTTGTTTTTGCAACACATCCAAACGTTCTTGAGCTTCTTTAATTTTTCCGTATCGAATTTCGGCTACTTTTCCGTAATCGCCTTCTCGTTCGGCACGTTCGGCTTCGTATTTAAAATCTTCAATTTCAAGTTTTACGGCTTGAATACCATCCACAATGTCTTTTTCCGATTTCCATTTTGCATAAATTTCGTTTCGTTCCTCTTTAGCATTTGCCAAATCCAAACGTAAACCTTTCAATTTATTTTCGTCGTTTTCACGTTTGATGGCTTCAATTTCAATTTCCAATTGCATGATTTTACGATCTAAAACATCCAATTCTTCGGGTTTAGAATTGATTTCCATACGCAATTTAGAAGCCGCTTCATCCATTAAATCAATAGCTTTATCAGGTAAAAAACGATTGGTAATGTAACGTTGAGAAAGCTCTACAGCAGCAATTATGGCTTCATCTTTAATCTGAACTTTATGATGGGTTTCGTATTTTTCTTTAATTCCACGTAAAATAGAAATAGCACTTTCGGTATCTGGCTCATCAATTAATACTTTTTGAAAACGTCTTTCGAGGGCTTTATCTTTTTCAAAATATTTTTGATATTCATCCAAAGTGGTAGCACCAATCGCTCTTAATTCACCACGAGCCAAAGCGGGTTTTAAAATATTAGCTGCATCCATTGCACCTTCACCACCACCAGCTCCAACAAGTGTGTGAATTTCGTCAATAAATAAAACAATATCCCCTTCTGCAGCCGTAACTTCTTTAACTACCGACTTCAAGCGTTCTTCAAATTCCCCTTTGTATTTGGCACCGGCTATTAACGCTCCCATATCGAGCGAAAAAACGACTTTATCTTTCAAGTTTTCTGGCACGTCACCATCTACAATTCGGTGTGCTAATCCTTCGGCAATGGCTGTTTTACCAACCCCAGGTTCACCAATCAACATTGGATTATTTTTGGTTCTACGGGTTAAAATTTGCAACACACGGCGGATTTCTTCATCGCGTCCAATTACCGGATCTAATTTTCCCATTCTGGCTAATTCATTTAAATTTTTAGCGAATTTATTTAAGGAATTGTAATTTTCTTCTGCCGATGCAGAGGTTACTCTTTCCCCTTTTCGCAATTCTTCGATTGCCGCTTTTAGCCCTTTTCCTGTAACACCTTGGTCTTTTAATATTTGAGAAACTTTCGATTTTGACTCAAAAATAGCTAAGATTAAATTTTCAATCGAAACATATTCGTCGTTCATTTTTTGAGCAATAATTTCTGCTTCATTTAAAGTAGTATTAGCAGTACGAGAAAGCATTACATCGGCACCAGAAACTTTTGGAAAACTCTGAATCTGACTATCCAGAAGTTGCAAAAATAAAGGTAGATTGACATTTAGTTTTTTTAGAATAAAAGGCGCCACATTTTCATCGACCTCAAAAATGGCTTTTAAAATGTGTTCATTTTCTATTTGCTGTTGCCCATTCCGTTGCGCAATTTGTTGCGAAAGCTGAATGGCTTCTTGTGATTTAATTGTAAATTTATTGATGTTCATATTGTTTTGATTTTGAAATTATAGTTTACTTTTGATTCGAAATAGACAAATTATATTCCACACAACAAAAACAGACAAAATGTCTTGTTTTAATTAAAAAAACATCTTAAAACAGACGAAATGTCATAAAAACAACACTTATGAGTTTTTTCTCTTCCCTTTTTGGCAATTCTGATTCGGAAAATAGTAACGAATCTAAAATTAACTGGATTCCTCTTATAAATTTATCACAACTTGATGATATAGAAAATATATCTAACGTTAAACCCATCTTAATTTTTAAACACAGCACCCGCTGCAGTATCAGTCGAATGGCTTTGAAACAGTTTGAAAGAGAATATGATTTGGACGAATCTGTTGATGCCTTTTTCTTAGATTTATTAGAACACCGCGATATTTCGAACGAAATTGCGGCACGATTTAACGTTATACATCAGTCGCCTCAAATTCTTTTAATTCAGAATAAAAAAGCAGTTTATAACGCTTCGCATAGTGATATTAACGCTGAAAATTTAAAAACAAAAATACTTTAAAAACAAAAAATCCAGCAGTTGCTTTTAAAACAATTGCTGGATTTTTTTTATTTGACAGGTATATTACCCGATTATATCAAGCTTAGCAAAACGAAGCAGTAGTTTTTTAATTCCGCCTACTTCAAATTTAATTTCAGCTTTTTGGTCGGCACCAACTCCTTCTAAATTAATCACTTCTCCTTTACCAAAACGTTCGTGCATTACCACTGTTCCGGCAGTTAATTTATTGTCGAACAAATTAGCACCAGTACTATGACTTTTAGAACCCATTGGTTTCAGTTTCCGGATGGTACCATTCAAACCCGCTTCATTGGAAGCAGTACTTTTGGGCGGAATACTACCAACAGGTTTTGCCAATCGCAATTTTGATTTATCCACATCTCCAAAAATATCCTTATCAATCATGGGTTGATAACGGTACGAACGCTCTTCGGGAGTTAAATATTCTAAATATTGACCATCAATTTCTTCAATAAATCGAGAAGGTTCGCTATCGGTAAGTTTTCCCCAACGGTAGCGAGATTGTGCGTAGGTAAGATACGCCTGATGCTCTGCCCTGGTTAAAGCCACATAAAACAATCTTCGTTCTTCTTCCAATTCGCTTCGGGTACTCATACTCATGGCACTCGGAAACAAATCTTCTTCCATCCCCACCACAAACACGTGCGGAAATTCTAATCCTTTAGCTAAATGTATGGTCATCAACGCCACACGATCTTCATCTGCTGTATCTTTATCCAAATCGGTGGCCAGCGCTACATCTTCTAAAAATTCCGATAAAGCACCTCTAGCGCCATCAATTTCTTTTTGTCCCTCGGTAAAGTCTTTAATACCATTTAACAATTCTTCAATATTTTGAACTTTTGCCATTCCTTCCGGAGTTGCATCTTTTTTAAGTTCTTGCACCAATCCAGTTTTTTTAGCCACGTGATCGGTTAAATAAAAAGCATCTTGATTTTCGTTGATAACCTGAAAACTTTGAATCATAGTTACAAAATCGTGCAATTTATTTTTGGTACCAGAATTTAGTTTTAAATCGATTTTATCAATATTAAGCATTACTTCCCAAATCGATCTTTTGTAATGATTCGCGGCAATGGTAAGCTTTTCGACGGTTGTATCTCCAATTCCACGAGCGGGATAATTAATAACACGAATCAAAGCTTCTTCATCCTTCGGATTAACAACCAAACGCAAATAGCCCAAAACATCTTTGATTTCTTTTCTTTGATAAAAAGACAAACCACCATAAATTCGATACGGAATATCGCGTTTTCGAAGTGCATCTTCCATAGCACGCGATTGTGCATTGGTTCGGTACAAAATGGCAAAAGCGCCGTTATGCAATTGATTTTGCATTTTTTGCTCAAAAATCGTACTGGCTACAAAACGACCTTCTTCGGCATCGGTCAAACTACGATGGACTTTAATCTTAGGTCCAAAATCATTATCGGTCCATACAATTTTATCTAATTTGGTTTTATTTTTATCGATAATAGTATTGGCCGCTTCCACAATATTTCGGGTAGACCGGTAATTTTGTTCCAAACGAAACATTTTTACGCCATCGTAATCTTTTTGAAAATTTAAAATATTGTTGATGTTAGCGCCGCGAAATGCATAAATACTTTGAGCATCATCACCCACAACACAAATATTTTGAAATTTATCCGATAAAGCCCTAACAATCAAATATTGCGAATGGTTGGTATCTTGGTACTCATCGACTAAAATATACCGGAAGCGATTTTGATATTTAGCCAAAACTTCTGGAAAACGAGTTAGTAATTCGTTGGTTTTCAACAACAAATCATCAAAATCCATTGCACCTGCTTTAAAACAACGCTCCACATATTGCTGGTAAATTTCTCCCAAACGCGGTTTTTTAGACATTGCATCAGCCTCTTGCAATTCGGGATTATTAAAATACGCTTTTACGGTAATTAAGTTGTTTTTATAATTCGAGATGCGTCCTAAGACTTGTTTGGGTTTGTAAATATCCCTATCCAACTGCATTTCTTTGATAATGGATGAAATCAATCGAGCCGAATCCTGTGAATCGTAAATCGTAAAATTGGAAGGATATCCTAATAAATCCGCTTCCGATCTTAAAATTCGGGCAAAAATAGAGTGAAAAGTTCCCATCCAAAGATTTTTGGCTTCGCTAGCACCTACAATATCTGCAATTCGACTTTTCATTTCGCGAGCTGCTTTGTTGGTAAAGGTTAACGATAAAATATTAAAAGCATCAACTCCTTGGCTCATCAAATAAGCAATTCGGATAGTAAGAACGCGAGTTTTTCCGGAGCCTGCACCAGCAATTACAATCATTGGGCCATCTTTTTGCAAAACGGGTTGACGTTGCGCTTCGTTAAGTTGATCGATATATTTTTGCATGAACTTTTCGATTTTTAGCAAAAGTAAGAATTAAAAAATTGATTTAAAATGAAACCGTTTAAGTTCTAATTGAAATGAATATTCCTTCTTAAATAAATAAATTTCTAGGCAAAAACTTTAGTCAAATACGTTATTTTTGCCAAAATTTGATACCACATGAATACTGCCCAAATACTTGAACTTTTTTGTTATACTTTGCCTGCTTTGGTTACAGGTGTAATTGCTTATCGTTTTTTTGGATTATTTATTAAAAGTGAAAATAAAAAATTCCGTTTTTTGTTAGAAAACAAAGCAAGTCAGGATGCACTTCCTATACGTTTGCAAGCTTACGAACGAATGACGTTGTTTTTGGAACGCATCAATTTAAATAAGTTAGTACTCCGAGTTGCTCCCTTATCCGAGGATAAAAATTTGTATGAAAATTTGCTAATTGAACACATCGAGCAAGAGTTTGAACACAATTTAACTCAACAAATTTACATGACCGAGGAGTGTTGGACTGTGATTACTACAGCCAAAAATGCTACTATACAAATCATCCGTAAAACAACGATGAATGAAAGAGTGGAAAATGCATTCAAACTTCGTGAAAAAATACTCAATGATTTACTCGAAAAACAATCACCAAGTCATGGTGCTCTTTCGTATATTAAAAATGAAATTAATATTTCTCTTTTTTAAGTAGTTAAAATTCTAAAAAAAAACAAATACTTTCTTATTTGACTATTGTTTTTTTGTAGTACTTTTATTTAAATTTAAAACTTTAAATATTATCGTACTATGAAAAAACAAAAATTTATTTATGAGTTTACCTTCTTAAGCTTTTTTGTTATGACGGTTGTTTTTTCCCAAACTTCTGGTCAATCGAAAGGAAAAAATTATGGCAAAAAACCAAATATCATAATGCTAATCTCTGATGATACAGGATGGGGAGATTTAGGCGTTTATGGAGGAGGTGTAGGACGAGGTATGCCAACACCAAACCTTGACAAAATGGCAAAAGAAGGACTACAATTCTGGTCATTCTACGGTCAGCCAAGTTGTACCCCAGGTAGAGCCGCAATGTTAACTGGACGTATCCCTAACCGAAGCGGTATGACTACGGTAGCATTTCAAGGACAAGGAGGCGGACTTCCCGCTGCCGAATGGTCTTTAGCATCTGTTCTTAAAAAAGCGAATTATAAAACCTATTTTTCTGGAAAATGGCACTTAGGTGAAGATGACTATGCAATGCCAACGGCTCATGGTTTTGATAAAATGGAAAGTGTCGTTTTATATCACTTAAATGCTTATACATATGCTTTCCAATCCTGGAATCCAGATATGACACCAGAAATGCTTTCATTTTTTCAAAAAGTTACTAAAGGAGTTTTAGAAGGCAGTGCCGGTAGTAAAGTTAAAGAAGTTTCAAAAGTAACAGAAGAGAATATTGCCGAATTAGATATGATGATGACAGATAAAGTTTTGACACAATTAGACAATTATGGAAAAGCTAAAGATCCATTTTTCATGTGTATTAATTTTGCTAAAAACCACCAACCTAACCTACCTTCAAAACAATTTAAAGGAAAATCACCTGTAGGAAGTAAATACGGAGATTGTGTTATGGAAATGGATTATAATGTAGGACGTGTAATGGATAAAATTCGTTCATTAGGCATTGAAGACAATACTATTGTAATTTATACTGTAGACAATGGAGCTTGGCAAGACGTGCATCCTGACGCTGGTTATACGCCATTTAGAGGCTCTAAAGGAACAGATAGAGAAGGTGGTAGCCGTGTACCAGCAATCGCTTGGTGGCCTGGTAAAATTGAAGCAGGAACAGATAGTCATGATATTGTTGGAGGTCTAGATCTTATGGCTACTTTTGCAAGTTTAGCTGGTATCGAATTACCCAAAAATGATAGAGATGGTAAGCCAATGGTTTTTGATAGTTATGATATGGCTAATGTATTATTTAAAGAAGGAAAACCATTACGTGATAAATGGTTTTATTTCACCGAAGCCGAACTATCTCCAGGTGCTATTCGTGTTGGAGCATTTAAAGCAGTTTATAACAAGAGAGGTGACAATGGTGCGCAAGCTGGAAGTGACATGCCTGGACAGGAATTAGGTTGGAGAGGAAATGAAAAATATGCTGCTACTGTACCTGCAATTTATAATCTTTGGCAAGACCCACAGGAACGCTATGATATTTTCATGAATAGTTACACTGAAAAAACATGGACTTTACCTATTTTTAATAAAGCTACTCAAGAATTAATGAAAAGTTACTTACAGTACCCTCCAAGAAAACTCCAAAGTGAAGTATATACTGGACCTTTAGAAATTACACGATTTAGAAATTTAGAAGAAGCTAAAAAAATACTAGATGAAAAAGGTATTATAATTCCTGATTTTAATAGTGACACAAAAAAATAACAACTATAATAACTAATTTATTTAGCCGATCCCTTAGGTATCGGCTAAATAATCAAAAAACTGATAAATTATGAACCTAAAAACAAATTCTCTTTTAGCAAAAACTTTCCTGTTGTCGGTGCTTTTAGTTTCGGTTTCTGCTTGTAAAAAAGAAACTTCAAAAGAAACTGATATTACCACAACACAAGATTCAGTTGCTGTAGAAGCTCCACTTGCTTCCTGGAACGAAGGCCAAAATAAACAAACCATTTTGGACTATGTAAAAGATGTAACGACAGAAGGCAGTGCTAACTTTGTTCCCGTTGCCGATCGTATTGCTACTTTTGATAATGATGGGACATTATGGAGTGAACAACCTGTTTATTTTCAACTATTTTTTGTAATGGACAGGATTAAAGTATTGGCTAAAGATCATCCGGAATGGAAAGACAAACAGCCTTATAAATCGGTTCTTGAAAACAACATGCCTGAATTAATGAAACAAGGTAAAAAAGGTTTGGTTGAATTATTAATGACCACTCATGCAGGTATGTCTTCAGAAGAATTTGAAAAAACAGTAAAAGATTGGATTGCAACAGCAAAGCATCCAACTAAAAACAAGCCATACAATCAATTGGTTTTTCAACCGATGTTAGAACTTATTAATTATCTGAAAGAAAACCAATTTAAGGTATTTATTGTATCAGGAGGCGGTATTGAATTTATGCGTCCGTGGGCAGAAGCCACTTATGGCATTCCTAAAGACCAAATTATAGGAAGCAGCCTCAAAGAGCAATTTGAAACGACAAATGGCACTACAACAATTAATAAATTAGCTGAACTTGATTTTTACGACGATAAAGAAGGAAAACCTGTTGCAATTAATAAATTCATTGGTCGTAAACCAGTTCTTTCTGCAGGAAACTCTGATGGTGACTTGCAAATGCTTCAGTATGCAGCTTCCAATCCGCTTAAAAATTTGGAAATATACATCCACCACACAGACTCAATAAGAGAATGGTCGTACGACAGAAAATCTCCAATTGGTACTTTTGATAAAGGTTGGGATGAAGCTAAGCAAAAAGGCTGGTTAGTTATAGACATGAAAAACGACTGGAAAGTTATTTATCCTGGTGATAAATAAAAAAATGCAACTTTGATCATAATCTGATACAAATCAATGATAAAGAAAAAAAACATATCTCTTTATGCAACTATTATACTTTTTATAATAGGTACAGCAAATTCTTCCATGTATGGTCAGGACACCAAAGAAACGGATGCACCACAAGAAGGTGCTACCTCGGTAAAACAATCGCAAGAAGTAATGAATCCTACTACATTGGCTTGGCAATTACAACTGGAAGAATACTCCATTTTTGATACAGAAGGCCAGGATGGTTTTGCGCAAAATTTTCGTTTTAGGGGAATTATTCCTGTAGAAAAAGGATTTTTAATCAAAGTTCCCCAATTGTTACGTGTCATCACTTTTGTAAATACCGCAACCAATGGACGTACAGGGTTAGGAGCTTCTACTTTTAACCAATTTTTTATATTAAGTAAAAAAAAATGGGGTCAATTTGGAGCTGGTTGGAATTTAAACATTCCGACTGCGACCGCTGCTGAATTAGGTTCTCATCAATGGCAAATTGGACCAGCTGCCACCGTTACGTTTACAAATTTAGGAAATTGGCAAATGTACTGGATTTGGGAAAACTTCTTCTCAATTAGTGGAAATAGTAAATATGGTTCAAGTGCTTTTGCAGTTGTACAACCTAATATTTTTTACACTTGGTCAAACGGAATTTATGCGGGGATTGAACCTGAATGGCAAATTGACTATAAAACTGGAAAAGTCGCCATCCCTATGGATTTTCGAGTTGGCTATATTTGGTCAGGAAAATTAAAATACAATGCCTACATTGAACCCGAAATTATGGCTTATCGCTCTGATGGATACACCCGAAACCTAAGCAATTTTGGAGTTCGTTTAGGCTTTAGATGGTACATACCTATGTAAGAAACTAATATTTTAAAAAGCAAAAGCGTCAAATTCAGCTGAATTTGACGCTTTTGCTTTTTATAAGAAATAATTATTATCTAATTAGTTTTCTGTATTTCAAACGTTTTGGAGTTAAATTTGTTCTTGATCCCATAATCTGTTCTTAAAAATAGCTTACAAACTGACAATAATAAAAATAAAATACTAACAACCAACTGATTAAAAATATTTAAGGCTTTAAAAGGGGTAAATTCCAACCTTTTATTAGAAGATTTGAAACTTTTAGCGGAGTCTTTTTAAGATTCTTTGTAATTAACATTCACGAATAATTGAAATCCTAAATCAAGTGTCCTCATTCGTGTTAGCAATTTTTATAAAAAATCATGGGAATTGCGCATATATTGGAAACTGTAAATCTATTTATTTATCACGTTTCAATTTAATAGGATTTTGTCTGGTGTAAAACAAATCAAATATTTCAACTCTATTTTTTTCTATGTTTACTGAACAAATAATTATGGAATGACTATTAAAAAGAAGATAGTGTAAATTTTTAGAATTATTTTCTAATAATTTTTCTTCTTGCCCAAGTTGTTTTCTAACATAGAAGATTTTATTGTCGTAAATTATATTCAAGTTTCTATCTAAAAATCAATAATTCCCTTATATGGATCAATATTTATAAAATACTTGTGGAAGCTCCACCGCATAGTCGTAAAACAATTCTATTTGATTACATATATTAAATCATTTTATAATATCTTTCGAATACTTACCTTTTTAATCTAATTTTCAGGAAAAAATATAACATGTTTAAAAACATAAATTTTAGGCTTCTATTTTTAATTAGTGGAATGACAATCTGCTGCTTTAGTTGCAATCAAATAAAGAAAAATGTAATTATTCCACCAACTGTAAAGATGAATGGCATAACATTTAGTAATGTTAACTATAAAAAAATCGCATCAAATGATAGTTTAGTAATGGATATTTATTTACCCATCGGTGTTAGTAAATCACTCAGACCAGCGGTACTATTTATACATGGTGGAGGCTGGACAGGCGGTGATAAGTCTGTTATTAAAACATTTTTAGGCAACATGTTCTCAATGACCTTTTGGAGAGAGGATACGCTGTAGCAAGTATTAATTACCGATATGTAAACGATTCTGTTCATTTTCCGATACCGATAATTGATTGTAAGGATGCGGTTAGATGGCTACATAAAAATGCTAAAGTATATAACATTGATGAGAATAAAATTGGTTTATGGGGTGCATCTGCTGGTGCCCATCTGGCTTTGATGACAGCGTACTCTAATAATGATGATTTTGTAGGAGATGAAAATTTAAAAAGTACTAATTCTGATGTGATATACATAATTGATAATTTCGGTCCCACAAAACTTGACCAATTACTTCGTTCACAATTAAATCCTATCGTTTCTGCTTCCTTGCGATTGTTTGCAAATGAAACTTATCTTAAACGAAAAGAAAAAATTGAGCAACTGACGGGATTTACATTAAAAAAAAAAGCAAAAGCAACCGAAATTCTAAAAAAATTATCACCTGTGAATTCCATAAATCATAATAGTGTTCCGACCTTGATAATGCATGGTGATAGTGATGAAATTGTTCCTTATGAACAATCTTATATATTAAATGAAGCTCTCAAAAAATATAAAGTAAAATGTAAATTTTATAGTTATAAAAATGCCATCCATGGATTTAAGAATATTTCAACTCAAGAAATAACTACTATAAGCAACGACATAATTTCTTTTATTGATCAAATAACCGAATCAAACGATTAGATTATGTAAATTGTAAAAATAAAAAATGCATTAAATTGTTATAAAGTTTTATTTTTAGAACATTCTCTAAAGCATTCTCAACTCTACTCCTTTTATACCTATATTCTGAAAGTTTTCTACTGCTCAAAATCTATTTATAAGATTTAAAAACATACTATTATTTTAGCTACAAAAATCTCTACAGATCTATTTCCTTGCAATACTAATTTTGAAGGTAATGAATTATAAATTCTTCTATTGTCTATCCTTATTACAACTTTCCACAATACTATTAACTAAATTTAATAGAAAAAAACACAATCAATATTTGTTTTTGATTTATTTTTTTAAAAATCTAAAAAAACTTTTTAAGATTTTGAAACGATAGTTTCAAAATAAATTATAAATTTGCAAAGTGAAAATTAAATCTTATGGCTCGCTGTGTAGAATTTAACGAAGTTGAAAAAATTGAAAAAGCAATGAATCTCTTTTCTGAAAAAGGATACAATGCTACTTCAATGCAAGACCTTGTTGATGCTATGCAGATCAATAGAAGTAGTTTATATAACACTATTGGTGACAAACACCAACTTTTCATGAAATGCATTAATAATTATTTTGATAATGCAATGCTGGAAATAAAAGAAAAAGTTTGCCAACATGATTCTGCTAAGAAAGCTCTGATTAGCATTATTAAGGATAAAGCAAATTGGATAATTTCTAGCGATAAAGGATGTCTTGGAATGAAGACCAGTTTTGAAGTTGCCACAGATGATTGTATGGTTAGAAATCAAATGAGCAAAAACAGTGATGTATTTATTGATTTTTTGGCCACTGTAGTACAAAGAGCTATGGATGATGGTGAAATGGATGACTCAGAAGATGCTGCGTTAATGGCTGAATATATTGCTACTTCATTTACGGGATGGAAGCAATCGTACATCCTTCATGAAAATCCTATCAAAATCAAAAAAATGTCAGAGTTCTTGATTAAAAATATATTCAAATAACCTTTTTTTTTTTAACAATAATTCTGAAACGTTTATTTCAGAAAATAAAATATAATACGCATACCCTTTTTAAAATTACAACATTGATTCTGAAACGATTATTTCAGAATAAACCCTTTAGTACTAACATCAATTTTTATTAAAAACAGCATGAATTCTGAAACGATTATTCCAAAAACAAATACAATAATAAAACCCAATTTAAATCCAATTCCAATTATGAAAAAAGTTATCCTATTACCCCTAATAGCTCTATTGTTGATAAGCTGTGGTGATAAACAACAAACCTCAGAAGCTGTAGCTGCTCCACTCCTACCCGTTTTTAGCATTCAAAATACCAATGCTGTTACTGAAGTTGAATATCCGGCAGCGATTCAGGGAGCAGTTGATGTTGAAATTCGCCCTCAAATCAGTGGGAATCTCGAAAGAGTCTATGTTGACGAAGGAGCTTATGTTACCAAAGGACAAACACTTTTTAAAATTAACGAGCGTCCATTTCGTGAGCAATTAAACAATGCCTTAGCGAATCTTCACGCAGCCGAAGCAGCTTTTATCAACGCTCAATTGGAAATTGACAAATTAACTCCTTTAGTACAAAACAAAGTGGTTTCTGATTATCAATTAAAAACAGCTAAAGCTTCTCAAAAAATTGCTGCTGCAAATATCGAACAAACCAAAGCAATGGTAGCTTCGGCAAGAATTAATTTAGAATATACTACTGTAAAAGCACCTGTGAGCGGCTACATTGGTAGATTACCTAAAAAACAAGGTAGTTTAGTTTCGGCTTCTGATATCGAACCCTTAACTAATCTTTCGGATGTACATGAAGTTTTTGCCTATTTTTCTTTAAGTGAAACAGATTTTATCAACTTCAAAGCCCAATACGCAGGAAGCACTCTTGGAGATAAAATTAAAAACTTACCAGCAGTTTCTTTAATCCTTGCCGATAACACTCCGTATACGCATCTTGGAAAAATTGATATGATTGATGGTCAATTCGATAAAACTACAGGTGCAATTACTTTAAGAGCCACTTTTCCTAACAAAAATGGAACACTTCGCTCAGGAAACACAGGAAAAATTCACTTAGGTATTCAACACGACGATGCCATTTTAATTCCGCAATCGGCAACTGTTGAAATGCAAGATAAAGTGTTTGTTTTCACGGTAAGCAAAGACAATAAAGTCACCAAAACACCTATCAATATTATTGGTAAAAGTGGAACTAATTACCTTATCAAAGATGGTGTACAACCTGGTGATCAAATTGTATTGAGTGGAATTGACAAACTTCAAGAAGGTCAAAAAATTCAACCTGAAAAAGCAAAACCTGCAGTAGCAGAAATCATTAACAAAAAATAATTTTTACAAATGTTCAAAATATTTATACAAAGACCTGTACTGGCAACCGTAATCTCCATTTTATTGGTGATATTAGGTGTACTTGGACTTAGCAAATTGCCTTTACAACAGTTTCCAGACATTGCGCCTCCATCAGTTTTGGTAACGGCAGTTTATCCTGGAGCTAACGCAGAAACCGTTTTACGTTCTGTTGCTCCTTCTTTGGAGGAATCCATAAACGGTGTGGAGAATATGACTTATATGAGTTCTACCGCAAGTAATGATGGTACTTTAGCGATTACTGTTTTCTTTAAACTAGGAACGGATGCCGATCAGGCTGCGGTGAACGTTCAAAACAGGGTGGCACAAGCTACCAGCCACTTGCCTGCTGAAGTAGTTCAGCAAGGTGTAACCACTGCAAAACAACAAAACAGTTTCATTATGGCAATTGGTATGTATACCGATGAAGAATCGAAATACGACCAGACTTTTGTGGCTAATTATGCTCAGATTAATATTATTCCGGAGATCAAACGTATTCCAGGAGTTGGTTCTGCTGCTATTTTTGGCGGAACAAAAGATTATTCGATGCGTGTTTGGTTGAATCCAACGCAAATGGCTACGCATAATGTAACGCCAAACGAAGTTATGGCGGCCATCCAAGATAAAAGTTTAGAAGCTGCTCCGGGGAAATTTGGTGAACGAAGCAAAGAAGTTTTTGAATATGTAATCAAATACAAAGGAAAATTAACCAAACCCGAAGATTATCAAAATATTGCTATTCGTTCTAATGCTGACGGTTCTATTCTTCGCTTAAAAGATGTGGCGCGAGTTGAATTGGGTGCTTATTCTTACAATAGTTTAACGCGTTTGAATGGTAAAAAAGGAATAGTAATTGGTGTGATTCAATTGGCGGGTTCCAATTCAAATGATATCCAAATTGCCATTAATGAATTAATGGAAAAACAAGCTAAAAGTTTTCCTGCAGGTATCAAAAAAAATATTTTTTATAGCACAAAAGTATCGTTAGACCAATCGATCGATCAGGTAAAACATACTTTATTGGAAGCTTTTATCTTGGTATTTATTGTTGTATTTATCTTTCTTCAAGATTTTAGATCCACATTAATTCCGGCGATTGCCGTTCCGGTAGCGATTTTAGGAACGTTCTTTTTTATGCAAGTATTCGGATTCTCAATTAACTTATTGACATTATTTGCCTTAATTCTGGCAATTGGAATTGTGGTCGATGATGCGATTGTCGTCGTCGAAGCCGTACACGCCAAAATGGAACACAAACATTTGTCTCCAAAAGTAGCTACACACGAAGCGATGCACGAAATTACGGGTGCAATTATTTCGATTACACTGGTAATGGCTGCGGTATTCTTACCTGTTGGTTTTATGGAAGGTTCTACAGGAGTTTTCTATCGTCAGTTTGCTTTTACGATGGCGATTGCAATTGTAATTTCTGCCGTTAATGCTTTGACATTAAGCCCTGCCCTAGCCGCTTTATTCTTAAAAGACAATCACGCAGCTGATGGCGACAAACCTTATGAGAAAAGAGGATTTAAAGAGAAATTCTTTACTGGATTCAATAATAGTTTTGAAAATTTAACCAACCGTTATGTAGGCGGATTGAAATTCTTAATACGTAACAAATGGGTTAGTTTAGGCGGATTGGCTTTGATAACTATTGCTACAATTGTAATGGTAAAAACCACTCCAGCAGGATTTATCCCAACAGAAGATCAAGGTTTTATCGCCATTGCAGTAAACACGCCTTCTGGAACATCATTGGACGGAACTCAAAAAGTAATGACCGAAGCTGAAAATGTCTTGAGCAAATTACCAGCTTCAAGAGATGTAACTGCGATTTCAGGTTTTAACTTATTGACGAATTCTACAAGCCCATCTTCGGCAGTTGTTTTTGTATTGCTGAAACCAAATGAAGAGCGTGGTGAAATGAAAGATATCAATGAAATAATGGCCGATGTTCAAGGAAAATTAGGCGCTATTTCCGAAGGTAGTTTCTTCGTATTTAGTTTCCCAACCGTTCCTGGTTTTAGTAATGTTGAAGCTTTGGATTTGGTATTACAAGACAAAACGGGTGGCAAACTGGATAAATTCAGTGGTATTTCTCAAAACTTCATTGGCGAATTGATGAAACGTCCTGAAATTGCAGTTGCTTTTACCAGTTTCAAGGCCGATTATCCGCAATTGCAATTAGATATTAATGATGCCAAAGCCGATCAATTGGGTGTAAAAGTAAAAGACATTCTGCAAACAATGCAGGCGTATTTTGGTAGCGCACAAGCATCTGACTTTAACCGATTTGGTAAATATTATCGTGTGGTTGTTCAAGCCGATATTGAGGACAGAGCCGATCCTTCATCTATTGACCGTGTATTTGTAAAAAACAAAAATGGCGAAATGGTTCCTATAAATACTTTGGTAAAACTGACTCGTATTTATGGTTCAGAAACCGCTTCGAGATACAATTTATTTAACTCTATTGCTATAAATGCCATACCTGCTCCAGGATTT
This sequence comes from Flavobacterium agrisoli, assembly GCF_016522065.1. GTDB lineage: Bacteria > Bacteroidota > Bacteroidia > Flavobacteriales > Flavobacteriaceae > Flavobacterium > Flavobacterium agrisoli. Next base: position 176,800 of record NZ_JAEHFV010000001.1, on the reverse strand, counting down.
AGTTCAGGTGACGCTATCAAAGCCATTGAAGAAGTAGCGGCACAACAATTACCTACAGGGTATGCTTATGAATTTTCAGGACAAACTAGAGAGGAAATTTCATCTGGAGGACAATCAGTAACGATTTTCTTACTGTGTTTGATATTCATTTATTTCTTACTATCAGCACAATACGAAAGTTACATTTTGCCCTTGGCAGTAATCTTGTCTATCCCAGCCGGAATATTTGGCGTATTTATAGCCATTGGTTTAACTGGAATCGAAAACAACATTTACGTACAAGTCGCACTGGTAATGCTTATTGGACTGCTCGCCAAAAATGCGATTCTGATTGTGGAATTTGCCGTTCAAAAAAGAAAATCTGGTCAGGCATTGGTTAAAGCTTCAATCGATGCTGCCAAACTGCGTTTACGACCAATTATTATGACGTCACTGGCTTTTGTCGTTGGATTAATTCCGATGATGAGTGCCACGGGACCATCGGCTCAAGGAAACCATTCCATTAGTATTGGAGCTGCTGGTGGAATGATTTCAGGAGTTATTTTAGGAATAATGATTATCCCTGTCTTATTCATCATATTCCAACATTTACAAGAAAAAATTTCAGGTAAGCCAATAGCTGTAATTCATAACGAAGAAAAAAAATAATACTATGGAAAATTACATCACCTTAATTCTAGTGGGAATCCTCATTAGCATTGGATACTTATCCTATCAAGTTTGGAAAGATCTTGAAAATAATGATGATTTCTGTTCAGAAAAATAAAATGAAAAAATGAAAAAGTATATAAGCAAAATTGTGATAGTCATTACATTGATTAGCACATTGATTTCTTGTAAGGTTTCGAAAGATATTGAAACTCCAACCAATGCATTTCCTGATACTTTCAGGAATGCAGCTGTGCCAACTGATACATCAAGTATTGCCGATTTAGAGTGGAAAAGCTTCTTTACCGAAAAAGATATTATTAAATTAATAGATAGCGCGGTTGCTAGAAACAACGATTTGCAAATTGCCACCAAAAATATCGAAATTGCCCAATACCGATTCACACAATCGAAATGGGGAAATGTTCCGCAGGCCAATTTATTAGTAAACGCCAGTACCAGCAATCCGTCTGACAATAGTTTTACGGGAATGAACCTTAACCAAGCTTTGGGTCAAAAACACATTGACGATTATTCTGCAGGAGTTTCTCTTTCGTGGGAAGCTGATATTTGGGGAAAAATCCGTAATCAGAAAAAAGGTGCTTATGCCAGTTATTTGCAATCGGCAGAAGTAAAAAAAGCACTGCAAACCAATATTGTAGCTAATGTTTCTAAAGGATATTACAATCTTTTGATGTTGGACGCTCAATTGGAAATCGCCAGACAAAATCTGAAATTGAATGACAGTACAACGAAAATTATCAAACTAAAATACGATTCGGGACAGGTAAACTCATTAGCCATTCAACAATCGGAAGCGCAAAAATTGAATTCGGCACAATTGATCCCTTTATTGGAGCAAAATATTGCCATTCAAGAAAATGCTTTGAGTGTCTTGACAGGTTCTTTCCCTAATTCGAAACAAAGGACTATTGGTTTGACAGCAATTACCATTAAAAATAATGCATCTATTGGAATTCCATCTTCATTAGTAAGTCGAAGACCGGATGTAAAAAGTGCTGAATTGGCTTTGAAAGTGGCTAATGCCAATGTTGGAATTACTAAAGCCGATTTGTATCCAGCCTTACGAATAACAGCCCAAGGCGGATTGAATTCCTTTGAAACCAGCAGTTGGTTCAACATTCCTGCTTCCTTATTTGGAACGGTTGCAGGAGGCTTGACACAACCTTTATTGAACAATAAAAGATTGAAAACCCAATACAAAATTGCAGTTGCCGAGAGAGAAAAAGCCGTTTTGAGTTTTAGACAATCCGTTTTAGTAGCAGTTAGCGAAGTATCAGATGCTTTGGTAAAAGTAGAAAAACTACAACAACAAGAATCTTTTTTACAAGAACGTGTAAAAACCCTGCAATTGGCTATTAAAAATTCGAAAATGCTATTCCAAAACGGAATGGCGGAATATTTGGAAGTTTTAGCCGCTCAAGCCAGTTTATTGCAAAGCGAATTAGAATTAGCCAACATCAAAAGAGAACAACTTTCTGTCAACACCGAATTATATCGCGCATTAGGCGGAGGGTGGAGATAACATATACAGTTGATATTCTTATATTTACAGTACTAAAAATAATAATCAAAAATCATAAATAGTTTATGGATACAAGTAACTTATTTACGCCTTTTAGCTTAAAGTCGTTAAATCTTAAAAATAGAATTGTAATGGCGCCAATGACGCGCTCGTTTTCACCAAACGGAATTCCAACCGACACCGTAGCTTCTTACTATCAAAAAAGAGCGGAAGGTGAAGTAGGATTAATATTATCTGAAGGAACAGTTATCAACAGAGCTTCTGCTTCTAACGATGCAAATGTTCCTCATTTTTATGGTAATGAAGCTTTAAACGGATGGCAAAAAGTAATCAATGAAGTTCACGCTGCTGGAGGAAAAATGGGACCACAAATTTGGCATATGGGCATTATGGACAACCATCATTCGGGCTGGGTTCCGCCAGTTCCGTTTGAAGGACCATCTGGTTTAAATAGACCTGGGAATAGGAACGGAAATACGATGTCTGAAAAGGATATTGAAGACACGATTATCGCTTTTGGACAAGCAGCTGCCGATGCTAAAAGATTGGGTTTTGACACTATCGAAATTCACGGAGCGCACGGTTACTTGATTGACCAATTCTTCAACCCTGAAACCAATTTACGTACGGATATTTATGGCGGAAAAACGATAAAAGAACGCAATCATTTTGCTATTGAAGTGATTAAAGAAATCAGAAAGCAAGTCGGAAATGATTTTGCTATTATTATGAGAGTTTCTCAATTCAAACCTTCGGATTACAATTATAAACTGGCCAAAAATCCACAGGAATTAGATGCTTGGCTGACACCTCTTGTGGATGCTGGAGTAGATATTTTACATTGTTCTCAACGACGTTTCTGGGAACCTGAATTTGAAAAATCGGATTTGAATTTTGCAGGCTGGGCTAAAATCCTAACTGGGGTTCCAACTATTACTGTTGGTTCTGTTGGTTTATCAGGCGATTTCTTTGGAGCATTTGCAGGCGAAAGCTCAGAACCAACTTCACTAGACGAATTAAACAGACGTTTCGACCGAGGTGATTTTGATTTGGTTGCCGTTGGTAGACCGCTTTTATCCGATCCAAATTGGGTTGCTAAAATTAAAGCTGGAAAAACAAATGAACTTGTAGGTTTCAGTAAAGAAGCTTTAGGTGAATTGGTTTTATAAAAAATCATAATTGTATAAAAACAAAAATGCTTCTGATATTTTTCAGGAGCATTTTTTGCTATCGATTATAAGAAATAATCATCGGTATATCTTTAGCACAAATTAATGAAATTGCTTAAAAGTTGGCTATTTAATTATGTTCTCTACTTTAAAAAAAATTATAAAAATTCAATTCAGGATTCTGTCGCATCTTTCAGAACAAATATAAAAATGTAACTAATTTAAAAGTTAATCTGCCAGTTTACAGCATCATGTAAACATATTTATCTTTGGCTCAATTAAGTGACTCTTTTTCAAAAAATCCACAATTTTAATTTCGGTTAATGTTGGTCTTGCCTATTTAAAACTTTTAAAGCCTAATTAACTTGGTTAGCAAGAAGCAAAATTTATTTTTTTTCAATAAAAATTGAAGGCATGAGTTTCTTGCTCACACCTTCATAAAAAATTTATCCGATGAACTTAGCTTTTTTTCTTTACTTAAATTAGTAAAGCGCTATAAAGTAATATTAAAAATAGTCACTGACTTATTTAAACCTATTCATATAAGATTCTATTAACCATTTTTTTGCCAGAGAGATATCAGTAGTAACTAAATTATGGCCTGCTTTTAGATGGTTTAATGTTACAATGAAATTATTTGTAGTTAAGACATCTTTATATAATTCGATTTCTAAAAGAGGAACCATTGTGTCAAAATCTCCTGAAATGATCAAGATTGGAGTCTTTTTAATAGATTTAAAAGATGGAATGTTTTTGTATGGCATCATTGGTCTAAATAAAATGGCACCCGATAAAAAATTTGGATAAAGCATTACTATCGAACCCGCTATATTGGCTCCATTTGAATATCCTACAGCAATAAGGTTTTCGAGATTAAAATTTTCAGTCCTTGAAACTGATTTCAAAAAATGAACTAATTCATGAGTTCTAAATTTTAAATCCTCTTCGTCAAAAATTCCTGCTGCAATTCTCCTAAAGAATCTGGGCATTCCATGTTCAAGAACGTTACCTCTTACACTTAAAATATTAAAGTCCTCTCCTAAATTTTTCCCAATGGCTAGCAAATCATTTTCATCTCCACCAGTTCCGTGAAATAATAATAAGGTGATTGCGTTTGGAATACCAGAAGCGATGTATACGTATTTTAAAGGTTGAAATTCCATTTGCTTTAATTTATTTTGATTAAGTGAGATTCAATTTCATTTCTCATGGACTCATATTGCGGAGGTAGTTTTAAATTCTTTCCTAATTCAGAAAGTGGTTCATCGACTGTAAACCCAGGATTATCTGTAGCTATTTCAAAAAGTACTCCTCCTGGTTCCCGAAAATAAAGGGAATGGAAATAGTTTCGATCTATTTTGGGAGTTATCCCTAACCCGAGTTTATTAATTTTATCATGAAACTGCATTAAAACCGCATCGTTTTGTACTCTAAATGCCACATGATGAACTGTTCCATTAGCAACTAAACCCTTTTTTTCATCTGGCAATTCTACTAGGTCAACTATGGCTGCATTTTCAACAGAATCTACGCTGTAGCGAAACCGATTTGATTCGTTAGCAACTAATTCATAGCCAAATATGTCAGTTAATATAGCTGCGGTTGCCTTACTATTATTAAGTGTTAATGTAACTGAATGAAATCCATGTATTGCCATTTCTGGCGGTATTTCATTCGTTTTCCAAGGTATTCGGTTATCCTTTGTTTCCACAAGTTCAAATTTTAATCCGTCAGGATCTAAAAATGTTAGGTATTTCTCATTGAACTTTTTAGCGGGTTTGTTGTATATTACATTGTGTTTTTCAAAATGCTTAGTCCAAAATTCCAAACTACCATAAGGTACTGAAAAACCAATTTCTGTTGCCATTCCGGATCCTTTTCTCCCTTGTGGAATTCCATCTCCCCAGGGGAAGAACGTTAGAATTGTTCCTGCATTTCCAATTTCATTTCCATAATAAAAATGATAGGATTTTGGATCATCAAAATTTACTGTTTTTTTTATGAATCGTAGTCCCAATACAACATTGTAAAATTCATAGTTTCGAATGGGATCACTAGCTATAGCAGTGATATGATGTAGACCTTGTATTTTAGTTTCCATAATTTTAAGTTTTACTAATTATTTTATTTTGAGAATATATTGATACCTAGAATTTATATTCCAAGGAAATTACTGCATGAAAAAGGGTTGACGATTTATGATTGGTTTTAAAGTAATCAGCAGGAAAGATGGTATTGGTTTCAAATTCGAGGTTTAAATGATTTGTATAATCGCACCCAATGACGGTTCCAAATTGTTGAGCCGTAAAAGATTTTGTATTGGTAGCCAAGTAGTCCGGATGTAAAGAAGCACCATAAATCGCATCGTATACAGAATATCGCCAGAAGAGTTCATAATCCAATTCTACATAATAGTTTTTTTTTAATTTTAAGTTTATGTAAGGATGCAAATCAATTAAATTAGAAGGGCCAAATTTAGCGACTCTACCAAAATAGGCTCCCCTCGGGTATAATGCATCGAAGGTATTAAGTTTGTTATCAGTAGCATTTTTGTCACCGCTTATTAATTCTGTTTTTAATCCAATTATATCGGTATTCGAAACTAGATTGATATTGTGCGAACAATTTATAGATAGGGTGTAAGCACTAATTTTTTGATTGCCAAAATTACCCCATTGGTATACCGCTTCATTATCGAATTTAATAGAATGTAAACTCCCAAATAGTCGGGTGCCGATGCTGTAACGACGTTCATTTGCTGTGCCAGTTGCGTACGTTGTATTGTCATCCTTTTGGTAAAATCCGTATAGATCTATATTACTAGTTTCACTAAGTGCTTTTGTTAAGTAAAAACCACTAAAAGTTTCTTGAAAATCTAAAAAGTCATTATCAAAAGCATAATAGTTAGGCTGAACAGGAATTGAAAAAAAAAGGGCTAGTTGTAAATTATTTTTCGAATAATTGAATTTAATTAAATCGAATGATCTTCTAACATTGGGACCTTCACGATAATCGACTAATCTTCCGGAACCGAGTTTAATATTTTCTCTTCCTAAATGCAATTCATAATTAGGGAAAAAATTGTACTTGATAAATACTTGATTGGTTGCTACTTCATCACGATCAACTGGCGAAACATCTCTTTTATTGTTTACCAAACTTGAATTTAATTCAAGAAAAAAATCAAGTTTGGTTCCCAATTCAAATTTAGAATAGAACATCAATCGATTTAGAAACCAAATATTGTCTTCCTTTTCAGTTCTACTAAAGTCCTGGTTCAAAAAACCTTCGGTCTGAAATCGATAACCACCTCCAAATGACATTGCATAATTTTTAGCAATAGGAATCCATTTAGAATCTTCATAGACCGTTTTGTTTTCTTTGGTTTTTAACATCGAAATGTCATCATTCTGACGCAAAACGCCAAACTTTAAAGTGTCAGTTGTTTGACTATAACTTTTTGGATAGCCTAAAATTAGTAGTACTAATAAAGATCTCAAGAAGTCACTTTTCATTGGTTAATGTTTACGAATGAATATTACACCGAGTAAAAGCAATAATATACCAATTGTTTTCTGCCAGTTTATTTGGTTTATTGGTAAGCCAAATAGCCCGAAATGATCTAAAAGAACAGATACTAACATTTGTCCGGTTACCACTAATCCAAAGGTTAAGGCCGTACCTAATTTTGGAGCCAGGATAATTACTGCGGCAACATAAAATGCTCCTAATAAACCGGCTGTCCAGACCACAGCTGAAGCTTCTTTAGTTTGAGTCAACGTTGAAAAATCAAATTTTAAATAGATTAGGTAAGTTAGTAACCCCAAAGTACCAAGTAAGAATGAAGCAAATGCAGCGAAAATTGGTTGATGCACTGTTTTACCCAACTGCATATTAAAAACAGCTTGAAAAGGCAATACAGCACCAGCAATTACAGCAAATAGTATGGGAATGATTTGTGATTTCATTTTATGAGTTTTTTATAAATTAAGAAGTCAACAGAAAACTTACCAGGCCCCACTAGCAAGATAAATAGATAAGCAATTGAATACATAAATGGCACATCTCTTATTAGCAGATTGTCCTGAGCATGTAACACAAAATAGCCTGTAAGGGTAACTGCTAAAATAGGCAGCGTTGAAAGCCTGGTTAATACCCCTAACATGATAAAAAATGGAAACACGATGTTAGCTGCCGTTGCAAAGCTTTGATTTAAAACTTCAGGTAAACTTAAAGGATTAGGAACTACCTCAGCAATAGGGACACCAATACCTAATTTTTTAAATCCATGTACTATGATTAATTCTAGTGAGAGAACTACCCTAAAAAACAAAAGAGCTATATTAAAATAGTAAGCTTCTCCATCTGTGATGAAACAAAGTTTAAAGAAGTTTTTCATTAAGATTATTAAATTTATAGAATAGAGTTACTTATTAGCGATTAAAAAAAATGGCTTTTCAGACTTTTATTGAACTGTATTATTTTGGTAGTTGATACCCTCCGTAAAATTTGACTGGAGACCAGTTAGGGATTATCGCTGAAGTATTTGGATCTAATGATTTGAAGTCGTTGGCTGCATACACTATTTTACCATTTACAACGGTCAATTCTGATGTGAGTCTTTTAATGTGTTCCTCCGGTATCGTAAAATAATCATCGGACAGTATCGCAAAATCAGCATACATACCTAGTTTTATTTGACCTTTAAGTTCTTCTTCATTTGAGAACCAAGCACTACCATGCGTAATGGTTTCTAATGCCTGAAATCTAGAGAGTGTGTTTGATTTATCGTATAATTGTAAACCACCCCATGTTTTTCCTGATACTGCCCAATATAAAGTAAGCATAGGATTGTAACTAGAAACTCGAGTACCATCTGTTCCAAACCCCATCGGAATTCCCATTTTAAGTATTTTTGCCATTGGGGGACTATTTTTTGCGGCCTCATTACCATAACGATCAACAAAATATTCACCTTGAAATAGCATCCTATCTTGAACAGCAATTCCACCTCCTAGCCGTTTGATACGTTCTAAATTGGCATCATTTATTGTTTCGGCATGATCAATAATCCATCGAACTTTGTTAAGAAATGGGTATTTCTTATCCACTTTTTCAAACACATCTAAAAAACGCTCAATTGATTCATTATACGTGGCATGGATCCTAAATGGAGTTTTATTTTTGGCAATAATTGACACAATTGAATCTAGTTCATTTTCCATCTTATCGTGCAATTCAGGTCGAGGCTCTAGAAAGTTTTCAAAGTCTGCGGCTTCCCATGTTAAGTTTTCTCCAGCTCCTTCATATGTGTATCCGTTAGGTTTAAACATATCTTGATTTGATCCACTTTGAAGTGCAGGCATCCAAGTAGTGAAGAAATCTTTTTCGCTTCCTTTATCCACAGCAAAGAGGTAATATGAAGTTCTTACATTTAATTTTCCTTGCTTGGCTAATTCTAAAGATACATCATAATTATTAGGATAATACTGCCCACCTCCACCGGCATCAATTGCACTTGTTATTCCAAAACGATTTAATTCTCTATAGAAATGCAAGGTTGAATTTAATTGTTCTTCATGGCTTAATTTTGGAAGAAGTGTTAAGGTTTTATAAAGGATAAGAGCGCTTGGTTTAGCAATAAGCATTCCGGTTGGTTTTCCATTTTTTAGAACTATTTCACCACCAGGAAATTTGGTTAATTCATTATAATTTAATTTCTCAATACCCATTTGATTTAAATATCCTAAAGAGTACAAATACATAATATAAACAGGTTTATCCGGTACTGCAGCATTTATTTCCTCTAAAGTAGGTAATCGCCGTTCTTTAAATTGGTATTCGCTCCAACCTCCAACAACTCTAATCCATTGATCCTTTGGCGTTCTTTTGGCTTGTTCCTTTAGCATTTGTAAAGCTTCTTGGATACTAGAAACGCCATCCCAACGTAACTCAGCATTGTAATTTAGGCCTGCGCGAATTAGATGTGCATGAGAATCATTTAGCCCTGGTATTACCGTTTTGCCTTTTGCATCAATAATTTTTGTTGCCGCACTTTTTAGTTTTAAGATGTCTTTATTTTTTCCAATTTTATAAAAGTTCCCATTTTTTACTGCAAAAGCCTCTGCAAATTCCCCTTCTTTTTGGAGTGTCACTTTAGCATTGAAAACAATTAATTCTATCCCGTCTTCCAACGGGATTTCATTTGTACTTGTAAAAGTTGGGCTTATAATTGAAAAAGTGAATAAAGACAATAATGTCGTAAATTTCATTTTTCTGCTATTTAGTGTTTTAACATTTTATGAGCATATAAAATTCCATTTCCATAAGCACCACCATACTTTTTAACTAAATCAGTCACGGGTACGTACGTTTCAGCTCTAGCCCAATCTCTTTGGAGTTCTAATAAGTATTGAATGCTAGTCATTGGTTTAACACCGGCTTGAACCATGCGGGTAACGGCTTGCTCGTGTGCTTCTTTAGACACATCTCCACAGGCATCCGTGATAATGTATACATCATACCCATCAGCTTTTGCTGATAGTGCAGGCCCAACAATACAAACACTTGTCCATAAACCCGCAAGTACTATCTTCTTTTTGTTATTTCCTGTAATCGCTTTGTATGCATTTAAATCTTCCCAAGTATTCATTGTTGTTCTGTCAATGTAGTTAGTGCTTGCTTGAGGATAGAATTCTTCGATTTCAGCAAAAACAGGACCACTAAATGATTTTTCTGCAACAGTGGTAACTACAGTTGGCACTTTAAAAATTTTTGATGCACCAGCTACAATTGCAGTGTTATTCCGGAGTTCTACCATTGGAATACTAGCTGTAGCAAATCCCATTTGCCCTTCATGATCAATCAAAACCAATGAATGATTTGATGGACTAAGTAATTCAGAACTTGGTTTTTGAGCAAAAGAGAAACTGCTTAAAAGCAAAATGATAATGGTTGAAAATGTTGTTTTCATTGTTATAAAATTTTAGGTTAATGATTTATTTATTGTTTGATGAATTGTAATTCAATTTGTAAAGTCACTTCTTCTCCGACTAACACCCCTCCTGCCTCTAAGGCTGAATTCCAGTTGAGTCCCCAATCTTTTCGGTTTATTTTACCCGTAATTTCAAAACCTGCTTTTTGATTGCCCCAAGGATCATTCATTACTCCATGATATACTAGGTTTAGAGCTACTGGATTAGTAATTCCTTTAAGCGTCAAATCGCCCTCGAGTTTGTAAAGATCTTTACTTACTTTAGTTAAGGCTTTGGAGTTAAAACTAATACTCGGGAAATTTTCAGCATCCAAAAAATCAGGACTAATTAAATGATTATCACGATCTGCATTTCCAGTGGTTATTGATTTTGTAGTTGCGTTAAATTGAAAATCAGCATTGTTTTCAAAACCATCATCAGTTGTTGCAGTAGCAACATATTCATTAAAATAACCCGAGACATTGGTAAACATCATGTGTTTTACTTTAAAACCAATTTCCGAGTGCGTTGGATCTATTATCCATTTTGTTGTTTCCATTTTATTAGTTTTTGATTAATAATTAGTATCTAAATTTTTAGTAGTGAGAAAAGAATTAGCTATATGTTTTTCAGCCACGATGTTGTTTTATCCAATTCAATACATATGCTGCAGTTTGACTCCATTTTTTACCACTTATGACAAAATGATTAATTCCTTCAAACTCCTTATAATCTGTGATGGATGGCGAATATTGGTACATTTTGTAATTTTTAAAATTCAAGTTGGCAGGCATCATATTATCTTTACTTCCAGCAATAAATAATAGTGGATATTTTTTTTTACTGTAGTCTACTTTTGCTGTATTGGTAAACAAACCGCGAATAATTCTCCTAGACTCCGGAATGAGATAGGTGTCATAAGCATCTTTTTGGTCTTTTAAACTCATCGTATTTGTAAAAGCATATTGCCATTCTTTTAGTGACATTAAATGGGGTATTTTTTTTGATTTGAAAATACCTATTGATTTCCATAAGGCTTTATAAAATGAAAATTCAAGGTTTGTTATTCCTTTTGGAGGAACAGAATGTATGGCAATCCCCATAAACAAAAGGTTTTCTTGCAAGAGTAATTGCACAATAAGTCCTCCAACAGAATGACCTATAGCAATAGGCTTTTCCTCTTCTTTTCTAAGTAATTCTATATAAAATTTCACCAGTGCTTCTAGGCTAAGCTTACCCAAAATTGCGTCTGGGTGCTTTTTCCGAAGTTCTTGCACTGTTCCTTCCTTTGCAGGCCAAACAGGAATTATAACTTCATATCCTTTCGATTGAAAAAATGTTTTCCAATAATCCCAACTATTTGAGTTGATAAATGCACCCGATATAAAAAATATTTTCTTTGTATTCATTAATCTTATGATTGTTTTATTTGAATGTAAGTGCATTTTCATTTGATTTTGATATTCAATCGCAACGCAAAACCGTACTGTTTTGATGAAAAAAACTCGTAGTTATTGTGGTATGATTTTATAATAGAATGAAATTGAAAAATCTTGACTCCGTATTGAGATTGAAAATTTCATTTTACACTTATTGAAAATTTTATTTTTTAAACTGTATAATTGCTACGAATTGATGAAAGACAGTATATCATTATTGAGGATTTCTGCTTCTGTGGTGGGCATTCCGTGAGAGAATCCAGGATAGAGTATTAATTTGCCGTTTTTTAAATAGGTAATGGCAATTTCGGCAGTCGTTTCATAAGGGACAATTTGATCATCTTGCCCATGCATAATTAAAACAGGAATGACTACATCTTTCAAATCCTGTGTAAAATCGCTCTCAGAAAATGCTTTGATACAGTCATAATGTGCCTTAATAGAACCCATCATACCCTGACGCCACCAGTTATCCATTACGGCTTGTGACACCTTAGCACCTTCTCGATTATATCCAAAAAATGGAATGGTAAAATCTCTAAAGTATTGTGCTCGATTAGTAGCTGTTTGCAAACGGATTTCATCAAATACTTCCATCGGCACACCGTTAGGATTGCTTTCTGTTTTCAGCATAATGGGAGTTACTGCACTAATCAAGATTGCTTTAGCGATACGTTTTGCCCCATATTTTGCAGCATATCTAATAACTTCTCCCCCGCCTGTAGAATGACCAATATGAATTGCATTTTTTAAATCAAGCGCTTCGGCTAATTCAAACACATCAGATGCGTAAGTATCCATGTCATTTCCTTCTGAAGTCTGAGTTGATCTTCCGTGCCCTCTCCGATCATGGGCAATAACCCTAAAGCCTTTGTTAAGAAAGTACATCATTTGCAAATCCCAATCATCGCTAGATAAGGGCCAGCCATGATGAAATACAAGCGGTTGCCCCTGACCTAAATCTTTGTAGTACAACTCGGTTCCATCTTTTAATTTTAATATTCCCATTGTTTTAAAAATTTAACGGTTAATAATCCTGTTCGGTGACTAAATACCAAATGTTATTCCTAATTGAAAAATGTAGATAAATAAAGGATTAGCAGTATTTTTAACTCAATTAAATTGGCGAAATATCGCTAATTAGTGGTGGTTTTTGTTGAATTTCGATATTTAGCCAATTGTAAAAAACACATAAGTAGATATCGTAATATTTTAAATAATTGGTAATATTTTTGAAATATATGCGATACTATTTTTATTAAACAGGCGTTTTTTTTAATTTTATTTCAAAATATTTACGATGTATGGACAAGTTCGTTAGCGCTTTTTTTATTGCTTTTATTTATCTGATAACTAGTCCGTTTGTATATTCACAAAAGAAAGATATAAGCGAAAATTCTAATTCCCGAAAGAATGTAAAAGTGGCGATTACGAAGAACGTAGAAATGGGTAAAAAATACTTGTACAAACCAGAAAGTTTTCGTTCTGATATGGATAGTGCTAATTTCTATTTTAAAAAAGCATTAAAGTTGGCCACAGCTGCAAATTTTGAAGAATCTAAATATGCTGCTTACTATTATTTGGCCGAAACCTGTTTCGAGGAAATGAAGTTTCAAGAAGGCTATACAAATTATTATAAAGTTATTGATTACTACCAAAAACATAAATGGTTTGAAAAGGAGGCCGAAACTTGGTTAACAATGGGAATTAGGACTCGTAACGAAATTAGTATCGATAATCCACTTTTTGATACAGGTGAGGTTTACCTAAAAAATGCATTAGCCCTTTACCGAAAATTAGGTAGTAAACCTCAAGAAATAAGTGTGATGAAGGAATTAGGCGATTATTATCTTAACAAAGGTGAATTACTTAAATCGGAAGATATCTTATTGCAAGTTTTGGAACAATACAAACAAATAAATTTTAAAAGAATTTACCACACCTATAATTTAATGTGCGTTTTGTATCGATTAAAGGGCGATTATAATAAATCGATATATAATGGATTATTGGCCGTTGATTTAATGATTAAAGAAAAGGATACATCAAATGCTCCTTTTTTTTATGGCAATTTAGGCGATTGTTATAGGGAATTAGGAGATGTTAATGAGAGTGTGAGATGGTATAAAAAAGTGTTTGAAAATTGGGAAAAAATTGAAAGAGAAAACCGCGCCTATTTGTATAGAAATTTAAATTTTTTATCAAAGGAACTGGTTTTACTAAAAAAAGCAAAGGAAGCCTTAGATTTTTCAATTGAAGTATCTCGAAAAAAACCACCAATTACACCCTATCAACAATCAGCTCTTAGCAGTGCAAAAGCTGTCGCCTACTATGGTCAAAATAAATTTGATTTAGCCGAGATTGAGTACAATAGCGCTTTAAATGCATTAGTTCGTAATAAAAATTCTAGTTATTTTATTTTTATTTCTGAAGCACTACTGGATCTAGGCGATTTTTATTTAAAACAAGGTCTCTATAATAAGGCAAAAAAGTATATTAATGCCTCTCTACAGATTCCAAAAGGAATTACAACGCAATCCAAAATTAAAGATGCACATTTGATGTTGTTCAAAATTGATTCCACTCAAGGCAATTACCTAAAAGCAATTTCATATTATCAAATTTATAAACGTATTAATGATTCTATCTTCAATGAAGTAAAAAGTAAACAGATTGAAGAATTACGCATTAAATACGAAACGATTAAAAAGGAAAATGATATTAAATTACTACGAAATCAAAATTTGGAACAAAATTATATTTTAACTCGTTCTAATTTGCAGCGTAACTATATTTTGATTGGTTTTTTATTACTACTTGTTTTAAGTATATTTTTGTATAGAAGTCATATACGAAAACGACGAACAAATCGACTTTTAGTAAGTCAAAAAGGGGAAATTGCCCAACAAAATAATTCTTTACAAGAACTTTTGAAAGAAAAGGAATGGTTATTAAAGGAGATACATCATAGAGTTAAAAACAACCTTCAAATAGTAATGAGTTTATTGAATACGCAAGCCAATTATATTACCAACCCTGCTGCTATTTCTGCAATTCAAAATAGTCAACACCGATTATATGCGATATCACTAATACATCAGAAACTATACAAAACGGAAGACTCAACCAGAATAGACATGCATTCGTACATAAAGGACTTAGTTGGCTATTTACGTGATAGTTATGATGTAGATTCTTATATTGAGTTTAAACTAAATATTGAGCATATTATGCTTCATGAGTCCATGTCTATACCGGTAGGTCTTATTTTAAATGAAGCTATAACCAACGCAATTAAGTATGCATTTCCGAACAAACAAAAAGGTATTGTAGCGATTACGATAGTAGCAACAGGCGATAATTATCGTATTTCTATTGAAGATGACGGAGTTGGCATTCCAGAATCATATTCTCATGATGCCACTTTATCTTTAGGGCTAACATTAATTAAAGGCTTAACCAAACAATTGGATGGCACTATTGAAGTTAGAAGTAATAATGGAACTATGATTGAAATAGTTTTTAAAGAGAAGTTAAATGAAGATAGTTTTTCACCTAGTTTTTAAAGAGATATTATAGATGAACAAAAGAGTATTGATCGTAGAAGATGAATTTATAGTTGCTAATGATATTGCTTGCTTTTTAAAAAAAGAAAATTATGATGTTATAGGTGTAGCTTCATCGGTAGATGAAGCCATTGTATATATCGAAAAAGAGAGACCTTACCTAGTATTGTTGGATATTCATTTAAAGACAAAATTGACAGGAATAGATTTGGCTAAGATTTTACAATTAAGAAGTATACCTTTTATTTATTTATCAGCCTATTCTAATAAATCAATTTTACATGAAGCGCAACTAACAAAACCTTATGGCTTTTTAGTCAAACCCTTCAGAGAGAAAGATCTTAGGGTTTCGCTAGAAATTGCAGCCTATCATCTCCTACATTCCGAAAATTACAATTCGCAGTTAGAGCAAAGTTTGCAACAGAATCTTGAAAACATAACTGTTTCTAAAGATTGGAAACAAATTTTTGGAGAGCTTGCTAATGTTTTTCAAAGTAATATTCCCTACAACTATTTCCATATTGCATTAAAAAATGATGACCAAGAATTTACTTTAGGATTCAATCGAATTGGACTAAAAGATTATCAAATAATTGGTGTTCCAGAACTTTCGACTATTTCAAAAATAGATACTGAAACAATACAGAAAACAGTTAACGAACGTAAATTCGGAATTACCTCGGGTGTGTACGACGGTCAACTTTTTGAAGAAGTAGTGCAAAAGTGTGCATTTGAAAATCTAATCTCTAAATTTTTTAATGTTGAGTCAGCGATGTTTATTTCGCTTAGTTTTCCTTATAATATTAAATTAGAGTTGGCATTTTATAATAGAAAAAGCCAAGTCTATAAAAGTTCACATTTGGATGTTTTTAAAAAGACCCAAAAAGAAATAGAGCGACTTGTTTTGCCATTATTGCAAGTTGAATTTACAAGTAAAGACCAGTCTAAAGAATTAGTAAAAACAACCGTTAATGCTGCTGCTTTTGATCGAATTATTGGCAATAGTGCCGAGTTACTATCTGTTTTTGATAATATACGCCGAGTTGCACCAATGCCTTCATCGGTTTTAATTTTAGGAGAAAGTGGAACAGGAAAAGAGTTATTTGCTAGGAGCATTCACGATCTTTCTTTGCGATCTAAGAAACCATACGTTGTAATTAATTGCGGCGCTATACCCGAAAACTTAATCGAATCAACTTTGTTTGGTCATGAAAAAGGTTCGTTTACAGGAGCGACTGAAATGCGAATAGGAAAGTTTGAACAAGCCAACGGTGGAACTATTTTTCTAGATGAAATAGGAGAAATGCCTTTAGATATGCAAGTAAAACTTTTGCGAGTGCTACAAGAAATGGAGATTGAGCGCATTGGAGGCACGAAAACGATTCCTATAGATGTACGAGTGATTGCTGCTACAAATAGAAATTTAGAAGAACAAGTAGAAGCAGGTAAATTTAGATTAGATTTATATTATAGGCTACATGTTTTTCCAATTTACACCCCTGCACTTCGTAAAAGAAAAGAAGATATTCCGCTGTTAGTGAGCTATTTTATTAACAAAATTTGCAAGGAAAAAATAGAAGTAACGAAGCAAGTATTAAATAAAATGATGGATTATCATTGGCCAGGTAATATTAGGGAGTTGGAAAATTACATTGAAAGAAGTGTCCTTTTAGCAAAGAATAGTTGTATAGATCAGTTTCAAATTTCCAATAATAATAGCGCCGTAGATTCGCATAAAACAACAACAGCTATTTTAAAACCATTATTTACAATGGAGCGAGATTATATTTTGTCCGTTTTGCGTATTTGTAAGGGCAAAGTTTATGGAGAAGGTGGAGCAGCTGAAATTCTGCAAATACCCTCCTCTACACTAAATTCAAAAATTAAAAAATTAGGTATAAGCAAAGAGGAAATTTATTCATCTGGCATAAATTAATTTAATTTATAAATACGATTTATCAGTCAAAACTAAACATATTAGCAATAAAACATACATAAAATAACAAATCAATATTTTACATATAAAAAAAACCTCCAAAAATGACAAATCAATTTTGGAGGTCTGGTGATCCTACAAGGAGTAAATTCAAACCTTTTATTGGAAGATTTGAAACTTTTAGCGGAGTCTTTTTGAGATTGTTTGCAATGCACTATCAAGAATAATTGAAATCCTAATTTAAATGGAAATCATAATTAGTGTTTGCAATTTTTATATAAAAAATTCATGGGAATTGCGGATGTGTTGTTAATTGTCAGTCAATCTATTTATTACTTTTCATTTTTATAGCATTTAGTCTGGTTTAAAACACCTCAAATATTTCAACTCTATTTTTTATAAAAATATTCGTGGAAATTTCGATGTAAACTTATAAACTCAACGCTGAATCGTACCATAATACTCAATCATTCCTCTAATTTTCTATATTTCTTAAACTTCCCAGTAAACTCAGTGTAAATCTTAATTTGAAATATGCTGCCTGAAGAATTATGTGTTTTGGAAAATAATAACCTTTTACCCATTTCTGTTGAAAACATTCATTATTTAAAAGATTTAAATCATAATTATCAAATTGTGTTTTACTTAGAGATAGAGGTTCCCTTTCTCAAACTATTCAGCACTATATCTGAATAAATTCGTCTTCGATAAAAAAATCAATAATCTAAAAGTTAATTAAATAATGTACTACGGGTTTATTTAAAATTATTCAGACCTTCCTTCAACCAAGTTAAATATTCATTAATTTCCGGATTATAAGCTGTTGGCTCGTTCAATTTTTCACCGTTATGGTCTATTAAAACGTAATATGGCTGCGCATTGGTTTTGAATGTAACCGTTTGAAATTCACTCCATTTTTGACCTATATATTTGATTTTTTTTCCTGTTAAAGTAGAAATCGTTTGTTCCTTTTTTGGAAGTGCTCTTTTATCATCAACATATAAAGAAATTAAAACTAAATCTCCTTTAAGTACCTTTAAAACTTGTTCGTCGGACCAAACATTGTCTTCCATTTTTCGGCAGTTCACACAGGCATGACCTGTAAAATCAATCATGACAGGTTTTCCCATTTTCTTGGCATAAGCCATTCCTTGGTCATAATCCGTGAAAGCTATAATATGGTGAGGTCCAAACTCAGCTCCATCTGGTAGGACAGCAGCGGCATCATTCTCGTCTGAATTGGCACCCAATCCATTTGGAAATTCGCTATAATTTAAGGGAGGGGGGAAACCACTAATCATTTTTAAAGGAGCTCCCCAAAGTCCAGGAATTAAATAAATAGTGAAGGATAAAACGACAATCCCAAGAGTTAAGCGTCCAACACTGATATGTGACATTGGACTATCATGAGGTAACTGGATTTTCCCAAATAAATAAAGTGCGAGCGTTCCAAAAACACCAATCCAAATGGCAATAAATACTTCTCTTTCCAACCAATGCAACTGCAATACTAAATCGGCATTCGATAAAAACTTAAAAGCGAGTGCTAATTCTAAAAAACCTAAAAAAACTTTCACACTGTTCAACCAACCTCCAGACTTTGGTAACGAATTCAACCAACCCGGAAAAGCGGCAAACAAAGTGAAAGGCAATGCCAGCGCCAAAGAGAAACCAAACATACCGACAAAAGGTGCAATTCCACCCCTAGATGCAGCCTCAACTAATAAGGTCCCTACAATTGGTCCTGTACAAGAGAAAGAAACAATTGCTAAGGCTAATGCCATAAATAGAATTCCTACGATACCTCCTTTGTCTGCTTGATTGTCTACCTTGTTTGCCAAAGAAGTCGGCAGCATAATTTCGAAAGCACCCAAAAATGAAAAGGCGAAAACCAGTAGGAGTATAAAAAAGATAAGATTAAACCAAACATTTGTAGAAAGTGCATTTAACGAATCAGCACCAAAAATCCAAGTAACTACCGCCCCAAGAAAAATATAAATAATAATAATACAAAGTCCATAAAAAAATGCTTTACGAATTGCTTCCGACTTTGTTTTACTTTGTTTGGTAAAAAAACTCACAGTCATAGGGATCATAGGAAAAACACAAGGTGTTAGCAATGCTGCAAAACCAGAAAAGAAAGACAATAGAAATATGGTCCATAAACTTTTTGATGCTTCATGAAAGGGCTTTGTTTTTGTAATTTCTTTTGCTGCTGTAACTTCTTCTTTTTGCAATTCACTACTTACCTCCTCTTCCAAATGATCTTTAGTAATTATATTTTTTGATGAATCTGAAGGCAACAACTCCTTTGTTTCAACATTCGGTGAAACTTCTTTTGTGATAATTTCTTTAGGCTGCACTTGCAAAGTAGTTGGCACCACATTAAATTCAATTTCATCTGTAGTAGGTGGCAAACAGTTCGCATCATTACAAACCATAAATTCGACTTCCGATTTGATTTTAAATGGTTTTGAAGCCGTTACTTTAATGCGTTGCTTAAAAGTGGTTTCTTTCTCGAAAAACGTAATTTGCATTTTAAAAACAGGATCATTAATGGTTTTACCCTTTCCTTCCTTAACCTCTCCTAGCAATTGAAAATTTGCACTTTTAGTAAAAGTAAAATGAGTAGGAATTGGACCATCTTCGGCCACATGCTGACTGTATAAATGCCAACCACTTTCTATGGTAGCTTTAGCTTGCAATTCGTATTCCGTATCCGAGATTTTCTCGACATTGGTTTTCCATTTTATAGGATTATAAATTTGTGCCTGTACCACTATTGCGAATAGCAGTAGAAAGGACACAAAAAACAGTTTCTTTTTCATGATTTAAAATTTTAAAAAGAGGGTTGAATAGCAAAAAACAACCCTCTAAAATCCGCTAAAAACTAAATTGATTACTAATTCAAAACACCGGTTGATAGGGAATATTAACGCTTTTTTCGCTTTGTGAAAGCTATAGTAAAGGTTTGTACACTACTTCGTAAGATTTCGCCTTATTCAAAAAACTATTGGCAAAATCCTGAATATCTTTTTCTGTAATAGCATTTACAATGTTTTCGTAATTTTTAGGATCGTCTATATTATACTTGTTTTTGAAAAAAAGATAAGTCTGATCCATACTGTAACTATTAAAATTTTTATTATCAGCCCTTGATTTCAGAAAATTGGCTCTGGTTTTTTCTAAATCTTCCTTTACAATTTCACCGTTTTTGATTTTATCCATTTCCTGGTAAACAATTGGTAAAAGTTGTTCCACTTTATTGGCATCACAATCAAAGAAGATCGATAACCACACTTGAGGTTTTGGAAGTTTTGATAACCCTGAATCAACGTGAGCACCATAAGTACCCCCTTCCTTTTCGCGTAAACTTTCTGTAAATCTCAATTTTAGAATATCCCCTAAAAATGAAGCTATAATTTTATTTTTTTGAGAAAAACTATAATCGTTTTGGTATCTAATTCGAACAGAACTCTTAGGTGTTCCCATTTCGATAAAAATATCTTTATCTATTTTATCAGAAGCCCAATCTACGGTGTTGTCTTTAAAATTTTCTTTTCTTTCGATTCTTGCAATACTTGCTATATATTTTTCTAATAGGGGTTTTAATACATCAGGAGTTACATCGCCAACGATATAAAATTCAAAATTAGCAATGTCTGAAAAACGATCTTGGTACACTGATTTTATTTTATCGAAAGATAAATCATCAATGTATTGCTGGTCCATTATTCTAATTTTCGGGTTGTTTTTTCCATACACAGCATATGTCAAACTATCTCCCATTTTAGAACGAATATCATTTTCTTTGTTCTTAAGACCATTTTCCATTCTTTGTTTTAAGAGTGCAAACTTGTCTTCATCAAATCTTGGTTTCATGAAACGCAGGTAAACCAATTGCATCATGGTTTCGATATCTTTCACATTGGCAGAAGCGGATACACTTTCTGTTAAATTATCAATATCCACTGAAGCATTAGCGGTATTGCCTTTTAGTACTTTATCCAGATCATTACTCGATAAAGAACCAATACCAGACATCATAGCCAAATTGGTTGCGCGACTCACAGAAGGATAATCTTTGGGATTGTACAAAGAAATGCCACCAAAACTTTCTGCTTTCAATTTGACATCATTTTTATTTTTGTCAGCAAATTTATAATGTACTTTTACACCATTACTTAATACATAAGTTGTGGCATCAATTTCAGTCGTTTTCTTTTCAGATACGATCTTACCCGTTTTCAAATCAACTCCATCCATTAAAGACTTGTTTACAAACGTATCTACATAAGGCTGTAAATTTGAATTGTTCTCCGCTTTTTTTATAATGTCAAATGCTTGGTCCTGCGTCAAATTATCTTCTGTTTCTACTCCAGTCACGGTAACAACACGATTATCTGCAACGTACACTTCATTTATTTTTTTCTGAAGTATCGTAGAATCCAAATTATTCAAAATGACTTTTACCATTTCAAATTCAGCTTTAGGATCGCTTATGGGTTCGTGTTTTAGATAATCGCTTTTGATCATTCCAATCACACTTTTATGAGAAATTTCATTGATCTTTTCAAGATAATTTTCATATCGGGAGCTATTTTCAATAACAGCTCTTTCTATTTCACCGTCCGAAAAGCCAAACTTACATGCACGTTCCCACTCGTTCATAACAGCTGTAAAAGCGGCTGCTTGTTCGTTAGGTTTTGGCGAAACACTAAGATAAAAAACATCATTTAAGCGACTGTACCTTTGATAGCTGATTTGAGCTTTCTTGAAAGAACATTCCTGTTTTTGCGCCATTTCAGACAATCTATTATTGATTAATGAAAATGCGATACGGCGTTGCACCTCTTTTTCTAAATCTTCAAAAGTAGTCGTTGGTTTTTCGGCAGTATGACGAATCATATACGTGATTCCTGTACTCGAAACTTCTTTGTCTAATGCCAATTTAAAAGTGGGCGTACTGTTTTCTGGAATCGCAATTTCGAAACGTTTCTTTGGATTTTTAGGCGCTGGTATGTCTGCAAACAGCTTTTTAATTTTTGCTTCAATTTCCTTCGCATCTATATCCCCAACAATGGCGATTGCCTGTAAATCTGGACGGTACCAATCCTTATAAAAATCTCTCAACGCCTTGTATTGGAAGTTTTTTACAATATCCATATCTCCTATAGGAGCGCGTTCTGCATACAAACAGTTGTTGTAATAAAACGGAGACAATTGGTTGTAAATGCGTTGTCCAGCATTTTGTCTGGTACGCCATTCTTCCGTAATAACACCTCGCTCTGCGTCTATTTCTTCATCGGTTAAAGACAAAAAATTAGACCAATCGTGTAAGACTAACAAACAAGTATCAACAACACTTCCATCTTTTGACGGAATATTATCCAAATTATAAACCGTTTCGTCTGTGCTTGTATACGCATTTATGTTTTTGCCAAATACAGCTCCTTGTTTTTGAAGCGTGTTTAAAATCCCTTTTCCTTCAAAATTTTTGGTTCCGTTAAAAGCCATGTGCTCCAGAAAATGAGCCAGTCCTTTTTGCTGGTCATTTTCTAAAATCGAACCTACATTTTGAATAATATAGTAACTCGCGGTGTTTTTGTTTACCGTTGTAGGGTAAATATAATAGGTCATGCCATTTGGCAAAATTCCTTTTTTTACCGTTTCATTTACGGGTATTGGGTCGCTTGCTTTAAAATTCTGAGCCGCTGAGAAAAAAATATTCCCTACCGCAAATAAAAAAACATAGACAATCTTATTTTTGAAAAAATTCATTTTTACGATTTTAATAATTTATCCAACTGCTCTCTTAACTCAGGATTTGAAGGTCGCATTGCATCAGCATTGATAATATTACCTTTGGTATCAAATAATAAAAATCGTGGAATTGCATTTACATCGTAGTTTTTTGCCACAGCTGAACCAAAATCTTTATCTGCCATTAGCTGTATACCTTTTAGATCCTCACTTTTGACGAAATCTTTCCATTTTTGGGTATCTTTTGCCTTATCTAAAGAAAGACTTATGAATACAATATTTTTACCGTGGTAGTCTTCTTCTAATTTTTTCATTGCAGGAATTTCACGCTTACAAGGACCACACCAAGTTGCCCACAAATCAATGTATACGTATTTCCCTTTAAAATCGGAGAAAGAAACGGGCTTATCGTTCACATCTTTATATGTAAACTCCAGTCCTTTTTGTCCAACACTTTTGTGCAATACTTTTTCATACTCTAACAAAAATTCTTTACTTTCCACAGATGTCATGTACGGTTTAATAGCAGGTGCTATTTTTTCGTACTCTTCAATTTTCATACGAGAAGTAGCCACGGCATTACGAAGAAAAGCATCTTTTAATGATGGGTCCGTGATATGTGTAATGGCTTCTACTAAATCCATACGTTTTTTCACATCTTCAGAATTATTCATGTGAACACTAAAAAAATAGTTCTCCATAAGGGAAACACCATTTGCTAATTTCAACAAATTAGGATCTGTAAATTTTTTATCAGCTTCCCATGTTTTTAGCACAGCAGGAATATTACCTTTTTTAGGAAAAATGGATCTTGGCATTCTGAAAAAAAGGTAGGTTAACTCCTCGACATCAGTAGCTACAGCTAATTTCAATAATTTATCAAAGTTGGCATCTTTTGTTTTAATACTTGCACTAAATGCATTTGCTCTGGCTAAACCACCATCCAACCAAGGATAAAAATCCAAGTACGATATATTACCTTTGAATTGAGCAAAAACCGCAAATTCGTTATACACACCGTTTGCTTTTTGTACCAACTCGTTATGACCTATGTTCTTGCCGCTTAAAACATAATTATCAGTATGTATCACAAGATCAATGTCTAATTTGGGTTCTAAATACAATCGGATTAGTTGATTTCTTCCTTTAAACTGCCCATAATCAACATAATAAAATCCAGGTTCTGCAATCGGAAGCATAAATCCAAATTCGCCAAGAGCATTTAATTTGGCAGTAGCCGTAGCCACTGGTTTTCCTCCCTCGGCTTTGTAAATAGTAAGTTCAGTAATTTTATGGTCAGGAATTTCAATTTTCCCTTTAATAAAAGCATATTCCGAATTGTTGGAAGCAAATCCAAATTGCACCAACAAAAAGGTAATTAGAATTAAATAATAAGCCTGTTTTTTCATAAGAATGTTTTTTAGTTATTTTTTTTTAAGTGTAATTAGTAATGATTGACTGTTTTGCTCGAGAATTACATCGATGCTTTCTTTGTTATTTTTTAATTTTTGTATGTTTTCAGAATGCAATAAATCTTTCGCTTCAAAGTCGCCTATTTGAATAACTTTTGCTCCTATAGTCACTTTTTTCAAATCTTCATTATTGGCTTTCAAAATCTTTTTCACGATAAGATTATTTTGATTATCAAAGCTCAATTCAAGTCCGGATAGGAAGAAAGAAAAAGCGGTATTATAATTTTTATTAGGTTCCAGATAGAGTGTTTTGTGTACCAAATCGATTGTAAAATTGAAACGCTTAATTAATTCGATTCCAAGGGAGCCATCGGCAGAAGCCCATTTTTGGTTATCTTCCTGGTATTCTTGTAAAGCAATAGTAACGTTCTTAAAATCATTTCCATTAATCGCAATATTTGGAATGGTTCCCCCAACAATTTTTGTTTGATGGCCTAAGCTAAAATTGGTAGAAGTATAATCTGGTTTTAAACTTTCCTCTAAATTAAATTCATGATTAAAAGGTCCATAAGCAATTAGATTATATCCCGCACCTGTATCAAAAGTAAAATCACCTTCTACGGTCTTTTTATCTGCAAAAGTCAAATTCATTTTTACTACCGGTAATCCTATTTTATAGTCAAAAAACAATGGTTTTGCTTTACCTTCGTAAACAAATTTTCCAAAATTATACAGGTTGATGGTCTTGGTATCAAAATTGACCTCGGTAATAAAATTGCGAAGTAAATTGGCACCGAATAATCCGTCAAATTCATCGCTTCTGGGAAAAATAACAAGCCCTTGATGGGTCAGCGTTTGATTACCGATACGAATGGTATTATTGGCCGAGTATTCTACCTGTTGGCTTCCTCCTACTACAGATGCCGATTTTTTATTGGTTACCACCACGCCTGCTTTGTAAGCACTGTCAGGATTTAAAGCCATTCCATCTGCACCAGTATCGAATTTCATTAAAAATTCCTTATCAGCATTGTTCAGTTTGATTTTGAGCGCAATTCCGCCTCCTATCATTTCAAAGGGAATACTGGCTACTTTTTTAACTTCGGCATTGCGGTCTACTTTATACAAGCTGTCAAAAAAACTAACATACAGCATTTTATTATCCTTATTAAAAACAATCTCTGAATCTTTCGCTTCTTTACCTTTAAAGAAAAAACGCACCGCCGTATGCGTTTCGCCTTTTACAACAACCGATTTTCCTTCTTGCAATGAGTCTAAATCCGGAAAAGCTTTAAAAATGACTTTAAAATAAAAATCATTTGAAGATGGGTCACCATAGCCCACACTAAATTCAGGAGCTAATAACTCTTTTACAGCGCTATAATCTTTATTTTGGTAGGCTTGCTCAAAAGCCTTTAAGGTTTTTGTAACAGTTACTTTTTGAGCATTCGATACTACCGTCGCTAACAACACCACCACCACCAAGAGTACTTTTTTCATATTTGTTATTTTCTAGTCTTTCTTATTTTTAAGATTTTGCAACATCAAAGTCTTTCATTAGACCATCTTGAAATTTCATCCATTCTTCTTCCGAAAAAACAGGTCTAACCTCCTCCTTTAGTTTTTTAAAAGACTCTAAATCATTTGCTTTTTCAAACTGGATTTTTTTTCGCTTTACGATAGTATAAACATGACTACTAACACTTGCACTTCCAAAATCTTTAGATAAAACCGCTATGTTTTTCAAAAAGAAATCGTCGTATTTATTGCCAACTCTTAATCCGGTAATAATTACAAAAGGAACTTCTGCCAGCAAAGAAGGCTGCGCTTGCAAATAGCTGTCGACAACATCAAACGGGACATTTCTTTTGTTTTCTAAGTAAGCGCTTTTATAGAATTCCGGATAATCCTGTTCTTGGATTTTAGGACTGTATTTTTTAAAAATTCCTTTTTGTCCCACATTTCTTTCCTCCTGCAATAACGCAAGAAATTGATCTGCCGATTTAAAACCCGCTGCATTATCGATTAATTGTCCATCAGCATTTAGAAACAAAAAAGTAGGAAAACCAGTAACACCATACTTCATGCTTATTTTTTTTGCGATTTCTTCTTTCAGGATATCAGACTTAAAAGTGATGTAATTTGCGTCTAAAAAGGCTTTCACCTTAGGGTCTGGAAAAACCTCTTTGTCCATTTGCGCACAAGGTGCACAACCTGTAAAATACAAATCGACTAAAATTAATTTATGCTCTGCAGCGGCTTTCTTTTTGACCAATTCCCAGCTTTGATCTACAGAAGAAGTTTGCGCATTTAAGGCAATAAAAGGACAGGCAAGCAGCATAACTGCACTTGCAATTTTGAAAAAGAGTTTCATAAAATAATTGTTTTTTTTAGAAGCCGAATGATTTTTGAGTGTTCATTTGGCTTCTGTTTTTTTTGAGTTTTAAATTTATCTTTGGCGATAAGCCACATCAACGATTTTACATAAACCTTCGTAGGAGTTTTCTAAAATCAGATCCCCATTCACAGGAGGAACCGTGTACAATTCTAATTTCCCTGTGGTACCGTAACTCCCCACAATTAGTTTTTTAGTGTTATTGGTAGCTCTTGCATTAAAATTAATATACGTAATTTCTTCTGAGCCTTTGTCCAACATCAACTTAGCCGATTGTATTCCGTTATCGTACTCATAAACTTTTCCACCTACAGCATAGAACAAATAGCCGGAATCGGGACTCACCGCGAATTTGGCTGCTTTGTCAAAATCGGGTGCGTTTAGGATTTCCTTATAATAGGTCTGATTCAAACCTCTATTGAAGCGCAACAAATAAAACTTACCGTTCGTCCTATTCTTCAATACCGCAAAATTTTCACCGCCATTAAAACCAGAGGTAGTCATGTACACCAAATCACTATTAGTATTGTTCCAGTCTAAGGTTGTCGAAGAGCCTGCAACAGGTGGCATTATAGAACAATTTCCTTTTGAATAATTATAACGTACAAAGCGCCGTAAATCTTTATCATAAAAAACTGGGGTACCTATTGTTCCGCCATTTTCTGCTATAAAAGGAGCTGCATAAAATGGCTTTGTTTCGGTATCTACTATATTTTGTGGCAAACCATATTTAAGCTGATAAACCCTGTAATAAAAATAAATATCCCCTTTACTATAAATAAAGTTCTCCCCGCCTTTAGGTGAATTCATAAAATCGACACCGAAATTTGTTGCAAAAGTTCCGCCAGAAGTTTCGTAAGCAATGTTCTGTGCTTGTACCCAACCAAATGAGTCTGGATCAATTCTGGAAGTACCGCTTTCAGAAGCCGTTACATATATACCATACAAAATGGGTGTAGAAATTGGTGTTGAAAAACATTCTACATCTACCGCCTTACCTTCTAATTTGAGTGCTGATCCAACATTATCTAAAACATCCGTAATAATTCGTGGTGTTGCCACACCTGGAAGTATCGAGATCATATCCAATCTTGCTTTTCCATCGACATCACCTATAACCATCCAGCCTTCATAAATGGAAGAAACCACATTTAACTTAAAAGGAGTTTGTTGCCAGGTTACACCAGTAACCAAATCTTTTACTGAATAATAAACGGTGTATTGAGCAGGCGGTAATTTTAAAAGGGTATCCAAATCTTTCGTTGTAGCGATAACTGTTTTTGAATTCGCCGGTAATTGCAGAGGATCTATTGCAAGCCATTCATAAGAATATCGCTTTGGATCCTTGTTATCATCCATGGTTGGGTTTAGTTCAGGTTTAATCGTAAATAGCTCTCCTGTGTAAGCAGTATATTCTTCGTTTATTCCGGTCACATGAATTTCGTTAATGTCATGGTAGGCATAATTGCCTTCGTCTGAAGTACAACTCCACCCGAAAGTAAGGAGTACTAATAATGCAAACTGTATTTTTATAATTTTAATCATTGTCGTAGTTTTTTAGTTAGAACGATTTATTTAAGGAAAGTACATTTCGGTACCATCATCTTCATAAATAGTGTTTCCGGAAGCTTTTTGATCGGCCAAGTAACGCTTCATAAAGTCTCGGTAATATGAAAAATCGGATATACCTAAACCTGGCAAACCCCGGTTTTGATTAAACATAGACGGATCTAAGCTCATCAAATCACACATCAAAAATAATTTTTTGGCAGTAAACACCCCTAAATAAGGAACGTACCATCCAATTGGCTGTGTTAGCATATCGTCAAACGTGAGCTTAAAACGTGTAAAACTCAAGGTTTTTTGCGTCAGCACATTGGTTACCTTAGACTGCATGTTGGTTGCGAAATTCTCATTTGCTTCCAGATTTAAAACCAAGGTAAAAGGATGTTCTTTCATATCAGGGGTTCTTTTTACCTTTACCGCAATAGTATCTATTACGCTACCGGCACGCATTACTATATTTTCGGGTAAAGAAAAGTGAGTTCCCAAAACAGCCGAACTAGTAGGGTCAATAGCAACTTTTACTTCTCTATCGACATTACTCATAGTACCTTGCACTCTAATCGGAATGTAATAGGTTTTTTCAGTAACAGACTCATTATCGAAACCAAAACTAAACCCAGTACTATCTATAAGTGATCCATTATTTACAAGAGCGTATACTGCGGGTGAAAAATAAATGTTATCAGTACCTTTATAAGTATCAATTTCATCTTCGCTACAAGACGAAAAACCTAAAATGGCTAAAAACACTATACTTAAAAATGCTATTTTTTTCATATTCAATGTATTATATATTATTGAAAATTAATTTCAGAATCTGGTAATGGCACTACATATTTAAGCTCGTTCATCGTAACATTTCCTGATGCCGCAGAACCATTAGGTATAGAGGTTGTATTATTTCTTTTGTAATAGAAAAATAATTGTCCTTCTCCTATAAACTCTTTTTTATACTCCTTAGTAACCTCAGTAGTTACATTTGCTGTAAGAGGTAAATTAGTTAATCCTCTATTAAAACGTAATGTATTTAGAAAAGCGATAGCATTATCTTTTGTTGTAGCCGTTTCTGCAGCAATAAGATACATTTCTGACAATTTAAACATCGGAATTTGAAAGCGGAAATTTTTAGTTTTATCCACAACATCACTGTATTTAAAAAATGTTTTTTGTGTTTTTCCTCCAGATGCAGGAATTTTCCAGCTTGGTAAATTTCTATAGTCATTGTCGTTTGATTCAAATACGGCAGTCAGTCGATTTAAAAGTGGCGCATAAATCTTAGCATCTTCTAAATTTGCGTCAAATAAAGCTTGTTGTTTTACATATAAATTATAATCGCTAATGGCAAAGAAATTTTCGGAAGAAAATATACGATCCGGGTTAGCAGCATTGGTAGCCTCTAAAAACGGCGTCCAGGTAAAAAAGGAAGTGCTTTTTGCAAAATCAATTACTTCGTTAGCTACAACAGACGCTGCTGCAGTATCTCCCATGTACAAAAGAACACGTGCTTTTAAAAACTTAACTGCCATGTAATTCATTCTTAAACCCCTATTTTGGGAGTAATATGGATCACCATCAAATGCAGTTGTCGCCACATATTTTCCCGAAGTAAGCACGGGATCATTGGCTAAAAGCGACAATGATAAATCAAGATCTGCTAGAACTTTGGTTATCACTTCATCCGCCGGTAAAATCGGGTTGTTGACTGTTACTGCAGCATCATAATACGGAATAGCAGGATTAGAAGGAGCTACTTTATAGATAGGACCAAACAAGCGCAACATATCAAAATGCAACATTGCCCGAATAGCAGTAGCTTCCCCTTTCATCAAATCTTCTTTTTCTTGTGAAACTACCCCGTGGTATTCTTCAATACTTTCTAAAAATTTATTAGATGCTAAAATAGTCGCGTATGCTTTTTCCCAAATACCGGCAATAGTTACTTTTGGTTCTGGTTGTGTATAGGCATAAGTAGCCGTTAAATATTTACTATGTTGTGAATTCATATTGTACTGCTGTCCCCAAATTTCAACGGCATCCATGGTCAATTGTCTTCCGTATAGATTATCGTCAGCTAATAGCAGATACAGACCATTATGGGCACTCTGTACGCCATCTTCCGTACTATACGTTTGAGATTCTAAAATTTTATCTTGTGGTACTACGTCTAAAAAATCACTACAACTGATAGTCGTAAGTAATACAAGAAAAACTAATGTAATTTTATATATAAACTTTTTCATCATTACCTTATTAAAATGATACATTTATGTTAAGTGAAAAGATTCTGGAGAAAGGATAATCGGTACCTCTTTCCGCTTTTATGGTAGCCACACGAAAGAAATCGTTAGCAATCGCATTAAAACTAAGTCCTACTAACCCTGATTTCTTTAACCAAGCTTTATCCGTTATACGGTATCCAAAACGCATCGATTCGCCTGATATATAATCGTTTTTCTGAATGAAGCGTGATGAAATTGGAGTTTTCTCAGTCACACTAATCGCTTTAAATTGCGCCACTTGCCCTGGTGTGGTCCAACGATCAGTTAATGCTCTTACATCCTGATTGTTAAAAATATTGCTTCTGCTAATGTTTTCCACTTTATTATATAGTGCTGAATTAAATTGATCTCCACCAAAACTATAACGCATATATACTGAGAAACTAAAACCTTTATAATTTAAATTAGTAGAAATAACTCCTGTAGCAATTTCTCTTGAATTCCCCATTACAACCTCATCGCTTTTAACCAATTCAAAAGTAGTTTGACCATTCTTCTTCAAGAAGACCTCTCTTCCTGTGGCTGGATCAATTCCTAGCGAAGGCACTGCCCAAAGATCATTAGTACTTGCTCCATCATAATAACGGGTTAAACTAGTGGTATTTTGAGCCGCTTCATTAAGCGATGCCAAAGTATTATTAAAACCTCCTAATTCATTTTTTCCAGTTGATGACAATAAACCTACTCCCCAAATAATATCCTCTTTAGGGTTGTAAATAATATTGTAATTTATTTTAAGTTCTAAACCTTTTGTGGTAAGGTAACCTACGTTCATCGGATATGAAGTAAGACCTGTAGAAGAAGCAAGGTCAATAGCTACAATTTGAGGAGATGTTTTACGTTGGTAAGCGCCTAGCGTCATGGTCAATCGGTTTCTAAACATTCCCAAATCCAACCCTAAAGACAAATCTTTTGTCTTTTGAGGCTCCAAATCAGGATTGGCAACTTGAGACACATTTAAACCCGTTCCAAATACATTGGTATCAGCATCATAAGCATAGACATCGTAAGAAGCATAACCAACCAAATTTTGATTACCCGTTTCGCCATAGTTCGCTCGTAATTTAAAGATATTTACAATATCTTCATTCATTTTAAACTCGTTGTTCAAATTCCAACCTAAACCAACACCCCAATACGGTGAGTATTTTTGATTTGACCCAAAATTGGTAGAGCCTGAAATAGTTTGCGTAAAATCGAACAAATATTTTCTATCGTATGCGTAATTCACCTGATTTGTTAAATCGACATTTCGAATTAATTGATTAGAAGTTCCTGGTTTGGAATCTGCTTGAAAACCGAATGCAAAAGCGGGGTTTCCAGGTACTCCTGACGGAAATCCTCTCAGGATAGAACTAAAAAAATTATTGGTCGTCTCTAAAGCAGAAGCTCTAATTGTATAATTTAAAGAATGAACATTATTAAAAACACTAGAATAGGTAGCTCCAATATTAGCGTTCCATTTTTTTACGGTTTTTTCTTGTTGCGTATAACTTCCTTTTTCTGTTGCTATCGTATTAACATACGCTGTGTTATCGGGTGAAACAAAAATATCAGTATCGGTTGTATTTCGTGATACCGAAATGGCACCGGTAGCTTTAATATGCTTATTTACATCGTAATTAATACCAAAGTTGTTCGTGAAATTAAACACATTACTTTTGTTAAAGCTAGGCAACGAAACATTATATAGCGGATTTGTCGGATTGTTAAGCACAATATCTCTTGAAGTTAAAGGAACATTTCGACCATCCAAGTACAGTGTTGCTACTCCGTTTTCATTATATTTTGGATAGTAGGGGCTCGCATTGGCATAAATATCAAAAGTACCATAAGGCGATTCCTGATTATCACCTCCAGAAACAAAGAAATTATTAGTGAAATTTAATTTGTTTTTTCGATACGTTAAGGTTGTATTATATCCCCAGGTATTGTGCTCAGAACCTTTCATAGTACCACTTAATGTTTTATAGTTTCCAGTAATATTAAATCGAAAAGCTTCTTTTCCTCCCCCTAACGACATACTATGCCCGGAAGTAATACCCACCTGAAGCGGCTCGCTTAACCAATAGGTATCAACTCCTCTACGTACAGCTGCCAAACGCTCATTATAAAGATTATTGTAAGCTAACTGAGTATAATCTGGGTAACCGACAGGAGCTATATAAGCCCCAGATAATCGCTCAAATTCAAGCTTTTGCTCTGCATTCATTAAGTGGTAAACACTTAAATCGGCAACTTCATAAGCTGAATTATACACATAAGAAAACTGCAAATTTCCGGCCACAGGTGCAGTGGTCTCAATTACTACAACACCATTTGCAGATCGAGAACCGTACAATGCAGTTGATGCTGCATCTTTTAATATTGTAATACTTGCTATTCTATTAATATCCAAATCGACTACTTGCTGTAAAGTTGTTGGAAAACCATCTAATATAAACAAAGGTTGATTTGGATCCTCTTTAAACTGACTGTCTAATTGACTTGCGTTTAAACTTGTCTGCCCTCGCACCTCGATAGTAGGCAACGTATTTGGGTTTGAACCTGTTATATTGTTATTTACTACTATAAAAGAAGGATCAAGAGATTTTAATGCCTGGACTACATTTTGTGTTGAAACTTGTCTTAGTTCTTCTCCTTTAAACGTAGTTACGGCACCCGTAATCAATTCTTTTTTACGAACTGTAACGCCCGTATTAACAGTAACTCCCTTTAACTCATTGGTTTCCTGAGCTAGCTTAAAATTAATTACTTTCCTATTATTTACATCAACAATGCTGTTTTTATACCCAATGTAAGTACATAGTAAGGTTCCGTTTACAGGAGCAATTATAGCATATTTACCATCAAAATCCGTTTGAGCCATTACTTTGGTTTCCTTCACTATGATATTAACTCCTGGGATTGGTTCATTTTGAGAATCCGTAACTAATCCTGTAATTTTAATTAAATCTTGCTGAACTGTGGTTACTTTTTGCTCTTTAATTTCTTTGACTACTATAGTATTACCATTGGCAAAGCTGAAATTGAAACCTTTTTTAGGAAAACTGGCTTCTAATAAATCACTTACCTTTATTTTTCCTTTCTTTAAATGTACTTTAGGCAAATTTTTAAATAAATCCTCCTGGTAAATAAAAGTGTAGTCTGTTTGTTGATGAATAATATCGAAAACCTCATCGACCGAGACCACTTTATCAGCGAGAATAGTAACTTTTGTGTTTTGCGAAAAAAGTTTTATAGGAGTAAAACCAAATAGAGTACTGCAAAACAAGAAAATAAAGGATCTCATAATGTTAATAATTAATCCTTTTCTACAAAAGAATAGGATTTCAGTTAATTTAAATTTCATAAATTTACATGTTAATTGGTTAGGGGTTTTAAATTCTGACCTTTTGACTAATACTAAAAAAAGGAATGAGGCGTGGTACCGTAGGAAGTCTAAGCTTCATTTCCTTTCTTTTTATTTGATGGTGATTTTGTGTTCTTTTATTTCATAGGCATTGATAAAATTTATGTTTTTGATGGTGGTTAATATGTCTTCGATTTTCTGATTTTTATTCAGTACTCCATTAAACTTTTCATTTCCTAAAGCTGGATCGGCAAAAATGATATCGACATCATACCAACGTGATAGAACTTTGGCAATATCCTTTAGTGGCATTCCCTTAAAAACAAACAATCCTTTTCGCCAAGAAGTCTCATTATACACATTGACTTCTGTTATTGCTATACCAGAAGAGTTTAAATTTATTTTTGACTGTTGGTTTGGTTTTAAAATCTCTTTCGATGTACCATTACTAATAGCTACTTTTCCTTTTACTAATGTGGTATAGATGGAACTTTCGTCGCGATAGGCTTTTACATTAAACTCGGTTCCAATAACTTCTACATTCTGAACTTGCGTTTTAACTTTAAATTTTGCGCCTTTATGCGCTGTACTTGGAGAAACTTCAAAGTAAGCTTCTCCATATAGCAATTCTACTTGTCTTGTCTCTCCTTCTAGAAAAGCAACCGGATACTTTAGTTGCGATTCCGAGTTCAACCATACTTTTGTTCCATCTGCTAATGTTACAAAAAATTGCCCTCCTCGTGGAATGGTTAAGAAATTAGTTCCTATTTTAGCAGCACTTTCTTTTACTTTTCCATCGTAAACAATTTGTTCACCATTCCCATTTACCGTATTGCTTTTGTAATTAGTGCCCTTTTCCAATGTCACTGTTGAACCATCTTCCAAGGTCAAGGTGGCTTTGCTACTGCCTATCTCGATAGGATTACTAACAACAACCGGAGTTTTAACCCCTGTATCTTTATCCAGGAAAAAATAGGAAAGGGAAAACAATGCCAGTACAGCAGCTGCCGCAGCTCCATATTTGTACCAAAATCTACGCATAGGAACTACTACAGATGTATCTTGAGCTATTTTTGTTTTTTCCAAAATAGCCAACCAAGCTTTGTTTTTATCAATCAACGTATAATCGGAAACTTTCTGAATGATATTTTCAAAATTTTGTTTTTTGGAAAATGGAAATTCAGAACCAAATTGTTGTAACTGCTCTTTTTCAGCATCAGTTAAAACTTTTAGTTTTTTCTTAATTATTAATTTAGATAAGTGAAAAATATCGTTCATTTCAATGTTCGCTTTCTTATAGAACAACAAACAAGTAAAAGAGTACTACTGAAAATGGATATTTTTTTAAAAAAAAGTGAAATAATAGTTAAAAATATGTGAAATATAGCCTTTAACTTACACGCATAAAAAATACAAGACTGTTCCTAAGTCTTTAAATTGATCACGTAAAATACTATAAGATTGCGATTTTAGTGTTTTAACAGTCTGAAGTTTGATTTCTAATAGTTCGGCAATTTCAGTATTTTTGAGACCACGCAAACTCAATTTTATAATTTCCTTTTTTCGATCCGGAAGCAACGCTATTGCTTGATGAAGTTGCCGGACTATTTCCTCTTCTAAGACATGCTCTAAAAAATAATTATCATTTTCAAGCAAAGCAATGGAATTCTCAGCATACTTCTCTTTTACTTTATTATGCTTTAGAAAATTGAAACATTTGTTTCGAACCGTTTTATACAAATAAACTTTTAAGGATATTTCGTCAGGAAACACTAAATCTTTTTGCCATAAGTCTACAAAAATATCTTGAACAAGATCTTCGCATTCGTCTTTTAAATGTATAAAACGACCTCCATACGATACGAGTGCTTCGTAATAAGTATCGAATATTTTTTTAAAATCACTTTTAATAGACTTATTATGACTTGATTCCAATAGAATTAACTTGTTTTTTGCAAAAATAATTAAATATTACAATCAACCATAAGTTAGCCTGCTATTTATGTTTATATGATTTTGCGACCCAGATTTTTTTCATATTATCATTTTTGCCCGCGTAATTATATGGAATAAAAATTATCATTTTGGATTTTTAAGCTGCAAATAAATTTTGACTTGCGTGATACATTATTTATAAAAGGAAAAAAATCGTTTCAAATAAAAATTAAAAACATTACACAAATGACTTATAAAATGGAATGGTAGTAAATAAAAAACAAAAAAAATATCCTAAATATTTTTTTCAAATTTGTTGTACCAGTACCAGAGTAGGAAGAAAATCAATGGGGCTCTTATATGGAGTATTTTTTATAAAATATTCGAGGAAATTTCGATGTAAACTAATAAACCCAACGCTGAATCGTACCATAATCCTCAATCATTGCTCTAATTTTCTATATTTTTTCTTTTATGACCGGTTGAAAATTCTAAAGTTGAAAATTCAAATCTTTCACTTAAATCTTTAATAAATTTAGTTTCATTATTGCATATCATCTTTAGATATTCCAAGCTTTTTAATTTTTGAATATAATGTACTTGGTGGTAATCCTAATATTTTAGCCGCTCCATTTGGACCAAAAACTTTACCATTACTGGATTTTAATATCTCTAAGATATAGTTTTTCTCTATTTGATGGATTGAATGAAATATAGTATTTTCCTTACTATTGTACCTACTAGGCAAATAAACATTTTTAATTATATTATTTTCTGCCATTAATATGCTTCGCTCAATCACATGCTCTAATTCTCTAATGTTACCAGGCCAGTTATACAAATAAAGGTCAGCCATAGCTCCATTAGAAATACTCCGAACATCCTTACCAATAGATTTAGAAAATTTTGAAATAAAATGTGATACTAAATTTGGGATATCTTCCTTTCTATCCCTTAATGATGGAAGGAGAATTGGAAAAACGTTCAGTCTATAAAACAAATCGCTTCTAAATCTACCTTCCTCTACCTCTTTTAATAAATTTCTATTAGTTGCTGATATAATCCTGACATCAACTTTAATCGTTTCTTTGCCCCCCAACCTCTCAATTTCCTTTTCTTGGATAGCTCTTAATAGTTTCGTCTGTAACTTTAAAGATAACTCTCCAATCTCGTCTAAGAAAAGAGTTCCTTTGTGAGCAAGTTCAAATTTACCAATTCGTCTTTCAATCGCACCCGTAAAGCTTCCCTTTTCATGACCAAACAGCTCACTCTCTATTAAATTAGAAGGTAAAGCTGCACAATTAACTTTTACCAATAAATTATTTTTCCGAGGGGATGCATTATGAATGGCTCGAGCAATTAATTCTTTACCTGTTCCTGTTTCTCCTAAAATTAAAACGGTACTATTTGTGAATGCCACTTGTGTCAACAAATGGAATACTTTCTGGATTTTAGGGCTAGTACCTATAATATCAGTATAATTATTCCCTTTTGCTACTTCTTCTAGCAAATAGGTCTTTTCATTTTCTAATCGTACCTTATAACTTCTAATTTCTTGCAACTGTTCTTCAATTTTGTCTTTAGAAATAATGTG
Source organism: Flavobacterium agrisoli (assembly GCF_016522065.1). Lineage (GTDB taxonomy): Bacteria > Bacteroidota > Bacteroidia > Flavobacteriales > Flavobacteriaceae > Flavobacterium > Flavobacterium agrisoli. The sequence goes on along the minus strand of NZ_JAEHFV010000001.1, from coordinate 139,226 downwards.
TGATAATACTATAGCAACTTGAGAAGTAACCCCCTTTAAAAGGTTCAACATTGTAGCAACATCATAATTGTGTGTTGCATATACTAACAAACAACCTAATTGCAAATCTGCTAATCTAAGGGAAATACCAATCAATCTTGTCATTCCCAATTTTCCCCAATACTCTTTGAAAATGGAACTTTCAGAACTAACGGACATTTCATCAAAAACAATAGGTGTATTCGAGTTTACTAAAGCACTCAAAAATGTACTATCAAAGACATACTGTACATCAGATAGGGTTTTGAATTCATTTTTGTTTTTCTGATTTTTATCCTCTTTTAAAAGAAAAGTAAAATCTCCTTCTTTATCTTGATTTATCAAAAAAACTCCAAATACTTTTAATAAAAATAGGTCTTTAAACTTAGTAACTATAACTTCCAATAGCTCATCTTTGTTTTTTACCATGGCCATTTCATTACTTAAAGAAACCAAAATAGATTGTTCTCTTTCCTTACGTTCAATTTCCTCATTTGCAAAAACATTAGCAACTGCTGCTGAAATATGACTTGATATCTGCTGTATAAGTTTTCGCTGCTTCCCGTCGAAAACCCCTACTTTTTCCGACAATAAAACCATGGTACCGAAAACCTAACCTTTATGCATCAATCTCATACCAGCAATTTCTTTTATACCAGCCTCTTGTAAAAAGACAAAATGCCTCATGCCCGATTGAATCAAGTTTGCTACGGATAAAATTACAGTTGCTTCTGAGTCTCGTATAACATTATGTAAACCATCATTAATTGGATACTCCGCAAAGGCTATTTCGTTGAAGTCGGGGTGCTGATTTGAAGTTGCGCATTGTTCGAGGAAAACCTTAAAAGTACCCTTTTCAAGGTTAAATCTAGTTATTGCCAAATCAGAAAAAGAGAAAACACTTTTTAATTGTTGTTGAATAAAATTAACCAAATCGTTCTTTGATCTAATTGAAACGATCGCCTCACTAATAGAAAGAAATAAATTTATTTCGGGACTATAATAATCTTCTTCACGCATTATTTATTATTTATTTTCTTAAATATCAATCATTTAAAATTAGATATTTTTTACGAAAATTCGAAATTCAATGATAATTATCTAAAAAAAAAATGAGTAGAAAAGCTAAATAATTCAAAACTCTACTTTCCATTATACATTTATAAACAGGAGAAACAACTTCTTGTTAAAAAAAAGAGAAAACCTTACAATTCATCCTGTCTCTAATTTACCAAATATCAGAAAATTCAAATACCTATTACGAAATATCGTAAATACGCCAAACTCATTTTCCTCGTGAGTAGCTGAAAAATAAGGCAAATTCACTTTGGCATAAAATTAGAATACAGTATAGGATGTGAATGCCAACAATAAAATTATATTAAAAGACAGCAATATATACTATTTCTATGTAGGGTTATTCCTATGAACTATTTGAGGAGTTTTAGCAATTTTATTCGCTATATTACTTGTTGTACAAAAGGTTGCATTTTCAAGAAATTATGTTAAATCTATTTTTGAATTTAAAGCAAGGATCTCGTTGCTTATAATGTTTCTAATTGCTATATTATATTTGAAAATCGCAGATTATTAATCTTGTTTAATAAATGATAATTTTTCATCATAATTTGCAACTTGAATAAGAACTTTATAAATATAAGAAGTCACTAAAGCGCCTCCTTCATAATTAATTAAACTAAAATCATCTTCTGGAGTATGATACTGAGGATGTCCACCTGTATGAAACCCAACTGCCGAAATTCCGGTTTTATAGAAAGTAACATGATCAGACCCACCAACATCGCCAGCATGTACTACCGGATTGAGTTGTGAATTTTCTCCTAATTCCTGCATAAGTGCTACTCCGTTAGGAAAGGTTCCGGCCCCGCCCATATATAGTTCCTTCTTTTCGTTTAGCCTTCCTACCATATCCATATTAAGCATCAATTTTACAGCTTCTTTTGAAACTGGAAGATGATTTACAAAATATTTAGACCCTAACAATCCTTCCTCTTCACCACTAAAGGAAATGAAAATAATGCTTCTTTTAGGCTTTATCTTCATTTTGGAAACTTCTTGCAAAATACACAACAATGCCGCAACTCCAGAAGCATTATCATCAGCCCCATTATGAATAGCAAGAGTATCTTTCTTTTTGCTTCCAGAACCAATTCCTCCCCAACCCCAATGATCGTAATGAGCTCCAATTACAATAAATTCATTTTTAAGTATATCATCAGAACCTTCAACAAAACCAAGTACGTTTTGTGTCCTGACACTGTCTGATTTCATTTTGTTAATTCCTTCTTTTACAAACAATTGAAATGGTTGGTAGTAGCTTTTCCCAAATTGTGTTAAATTATATTTTGTAAAATACTTTTTGATATAAGCTGCCGCTTTTTTATTGCCTTTTGTCCCTGGAAAACGCCCCTCTAATCTATCTGATGAAAGGTATTTATCGTGTTTATAGAACGTTTTTGCCAAACTATTTTCCTGTGCATTGGCACAAAAACTAACTAATAGTAAACTCAAAATAAACCTACTTTTGACACCGTTAAATATTTTCATACTTATTTTTTTTACTAAACTATTCCTGTTTTACAATTGAAAAATTTTTTCCATTACAATCCATTTTTCTCCCGATTTTGCTTGGGGTAATGCTTTCTGAAATTTCCACATTAATGCTTCCCATTCTTGTACTTTTGGATTTTCTGCATCTAATTTGGCTTTTTCTTCAAATGTAAAATGTGCTTCAGCTTCTATAATCATTATTAATCGATTTCCAATATTATAAATTTCGAGGTTTTTAATTCCAGCAGCTTCTATGCTTTTTCTAATTTCAGGCCAAACATTTTGGTGATGCGTTATATATTCTGCAATTAATGTAGGGTCGTCGTGTAAATCTAAAGCGAGGCAATATTTTTTCATAATTTCTATTGTTTATTTTTGTAAATCAAATGAAGTATGTTTGATCCATTTCCTATTATACGTATACAAGATATGAATGGTTTTATCTTCGGTTTGAATGATAGCAGGATAACTAAATTCACCTTCGGGTTGGTTTTCTAAATCAAATAATTTTTTCCATTTCATTCCATCTTTAGAATATTCAACATCCAAAATATTTCTTCCATTAAACCAATCTTTTCCCATTTTTAAGGGATTATTGACTAGCAAAAAATAATTTTCAGATAACGTTAGTGCATCTACTCCTGAATTAGAATTTACAACATGTATGGTGTCGGTTTTTTGCCACGTTTTACCATTATCTTCAGACCAAGAGCTTATCAATTTATTATGCCTGCTGCGGGATAAAATCTGAATTTTATTATCATCGTGCACTAAAAAAGTAGGCTGAATAATATCGAATTTTTTTTTATCGCTGATTCCTGTGGTACTCCAACTATCTGTAGCCTCGTGGTAAGTTTCTATAAAAACTCGCCATTTATTATCCTCTATGCTTTCCGTGCTGCTTCCACATAAAATAATACCGGGCTGTATTTCAATTGGTTTATTTCGAATAGGACCTAGAATTCCTTTTGGCAAATACACAGGATTGCTCCAAGTTTTTCCATTATCTTTAGAAACAATCATAGCTCCAAACCATTCGCGTGGATTTTTCCCAATTTTATAAAACAAATACAAATTTTGCTGTTTACTTTTAAACAAAACTGGATTCCAACAAGGTAATGTGTCGCCATCTTTTATAAGGGGTTCTACACATTTTTTAGGATTTGACCATTTTTTATCTTTAAATGAGGCGATATAAATACTAACATCTTTGGCTCCCTCATGCGTTCCACCAAACCACGCGGCTAGAATTTCATTAGGTCTATACTCTACCAAAGTTGCTGCATGACTGTTATTGGTCAGTGGAGGATTCGCTACATAACGACTCTCTTTGTGAATGACTTTTTGGGCATTTCCCAAATAAAAGCAAAATACAATGAGTAGAAATTTAATTGTTTTTAAGTTGTATTTCATAATCCAATCCGTTATTTCTTCAAACCTATCTTATGTCCCCAAAAAGCATAATATAAAATTACCAAATAACACGGCAAAATAATCCAATACCCTTGTGTTGAAGCCATAGCTGTTGCCATTTTATCACTTAGTCCTTGCGATATGAAAGACATTTTATGATAATCCACTAACTTTCCGTATAGAGGTGGAATAATGGCTCCTCCTGAAATTCCCATCACTAGTAATGCCGAGGCTGTTTTGGTAAATTTTCCTAAACTATTTAATGCCAAGGGCCAAATGGCAGGCCAAACCAATGCATTGGCAATTCCTAATGACGCTACAAAAAGAATGGAGAGAAATCCAGATGAGAAAACAATACAAATAGATAGAACTATACCCAAAATAGCACTTAACTTTAATGCTGTTGTTTGACTTATGTATTTAGGAATTAATAACACTCCTAAAGCGTAGGTAACTACCATTGCTGATAAGGTGAAAGTTGTGAAAAATTTTGCGTCGTCAGCAGGAAAACCTAATGCCATGCCGTAAGCTATAATGGTATCGCCAGCAATTACTTCAGCTCCCACGTACATAAAAAGAGTAAAAACTCCTAACCAAAGATGTGGGAACTGAAAAATGCTCGTTCTCGAAATACCCTCGTGTTTGATAGTTTCTTCGGTATTGGCTTCTACTTCTGGAAGGGGTGCTTTTAAAATTAAAATTGCAAGTAGGCACAATACAATGGCCATAATAATATAAGGCATTACCACACTTTCGGCCATTTGATCTAGCATAATCACTTTTTCCAAATTGCTTAGTTGGGATAAGCTTTGCTGAATTTCATCAATTCCCGATAATAAAAGAGCTCCAAAAATTACCGAACCCAAAGCACCCGCAATTTTATTACAAATTCCCATAATGGCAATTCGTTTAGCCGCACTTTCAAGAGGCCCTAAAACGGTAATATACGGATTAGAAGCCGTTTGCAATAAAGTCATGCCCGCACCTTGAATAAAAATGCCACTTAAAAACATCCAATAAGTTCTAGCTTCTGCTGCAGGAATAAAAACCAAAGCACCTAAAGCCATGATGAATAACCCTAAAGACATTCCATTTTTATAACCAATTTTTGTTAAAATAAAAGAAGCAGGAATTGCCATAACCACAAAAGAAATATAGGAAGCAGAAGCCACTAAAAGCGATTGTGCCGCTGTTAGCTCATTTATGGTTTTCATAAACGGAATTAAGGCACCGTTTATCCAAGTAACAAATCCGAAAATAAAAAATAGCCCTGCAATAATGGCTATTGGTAACAACGATTTTTTTGAATCGTTTACCACTGCGTTTGTGTTGGTATTCATATTAAATATTAATTTTTAAACTATAAAGAAAAAGGAGAGTCTCCTCTCCTTTTTCTTTAATTATTAAGTAACGAATCGAAAACTACGTTATGTTATTTATTTAACATCCCACCAAAGTTTGGTTCCTCCTGTATCTGGACCTCCTAATTTGGTGATACCATCTAAAACTGCTTCATTGTTTGCTGAATACTCGTTGGTTACGTAGATGATACGTTTCATTAAACTCTTACCTACCCCAGCATCTAAGTTATCTGTATTTAGAGGCGGATAAATTACTTTTTGATCACTTCTACGCATATCAGACCATGATTCCCATGATTCGGGGAAAATGGCTAGGTATTTTTGAACTGCAATTTGCGTACGTTGACTGGCTTCTGAAGTTGACCAAGCTACTGGTAATTTAACCGGCACATCAAGTAAATCGGTTAAATTTGGATAAGCAGCTATAATTTGAGGTACAACTGGCAAACTAGATCCTGCGATATACGCATTGATTCTGGCTGTATCTGTAATTCCCCATTGTCTCAATGACAAGGCAATACCTTGCTCGTATAAACTTTGGGCACTTCCATTCATATTCCATCCATTTAAAGCACCTTCTGCACGAGTCAAATAACATTCGGATGCCATTAAAATTTCGATGTTTTTTGTTTCGCTTATGGTTCCAGTACTACCATTTCCTAAAATATCATTGTTAAAAGTTGAAAAGGGTGTCGTACCAAATTGATCTTGTAAACCTCCAATTGGTTGGCCTTGGTAACCTCCAGTTGCAATTTCCGAAAACCAAAGCGGCAATCTTGGGTCGTTGTATCCAACCAAAATACTTTCCATAGAAGCTGTCATCGTATATCCCCAACTATTTACAATCATGTTTAGGTTGTTTGGAGTGATATTGCTTACTTTAAAATAGGCATTTTGATCATTTGATTCAATTACACCCGCTGCTACAGCTGCCTCGGCTTGTGCTTTTGCCTTATCGGGTTGTACATCCGAAATACGCATTGCCAAACGCAAACGCAAGCTATTTCCAAATCTTCTCCATTTATCGGTACTTCCTTGGTATACCCTATCATTTGGTTGCAACAAACCAACTGTTGCCGAAGTGCTACTAGTTAATGTAGCGTTTGATTCATCTAACAACTTAAAGAAATCTTCATAAATTGCTTCTTGCGAATCGTACATTACTTTTTCTTTTCCATTTCCGGCTTCAGTGTACGGAATCGGTCCATAGTGATCGGTCATTTGGTTGTACATGTATACTTTCCAAATTTTCAACACAGCTAATGCCTGTTCATCACCTTCGGCTGCTTTAAAAGCATTGTTCAAAGCTGGCACCGCTACGGTATAAAAACGCAACCAACCTCTACCTTCGTAACCATTTACAAAAGCATTTCGTTCGGTACCATAACCACAATTTAAATACTGAATAAAGGTCGAAGACAAAATACCTGTTGCAATTCCCCAAGTTCCTTGGTCATCAACGCCAGGCGAAGAATATGAACCATTATGAATTCCTGCATAAAGCGCAGATGCAAAAGAGGGGCCTGCTAAACTAGCATCTAGTTGATCTTCTGTTAACGAATTCGGATCGGTGTTGATATCATCAAAATCGCCTGTACAACTCGATAAAAGTGTCGCCATCGATAAGATAACTCCTAATGTTTTAATTTTATATCTATTTTTCATGATCTTTCTTTTTTTGATTAAAATCCAAATTTCACATTAATACCGTAATCTCTCGTTGACGGGATATTAAACGATTCAATTCCTTGCAAGTTTCCAGTACCTGCACCTGCCTCAGGATCAAAATATTTAGCTTTGTTAACAAAGAAGAATAAATTTCTTCCCACTAATGAAAAATCAATATTAGTAAACCCTGTATTGTTTAATAATTTTTTTGGTAATGAGTATCCAAAAACTAATTCACGTAAACGAATATTAGTTGCATCGTAAATAAATGGTTCTGCTATCGGAGTTCTTTGTCCAATTTGTGTCCAATATTGCTCGGCTGTAATACTTACGGTATTAGGGCTAAATGAACCATCTCCGTTAGCTACCACACCATCTACTACAATTCCTCCATCTCTTCCTGCCAAGGTGATATCGTTAACGCCCAAACCGGCTTGTCGGGCTTGTGTATATGAAATTACCTCTCCACCAATTCTAAAATCAACTAAAAAGCTTAAAGAGAAGTTTTGGTATCTGAATCGGTTGCTAAAACCAGCCGTCCAATCAGGATTAAAGTTTCCAGCTCTAACATCAAAACTATTGGTAGCCAACGGTAAACCAGCAGCATTTACAATTATTTCTCCCGTATCGGTTCTTTGAAAACCTTTAATATATAAATCACCATATTCACCACCTTCAACTACTTTACTTCTTACTAAACGTCCTTCACCCAAAACCAACTCATCTCTTCCATCATAAATTGATTTAATTTTAGATTTATAAGAAGCATAATTAGCTGTAATATCCCAAGAAAAATCCTCTGTTTCTATCGGAGTTGCGGTTAGAACAAACTCATATCCTTTATTTTGGATTTCACCTCCATTTACTACTCTTCGTGAATAAGCAGAAGATTCTGGTGTATTGATGTAAAAAATTTGATCTTCGGTATTGGTTTTAAAATAAGTAAAATCCAAACCTAAACGATTGTGAAAAAATCGAACATCTGCTCCAAATTCAATAGAGTTTGACATTTCTGGACGCAAATTTGGATTTGCTGCTGTAGTTTGACCATATAACATACCACCATTACCACCAATATAAGACAGTCTTGAACTGGTTTGATACGGATCGGTATCATTACCTACTTTTGCATACGAACCACGTACTTTTGCATAACTAATTGCTTCTGGAAGTGAAACCATATCCGAAACAACTGCCGACAAACCTACAGAAGGATAAAAGAAGGACCTATTATCTGCTGGTAAAGTTGAAGACCAATCGTTACGAGCAGTTAAATCTAAGAATAAGAAATTTTTATAACCAATTTGTGAAAAGCCATAAACGGAATTAATTTGCTTATCTGCCGCTGTGGAAACGGATTGTGGCGTTGCTACATTCGATAGCGCAAAATAATTTCTCTTACTTAAAACACCTCCAGAACTTAATGCAGAACTATTTTGTTGCAACATATTGGCACCTAAATTAACTCCAATAGAGAAATCTCCAAAAGTTTCATTATACGAAAGCAATGCATCTGTATTTAACTCACTTACCGTTTCATACGACTCGCTATAAGAACCCAAGTTGTTATTAAATTCAGCAGTTGCATACCTGTTTCTAACATATTTGTTTGTCATTTGATCTAAACCGGCTCTTACTTGTAAACTTAATGTTTTCGTAAATTCATATTTAAGAGAAGCTAATCCAATAAAACGATTTCTTTTATCGCTACGAGAATCATCGCGCAATGCTGACCAATATGGATTTCCTGAAGGTGAACCAGTTTCATCTAAAAACCAGTTTTTTTGCAATTGGCCTGCCGCATCGTAGTATTCAAAATCCTTGTAATCATTATACTTAATACTACGAGGCATTAAATAAACTGAAGTACCTATGGACTCCTCACCTGTTCTTAACAAATTATCAATATCCTGAACAATGTAGTTAGTTTTAACATCCATCGACAATTTATCCGAAAGTTTACTAGTTAATCTTAAATTCAAATTGTGACGATCTAATGCATTCCCACCTACAATTCCTTCTGCTCTAGTATTGGTATACGAAAAATACCCTTGAGCCTTTTCGTTTCCAGAAGTAATGGTTAGAGTATTGGCCAAATTATAACCTGTTTTAAAGAAATCCATTGCATTATTGGGTTGCGGAGTATAACTTGTGGTAGCTGGTCCTCCATAATTTGGATTTCGAACCAATTGCCACGCCGAAACTTGACTACCATCTAAACGACCTCCCCAGCTCGAACTTGAATTTGCAGTATAAACACCATTAGTTCCTTGACCATATTCGTTTTGAAAATTGGTTAAGTCATAAGCTGATGAAGCCATAAAATTTGATGACAAAGAAATAGCTGTTTTTCCTGCCTGACCTGATTTAGTTGTAATTACAATAACACCATTACTAGCTCTAGTACCATATAGTGCCGCTGCCGAAGGGCCTTTCAAAACCGTCATAGAAGCAATATCCTCTGGATTAATATTGGAAATTCCATCAGGTTGTGTTGTACCTCCAGTATCAATATCCGGATTACCATTAGTGGTTCCGTTACTAATTGGCACACCGTCAACCACGTACATTGGTTGATTATTTCCGTTTAAGGAACGATTTCCTCTAAGCGTAATTCTAGAAGAAGACCCCACACCATTGGATGTAGTGGAAAAATTCAAACCAGCAACTTTTCCAGAAAGTGAATTCGCAACGTTTAATGACCTTGCTTGCGAAATTTCATCAACCGAGACATTTTGTGCCGAATAAGTAATGGCTTTTTTATCCCTTTTAATCCCTAATGCAGTTACCACAACTTCTCCTAATTCCTGAGTTGAAGCCACTAAAGCCACATTAATAATTGATTGAGACCCTACTGTTACCTCTTTTGATGCTGAACCAACATAAGAGAAAACCAAAATTGAAGATTGATTTGGAACTGCAACACTGTACTTACCATCAAAATCTGATGTTGCACTAGTTTGTGTTCCTTTCACAATAACATTTGCTCCAGGAATCGGAAATCCGCTCTCAGCATCAGTTATCGTTCCTGTTACTGTTGTTTGTGCTTCTAGATTTTGAAATCCAAATAAGCAAATCACAAACAGTAATTTTAGTACGTCCTTGATCATGTTTTATTGATTTTTTTGAGTTAATAACATGTTAAACTTAAGAATACATTTTGTTAACAACGTATAATTTCGACAAATGACAATTTTCAAAAGGTGTTCGTCGAAATATTACGTTTTATATGGTTAAAACATTCTAAAAAAACAGCTTAATTCAGTAAATTCTTTTATTTAATTTTAGCATAATTCTAACCAATTTGCCATTTTTACAAACACATTCTTTTCAATTAAGCCTATTTGATAAAAATTATTTTTCAAATTCCATATTTTAGTTTAAAACCTTAAATTTCATTTTTAACAAATCTATTGAGTTTCCTCCAACCATTACTTCAAAATCTCCAGGTTCTACCACCCTTTTCATTTGTCGGTTCCAAATTGACAATTCATCTGGTGTTAATGAAAACTCGATTTTTTGAGTTTCTCCTTTTTTAATATGTATCCTTTTAAAGCCTTTTAAAGTTTTTTCTGGAGTTGTGGTACTACTATACACATCATTAATGTATAATTGCACTACTTCATCTCCATCTCTATCGCCCGTGTTTTTTACATTAACCGAAACTTTTAACTCACCATCGGGCTTAATTTCAGAAGTACTTAGTTTTAAATTAGAATATTCAAACTTCGTATAACTTAATCCATACCCAAATGTGTATAACGGATGCTCACTCTCTGCCACATATTTGTGAATAGCAGATGGTTTTTGGTTGTAATATATGGGTAACTGCCCAACCGATTTTGGAACTGTAATAGGCAGTCTTCCACCTGGGGTGTAATCTCCAAATAAAACATCCGCTACTGCTCTGCCTCCCAACTCACCTGGAAACCATCCTTCCAAAACCGCAGGAATATTTTCAGCAATCCAGTTAGTAGAAAGCGGACGACCGTTTAATAATACACAAACCACTGGAGTTCCTGTTTTTTTGATTTCTTCAATCAATTGCTGTTGAATTCCAAATAAATCTAAAGAAGCCACATCTCTGTTTTCTTCTACCAATTCGTTAGATTCTCCCAAAACAACAATCGCAACATCTGCTTTTTTAGCCGCTTCGATTGCTGGCTGTAAGTTTACTTTTTCTAAATTCCAACGGAAATGCGCTCTGGCTCCCCAGCCACCTTCCCACATTTCAATACGGACTTTGTATTTTTTACCTTTTTCGATGTTTTTGGGAGTTGTAACCATACTTGTCGCACCTTTTGTCCAGTTGTCAATCACCAATTGGTCATCGATATACATTCTGATTCCGTCATCCGAACTTAAACCTAACCAGCCATCCAATGCCTGATCTGATTTTAAAAATCCTGTCCATCTGATAGAAAAATCATCCACATTTACCCCATCACCTGGTGCCCATGGCCAATCAAACTCTAACTGACTGTCGATACGTGTCAATGCGGGAGTTCCCTCTAAGTTTCTGTTGTTGAAATATTCTCCTTTTAATCCGTTTTGAGATTCGTCTGGAGTGAATAAGTATTTAGATGGAATAATTTGCCCTTTTACAATAAGCGGTACACCTTCTTCATAAACTACATTAGCCGTTTTTCCAACCAATTGCTGTACACCTTCATAAACTGTCATTCCGACACTATTTTTTGGAGCATAACCTCCCAATCTTGAAGCATTCGCATTGGGTCCGATAACCGCTATATTTTTTAAATTTTTACTTAAAGGCAATGTGTTATTATCGTTTTTCAACAAAACCATAGATTTTTGAGCAGCCTCCAGAGCAACTTGCTGATTTTCTTTTGTATGAAAACGCTCTTTTATCAGACTTTTTTCTGTGTACGGATTTTCAAATAATCCTAATAAGAATTTCAATCGCAAAACGCCCCCCGCTGCACGATCGATGTTTTCCATTGTCAATTTTTTCTCATTTACCAATTCAATAATAGTATTTTGCCAAAATTCATTAGAGAAATCATAAAACTGCATATCAACACCAGCAGAAACTGCTTCTCTAATCGCATCTTTTGGAGAATCAGCCACTTTGTGAGTCGTCTGAATGTATTTTATAGCACCTAAATCAGAAACTACCAATCCTTTAAAACCCCATTCGTTTCTTAAAACATCTGTCAATAACCAATGATTGGCAGCACATGGAATTCCGTCCAATTCAGAATATGCACACATAGTTCCTAAAGCGCCTCCTTTTCTGAAAGCTTTTTCGAAAGAAGGCAAATGATCTTCTCTCGCAGAACGTTCACCAACTAAAATTGGGGAAGAATTTCCTCCCGCCTGTGGAATACCATGAACCGCAAAGTGTTTGGGCTCTGCAATAATAGAACGATCCGATTTTAAATCGTCTCCCTGCATTCCTTTTATAAACGCCAAACCAATTTCACTGTTCAAGTAAGCATCCTCTCCAAAAGTTTCTGCAACACGGCCCCATCTTGGTTCGCGTCCTAAATCTAAGTTAGGCCCAAAACCAAAATGAACGCCATGCGCTCTGGCTTCCATACCAATTACTTTACCCACTTTGTCCATGGTAGCCACATCCCAAGTTGCTCCAAGTCCGATATTCATTGGAAAAGCAGTACTCCCTTCGTCTAAATATCCGTGAAGCATTTCACACATAATCAACGCCGGAATCCCCCACCGGTTTCCTTTTATTACATTGGTTTGAAGATCATTAATCATTTTAGCCGAACGGGGATACAAATCATGAATCGCTCCAATTCCTAACTTTCCAATTTTTTCTGCTGATTTCGATTTTGCAAAATCTTCTTTATCTTTAAAAAAATCGCCTCTATACATATCCATCTGACGCACTTTTTCTTCAAGAGTCATACGGCTTAACAAATCTTGAACTCTTTCTTCTACTGGCAATTTAGCATCCTGATAGGGATACTTTTTCTGGGCTTGGGTCTGGTTTAAAAAACCCACAGCCATCACAATAATAATGGCTGTTTTTTTTATTTTCAATTCTAACATAGTTATATGAGTTTTAATTTTGAATCACTTTGAGTATTTTTCCGTTCACCAAATCCTCGTGTGAAATAAAATAGCTATTTAATGTTATCCCGTCTAATTGAATTGCTTTGATTTTTCCGTCACTATTGACTTCTTTCTCAATTACAATGCTTTCTTTTTTATAATATTGAGGGTCTAATTTGATGGTAATTCTATCAAAAATTGGCGTTGTAATGGTATAAATTGGATCACCAGGAGAAACTGGATAAATGCCCATCATGGAATAGACTAGCCAAGCCGACATGGTTCCGGTATCATCATTGCCTGGTAATCCTTTTGGTTCATTTTTGAAATATTCGCGAACCAATTTCTTCACCATTTCCTGAGCTTTATATTCTTCACCTTTCACATAATTGAATAAATACGGATTGGCAATATCCGGTTCGTTTGCCATATCGAATTGTTTGCTATCAAAGATTTTCTGCAATTGATTCGAAAAAGCTTTTTCACCACCCATTAATTTTTTCAATCCTTTAATATCGTGTGGTACCATAAAATTATACTGCCATGCATTTCCTTCGATAAAACCAACATTTTCTTCAAAATTAGCTCCAGATGCAGGATCAAAGGGTTCGTACCATTTTCCATCAGCTGTTCTTGGGCGAAGTAATTTTAAGTTTTTATCGAATAATTTTCGGTAAGACAAGGAACGTTCTTTAAAACGTTTTGAATCTGCTTTTTTACCTAAAGCATCTGCTAAAAGTGAAATTGAATAATCTGAAATATTGTATTCCTGCGTAGTAGAAACAGGGCCTTTGTTCTCGGTAGTCAAATATCCTTTTTCGATATAGTCTTTCAAGCCCGGACGGAGCGGATTATTTTTTATCTGATCAGCTCCTTTCAACATCGCTTGATAGGCTTTATCCACATCAAAATCACGAATTCCTTTTAAATACGTATCAGCAATGACGATGCTTGCTGGATCACCTACCATGGTAAAGGTTTCGGTAGAATTGAGTTCCCATTTTGGTAACCAACCGTTTTCATCATACATTTCTAACATACTTGTTACCATATCCGATTGCTGTTTTGGATAAACAAACGACATTAATTGATGTAAATTTCTGTACGTGTCCCAAAGCGAAAAAACCGTATAGCGGGTTGCTGTGGTTTTACCAATCTTACTTCTTTTTATTTCTGGAAACTCTCCATTGAAATCATTTAAAGTATTCGGATGAATTAACGTGTGATACAAAGCGGTATAAAAAATGGTTTTGTCATCTTTTGAATCTCCTTCCACCGTAATTTTAGAAAGTTCTTTGTTCCATTCGTTGTAGGTTTCTTTATAAATAGCGTCAAAAGATTTTGTTCCCGTTTCTTTTTCTAAGTTTTCACGCGCATTTTCGATGCTTACATACGAAATGCCTATTTTAACTTCAACTATTTCTTCTTTATCGAATTTATACGTAAAATAACTCCCAATACTATCTCCAACAACCGTTTTGATTGTATTTTCCATCATTCTGGCTTTTCCGTTGTACCCCATCCATTGTGATTCAACACCATTATATTTCGCTGGCTTTTTCCAAACTCCAAAATTATCGGCTGGTTTTGAAAATTTAGCTACAAAATAAACTGGATAAGCATCTTCTGGGCTATTGTAACAGAAGGAACCAACCGAACGCATTCCTTCAATTTCTGTCGCAGAAACAACTTTTACCATTGCGCCTTCTTCATTGGTTAAACCAACTCCCAAATTCAATAAAATATTTGATTTTCCTTTCGGAAAAGTAAATTTGTTTACGCCAACTCTTTTTGAAGCAGTGAATTCTCCTTTGACTTTATATTTATCGATGTTTACACTGTAATAGGCAGCTTTCGCTACTTCATTAGAATAAGTAGAACCGTATTTTAAATGATCAACTTCTACTTCTCCAGTTGTGGGCATTAGTAAAATAACACCCAATTCAGGGCAGCCTACACCACTTAAATTCACTTGACTGAATCCGGTTAAAAACGTATTTTCATTCACATACGGATTCGAAAGCCATTGGCTGTCTTTTTCTAAAGGTCGATTTTGTGGACCCGAGACATTAAAGGGGCTAATACTTGCCATTCCTCTTGGTGCAATTGGTCCAGGAAAAGTCGCACCGAAATTAGAAGTTCCAATAAAAGGATTAACGAAATCTGCTGGTTGTTGCGCCCAACAAATGTTAAAAAACAGCATGCTTAAAAAACATGCTGTTTGAATTTTATATTTTTTATTTATAACCATAGGCTTTATTCTTATCTGTTAACTGCTTCAATTTTTAAAGTCCATGCTTCTTTTGCAGGTAAATTATTTCGCAGGCTTTCCGGAATTACAACTTTAAACCCGTTGCCTACTTTTATCCATTTTAAAGATGTTTTAGAACCTAACATCGTGATTTTTGTTCCTCTTTTAGGACTAATCGATTTTACAGTTATTGTTGCCGGTATTTTGTCTTCTCCGTCTTTAGCTAAATAAAACGCAAAAACATTTCCGGCTTTATTTTGTGTAAAACAGATATTATCTTCTTTGTAAGGTGCAATTGGTTTAGTATTATAAATTGCTGTATTGTTCACTTTCATCCAATCACCGTATGCCTGAAGCAAATCATAAGCTCCTTTATCCCATTCTCCTTCCGGACTTGGTGCAATGTTCAACAATAAATTGCCCCCCTTGGCCACAATATCAATCAAGAGATGAATTCCTTGTCTTCCAGTCATGTATTTTGCATCAGGGGTATACGACCAGCCTCCTCCTGATGGAATACACGATTCCCAAGGATAAGGCAATGTTTTTTCCGGAACGCGCCCTTCTGGCGTTAAGTAATTTTGATTTTTACCATGAACCGCTCGATCAACTACAATTAAACCCGGCTGCTTAGCACGTGCTTTAACCACTAACTCATCCATTTTCGGATCTTGATCTACCACTCTGTGTTTAATGAAACCATTTTTAGATTCGTTTTCAGTAAATTTTTCATCGTAGTTTTCTTTGATATTCTGCTGATCTCTTTTTCTAACCCAACCTCCGTCAAGCCATAAAATATCAACTTTCCCGTAGTTGGTTAAGATTTCTAAAATTTGGTTGTGTGTAAAATCAACATATTTTTGCCATTTTTCTGGATATAATGAAGGGTCGTAATTTACATTTCTGTCAAAAGGCGGAAAATAGGGATCCCAGTAGTACTCACTATGCCAGTCTGGTTTAGAGAAGTAAGCCCCAGTTGAAATATTTTCAGCTCTAAAAGCATTAAAAACTGCTTTTAAAATATCTGCTTTTGGATTTGTGTGAAAAGGAACATCTTTACTAGTAATCTTGTAATCACTATATTGGGTATCATACATATTAAATCCATCATGGTGTTTGGTGGTAAATACCATGTATTTCATTCCGGCATATTGTGCGGCTTTTGCCCATTTTTCAGGATTAAATTTCACTGGATTAAACGTCTTTCTCAATCCTTCGTAATCTTTAATATAATCGTTGTAATTAGACGGATTACTCCCTTTTTTACGTTCGCACCATCCGTAATCCTCTGGACAAATTGACCATGATTCTACAATACCCCATTGGCTGTATGTTCCCCAGTGCATTAATAATCCAAATTTTTTGCCCTGCCATTCTTCTAAGTTTTTCAATACAGCTGGATCTGTTTCGGGCACATAACGCTCATCTTCATAAATGGCTTGTGAGAATGCCTGTAAGGACATCAATACTGCCAAGGCTAAAATTACTTTTTTCATTATATATTAGTTTTTTGAGTTTTTTCTAATTCACTATTATTTCATCTACAAACAACCAAGTATCACCTCCTTCTGGATTTTTTCTTAGATTTTTGGCTATCACTTTAATGTATCTTGTAGAAGTTGGCTTCCATTGTATTTTAAAATCATTTAAATCAACATTTACATTTGGAGTAAATGCTCGTTCTATTGTGCCCAATGGCTCGTATTTTTTACCATCAAGAGAACCATAAACAGAAATTTCAGTTGGAAAATAAATTCCCGAACCTTGGCTTTCGAGGCTTCCCAATGTCACGGAATTAATTTCTCGTTTGCTTCCCAAATCAATTACTGCCTCCATATCATCTCGAAGCCAAGCCTGCCATTGACCATCATGAAAATTTTTAGTTCCTCTGATGATGTTCACCAAACTTAAATTACCATCTCCTTTGTAATTTTCATTAAAAGGAGTTTGAAATTCAATATTACTTCCTACAGCTTTATGAAAAACAATAGTGTCTTTAAATATTTTTCCAATAGGCTTATTATCTTTAAATAAAGAAGCCTGAATAATGGTCGTTTTATCAATTTGAATCGGTTCTTGGTAAGGGATAGCCTTTGAATCTAAAGGCTGATTACCCAAAACATATCGAATATCGGGCGAAGGAAATTCATTCTGCAAACCAATCATAACCTTTTTGGTAGTCAAGTCAACCCTACTAGTTGGGGTAATTAAATAAGCACTTTTTGCATAATTGATACCTAAGATATCATAACGTTGCAACATTTTTTCTAATCGAGTAGTAAAATCTACCCAATTTCGCGATTCTTTTGTACTCCATAAAACTTCGGACATCGCAGCTAAACGTGGAAATAACATATATTCGGAAAGTGATTCAGAGTCAATGTGTTCTGCCCATAAGTTGGCATGTCCTCCTAAAATATGTTTGCTAACTTCAGGAGTCATGGCATCAGCAATGGGATCAAACTCATAAACTGTATGTAATGGTAGAAAGGCATTAAAAGCAACAGGTTCTTCATTTTGAGGTCCTTGATAAAAGTTAAAATAACAATGCGATTCGGGTGTCATAATCACATCGTGTTGCTGTTCTGCTGCTTCTATTCCGCCTTTGGTTCCTCTCCAACTCATAACTGTAGCCTCGGGAGGCAAGCCACCATCAATAATTTCGTCCCAGCCGATCATCTTTTTCCCTTTGGAATTGATGTATTTTTCAATTCGTTTCACAAAATAGCTTTGCAATTCATTTACATCTTTCAAACCTTCTTCTTGAATTCGCTTTTGGCAATGCGGACAAATTTTCCAATTATCTTTAGCCGCTTCATCTCCTCCTATATGAATATATTGAGATGGAAAAATAGTAATCACTTCGTCTATTACATCTTCTAAAAATTCAAAAGTTGATTCTTTTCCGGCACAAAAAATATCGGTAATAGGCCATACTCCACCCGAAGGGACTCCTATTGGTTTATTGAAACAGGATAAATGTGGATAAGCAGCTATTGCTGAACTAACGTGTGCTGGCATTTCAATTTCGGGTATGATTTCCACATTTTTAAAATGTGCATATTGCACAATTTCTTTTAAATCAGATTGGCTCAAATAACCTCCATAAGTGCCCTTATCATTTGGGTCATTTTTCGCTCTAGAATTCCAAGCTTTATCTTCTTGATTTACGCGCCATGCACCTATTTCTGTCAATTTTGGATATTTTTTCACCTCCATTCGCCAACCTTGATCATCCACCATGTGTAAACGCAAAACATTCATTTTATGCATCGCTAACCGATCAATGGTTTTTAGAATATACTCTTTATTGAAAAAATGACGACATAAATCCAACATCAAACCTCGCTGTTGGTATCGAGGTTCATCTTTAATAGACACAGCAGGAATTTCCCATTTAACCCCTGTTTGTTTTGACTGTTTTTCTATCGCCATTGGCAACAATTGTCTTAGGGTCCCTATAGCATACATAAAACCTCTACTTGTTTGGGCAGTAATGGTAATATTTTTGGGAGTAGCCTTTAATTCATATCCTTCTTCTGAGACGTTATTTGAAACAATAAATGCTATATAGTTTTTTTTTGGTCTTTTGGATACTATTTGCAATTGCATGTTTGATACTGTTTTAAAAGTATCTAAAAATTCCTGCACACTTCTTTTAGAAATTGTATCAGTAAGATATACTTTTGTTTTGGCTGAAATAGCAAAAGAACCTTCTGCAAAAATTACTTCAGTAGGTTTGGGAATTATTTGAATGGTTGTTTTTCTCAGGCTATTTTGCGCTACAATAAAATTGCATAACAATACGGCTACTAAAATTAAAAAATGGTTTTGCTTTTTCATTTTGGCTTTTATTTTATTCTTTTACAAATGGGATTATGCTAAATTGATACTGATAGCTTTTCTTCTTCAATAAATATTGGTCTAATGGCCAAGCTCCCCAGCTATCAATACCTCCAACTCCCATTTGTTTATAATCAATTTTTAAACTGGTTAAATCTCTTTCAGATAAATCAGCTGCGTTACGTTGGTCTTTTTCTAAACCATCATCTAAATCTTCCGTGAGATAATGCAAAGCGCTCATGGCAAATAATTCATTAGATTGAATAGTTATTTTTACGGCATTATTTGAAATCTCAAGCCATCTTACATCTGTTTTATTTCCTGTTTCTTGTGGTCGGATGTATGGATAATATTGCTCTGAAACCGTTTGATTGAATACTCCAACTTTGGTATTGTATTTTCGATCTTCGTAATTTTCTGATGGTCCTCGTCCATAATAAACCAAGTTGCTGAAGTTTTTTGGCAAAATAATTTTCATTCCAAATCTTGGTAGCATTGGAATTTCTTTGTTTTTATTAATATCCAAAGATTGATTGACAAGTAAAACACCTTCACTATTCATCTCATAGTTGAGTATTAAATCAGCATCAACTTGAGTCAATTTATAAATTGCTTTCACTAGTATTTTATGATCTTTAGAAGTAGAATACTTAAAACTCACTAAAATTGGATTTTCCATTGCTTGTTTCCATACCAACAAGTTTTTTTGAAAATTAGCTCCCATATCATTGTCTGTTGGTGCTCTCCAAAAATTAGGTCGCAATTCATAACCTTCTTTTAGAATGGATTCTTTATTAAAAGTATAGCCGCTTATAAATCCTGTTTTTTTATCAAAAATAATTTCGGCTTTATTACTTTTAAAAACTATAGTTTTACCCTTTTTTTCGACACTAATTTTTGATTCGCCTACAACTGTATTGGCATTTTTCCAATTCCCTTGCAATTGTAATTGTTCGGTAGCAATTTCAAAATCTTGAGGTAAAAATGGTTCTTCATCTTTTAGCGTATAACTAAAATTCACAAAAGCTTCTTGGAATTGTTTACCATTTAAATCAATAGGCAATTGAATTGAAATTGCTTCTTGTGGATTGATATTTAAGCTTTCAATTGTTCCTTCTTGGGTAGAAATGCCATCTAAAACTAACTGCCAATGCAGGCGAACATTATCAAGATTCTTAAAGAAAAACTCATTAAAAACTTTTACTGTAACTGTTTCTTTTTTTTGCCAAGAAGTCAATATATTTTGCAAAACATTTTTGGCTTCAAAAGCATGCGGATTTGGTTTTCTTTCAGGATTAAAAACACCATTGTTTAAAAAATTATTGGCGCTAGGTACATCTTTGGGTCCAAAATCACCTCCATAAGCAAATACTAACGAACCATCGCTTTTCGTTTTATAAATCGACTGATCAATCATATCCCATACAAAGCCACCTTGAAAATTGGGATATTTTCGAAATAAATCCCAATAATCTTTAAAATTCCCCATTGAATTCCCCATAGCATGCGCATACTCACTCAAAATATAAGGACGTTTTGGATTTGGATTGTTCTCAATATATTCTACCATCCCTTTCGGCGAACTATACTGTGGGTCAATTATATCCGAATTCCATTCAAATTTCATGCTTTTGCCTTCCCACCCCGCAGTTGATGCTCTTTCGTACTGAACGGGTCTAGAAGCATCTCGTTTTTTTAACCAAAGATATTCTCGGTAAAAATTATAGCCGTTTCCTGCTTCATTTCCCATACTCCAAATAATAACCGACGCATGATTTTTATCCCGTTCCACCATTCTTTCAATGCGTTGGTGATGAGCCAATTCCCAACTAGGATTATTTCCTAAAGTTTGAGTTATCACGTACCCCATTCCGTGTGACTCTAAATTGGCCTCATCCACAACATAAATTCCGTATTTATCACACAATTCATAAAAATAATCATCATTGGGATAATGTGACATTCGAACAGCATTAAAATTATATTGTTTTAACAACTTAAGATCTTGTTCCATTCTTTCTCTAGAAAGAGTTTGTCCCATTTTGGGATCTGTTTCTTGCCTGTTAACTCCTTTTATATAAATCGCTTTGCCGTTAACTAATAGTTGACCCTTTTTTATTTCAATTTTTCGAAAACCTACATTTTGATTAATAATTTCAAGCATTTTTCCTTTTTTATTTTTGAGTAAAAAAGAAACCTGATACAAATTAGGCGTTTCAGCTGTCCATTTTTTTGGATTATCTACAGTAAATTCAATTGTTTGTTTTGGCGTTGTTACCGCAATTGTTTTAGTCGCTACAACAGTTTCTTTATCTTTAAACTGAATCTCTAAAGTATACTTGTCTTTTTTATTTAATTGAGAGAATTCGGTATTTATTTTTAAACTTCCGTTTACATAATCAGAATCTAAATTTGGGATAATTTCAAAATCTTTTAAATGCATTTTATTTCGGGCATACAGATAGGTATCTCGAGTAATACCACTCATTCGCCAAAAATCCTGACATTCTAAATAGGATCCATCACTCCATTTCATCACCTTTAAAACAATGGTGTTTTCTCCAGCTTTAAGAAAAGGTGTTATATTAAACTCTTGTGGTAATTTCCCATCCTCGCCATAACCAATATAAGTTCCGTTTATCCAAACCGTAAGATTTGATTTAGCGGCACCCACATGTAAAAAAATGGTTTTATTATTCCAATCTTTGGAAATATTTATTGTTTTGCGATATATCCCTGTTGGGTTATAATCCGTCGGAACAAAGGGTGGATTAATTGGAATATATTTTTCAAAATCGTAGGTTGTATTGGTATAAATGGGATATCCATAGCCGTTTACATCCCAATTAGCCGGAATTTTAAACGTATCCCAATCCGAATCATTAAAAACTTTTTTTTCAAAATCAGCAGGTAATTGTTTGGGACTGTCTGCATATTTAAATTTCCAATTTCCGTTTAAATTCAGGTAATTTTCGGATTCTTGCCAGTTGTTTTTAGAAGCTACTTCTTCATTTTCATAAACGTAATACGAAGCATGCATTGGCTCACGGTTATCTTCATTGATTTTTTCGTTTAACCAAAAAGATTTTTCCTGTGCTATGACAGATACAACCGATAGTAATGCTAATAATAACAACCTTATATTCATTTTTCTACTTTATTTATCCCAAGACATTTTAAATTTAGCATCTTCCATTCTATGCCCATTTTCGTCATCCGAAATAGCATAATTAAATCCTGAACGCAAACTGTAAGCACCGTGTTCTCCATTTTTATTTAATGCAATAAAACCAACTTGCAGGTATTCCATGTCTTTGTGATTTTTATGTTTGTTGTAAATACGTTCTGTAATTTCTTTACAGGCTTCATAAGGTGACTTTCCCTGACGCATTAACTCAACAACCATGGCACTTCCGGCAGTTCTAATAACTGCTTCTCCTAAACCTGTTGCCGCTGCAGCACCTACTTCATTATCCAGAAAAAGGCCCGCTCCTATAATTGGTGAATCGCCAACGCGACCATGCATTTTCCAAGCTGCGCCACTGGTTGTACAACCACCTGCTAGATTTCCATCTTCATCAATCATCAACAAACTAATCGTATCGTGATTTTCTATATTAATAACAGGTTTGTATTTGGATTCCTCTAGCCATTTTTTCCAATCTTTTTCTGAATCTGGTGTGAGCAAATTTTCTTCTTTAAATCCTTGGGATAAAGCAAACTGTAATGCTCCAGCCCCCGAAAGCATCACATGTGGTGTTTTTTGTAAAACCAATTTAGCTACAGAAATAGGATGTTTGATTCCCTGCAAAAAAGAAACAGAACCACAATTGCTGTTGTGATCCATAATACAGGCATCCAAAGTTACTTTTCCTTCACGGTCTGGATATCCGCCATAACCTACACTACGAACATTTGGATCTGCTTCAGGAATTTTCATTCCAGCTTCAATAGCATCAAGAGCTGGTTGTCCTGCTTTTAATTCTTTCCAAGTTTCCTGATTGGCTGGTAAACCATGATTCCAAGTTGAAATAACAACCGGTTTTTTGATTTTTTTGGGAGGTGTTTCTAAAATACCTTTACTTTCTTTAGCCAATCCACTGAATCCAACAGCGGTTACAGCTGCTGTACCTAAAGCTGCTTTTTTTATAAAATTTCTTCTATTTGACATACTTTTACTTTTAATCGAATTTTAGAAACTAATTATTGTAAACTGACTTTTGTTTCTTTAATCGTTTTTAAATTACTTTCAGACAAGGCATTTCCGTCGAAAAAAGAAACTCCAGTTGCACCATTTTCTTTGGCCAGTAAAATAGCTTCTTTTAATTCCGCATCATTTTTTAATCCGGGAATATAAACTCCGGTATTGATTTTTGTTTTTTTGCCTTCTAAGTCAGCTACGCCTTGTTTTGTTGCATAACCAACCCAATCAATTTCTTCATCATAAAAACTATGGTAAATCATTGGGTAAACCTCATCAATATTCCATTTGTCCCAACGCTGACGCACCATGTGATCGGCCATTTCTGGATATGGAAACACCGCCGCAGTAAGTTGCTTGTTGTGTTTATGAACAACTTCATAAGCATCATCTACAAGCGCTTTTATAGCATTCAATCGGAAGTTTTTCCATTCCATATCAATTGAGGTATTATGGCTTTCTTTTGGATTTTTATGATGAATTTTTTCGAATGCTTTTACACATTCATCACAATAACAAAAATCAAATTGTGGTAATTCTGTATCCTGAACCAAATTGTATTTTGGCAATAAACTAATTGGTAAAAAGATATCTGGAAAACGGATATAATCTAAATGAACACTTTCTATTCCCTCAACTTTTGCAAGTTCTTCAACCAACTGTAATATGTGTTCTCTCGATTCTTTTCTTGTAGGACAAAGCCATTGGTAATACTCAACATACGGACGTGTATCAAAACATGATTTTCCTTCTTTACTCACCTGATACCACTCTGGGTGCTTCAATGCAATGGAGTCTCCAGGTCTATTAACTGCCATTATCCACGCATGAACTTTCAAGCCCTCTTTAGTAGCAATAGGAACAATTCTTTTTAAAAGTTCAGGATTGGTTGACGTATTAATTAATACTTCATCAATACCTCCTTCTTTGTATTTTTTAAATTCATTTGTGTAATCTGCATCTGATTTTTCAGGACTAGCAGTTGACCAAACACTAAATTTAAAAGAGGATGTTTCTTCTTTTTTAGCACATGAAAAAATACTAATTGCTAATAAAAAAAGTAATAGTTTAGGTAGTTTCATAGTGGTTTATTTAGGTTAATTAGTTTTTGGTTTTAGTCGAAGCGCCTTCATAAAGTGCTTTTAATAACTCTTGTTTATTGTCTAAACTGTACTCCCAAAACATAGCTCCTCCTAATTTTTTTTGATTAATAAAAGCTATTTTAAGTGCAATTTCTTTTGGGGTTTCATAAGAAATAAAAATGTTATCCTGAGCATTCCACAAATAAGATGCTTTTGCAGAGTCATCATAAAATTCCTGAAACTTTCCAGACTGCTTTTCTTTTGTAATTTCCCAAAACGGAATAATAGCACTTCCTGTTCTAGCCGATTGATACAAACCATTATTTACGGGCACAACATTTTCCCATTTTCTACCATAAAAAGGTAACCCGATAATGAGTTTTTTGGCAGGAACTCCCGTTTTCACTAATTTATCTACAGATTCGCTAATGCTATTTCCACCAAATTTTTCCTCCTTAGAAGGATATAAATTAGCGTGATGTCCTGTTTGATAAAACCAACCATTGTAGAAATCATAACACATTACATTGATGAAATCTAAAAATTGATGCGCTTTACCCAAATCAGTATGATTAATATATTCCTGATCTGATGCGGTTGCTATAGTCAATAAATAATGTTTATTATCAATCTTAGTTTGTACTTGTAATTGTTTACGTAATTCGCCCAACAGAAGCGTAAAGTTTTCTTTATCTGAAGGTCTGAAAACATTATCCTCGGCACGCTGCCCCGGAAACTCCCAATCAATATCAATTCCGTCAAAACCGAATTCTTTCATTACTTTAACAGCACTTTTAGCAAATTTTTCTCTTGAATCCTGATAGGCTGCTAAAGTTGAAAACTGATCAGACCAAACCCAACCGCCAATGGAATACAATACTTTTAAGCTTGGATTTTGTTTTTTCAGCCCAATAGCACTTTCAATTTTCGTCTTATCGGTTGGCAATTCAAACTGTACATTCCCGTCAACAATATTGGCAAAAGCGTAATTAAGATGGGTCACCTTAGTGGCATCAATTTTAGCCGGATCAAAGTTTTCATAACCCGCTACATAACCAATTATTTTAAAATCTTCTTTCGATTCATTTCCATTTTGCTTTAAAGAAGAACATGCTCCAAAAAAGCTGATCATTATAATTATGAAAATTGACTTTATGACGCTATTGTTTTGTTTAAAATAAATCATTTGGTACTGTGGTGTTATTTGCTATTTGTTTCATTTTTCTATAAAACGTCCATCCTCCTTTATGATAAGGGTTTTGTTTGAAAAGGGGCTTCTTATTGAAATATTGTATCCCGCTGAATGATTTTCAAATACCGGTTTTAAAATTTTATCATCAACACTAATTGGTTCTTTGGTGAGATTTACCAACGATTTTGCCCAAACTTTATTCTTTTTGTAATACTCTTTTTGAGCTCTGTACAAATTGTAAAGTTCCCATTTTATTTTTTCATCCTGCGGAATTTTAAAAGTGTCTTTTCCTTCTTTTGAAGAAAAATAAACATAACCCCATTTTTCGGGTTCATGCATATTGATTACTCCTTGCGGCGACCAAACCCAATTATACTCTGGTAAAAATTTTCCTTTGGCATCTTTTTTTCGTTCGTATTTCCCATTAACAATACTATGCTGCCAGTTAACTCTTGAAAAATTCACTCTCCAAAAACGATCTTTTGGAACATTGTCTTCATTATACGATTTTTGATAAGCTGCCCAAGGAATAGCAATTTCGAGTATCCAACCTTCGTCAGTATCATTAGGATTATTAATCGTTCCATGAATTTTTACTGCCGATTTTAAACCCGTAATATCCCAATCATTCAACACTACAATATCATTTTCTCGGTATGGTTTTGTTAAAAATAAATCCCAAGCAGTGTTTAATGCATTTATTTCTAATTCGTAATAATTAAAAGTATCACTATCTGGGTCTATAAAAACCTCAAAATCGTTGTTGTAAAAAATAATGGTATCGCGTTGTTTTAAGTTTGCCCAAACGTGTGGTTCGTCAATTTTTGCTAAAATATAAAAATTGGTTTCATCCCAGAGCATTTTAACTTTTGTATCATACTTTGGTTTTATGCCATTCTCTATATCTTCAAAAAGACCCGTCCAATCAACTTTGCTCCAGGACGCATCGGTATCTTCGCCATCAATTGTAATTGGAGTTGTTGTTTTTGCCGCTACGTATGTTTTAGGTAGTATTGTTTTCTTTGATTGTGAAAAACCAACAACCGAAAGCCAAGCGAAAACAACTGTTATCCATTGATTTTTTAAAACCATAATGCTATTATAAACTGTTATCTTTAGTAAACTGAATAACTTCGCTCAATTTACCAAATGCGATAGCTACAGCGGTGTCTGCTGCGCCATAATAAACCGCTAACTTATCTTCTTCTGTATCGTGTAAAGCGGCACAAGGGAACACAACATTTGGTACATCTCCCACCATTTCATACATTTCTGCAGGGCCTAATAAATACGGCTGCGTTCTGTATTTTACTTTATCTGGAGAATCAACATCTAAAAGCGCAGATCCCATTGCATAACGAAAACCATTGCAGGTATTTATTACACCATGATAAATCATCAGCCAGCCTTCATTAGTTAAAATCGGGATTGGACCTGCTCCTACTTTTGTGCACTGCCACGCACTGTCTTCAAAAGGAGTTGGTTTCATTACCAATCTATGTTCACCCCAATATTTCATATCTGGACTGTAACTTATCCAAATGTCTCCAAAAGGCGTATGTCCATTATCACTCGGGCGGCTTAACATAGCATATTTTCCATTTATTTTTTTTGGAAATAAAACACCGTTTCTATTGAATGGTAAGAACGCATTTTCGCATTGAAAAAAATCTTTAAAATCAAAAGAATATCCAATACCAATTGTTGGTCCGTTGTAACCATTACACCACGTAATCCAGTAACGATCTTCGATAAATACGACGCGAGGATCATATTTATAAGCCGATTCAATCATATCTGTATTACCAGATTGCATTACAATTGGTTCATGGTTAATTTCCCAATCTATTCCGTTTTTACTAAAACCGGCAAAAATATTCATTTGAACTGCTTTATTATCACATCTAAAAACACCCGCATATCCGCCTTCAAAAGGAACTACGGCACTGTTGAAAATACTATTTGATGATGGAATTGCATATCTGTCAATGATCGGATTTTCCGAATAACGCCACATCACGTCTTTATTATATTCGGGCTTATCTTGCCAAGGAATATTTTTCATTTTATACTTTTTTTTTGTTAATCATGAATTTTATTGACTTTATCTAACCAAGTGAATTTTAATATAATTGAGGTAATTACGAATACTGCGATAGACACCCACATTTTTGGATAATCACGTATTAGTAAATAAATGGGAAGCAAAATCATGCTGGATTGCCATACAATTCCGATAACACAATTAAACATATCACTGCCTAAAGACGTATTTTTCTCGAAAGTACTGTCTTCCGCTTTTAAGGCCTCATAAACAGGCTTCCAAAAACCCCACGGTCGAATATTTTTATAAAAAGACCTCAAAACTTCGGGAGAAGTTGGCTGGGTTAAGAAAGTACCCAATAAACACCCTATTAAAGAGAATATAAAAATGATTGGAAATAAATAAATATCTTTTACATTCGACAATTCATGAAGTAATGTACCTGGTTCAAAACTCCCTTTACATTGTCCTAAAACAAATTGAAAAGAAGCCACGATAAGTCCAGCAAACATTCCCCAAAAATAACCCCATCCATTAAATCGCCACCAAACCCATTTTAAAAAATTAGCGGCTACATAACCACCAAATAAAGCGCTAGTAATCCATAATGTTAGTGAATTAATAGAATGGGCAAAAAAGCCCATAAAAACACCCAAACCAACAATTACAAAAGAAACAATATGACTTACTTTTATAAAATGCGCATCAGTTGCGTGAGGCTTGAAATATTTTTTATATATATCATTTACAATATAGGCAGGACCAGCATTTACAAAAGCCGAAAATGTTGACATAAAGGCGGCCAATAAACCGGCCAATAAAAGTCCTTTAATTCCTACTGGAACATGAAAATTTATAACGGTGGGCATTAAAATTTCTAAATCGGCTCCCTTTAAAGAGGGATTGGCTGCCAATTGTGGTGCTAAGGTTACCAATGCAATTACTACAATGCCCCCAATTAATAAATACCTGGGTATAAATAAAATTAAATTGGTAAAACCACTCATATAAGCAGCCTCCTTAACCGATTTTGTTGATAGAATTCTTTGTAAATCATAACTTGGTGTTGGACCCGCAATACTGGCAAAAAAACCCTTAAATAAAGACATTCCAATTAAAGCGCCAAACATCTTATACCCCTCAGTATCAATTAAATGATTAAAAGCAGCGTATTTTTCGTTCCAATGACTGCCCAGTTCCATCGAGAAAAACACGTTTTTCCATTCCTCGGTTATAATCGAATTTATTTGAACATCCGAATAATTAATAAGAGTGTAACCGGCAATTAAAATTCCTGAAAGAACCATGATTCCGTATTGCATTACTTCGGTAGCCACGACCGAAAACATACCACCTTTGATAGTATAAATAGTTGTTAAAATAATGATTATTAATGCGTATGATTGTTCTGAAGTAAAAACAATGCCATCATTAAACGAAACAGTTAAATCCCATGGCAAAATAACTGTCATAAATTTGCCAATTCCTTCAAAGAAATAAGCAATAAAACCAATGGTTGATACAATTGCAAAAGCAGCTACAATAATATGCGAGGCTTTACCTGCTTTATCATTACCAAAGCGAGTTAAAATCCATTCCGATCCGGTCATAATATTAGACCGGCGAATCCAAACTGCCAAAAACATCATGACAAAAATTTGATTCCATATCGGCCAGAGCCACATAAACATAAAACTTTTAACCCCGTATAGAAATAAAATTCCAACCATCCAAGCAGTTCCAGAAACATCAAACATACCAGAACCATTACTAAGGCCTAGATAGTACCACTTTATAGCATTACCTCCTAAAAAATAATCATCTAACCCTTTTGAAGCTCTTTTAGAAATACAAATACCTATTCCGATGGTCACTAGTATGTATATAATAATGATACTTAAATCGATAAAATCCATATGCTACTTTTTGTTATTATTTTTTAAACCCCAGTTTTTGTTTGGTTCAGACCCCATAACAAAACGCAACGTACCACCTTGAGAAATTTGTTGGTGTGAAATAGTTGTTTGATTGAATTCGACTCCATTTAAAGTAGCCGATTGTATATAGAAGTTTTTATCGGTAACATTTTGCGCTACAATTACAAACTTTTTACCATTTGAAAGATTAAGAGTTACTTTATCGAAAATCGGACTTCCAATTTCATATTCGCCCGAAGCTGGATTCATTGGATATAATCCCATTGAACTAAAAACATACCAAGCCGACATTTGGCCACAGTCTTCATTTCCACTTAAACCATTTGGCGTTGTATTGTATTGAGTATTTAAAATATGATGCACCCAGTATTGCGTTCGCCAAGGTTGATTGGCCTTATTAAACATATACGCGATATGATGACTTGGTTCATTTCCGTGTGCATATTGACCGATTAATCCTGAAATATCCGCCGAAACATTGTTTCCTGTAATTTCTGAACTCTCTGTAAATAATTGTTCCAAACGATTGGTAAACTTTTCATTTCCGCCATGTAATGCAATAAAATCAGCTACATTATGAGGCACAAACCAACTATGTTGCCAAGCATTTCCTTCAGTATAATCGGTATGTTCTCTATGATTAGAATGTTTTGGATCAAAAGGTTCATTCCATGTTTTTCCATCATCGGATTTCCCTCTCATAAAGCCCGTTTTTGGGTCAAATAAATAACGGTAAGCTTGAGAGCGTTTTAAGAAAAATTCATAATCATCGTTTTTGCCTAATGCTTTCGCCATTTGAGCCACACACCAATCATCAAAAGCGTATTCAAGGGTTATGGTAACCGATTCATCTAACAAATTATAAGGTATATACCCAAATTTTTTATAGAAATTAAGTCCTCGTTCGTCCTGCATCATGGTGTTCTTCATAGCTTCAAACGCTTTTTCGTGGTCAAAGCCTTTAATACCTTTTAAATATGCATCTACAATAACCGGAATTGCATGATAACCTGTCATTGTATTGGTTTCGTTGGCGTATAATGTCCAAACCGGCAATATTTTTTTGGTAGTGTAATAGGTTAACATTGAGTTTACAATGTCAGCGGTTTTTTCAGGAGCTAATAACGTTAATAATGGATTTTCGGCTCTAAAAGTATCCCATAAGGATAAGGTGGAATATGCTGTATAGTCTTTTGCCGTTAGAATTTGATCATTCTCATTTCGGAATTGTCCATTTTTATCACTAAAAGTTACCGGAGCCACTTGCGCGTGATACATAGCTGTATAAAATAATGTTTTAAGCGAATCCATAGGAGTTTCAACTTCTATCTTGCTAAGAGCCGACTCCCAATTTTTTGCGGCATTTGCTTCCACTTTTTCAAATGATAGGTCGTCTGAATCTAAATTATCTTTGGCATTGTTTATACTTACCGAAGATAACGCTACTTTAACTTGCAATTCATTGCTGGTGTCTGCATTGAAAAACAGTTGAACTGCTGTATTTTCAGCTGTTGTTTTTTTCTGCTCCACTACTTTTTTATCTGCAACCAAAACGTACTCTACAATAGGTTTAGAAAATTTAGCAACAAAAAAAACTTTCTGATTTTTTGCCCAACCTGTGCTGTATCTATAACCACTTATAGTGTATCTATCTTCAATATTAATAGCGGTTTGCTCGGCTTTGTCCCAATTAATAGCAAATCCTAAATCAATTACTACTGATTGCTTGTCTTTTGGGGCAAAAGTATATTTATGGTAAGCTGTTCTTAGTGATGAAGTAAGTTTTACATTTATTTTAGGATCTTCAAGATAAACTTGGTAAGTGCCCGGTGTTGCTTTTTCGTTAACATGATGGTATAAAGACTTATAAGGTAAGTCGTTTCGAGAAGATACTTTGGTAGTTAAATCGACTTTTTTGTTAATAGGCATTACTAAAATATCAGCTAAATCACCTATTCCTGTTCCACTTAAATGTAAATGACTAAATCCAGCTACAATAGAATCTGAAAAATGATAACCAGAACACCAATCCCAACTCGAAATTCCGTTATCCGGACTTACTTGCACCATTCCAAAAGGTACTGTTGCACCCGGATAAGTATGTCCATGACCACCCGTACCAATAAATGGATTTACGTAATTTATAACATTAACATTCTTGTTTGTGTTATTATTGAGTTTTATTTTGCAACTTGTGACCGAAATTAGGAGCAGTACCAGTACACTAAAGTTCTTCATATCAAATAATCTTAATTTAACTTTAAATTTAGATAAATTTGATTTTCGGGATAACTATTTTAGACGGATAACACATAAACTTAGCTAAACATCAAAAAAAAGAAAAAAAGAAACCTTTTTCATTTATGATACTCACAAACAAAAAACTGCATAATATACCCTTACAATACCATTTATTATTTTGGTTTGTTTATTTTGTATTTAACACTTTTCGATGGGGAAGTTATTTTAACGATTATCTCTATTCGCTAAAAACCAATTTAATTGGATTTCCGATACACATGAGTTTGTGTTATTGGAATATTTTAGTTTTGATGCCTTATTTACTCTACCAAAAAAAATACCTATTCTATATATTTACCTTTCTAAGTTCTATTTTTTTAATGGTGGTGGTAAAATTTAACCTTACCTATTATTTTGTAAGTCACAACGTTTGGCCAGAAGGTCCTCAGAATTTAGACACGTTTTCGTTAAATTACTGTATCGATATGATGTTGGGGGAACTATATGTAACCACTTTTGTAACGGCCATTATCATCACATTGGATTTCTTGAAAGAGCAAAATAGGGTAATCGAATTGGAAAAATCAAGTTTAGAAACGGAATTATTATTTCTAAAATCGCAGATTTCACCACATTTTTTCTTCAATACGTTGAACAACATTTATTCGCTATCGGTAGAAAAATCAAACAAAACCCCAAAAGTAGTGATAAAACTATCCGAATTAATGCGTTACATGCTTTATGAAACAAAAAACAAAAGACAGACTTTAGAAAATGAAATTATTTGTATACAAAATTATCTTGATTTAGAACGCATTCGTAATGATGATCGACTAGAAGTGGATATGTCTATTTCGGGAGATATCCACGATAAAGAAATTGCCCCTGTTTTATTACTGACATTTATCGAAAATGCTTTTAAACACGGTGTAAACAAAAATACCGACAGGGTAAAAATAAACATCAGTTTAAAAATAAAAGGAAATTTTTTAACCTTCAAAGTAACCAATCCTATGCCAGCTAAAACAATTCATGTAGACAACCTAAAAGTGTCAAGCGGTATCGGTATTGAAAATGTAAAAAAAAGACTTGCTTTGGGTTATAATAAAAATGACTATGCGCTTTCATTTAAAAATAAAAACGATATTTTTGTTGTTAAGCTAGTTATTAAGGTAGCTTAATCCTAAAAAGTCTTTATTTTGTCAAGCACACCCCCTGTAAATACCACTATTTTTCTAAATTAAAATCAAAATGAAAATAAAATATGTGATAATTGATGACGAGCCGTTAGCAATAAATGTAATCAAAAACCTTTTGCAGCATATCGACAACTTTGAATTGGTAGATACTTTTAGTAACTCTATTGAAGGATTGCATTTTTTAAAAAACAACCCTGTTGATGTCTTGTTTTTGGATATAAACATGCCCGTTCTCGACGGAATTAATTTTGTAAAAAGTCTTGAAAACCCTCCCCTACTAATTATAACAAGTGCTTATGACCAATTTGCTATTGAAACATATGAGTTAGATGTCCTGGATTATTTGGTAAAACCGATTGAATTTCCAAGGTTAATGAAAGCCATTAATAAAATTACCAAAAGATTAGATACAGCTCCTAAGTTAACGGCTGAAAACAACAAAGAAAATGCTTTCATTTTTGTGAAAATCGATAAAAAGAAAATGAAAAAAATATTTCTTAACGAAATATTAGTCATTGAAAGCTTGAAGGATTATTTAAAAATCAATACCACATCAGGAAAATACATTATTCACAGCACACTTTCTGATTTTACCAACTTATTACCTGAAAGAGATTTTATACGAATTCACCGTTCTTATACCATCGCTATTGATAAAATTGATGCGGTAGAAGGAAATAGTATTGAAATTGAAGGGCTTAGATATGTAATTGGTCGATCTTATATAGATGAAGTGAAACAACGCATTTTGAGCGATTCTATTTAAAAAAAGCACCTCTTATAAAATTATATTGCAGTCCCAATTTTTTCTTTCGAATTGAATTGAAATTCTAGTAAAAAAAAAAATGCAACCTAAATAAATAGATTGCATTTTCAAACAGGTAACTAACCAAATTAATTATATAAAATAACCAGTTTTATATAAACTTAAATAAACCAACAAATTAAAAATGATAGCGTTTAAACGCTTCAATTGCAGAATAATCTGCTAAACCTAAATCGTGATATTTTTTTGCTGTTAAACGATTTCGGTCTTCTGCCCTAACCCAAAACTCTCTATTATCATCTCCTTGAAACATAACACCATCTTTTTGGGTTTGGTGGTAAAAAATGGCATGCCGTTTTTTCAAAACTTGATCTGGGCTCATCGGAACAGCCATTTCAATTTGATAAGGATCCCATTCGTGCCAAGCACCTCGGTACAACCAGACCCAGCAATCATCCATATAACTATTTGTTTTAAGCCGTTTAAGAGCTTCAAACAAACTATCCAAACATACTTTGTGTGTTCCATGCGGGTCTGCTAAATCTCCCGCTGCATATATTTGATGTGGTTTTATCGAATCGATTAAATCACACATAATTGCAATATCTGCATCTGATAAATTATTTTTCTTTACGGTTCCAGTTTCATAAAAAGGTAAATCTAGAAAGTGGACATTTTCATCTGGTAGACCTAAGTAACGAGTTGCCGCCAAAGATTCACTTCTTCTTATAGTTCCTTTTAATTTCCTAACTTCAAACAAATCGATTTCGTTACCTGTACGGTTTTTTATAAAATCAATAATCGTGTCTGCTTGATTTGAATTAGAATGAAGCGATTTTGAAATCTCGGCAAATTTTAATGCTTCTTCATTAGAAACAGCAATGTTTCCTGAGGTTTGATAAGCAACATGCACTTCATGCCCTTGCTCTACTAATCGGTCAAAAGTACCTCCCATTGAAATAACATCATCGTCTGGGTGCGGACTAAAAATAATGACTCTTTTTTTGGCTGGAGTAGAACGTTCGGGTCTGTAAGTATCATCAGCATTAGATTTCCCACCTGGCCAACCCGTTATCGTTTGCTGCATTTTATTAAACATTTTAATGTTTAAATCATAAGCAGTACCCTCTTCGGTTAACAAACTCGACATGCCGTTATCGTTATAATCTTTATCGGTTAATTTTAAAAATGGCTTTTTCGTTAATTCGCTTAACCAAACTACTGCTTTTAGTTTTAACTCATCTGTCCAAACACATGATTTTACTAACCAAGGTGTTTTTACTCTTGTTAGTTCTGATGATGCTTCGCTATCCAATACAAAAGTGGTATTAGAATGCTCTTGCAAATAGGTTGCGGGTACT
Source organism: Flavobacterium agrisoli (assembly GCF_016522065.1). Classification (GTDB taxonomy): domain Bacteria; phylum Bacteroidota; class Bacteroidia; order Flavobacteriales; family Flavobacteriaceae; genus Flavobacterium; species Flavobacterium agrisoli. The sequence continues at coordinate 104,039 of NZ_JAEHFV010000001.1, read as the reverse complement.
TGTGGAGACACTTCGCCTTCAATGGTATTTTTAATTATTCCAGCTTTATTGACTCCCCAACCCAACAATACTATACGTTTGGCACTTCTAACTGTACCAATACCCATCGTAATTGCTTTACGAGGTACGTTATCAATTCCTAAAAAAGCAGAAGCTGCATCAACTCGTGTCAAATGATCTAACGTGATACTTCGAGTACCCGAATTAACGTGCGACCCTGGTTCATTAAATCCAATGTGTCCGGTACGACCAATACCGAGTAACTGAAAATCAAGACCTCCATAAGACTTTATTTTCATTTCATAATCAATGCAATATTGTTGTAAATCTTCAGCACTTACACTTCCGTCAGGAATATTTATATTTTCGGGTTTTATATCCACATGATTAAAAAGATGCTCGTGCATAAAATAATAATAGCTCTGAATATTATTTTTATGCATGGGATAGTATTCGTCTAGGTTAAATGTTACTACGTTTGCAAAACTCAAAGCTTCTTCTTTATGCATTCGAACTAATTCTTCGTACACTTTGATAGGTGAAGACCCTGTAGCCAAACCTAAAATGCAAAATTCATTTAACTCCTCTTTTCGCTGAATCAAATTGGCGATTTCTTGTGCCACCAATAACGAAGCTTCTTTAGATGAATCGAATATTACATTATGAATTTTCTCGAAACGTGTTTCTTCAAACATCCCGGCTTCTCTAAAACTTATACCTTCTTTAATCATTTTCAAGTAGTGCATTAAATTAATATTATAAAATTAAGGATTCCGATTTTTTAAGTTTTAAAAATTCGACTAACAACTTCAGTACTTCGGCAAAGGACAATTTTTATTAGTTGTTACAGGGCAATAAAACAACGAATATTATTCTATTATCCCAATCTCAGCAATAGAATACGTTTCACTGTTTCCTACACCTGACTTGGCTACAAACCGAATGTACCTTGTTTTAATTGATTTAAAAGTCTTGACCTGTTGAATTGGGTTGTGTTTAATATTTGAAAATTCACCCTGAGACTTCAATATCCAGTTTACATTATCTGTACTGGTATAAAATTCATAATTAGAAATTAAATTCAGATTATTACCCACCTGTTGTGGTGTATAAGTAAAACCAGCTATTTTTAAATTAGCTCCGATGTCAATGGTTATTTGATGTGGGGATTTATTGAGTTTTCCACCAAAATGCCATACTGTATTTGGATTTCCGTCTATAATCCTATCAGCCAATTTCAAATCACCACTTGAAGCCGAAACTATTTTCCAATTTTCTTTTGTCACACCGTATTTACCCGTTTTTACGGCACTGCTACTTTTTTCTGTTGTATCGATTGCCACAGCTTTAATAGTAACGGCATTATTAACTCGAAATACGCCTTTATATAAAGTACTTTTTTTTGTAGGTGTATTTCCGTTGAGTGTGTAGTAAATCGAGTTGCCCTTTTCTGATGTCAGGGTTATATTGCCCTTTTTATCTCGCTGAATTTCGGGCATTCGTACAAATATAGGTGCGTTGTAAGCCTGAATATTGGAAATAACAATATTGGCTTTTGAATCGGTAATATTTATTCTTAAAGCTGACGCTTCAACCCTCTCTATTCTTAAAATTCTTTTGTAGCCAATTGTGGTTTCCTTTGCAACTGTTTTCCAACGACCTGCCACTTTTGCCTCAACATTAAAAGCTTTTACACGTTGTCCTAGGGCTATATATTCCTGAAGTACAATTCGGTTTAAGGCTGTAGGTTTTTCAAACTCAAACGTAACAGAAGCCTTTTTTACATTATCATCTGTAGCCCAATACGAGTTTTTATTTTGGTCAACAGTATTTTTTCCTCCGAATGTTTCCTTATTTTCCCTCACATTATCAGCATAAATTTTGGTTTTAGATAGTAATGCTGTTCTAAAATCGGCTTTTAAAGTGGCAACGAGTTCTTTCAAACGTTGCTCGTCATTTTCGTGCACTAAACCTCTTTTGTCCACAGGAAGATTTAACAACAAGTTAGCATTTCTTCCCACCGATTCGTAATAAATATCGACCATTTCGTCTAAAGAACGCACTTTATCGTCTTCTACAGCATGATAAAACCATCCTGGTCTTATCGAAACATCGGCCTCTCCTGGAACCCATTTTTCACCATCTTCATGACCCGACATAAAATCGGTATAAGGTACTTTTCCTTGTAATTCATCTTTTTGACGTAAAAGCGACCAATTTGTTTTTCCCGCACGTCCTTCTTCGTTCCCAATCCATCTGGCTTCAGAAGGGCCTACACCCCAAACCAATGTTTTTGGTGCTAGCTGATAAATCAATTTATAGGTTTCATCCCAGTTGTAATATTCAAGAGTATTAATTTTTCGTGTTTCATTGGCTCCACCATAATAACCGTCTCCTCCGTTGGCACCATCAAACCACATTTCGAAAACATCTCCATAGTTGGTTAATAATTCGCGTAATTGATTTCTGAAATATGTTATATATTCTGGCTTGCCATAATCGGCACGGCTTCGATCCCAAGGCGAAAGGTATAATCCTAATTTCAAACCATATTCTTTACAGGCTGCTGCCAGCTCTTTAACCAAATCTCCTTTCCCATTTTTCCAAGGTGAATTTTTCACAGACCGTTCTGTATAAGCCGAAGGCCATAAGCAAAATCCATCATGATGTTTGGCTACTAGAATAATTCCTTTCATTCCGGCTGCTTTAACAATTCGTGCCCATTGGCGAACATCTAAATTTGTTGGGTTAAATAATTCAGAGGATTCATCTCCATATCCCCATTCTTTATTAGTAAATGTATTTAATGAAAAATGCACAAAAGCATAAAATTCCATTTCCTGCCAATCTATTTGCTTTTGGGAAGGAAGAGGCCCAAAAGGCAGCGGATCTGAAATATTATTTTGAGAAAATACTGAATTTGAAATATGAAAAACAAGCAATAATATAAAAATCTTTTTCATTACAACTAACTTAATTTTGGAATAAATTATACAGAAATGAAAGTTAATCATATTTGAAAAAAGAGGACAAACTATTTCGACCAATAACCAATTAATAACTCTTTACGATTAATTGATTTTTATATATTCCTTTTTGAGAATTAAATCAGGTATGTTTTTACAAAATCATGGTTTTTCTTCATGAAAAAATGCATCGCAGCTATTTTTTGACTTACTAATAAAACAAATCATATAAATCATCGAGCTTTTTCTTTAATAGTGAAGGAGGACAAGGTTTAAGAATAAAATCATTCAAATACTGATAATGCGGATGATGCACAATACCAGCATCAACAGATGCTGTTAAAGCAATAATTTTAACGGCTGCTTTTTTTCTATCAGGAACATTTCTAATCATTTTTGAAGCTTCAAACCCATCCATAGTTGGCATGTTTATATCCATTAATATAACATCAAAATCTTCTCTTAACAATGCTTCGACAGCCTGTTTTCCGTCTGTTGCTAAAGATGGTTTAATTCCCCATTTGTTGAGGAGTTTTTTTAGCACTACATAATTAATATTGTTGTCTTCTGCCACCAAGACTCTCAACTTGGAAATATCCTTTTCAGGTATTTCTTCCCGCTGTGGGTCAAAATTTTGGTTACTAACAATTTGAAATTCCAACATAAAACTAATCTTTGTGCCAATTCCTTCACTGCTTTCCAATTTCATATCTCCACCTAACAACCCTATCAATCGGCTAGCAATAGTAAGCCCTAACCCAGTGCCATAGTGTTGTCGATTGCAATCATTACTTTTCTCATTATAAGGTTCTAAAATATTAGACTGCTGTTTATTTGATATACCGATTCCCGTATCTTTCACGATAAATTCAACCTTCACTTTTTCTTGTTGAATTTCAACTACATTAGCCTGATAGCAAACGGTGCCTTTATAAGTAAACTTGATGGCATTCCCAATTAAGTTTAAAAGTATTTGCGTAATTCGATTTGGATCTCCAACTACCTTACTATTATCCAATATAGGATCAGAAAAAAAACTAAAAGAAAGTTTTTTTGCGACAGATTCTTGAACAAAGGTATTGTGTATGCTTTTAAATAAAATAGGGATTGAAAATGGTTCAAATTGTATATTCACTTTACCCGCCTCGATTTTATTGAAATCCAAAATATCGTTAATTACGAATAATAAGCTCTTGGCAGAAAATAATAAAATAGCTACATTTTCTTTTTGTTTTACATTTAATTCGTCCATAGCTAATAGATTAGCCATACCCACGACAGCATTAAGTGGGGTTCGAAGTTCATGCGACATTGTTGAAAGAAAATTGGTCTTGGCAGAAGCGATATCTTGAGCTTCTTCTAATGATTTTTTTAATGCCATTGAAAGCTTTTTTTCTCGACGATTTGCATTTTTAAAAGCTTTAAAAAAATAATAATGAACAAATAAAAGGATAACAAAATTATAAATAAACAAAAATTTAAAAGTCTCTTTATTTACATTTGGCTCTATGTAAATAAGTTTTACTCCTGTATTTTCTTCCAATACAATCAACAAGATTAAGGGTAAAATATTAAGTATTGAATAAATTAACCCCCAACGAAGCCCCAAGATATAATACCCGACTGAAATAATTAAAAGAATGTATTGTAATAAGACAAGATTGATCCCTTGCTGGAAATACAAAATCGAAGTCCAAAGAATAAAGGCAATGCTATTTATAAACAAGTGCCCCACCACTCTCCATGAAATCTCAAAAAACAAAAGAAAAATAGCCGCTACCAATAAACCTAAAAAAAATATACTACGCCAAATAAATTGCTCATTTGACTCACCTAATAAAAAGTAGATTGTGCAAATTCTTTGAAGAATAAATAATAACAGTACTCCAATCAATAGTTTTATTCTTGCTTGATTGAGTAAACTCGTTTCCTGTAGCACTATTTTTTTAAAATCTAACTTAAGGTTTTGAGCCATTTATATTTAATTTAGAGAATCTTAAGAATCAATACAATTTAATAATTTTTTTCTTAATTCCTCAAAAGTAATTACTAAGCGAAACTGTTTTATTAAAACTGGACTTTGCCCTATAATTCTGTCATAAGAAACTGCGTTTTTGTTTCATTTTTGTCCTCAATAAAAACATATTTACAAAGACGGACAATATAGATAAAAATAATACTAGCCTTCCAGTTTCGAAAGGACAATTGGAAAAAGGTAAAATATCATCTTATCGAACTTGAAAGTAAATATGATGAAAAAAAAAAATGGAGTTCCTTTGTAGTGGAACTCCATTTTTTACTTCAAGTTTTATTATAAATTGTCTTAAAAAGATTGTGCCAAACTAATGGTGATTCGAGTTCCGTTTCCTTTTACATAACTCATATTACTAGACTGCCATTGGGAAATAACAGTATAATAATCTTTATTAAAACCCGTTGGGTGTAATTAAATTGGTTGATTTTTGATATTGTTTAATGGTCTGTCAAAGATGAATTTATTGCTATATTGAACCAATGTTAATGCGGTTATTTTTGCTAAAATTCTTGTTTTAAAACCTTCAAAAGTTTTAGCATAATTGTTTCTAATCTTGAACTGGTCGCATAATTGTGAAAATAATGTTTCAATTCTTTTTCTTGATTTCCTAAAGATATAAGGTTGTGGCTTATAATCTTTCTGATTAGCTCTTTTTGGTGTTTCTAATTTGATATTTACAGTTTGAAACAAATCTAATTGAATGCTTTGAGACAAGTAACCTCTATCGCCAAGCAGCACACAATCAGACATTTGTTGTTTTATGTTTTTCAAAAAATGAACGTCGTGAACTTCTGCTTTTGTAATATCTATTGAGTGGAAAATTCCATTTATAGAACAAACACCATGTAATTTGTACCCGTAAAACCAATTGTTTTGAGAAGCACAAAACCCTTTTGAAGGAGCTGTTTCAAACTCATTTTTACAGATTTTAACTCTTCTATGACGTGCAAATTTACAAATCTCCAACGGCATATTATCCACGATGAAATAATCTTCAAATTCTAAAAAGCGAGATGCTAATTTTGTTCTTACTTCGTCTAAAAAGAAAAATAATTTTCGTCTTCGCTTATTAAACTGACTTCGCTCAATTAAATTAGATATTTGTTGCTTATTAATCTCTTTAAATAAAGAATTCTCGCTATCAATTGACATAAATTCAGCGGTTAAACTTAATGCAACTACTTCTAAATCAGACATTTTTTGTTTTCTACCGACATCAGATTTATTCTCTAATGTACAATCCAAAGAACTTATAACTTCTAAAACTCTAAAATAATTTTTTACTATATTTGACATAGATATTGGTTTGTTTGGCGACTTCAAGATACTGAATTTCAGTATCTTGACCAATATCTAATCATTCTTTTTTACTACAAATAATTACACCCAACGGGTTATGTTATAATTACATTTTTGTACACCACAAATCAAAGTGAACAGCCTTTTAAATAATTGATACTTATTTTACATTTCTTGTGCTGTTGGGCGGAATATAACTTCATTAATATCAACATCCTCCGGCTGACTGATGGCGAAAGCAACCACCCTTGCAAAACTATCTGGGCTAATTCCTACTTCGCCTACATAATCTTTATTGGCCTGCTGAATATCTGCTTCGGAAATATGTTCCAGCAATTCTGTTTTTACAGCACCTGGACAAACAATTGTGGTACGGATATTATATGGTTTCACTTCCATACGTAAACCTTCTGTTAAGGCCCGAACTGCATATTTTGTGGCAGAATAAACGGCAGAACCATTGAAAACTTTATGACCGGCAACGGACGAGGTGTTGATAATCTGACCAAATTTTTGCTCTTTCATATAAGGAAGAACCGCAGCAATACCGTTGAGTACACCTTTTATATTTACATCAATCATCATATTCCACTCGTCAACATTTATTCTGTCTATTGGCGACAAGGGCATTATTCCTGCATTGTTTAAAATCACATCTACTTTGCCAAATCTTTGGACAGCTGTATCCACAAGGTTTTTAATTTGGTCAAGATTGGTTACGTCTGCTTTTACGGCAAGTGCTTTTCCGCCGGTTTCATTGATTTGTTTTGCTAACTGTTCAATTTTTTCGGCTCTTCTTGCTCCTAGGATAACTGTTGCGCCAAGTGTTGCTAAATGTTTTGCTGCAGCTTCGCCCATTCCACTACTTGCTCCGGTAATGATTACTATTTTATCTTTGATATTATTTTCCATAATTGAATTTTATTTTAAAAACCTATTTTATACTGTTATAAACTTCTTCTGTTACGGCTTCCTGCCAATTCACAATTCCTTTTTCGGTGTTTGGAACGATGTATAATTGTTGCAAACCCACATCAGCACTGGCTCCGTGCCAATGACGAACATTTGGTGGGCATTTCACCACACTCCCTTTTTTGATAATTTCAATTGGCTGTCCTTCTATTTGATGATAACCAATTCCATCTGTAATAATTAAAATTTGACCGGCAGGATGACTATGCCAATTGCTTCTTGCACCGGGTTCAAAATATACATTGCCCACTGCTGTTGTCAACAAACTATCTGTTTCTATCAAACCAACATTGTACGCATTTCCGGTAAAATTTTCACTTGAACCTTTTTCACCTTTCGGGAAAATTTCTGTTAATTCATTTTTATTTGTTACCATATTTTCCTGATTTTTATTGTTGCACGATAGTAGGGTCATCGCCAAAACGGTTATCACTGAAAAGTTTTTTAAAATATTTTTCATTCTGATTATTGTTTAGTTATTTTCTAATTTTACCACCACATTTCCATTGCCTAAAGCCTCGGCAAGTCCAGCTGGATTATCTATATTTCCCAGTTTTGTATAACTGTACGAGGTATTGAAACTCTTATAAAAAAGCACCAACGTGTTACTTCCGTACAGCATTAAATCTCCATTTTTTATCGCACCACCAACGGATGCATTAGTTGGAAGTGGATGGGGTAAATCGTAATACTTTTCGTTGTTATTCAATTCGGTCATATCAATCGTAAGTGGCAGCAGTGCTTTAAAAGCTGTAGCACTTGGATTATCATATAACGTTGCGCTAAAAATTTCGGTGCCAATTGTGATTTTCATTTTTGTTATTGAAGGATTAGTGCTTACACTGCTATTATTTTCGATTGAATTAGGCTCATCATCTTTACTGCAACTTGCTGCGCAGCACGAAAACGTAAATAAAACTGTGATGATTGTTATCAGAGATTTCATATCCAGTATTTTAAAATGTTGAAGCATCGATGACATATCTATATCTTGCTTCTTTATTCACTACCTTATTCCACGCATCATTTATTTCTGATGCTTTTATCACCTGTATCTGCGGATAAATTCTATGGTCGGCACAGTAATCCATTACTTCCTGGGTTTCGGGAATGCCGCCAATCAGCGAGCCGTTGAAATTCACTCTGTTAAAAATCATATTGAAATTATTGATGGTCAATTCGCCGTTTACAGGCTGTCCGACCTGTGTGAAATAGCCGTATTTTTTAACACAGTCGATGTAAGGAGACATTTCATACGCATACGGAACGGTAGAAATCATAAAGTCGAGTTTGCCTTTGTACGGCTGTAAATCTGTTGCCGATTTTACCACGATAACTTCCTTTGCCCCAAAACTTTTAATGTCATTCACTTTTGAAGGAGAAGTGGTAAATGCATACACTTCAGCACCTTTTGATACGGCTAATTTCACAGCGATATGGCCCAAACCACCGATGCCGATAACACCGATTTTATCCCCTTTCTTAAAATTGATTTTCATCATTGGCGAATAGGTGGTGATACCTGCACAAAGCAATGGTGCTGCATATTTCAGGTCAATAGTTTTAGGAATTTTTATTGCAAAGTGCTCAGTAACTACAATATTGTTGGCATAACCACCTTGGGTAATTCCGGTTGGCGATGAGGCTTCCGGGGTACCATAAGTGCCTACCATTCCGCCCGTTTCGCAGTGATGTTCTTCGCCGCTTTTGCAACTGTCGCATTTCATACAACTGTTTACCATACAGCCCACACCAGCTTGGTCGCCTACTTTAAATTTGGTCACATTTTTACCCACTGCGGTTACAATTCCTGCAATTTCGTGACCAGGAACCTGTGGATATTTTTGCGGACCCCAATGTCCTTTTATAGTATGAATATCCGAATGGCAGATTCCCGAATATTTAATTTCAATTAAAACATCGTTGTCGCCCACTGCTCTTCTTTCAAAATTCCATGGGACCATTTTTCCTGCTACATCTTTTCCTGCGTAGCCTCTTGCTTTTATATTTTTATACATTGTATTATAATTTGTTTGTGCGAAAATTTGCAAAGGTCCGGCAAGCACCAAACCTGCACTTGCAAGCGAAGTCTGTTGAATAAATTTTCTGCGGGAATTATTATTATCGTTTGACATATTTTTAAGCATTAATTTCTTTAATGATTTTTGCAGGAATTCCGCCTACGATGACATTGTCTGGAACATCTGTTGATACTAACGAACCTGCTGCTACAACGGCATTTTCACCGATAGTTACACCTTGCAGAATGGTAGCATTTGCCCCAATCCACGCATTTTTTTTGATGTGAATAGGTTTAGGAATTAACGATTGCCTTTCTGCAGGATTTATGGGATGACCTTCGGTAAGCAAACTCACTTTAGGCGCAATCAAAACGTTGTCATCGATGGTAATTCCGCCCAAATCCAAAAACACACAGTCGAAATTAATGAACACGTTTTTGCCTATTTTGGTATGCTTACCGTAATTGATGTGCAAAGGCGTAAAAACGGTTACACTTTCGTGAATTTCAGTTGCAGTAATTTGGCTTAATAAATGTCTAATTTCCGTTGGTTCAGTCGCATTATTCATCTGTACAACCAACTTTTTCGTAACAAAAGAAGCTTCACGCATTTTGTAAGCTTCGGCATCGTTAGAAGAAATGGTTTCGCCGTTTCTCAACCGTTCAAAAATATCTGCTTTTTCCATTGTTTTATTTTAAACACAAAGATAGGCCGGTGTCAACCGTGTTTTGTTACATTTATAGCGCAAGTAATGTCAAATATTACGTATTTTAGCACTAAAATATACTGCGATGCCGAAAAATACACTTCCAAAAATCATTTTTCTTGAAATAAAAGAGGGTACTGCGTTTACTGAATGTATTATAAAACAGTATCATACGCATTTGTTCTGCCATCGTGGGAGCATCAAATTTTTGTTCAATGATACGCCAATGGTCTGCAAATCCGGACAGTTTTTGTTTTGGTTTGCTGAAAGCAGGCTGGGGCAAATACAGACCAGTAAAGGGTTTAAAGCCACTGTACTGCTGGTGGAAAAAGATTTTCTGACCAATAATATTCCAGATCAGGGATGGAGCATCAATGCACAGTTACATTCGAGGGTTTTTCCGGTAAAAAATATTGCGGCGATTGAAGAAAAAGAACGAATTCTGAATAATTTCAAATGGATGAACCAGCGTTTTAACGAAACGGAACACCGCTTTTACGATGAAGCGCTGAACCTGCAAATGCGAATTTTCATCCTGGAAATGTGGCACACTTTCGCCAATGAGTACGAGCAACGCCGTCACAGCCTGCAAACGGGAACGCTTTACCAGCAATTCATCAATCTTTTGCAGCAGTATTGCCTCACAGAGCGGGAGGTTCAGTTTTACAGCAATTTGCTGAATATCACACCCAAATACCTCAACCACCTCTGCAAAAGCCATTCAGGCATCACCGCATCGGAATGGATACAGCGTCACGCTAAAGAACGGATATTGATTTTACTGCAAAACAAAGACCTGAACATTTCCGAAATTGCAGATGAAATGAATTTTTCGAGCCGTTCTTTTTTTACTAGATATGTAAAAAAGGTTTTAGGTTTAAGTCCTAGTGAGTTTAGAAATCGTGTGAATTAGTTTGTCATTTTTTAGTTGGGCGGTTTGTTCGGTAGGGTTTCCGATAACAGCTAGCTAACGTTAGTTGCGGAGTTGGTAGGCGGATTTTGCACCATAGTGTGAGGCAGTTTAAAGGAATGCGTATACTAGCTGCGCTAGCACCGCAATTAGTGTTATTTTCTGTTAGCGGCTGGCTTACTACCGTTTCTTTAGTGACGGGGCTTCTTTGCAATGCGGCCTCTCGACTGCGCTTGCTGTAAAGGGACTTGCTGAATTGGTGTGGATGAACTTGATACACGGGTTGCGCTAGGGATGGAAGCGGCATCCTTTAAGGCTTGATGGGGTTTCGCATAAGGGATGAGCGCCTTAGCCTTAAAGATATAGCGGACAGCCCGACCGAAGGGAGCGCCCAGATGATAGTGAAGAGGCAAGAGGCAAGAGTCAAGAGTGAAGGGTTGTGGGTTGTGAGTAGTGAATGGTGAATCCCTCGGCTGCGCTCGGGATGACAGTTTTTTTTGTTTATTCGTTTACAGGTTAATTTGTTAGATTGTTTTTATTAATACGTTTTATAGTGAAAATAGAAATTAGTTCTATTAATTTTCTTTTTTGCTTGATCAAAAAAGAAACAAAAAAATCAAGTCTAACGCTTTCTCGTCGGTCAAATTAGTTTTCGAATACTAAAAGAAAAGAACTCGCTGCGCTCAAACAGCTTTTCTTTTTACGTATTCTTCAAACATTTGACGCTCGACTGCGAAAGCTAAGGACGACATTCATACTAAAATTTACCTTCATAATTTACGTTTTAGGATTTCGGCTTTGGTGTTGGGTTTGAAGGAAGCGCCGGCGCAGCGCATGACGGCATCGAAACCGTAACGACTTTTCATTTTGTCCATGGCTTCGTAGAGGGCTAACATTTCTTCGGTGTCTTCGAAAAGGTTGATTTGGTAGGTTCCTCTTACTAATCCGCTGAAACGGATTCCGATTAAGCGTAAACGCATTCGGCGTTGAAAGAGTTTATCAAATAGTTCTATCACATTTTTTGTGAGGATATGGTCGGCTGAGGTATAGGCAATCTTACATTGTTTGGTTTCGGTATCGAAATTGGCGTAGCGAATTTTGACCACTACCGTTGAGGTAAGCCATTGTTCTGACCGCAATTGAAAGGCGAGTTTTTCTACCATTCCGGTTAGGATGGTTTTTAACTTTATTAAATCGATTGTATCCTGGGTAAAGGTATGTTCGGTAGAAATTGATTTTCTTTCGGTATATGGTTCTACGGGGGTGTTGTCTATTCCGTTGGCTTTTTTCCAAATATCAATCCCATTTTTACCAATCATTTGCTGTAGAACCTCCGCTGGCATTTCAGACAGGGTTTGTATGGTTCTAATACCTATTCGGGATAACAACTGAAAGGTTACATTGCCGACCTGTGGGATTTTTTTAATGGATAACGGATTTAAAAAAGGCTTTACGAGGTGTTCTGGAATTTCTAAATTTTGTTTTTGTTTGCCTTCGCCCGTACCAATTTTGGAAACGGTTTTGTTGACCGATAATGCAAAGGTTAACGGTAAACCTGTTTCTTTTGTAATGGTTCTAGCAAGTTCATCTGTCCATTTGTAGCTACCATAAAATTTATCCATGCCAGTGATGTCTAAATAAAATTCGTCGATACTGGCTTTCTCTACTACGGGTGCTTTTTCTTGAATGATTTCGGTAATGGTGTGCGAAAATTTGGAATACAATTCCATATCACCTTTTAATACTTTGGCTTGTGGGCACAATTTCAACGCCATGCTAATGGGCATAGCCGAATGTACTCCAAAATGACGAGCTTCGTAGGAACAGGAAGCTACTACTCCCCGATCGCCACCACCAATGATTAGCGGTATTCCTTCTAATTGGGAGTTGGTTAGTCTTTCGCATGAGACGAAAAATGTGTTCATATCCATGTGTACAATTGCCCTTGCCATTTTTTTTCCTTTACATTGTTTGAATTTGTTCCTTTTATTTTACAAAATTAGTACAGATTGAAACAATTTGTTTTAAATTTGTTGTTCCAATTTATAACAAAAACATTATGTCTTTATTTTCTGATAATATTCGCGCTTTACGAGTTCGGGCTAAAATTTCGCAGGAGAAATTGGCTGAAGAGTTGGGCATTACAAGAGGGAGGTATGTAAAATATGAAGATGGCACTTCGGAAGCACCCTACGATATTTTGAAAAAGATGGCACTTTATTACCACATTAGTATTGATCTATTATTAACTGTTGATGTGCGAAAAATTCATCTCGAGGATTTATTGAAACTGGAAAACAATCGACTATTGCTGCCGATACAAATTGATGTTGCTGGCGAAAATGTGATTGAGGTGGTTACTGAAAAAGCCAAAGCGGGGTATTTGACTGGTTTTGCTGATCCTGACTATATTGAAAGCTTGCAACAGATTTCGTTGCCTTTTTTGGGTTCTGGAAAATACAGAGGGTTTCCAGTTGAAGGCGATTCGATGCCACCGCACGAAAAAGGGTCTATTATTGTGGGACGCTATGTTGAAAAATTAGGCGACGTTCGTGATGGCAAAACCTATATTTTGATTACCAAAAATCATGGGATGGTTTACAAACGTTTGAATAAGAATAAAAAGAATTCGTTGGTTCTGGAATCTGACAATAGCTTTTACCCGAATTATGAAGTTAAGTTTTCGGAAATTCTTGAGATTTGGGAATTCCAATGCAGTATTGGGCGAACGGATAGGAAAAATGAATTGTCGGAATTGGGTGAATTGAAAGGGCTTGTGTTGGAGTTGAAGCGGGAGGTTTTGAAGTTGAAGAGGGAGTGAGTTGTGGGTTGTGGGTTGTGGGTTGTGGGTATGGATTGCTTAGTCGGTGCGCTGTCGTGTGTGCAAATTTGCGGTATTGGGTTATACTTTTAACTACAACTTAAACTCTGCCCAAAGGGGGTAATGATCGGAGAGCATAAAAAAAAGGGATTGTTTGGTTAGTCCTCGATTGTTTAAAGCTGTTTTTACAAAATCGTAGTTGCCTCCTGTTAGAAATTCTAAGGAAAGGTTGTTTTTCTTTTTGCTGTCTTTGAACCAAGCTATTTGGTCGTAATATTTGGTTTCGTCGAAAATGGAGCGTGTTACTTTTTCGTTTTGTAAGGCTGGCGGTATGTAAAGTCCTTCGGAAATGAAGGTTTCGTTTAGCAAGTCGCCCCGTTTGTCGATGTTGAAGTCGCCTAATGCTATTAGATTTTGGTGGTAGGCATTTATGTCACTTGCCCAACTGGATAACCATTTGGCTATTCCACGTAGTTCTTCAATGCGGTCGCTGGATGCTTTTCCGTACAGAATGTGCAGGGTTACTAAAATAAAAGTTTGGTCTTGTGCTCTGAAACTTACTGCATAAGGGGAACGGACGAATTGTTTGGTTAGCATACCGTTTGAAATTTCGTTTGTCCATTCATTGGGCACCACCAATTCGCAGGCTAAACCGGAAAGGTTTACGCGTCGGGTATCAAAGATATAGGCCATTCTTTCTCCATTTCCTGCATCTCCTTGGTTGACATCGGTTAGGATTAACGACCAGTCGTTGCCTAATACTTTAAGTACATCACGCAATCCTTTGAGATTGGCTTTTACTTCTTGCACCGCAATGACATCGAATCGTTTTATGATTTCGGCTATGCAGATTAGGGAATGTAAGTCGCGCTTCGGGCTGTCGGATGCTGCTGATTTCCATTTTCGGGTAATGTCGCCAAAACCTCGTATGTTCCAAGTCGCAATTAGGAGGTTTTTTTCGAGTTTCTTGGGTGGGATTTTTAGATCTAAATCGTCCTTTAGTTCTTTTAGGTTTTGGGCTATGTCAAGTGGCAAAACATCTTCAATTGAATCCATTCATTTTTGGTTTTGATTGGAATATAAAGATAGGTGGAAATTTTGAGTTGTGGGGTGTGAGTGGTCAAATGGTGAATGGTTTGTGCTCGCTACGCTCGGGTTTGTGGGCTTAGATCGCTATCGTCGTGTGCAAATCCTTACTTAACATCGGGATGGTTTTTATACATTGCCGTCTGCTTTAAGCTTTAAAAGATGTATATAAAGCAAAGAAGACAATCAAATACATAAATGGAGTGCTTTCAGTAAAAGAATAAAAAGATATTTTAAACCGATTTGATAATCTTTTAATTAATCATTAACTTTAAAAATATTGATTCATAGTATATATACGTAAGAAATTATTATATAACTAAAAAATAAAAATCTTGACTTTTGAGTAGATTTAGTTCAAATTATCCATAAAAAAAAATAACCATGCAAGAAAATCATTCACATGACAAAAAAAATCCTTATTTAAAATTTGCCCTAATTATGGCTGTATCATTTATATTGATGTATCTGATAATGTTTTTGAACGTTGCAGAATTCAGTCATATTCATAATAGTTTAACACGAGTTTACATGACTACCTTAATGATTGCTGTTATGGCAATTAGTATGCTATTATTTATGTGGAAAATGTATCCTAAACGAGAAATTAATTTCGGAATTATTGCTTTTGCATCAATATCCTTTTTTGGGACTTTGTACCTATTGCGTACCCAAACACCAATTAGTGACGTACAATATATGAAGGCGATGATACCGCATCATTCATCAGCTATAATGACTAGCAGTAATGTAGATTTCAAGGATCCTGAAGTTAAAAAATTAGCCGAGGATATTATTATTGCTCAAGAAAAGGAAATCAAGCAAATGAACGAAATCATTAATAGATTAGAAAATAAGTAGTCTACAATTATGCTTTGTGTAAAAAAATATGGTTTGTAACCGTTATATCTAAATAGTGAAGTCAAGTTAGATAAACTTGGAGTTCACTACATTACTAGAAGAATTGAAACTTTTAGCGGATTCATTTTAGATTGTTAACAATTAAAAACAAATTACATTTACTGAAAATTATCTCGCTTTTCGCAAAACCCTTTCCGTATAGTCGGTTAAAATAGCATCAACTTCAAGTTCAATCAGTTTATTTATTCTTTCATTTGCAGATTTAGGGGGCATTATAGCCGCTTTTAGTTCCATAAGTAACTTAAAATCTCATCCTCTGAATTCGAATTGCATTTAAAACAGCTAGTAATGCCACACCAACATCTGCAAAAACAGCTTCCCACATTGTCGCCAAACCTCCAGCACCAAGAACCAAAACAACCGCTTTTACAGCAAAGGCCAGAACTATATTTTGATACACAATTTGCTTGGTTTTTTTACCAATATTTATAGCAGTAAAAATTTTCGACGGTTGATCGTTTTGAATAACAATATCTGCAGTTTCAATTGTGGCGTCACTACCTAAGCCACCCATTGCAATTCCTGCATCGGCAAGAGCAACTACAGGGGCATCATTGACACCGTCGCCAACAAAAGCAATTTTTAAGTTTTGAGCTTTAATTTCTTCTACTTTTTCTACTTTGTTTTCGGGCAATAAGTCGCCATAAGCTTGGTCAATTTTTAATTCTTTAGCAACGGCATCTACAACGGCTTGTTTATCTCCTGAAAGCATCACTGTTTTTACATTTATTCTATGTAAACTTTCGATAGTTTGTTTAGCATCTTCTTTGATTTCGTCAGCAATTAGAAAGTAGCCAGCATATTGTTGATTAATAGCAACAACGACAATTGTAAATGACAAATCATCAATTTCGGGGGCATATTTAATATCAAATTTTTGCATCAGTTTTACATTTCCTGCCAATACTTCGTTACCATCTACTTTTCCTTTTAATCCGTGTCCTGCAATTTCTTCCACATCAGTAACGATAGTATTTTTTTCTGAGCCTTTGGCATATTCAATAATTGCTGTTCCTACGGGATGGGTAGATTTGGTTTCGAGTGCAGCTGTATATTTGACCAAATCGGCTTCGGGAATACTAACAGCTACCACTTTTTGCACTTTGAAAACGCCTTTAGTCAAGGTGCCTGTTTTGTCCATCACTACCATTTGAATAGCTGCCATTGTATCCAGAAAATTGGAACCTTTTACGAGAATTCCGTTTTTACTTGCAGCGCCAATACCACCAAAATAACCTAACGGAATGGAAATAACTAAGGCACAAGGACATGAAATTACCAAGAAAATCAAGGCACGATACAACCAATCGTTGAAGATATAATTTTCAACAAATAACATCGGAATCACACTTATACCAATGGCTAAAAAAACAACAATTGGAGTGTAAATTTTAGCAAATTTTCTAATGAATAATTCGGTTGGTGCTTTTTTAGATGTTGCTTCTTGCACCATTTCAAGAATTTTAGACAACTTACTATCTGTGTAAGATGTTGTAATTTTAACTAGAGAAACCGAATTCAAATTGATCATTCCTGCTAATACTGTTTCATCTTTTAGTTTTGAATCGGGTTTGCTTTCTCCTGTTAGCGCTGCTGTATTAAATGAAGCTTTATCTGATACTAATTGTCCATCTAAACCTAATTTTTCTCCTGGTTTGAGTTGGATTATATCTCCAATTTTGGCGGTTTCTGCTTTAATTGTTTTAGCTACATTATTCTCTATGATAGTTACTTCATCAG
Source organism: Flavobacterium agrisoli (assembly GCF_016522065.1). Classification (GTDB taxonomy): domain Bacteria; phylum Bacteroidota; class Bacteroidia; order Flavobacteriales; family Flavobacteriaceae; genus Flavobacterium; species Flavobacterium agrisoli. The sequence goes on along the minus strand of NZ_JAEHFV010000001.1, from coordinate 86,562 downwards.
GTCTTTGATCTAATAAAGTTTTGATGTTTTTTTTGGCTCTTTGTACTGCAAGGAATTGAAAAATTTCGCCAATCGCGTAAAATAACATTACTGCTACACCTTCAGGATATTCACCAATAGCAAATGCTCCAATTGTAGCAATCGACATGAGTAAGAATTCAGAGAATACATCACTTTTACGAATGCTTTGAATGGCTTCTTTTACTACTGGAAGTCCGACTGGAATATAGACTACAACATACCAAACTATTCGAACCCAGCCTGTAAACCAAGATTGGATAAAATAATTATCAAAACCAATAGCCAACAATAATAAGCCGAAACTTATTATTGCTGGTAAAAATAATTGGAATGTAGCTTTTTCTTGAGAAGTATGGTCGTGATCATGACCGTCATCTTCTGTATGTTGCTCTTCTGCTTTATTGATTTTTTCTTCTATTCTACAGTAGTCTGCAGCGTCTTCTATTTTGTTTGATTTTTTATTTATCATATAATCTATACGTTTACGTTTAATATTTTTTAAATGTCTTTTCGAATAACCATTGCTCTTAATGGGAGGACATTTAATCCACCTTGTATTTCCGACAGGAATGTTTCCAATAAATGATTAACTTGTATTATTTAAAATTTATTTTTGCTGATACTATTGTAGCATTATAAAAAGGTTTCGATTTAGTAGGTGCTTTAATATTTACTTTCATATCTACTGATTTTTATCCACTAATTAATGTTCGTGTTCTCCACCACCTTTCATAGCAGAAAGTAAATAAAATGCGCCTTTAATTACAATTTTGGCGTTAGCTGGAATTTGCTCTACAAATTTCACTTCCGTATAGCCTAAATCGGTTGTTCCTGGTATCACTTCAATGGCTTTAAAATAAATTTCGTCATGTCCTTCCTCTTCTTCGGAATGTGATTCTCCTTCCTTGTGTCCGTGAGTTTCTGATTTTTTAACAGTAGCTTTTTCTATGTGTTCTTCTTGGATATAAACAAAAAATTTATCTCCATTTTTTACTACAGCATCTTTAGGTAGTGCAGGAACAGTTGCATTTTTTATATTAATGTTGGCTGAAACATACATACCGGAAATTAAATCTTTCGAATCAGCAGGATTAATTTTGGCGTGAACTGCAACACTTTTACTTTCATTAGAAAATGATTTATTGATACCAAATATGGTTCCTTTAATGGCTTTATTTCCTTGATTGGTCAAAACAAAATCAATAGTTTGCCCTGTAGCAATAGATCCTAAATCTTTTTCATATACATTCAAGTCCAAGTGCATTTGGCTATTATCAACTACTTCAAAAAGCGTTGTTCCACTTTCGGCAAATGCTCCCTTGGCAATGCTTATTTTTCCAACGTAACCAGAAATAGGAGAAATTATCGGAATTAAACTTGAGCCATTAGTACTCATATTTAAGGTTTGCAACTTACTTTTTGCTGCCTTGGCTCTTGCTTTTTCTACATCTAATTTAGCTTTTACTTCTTGCAAAATTTTTCTAGGATTTACATTTTCATCGCTTAAGGTTTTCTGACGATTGTATTCTAATTGCAAGTACTCAATATTGGCTACTGCCGAATTATAATCTTCTTGCATCTCCACTACATCAAGGTTTTGCAATGTGGCTAACACTTTTCCTTTCTTAACATACGTACCTTCAAGAACCAAAATATCTTTTACTGTTCCGCCAATTAAAGTCGAAATGTTTGCCATATTTTGCGGAGGTACGGTGGTATAACCATTGGCTTTTATAACAAGGTTTAGGTTTCTGTTTTCTATGGAACCTGTTTGAATACCAACTGTTTGGAATTGTGCAGCGGTTAAAGCTACCTCATTTTCTGACTGTTGTTCTTCGTGACCATCTTCTTGATTCTTTTTATCCTGACAAGAAGTAAGAAGTAGTAAGGAAAAAGTAGTAAGAATGAAGACGAACTTCAAATTTGATTTTATATTTTTCATTTTGGAAATTATTAAATATTAGAAATTATTTCGCCACTTCGCTTTATTTGGCTGATGGAAATTGCATTTGAATAGCAGTTTGATTATAAGAATGTATGGCTTCGATATTTTGTTTTTTAATATCTATAGCTTGATTTAAAAAACTGATGTACGACCAATAAGTCATATCGCCATTTGCATAACTCTTTTGAGCTGTTTTAATGATCTCATCCGCATATTTTAAACCTTCATTTTCAAAATACTGCGTTGCTTTTTCTTGTTTTTGAAATTGATTTAAAAGTTCCTCTTTTTGTAATTTTAAATTTAATTTAGATTTGTCGAATTCAATTTGTGCTTGAGCGCTGCTTATTTCAGAAGCTTTAGCACGAGCTGTATTGGCACCACTAAACATTGGGATTTGCAATCCTGCGGTAAAACCCTGAAAATAAGTTTCTTTATTTAAAGACTGTCCAAAGTAGCCCACACCTAATTTTGGCGCTCGCATTTTTTTGAAACTATTGGCTTCCTTTTCAAAAACGGCAATTTGTTGTGTATAAAATTCATTTACTAATGTTTCTACTTTGTTTTCATTGGAAGAAAGCGGAATAACATATTTTAAAGGAGTATTACTATCAGGAAGAATGTTTTTATTTGTTTGAATAAAATATTGCAACTGTTTTTGATAGATCGCTAAATCAAGTAAAACTTGTGTTTTTATAGTCTCAATTTCTTTGACTTTAGCCATGGCACTAATCACTTCAATATTACCACTTTCTCCAGTTTTAAACCGTAGCTCAGCGTTCTGTAGAAATTTTGAGTACACCTCATATAAATCGTTATTTAGCTTTTGGATTGAAATGCCATATAAATATTGATAGTAAGCAATAGTTACTGCTTTTTCAATTTCATACTCCGAGAGTGCTTTTCGTTTTTCGGCTAATTTTGCCAATTCTTCTTGGAGTTGTCTATTTGCTTTTGTACTTCCTCCAATCGGGAAATATTGCTGAATACTTATATTATTGTCATAATCAACACTATTGTATTGACCTCCCATGTATTCAATCTGTAAAGGATCAGCTTGAAATGCCGTCTTTTTCAGTACTGTTTGTTTTTCAATTTCTTTATCTGCGATTTTTAAATCCATACTATTAGTCTTAGCCATTGCAATAGCTTGTTCTAAAGTTATGGAATTACTGTTTTGAGCAAATGAAAACGTGCTAATCAATAATACGGTTATAGTCATGATTGAATTTGACATCTTTTTTCTTTTTTTAATACCTTCTTCCAACAATAAATAAAGAATAGGCAAAACGATTAATGTTAACAAAGTGGCTGATATTAATCCGCCAATAACTACGGTAGCCAATGGCTTTTGAACTTCAGCTCCACCGCTAGTTGACAAGGCCATAGGCATAAAACCTAATGAAGCTACAGAAGCCGTCATTAAAACAGGGCGTAACCGTGTTTTTGTTCCTATCAAAACCCTTTGTAATGGATCTACTATTCCTTCGGATTTAAGTTGATTGAAATAGGAAATTAGTACGATTCCGTTTAATACTGCAATACCAAACAAAGCAATAAATCCAATTCCCGCTGATATACTAAAAGGCATTCCTCTAAGCCAAAGTGCAAAAACACCTCCAATTGCAGACAGCGGAATAGCTGTAAATATTAGTCCGGCTTGTTTCAAACTATTAAAAGTGAAATATAACAATACCATTATCAAGCCTAAGGCAATAGGTACAGCAAATGAAAGTCTCTTACTAGCCTCAATCAAGTTTTCAAATTGACCGCCATAGGTGATATAATATCCTGCTGGTAATTTAAAATTCTTGTCTAATTTTAACTGAATTTCTTCGACCACACTTTTTATATCTCTACCACGCACATTCAAACCGATAGTAATTCTACGCTTACCATCTTCACGAGAAACCTGAACAGGACCTTGTTCATAAGAAACTGTTGCGACTTGTGAAAGCGGGACTTGTTGCCCGTTTGCTAATGGTATAAACAAATTACTAACATCTGTAATATCAGTTCGACTAGCAGCATCCATTCTTACAACTACATCAAATCGTTTGCTTTCTTCATATATCTTACCCGCACTTTCTCCTGCAAATGAGGAACGGATGATTTGATTAATATCAGTAATATTTAAACCGTATAATGCAATTTTGTTATAATCGTACTTTACCGTAATTTGAGGTAAGCCAGTTACTTTTTCGGCTTTTAAATCTCCAATACCTTCAATGCTTTTTACTTTCGAAATCAATTCATTTGCTTTGGTATCCAAAACCTCTAAATCGTCTCCAAATATTTTAATAGCAATATCGCTTCTGCTTCCTGTCATTAATTCATTGAAACGCATTTGAATGGGTTGAGAAATCTCAATATTAGCTCCGGGAATGACTTCCATTTCCTCTTTCATTGCATTGGCTAAATCTTCCCAATTGTGATATTCTCCTCTCCATTCCGGTTTGTCTTTTAGTACTATAATTAAATCGCCACTTTCAATTGGCATGGGATCGGTAGGAATTTCACCACTCCCAATTTTTGAAACAATGGTTTTTATTTCAGGAAATTTAGCTTTTAAAATTTTTTCATATTCCGTAGTTGTTTTCACCATTTGTGAAAGCGAACTTCCGGTCATAATAGTAGCATTGAGGGCTAAATCTCCTTCTTCGATTGTTGGGATAAATTCGCCCCCCATATTTTGAAAAACAACTAGTGCTAGTGCAAACAATCCAATTGAAATGGCTAAAATTGCTTTTTTGAATTGGAGTGCTTTTTCCAGAAAAGGAGTATAAATTCCTTCAAACCAAGCCATCATTTTATCGCTAAAATTAGTTCTGTGTTCTGTATTTTTAGATAAAAATAAGGCACTCATCATAGGCACATAGGTTAGCGATAAAACAAAAGCACCAATCACAGCAAATGCTACTGTCATTGCCATTGGTTTAAACATTTTACCTTCCGTTCCAACTAAAGCTAATATTGGTAAATAGACAATTAAGATAATAATTTCTCCAAAGGCAGCACTATTTCTGATTTTGGAAGCGGATATAAATACCTCACCATCCATTTCTGTCTGAGACAAATTCTTTTTTCTATTTAGCTTTTGCAAATGGTGCATGGTGGCTTCGACTATAATTACGGCTCCATCAATTATAATTCCAAAATCTATTGCACCCAAACTCATTAAATTTCCGCTTACTCCAAAATAATTCATTAGAATTACTGCAAAAAGCATGGCCAAAGGAATTACAGATGCAACAATTAATCCAGCTCTAAGATTCCCAAGAAATAAAATCAGTACGAAAATCACAATTAATGCCCCCTCTAGTAAATTTTTGGTTACTGTTCCTATAGCATTTTCAACTAATTTACCTCTATCAATAAAAGCTTCGGCAACTACACCTTCGGGTAAACTTTTATTAATTTGAATCATTTTTTCTTTGATTCTTTTTACAACAGCACTAGAATTCTCTCCTTTTAACATTAATGCCAATCCGGAAACAATTTCCCCTTTTCCATCTTTGGTCGAAGCTCCGTAACGTAGGGCTACACCTTCTCGAACTTCGGCTACATCACGAACTAAAACTGGAGAGCCATTTTTATTACTAACCACAACATTTTCTAAATCTTTGCCTCCTGTGGCCATACCCACCCCACGAATGAAATAAGCATATTGATCTTTTTCAATATAAGCACCACCTGTATTTTGATTGTTTTTTTCTAAAGCATTAAAAATATCAGTAATGGTTAACCCTAAACTATTTAATTTGTTAGGATTAATAGCGACTTCATATTGTTTTAATTTTCCGCCCCAAGCACTCACCTCAGCGACTCCTGGAACTCCCTGCAACTGTGGAATTATAATCCAGTCTTGAATAGTTCGTAATTTTACGGCATCATATTTATCTTCGTAGCCTTTTTTGGCATACACATCGTATTGGTATATTTCACCAAGTCCTGTAGAAATTGGAGCTAATTCTGGAGAACCTGCATAGGAAGGAATGTTTTCTTCAGCTTGCTTTAAGCGCTGGAATACTTGTTCTCTAGCCCAATATATATCAACATCATCTTCAAAAACTACGGTAACGACAGAAATTCCGAAACGTGAAATACTGCGTAATTCAATTACTTTTGGAATCGTTTTTACGGATTGTTCTAGTGGATAGGTAATTAATTGTTCCACTTCCTGACTTGCTAAGGTAGGCGCAGTAGTAATAATTTGTACTTGATTATTAGTAACATCGGGCAAAGCATCTAGAGGTAAATTTTTAACAGAATAGCTACCCCAAGCTATAAGTACAAGGGTAAGTAGTAGTATAATGAACTTGTTCTTTATACTAAATTGTATAATATTGTCTAACATTGAAAATTTTATAATGAATTAGAAATCAGCAAATAGAATATTTGCCATTATTTGTGAAGGTCACAACTTTCTAACTCCGCAAAATTTGCAGAGCATCATTATACTATTTGTGGCGGTTGCCAAATACTCCCAAAAAAATTGGAAGTAAAAATTGATTTGTAAGTAGGTAATTGTGTTTTTATACCTTCGAATGGTATTGGAAAGTCAATAATAATAGATTGAAAATGATTTACAACCTGTGAACCACAACAACTACAACTGCAAAAAGGGGAGCATAAATCTTTTTCGGCATCATGAGCATGTTTGTCGTGCTTTGCTTTAAATCCTATTTCATAAATTAGAGTGTTGTTAGCTTTCATGTCTGCACACGGTATGCATGAAAGAACTAAAAATAGAACTGATAATATGATGTTTGCAAGTTTCACTACTGTAAAAATAGTATTTTTATTTTTTAATAATAAAATTATATGAAATGAATTTAACATATTTTATAACCCATAATACAACTGTAAGCGATACAGGAACCAATGTTATTATAGAAAATATAGAAAACACTTTGCTAAAAGGTGACTTAAAGGGTATGGCAAGAACTAAAAAATGGTATCATGGTGTCCTGAAAAATGACATTTTTTTATAAAGAGCACAATGATTTTGTGTTAAATTTTAAAAGCGCATGGAAAGCCCGCCACCTGCACCGAATCGACTATCATAACTTGCCATAAGGGAAATATTTCTAGAGAGAAAATATTCAAAACCAGCATTCCATGTAATTTCATTAGCAAAATTATCACCAGTAGGTAATTCATTTACCCAACCAAAATCTACTTGGTATTCAAACATTCCAAAAACAGCTGTTCTGGGAAAAATTAAGATTTCTCGACTTAACCCAATCTGCGGTCTTAATTTACTATCCATTCGTACATCTAGATTGAATAAATAAGGTGTCAAAAACCGAATTCCTGCAATAGCAGTCGTCGCCATTTCATCCAAACTACCATCAATTTCATTTTCGATATTTACTCCACCAAAAACCCGCAAATAATCATGTAAGTACCGTTCATAGGTAACTTCTGCTTCTAAATTTTTATTCCAGCCATACTCCCCTGAAATAGTAAATTGATTTCTAATATTTGAAGCAATGAAATTAAATTCTGTCATGTGCGAAGCCACATCCAAAGTAGACCACTTATAATATAGATCCGCTTCTTTAATTAATTTTTTTACTGAGAATTTTGCCATTCTAGGATCACGAGGCGTCTCATAACTCACAACACGAGCCATACCGCTCATCATATGATATAAAACATGACAATGAAAAAACCAATCACCATACTCATCACCATTATTACCGCTAAATTCAATAGTTACTTCCTGCATTGGTGGGACATTGACGGTATGCTTTAAGGGAGAATATTCACCATATTTATTGATTACTCTGAAAAAATGCCCATGAAGATGCATTGGATGGTGCATCATTGTAAGATTATTAAAAGTCATTCTAGTAACCTCACCACTTTTTATAGCAATATCATCTGTCTCGCTAAGAGGAACACCATTAATACTCCAAATATAACGTTGCATGTTACCGGTTAAGTTTAAAAGATTTTTTTTTACGGGCAGATTCTTATCATAGATTGTTTTTTGAGGTGATTTTAAATAATCATACTTATATTCAGCAAACATATCCATTGCATCCATTTTCATGTTTTTCATCTGTGAGTCCTTCTTCATCCCATCGTGATTCATTTCTTTTATTAATGAGGTCGAATCTGTTTCCACATCCATATTAGAATGTCCCATTTTTTTATGCATTTGAGTATCTTCGTCCATTTTCATAGCATCGTTAGACATATCCATACCCTTCATTTTCATTCCATATTCTTCTTTCATTTCGAATCGCTCATCTTTTCTAGGTTGGAATTTTAAAGCATGTGCCCCCATTTTCATATCCATTTTGGCCATTTTTTTCATCATTTCTATTTTATTTGGCTTGGGTAAAACTTCAGCGGGAAGTATTTTTCCCTTACCAATAAAAGCAGATGCCGAACCTGAACCATCTTGAGCCACAATTCGGAATTCCATTTTACCTTCTTTGGGAACAGTTACAATAAAATCATACGTTTCGGCAATAGCAATAAAGGTCTTATTACGCGATATTGGCACCACATCTTTTCCATCGGCAGCAACTAAAGTTGGTGTTTCACCTCCAAAAGTCATCCAAAATTGTGAGGATGCAGATCCATTAATAATCCGTAAACGAACTTTTTCACCTGGTTTAAACTCGGGATAATCCCTAGTTGCTTTGCCATTAATTAAGAATGAGGGATAATAAACATCAGCGATATCTGCTCCCTCCATGCGTTGTTTCCAAAAGTTAAGCTGAGCACCAAATGCCCCTTGACCAATTACTCTATTTAATGGAGTAGAAGTTCCCTTTTTCATTTGGTACCATTCATTACCTCGCTTGAGATTTCGCAATACATTAATTGGTTTTTCATTCGTCCAATCGGATAACATCAAAACTAGATCTTTGTCGTATTGGAGTTTCTTTTCTTTTGGATTTATAACAATAGAACCGTAAACACCACTTTGTTCTTGTAGCATGGTATGTGAATGATACCAGTATGTACCTGATTGTTTTAAAGGGAATTCATATTTAAAAGTAGTGCCTGGTTTTATAGGTGGTGTACTTAAGTAAGGTACGCCGTCAAAAAAATTAGGAAGTAACATTCCGTGCCAATGAACAGATGTTTCCACACTCATTTCATTTTTTACATAGATCACCGCATATTCACCCTCTGTAAATTCAATAGTGGGTCCTGGAATACTTCCATTTACAGTCATTGCATTTACTTGCTTTCCAGCCTTATTAACTATTTCTTCTTTGATTACCAGTGTATATTGATGAACTGGTAAATTATCGGAATTGCCTGCTTCTACTTGTGCTAAGGTTGCTGCGCTCCAACCAAATGATAAAATTAATAGATAATATATTTTTTTCATAATAGATGCTATTTCATATTTTACTACAAGTTAACTATTTTGAATGGGTCTTATAGTATGTTTATATAAAGAATAGATAGTAATTACATATTTCTTTTGAAATGGAAGCTTAACAAAAAAAGCCGACTATTACAATAATCGGCTTTAGGATATTCATAAAAAAATTATTTGTTAGCGATAAATGTTTTTGCTTGATTGGTTCTACAATTTTCTGCTTGGTATTCACTCCCCTCAGTTACGCTCGGGGTGGTTTTGATTTCTTTGGCTTATACTTGACAGTTATAAGCTCCTATACCAAAGTGCGTCAGTAGTTACATAGTGACAAAACTTATATTTTGTTTGTAATACTTAAAAAAACAGGAGTTTAAATCTATATAATTATTCCATTGGTTTTCTAAAGCCCATCGTATGTTTTTAATAATCTGATCTAAACAACTGGGTTTGGTCATATAGCAATTAGCACTAGCTTGGCTATTTTACAATTGTAGGTAACTGAACAAAATATTCTAACAATCAGATTAGAAATCCATCTTAAAACCCCTCAATTAGCAGATAGGATTTATACATCGTCAAATTCTTTACGTCTATAAAAATTATCATCATTGCTATCGTAGATACCACTAGCACTACTTTCTGGGTAGTACGAATGCATTATAGTTCGTTCATAATTTCTATCAAAATCATGCTCCCTATTGTATCTACCAGTCTTTTTAAAAGTGCTATAAGCAATATTAGTAGCCATTACAGTTTTAGTATCTTTATTAATATTTACTGACCCAATTGGAATAATTAAGTGGCTGTTCCCGTCCTTATACAAAAACTCCTTAGCATTTTGATCTGATATCGCTTCATGAACCTCATTACGGCTGTCACTTATCAATTCCTTATCCACCTTTACATCCAAATAGATGACGCGCTGCATTTCTTTATTCACCCAAAGATTCTCCACTTTCCCTATAGTTCGGTTATCTACATCAACTATTTTCCAACCTCTTACATCGGCATAGTTTGAAGCAATTTTATAATCGGTCAATTCGTCGAGTCTGTATAAATTTTTATCTTTATTTTCCATAATTCTTTTTTAAATTGTTCTATTTTTTTTCTAAACCAATACAATCAGCTAATCCTACTTTCACTTTCCTAGTTAGAAAATGTTTGATTTTAGTTAGTAGGTTTACTGTACGTTGGTATTCTCAATTTCCATCGTGTTTTCACTTTGAGTGTCATTATCACCCACTAACATGAAACACACGAGCGCTCCGATTATAAGGATTAAGGCAATCCAAGGCCAAATCGGTTTTTTTTTCTCAATTTTAATTTCTGCCATGTCTTCTTTTTTTTATGTTATTGTACTTATTTCAATTTTAAAGGTACAAAGGACAAAAATTTGACCCGTATTTAATTTCAAACAGATTTTATAGAATTTCCACAAAACAAATCAATGGTTTTCAATTCGTTATGGTCTAACTTTTTCTTTATTAAAGAGCCTGGTAAGTTGTGTACTAGCAGTTGTAATTGGGTTCGTTCTTTTTGAATTTTTGATTGTTTTGAAGAATCTTTTAAAGGTATTCTTATGTTATTTGAATAACACAAAAAAACTCCGAAGGGTTACTTCGGAGTTTGCCAAAAACAAGAACGTTATTTATTTAGATTTTTATAATAGCGCTGCTATCACAGGGCTAAAGTAGTTTATTTTTCTTACAAACAAATTGAAGATCGTTTTTTATTTTTGAATTTATCTCAAATATTCATTCAAAAAAACGCAACCTTTTTGCTAAAATAGGAGTAGCGGAATTTATGGAGTGCTCGATTTTAGCAAAGTGGTTGTATCCAAATTAAAGGCAAAAATGCGTTTCCGACCATAGGAAGGAATTGCATTTTTGCCTCCCAATATTTCAGGCATAACAGAGGGAAAAGGTTTTTTTTATTCCCCTGTTCTGCAAGTTAAGCAAAAAAAAAAAAATCGATTCCCTTCATTCCATAAAGAAAGAATCCTTGATAATCTCGAGAGTATCAAACCCCGTATTCTATTTTGGTGAATTATTTAAAATAGGCTACTCCCTTGTTTAGTTTGTAGCCTATAGTTGTCTAATTTTAGTTCAGTATTACCGCGCCGTCCAAAGCAAATGAGCTACATAAATCAAATGCTTTTTGCGATTTTTGCTGAGCAGTACCTCCCAATACAATGCTTTGCAATTTGGCTTCTTCATTATTGTACTTTCTTACGTTTTGGTAGTACCCAGTGACCGCATTGTATGCGCCAAAAAGCGTGCCTTTTGTGGTTTCCATTTGCTGGGTATCACTTATCATGGCATAACTAAAAGCATCCTCAACCACATTTTTAAATACAGTCGAAACATCATCTTCTGCGCCCTTTTTTAGTAAATCAAGGGTTTCCTTATTTGGGCATAGTGCCAATTGAATTAGTTTTTTAACCTCTTGGTCAGTAACACGTACTTTTGCCCAATGATTAAAGATGTTTTCCAACTGTAGACTTAGTGTGTTGGCAAGTCCCATTATTTTGTGAGCGTTTTCAATACGTTGTCTGGCTCCTGAGGTATGTTTAATTCGTACTACATTAGTCATGTTTCGCAAGGAGGCGTTTAAGGTATTTTGACAAACAATGCGAATGGGAGTAAATGCGGCTGTGATGCTTCCGCTACCATCATGTGAAGTGGTCAGAAAAATATATTTCTCGGTGACATCATCGCCCTTCCCTACACGTATATAGTCTGGTAATTTTGCAGTGATAAATATGCGTTCGCCTTTGCCTAATGCGCCTGCTGTTTCATATAAAATGCCCTCTCCACCTCCTACGATAGCATCAAAAAAATTGAAAGCGTCACGGTTTTGTACAATATGGTAATCCTTACCCACTACGCCCAAAACGGTATTATTATCGGTGCGACTGGTCGCATAATAATTGGGAACTTCCAATATGTTACTACCTACCTCAGTATCCTGTGTAGTTTCGATACTATCCGAAGCTTTGGTAAATAGTGGGGATTTGACCACCTGGTAATCTAATCCTGCGTGTTTTATTGCTTCCTCGCTTGTTGGGTATTGCGCTACGATTTGCCCTAATCCGTGCCATGCTTTTTCTTGTACGCTAAAAAATGAGTAACGTCCTGTTTTCTCGTTAAAATTGATATTGTGTGCCATGATATTAAATTTTACTGATTGTTTTCTTGTTTTTAAAATGGTAGGTCGTCTTTCGCTTCTTGCGTAACGTTCTGCTGTGTTTTAGCAGTAGCCTCTACCGTGTCATTTCTCTTGCTACCTCCGTGCAGTTTAATGTTTGAGGTATGAAAATTTAGCCCTGCTTTTGGCGTTCCGTCATTTCCTGTCCATGCTCTTGTGCTTACTCGTCCTGTTAGTTCTACCAAAGTGCCTTTTGTAAGTAGTGTAACTACCTTAGCAGAAATCCAATAAGAGCAATCAAAATAGGTAGTTTGCTCTATGCGTTCCCCTTGTTTGTTGCGGTAGCTTTCATTAGTGGCTACTGCAAAATTCACTACTTGTTTGTCCTGTGACGTGGTGCGTACTTCCGCATCCCTTGTCAATCTTCCGATAATGTTCATAGTTGGTACTTTTTAAAAATTATACATTTTGTTGCTCTTTTTCTCCGTCCAGCTTTTATAGGTTTGTTCCACTTCGCTTCACATTATTTTTTTTCCAAAGAAAAACCGGAAAAAAGAAAGCAACTTATTACGGCGGTTGGGAAAAAGCCAAAAGGAAACGGAATAATTGGTGGGTACCTTTAGGGAGGAAACCGTTTATGCCGTAGTCTTTTGGCTGGGAGGCAGCAAGGGAAAACCGCCGTACTTTGGCTTGCTTTTTACCGGTTAGTTATGGAGAAAATTCTGTCTATAATTTTAACTAAGTATGAATGATGCTGTTATTTCAGCCATTACTGAAGAAAGTAAACATTTATGGGTATGCGGAATATCCTTTATATCCTTTTCCTATTTTATGAAGTAATTCAATACACATTTAACAATTTAACCATGGCATTTAAAATTAATATTTGTGTTGAGGCACCACTTTATAAATCAATCTTGGAAGCAATTCTGGATGTTTTTAAATTTTTTGATTGATTTCATAATGATCCAATCTTTCCATTTGTAGCATTCCTCAACGAAGCAAACATTTTATTTAGTAATTAACCGCTGAAACAGAATTTAACGCGTCAATTACAGAAACAGCTATGTTACAATATCCGTTTGTTGAATTCCATTACTAACTTTTATGAAAGAATGCGCCACCGCTACTATAACAATATCAAGAATCCATTTTTAATGAAAGTTATTTAAAATAAAAAGGAAATTACTATTACGAAATCGATTGAAATTTTTAATTTCGCTTCGAAATGCAATTTTTATAACAAAAAGATTGCGTTTTGTGATATTATAAAACAATCCAATACTAACCTTCCTACATCTTGTAAAATGAATCTTTACCAAAAACAACTCTCTTCAGAAGCCGAAAAAAGGCGAAGCGCAGTAGAACTCATCAAAATAATTAGTGATTTATGGTATGAAAAATCAATAGAATTGGTTTTGTTCCGCAACCCATTATTTGATAAAAGCGTGAGTGAAATACTGAACTTGCATCTTTATGCAGCCCATTTTCATAACAAACCTTTTTCAATTGACACCTCTGTAGCCATTGCCAATGTCATCTTAACAATACATTTACCACCTGCAAAACTGGATTTGGGAAAACTTTCTTATGAATATCGATTAGAGGAAGAACACTATGAAGATGTGAGGCACTTTGTTTTAGAAAAACTTAAAGGAGCTAAAACAACCAAAAACCTGCAACCCAAAGACGTAGTACTTTATGGCTTTGGAAGAATTGGGAGATTACTAGCTCGAGAATTACTGTTTAAAACTGGAAAAGGTGCCCAAATGCGACTAAGAGCTATCGTTACACGAGATAAAAATGATGCGCTGAGTTTAGAAAAACGCGCTTCCCTTTTACGATACGATTCCATACACGGTGATTTTCAAGGAACCGTAATTGCAGATCCAAGCAACAATGCGCTTATCATCAACGGCACAACGGTATACATGATTTACGCCAATGCTCCAGAGGAGGTGGATTACAGTAGCTACGGTATTGAAAACGCTTTGCTTATAGACAATACTGGAGCCTTTACCACCAAAGAAGCGCTTAGTCGTCATTTAGTTGCCAAAGGCATTCACAAGGTATTACTAACCGCTCCTGGAAAAGGAGTTCCCAATATTGTTTATGGGGTGAATCAACACCAGTTTAATCCAGAAAAGTTCGATATTTTCTCGGCTGCTTCTTGTACGACAAATGCAATCACGCCCATTTTGAAAGTTATCGAAGATACTTTGGGCGTGGTCAGTGGTCACTTGGAAACGATTCATGCTTACACCAACGACCAAAATTTGGTCGATAATATGCATCGCAAATACCGCCGTGGAAGAGCAGCAACTCTCAACATGGTGATAACAGAAACGGGAGCTGGAACAGCGGTTGCCAAAGCAATACCCGCATTAGAAGGAAAGTTAACTTCAAATGCGATTCGGGTTCCTGTACCCAATGGCTCACTAGTGGTTTTAAATCTAGAAGTGGCTACCCCCACTACCCTCGAGACTCTCAATGACATTATGAAAAAATATGCTCTAGAAGGCGAATTGGTCGAACAGATTAAATATTCATTTAACCATGAATTGGTATCTTCTGATATTATTGGAACTGCTGCACCGGCAATTTATGATAGTAAGGCCAGCATTGTTTCACGAGATGGTAAAAGAGTAGTGTTGTACATTTGGTACGATAATGAATATGGTTACAGTCATCAAGTGATACGACTTGCGAAATATATCGCAAAGGTGCGACGGTTCACTTATTATTAATTCACAAAAAAAGACAGAAGCAAGAATTCCATATGCTTCTGTCTATCTATGAACTTATAGATATAAGGCGCTATAAAGCGCCCTCATCTGCAAATGAATAATAGTTCTCGGGAGTAATAATGAGATGATCTAGAAGTTTAATATCTAAGAGTTGACCCGCTTCTTTGATTTTTTTGGTAATTTGTTTATCAACTTCAGAAGCTTTAAGCTGCCCTGAGGGATGGTTATGCATTATAATTAATGCTACAGCATTGGCTTTGATTGCTGCTGCAAAAATCATTCTGATATCAACTACAGTTCCTGTAATACCTCCTGAGGACATTTCGTAAATACCCAGTACTCTATTAGACTGATTTAAAAGTAGTACTTTAAATTGCTCAAAGAATTCGATGGTATCCGGATTCCAGTTCTGGATCGCTAGATTATATACCGCTTTGGAGGAAGTGATGTAAGGTCTTTCAGATGCTTTTACTTTGGTTTTATAAACCAGTTTGATCTCTGCTACTTGATTCCATTTTTGCTGTGTGTTTTTCGTTTCCATAATACTAAAGTTTTAAGATTAATTATGGAACCTGCCCCGCAGGTAGGTAAGCGAACGAAAAAAGCAACGCAATAAAGCAGGATATGTCCTGCATTTATGGGGGAATTTTTTTCTGAGAACCGCAGCCTAACTGCGAACTTTGTTTCGGAATTAAGTCTGAACGCCCGAGAGTAGCATATAAAATTCACCCCTCTTTTTTTTTAATAATCAAATGTGTCTGTGCCGGATCATTAAGCAGATTTTCCAGTTCCGAGTTTATGATGTCTTGTACGTCCTGTTTGATCTGCAAATAATTACGTTGAATCATGAGGTCATCAATGTTACGCACTGGTGGAATTTCTTTATAACTCCCCTCCTCTTTTTTCAATGCCTGATGATCATTTACTATTTCGCAGTGAAAGGTTTTAAGATCAATTTTACAATCGGGATTATCGGCAACCATACCCACAAATTCACCTGAACTTAGCGAGGCAATCTTAGAAGGAGGCACTGCTACTTCCAGCTGTTTAGAACGACTAATAGAGGTATCACTGCTGTTGATTGAGAGACTTTCCCTATCCTGCATTATTTTACCAAAACGTTCCGAAAGTTGTTTAGACGTATCTCCCGTAACCTGCCCTGAGATTATATTTCCAGTAATATTCATAATTACATCGGCCTGTTCCCTGCCGTAATCTTTTCGCAATTGACTAAAATCCTGAATCCCTAAACAGGTGGACACTTTATTGCTTCTAGCCGTTGCAATAAGGCTATCCATATTATTGAGATATATGGTGGGAAATTCATCGAAGATCAGACTCGATTTGATTCTGTCTTTTTTATTAACCAGTTTTACAAGTCTATTCACATAAAGGGACAAAACCGCTCCATAAATCTGTATTTTTTGGGGATTATTTCCCATGCACACAATTTTGGGTTCTTGCGGATTGTTGATGTCTAAACTAAAGTCATTTCCAGATAATACATAATACAGTTGAGGCGAAGACAAACGAGCCATAGCGATTTTTGCTGTACCGATTTGCCCCTCTAGCTGATCCATTGCATCGTTTTGAAAGGCGCTTATAAACGGATTGATCAATACCTCAATTTCTTTCTCTGTGCGAAGAATGGAGAAAAGATTTTCGTATTCGACCTGCATGAGTTCAATAACGTGTGGAAGGGTACAAAATTCCCCTTCTTTATATCTTTTGAGATACCAGATTACGGCAGACAAAAAGTTAATGGGCGATTCCACAAAAAAGTCTCCTTGCTTTTTGATCCACTCCCTGTTAAGTCCCATCAGAATGGTACGCGCTGATTCCGAAGCATCTGTAATATCATCCATAGCTTTTGGATCCAGAGGATTGCAACGGTGCATAATTTTATCAAAATTTATAAAATAACAGGTTGGGGTAACTTTATAAACATGTTTATATTTCTCAAAGGTATTGTAGACAATTTTGGAAAGATCATCGTATTTAAAATCATATACAAACATGCTAAATCCTTTTTTGATGTGCTGGGTAATGACGTGACGGATTACAAAATAGGACTTACCTGAACCGGGACTGCCTAAAACCAAAAGACCTCGAAACGGATTGATAATGTTAATCCAACTCGAACGTATCTTATTTTTTAATTGATAGCGTGCTGGAAGATTAATGGAATAGTCATTCTCAAGCAGTCTTTCCTCCTGAGGAAAAGTTTCATTTTCTCTATTGAAAACATCGTTGTTATTGAGCTTGGTGTTTATGATTCTTGATAATAAAGTACCTCCGGAAAGCACCAGAAGAAAACCGCTCGCTGTAATAGTTATATAAAGAACTGCTGCATACTGTACACTCATTTTAAAATGCAAAACGGCAACTCCAGTCCAATAGCAAAACAGACCTATTAGGATATATACCAATGCCCTTTTGTAATTCATTTTTTCATCTTTTCTTCCCTTTGCTCCAATAATCGAAATCATCAAAAGTAGCAACGCTAAGAATTTTGATTTGTAAAAATTATCAAAGAGCCCGGTTCGGAAAATTTTGCTCATTATATTTTGGCCAAATACACTGGTGAGATTCCATTGTACAAAAGCCAGATAACAAAAAAAGTAAAAGTGTAAAATCAAGATGACAATACTAATGAGCCTTGTCATATCCAAAATTTTTCTAAGCGCCTGTTCATTTTCTCCTGTCTGCATAGCTCAAATATTTTAAGATTATTGATTGTTTGATTGCCCTCTGTTTCTCTTTTTTTTACGTTTATTTTTAAGTTGATGAGGAATGTATGATGATTCATTTTCCAGACGAGTCAACAGGTTACAAATGCCTTCGATAGTAGACTTAAAATCAGCATTATAAACACCTTCATTTAATTCTTTAAAAAACCTTTCTTTGTAATCCCATTGTTGCTGATTTTCTTTGGTACTGTTCACTTGAGCGACCTTAGGGTTACTTCTATTCTGCAATTCATTAGAAGACAAGTTGCATCGATCTTGAATAGCTTTGGCACTGTATTGCTTCCCCAGATCACTACCATTAAAAACGGATTTGGACTGATGATCTACGTAGGTAATTCCGTAGATTTGACCCTCGCTACTGCGGCGTAAAACAAGATGAATACCTTCCTTTTGAAGCTCGGTGGATAGTTTTAAAAGCGATACCTTTTTCTTAAGGAAAATAAGATCAACTGCATTCTTTATTCTGTTTTTCAAAGATGCCGGCACTTTCTTGTTTACCTCAAATCTTTTTTCCAAAAACGCAAGCGTTGGTTTGTTGTAAAAACTGCTTGCTTTAAGAGGGACACCTATAGGTTTTTCTTCTTGATCTAGCATTCGGTAGACCAATCCTTTATTTTTAAAAATTCTAGATTCTTCATCTCCTCGATCAGCAGCTAAACTATATTGCAACAACACGGCGTTGAGTTCAGAAAGGCTTTTGTATTTATAATTTGGAAGCACATAATTTAGTACAGCTTGCACTGCCTTTTTAGATTCTGACGTTCCATAATTTATCTTAGACAATACCATAGGTTTTAGTGTCTGCTCCTTCTTGGTTTGGCTATCCTCAGCCCTAACTAATCCAAAGTTTTTTTCGATTTCTTTTCTAGCAGTTTCAGACTGATTTCTCCCTATATTATGCATGTCTATCCGGCTACCATCCGATCTTATTTTAATTGATACCAAATGAATGTGGGGATGTCCGGCATCATAATGTCTGTACACCAAGTAAGGTTGCTGTGCAAAACCAATTTTATTCATATAACTCGAAGCAATTCTTAGGAGTTTCTCATTGGTAAGGTTAGCTTCAGAAGTATCAAAATTGAGGGACACATGTACGCTGTTGTGTTTTACATGTTCATTTTGGGCACTCTGATTTAAAAGTCTACTGAGTTTCATTTGGCTAGTCAATAGATGTGTTTCCATGGGATAATTCACCGCACCAATGCACTGCGCTTTTCCTTCTTCTACTTTATTTTCATTATAGGTAAAAATCCGTCTAACAGAACTGCCAGTTTTAATTACTGCAACCATTTTTCTGAGAATTTCCGAAAGTGTTTTGCTAGTTCCTCTACCTTATCCATAAGCAATTTTTGTTCGTGTTGCGCACTTAAATTCCAGTATCGAAATTCTGGGATTTCTTTTAAGGTATGTAGCTTTTTCACCTTCTGATTAAAGTTATTTCCAACCGCATTTAATTCCCCTCTGAGCCTTATAATTTCATACATAAAATCATCCAGAGATTGATTTCTATAAACCGTTGTAACAGGTTTATTAAAAACTTGTCTACGTATAAAATCACTAAGCTTTCGGCATCGAGTAGCTTTCCATCTTTCTCCCATCTTTTTGTATTCTTCTGGTGTAAAACGAACCCCTACAAATCTCGTTCTGTTTGCATCTTTCTTTTCCATCATCTATCCTTTTCATTGTTCTGACAAACTGTTTTTTACTTTAAGGTTTCCCTGCTCCGAGTTCCGAGGCAAGAGCAGCAAGATTCGGTTGTTTAACAACCGGACATCTTGCCGTTTGCAGGAACGTGGCAAACTTTCAGACTTTTAAAGTTCATTTTAAAGCTTCATCAAATTTTTCCTTTATTGAAGCTAAATTAAATAAGTACTTTGGATTAATCCTATGATGGATATATTGTAGCCATGAGAATCAGCTAGCAGCAACTTATCTTTACAAGAGTCAAATAGTAATTTAAAACGTTGAAATTATGATCACAAAAAATGATGTTGCCAAAGTGTTTGATACCATTTTAAGTATCCCAGGCATGAATGAACCAGTGAAGATTGATTTGAAAATTTCACGCAAAAATGTGTTGCTACTGAGCCATCTAATTGAGCAAGGATTAGCAGTGGAAAATGAAGATTCTAGCCTTATGGAAAGCATGTCGGAAGAGGAATTTGCCAATCTAAAAAAGATAGCCGAGGAATGCCTACAAAAAGCGGGATTGGTTGAACTCAATCAAAAACTTCAAACGTTGAATCAAGCTTGTAAGTAAATGCCTCTTTCAAAGATTCCTTACAATGCCTGTATTTTTTTTGCAGGCATTTTTTTTCTAACTAGAAATCAGCACAAAACTGGCTCGATTTTCAAAAATTTTGGCTTGATTTTCATAAGTGTTCTGGCATTTTATGACCGTACTTTTGTTTTGATCAGAAATCAGAATTGATGGATGCACATTAAAATCAAGATCATGAATAAGTACTTCCAAAATAATAACAAGATTATTCACCTAATACGTTTTTTATTTATCCTGCTTTTTGTTTATGCGGCGGTAAATAAAATAATAGCAATGGAAACTTTCACTGTTCAGTTGGCACAGTCTCCCCTGCTCAGTGCTTTTGCCGGATGGGTTTCCTGGTTTGTGCCTTTAATTGAAATACTAATCGCTGTTATGTTGATTTTTCCTAAAACCCGTATGGTAGGATTATATGGTGCTTTAGGTTTGATGACGATGTTCACCGCATATATTT
This sequence comes from Flavobacterium agrisoli, assembly GCF_016522065.1. Lineage (GTDB taxonomy): Bacteria > Bacteroidota > Bacteroidia > Flavobacteriales > Flavobacteriaceae > Flavobacterium > Flavobacterium agrisoli. Next base: position 65,863 of record NZ_JAEHFV010000001.1, on the reverse strand, counting down.
TTGTGGTCCTACATTTCAGCTCCTTCGTACCCTGTTCTTGTGGTGGCATCCTTGAAAAAATGTCCTGGAATGTTCATTTGGTTTTTAACCTATTTTTTGTGCTGCTGGCTCTCATGGGCCTATTTTATAATCCCCCTAGAAAATCTAAGGTAAAACCCAATATACAAAGTTGGAATAAACTTAAATACGCATTTGTTTTGATGATTTTAAGTATGGGATTGATTGTGGTCATGTTTTTAAGTTCAGAGAAAATAATACACAAAAAAAATCCTTTCATACGCCGCTACATTAAACAGACTATTAAGTTAATTAATAAAATCGATTTACACTACAACTCCTATTATTTTGCAGGTAGTACAGCCGATAAAATTTTCCTTGGTAACCTAACGGATCCATTTGAAATTATAAGTATAGACACACTAAAAAACCGAAGCAAACACAGCATTGCCTTTACCGATACTGGTGAGCCATTCAGAAAAATTTTTGTAAAAATCAAAGCTCCTTATTTCTATTTACTAGATGGATCGGTTCCGGTTATTTATAGAGGTAAAATGAGCGATTGGACAATCTCTGGTAAATTGGAAAACATACCCCATTTCACCACTGCAGTACCGGTTGATAGTAGCAGTTTCGTACTACGAAATAACGACGGTGCCGGTTCTCAGCACCAACTCGGCTTCTATAATGAAAATAAAACACTTAGAATTAAATATTTTCCCATTTTGCTACAGAAACAAATTGATGGAATTTTTGATACTGATGGCATGCTTCTTTACAATGAATACCGCAAGGAAATGGTCTATGTTTACTATTACCGAAATGGATTTGTACAAGCTAGCACAGAAGGTAAATTTAAAAGAGGTACTACAATAGACACGATTACGCACGCTAAGATTAAAGTAACCGAAATAAATAATCATACACAGCGCCGTTTAAGTGCTCCCCCCTATATTGTGAACGCATTGACTGCCACACAAAAAAACTTATTATTTATTCATTCAAAAGTCCCTGGTCGCTATGAAGATCCAAAAATGTGGGCTAACGCATCAGTGATAGATGTGTATGATATTGAGAAGGAAATTTATCTGTTAAGCTTTCCCATTTTTACCGATAACGGAACTAAAATTAAACAGCTATACCTCACCGATACTTATTTGTACGTGCTCAGTGGTAAAAATCTTTATGTGTATGTTATAAAAGGGCAGTTGAAAGAAAATCTTGAAAAAAATAACAACATTACCGGCCGGTAGCAGGAAAGCGATCAACACCTGTCATAAAAAGTAGATCATTGTTTAATTTAATATATTACGATTATGAAAACGACATTTTTAAAACCAACTTTATCTTTTGCTGCGGCAGCAGTAATGGGTATTTCAGGTGCTTTTCTAACTACCTCTATGCAGAATGCATCCAAGGCAGCACCACGTGATGGATATATCAACAGTCTCACAGGAGTTTGTGACGTTCCTGTTGAATGTTCTAATGATGCTACTCAACCCATCTGTCAAGCTAACGGACAACAAGCTTTTGGTAAAGGAAATAATTGTGCCGAAGTTCTGCACATGCCTTCTCCTTGATGAAATTAACTAACCTTTAAACACAATGCAGTTTTTTAAAACTGCATTGTAACTTTGTATTAAATCATAGCTGTTTGCTAATCCATTGAGTCTGTTTTTCCTCTTTAAGAAAATAATCAAACCACTGTAATATTTTTGTTGAGAGATCTTTTTGATTTTCAGGTTTCATGAAGGAATGTCCTTCCTCGGGATATAAAATCATAACACTTTTTTTCTTAAGACGATGCATTGCCACGTATAATTCAATGCTCTGATGCCAGTCAACTTGATTATCATTTTTACCACTCCAAATAAGTAGGGGTTTATCAATAGCTTGTGCACTAGCAAGAGGTGAATTTTTCATGTAGATCTCAGGGGCTTGAAAAGCTGAAACTCCTAATCTTAACTGTCCAACGTTAAACTTTGTCATATTGGCTTTTCCTTTATCCCAGTCTATAGAATGGTAAAAACTATAAAGATCTGTGGGAGGTGCTCCAGCAATCGCAGCAGCAAACATATTCGTTTTTCCAACAATAAATGAAGTTTCATAGCCTCCAAAGGAATGTCCCATCAATCCAATTTTACTTGCAACCACAATTCCTTTATCAATAACAGCTTTAGTTGCCGCTGTAACACAATCAACAGCACTTTCACCCGGCTTTCCTATTTCATAATCAATATCTGGGCGTAATACAAAATAGCCCTGCAATGTTAATACAGTTGGGTTAAATCCTACCAAATTAAAAAGTGTAGGTTTGATATAATTATGTATGTTCTGTGATTGCTTTTCGTATACGTGTACAATCATTGGATATTTTTTTTGCGGATTATAGCCAGCTGGATAATACAATGCTCCATGAAGCAATTTTCCCTTTGAATTTTTATAGGAAACAAGTTCAGCTTTACCCCACTTAAATTGGTGCTGGTGCTTATTACTTTCATAAAAAACGTTAGGCTCTTTATTTTGTGATTGCCGAACTAAAAATGGAGATTTATCAAAATTCTGTTTTTGATAGATAAAAGTTTTGGCCTTTTCAATGTAGTGCATATTATCAATCATGGCATCCTCATAAACAATACACTTTTCCTTCGTTTTTTCACTCCATAAAAAATATCCCGACTTTTTATCAATACCTTTTGCGCTGAGGATTATATCCTTATTTATATTTATGGTAGCTCTTTTGGCACCATCAAAATTTTGTTTTTTAAAAGAACTCCCTATATTATATGCAAAACGAAACTGAATTTCTTTTTCTCTTCCACTAGTTAATTTTCTCCACGTTCCATTTGGCTTAACGGCCCAAATATCAAACTGGTCATACAAAAGTATTTCTTGATCGCCATCAGTCCAACCTGGGTTGCCGCAAGGATAACCTACCCCTATATTACCGTTATCCTCAGAAAAATCAGTGTCAATTTCAGCTGTAATGTTGGTATGTTTTTTCTCAACTACGTCATAAATCCACCAATCATTCTCAAGGAAATAGGCAATATATTTTCCGCTTGGAGAGGGCAACAATCGATTTTTTAAATCTATAATATTTTTAACTAATAGTTCCTGTGTGCCCGTTTTAAGATCTTTAATAAAAAAATCCTTCACAACTTCAAGCTCCATTGCGGGTTCGTGCAAAAGAGGATCGGCAAGCAATGCATACTGTTGGTTTCCTGTAAGGAATACTTCAGAAAATTCAGGAGAAGAAATAACCCTAAAACTTCCGCTCATCGGATACCACACCGCTAGATTGGGCTTACTTTTCAGATCCTCGGTTCGCTCTTGTCGAGAATAAATTACTTTTTCGCCAGCGTACCAAATTTGAGGTTCATTTTTATCTTTTTTTTCTGAAGGAACACTTTGTCTTTTAGTAGCGAAAAAAACGCTTTCACCATCATCAGAAAGCATCATGGGATATAAGTAGTACGTTGTAATTTCTATATTTCCTAGAGAACCACTTTGTGTCATGGGATCTAGTGTTTTTAAAACTGATCGCTGCAAATTATAATACGATAAGGTTGTTTTTGAATCCTTACCGTTGTGCTGCAGGTACGACAAGGCTTTTGATTGTTGCCAAACAAAATTATCCCACTTTGCTGTACTATTGGCAATTAGTATTTTTTCTGTATACCCTGCCTTTATATCCATGATGCCTAAAGTATCACCCGCGTCTGATTTAGTTACATAAACAATTTTAAGTCCATCGGGGCTCATTGAAAAGAAAGATACTGATTCCTTTTCTTTCAACACCTTTCCTTTAGGATCCAAGATGCTCAACTTCTTGTTTTTCCCATCATCGGTCAACATTACTATTTGATGCGTACTTTCCGAATAAGCATAATTTGTCACCTTATCAAAACGTTTTTTGCTACCCTTTTTTAAATTGAGGATTTCCATATAATCTTGACGCAAAGTCACGAGGCCTTCGTCATTCAAGAAATTGTAACGCTTTAAACCTTTAAAATTATATTTTTTATCAAAGGTTGTACTCCGTACCACCATTGTATCCATATTATGATCATAATCGAGCTGATACAACACCCATTTTCCATCGGGGCTTACGTCATGCATATACATATCCGACCATCGGTGGTAGTCTGAACTCTGAGCATTCCTTTTTTGCAATTCCTGTCCTCTAAGAGGACAGGTTACTAATTGCAAAATAAACAACAAAAAGATAGTGGCCTTCATAAAAAATGTCACCCAACAACATTTCTGTATTCTTATAATTTGATTGTAAAAATTCATATAATTAGTATAATTATTAATATCCATCATTTTGGGGCAAAAGGGTCGGATTAAGGTTTATTTCATTCTGAGGCAATGGAAAAAGCCTATCGGTTGTATTCCAGCCTGGCTTTAGGGTTGATAAAGCCTGATCGAGTTGTCCATTTCGTTTTAGATCAAAAAAACGATGTCCATATTCTGAGAATAATTCTAATTTTCTTTCTTCTAGAATAGCTTGCAGCAACTCTTCTTTAGAGGATGCAAGGGCCTGGGCAAGTCCTGCACGTTGGCGAATTCGGTTTAGATCTTCTTTAGAACTTATCAAATCTCCTTGTTGTGCTCTGGCCTCTGCTCTAATCAGATATTGTTCTGCCAGTCTCAATACCACAGGATACTCTTTTGACACAGGGGTATTATAGAACTCTTTAAACTTATAAGTATAATACCAAGTGGAACTAGCATTAGCCATTGAACCCGTCCAATTGCTTTTTCTAAGATCAGTGGATGCAAAAGAGTTTATAAACTCAGCTGTTAAAGCAGCCGAAGGAGGCGGAACAGTAAAAAATATAAATGACGCAGCTTGGTCAGTATTTTTTCCTGCAATTGAGGGCTGTTGCTGCCAGATCGTTTCTTTCGATTCTTTAAGAAATACCCTCTTTAAATCCGATTGTAGGGTGTATAGCTCTGTAGCGTTGAGGAGTACAGATGCTGCATTGGCCGCTTCTGCCCATTTTTCATCATATAGATATACTCGTGACAACAATGCAAGAACAGCATAACGGTTGGGCCTTGTCCTTTCCGCTCTAAGATAATCCTTTTCCAGTAGTGTAGCTGCTTGCTCTAGGTCGTGGATAGTAAAGCTGTAAACTTCTTTTACAGTGACTTTCGGAGCTCTACTATTTAACCTGTAATCAGTAGTTTTGATGTAGGGAATTTCTCCAAAGAGATTAGTAAGATAAAAATGCACCATTGCCCTAATAAAGTAGGCCTCGCCTTGAAGTTGGGTTATTTGTTCTTCGGATAGAGCAGTAGAAGTTTCTAATCTTTCCAGTACCGAATTGGCAGCATAAATCTGATTATAGGCCACCGACCAATAATCCTGAACTAGATTATTACTTGGTAATAAGGCATTAGTGTTAAAAGCGGCAGCAGCCGCGGTTGGTGATCCATAATAATCTAATTCATCGCAATAGGATCCCAGCTGATATGAAATTCCCGAACTCTGCCCAGTTAACATGCCCCTATCTCTCATTTTTGCATATATGTCTGTTATGGCGGCACTTGCTGTGGCATAATTTTCAAATACGGCTTCGCTAGGCAATTGTGACTGTGGACTATCCGCCTCCACAAAAGAATCACAGGAGATATGTAAGATACCCACTACCATAAGAAAAAATAGTACGGTTGAATAACATGAAAGTAAAATAGGATGTGTAAATCGTTTCATAATGTTGATGATTAAAAATTAAACTGTATTCCTGCTGTGACGGTCTTTAGCGGAGGAAGATACCCATAGGTGGTAAACTCAGGATCCCCATCTTTATACTTAGCAAAGGTCAAGAGGTTTTGCCCCTGTACTGTTAGATTACATTGTACGGCATGCAGATTAAGAGGAATCTTCCAAGAAAGTGCTATGTTTTTAAGCCTTACAAAAGAGGCATCTGTTACAGAGGCTGTGCTTGAATTGAAGAGGTAGGCATTTGTCACCGCTGCACTATTATAACCTGCTGTGTAGCGCTGGTATTGAGCATCGTCTCCCACCTGTGTCCAACTATCCAGGAACCTTACAGGTTGATTTGCCATCTGTCCTGCGGGATCTAGAGTTGCATTTCTATTTTTCTGCTTTACAAATTGAAAAAGAAAGTCCAATGTCCAAGCCTTGTATACCAACTGATTTTGAAGACCACCAAAATATGTAGGTGTCATGTCTATGATAATTTGTTTATCATCTGGGTTAGTAATTTTGCCATCACTATTTAAATCTGTAAATCGATACAGTCCAGTTTGAGGATCAACTGACTCCAACTGATAAAGCAGTTGCAAACTTAAAGGTTGCCCCATACGGTAGGTCTGGCTATAACTTGACCCTTGCAAATTAGGAAACTCAAGTAATTTGTTTCTGTTAGAAGAAATATTAAAATTGGTAGTCCAACTGAAGTTATTGCCTTTAAAATTTTCAGTTCGCACGGTAAACTCCAATCCCCTATTTTGAACTAACGCATCCAGATTTGCTTGAATGGAGTTAAATCCAGTGGTTGCAGCCATCGGTATTCCTACCAGTTGATTGGATGATCTGTTTTGGTACCATGCAGCGGTTAAAAATATTCTATCCTTAAAAAATCCCATTTCAATGGCGGCTTCAAGTTTTTTATTGACTTCCCAACCAAAATCAGGATTATAAAGACGTGAAGGCTGTAAACCTACATTTCCATCATACAATACTCCAGTTGAAGTATAGGTGTCCATATACTGATAATCCCCTATTTTATCACTTCCTGTTGTACCGAAACTAGCTCTTAGCTTACCAAAACTGATGATATTGCTACCACTTATAAACTTTTCTTTGGAAAAAAGCCAAGCTGCTCCAACCGCTCCAAAATTTGCAAACTGATTTTCCGGTCCAAAACGGCTGGAACCATCCCGTCTACCTGTTAGGTTTATAATATAGCGTTCGTTAAAACTGTAATTGATACGCCCGAAAAAAGCCTGATACCTGTATTGAATCTTATCGCTGAATAAAGTTCGGGATGTTGAAGCAGAAGCCAAATTGTAGATTAAACTATTAGAACTAAAACCTGTTCCCGACTGAGCAATGCTTGTAGATGTTTGATCCTGAAATGTACTTCCCAAAATAATGGATACTTTACTTTTATCAAATGTTTTGTCGTAACTCAACTGCGGCTCTACGATCCAGGAATTCCGTTGTGTTTCTGCAACAAATAGACTTGAGTTGGCACTGGTAATATTGGCCACAGGATTATAAATAGTTGAGGGAGAAATTCGTGTCTCTACATGATTCAGATCACTGTATCCCAAGTTCGTCTTAAACTGCAACCCATTTAGGAGCTCATACGAAACCACTGCACTTGTAATGAGGTCTTTGGTTTTAGCTCTAAAGGTAGCGCCGAGAGTTCTCAAGGGATTGAGCCACGTATTACCCGCCCAGTTTAAACTCCCATCCTCATTATATAGTTCGGGAGAATTAGGGGCAAGATATCGCGCATTATAGGTAAAATCGGCAGCCGGTTGGTTGTTATTTTGGAGATTATAGCCTGTGTTTACAGTTAATTTAAAACGATCATCAGTAGATGCATGAGTTACATTTAGCTGTACACCCGTTTTGTTATAGGTAAACTCACCGGGAAAAACAGTAGTTTGCTTACTTGAGCTAGCATTTAGCAAAAACTGCGTTTGATCGGATCCTCCTTGTACTCCTGCATTAAATAGGGTTGTCAAGGCGGTTCTTCCTGTTAAGGTTTTCTGCCAGTCGGTATAGCGATCTTGATCCCAAGTTCCGTTTATATCGAAGGCTGAGGGTGGATATGTGGTTATCCCGTCGTTGGCAAATGCTTGTCTCCTCATGGAGAGATATTGTTCAGTATTCATTAACTCAGCAAATCTTGTAACGGAAGAGGCTCCTGTTGATGCATTTACAAAAAACATAGTTTTCCCTTTATGACCTTTTTTAGTGGTTATTAGCACTACTCCGTTGGCTCCTCTAGAACCGTAAATAGATGTAGCATCGGCATCTTTCAGGACCTCAATACTCTCTATGCTACTAGGATCAATACTATTGAGTGGACTACTAATTGTTGGAAAAGGCGTTGACGTCTGACTATACCCTATAGGATCCGAAGCATACGGAACCCCATCAATAATATATAAGGGGGCATTGGCATCGGAGCGCAAACTATTTTGCCCTCTTATTTTTATATCAAATCCCCCTCCGGGCATGCCAGTGGTTTGCGTAATGGCAACTCCTGCCATTCTCCCTTGCATGGTGGCCAAGACATTGGTCACGGGCTGTGTTTCTATATCTTTTGCTGTAATACGTGCAATACTTCCTGTGCGTTCACTTTCTTTAACCGAATAGTATCCGGCATTGACCTTAACTTCTTGAAGTGTACTGGTATCGTACTCTAACTTAATATCAATCGTCCTACGTCCTAGCACAGGCATGAGTACCTTTTTAAATCCGATGAAAGACACCACAAGAGTGTCTTTTGGAGCAGCATATATAGCATACTGTCCATTATAATCGGTAATAGCAGTAGTATTGGATCTGCTCTTTACAGTGATGGAAACACCGGGTAGTGGCGCATGCCCATCGGTAACGGTTCCTTGAATTTTAATTTCCTGCGGAAAAACATGAGGCTTCCGGTTTACATTTCCGGCAAATGAAGTTGAAAAGGACAATAGTAGGCATGAAAAAATTATGCAATAAAGTGTCTTCCCATCCTTGTAAAATGAAGAATAATTCATAATATTGAGATTGGTTAGTGAAATGGACATTTGATTAGCTAAGGTCCTCTGCTCTAGTTTGGTCGCTGAACAGAGGGCCATTTTTATGCTATAGTATTTATATATTTTGGAATAGCGGTTTACTTCATGGGCAATTTGTTCTAAATAGGTTAAACAATGACGAATACGAATTTTCTAAATAAAGAAGAAATGCTAAGAATTGTAAGGGAGTAAAAAAAATGGCATGGAACTCACCATACTGCCTTTGAGGTACTGGTATACCAGGGGACAATAAGTGAGCCCACGCCAAAGACGTGAGCATCATACTTATCATCTCGTCCCCGTTAAAAATTACCAGTTTTCAAAAGCGAGATTCAAAGCGAATGCTTCAAATATTTTTATATGAAGTTTCGCAAAATTAATAAAAAACCATCAAAGGTTTTTTTAAACTTTATTGAAAGTTCAAATATATGAAAAAAATCAGAAAATTGTCAAATTTGACAATTTTTTTTATTGCAATTGTTTCAATTTCACTTTATGAATGAAATTAGAAAACAATATTATGTCGCATTTGGGGAAAATTTGCATAAAATAATTAATATAAATAATACAGATGTAATGACAATTGCCTCTATTGGTAAAATTGAACCCAAACAAGTATACCGCGTTTTAAAAGGTGAACATGGTGCTTCAATGGGTACGATAATTTCAATAGCAAAAGGATTAAGAATTTCTCCAAAAGAACTATTTGATTTTGATTTTGATTTTGATCACGATTACTAAACACTTTTCTAAATATTAGGTTTAGGAACTTCAATCTCTAATTTCATTTTATTCTATCTCTTCAAGTTTATCTTATTACATTAAACTACCCGCTTAAATATTTACCAACAAAGTAATACTTTAATGTACTTCCATTTTTAGGTAAATTTAGCACAACTAAAATTTCAGTTATTGAAACATCATAAAAGCCGTACTGCATTTTCGTTACGTGCCAATTGTAATCTTTAACAATCAGTCGTTTCAGGAAAATCCAATTTCATTTGACTTTTTTTACAAAAAAGAATGTTCTTCAGATTTGCTGTTATACCCTAGCCCATGTTAATAAATCAACTTTTTCATCCAATTGCTTTTTACTATGTTTGTAGGATAGCACTAACAAAACAGAACACCCTGTTGTTTCTATAGTAAACACATACAATGATTGAGTACTAATCTACCCCAATCAGTAATCTTAAATAACCTAATGGCAAAGCAAAAAAAAGAAAAATCAATTGAGGAAACCCTATGGGATTCAGCAAACAAATTAAGAGGAACAGTTGAATCATCCGAATACAAACACGTCGTACTCGGGTTAATCTTCTTGAAATTCGCCAGTGATAAATTTGAAGTAAGAAGAAAAGAGCTAGTAGCTGAAGGCAAAGAAAAGTTTTTAGAAATGAAAGAGTTCTACAATATGTCGAACATCTTTTATTTACCCGAAGAAGCTCGCTGGAGTTATATTATTGAAAATTCCAAACAGGCTGATATCGCCTTAAAAATTGATACCGCTTTGCACACCATCGAGAAAAACAATCCTTCACTTAAAGGCGCTTTACCCGATAATTACTTCTCTCGTTTGAACATGGACGTCAGTAAATTGGCTGCACTATTAGACACTATCAACAATATTGACACCATAAAGGACAAACAACAAGACATTGTAGGGCGTGTTTATGAATATTTTCTGAGCAAGTTTGCCTTGGCCGAAGGAAAAGGAAAAGGCGAATTTTACACCCCAAAAAGCATTGTTAACCTGATTGCTGAGATGATCGAACCCTACAAAGGCATTATCTATGATCCCGCTTGTGGTTCGGGGGGTATGTTTGTACAATCAATAAAGTTTATAGAAAACCACCACGGAAACAAAAAAGAGATTTCCATTTACGGACAAGAATATACGGCTACAACTTATAAACTAGCCAAAATGAACCTCGCCATTCGTGGTATTGCTGCCAATTTAGGTGATGTTCCTGCCGACACTTTTGGCCGTGATCAACATCCCGATTTGAAAGCCGACTACATTATGGCAAACCCACCTTTCAACCAAAAGGATTGGCGTGCGAGTGATGAATTAATAGACGATCCTCGTTGGAAAGGCTACGACGTACCACCAACGAGCAATGCCAACTACGGTTGGATTTTGAATATGGTTGCCAAGCTCTCCGACAATGGAGTTGCAGGTTTTATCTTGGCTAATGGCGCACTTTCAGGAGGTGGCGAAGAATATAAAATTCGTAGAAAACTGATAGAAAATGACATTGTTGAAGCTGTTGTGATTTTGCCTCGATCAATGTTCTATACTACTGATATTAGTGTAACGCTTTGGATTTTAAACAAAAACAAAAAAGCGAGAACAGTTCAACTCCCTGATGCTACTAGAAACTATCGCAATAGAGAAAACGAAATTTTATTTTTGGACTTGCGTGAAAAAGGAATACCGTTTGAAAAGAAATTTATTCAATTTTCAGAAGAGAATATTATAGAAATTACTGAAGCGTATCATAACTGGCAAACGGATTTGTCTGTTTATGAAAATGTTCCTGAATTTTGTCATTCTGCTTCTTTAGAAGAAATTGAAGCCAAAGATTTTTCATTAGTACCTAGTAAATACATCACATTTGTAAACCGTGATGAGAATATAGATTTTGAAGATAAAATGACTTCCTTACACAGCGAGTTTTCAGAGTTATTAAAAGCCGAAGCACAATCGAAAAACGATTTATTAACCGTATTTAAAGAATTAGGTTATGCCATCGAATTATAAAAAGCTAGCCGATTATATACAACTAGTTAATAATAGAAACAAAGACTTAGTTACTATTCCGTTATTGGGAGTAAGTATCAAAAAGGTTTTAATGCCTTCTATCGCTAATATCATTGGAACAGATATGTCAACGTATAAATTGATTTCAAAAAATCAATTTGCTTATGGCCCTGTAACTTCCCGTAATGGCGATAAAATCTCTATTGCTTTATTAGAAGATTATGAGAATGCTATGGTTTCACAAGCTTATACTGTTTTTGAAGTAATTGACGAGAAAGAATTATTACCTGAATATTTAATGATGTGGTTTCGAAGACCTGAATTTGATCGTTATGCCCGTTTTAAATCACATGGTAGTGCAAGAGAAATTTTTGACTGGGCTGAAATGTGTGATGCTGAATTACCTATTCCTTCTATTGAAAAACAACAAGAAATTGTTAGAGAATACAATATCATTCAAAACCGTATTACTTTAAACAATCAACTCATTTCTAAGCTCGAAGAAACAGCTCAGGCTATTTACAAACAATGGTTTGTTGATTTTGAGTTTCCTGATGAAAATGGAAAACCTTATAAAAGTAATGGTGGGGAAATGGTTTGGTGTAAGGAATTGGAGAAGGAGATTCCTGCGGGGTGGGAAATGAATAAATTAAAAAATATATGTTCCAAAATAGGTAGCGGTTCTACTCCAACAGGAGGTAAAGGAAGCTATTTCAAAACAGGAATATCATTAATAAGAAGTACAAATGTTTATGATTTTTCATTTTCATTAGACGATTTAGCATATATAAACAATATCCAAGCTGAAAAGTTAAAAGGAGCGGAGGTTTTAGAGAATGATGTTTTATTTAATATTACTGGAGTTTCTGTTGCTCGTTGCTCCATCGTACCGCAATATGTACTTCCTGCTCGAGTAAATCAGCACGTTATGATAATCCGAGCTGCTAAAAACTCAAATCTTTCATCTTACATCTTGTGTACACTTTGTCATTCAGAAAACAAAAATAAATTGCTTGGTATCAGTCAGTCTGGATCAACAAGAGAAGCTATCACAAAAGCTGAACTTGAAAATTTTGACATTATAGTTCCTAGCTCTGAAATAATGCGACGTTTTGAGGAAATAATAAATAAAGTTTTTACTCAGAAAGAAATTCAGAATAAAGAAGTTCAAAAACTTGAGGAGTTGAAAGATTTGCTATTAGCGAAGATGACAAAAGTAGAAACTGAAAAATACCTATACCAATGACTTTAAAATTTGATGAATTTCTAAGATCAGTATCAATAAGTAAAGACAACACATATTCGATGCTTCTTGGAGCTGGTTGTTCAATTAGTTCAGATATTCAATCTGCAAATGATTGTATTTGGGAATGGAAAAAAATAATTTATAAGAGCAACAATCCAAATAGTCTAGATTGGATTGAGAATTATAAAAATCCTAAAGTTCAAGACACTATTCAGAATTGGCTAGACAATCAAGGTTGTTACATTGAAAAAGATAACTCAGAAGAATATTCATTTTATGCAAAAAAATGTTTTCCAATTGATGAAAACAGAAGACAATATTTTCAAAAAATATGCTCAAACAAAACTCCTTCTGTTGGATATAGAACAATACCCTTGCTAGTAAAACAAGGTATATTAGATACTGTTTGGACTACTAATTTTGATGATTTAATTAATACGTCTTGTATTCAAGGTGGAATTACTGGAATAGATATTTCATTAGATTCTGTTAACAGAATAAACCAAAGAACTCAAAGTAAAAATGAATTACCAATTATAAAAATCCATGGAGATTTTAAATATGGGGAATTAAAAAACACCTCTGAAGAGCTAAAAAACCAAGATAATGTTTTAAGAGCTAAATTAGTAGATTACCTCACTGATAAACATTTAATAGTTCTTGGATATAGCGGTAGGGATAAATCTTTAATGGATTCTCTGAAAGAAGCATATTCAAATAATGGAGCTGGAATATTGTTTTGGTGTGGATATGGGGATAAAATTAACAATGATATTTCAGATTTACTATTACATATTGAAAGCAAAGGTAGAAAAGCATTCTATATAAATACTGAGGGATTTGATATTACAATGCTAAATATTACTAAACTAATCATTGACGATAATTCTCAGTTAAAAAAAGATCTTATTGACTTAAAAAAAATTACTGATATAGATAAAAATACTTCTTTTAATATTAATCCCGAGAGAGTAAATAAAGTATTGAAAAGTAATTTATTCCCAATTGAATTTCCAAAAGAAGTTTTAGTATTAGAAGCTAATTTAGGAGATAAACCTTGGAAAAAAATAAAGGAAAAGACAACTTTAGATAATTCAATAGTAGCTGTCCCATATGGTAAGGATCTATGGTCTTTTGGTATATCGGAAGATGTTGTAAAAAAGTTTTGTGAATACTCTATAGGAGAATTAAAAAGAAAACCTTTGACTGATCTAAAAATCTACAACCAAAGTATAAACTATTTGTTATTGTCTTCGTTATGTAAAATATTTAGTCAAAAAAACAATCTTGAGAGCAATTTTAAAAATAAATTATGGGATAAGTCAAAATATGTATATATTTTAGATCAAAAAGTATATCAAGCACTTAGTTTAGGTTTAGAGAAAATTGATGGTAAATATTACTTATCTCTTAATCCTAATTTTCAAATTGAAAATAATGATGTTGAAAAAGAAATTAAACAACAAATTGGGTTAACTTTTTTTCACAAAATTTACAATGACAAATACAACGCATATGTAGATGAATGGAGAAAAAAATTATTAGTAACCAAAGATAATAAATTGGAATTTCCAATTAATTCAGGTACAGGATTTGTTTTCAATATTAAAGGTAGTCCCATTTTTACTAATATTTGTGATTTAAATAATCAATACACTAATAATCATAATGTTCCTGAAAGTTTATTAAAATTAAAGGGAATACAATTTAAGGAAACAAATTTGGTATTCTCTTCCAATAATGGTCAAAGGAAAATCCTTGATACCCACCCTATGAGAGGTTTGGTTGATAATAAACCTTTTGATTCAGGTTTGTATAATTTATTAGACAACACAATTAATTTTGGTGTAATATGTCCTGAACAAGATTCGGAAAAGTTACACAATTTTCTCAACACACAAAATCAAGAGATACTCAAAAACAATCCAAAGGATAATTATATTATGGACTTTAAAGGGTTTTATAATACATATGGTATAAGCTTAAATATACCAAATGTTTCATCTCAAAATTGGGAAAAAACAAATGATCCTATTGAAAATAATGAAAATAAAATAGTTCATGAGATAAAAAGAAATATATGTGATAAAATCAATAAACTAAGCTCTGTTGGTTCACAAAAAATAATCATTATATATATACCGAAAAGATGGGATAATTTTCTGCATTATAATGATGGTATTGAATCTTTTGATTTACATGATTACATAAAAGCTTTTTGTGCTGAAAAAGGACTTACATCGCAAATAATACGAGAGAAAACTATAGTAGACAAAAGCCTAAATTGTCAAATTAATTGGTGGCTATCTTTATCTTTTTTTGTTAAATCCTTTAGAACTCCTTGGGTAATTCACAATGCTGATAAAACTACTGCCTTTGCTGGGATAGGATATAGTATAGATAATAAAAGTGACGATAAAGGTCATATTATATTGGGATGCAGTCATATTTATAGTTCAGATGGAGAAGGATTAAAATATAAATTGTCAAAAGTTAATGATAAAATAAAGTGGATAAATAAAAAGCCGCATTTAAGCTATGATGACGCCTACGAATTTGGGAGAAATGTTCTCCATCTTTTTTATGAATCTATGAATGAAGTTCCTAAGAGAGTTGTAATTCACAAAAGAACTTTTTATACTGAGGAAGAAAAGCAAGGAATTTTAGATAGTCTTTTAGATAATAAGAAAATAGAAAATATAGATTTGATCGAAATAAATTTTGAGGACAATATTAGATATGTTTCGAGTAAGATAAGTAATGGTGAAACGAAAATAGATGGTTTTTCTGTATCAAGGGGAACATGTATTCAACTAAACAATAAAGAAGCATTACTTTATGCTCATGGTATAATTCCTTCTGTTGTAAACCCTAAATTCAATTTTTATCCTGGAGGGCGATACATTCCAAAACCTTTGAGAATTATCAAACATCATGGAAACGGCAGTTTAGAGCAAATTGCTAATGAAATTCTCGGATTGACAAAAATGAATTGGAATTCTTTGAATATGTATTCACAATTACCTGCTACAATATCTTCTTCAAATGAAATTGCAAGGATTGGTAAACTAATAGAAAATACAGAAAAAATACAATACGATTATAGATATTTTATCTAAATTTAGTTGCGTATTATTAGTAAGTAGCTTTAACAATAAAATAAAAACAACTAGATCTATAATGGTTGACGTAATAAATAATAAGAGTTGTCTTTGGTGCTTAAAAAAAGAACCAGATGTTACATTTATAAAAAAAGCACATACAATACCAAAATCATTAGGAGGCCAAAATTATAATAAAAATGTATGTGATGATTGTATGAAAATAGAGACAGTCAAAATGTTAAATATTCAATAGAAGTTGCTTTGAAAGAAGCTTTTTCTATTTCTAGGAAAACTTTTTTCTCGGGTCGTGTAACAAAAAGAAAATTAGGAGAATTCAAATCTCAATTTTTTGAAATGAAAAAATGAAGTGGTAAATTTCGTTAAGGTATAAAACAATCGTTTATGTTCAATAATCAATCAGGACCTTGTAGAGCATTTAAAAGAGTCTTATATAAATGTATTTTTAAGAATTAAATAGGCAATAAGGAATTGGTCACAAAGAATGTTTTGATATAATTAGAGCCTTTTCAAGATATAATAAATTTGATTTGCCCGTTTTGTATTTTGAGAGAAAAATAAGTGTTATGATATTTTTTAAAAGTGAAACCGAAACTCCAAATTTTATATTTTGACAGAATCAATTATTTGTATTCGGACAGCAAGTTTGTAGAAATTGAATTTGTAGGAAATGTTTTTGGCTTCCCCGTAGCTCATTTTACAAAAAAGGAATTTGAAGAGTATGCGCAAAAATAATTGAAAATTTACAGATATTGATATTGCATTGCGTGTTTTGAATGGATGAGATAATGATTTTTAAATATGTCTTGTACTATCTAAAAAAATGAATGAATGATTGTTAATTATATAAATAGCATTGTTATGCTGAAGTAGGAAAACGATAGAAATAAAACCATTTTCCTTACGACGATAAAAAGGTTTTACTATCAAGTTCCTCCTCCAAAATTGAACTAGCTGTGATTAAGAAATTTGTAAGGAATAGTATTTATTCTAAACGAATACATTTTGTCACAAATATTTACTAAATTTGTGACATAACACTAAATAAAAAACGGTGCAATCCTCACATAATCAGGTAGAATTAAAGATTAAGAAATCATCCAAGGGTCAAATATTTTTCGCAGATGATTTTGCAAAATTCGGCTCACCAGAGAATATCCGAAAGGTATTATCACGTTTAGAAAAAGAGGGTTTACTAGAGCGTTTAACTCATGGTATATATTTAGTGCCTAAAAAAGATGAACTGTTAGGTGTCTTGTACCCCACCACAGAAGAAATTGCGGTAGAGATTGCCAAGCGAGACAAAGCACGTATTGCCCCAACAGGAGTGTTGGCTTTATATCAATTGGGCTTGTCAACACAAATTCCGCTTAAAGCAGTGTACCTTACAGATGGAGCGCAAAGAACAATCACTATTGGCAATCGTTCCATTCAATTTAAGAAAACGACTCCCCGCAATCTTTCCATCAAGGATCATTTATTAATGTTAATTGTACAGGCTCTAAAAGAAATTGGTCAGCATAAAATAAACCAAAGCCATTTAGGGAAACTAAAGCCGTTTGTTTTACAACTAGACCCAGAGGTACTAAAATCGCAAACTAAGTTTGCACCAGTTTGGGTGCAAAAAATAATTAGTAAACTAAGGAATTAAGCAATGTGGGTACACCTTACTAAAGATCAAAAACAAAATATTATCAAGCAAACAGCTGTAAAAACAGGTTTGCCTGATTATGCAGTTGAGAAGGATGCTTGGGTTTGTATTATTTTGCAAGCTGTATTTCAATCAAAATACGCTCCTCATATTATTTTCAAAGGAGGAACTTCTCTCAGTAAGGCTTACCAAATCATCAACCGTTTCTCTGAAGATATTGATTTAATAATCGATAAAAGTTTTTTAGGTTTTGCAGCATTACCTTCAAAAATGGCAATAAAGAGACTACGAACGGCTTCGGGGTCATTTATCATAAATGAATTTCGGGAAGAGTTAATAAATCAATTAACGCAGTTAGGAATTGCATCAGATACCTATACTATCAAATACAATGACAAAGTAGATGATACCAGTGATCCCAACACATTAGCGTTTTATTATGAGCCTTTAATAGAAAGTGATAACAGTTATATTCAACCTAGAGTATTAATCGAAATGGGGGCTCGTTCTTTGACAGAACCTACTGAGGAAAGAGAAGTAATCTCGTTTATAGACAGTGAATATGCCCATCTCCCGTTTGCAAAAAAAGCAACAAAGGTGAATGTGGTCGTTCCAACACGTACTTTTATTGAAAAAGTATTATTACTGCATGAAGAATTTTTAAAACCAATTGATCACATAAGAAGCGAGCGGTTGTCTCGTCATTTGTACGATATAGATAGGTTAGCAAATTCTGAATATGCGCAAAGAGCATATAAAGATTATTCGCTTTTTGAGCAAATTGTAGCATACAGAAAAGCCATTACGCCATTACGGAATATCAGTTATGAATTTCACAAAAGAGATACTTTACAAATAATCCCCCCTGCTGAAGTACTAAATGACTGGGAACAAGATTATAAAGCAATGCAGAAAAATATGATTATTGGAGATTCTAAATCTTTTACTGATCTTTTAGAAAGAATGAAAGAAGTAATGCAAAATTTTAAAACAAACTAACCTAGTGTAAGCTGTAGCAATTTAAATAGATGAAATTTACCGAAGCACAATTAGAACAAGCCTTTATCAGTTTATTGCAAAATGAAAACATGACCTACTCAGCAGGTGGTGCAGCACGAACAATAGAATACAACGGAGCTGCTGAACCATCAACAGTATACGGACATATTGTTAGTGAACAAGTCTTGCTTACAGAAGATTTGAAAAACTATTTGCGATCTTCCTACGCAGCCGAAAATATTACAGAAAACGAGATAGAATCCATCGTAAGAGATTTGGATCGTTTGCCGTCTTCTGATTTATACGAAAGTAACAAAACCATTATGAAAATGGTAAGTGATGGCTTTTTATTAAAGAGAGAGGATCGAAGTCAAAAAGATTTTTATGTACAGTTAATCGACTATTCGGAAAAAGATAATAATACCTATAAGATTGTCAACCAGATGGCTATCAAAGGCTATGAGATGCGCATCCCCGATTTGATTTTATACCTCAACGGATTGCCTTTGGTTGTTTTTGAATTTAAGACGGCTATTCAAGAAAACACCACACTTCATGATGCTTATTTGCAAATAACCACTCGTTATAAAAGAGACATTCCAGAACTTTTCAAATACAATGCTTTTTGTGTAATTAGTGACGGAGCCAACTCAAAAGCAGGATCATTTTTTGCACCTTATGAATTCTTTTATGCCTGGAGAAAAATTGAAGGCATGATAAAAGAAGTCGACGGTATTGATGCCATGTTTACGCTTATTCAAGGGATGTTCAATCGTAAAAGATTACGGAATATTATTCAAAATTTTATCTTTTTACCTGATAGCTCCAAAAAAAATGACAAAATCGTTTGTCGTTATCCTCAGTATTACGCAGCTACCAAACTTTTTGAAAACATAAAAGGACATCAAAAACCAGATGGAGATGGTAAAGGAGGAACTTATTTTGGAACTACCGGTTGCGGAAAAAGTTATACCATGTTGTACTTGACTCGTTTGCTAATGCGAAGTAAATATTTTGCTAGTCCTACGATTGTAATTATTACGGATCGAACTGACCTAGACGATCAGTTGTCAGGACAATTTACAAATGCGAAAGGATTTGTGGGGGATGAATCAATAATTAGTGTCGAAAGTCGTTCTAATTTAAGAGAACTATTGCAAGGCAGAAATAGCGGTGGCGTGTTTTTGACTACTATTCACAAGTTTACAGAAGATACCAAATTATTAACAGATAGAACCAATGTGATTTGCATCTCCGATGAAGCACATAGAAGTCAGACCAATTTAGATCAAAAAGTAAAAGTTACAGAAACAGGGGTTAAAAAGTCCTATGGATTTGCAAAACATTTACATGATTCCTTACCCAATGCCACTTATGTAGGTTTTACAGGAACACCTATAGATGCTACCATTGATGTATTTGGAGAAATAGTCGATTCCTACACCATGACTGAATCGGTTGCTGATGAAATAACGGTTCGTATTGTATATGAAGGCCGTGCGGCTAAAGTACTGTTGAACAATCAAAAACTAGCCGAAATTGAAGCGTACTACAATCAATGTGCAGAAGAAGGCAGTAACGAAAATCAAATTGAAGAAAGCAAAAAAGCCATGTCGCAAATGAATGCGATTATTGGTGATCCCACACGTTTAAAAACAGTAGCCGAAGATTTTGTAAGGCACTATGAAAATAGAATCGCAGAAGGTTCAACAGTAAAAGGAAAAGCAATGTTTGTCTGTAGCAATAGAACTATTGCTTATGAATTGTACAAAAATATCTTGGAATTAAGACCCGAGTGGAGTGAAGTAAAAGTTGCAGCAGATGATGTGGTATTGTCAGACAAAGACAAAAAAGAAATCAAACCCATGGAGCGCATCAAAATGGTGATGACTCGTGGGAAAGATGATCCTGAAACACTCTATCATTTGTTAGGAACTAAAGACGATCGTAAAGAATTGGGTCGTCAGTTTAAAAGTGAAAAATCAAATTTTAAGATAGCCATTGTAGTGGATATGTGGCTCACTGGTTTTGATGTTCCATTTCTTGATACCATGTACATTGACAAACCCATTCAGCGCCATAATTTAATTCAAACCATATCTCGTGTAAATAGGAAGTTTGAAGGAAAACAAAAAGGACTAGTTGTAGATTATATCGGTATTAAAAAACAAATGAACATGGCTCTAGCCATGTACAGCAATGCCGATGGAGAAAATATAGAGGATATTGAGCAATCGGTAGGCGTTGTAAAAGATCAGTTGGATTTATTAAGTAGATTGTTTTACAAGTTTGACAAGTCGGGTTATTTTAGTGGTACGCCATTAGAACAATTAAAAACACTTAATCAAGCTTCAGAATTCGTTCAACTGACACAAGAACTTGAAAAGCGTTTCATGTACATCGTAAAACGATTAAAATCGGCATATGATATTTGTTCAGGTTCAGGAATCTTTTCAGAAGAGCAACGAGATAAAATTCATTTTTACCTGGCTGTTCGTTCTATTATTTTCAAATTAACAAAAGGGGTTGCACCCGATACTGCTCAAATGAACAATAGAGTAAAACAAATGCTACAAGATGCTATTGAAAGTGATGGAATTGAAGAGATTTTTAAGTTAGGAGACGAAGGGCAAACCGAAGTTGATATTTTCGCAGATGATTATATGGCTAAAATTGATAAAATCAAATTGCCGAACACCAAAATTAAATTGCTTCAAAAATTACTAGGTAAAGCCATTGATGAGGTAAAAAAAACAAATAAAATAACAGGAATAGATTTTTCTAAACGATTGCAGTTTATTGTAGATAAATATAATGAACGAAAGGAGGATGATGTATTACAAAGTCGGGTGCTAGAGGATTTCACCGATGAAATCATAGACCTGTATTATGCTTTAAAAAAGGAAAAAGAGTCCTTTAAAGATTTAGGAATTGACTTTGAAGAAAAGGCATTTTATGACATTTTAAAGGCATTAGCTATTAAATACGACTTTAGTTATCCTGAAGATAAATTGATTGTCTTAGCGCAAAAGGTGAAGCTTGTTGTAGATGATAAAGCCAAATACACCGATTGGAGTAAAAGAGACGATATAAAAGCGGAATTAAAAGTTGATTTAATAATCTTATTAGCAGAAAGTGGCTATCCACCAGTTGATCGTGATGAAATTTATAAAGAAATTTTTGAGCAGGCTGAAAATTTTAAAAAGTTTAAATTGTGAACATAAAAAACCGATTAGTTATTAATTTGAACTATATCATTATTAAATAAAATCAAACTAGACAACTAAAATTACATAGGAGGCCGGTTTATTAGTCCTCCTTTTTCAGTTGAGCAACAAAATAGATTACCGGAATTCCCATTTTGGTTAAAAATGCATTAGCAAACCGTTGCGTACTGCTAAATCCCGCTTCTTTGGCTAAAGCATTGTTCGTATAATTCCTGTACTTCTTTTCCTTTTGAAGCAATGCAACGATGTAGTCTACCCTAAGACCATTAATGTACTCGCTGAAATTCTGGGCTCTATGATGTTTTATGATTAAAGCCAAATAATTAGAATTACTATTCAAATATGCTGCTAAACTTCCTTGCTTCCAGTCTCTTTCTAAAAATTTCTTATCCCTTTCAAACTTATCTAGCTGTTTTAAAATGGCAGTTACAGTTTCTGCATTAATTTCTTTAAGGGGAAGTTTTTCGTTATCATTTTTAAGTATATTTTTAGGCTTCCCTATTTGAGAAACATATTCCTCATACCTTTTTTTAAAAAGAGTTTTATTTCTGTAATGCCGGAAAGTGAGCCACGTAATCAACATAAACAATACAAAAATTAATATAGCTGAAATCCAATCATAATTTTTCTCCCAAACCATTTCTTGGGTTAGATCATCATTTTCACTCTGGAGCTTATCCATTTGTGACACAAGTTCCTTGGTATCATACTCCTTATGGATTTTTCCAGCAATGTATCTGCTGGTTTCCGTTAAAAGGGTATCTGCTTTTAACAGTTGTTTAATATAATATAGTTGCGAGTCCACATCTTTCTGTTGGCGAAAATAACTGATTAATAGCTCAAACGACTGTCGCAAATCGGGACGCAAGTAGTGCTTTTCATTAAAAATTTTATCCACTCTTGTAAAATACTCCACCGCCTTTTGCTTCTTACCTAACGCCCAGTAGTCTTTACCTAAATAAAAATTTCCAATCGCCACATTTGCAAAATCACTATTGTCTTTGATGACATCCAAAGAGGATTTTATGTTTTTGATGGATTGTGAATAGTTTGTCAAAAAGTACTCATTTATTCCTTGTGAGTGAAGGAAATAAGGTTTCATTTCTGGTTGATCAAGCCTCAGGCATTCTGCTATTCCGAGAATATTGGTTTGCGTACAAAGTCCGTAATCACCGCTTTTATTATACGAAAGTCCTAAGGAGTGAAGTGAATTTAAATACGGTCGAGGATTGTGATCTTTATAATAGTCTGTACATTCTCTAAGTAGTGAAATCGCCTCATCATAAAATCCAATATAGAGTTTGCTAAGTGCTATATGATACTTCACTTTGTACTTTAAATACAAATCGTCCGTTTTGGAAATGTAATTATTAGCAATTAAATAATTATCCATTGCCTTATCCTGCTGCTTGCGACCATAATACACAATCCCTTTAGACAAATAAGCTGACCCTAAAAGGGCATTGTCGGCAGATTTTTTAGCCGAGTATACCATACTATCGGCATAACGTAATCGCATTTTACTAGGAGACTGGTGTAGGATATTCTGGTAGCCATTGATCATCTCCTTCCAGTTTTTTTCTTTCTAAGCTTTATACAGATAAGTGTATAAATAGACCGCCGCCTTAGCACTGTCTTTTCTTAACTCATACATCTGGTTATCCAGATAGTCATAATTTTTGTTTTTTAAAGAATCAGGCACTACAAACTTTTTTATTTGCGCAAAGAGTGAATAAGAAAAAAGAAAGCTCAGTAGAATTAATTTTTGTCTATTCATGATACTATCTAATTAGGGGATAATGTGTCTTGAATACTTTCGAGGCAACGGATTTTTATATATAAGAATAATTTTACATTAACTTAACTCAAAAATAACACAATCCTTTATAAAACAATAATTTATAACAAAAAATAAGATGTTGATTTTCGGAAAACCCATAGCCGAAATCCTGTAAATCCAAATATATACTGTTGTTTGGGATATTTTAAGGCCATAGTTTTGGCTTGAATTCAAAAGCATAATATTCGGCAAGGTGCTGGATAGAAGTTCTGCTTATCCGGATGAAATGAACAGAGAAGAAATTCTCATTCACTTTCAAAAATCAAAACCATGAAAACTTTTTTAGTATGTACAGTCCTTTCATTTTTTCTTATTTCTTGCTCAGATGAAACTCAGTATATTGATGAATCAACAGGTCAATCAACTGATGCTGCCATGCCTGCCAATGGAAACAACCCCTATGATATAGTGGGTTTGGAAATCTACCAAAAGCTTAATCTCTATTATGAACATAGCAAAGTTCCAACTTCCGTTGCCGATTTAACCGCTCAGCTGAGATTTATTTCCTTGAAACCTGAAGCTTTAAGGAATAAAAACACGCAACTAATAAACTTTACTGATGACATGGTAGACTCGATCATGAATGACCCCGACAATAGTATGATTGCAATTGTTCAAGCAAGTAGTATAGGGTTATACGCTAAAAACAACCTGACTACTTTTCTTCAAACTCTAGTTTATCAAAGGCACCAGGAATTCAGCATTTGCTATGATTATATAACAAATTACGAATCCGAGGTTCTAAATGATGATGAGCTGACGACAGACGAAACGGAGGCTATTTTAACGGTGGCCTCCATTTCCAGATATTCACTGTACTCAGCTGAAGAAAGAAAAGACCGAGATTGGGAAACCTCCGTTGGAAGTAAGCCATCAAAAACCTCTTTCACCCCTCGAAAGGCCGCTATAATTTCTATTATCGCGCTGCTTGTCAACATACTCAAATAATCTAAAAATCTCAAAATGACCCTTATTAAGATAAAACCACAAAACATTTTGTATGTAATGCTGGTCATTTTTAATTGCGCCAGCCTTTATTTCATCATTATACTATTTCTTTATGGTGAAATGGCTGGTTACTTTCTCAACCTCCAGAAAAAGTCGCTGCAGGCTAGAGAATTTGCTTATCTCTTGTATATCACAACACTACTGAACCTTTATTTTTTAACGTACAGTATTATCAAAAGCTATTTTAAAAACAAATAGTTCGAAACTCGTTTCCCTTTTTTCTTTTCAAAACTGTCATGATAAAAGATTTAATAAATACGGAACTTTATGATAAGACGCATAATGGATTAGCTATTCACTTTATAAAGAGATATATAGCGGAGCCTTACAAAGACGAATCATTTATTTCGAGTAATTTGTCCGTACTGCTCATAAAATCAGGAAGGTTTAAAATTCGGCTAAGGGAAATAGTTCAAGATTTATCAACTCACCATCTTCTCGTGATTCCTAAAAATGCTTTATGCACTTTCATGGAAATAGAAGACAAAATACAGTTGTACCTGATAACTTTTTCTTCTGAATTTGCAATTCAAAACAGTCTTAGAAAAAACCTGGTGGATTCTTTTTATTTTTTGGTGCGCAAGGAACCTTTAAAACTAGCGCTGGAAGATAAAGATTATCAAGTATTGTCAATGATTTATAAACTAATTTATTTTGTTAACAAGGACAAAAAAAGCAGTGGACTTGACCAAGAACTAAACAGAATCAGTTTTAATTTGTTTCTATATGAACTCAAAATCATTTATTCTAAATATACCACTGAAACGGTACTACACTTTTCAAGGAAAGAAAATCTTACCATTCAGTTTCTGACCATCTTATCGATTCACTGTATTAAACATCACCAAGTTAAATACTACGCTGGTGCCCTATTTATAACACCTGCCTATCTCAATAAAGTTATAAAAGAAACCACTGGAAGAACAGTCAAAGAATTTATTATTGAAGCACTTGTAATTGAAGCAAAAAGTATGCTTGAGGAAGTTCAAAACACCATTGAAGAAATTGCCGAAGCGCTTCACTTCTCTTCATTTTCTGCTTTTAGCAGCTTCTTTAAAAAATATACTGATTCTACTCCCTCCCAATATCGCCAAAATTCAATCGAAAATATTAAGAAACAGTAGTTCTCATTTCTTAACTGCAATTAAAAATAAGTATCATGAGTAATGTTTATCCTTTACAATGGCTGGATTCTTTGATTATGGAGCAATTAAATCCAAAGAAAGGAGCGCAAATACTCCTCTCAGATCAAGAGTTGGCAATTATTTCTGAAAATATTGACAAAGAATCCGATAAAATACAACTACGAATTAAAAATGAAATTTTTTCTATGACAAGAAAGAGGCAAATTAGACTGTTGGTTCGCAAATACCATTCCAATCTCATCTTCCTATTGGATACGGTTATGGAATTTCATAACCATAAAAATCCCAGCAACAGTACCAGAATGAAACTGTTTGAATATATAGTCAGCAAGTTAGATGAATTACTGTCTTTTGTTGAAACCCGATTTTCGTATTACCTCAGTTTAGATGAACGGGTTCCAATCACCTATGTAGCAGTTTCTGGCAGGGAACTAAATGCAAAACTAAATAAACTTAAAACCTTACTACCCAGTATAGAGACTCAAACCCTTAAAAGAGAAATGATCCTATCCCTTTTAAAAGAGTGTTTAAACTTTAAATCTAGAAGAAAGATCACCTTTAGACAAATCATTTATGAACGGGAGCTATTACATGCTTTAGCTAGTTCGCAATGCTACTGTGAATGCAAATCGGTTTTTTCGAAATTGGATAAAGTATTAATTGAGAAGAATTTTAACAGCGTAAAATATACAGAATATCTACTAAGTAGCATTTTGGAAAATTTAAAAGACACTGTTTCTGATGCTGAAAAACTCAATGTCCTACATCTCTTTTATAAAGATTTAATTCACATTAACTGTAATGATAAAATTAATTTTGACCCTATGCAAGAAAATATCAAATTGGTTTTGACCAAATCACTTTTGCATGAAATAAACTATTGGGAGAAAAAAAGCGAATTAAGTAGTGTAGATGTAGCTAAAAAATGTGCTCCCAATACTACCACTATTCCCTCTAGTGAACAAAAAGTGGAGTGCGATCTCTCAGCAGACCAGCTTGCTTTGATTTTAAGAGCCGCCGATGAAGCAAGAATTATTAAGGCACGTTCAATGAATTTGGTGTTTAAGACCATAATCCCCTATTTATCCACGGGATTTAAAACAGATCTATCCTATCAATCGGTCCGAAGTAAGTCCTATAACGCAGAGGAAAAAGACAAAGAAACAGCCATTGCAGGCTTAGAGAAAATGATTAAAAAAATCAGATCCTATTAAATAGTCCCTACCTGTTTTTTTTTGTGTCACCAAAATTTTCAAACCATTTAAAAAGAGCTTTCGTTTTCCAAAGTTTAATAACCTTTAAAATGCAATCACCATGACATTAATAGCCATTTTTTTTCCATTTATTTCTTTTCTATTTAGAGGAAAGATTCTTACTGGCATTATTTGCCTTATTTTACAATTGTCGTTAATAGGCTGGATTCCAGCTGCTATTTGGGCAGTATGCTCTTTGCAAAATTCAAGAGCAAACAAACGTACAGCCAAAATATTGAAATCCATGCGTAAATAAGCATAGCACAAAATCTTCATCAAGCCTGAGATAAAAAAAATCTCAGGCTTTGTTATTTTGATTAAGCAGGTATAAACCCCATAAAATATAGGCTTCACAAAGGGTACAAAAAGGTACAAGATAAAGTTGTACTTGTAGCAAACCCATTGTAATCGTTCCTTTGACTTGTGAAATTAATCAAGCACCTTTCTTGCCATGATGTTTTACTAAGAGAAAAAGATGTCGAATGAAAAATGATGAATTATGTTTACAAACATCACCTGGAGCAGTTTTCTTACTGCCATGCTTTTTGCGATACTATTTTGGTATTTAGCTCTACTATATAAGTACCACCGAGGCGATTTTCAAAAAATCATTTCTGGTCAAAAAAACTTTAAATTTTCCTTTAATAAGTCTCCTTCAAAGGATTCAATTGAAAAAACGTCCTTGAAATCGAATTTTTCAGAATCCTTTGACACCTTAGAAGATGCGGAAGCACTCGCTATCAAAATACAGCAGGCCACTATAGAAAGTATTGAGAAAGGGCTTGCCAAAGAACAATTTGAAAATTATGTATGCATGCTGCTTGAAGACTACCCTTTTGTGAAAAATTCCACACTAAAAGACAACATTAACGAACTAATAGTAGCTGAATCTTCAAAATATCCCCCCTTTCAATTAACACTCAGTGAGGCGAACAGTCTCTGGGAAAGAAGTGTTTTTTGAAATTCAGCAGAGGAATGTTCCCTGTTCTCTCTTGTGCGGTAGGCTTGATGTGACAATGATAAGGAGCTGCAACAGCGAATTCCTCTGCTTTTTATACCAAAGTAATTTTAAAAATGATATGAGATGAAAAAATGTAGATGGAACGTAAGATGTTTTTGGAAAAAGAATAAAGTGATTATCACTTCCTTTCTTTTTGCAATATTGGGCAAAGTAAATGCTTTTGCTCAAGATGGTGTAGCCGGAATAAACGAGGCGAACCAAAAGGTGCGAAGTTATTTTGATGCAGGTACGGAACTGATGTACGCTGTAGGAGCTATTTTAGGTTTGATAGGTGCTGTTAAGGTCTACCAAAAATGGAATGCTGGTGATCCTGATACCGGAAAAGTAGCAGCAGCTTGGTTTGGCAGCTGTGTCTTTTTAGTGGTAGTGGCAACGGTCATAAAATCATTTTTTGGCGTGTAATGAACAGCGTTTACCACATTAACAAGGGTATCAACCAGAGTATCGAATTCAAGGGGCTCAAGGCACAATATATTTGGTATTTGGGAGGCGGTGTGGTTCTTTTAATGATTCTCTTTGCCGTAATGTACATTATAGGGGTTCCTTCGCTGATTTGCATCATTCTTATAGGGATACTAGGAACTGGGTTGGTAATGAAAATTTACAAAATGAGTAAACAGTACGGGGAATTTGGAATGATGAAAGCCCTAGCGAGAAAACAACTTCCTAAATGTTTAAAAGTGTATAGCAGAAGCGTTTTTATGAAATTCAGTAAAGAAGATTAAGCATAAAATGAAGAGAGATGGAGAAAAGAATGGAACAAATGCTTCCGATTATGGATATCGAGCATGACTGTATAATATCAAAACATGGGGACATAACCGTTGTCTTTAAGGTCGAATTACCAGAAATTTTTACCCTATCGGATCAGGAATATGAATCTTTCCACCAATCGTGGATTAAAGCGATAAAGGTACTTCCAAAACATTGCGTCTTTCACAAGCAGGATTGGTTCCTTCAAAGTT
This sequence comes from Flavobacterium agrisoli, assembly GCF_016522065.1. Lineage (GTDB taxonomy): Bacteria > Bacteroidota > Bacteroidia > Flavobacteriales > Flavobacteriaceae > Flavobacterium > Flavobacterium agrisoli. Next base: position 36,844 of record NZ_JAEHFV010000001.1, on the reverse strand, counting down.
GTTACAGTGGAGATTTTTCAAATCAGGACAACAGCTTTTTAAGTCGAGCCAGCGAACGTTTTTTTAACGAAAGGCCTTTTCTAGATCATTGCTGCTATATCATGCTAACTAAAAAACCTGCCGACAGAAAGAATTCCTCTTCACTATTTTCAACACTGATCCGAAAATCTCTTGCTCCTGATGAAACACTAAAACCAGAAATCTTGCAGGACTTTTGGGATGCTTGTGGACAATTTAAAAGGATTATAGAAGACAGCGGCTTTATAAAAATGATGCGGCTTCCCAATGTGCAACTTAAAAGTCAAAGTCGTAAATTGGGACTTCTAGAGCAATACTGCTTTTTAGCCGGAAGGGAAGAATCATTTATTTTTTCCGATATTAAATTCAGCGAAGGACTGCAGGTTGGTAACAAATATTGCCAGCTATTTACACTTGGCGATGCCGCTGACTTACCGGGGCTGTGTGGATCTAGAATCAACTTTGACCGCTATTCCACAGATAAAACCAAATTCAGTATTGGTTTTGCGTCCACTCTTGGACAGCTGTTATCTTGTAATCACATTTATAACCAGTACCTGTTTATTGAGGATCCCCAAAAGACGATGCAAAAACTTGAAAGTAAAAGACTGCGACTGCAATCTTTATCTGCCTATAGTCGTGAGAATATGATCGCGCGCGATGCGGTCAATGATTTCCTAAATGAAGCTATTTCGCAGCAACGCTTACCAGTTAAAGCGCATTTTAATGTATTGGCATGGAGCGAGGATAAAGAGGAATTGAAGGACATTAAAAACAAGGTTTCTTCTGCCCTGGCTCAAATGGACGCTGCTGCAAAACAGGAAACCGTAGGGGCGCCCCAAATATATTGGGCAGGGATGCCGGGCAATGCTGCCGATTTTCCCATGAACGATACTTTTGATACCTTCTCTGAGCAGGCAGTTTGTTTTTTAAATATGGAAACAGGTTACCTATCGTCACTTAGTCCAGTGGGAATCAGATTGGGAGATCGATTAACGGGGAAACCCGTACATGTGGATATTAGCGATGAACCCGTAAAAAAGGGTATCTGTACCAACAGAAATAAATTTATCCTGGGACCTTCAGGCAGCGGTAAATCATTTTTTACCAATCATATGGTTAGAAGCTATTATGAGCAAGGAACGCATATTGTACTTGTGGATGTTGGACACAGCTACAAGGGTTTGTGTGATATGGTGTCAGGATACTATTTTACCTATGATGAAAAAAGCCCTATTCGTTTTAACCCGTTTTATATCGGTGAAGGTGATAATCTTGATACCGAGAAAAAGGAAAGTATCAAAACTCTATTACTTGCTTTATGGAAGAAAGATGATGAAACTTTCAACAGAAGCGAATATGTGGCTCTGTCTAATGCCCTGCAACTGTATTACGATAAACTGGATACCCATACTGAAATCTTTCCGTGTTTTAACAGCTTTTATGAATTTTTGAAAGAAGATTTTCTTGCCGTTCTCCAGGGTGATAAGGTTAAAGAAAAAGATTTTGATGTGAATAATTTTCTCTACGTGCTACGCCCTTACTATAAAGGTGGTGAATTTGATTATTTGTTGAATGCTACAGAGAATCTAAATCTTTTAAAGGAAAGATTTATTGTTTTTGAATTGGATAACATTAAAGATCATCCGATATTATTTCCGGTGGTGACCATTATCATTATGGAAGTTTTCATCAGCAAAATGAGAAAACTTAAAGGCATCCGTAAGATGATCCTTATAGAAGAAGCATGGAAAGCCATAGCACGTGAGGGAATGGCAGAATATCTGAAGTATCTTTTTAAAACGGTTCGCAAATTTTTTGGAGAAGCAATCGTTGTCACGCAAGAGGTCGAAGATATCATTTCCTCCCCGGTAGTCAAACAGGCCATCATTAACAATAGCGACTGTAAAATACTACTGGATCAAAGTAAGTATCAAAATAAATTTGACCAGATCCAGGAACTTCTAGGGCTAACCGATAAAGAAAAAGCACTGGTGCTTTCAGTAAATAAAGCTAATGATCCAAGTAAGAAATACAAAGAAGTTTTTATCTCGCTGGGTGGTACACTTTCAAAAGTATACCGAACCGAAGTGTCCCTAGAAGAATATTTGGCTTATACTACGGAAGAAACAGAGAAAGTAAAAATGAATGCCTACGCTTCAAAATTTGGGGGCGATATAAAAAAAGGAATTGCAGCGCTGGCTGATGAGATGAGAAATGGAAATTAAATGAAAAGGAAAGATGAAAACGAAAATAGTATCCTGTCTGATATGCTTGCTACTCGTCAGCGCTCCAGTCAGACCAGTAGAAAAGACAGCGGCACTGCCGATACTGGAAATCGTAAAGTTTGTAACTAAAAAAGTAATCAAAGCGATCGATTTGAGAATCCAGCGTTTACAGAATAAAACTATTTGGCTTCAGAATGCACAGAAGCAGGTGGAAAACGTACTCTCAAAATTAAAACTTGATGAAATCTCAGAGTGGACAAAGAGGCAGAAAGACCTTTATAAAGGGTATTACGAAGAGCTGGCAAAAGTAAAATCAATCATTACCTATTATCAGCGCATCAAAGAGATCACCAAAAAGCAAACCTTACTTGTACAGCAATACGAAAAGGCTTGGAATCTCTTTAAGCAAGACAGGAACTTCAAGGAAAATGAACTGCAGTATATGGAAAAAGTCTACACTGGAATACTGGAGCAAAGTTTACAAAACATTGATCAAATCTTTCTCATATTAGATTCCTTCACTACTCAGATGAGCGATCTAAAACGGCTTGAAATTATCAATAAGTCGGCAGACCAGATCAATTCCAATTATGACGATCTAATGTTGTTTAACCAGCAGAATGTGTTACTGAGTCTTCAAAGAGCCAAAACTAAGGCCGATGTAAATCAGGTGAAACAATTTTACGGAATTCCTTAAACTAAATAATATGAAAAAAAGTGTTTTACTCTTGCTTACGCTTGTATTATTTCACCAAAGCATTCAAAGTCAAGCTAAGTATAGAAAGGAATTAATTCTTCAGATAGCAGCATTAGAGGTATACATCGATTACGCTAAAAAAGGTTATTCGGTAGTATCGAAAGGGCTGAATCTTATTGGTGATGTTAAAAAGGGAGAAGTTAATCTTCACGGCGATTATTTTACCTCTCTTGCGAAAATCAATCCCAAAATCCGGAATTATTACAAGATTGCTCAGATCATTTCGTTGCAGCTTAAAATAATGAAACTTTGTAACAAAACGACTGCCCATTTAAAAGGTGTGGACCTGTTCCACGGTGATGAAATTGATTATATCACGCGTTCCTTTGACAGGTTAATTGAAAACTGCAGCAATACGCTCGACGAACTTTTGATCATCACTACAAGTGATGCTTTGGAACTTAAAGACGATGAACGTTTTGCAAGGATTGACAAATTGTATGTTACCATGATGGACAACTACATTTTCTGCCAAAGATTCTCTAGTGATGCTAAATTATTATCGCTATCAAAGGCAACCGATAAAAGGGATGCCAAAACTTTTGAAGACCTTCTGGATTTATAAATCAAATTATTATGAAACGAATAGTGATACTGCTAATGCTGTTGTCTACTGCTCTTTTTCCTATGGGAGCCAAAGCGCAGTCTGCTGAAATTCAGCAATTGATTTTAAATATCGAAAAGCTATCTCAGTTCAAGAAGATATTGAGTGATATGAAAAAAGGGTACCAACTATTAAACGGTGGTTACAAAATGGTTAAAGATATGACAGAGGGCAATTTTAGCTTGCATCAAACTTTCTTGGATGCCCTAATGCAAGTCAGCCCAGCGGTAAAGAACTATAAGAGGATCAGTGACATTGTACAGTACCAGATTTTGCTGGTCAAAGAAAGCAAATCGGGGCTTAATCGTTTTTTAAAATCGACAAATTTTACTGCTCAAGAAATCCGATATTTTGAAAAGGTATATGGAAACCTTTTAAATCAGAGCCTGAGAAATCTGGACGAGCTTTCCATGGTCGTGACGGCGGATAAACTCAGAATGACAGATGACGAGCGACTCGAGGCCGTGGATAAAATTTATGTAGAGATGCAGGAAAAAGTTTTATTTCTAAGAGACTTTAACGCAACATCCCATATTCTAGCCATACAACGCGCAAAAGAAGCCGGTGATACTAAGGCTTCTGCCTCTTTATATGAACTTAAAGACTAAAAACATGAAAGCTAAAGATTTTAAAACAACTCCTCTTTTAGTTGTGCTTTGCATACTTTGGCCTGCAGCAGGTTTTAGCCAAGCGCTAGCAGATGATATGAAGAGCCTTCATGGCATATTAGACCAACTGTATGAGGAGATGATGCCTTTGTGCAGTGATCTATTAACAGTTGGTCAGGGGATAGCCGGATTCGGAACAATCTGGTATATCGCAATGCGGGTGTGGCGCCATATTGCCAATGCAGAGCCTATTGATTTTTATCCGCTTTTCCGCCCTTTTGTCATCGGATTTTGCATTATGATATTTCCCTCTGTACTGGCACTGATCAACGGTGTGATGAAACCTACTGTTACAGCCACAGCTGCTCTGGTATCAGGGTCAAATAACGCCATAGCGGTGCTTTTGAAGGAAAAAGAAAAAGCGCTCAAGCAAACAGATCCTTGGAAGATGTATGTAGGTGTTACTGGTAGTGGAGATCGGGATCGCTGGTATCAATACACACATGAAGGCGCTGACCCATCGGATGAAAGTTTGGTAGCAGGAATCGGTAATGATGTTAAGTTTGCTATGGAAAAGGCTTCGTACAATTTCAGAAATTCCGTTAAAGAATGGATGAGCGAAGTCCTGAGAATCTTATTTGAATCAGCTGCCCTATGCATCGATACCCTTAGGACATTTCAGTTGATTGTTCTGTCTATTCTTGGCCCTTTGGTATTCGGATTAGCGGTATTTGACGGTTTTCAACACACCCTAACGGTTTGGTTGGCCAGGTACATCAATATTTACCTATGGCTTCCTGTTGCCAACATCTTCGGAAGCATTATTGGTAAGATTCAAGAACTGATGCTCCAACTCGATCTAACCCAAGTACAAAATTCAGGAGATACATTTTTCAGTAGAACAGATATCGCGTATCTAATTTTTATGATTATCGGTATCATAGGGTATTTTACTGTTCCTTCTGTTGCCAATTATATTGTACATGCTGGGGGTGGCGGGGCACTAGGACAAAAAGTAACGAGCTTGTTTGGAAACTCGGTGGTCTCAACGGTTTCAAAATCCTCTCAGGGAGCAACTATGGTAATGGATTCCATGGGAAATTCAGCTGGGAAAATTGCTCAAAGTATGTCGTCATCTGCATCTAGTAGCCCTTACTTTCACGAAAAAGGTAATTATATGAGCGAGAAGCTCACAGGAAATTCTAAATAATTTAAAAAAGCAATGCAAATGTTTACCAAAATGAAAAATATAGATACTGCTTTCCGCTATGTTAGAGGGTTTTCCTTTTTGGTCGTTAGCGGCTGCATAATCATTTGCAGCTTCATAATCTTTAAAAGTTTCCAAGCTGTTACACTGATGCAAGATAAAGTATATATTTTGGCTAATGGCAAGGTGTTAGAAGCTTACGCATCTGAACGTAAAGAGAATATACCAGTGGAAGCAAAAGACCATGTAAAGAATTTTCACTATTATTTCTTCACCTTAGATCCCGATGATAAGGTGATTAAAACCAACATCACAAAGGCCCTTTATTTAGCAGATGGCGGAGCCAAACGCATCTATGATGATTTGAGGGAGAATAATTTTTACGCAGGAATCATTTCAGGAAATATCAGCCAAACAATAGAAATTGATAGCATTAAAATTGAAATTGGACAATACCCCTACCAATTTAAATGCTATGCAAAACAAAACATCATCCGCACTACCAGTATTTTAAGAAGAAGCCTACTTACCGAAGGAACGCTACGAAATGTATCGAGAAGTGATCATAATCCACATGGTTTTTTAATCGAAAGATTCAAAACTATCGAAAACAAAGATTTGTCTATGGAAAATAGAAAGTGATCACTTATGCATTTACCAAATAAAAAAAGGAACCAAACCTTCGCGCCGCATAAATTTTCTGTGTGGGTTCAAAGAAAATGGGCTGAAAAGATGAGTAATCTCACTGGAGGTCTTTCTAGGAAAAAACTAATCGGTCTACTAGTGTTATTTGTTTTATTGACTTCTGGCTATTTTATCTACAATATCTACGAAACATTTAGAAAAGAAACTACTGAATTACAATCAAAAAAAATATCAATAATTAGATCAAATAATTAAAAAAGTAAAGCTATGGAAGAAAAAACTATTTCTGCAAAAGAAGCTAAAAAGCGTAAAATGTTATTTGTTTTGCCTCTTATAACACTCCCTTTTATAACGCTTTTATTTTACACATTAGGAGGAGGCAAAATGGAGGCTCAAGTTGTCGAAAGTAATGGAAAAAAGGGCTTCAACTTTGAATTGCCCCTACCAAAATTAAGTGACGACTCAGAACTAGACAAGATGAGTTACTACCATCAGGCGGCTGTTGATTCATTAAAGCTGGAAGAGCAATACAAAAAAGATCCAAACTATTCAAGGAACCTTGGTGGTATCGAAGAAGAATTCGTTTCGTCAAATGATCCACAAAACCTCGATTTCCCAAAAAACAAGTCGGGTTTGAACACAACTGGACTACAGGACAACAAGGAGCAGAAAGTTTATGAAAAGCTCAGGGCTCTTGAAAAAGCAATAAGCCGACCAGAAGTTGAAAGGTATAATCAGGATATGAACGAGTTTAAAAATTACGATTCTCCCGAAAAAGAATCCACAGAGGTAAAAAAACTAGAAGAGTTGATGTCGGCTTTACAAGCGCCAGCAAAAACAGACCCGGAGTTGCAGCAACTAGGCGGTATGTTGGAAAACATATTGGATATTCAGCATCCAGAGCGTGTAGAGGAACGTTTAAAACAAGGCTCCGAAACCAGAAAGGGAAAATCATTATCCGTCACAAAAAAGATGGAAGGTCCTACTATCAGTACTTGGAATCAGCATCAAATTTTGGAAGGGGATCCCACTTCTAATGCTTTTTTTACTCTAGAACAGAAGTCTTTGGAAGCCCAAATACCAAATGCTATTGAAGCGGTTATTCATCAGACACAAACCATCGTAAACGGATCGGTTGTCAAACTAAGATTGAAAAATGATATTGCTATTGAAGGTAAAACTATTCCTAAAAATACTTTTTTATATGGCATGGCATCTTTGAAAGGTGAACGATTGGAAATCAAAATCACCGCTATCCAATATCAAAATTCCATTTTTCCGGTTGATTTAGCTGTCTATGATCTTGACGGTATTGAGGGTGTCTATATACCCGGAGCTATTAATAGGGACGTAGCCAAAGCCTCAGCAGATCGCTCTATTCAAACTATGGGATTAACTGGAATATCAGATTCTTGGGGAGCGCAAGCTGCAGGAATGGGTATTGAGGCAGCCAAAAGCCTAATGAGTAAAAAAGTAAAACTCATTAAGGTGGTTGTTAAGGCGGGCTATCAAGTACTGTTGAGCGATGAAAAGCAAAAAATTATAAATCCTTAAAAATGAAAAAATGAAAAAATTTAACTATGTGGTTCTACTACTTTTATCACTATCCTGGATTTCAATACATGCGCAATTCAATGCAGAAGAAACAGACTTCTATGAAAATCAGTACAAAAACCTGAGAATAGGTTTTTCCAAAACAACCAGTATCGTTTTTCCCTACGCCATCAAAAGTGTGGATATAGGAAGTGCTGAAATTTTGGTGCAAAAAGCTAAAGCGCTGGAGAACATTTTATTGGTAAAAGCCTTAAAAGAACATTTTTACCAGACGAATCTCACTACTGTAACGGCTGATGGAAGGCTGTATATTTTTGTACTTAATTACGATGAACTACGTCCAGATTTGCATGTAAAAGCCGATAATGCGGTGGCAATCAACAAAGAAATTTTATTTACAACAACAAATGAAAATGAGAAAAAAATTGAGCAAATGGCCACTCTTGCCTTATCTAAAAAAAGCAAAGTCGGTGGTATCAAACGTTCAAAATACCAGATAGGCCTACAGATTAATGGCATTTTCATAGATGGGGATGTGATGTATTTCAGGGTGGTTTTTGAGAATAATTCCAGCATAAGTTATGAAATTGACCAGCTGCGTTTTTTTATAAGAGACCAGAAAAAATCCAAACGTACAGCCTCTCAAGAAATTGAAATCCTGCCCCTTTACACCTCGGCCAAATCCACTGTCCTACCTGAAAATTCGGCTGTTGTAAAAGTATTTGCTCTTGAAAAATTCACTATACCCGAGAAAAAGTATTTGACTCTTGAGATGATCGAAAAAAAAGGAGGTAGGCATGTAGAGTTGAATCTTAATAATAATCGACTCTCTCAAATATTACCCATTGGTGATCAACTTTAATTTTACAACTCTTTAAATATACCCTATGAAAGTAAAAGCCAGTGAGATCGAAACTTTGTCCTCATTTGCAGAAGAAATGGCTTCGTATGGATACCGATACGCAACCTTTCCAGTAATTAAACTCACTGATAGTGATACCATACAGTTTTTTAGAACCGCAGCAGGGGCAGCAGATAATTGTCTTGTGGGACCAAATGACACAGACTTTTTTAAAAGTATGCCTTTATACAAACTGATAAACAATTTAAAAAAAGTCATGCAAAAAACAGTAGATACTAAAAGTGATATGACAATTAATATTACTGAAAGGGCTGATATACTCATAAATAACAATAAATCAATAGAAATTAACTTAAATAAAAACGTTATGAATCAGAAAAATTTTGAATACTTAAAACACCAGTTAAAATATTCTGGAATGGGCGAAACGTTCGATGGAGAACTAAAACAAAATATGAACAAAGGGGATAATGATTTCAAAATTCTTCGTTCAGGAATCATTAATAATAGTGCCGTAAATAAGGACATTGTGAATGTAGAATTGAACTTTAAGAAATCAGAACAAACTGATATGTACTTTTTTAATTCCTACAAGGTCAATGTGCAAAAAGAGGAGAACAAGCCAGGCATGCAACAGACATTTTATATCAATAAAGACAACTCCAGTATCACTATGAAGGAAGCTTATAATCTGATGGAGGGGCGAGCAGTTCATAAAGAACTTAAAACAAGAGAAGGAGAAGGTTATGATGCTTGGTTAAAATTAGATTTCAAGCAAACTGACAATGCTGGAAACTTTAAAATGAATCAATTTCATAAAAATTATGGATATGATTTGGAAGCGAGTCTTTCCAAACATGCAATTAAAGAACTACTTACGCCGGAATACAAAAATGACCTCATGAATTCCCTTAAAAAGGGTAATCTTCAGTCGGTTACTTTTTTGGAGGGTAAAGTAGAAAGTAAAATGTTTGTTGAAGCCAATCCTCAGTTTAAAACGATTACTATTTACGACGAAAATCATAAGCGTATTAATCAGAGAGAAACTAACGATCAGCAAAAATCTGAAAGTGAAAAAACATCAAAAAAGCAGTCTAATAAAGATAAAACCGAGACTACTGCTGACGATTCTTCAGAAAAAAACAGTCCTACCAAAAAAAAAAGAAGAAAGCAGTCTAATTCCATGTAAAGATTAAAATAAGAAAAGGATGGTATGGAGGAAATGTTAGTCAATAATCGTATTGAAAATGATTTGAAACAATGGCAGGAAAGAGAAATGCGCTTTTACAATTTATTAGCAATATCCGCTGCGAATAATCAACCACTTCTTAAGGAGAAATTGCGACAGTACGAATTACTAGCTGCCAAATACAAGTTTACTGAAAACACTGATGAAAAACAAACCCTTCGTTTTTTAAACATAGAAAAAAGCAGGATTTCAAAACAACTCTATCCTAATTTTATAGTAAGACTATTACGGAAAACAGCTAGTCATTTACAAAATGATATAGTAATTAGAAAGGAAAAGAAGTTAAAACAAGAAAACATTCAAGTGCTGCACGATCAAGTGCAGCGCTTAGGTTTTCCAAATCTATCTCAAAAAATAAAAGAAAATAGCATAAAAGATAAAGATAGTTTTACCATTCCTCTCTCCTATCACATAAATGAATATCAAAAAATAGATCATACCATTCTCTTCTCTAAAAGTGAAACTGGTTTATATAAAATCAACGGCTTTACAACAAACATTGAAAACAAATTTAATGAGCAAGAAAATAGAGAGTATTACTTTGAACTTAAAAACGGATACTGTGAAAATATTACTCAGGCCTATAATCTGTTATCAGGAAGAGCTGTAAAGTGCAAAGATTCTTGGATTCAAATGGATTTTAATGATAAGGATTCCTCTAACAAATATAAAATTAAAGAATTTTACTCCGAATACAATTACAATCTGGTCAAAGAGTTACAGCAGCTACCTATGAAGCAATTTAAATCCAGTGATGATAAAGAAAAATTCATAGCCTCACTAAAAAATGGAAACAAAGAGAAGATTATTATTATCAAAAATAAAAAAGAATATGAATTTTTGATTGAAGCCAACCCGCAGTTTAGGTCATTCAACTTCTATGGCAAGGATGATAAAAAATCTTCTATTTCTACTATTGTAAATAAAAAATCTCAAACTAAAACAAGGATTAATTCAGAATTGCCGTTGCACAACCTCAAAACAAAATCCCAAAAAATATAAAGAAATGGAACAGTTAAAACCTTTGTCAGATTTTTTCAAAGCTATTGAAAAAGATTACCGGATCAGCATCACCCATATTGGTATTTACGCTGCACTTCTTCAATATAGATCTGACAATGGATTTATCAACCCAATTAAAGTATACAGATCCGAAATTATGCAAATTGCAAAAATAAGTGGCCCTGCTACCTACCACAAGTGCATACGACAGCTTAATGAATATGGTTACATTTCATATATGCCAAAAAGAAACAGGAATCAAAAAAGCACCATTTACTTTTCAATTTGAACAACGAAATAATTTTTTAAAACAACCAGCCCGGCTTTCGGGCTTTTTTTATTTATGGAAGGAGGCTCATAATGAATGTAAATCTAAAAGATAAAATATCACCTGCCGAAGCAGTTAAATTACTTAGAAGGGACGGTATTCTAGTAAGCATAGAACAAGCTGAAATTATAACTACATTTCTATATGAAATGGCTGAAATTGTAGTAGATACATACCTAAATCAGCAAAAAAACGTAAATTTACAGACTAAAATTACTTCCTGTAAAAAATACATAAAATAATCTACTACTTATGAAAATTGCAGATCTATACATCCGAGTAAGTACTGACGAACAGGCCGACAAAGGTTACTCTCAACGTGATCAAGAGGAACGTTTGCGTAAATATTGTGAAATGAACAGCATTCAAATTCGGAAGATGGTAACTGAAGATCATTCGGCTAAAACTTTTAACCGTCCAGCCTGGAAAAAACTATTATCAGAACTTAGGTCACGTAGGGGTCATTGTGATTTAATTCTTTTTACAAAATGGGATCGATTCAGCAGAAATGCGGGAGATTCCTACCAAATGATCAGTACGCTGCGTAATTTAGGAGTTGAACCCCAGGCAATAGAACAGCCCTTAGATCTGACTATACCCGAAAATAAAATGATGTTGGCGTTTTACCTTGCAGCACCAGAAGTAGAAAACGACCGCCGTGCATTAAATGTATTCAACGGAATGCGCAGAGCTAAAAAAGAAGGTCGTGTAATGGGACGACCACCTGTAGGTTACATCAATAGAATTACGGAAACAGGAAAAAAGTATATTGCCATTAAAGAAGACCAAGCATTAATAATGAGCTGGGTATTTGAAGAAATTGCTAAAGGACAAATTCATACGGAGCAAATATGGAAAGTTGCAAAGAAAAAAGGTCTAAAATGCAATCGTAGTGGCTTTTGGGTAGCACTTAGAAATCCTATTTATATTGGTAAAGTTTTAATTAATGAGTACAAAGATGAAGAAGCTCATTTAGTAGAAGGACAACATGAGCCACTTATTACTGAGTCACTATTTTATGAAGTACAGGATGTACTCGATGGCCGAAAAAAAATCAAAAGAACTACTATAACAGTTGATCCAGCAATACCATTAAGAGGATATCTTTTATGCCCAAAATGTTGTAAAGTACTTACAGGAAGTGCCTCAAAAGGACGTCACAAATATTACTATTATTATCATTGTACAAATGGATGTACATTTAGAGAAAAAGCGCCTGTGGTTAATGAAGGAATTGTTGAAGAGATTAGAAAATATGTTAGACCGCTACCTTTCCTCCAACTTTATAAACAGATGATAACTTCGGTATATAACAGTAAAATGAAATACAAAAGAAGCGATACTGAACTACTGAAAGAAAAACTACAATTAGAGAATCAAAGATTAACTCGAGCTAGAAACTTATTAATAGCAGGTGATTTGGATGCTGATGATTATAAAAAGATAAAAATTGAAACAGCAGACAATATAAATCGATTGGAGGCACAACTGACTACCCAAAACGACAGTATGATAAATGTTGATCCTCTTCTAAATAGAGCACTGAGTAACATTTCACAACTAGATAAACTTTACGAAGAAGCATCAACAGAAGGGAAAAGAAAGATAATTGGTTCGATGTTTCCTGAAAAATTTACTTTTGAAAATAATGAAGTTCGAACCACTAAAATCAACGAGGCTTTGCGACTTATGTTGCTGTTTTACAAAGAGTTATACGCTAAAAAAAAAGGACAAAATCAGCAAAAAACTGATTTGTCCTCTTACGTGAACGCAGAAGGATTCGAACCTTCGACCGCCTGCTTAGAAGGCAGGTGCTCTATCCAGCTGAGCTATGCGTCCATTTCTTTTAAAACTAAATGATAAAGTTTTTGTCGGGGTGGCAGGATTCGAACCTGCGGCCTCCTGCTCCCAAAGCAGGCGCGATAACCGGGCTACGCTACACCCCGAATGCAAATTATAAAGCGGAGAGACAGGGACTCGAACCCTGGCGACGATTGCTCGTCGACAGATTAGCAATCTGCTCCATTACCACTCTGGCACCTCTCCTTGCTTAAAAGAACGTATTCTGTTTTGCGGTTGCAAATGTAACACAACATTCTATTTCTGACAACTATTTTTATGCTTTTTTTTGATTTAATTTCTAAACATTCTTAAAGAAGTTCACTATCAACCGAATAGGAATAAACTTTCTTTACCTTTTTTTAAAAATCACAATAGAAACCCGCAAAATTGGAATTTGAACAAATAAAGATTAAATTTGCTTAACTAATTAATTTACCCTCTAAAATGTATAAAAAAGTCGTTATTGTTGCTGCTGCTAGAACTCCAATCGGAAGTTTTATGGGAAGTTTATCTACCATTTCAGCACCCAAATTAGGTGCCATAGCTATTAAAGGCGCACTAGACAAAATACAATTAGACCCTAAATTAGTTGAAGAGGTTTTTATGGGCCATGTTATTCAGGCAGGGGTTGGACAAGCGCCCGCTCGACAAGCCGCCCTTTTGGCCGGATTACCCCAAGAGGTTCCTTGCACTACTGTGAATAAAGTTTGTGCCTCTGGAATGAAATCCGTAATGTTGGCCGCACAAACCATTGCTAATGGAGATGCCGAAATCGTCGTGGCAGGCGGAATGGAAAACATGAGTCAGATACCGCATTATATACAAATGCGTAATGGAACTAAATTCGGACCTTCCACCATCATCGATGGTATGCAAAAAGATGGTTTAACAGATGCTTACGACCATAATCCTATGGGGGTTTGTGCTGACTTATGCGCTACTGAATACAAAATTTCGAGAGAAGAACAAGATGCCTTTGCAATTCAGTCTTATGAGAGAAGTGCGAAAGCTTGGGAAACGGGAAAATTCACTAATGAAGTAATTCCGGTTGAAGTTCCACAAAGACGAGGCGAACCCTTAGTTGTTTCTACAGACGAAGAATATACCAATGTAAAATTGGACAAAATTAGCAGTTTAAATCCTGTTTTTACAAAAGACGGAACGGTTACTGCAGCAAATGCTTCTACCATAAACGATGGTGCAGCAGCACTAATATTGATGAGTGAAGAAAAAGCAATTGCTTTAGGATTGAAACCTCTTGCCTATATCAAAGGCTTTGCAGATGCAGCTCAGGAGCCAAAATGGTTCACTACCAGTCCAGCAAAAGCACTACCAAAAGCTTTAGCTAAAGCAGGAATTTCACAAGAAGAGGTGGATTTTTTCGAATTCAACGAAGCTTTTTCTGTTGTGGGACTTGCTAATGCAAAAATTTTAGGATTAGACCCTAACAAAGTAAATGTAAATGGTGGTGCCGTCTCGTTAGGCCACCCATTAGGATGCTCTGGAGCCCGAATCATAGTAACGCTTCTCAATGTTTTAGACCAGAATAATGCTAAAATTGGAGCAGCTGCCATTTGCAACGGTGGCGGAGGTGCTTCTGCAATTGTTCTCGAAAGAGCCTAAACTTTTCTAATTTAAATAACGTTTTTTAATTTTAATAAACCACCTAAATGTTCGGAATTTGCAATCTTGCCATCGTGCCCGTTCGCTCAGAAAATAGTGATAAAAGCGAAATTGTTACTCAGCTTTTATTTGGTGAACATTTCGAAATTTTAGAACAAATTAATCAATGGTCTAAAATTAAAATTCAATTTGATGGTTACGAAGGATGGGTGGATTCTAAACAATACCAGATTATATCGGATGAAAATTACAAAGATTTATCTGCAGATGCTATAATTTTAAATGCCGACTTAATCGACTATATTACCGCGCCAAACAATATTTTGCTTCCTATTCCTTTAGGAGCAAGTTTGTCTTTTTTAAATCATCCCGAAATAAATACAGCCCTTTTTGAATACGAAGGAACTAAAAAAAGCGGTATGAAACCAAAAAAAAGCCTAATAAGTACCGCTTTTATGTACTTAAATGCGCCATATTTATGGGGTGGAAAAACACCATTTGGCATTGATTGTTCAGGTTTTACACAGATGGTTTACAAACTTAATGGCTATAAAATTGACCGAGATGCTTCGCAACAAGCCTTGCAAGGAGAAGCGTTGAGTTTTATCGAAGAAAGCGAACCAGGCGATTTGGCTTTTTTTGATAATGAAGAAGGAAACATTATTCATGTTGGTATTATCATGGAAAACAACTACATCATTCATGCCAGCGGAAAAGTACGCATTGACAGACTAGATCACCTCGGTATTTACAATCCCGAAATCAACAAACATACCCACAAACTTCGCGTTATAAAAAAAATAATATAGACTTCAGAAAGCCTGTAGCGCTATCAAATGCCGATTAAATATAAAAAGGCTTTTTTAATTAATTTTGTAATTCTAATTAGTATACATGAAAATAGCAATTGTTTGTTATCCAACCTTTGGAGGAAGTGGCGTTGTCGCTACCGAACTTGGATTAGAGT
This sequence comes from Flavobacterium agrisoli, assembly GCF_016522065.1. Classification (GTDB taxonomy): domain Bacteria; phylum Bacteroidota; class Bacteroidia; order Flavobacteriales; family Flavobacteriaceae; genus Flavobacterium; species Flavobacterium agrisoli. Next base: position 21,350 of record NZ_JAEHFV010000001.1, on the reverse strand, counting down.
TAGCAAGACGTGGTCACGAAATCCATTTTATCACATACCGACAACCTGTGCGTTTGGCACTTTTGAACGAAAACCTGCATTACCACGAAGTAAATGTACCTGAATATCCTTTGTTTCATTATCAGCCGTACGAATTGGCTTTATCTAGCAAATTGGTCGATATGGTAAAATTATACAAAATTGAGGTTTTACACGTTCATTATGCTATTCCTCACGCTTATGCAGGCTATATGGCGAAACAAATGCTTAAAAACGAAGGCATTTACATCCCGATGATAACAACGCTTCACGGAACCGATATTACGTTAGTAGGAAATCATCCTTTTTACAAACCAGCGGTTACCTTTAGTATCAACAAATCGGATTATGTCACTTCGGTTTCGCAAAGTTTAAAAGACGATACGCTTAAATTATTCAAAATCAAGAATAAAATAAAAGTTATTCCTAATTTTATTGAAATCGAAAAGAATTACAAAGATACCGAATCGCCTTGTCAACGTGTGGTCATGGCCAAAGACAACGAACGTATTATTACGCATATCAGTAATTTCAGAAAAGTAAAACGAATTCCGGATATCATCAAGATATTTTATACCATACAGAAAGAAATTCCAGCCAAATTAATGATGGTGGGCGATGGTCCCGAAAAAGAAGTTGCGGAGCAAATGTGTTTGGATTTAGGCATTCACGATAAAGTTATCTTTTTTGGAAACAGTAACGAAATTGACAAAATTTTGTGCTTAACCGACTTATTTTTATTGCCTTCCGAAACCGAAAGTTTTGGTTTAGCCGCACTCGAAGCGATGGCATTGGGAGTTCCTGTTATTTCAAGTAATTCAGGCGGTTTACCCGAAGTTAATTTCAACGGATATTCCGGCTATTTAAGTGATGTTGGAAATGTAGACGAAATGGCACAAAATGCCATTAGTATTTTAAAAGATGATGCTACTTTAAAACAATTTAAAGCGAATGCTTTAGAAGTAGCTAAAAAATTTGACATTAAAAACATTCTTCCAAAATACGAAGCTTTGTACGAAAAAGCCATAAACGATTATAAGTTATAAAAACCAAATAAGATGAAAAAAATAATTGCCCTTTTTACCTTTTTAAGCTTATTTTCTTGTCAAACTACTCAAAAATCAACAGCTAAAAAAGGTAGTTTATACGAGGTTTTAACCGAACAATCTAACGGTGGCGGAAACATTCAGTTTTACGAAATTCTGACAGAGCCACAAGAAATTAAGATGCTCTTGAACGATGAATTTCTGAAAAACAAAATTAAAGAAAGCGATATTCAAAATGCTAATTTTGTGATTTTGAATATGGGAGAAAAAAACACAAGCGGTTACTCAATTGGCGTTTCGAAAGTAGAAGAAACTCCTACGGAAATTATCGTAACAGTTCAAGAAAACAAACCTTCCGCAGACAGTATGGTTATGCAAGTGGTTTCATATCCATACACGGTTTTAAAAATAAATTCTAAAAAACCGATTAAAATTCTGTAAAATTTAAAAAACTAGGGTAGCTAACTCCTACCCTAATTTTTTTGCTTCGTTCCAAAAAACATCCATTTCTGATAACGTCATTTCTGATAACGCTTTACCGCCTAAAGCCGCTTTTTCTTCTAGGTATTGAAAACGTTTTATAAATTTTTTATTAGTGCGTTCCAAAGCATCTTCTGGATTAATTTTCAAAAATCGGGCATAATTAATCATAGAAAATAATACGTCGCCAAATTCTGCTTCTATTTTATCTTGATTTTGCGAATTAACTTCTTCCTGAAGTTCCTGCAATTCTTCTTGTACCTTATCCCAAACCTGATGCGGCTCGTCCCAATCAAAACCAACCGCTTTCACTTTATCCTGAATTCGACTGGCTTTTACTAACGCGGGCAAGCTTTTAGGAACCCCTTCAAGAACAGATTTTTTACCTTCTTTTAACTTTAATTTTTCCCAATTTTGTTTCACTTCTTCTTCATTCGCTACAACCGTATCACTATAAATATGCGGATGACGGAATATTAATTTTTCACAAATTTCATGGCAAACATCGGCAATATCAAAAGTATTGGTTTCGCTGCCAATTTTGGCGTAAAAAACAATATGAAGCAATACATCGCCCAATTCTTTTTTAACTTCATTTAAATCGTTATCCAGAATAGCATCGCCCAATTCGTACGTTTCTTCAATAGTAAGATGACGCAACGACTGCATGGTTTGCTTTTTGTCCCACGGACATTTTTCTCGTAAATCATCCATAATGTTCAATAATCTTTCAAAAGCTTGCAACTCTTTTTCTTTGCTCATCTTAATTGTATTTAGGAGGTGTAAGTAAAAATAAAAAATCCTGCTAAGAATTAAGTTACTTAACAGGATTTAATATCAATTACAGGAAGATTTTACTCTTCTTTAACTTTAGTTGTTTTTTTTGCGACTGACTTTTTTTCAGTTGCTTTTTTTTCGTCTTCCATAACAGTTGTTTCTTCTGTTGAAGTAGCTGCGGGAGCCAAATCGGTTACAAGACCTTTTGCCTGAAGCGTGTTGTACCAATTTAAAATCTTTTTAACATCTGATGGGTACACACGATCTTCGTCGTAATTAGGTAAAATTTCTTTAAAGTAAGCTAATAAAGTCGCATTGTCTTCTTTATGTGAAATAGCTTGTCCCTTGTTTTCTTTATCAGCTATTAATTTCATTACTTCAGATAATGGTTTTTCACCATCATAAGTATAAATAGAAATTTCAGATAACAAACTTACATTACTCTTAAGACTAACGGTTACTTTTTTTCCATCTACTAACGACTCAGCAACAAAACCTGTACGAGTTTGAACTTTTAATGCATATAATCCCGGTTTACCAGAAATAGCTAATATTTTTTCTAAATTCATTTTATTATAATTTGTATTAAGAATTCGGTTTTTTCAATTCCAATTAAAGAAGGATTATCTCCCTTTTTTTCCAAAAAATTTCATGCGATAATCTTGAAACGTTTTACCTTCGGAAATATTTTTTAATTTTTTCTGAATCAATCTTTTTTTCAAAGAAGATATTTTATCGGTAAATAACACTCCTTCAATATGGTCGTATTCGTGCTGAATAACGCGTGCTGCTAATCCGTCAAAAACTTCTGTTTTCATTACAAAATCTTCTTCGCAATATTCAATTGTAATTTTTTCATGACGGTATACATCTTCTCTCACATCAGGAATACTCAAACAACCTTCGTTAAAGGCCCATAATTCGCCTTCTTCTTTTATAATTTTGGCATTAATAAAAGTTTTTTTAAATCCTTTTAATTGTTTTTGTTCATTTTCAGGTAAATCTTCGTCTTCGCTAAAAGGTGTTGTATCAATTACAAAAAGACGCAAAGCCATTCCCACTTGTGGAGCGGCTAAACCTACACCATAAGCGTTGTACATGGTTTCATACATGTTGGCAATTGTTTCTTTTAAATTAGGATAATCCTCAGCAACATTCTCGCATACTTTTCGTAAAACAGGATCACCATATCCTATAATTGGTAAAATCATTTTATTGTAATTTTTTAGTTCTAAGATATTTACGTTTACATGCTTAGATCATGGTTCGCAAAAGTAGTAAAAAATACGAATGATTAGCTGATTATACCGGATTATATAACATAATTTTTGTAAGTTTAACCAATAGAATGTCGGTACGAACAACCCGTAAAATCCGAATGTATCGTTTGTTAGCAACTCTTAGTTTATGCTCCGAAAAATTATAAAACATGCCCAAAGTGTTGCCTTTGCAAGCGCCTTAAAAGTAACCATTGCTGCCGCCCTGCCCGCCGTTATTTTTAGTTGGATGGGGCAATTTGACATTGGTGTAGCCTGTGCACTAGGAGCATTTTATGCACATCCGACAGATATTCCTAGTACAATTCGGCATAAAGTTAATGGACTACTTGTAGCATCAGCTATATTTGCCGGATTGATATTAATTGTAAATCTTACTTATCATTATAACCTAATTTTTTATCCGGTTTTAGCCATTTTGCTTTTTGCTTCTTCGATGCTTACAGTTTATGGACAAAGAGCCTCGCAAGTTTCCTTTTCGGCATTATTGGCAATTTCGCTTTCTTTTGCACATATTAGAGAAGGTTGGGAAGCCTTATGGTATGCACTTTATACTTTTTCGGGCGGAATTTTTTACTTATTAGTTTCCTTGGCTTTTCATTATGTGCAACCGTTTCGATATGTAGAAATTGAGTTAGCCGAACTTATACGATTAACGGCCAAATACTTAAAATTAAGAGGAGATTTATGGAATGTAAATGCCGACAGACCCAAAATCATTCAAAAACAGCTCGATTTACAGGTTAAAATAAATGAAATTCACGAAAATCTGCGTCAGATTTTATTCAGTAATAAAATCAATTCGGGAATATCAGGACAAAGTAAAAAATTACTGATTGCTTTTATCACTTTAGTTGAAATTCAAGAATTGGCGCTTTCCACTTCTTTCGATCACGATAAATTAATTGATTATTTAAAAGACCATCCGGAAGTTTTAGAAGACTATCAGGATTTGGCTTACAAGTTGGCCAGTAAATTAAAAAAACTATCTACGAGTGTTCACAAATCAATAAAATACGGCTCAAAACAAGACATAAACAAGGCTCTAAAAAAGTTAGAACAAGCCGTAGAAAATTACAAAAATGATCGCGAAATAGACAATCGAACCGAAGTAGCGATGATGCTTGCCAACATGTCGAAATATGCCAAAAACCAAGTTGAAAAAATTAGAATGGTTGATCGGGCTTTTGCATTGGCAATAAAATCTTTTGATTTTAAGGAACGAAACAAAGGGTTAGAACAATTCATGACGCAACAATATTATCCGCTAAGTACTTTTTTCGATAATTTAAGCTTTTCGTCTTCTTTCTTTCGCCATTCGTTGCGTTTGACATGTACTATAATGGTGGGATTTTTAATTGGAAAAGTATTGCCTTTTCAAAATGTATATTGGATTTTACTAACTATAGTGGTAATCATGCGGCCGGGTTATGGCTTAACCAAAGAACGCTCCTATAACCGTACCATTGGTACATTGGTGGGTGCTGTTTTGGCTTTTGGAATTGTTTCCATAACCACCAGCCATCTTTTTTTAAGCACTTTAGCCATTGTATGCATGCTTATCGGAATTTATTTCAATCAGAGTAATTACAAAATTGGAGCTACTTTTATTACCATGTATGTGGTGTTTGTTTACGGCATTATGACACCCAATATTCACGAAGTTATTCAGTTCAGAATTGCGGATACACTGGTAGGTGCAACCTTAGCTTTTTTAGCCAATCATTTTTTATGGCCTTCTTGGGAATTTTTGAATACCAAAAACTTTATTACGCATTCGGTAGATGCTAACCGACTTTATTTGAAAGAAACAGCCATTTACTACAACAATAAAGGCATCATTCCTATTGAATATCGATTGGCCCGAAAACATGCTTTTATCGAAATTGGAAATTTAACCGCTTCCTTTCAACGGATGTTGCAAGAACCCAAATCGAAGCAAAAATTGTTACCGCAAATCAATAAATTAGCCGTTTTGAATCATTCTTTATTATCGGCTACAGCGTCTTTAGGAACTTATATTCAGTCGCATAAAACTACTTCGGCTTCGGAGAGTTTCAATTTTATTGTAGAAACAGTCAGTAAAAAATTAAGTATTTCGGTTTCTATCCTTAATAAAGAACCCTACGATTTTAACCCCGAAAAAGACCAACAAGCCTTAAATATGCGTTTTGATGAATTAAAAAAAGTGCGTGAAAAAATTTATGCGCTTAACGATGAAAAATCACACGATCAAATGCAGGAAGTACAATTGGTAATTGAACAATTAACTTGGATGAACAATATCGCCAACAACATTTTAAGAGTTAGTCAAGAATTTGTTGCAGCTAATACTAATTAGATTTCAAAAAAATAATTTAGTTGCCATTTTTGAGATGAAACGGCTTGTTTGTTTTTTGCAATATCCCATGGTGGATAAATCCGAAAAGCTCTTTTCCCTTCTCGGTTTGCAGTTGAAAAAATACCTTTTTCAACTAAAATACTTTTCGAAAATTTAAAATAGCCTTCTTGAAATTCGTTACTAACCCAAATCACTACGTAATCAATTGCATCAGAAATAGTAAAAGGAGCTATTTTTTTATCCGAATTTCGTTTGTATAAGGTTACAAACTGTCCGATTTTGGTTGGAGTAATTTTGGCTTTTCGAAAAACAATTAGATGTTTTTTTAAATAAAATCGACAAGCATGGTACTCCTTGCTTTCGGTTTCGATTACCAATTGTTGGTAATCGAAACTATCCGAACAAGCAAATTGTTTTTGCAAAGCAAGTATTATTTCATGAGGTATATATTCTTGTAAATTCAAAAAAAAATAAAAATTTACAATTCAATAGAAGCACCAATTTCCAATAACATCAAATCTTTTCCTTTATCGAAAAACTTTTTAATGGCCGCTTCATGGTTAATTTCAATATAACCAAACGTATCATAATGATACCCAAGCACTTTGTCACATTCCACAAAATCCGAAGCAATGATAGCATCTTCAACATCCATTGTAAAATTGTTTCCAATAGGCAAAATAGCTAAATCGAGTTTCGTTCGCATCGGAATCAATTTCATATCCATTGTCAACGCTGTGTCTCCCGCAATGTAAATGTTTTTATGTTCACCTTCAATTACAAATCCGCCTGGATTTCCGCCATAACTCCCATCGGGAAATGAACTCGAATGAATTGCATTTACATATTTCACTTTTCCGAAATCAAATTGCCAACTCCCCCCATGATTCATAGGATGTGTTTTTAAATTTTTATTCGCGTAATAACCCGAAATCTCGGCGTTCGAAATAATGATAGCGTTGGTTCGTTTCGCAATAGCTTCAACATCTAAAATATGATCACCATGCGCATGAGTCAGCAAAATATAATCTGCTTGCAGTGTTGCAATATCAATTTTTGAAGCGGCTGGATTTCCCGAAATAAACGGATCCACTAAAAGTTGTTTTCCTCCCACTTCTATTCCTAAAGAAGCATGACCGTAAAATGTTATTTTCATATTTTTTTAATTCAAAATAGTTTATAAAAATTGGTTTGGATTTATCGACCTCCCAAAAATAAATTTACAAAAATATCTGACAAAAGCGAAATCATTGCCACAGATAATAAGACTGCCAACAAAAAAGTACTCAATGCCAGTTTCTTTAATTCCGGATCTAATAATCGAGGTTCTTTATTTTGAGAAACGGTTTTTAAATGCAACACCATCGGAATAAAAGCCAGTACAAATAAATACTGATCCAATCTAAATTCACTTAAAAACGCAAAAACCAATACGCAAATCATGGCCGTTATAATTAAAAAATAATGGTATTTTTTGGCTTTTTCACCTCCCATTTGCACAACTAGCGTATTTTTTCCTGATTTTTTATCAGAAACTTCATCTCGCATATTATTCAAATTGAGTACGCCAACACTTAACAAACCAATGCTAACAGCAGGCAAAAAAAGCAAGGCATCCAATTGTTTAGCATACAAAAAATGTACACCCAAAGTACTCACTAAACCAAAAAAAATGAAAACAAATACATCGCCTAATCCTTTATAACCATAAGCCGAACGCCCAACAGTATAGCGAATAGCCGAAATTATAGCTGCAATTCCTAAAAGCAAATACAACACAGAATACACAAAATTAGAATTTCCAAAAGCTACATAAATCAATGCCATAGCCGAAAAAAGAGTTAAAACAGCCGTAATAACCAAAGCTTTTTTCATTGCTTGAGGTGTAATTTTCCCACTTTGAATGGTTCTTTTTGGGCCAATTCGATCTTCGTTATCGGTTCCTTTAACTCCATCACCATAATCGTTGGCAAAATTTGAAAGTACTTGTAAACCCAATGTGGTCAATAAGGCAAAACCTAAAATTTGCCAGTTGAATACATCCGTAGGCGTGTAAATATCTTCGGGCGGATTTGCTAACGCATACATACTTCCAACAATAATTCCGGATACCGATAAAGGCAGTGTACGCAATCTAGCAGCTTCAATCCAATGTTTCATAAATAATATTATCTTTTAATTCTTAAATCGTTTTATTAATTTACTCGATTTTTATTTAATACGGAATACTTTTATGGCAACCATTTTTTATCAAAATTGGGTTTTCTTTTCTCTAAAAAAGCATTTCTTCCTTCTTTGGCCTCTTCGGTCATATAGGCCAATCGGGTAGCTTCACCAGCAAATACTTGTTGTCCCACCATACCATCATCGGTCAAATTCATAGCAAATTTTAACATTTTTATAGAGGTCGGCGATTTTTGTAAAATTTCTTGCGCCCACTCGTACGCAGTTGCTTCTAATTCATCGTGCGGAATAACGGCATTTACCATTCCCATTTCAAAAGCTTCTTGAGCCGAATAATTTCTGCCTAAGAAGAAAATTTCTCTAGCTTTTTTCTGCCCAACCATTTTAGCCAAATAAGCCGAACCATAACCTCCGTCAAAGCTGGTTACATCAGCATCGGTTTGTTTAAAAATTGAATGTTCTTTACTTGCCAAAGTCATATCGCAAACTACATGCAAACTATGTCCGCCTCCAACTGCCCAACCTGGTACCACTGCAATTACAACTTTGGGCATAAATCGAATTAAACGTTGTACTTCGAGAATATTTAATCGATGTTGGCCATCATCACCCACATAACCTTGGTGACCACGGGCATTTTGATCGCCTCCGCTACAAAAAGAATAGACGCCATCTTTGGTAGAAGGTCCTTCGGCAGACAACAACACTACTCCTATAGAAGTGTCTTCTTGTGCATCATAAAAGGCTTGGTATAATTCGGATGTTGTTTTAGGGCGAAATGCGTTGCGAACGTTGGGTCTATTAAATGCTATTCGGGCAACTCCATTGCACTTTTTATAGGTAATATCTTCAAATTCTTTGACAGTAATCCAATCCATTTTTACTATAATTTTTTAAATAATGATAGTGTAAAAATAAGGCATTTTTTAGAGAAACGAATACCTAAACCAAAGTAAGATGCTGCCAAACGCTCCCAAAAACGTTAAATTTTACTTGAATTACAAAAAAAACAAGTCGTATTGAATTGAGACTAAAATTTAATACGTAACTTTACTATCTAATAATCAATTAAATACATTTTAACTGATTTATTAGATTGATTTTCTTTCACTGATTTATTAACCTAAAAAATGATTTTTTTGAGACAATTCAAACAATTTGTCGCTCATTTTTCTGAGTTTTTAAATACCAAAATGACGAGCAATGAGCAAATGTTACGTTTTGTTTACCTAATTGCTGATAATAAAAAGTAACACCAAAGGTTGACAGCAAGATTAATTTATTCTTTTTGTATTTGAATTTCTCGAATAGAAGATTAATAAATAATTTTGAGATGAAATTAAAAAACCAAAGGGTTTAACTGTGAAATTTATTAGGCCTTTACGAAAACTTAATTCCACATTTAAAAGACAAACCATCGCAAAAATTAAGGCTCTTTTCATCAAATGATAACGTATACACTAGAAAAATGAATAGAGCGTAACGTTTACAAACAATTTTTATGATGGACATGCATTAATTTTATTTTTGTTTTTTTTTAATTACAATTTTTTTTAAAACTGAAATAAAAGAGAAAGACCAATCTGCAATAGATTGGTCTTTTTTCTTTTAGTCCTTTTGAATCAAGTAAATACCGTCTTCCTTTATTTCGATTATATGGTCTTTATACAGTGCGCCAATAGCTTTTTTAAATGTTTTTTTACTCATTTTTAAAACCGTTTTGATGTCTTCGGGATGCGAATTATCGTTTAATCGTAAGTAACCGCGATTGGCTCTGAGTTCGTCTACAATTTTTTGCGCATTCGGTTCTACATTTTGGTAGCCTTGCATTTGTAAACTCACGTCAATTTTATTATCAGGACGAATGTTTTTAATAAAACCCCGCATTCTATCTCCGGTACGTATAGCATCATCATAAACTTCGTCTTTATACAAAAGGCCTTTGTGTTGCTCGTTTATAATTACATTAATTCCTAAATCGGTAATATGCGAAACAATTAAATCTACTTCTTCTCCTTTTTCAACGGTAATGGTATCGTTATTTAAAAACTGATTTAGTTTGCTAGATGCTACCAAACGTTCCGTTTTTTCGTCAAGGTACAAATACACCAAATAGCGCTTGCCTTTTTCCATCGGTCGGGCTTGCTCTTTAAAAGGGACCAAAATATCTTTTTCCATTCCCCAATCCATAAAAGCACCCACTTGGTTAATGTAATTTACTCGCAAAAGAGCAAATTCATTCAATAAAATATAAGGTTCTAAAGTAGTAGCAACCGGACGCTGTTCGTGATCTAAATAGGCAAAAACGGTAATTTCTTCGCCAATTTCAAATATATTTGGTACGTATTTGTTTGGTAAAAGTATATCGTGTTTCCCTTCTGGATCCTCTTCTGGATTTCCTAAAAAAAGACCCACTTTGGTGTCGCGTAAAATGGTTAGTGTATTGTATTTTCCTATTGCTATCATTTTCTTATTATTCTAAAATCGAAAACCGACTTATTTTAAAAAGCCAAAGGTACGAAGTTTAAACGAAGAATGATGAGGAGATTTCCCTCTAAAAAAAACATGTTTTATCTATTTTTAACCAATGAAATATCATCAATTAAACAAACTGAATTTGCTTTGGCGGCTGCTAAAATTCCGATTTGGACCTCTCCTTTTTTGATTTTGATATTCGGAATTGTAACGATTCTCCAATCTACATTCGAATCTTTTATAGCGATAGAAAAAGTTTCACTGCCACTTTCAGCAAATAATTTAAGTTCCGAAAATCCATTAGTGTTTTTAATTTTTGCAGTTAAAGTATAGCGACTATCTTCTAATTTTACAAAAGGCGAATCAACTATTTTTTGCGAAATTTTACGAGCAAAATCTACTTTGTCGCTAATTTGTAAACTTTTTTCTCCAATTACTTTTTTTCTATCTTCTTCAGAATTAAAATAATTTAGGACTGGCGAATTTTCATCGCTGGTACTAATTTTATTTCCTTGTAAAACTTCTGTTTTCCAACCTAAAAGTTGTGCTTGAATGGGTTTAAAATTACTTGGTATTTTATTCCGATCGGCTTCAAAACTTCCGTTTTTAATGTAGTTATTGTCTTTTTCTACTTGCCACTCACCCGTTTTCTCATTCAAATTCCAAGAACTTAGCGAATTAAAATACGCCTCATTTTCTTTAAACGATAACGGAAACCATTGGTTGTAACCCAATCCATTTCCTGCAAAATCAGCCCAACGATCGCCACAATACAGTACTGTTTCTTTTTTAGTTCCTTTAATCGTATAAAAAAACCCAGTTTGTGTGATGTGCGCATAATCCTCTTCCGAACCTTTCATAATTTGCATATCATTAGCAGGCAAATAAGGACCTCGAATAGCATCAGCAACCAAATAATAAGCAAAAGAAGAATCCCAACCGTAGATATTCGAAGCGGCCATGTAATACTTGTTTTGGTATTTAAACATACAATTTCCTTCACGACTTTCGCCTTGAAATACTTTTGTACAATCTAACAAATTCACTTTTCCATCTTTGATGCCTATTTCCGAAACGTAAATTTTATTTCTTCCTTTTCCGTAAGAATAAATGAGATAGGATTTTCCGTCATCATCGGTAAAAACGGTTTGATCTCCCGTATTTGTAGTTCCTATCAAAGGTTCCATATTGATTTTTTGATGCCAAGTAAATTCGCTTGTGGGCGAGTTAGCTAAGGCAATTAAAACTTCTGAACCGTGTTGAACAAACAAAGCATACTTATTTATTTCTTTAACAAAAGCAACGCCCATCCGACCTACCCACGTTTTTTTTCCATCCGGAAATGCATTTTGGGTAGTAAAAACAGTATTTTCAAAAGTCCAATTCACCAAATCGGTCGAACTGTAACAGTTTATAGCTTTAAATGTGCATGTTTTTAAAGTTACGGCCGGATTTTGACGATAAACAGAAGCTTCTTCATATTCGGCTCCATACCAATAATAAGTGTCTTTATGGGTTGTAGGACTGGTAAATTTAAAAATTCCTCCCCCTTGACTATAAATGGGTTGACCGTCTTTTGTATTCCAAAAAACATCATTTTGTATGTTTTTAAATTGTCCAAATATAAAAACCGGAAACAATAAAACACAAATAATCAATAACTTAAATCTGTAAACAGCAATTTCAAACATGGTGGTTAGGTTAGTATTGTTGGCTAAAATAGACAACACTAATCTTAATTTTATCCTGTACTATCCTGCGTATTATTTTCCCCAATAGTATAAAAAAAAGCACCAAAAGGCGCTTTTCATATATTAAGTTAAAAGAGTTTAATTGTAAACGCTTTCTTTTTTAAAATGAACGGTTAATAAATAATACACTACAGCACGGTGCTTATTTTTGTTCGATTTTCCGTATTTCTCTAAAACGGCATCAATTCCGGCATCTAAATCGGCCGAATCAGGCAAGCCTAATTTTTTAATTAAAAAGTTATTTTTAACGGTATCCAATTCAGATTGATCACTTCCGGCCACCGTAGCCGAATCGGCGTTGTAAATAGAAGGACCACAACCAATGGTTACTTTGGTCAACAAATCCATGTTAGGAGTAACTCCACATTTTTCTTTTAAATCTGTTGCGTACTTTTCAATTAATTCTTCTCTAGTACTCATAAATTATGTTTTTTAGTTGATAAATACTTATTGGTAATCTCAAATATAAAAAAATATTTACATTTTGAAGGTTACCTAAATGCTAATTATCAGGATACTAAATGACTTTTTAAAAAAGACAATTTGATAATATTTATTTTTTTACAGTATAAAAGCATGTTTTAACCACCGGAATCCCACTGCCGGTAATACCCTCCAAAGCAATTTTAACTTTGGTTTCAACTCCACTATTGAAATAATTTACAATTGTATTTCCTATTTTATCAGGATGCACGTAAGGATTCCAGTAAATGGTGTTTCTAAATGCAGCATTTTTATCTAACTCAGGATTTGGTTTTTCTGGATTGGGAGTGTAATAAGTACGAGCGGCATAAAATCCTTCGATTTCTTGTTTAACAGCATAAACAGGGACCAGTTTTTTCTTTTGCCCATTTTTGGCACTAGTAAAAATTGAAACAACAGTTCCCTTTCCGTATAACGCTAATATACGTGGTCCACTAACAACATCTATTTGAAGAGCTTCATCCGGTGAAACCCATGCTAACTGATCTCCACTTACCGCTTCAAAACCATCAATTAACACTGCAAATGATGAATCCGACAAATCTTTTCCTACAATATCCCAGTAAGTTACATTAACAATACCTCTTAATTCTTGCTCAAGATAATCTACAAAATTATTATACTTATTCGCTTCTATTTTATTAACCTTATACGTATAATCAGGTACTCCATACCATGAATTGACATTATTTTTCTTTGCTTTTACCTTAACTTCTTTTAGCATATTTTCTGGTTTAACTCCAAAAGCAATATATTTCTGAGATACATTTTCAACTAATACATTAGAATTTCCCTCTAAAAGTATAGTTGTTTTATTTAATCGAACCGTCATTGGATAAGATTCAATAGAATCCAAAACTATTTGTCCACTGAATTTTCCTTTTTCGTTGGTACTATTTAAATACATATTGGTTTTGCCTGAAATCATCAAATTTTCAAACTTAAATCGACCATTGGCATCTGTAGTAGTATTAAAAACTCCATTGTTCTTCCCTCCCATCAACCCCAATGTCAAATTATTATTGACTAATGGTTTATCTGCAAAAACTTGTTTTACTCTGCCGGAAACGGTTAGCCCTCTTTCAATGGAATATTTTTTGTTTTCATCTAATTTTGGCATCGTTTTCCAAACAAAATCACGCCAACCTTGAGTCAATAATAAATTATCCAAATGTTCCAATCGCTTGGAATTTGTTTCATCAAAATAATAACTCGGATGAAAAACTTTACCTCGAATATCAGATTCCATCAAAAAATAAGAACTAATATTCGATTCGTAATTTTCATCTTCAACGCCATTCGTATCGGTAACACTCAATGAAAAACTCGCTGATTTTCCTTCACCCGATTTTGATTGGGAACGAACGGTAATTGTGGCTTTTTCGTTGGGTTGGTAAATGGTTTTATCTGCAAAAACTTCAACTTCTAAATCATTTTCTTTTTCGATATAAACCAAGCGTTCACAATGCGGCTTATTGTTTTCGTCCAAAAGAGTGATTTGAATGATCCCTTCGGGGAGTTTGTCTTTTGGGAATTCAAAAGAAAAATTGGTTTCGGTGAGAACCTGAGAAATCTCTAAAACAGAAACTCCTTTTGATTTAAAATTCAACGTTAGTTTTGCGCTCGGGTTTTGAGCTAAAGTAGCTTCGTTGGTATTGATGCTGAGAATATTTTTTCCTCGAAAAGTTCGGTAACTCAAAGTATACCCTTCTTTTAAAACTTTTGGCAGCTCCACGCGAAAGTCGCCACTAGCACTTTTTATTTGGGCATAATACGTTTTCCCTTCAATGGGAAACAGTTGCAATTTTCCTATGCCATCGTGAACACTTTGAAAGTTCGTAATCAATTCGTTATCCGAATTGTAAATTTCGCCACTAATTTCTACTGGATTTTCGTTTCTATCAACCGCTTTAAAACCAAGGGTACTACTAACACTTTCTAAAAGTGAACCACCTTCCGGGAAAAAATTAACGCTAAAATTATTTTGTTTTGGAACTAATTTTGAATTTGCTGTACCTTTTTCAGCATTATTTTTCACAGTCGAAACATCGTTTTTATCTTGAAAAACATCGATGATTTCAATCTCCTTTTTGAATACAAAATCATCCCCAAAATTCCGATTCCAATTGGTGTAGGCTCTAAGTTGGTAGGTTCCAGGCTTTACTCCCAAAGAATCCTGCAAATTAAAATCGCCGTTTCCTAAACCTAATTCTAGCTTGGTTTTGTTGCGAAAAATAATTTCAGCATCCGGAGAAATTAATTCGACATATAAAATCTTACTTTGGTCAATCAGGACATTATTAGTAGCATTTACATTATAGGCTTTGTACCACAAATCTTCGCCTAGAAAATAGGTAGATCGATCAGTGTGGAGGTAGGTTTTTTCGATGTTTTCAGTAATTTTAGCTTCTTGAGC
Organism: Flavobacterium agrisoli; assembly: GCF_016522065.1. Taxonomy (GTDB): domain Bacteria; phylum Bacteroidota; class Bacteroidia; order Flavobacteriales; family Flavobacteriaceae; genus Flavobacterium; species Flavobacterium agrisoli. The sequence continues at coordinate 6,102 of NZ_JAEHFV010000001.1, read as the reverse complement.
CTTCACAAAACCTAAAGAAAAAAATAGCATCCAGCTAAAACACCAATAACCTTTATTGAAGCAACAGAACAATTTTGCCATAGATCAATTAATTCTTCTTATTTTTTTTACAAAATGAAGATATGTAAATAATTAATCCATCAAAAGAATATTATCCAATAAAATTGTGATATATTTTATCAGTACTCTAAATTTTAAGCCAATTCTTTAAAAAACCGCTTCAAAACCAAATCATTTTCTAAAGTAGGTGTACTAATTTCTAAAATACTTGGTTTATCATTTTCTTCAAAAAAATCATTTAAAGATTGCTCCAATTCAAATTCGTTTTGTACCAAACAATATTTCATTTGATACATTTCGGCTAAATGTTTTGCTGTTAACTGATGTGACGTTTCAAAATACGTATTAAAAACTGCATTTTCTTGATGCCCTGGCAAAATTCGGAAAATTCCTCCGCCACTATTATTCACCAAAATAATTTTAAAATTTTGTGGTATATAAGCATTCCAAAGTGCATTACTATCGTATAAAAAACTGATGTCTCCGGTGAGTAAAATGGTGGGGTTATCACTAGTTGTAGCTGCTCCAATTGCAGTTGAGGTACTCCCATCGATTCCGCTAGTGCCTCTATTGCAAAAAACGGTTATCGAATTATTAAACGAAATCAATTGCGCATATCGAATGGCTGCGCTGTTACTAATTTGTAATTGAGCATTCTCTGGCAAGGCTTTTAAAACCTTTTCGTAAACTTTTAAATCAGAATAAGCAATTTTAGAAAGGTACTTTTGCGCATTTACTTTTCGACTTTCAAAAATGTTGGAAATTTTATTAAAGTAATCGCTTTCCTTATTTTGCGTTTGCGATAAAAACGATTCAAAAAATACGTTAGGATTCATTTTTATCGGGTGCGATAAACTACCAAAAGTATCGTACGCTCGTAAGGTATCAATATGCCAATGTTGCTGGGGTTTGTATTTTCTGAGAAAAGCTTTAATGCGTTTGGAAACAATCATGCCGCCAAAAGTGATTAAAATATCCGGCTGCAACTCTTTAAAATCTTCCTCGTCAAAAGGATTGATCAAAACATCAATATGGTTGATGAATTTCTCGTGGTGTAAGTTTGACGTCACTTCCGTTAAAACTAAAACTGATGGATCCTTTGCCCAAAAATCAATAACTTTTTGAGATATTTCATCGGGATTGTTAACGCCAACTAAAATCATTTTTCGTGAGGAAGTGTTCCAACTTTGGATTAATGCTGAAAAATCTAGTTTTGTATTTGATTCCAAATTCGATTCAAAAGGAAAAATTTTTGGAGTAACAGAAATTTCAGAAACTGTTTCGTACAAAGGCTCTTCAAACGGAACATTGATGTGAACGGGACCTTTTTGCAAAATTGCAGTATGAATGGCTTGATTGATTTTTACATCATTTTCCTCACTTGCCTCTTCGACTAAATTCGCATTAAAAAGTGAATGATTAGCATAAACATTTTCTTGCCTAATCGTTTGTCCATCACCAATATCAATTTTATTTTGAGGTCTATCGGCTGAAATTACAATTAGTGGAATCTGACTGTAAAAGGCTTCGGCAAAAGCGGGATAATAATTCAGTAATGCCGAACCCGAGGTACAAACCAAAACTGTCGGTGTTTTTAATTGTTGTGCCATTCCTAAAGCAAAAAAAGCGGCACATCGCTCATCGGCAATACTATAGCAATTAAAATTAGGATTACTAGCAAATCCGATGGTTAAAGGTGCATTACGTGAACCGGGCGAAATAATGATTTCGGTTAATCCTTTTGCTTTAAAAATTTCGATTATACTTTGCGCAAGCGCTATTTTGGGGTAAATCATGTAGCTGAATTTGAAAATGTAAAGATACAAAGTTGTCGAGGTTTTATAACTAATCCGAATTAGTTTTCTTATTTTTGAAACCCTTCAATAATTTTCAAAAAACAAAAAAATGCGCCTGCTTTTATCTCTACTTTTTACTTTCATTTTCCATTTTTCGTGGTCACAAACCGACTGGAAACCCAACAATATTACTTTTGAAGAAGCGCTAAATCAATCGAAAACCAATCAAAAGCCCATTTTTTTAATGCTTTATGCCGATTGGTGTCCGCATTGCAACACAATGAAATCAAATACTTTCAGCGACCCAAAGGTTATGGAATATTTAAACGAAAAATTTGTTTGTGTTTGGAAAAACATCGAAAGTGAAGAAGGTAAAAAGTTGAAAGAAAAATTTCAAACCAATGGTTTACCTATTTTTTTATACCTCGATTCAAATCAAAATGTATTATATAGTGTTAAAGGAGAAATGAATACCAAACAATTTATAACCGAAACTTCGTATGCGCTAAACCCGAAATTACAACTGCCTTTTTTGAAAAACCAATTTTTAGAAGACCAATCGAATCCTGAAAAATGCTTGCTTTATTTGCAAATATTACTAAAAGGTAACGATCGAAAATCATTATCAGAACCTGCTCATCTTTATTTGAAAACCCAAAAAGACACCGAATTGCTGACTGAAATTAATTGGCGTATTATTTCATTCGGCGTAAGCGATATAGAATCAACCGAATTTCAATATGTTTTAAATCATAAAAAAGAGTTTGAAAAACTAACCTCCGAGTCTCGAGTTGATAAAAAAATCAACAATATCGTAACCGAATTATTAGATCCGTATTTAAGTAGTTTAGATAGTTTAAATTATTTTAAATCACGAAAAATCGCAAAATCCATACAATTGCCCAAAATTGATTCCTTAATTTATACCTATGATTTGACTTTTGCAGAGCGAAGTAAAAACTGGAAATTTTACAAAACGGTTGCTTTAGAAAATACCGACAAATACAGTAGCAATGATTACAACAAACTTAATGAAATAACTACCGTTTTTTATAAAGAAATCGGCGATACTAATGCTTTACAACAGGCTATTGTTTGGGAAAAAAGAGCCTTAGCCTTAAATAATTCAGCTGAAACAAATACCATTCTCGCCCAATTGTATTTCAAAACAAAAGACAAAAAATTGGCAATGGAATATGCTGAAAATGCTAAAAATATTATTACCGAAATGGGTTGGAATACTAAGGATATCAACTTATTAATCAATAAAATCAAAACCCAATAAACGAAACGGCTATGGAAATACGAAAATTTAAGCCACAAGACACACAGGCAATTTTAGACATTATAAATTACAATATCGAAAATTCAACCGCTATTTACGATTACAAAAAGCGAACTTTGGAAGAGCAAGAAAAAATCATTGCCGACAAAATTTCGAAAAATTTCCCAGTCATTGTAGCCGAAATCGATAGTAAAGTCGTAGGTTTTGGTATGTATAGCGAATTTCGTTTCAGAGAAGCATACAAATATACCGTAGAACATTCGGTTTATGTAAATCAAAATATTCAGGGGAAAGGAATTGGTCATTCACTTTTAGAAAATCTAATCGCTATTGCGAAAAAAGAAGGCCTACATACGATGATTGGCGTAATTGATTCTGAAAACCAAAACAGTATTGCGTTTCATGAAAAATTCGGATTTAAAAATGTTGGTGTTATAAAAGAATCCGGCTATAAGTTTAACCGATGGCTCGATTCTGTTTTTATGCAATTGATTTTAAATTAAAAAAGATGAAAAAAATAATTTTTTAAAAATAAAACTGTTTCTTTAATAAACTCAAATCCCAATTCAATTCAGGATTGTACCAAAGTTTACCTTTTTTAACTTCCAATGGCGAATCAAAATTATTGGTAAAGAGAGAACCCGTTCCTAATCCTTGTGGCATTTTATTTTGCAAATTATAAGTCCATTGAGCAATTGCGTTTAGTCCAATATTACTTTCTAAAGCCGATGTAATCCACCAACCTACATTGTGTTTTTTAGCTAAATTTATCCATTCTTGAGTTCCTCTAAAACCACCTATAAAACTCGGTTTTAAGATGATGTACTGAGGTTTTATTTTTTGCAATAAAGCGTCTTTATCCTCATAGTTAAATACACCTATTAACTCCTCATCCAAAGCAATGGGTAAATTGGTACTTTTACATAAATCAGCCATAATGTCAGTATTCCCTTTTTTGATTGGCTGCTCAATACTATGTAATTCAAAACCAGACAATTGATTTATTTTATTTAAAGCTTCATTTGAATCAAAAGCACCATTAGCATCAACTCTTATTTCAATAGTTTTTGAATCAAAATGCGACCTAATAAAAGCAAATAATTGCAATTCTTCCTCAAAATCAATTGCCCCTATTTTCAATTTTATGCATTTAAAATCCAACTGAATTTTTTCTTCTATTTGCTGTTTCATATCAGCAAAACTCCCCATCCAAATTAAGCCATTTATAGGTATTGCATTTGTTCCTAAAGTAAAATCGGATGGAAATAACTCGAAAGGATTTGTTTTACTTTCTAACGAACGGAAAGCCATTTCAACACCAAATTGAATTGAAGGAAATTCAATTAATAGTTCCCATAATTTATCTTCTCCTTGATTTATATTAGTACATACCCACTTTAACTTCTCTTCATAGTCATCACAATCATCTGCGCTTAGACCACGTAAAATACCGCACTCACCTATACCTATTTTATTCTCATTTTCTAAAATGATAAACCAGGTCTCTTTTTCGGTCAAAATGCCTCTAGAAGTTCCTGATGGCTTTTTAAATTGTAAATTATATTTAAAATAACTTGCTTTCAAAATAAATTTCTAATTATCAATTAAATGTAAAACTTTATCAAAATCATCAGTTGGCAATTTGTATTTTCTAAAAGTTTCAAAATCAATTTTTATTTTATCACTCCAACTTACATTTACTGCTACATTTTGATTTTGATATTTTTTATAGATTTTTTTTGCTTGTGAATAATCACCTTTTAGTAAATAGGTATGTGCTAGGTTTAATTTTATTAATAACTCCGAATCATCTAATTCTTCAACAATTAAAAGTGTTTTAAGTGCTTTATCGTATTGTTTGGTTATCAAATAAGAATACCCTAATTTATTAAAATCCAAAACATTACCCTTTCCTGATTCAACTATTTCATTAAAAAGAGGAATGGCTTTAGCAAAATCATTCTTTTCCATATATCTCAAAGCTTGCTCTCTATTAGCCTCATTAATGTTTTTTTTATCATAGCAAACGGCACCAAAATCCTTATAATTTTTATTTTTTTCGATTGGCAATAAATGATTAAATTCATCGTATCGATACTTAGCACTTATTTTATCTAAAATACACAGACAAAAATCGTCGGAATTAGTCATTTTTTGAGCAAGCAAAGACGTTTTACAATTAGCAAGAATAACTTTTTTGGCATCGGTATTCCAACCTCTACTTACTTTTTTATCAACCCAAGGAACTACTTCCAAAATAATTTTTTGGTTCATAATCCAATTGGTATTTTCAAAAACAAACCATAATCGATTTTTATCGTTATTCAAACAAGCTGAGTTACCAACTGTTAACCTTCTAGCATCTTTGCTAACAGGCGTATTTTGAATAAAACAAGCTTGGTCGTTTGATTTTGTTTTTAAAAAAGAAGCAGCATCCTCTTTGGTAGAAAAAATGCTGTATTTACATTTATCTTCACCCGAAATCGAAGACAAAATCCAAACAGCTCCTGCTGAACCTTGGCTAATTCCTGTAGGATCTGGAACTGCTTTTAAAACAGAAACCAAACTATTGGCTAATGTTTGATTTTTATCCAAAAGCGTAATTCTAAAAACAATTTCGGTTGTACCGATTGGAAGTTCTTCTGTTTCAATTACTGAATTTTCAAAAGCAGAAATAGTGATTTCGCGATAAGTCGACCTTTCTTTATCCCAAAAACCTTGAGAAAAAGTGCCATTCCAAAACACAAAAGTAAAAAGAACAACCAACAATGAGTTAAAATTCATATCCTTCTAAAATAAAGACCAAATGTAACGCTTTAGCTAACAAATCTATATAAACAAACTATAAATTATATACGGAAAAATATACATTTTAAAGTAAAACAAAAAACCCTGTTTCATACGAAACAGGGTTTTAGAAGAATCTGAAATGATTTCAGATTAAAGAAAGGCGACGACATA
>NZ_JAEHFV010000018.1 GCF_016522065.1 Flavobacterium agrisoli | reverse complement strand
CTCCTCGAGGAGGGCTAGGGAGGTGTAGGAAGAGGAGGTATTTAAAAAGTTTTCAATAGAAGTATTAATTTGAATTAAACACTATTTAGTTCCCTCCTCGAGGAGGGTTAGGGAGGTGTTAAAAGCTGATTTTTAAAATATGAAACGTAAAATCATACCTTATAATCCCAAATTAACTGCCTTAGCAAGAGATCTTCGTAATAATTCCACAAAGGCAGAAATTATCGTTTGGCAGAAATTAAAAAGAAAGCTAATGTATGGTTATGATTTTCATCGTCAGAAGCCAATAGATAATTATATTTTGGATTTTTTCTGTTATGAACTAATGTTAGGCATTGAAGTAGATGGTTATTCGCATGAATTTTTGGAGGTTTATAATAAAGATGTCGTAAAAGAAAATAAGATGAATGAAATTGGAATTACGATATTACGATTTTCTGATTTTCAAGTTTTAAAAGATACTGAAAATGTAATAAGAGCTATTGAATTTTATATTGTTGAATACGAAAAACACACCCCCAACCCCTCTCAAGAGGGGAGCTAATAGAAAGCAGTTCCCTCCTCGAGGAGGGCTAGGGAGGTGTAGGAAGAGGAGGTATTTAAAAAGTTTTCAAAAGGAGTATAAATTTTAAATAAGCACGATTTGGTTCCCTCCTTGAGGAGGGTTAGGGAGGTGTAAAACTAATATTTGAAAATGAAACGTAAAATCATACCTTATAATCCCAAATTAACTGCCTTAGCAAGAGATCTTCGTAATAATTCCACAAAGGCAGAAATTATCCTTTGGCAGAAATTAAAAAGAAAGCAAATGTATGGTTATGATTTTCATCGTCAGAAGCCAATAGCTAATTATATTTTGGATTTTTTCTGGTATGAACTGATGTTAGGCATTGAAGTAGATGGTTATTCGCATGAATTTTTGGAGGTTTATAATAAAGATGTCGTAAAAGAAAATAAGATGAATGAAATTGGAATTACGATATTACGATTTACTGATTTTCAGGTTTTAAAGGATACAGAGAATGTTCTTCGTGCGATTGAGTTTTATATACTTGAATTTGAAAAACACACCCCCAGCCCCTCTCGAGAGGGGAGCTAGTAGAAAGCAGTTCCCTCCTCGGCGAGAGTTCAATGTCATTAAGTTAAGGGTTTAGGGGTTCAATTAGCAGGTGTTTTATTTTTATTTTAATACTATTTTTCGTATT
>NZ_JAEHFV010000017.1 GCF_016522065.1 Flavobacterium agrisoli | reverse complement strand
CAATGTCATTAAGTTAAGCCGAAATTAAATGGTATCCTTTTGATTTTTAGTTATTTTAGGTTTCACTCTAGCCCTGTATTTACCTGATTTTCTTTCGAATGACCGATTTGGTCTTATTGGCACGAGATGTGATTTGAATAATTCTTTTAATTCATCTAATATAGATTCTTGACACGAATCTTGATTTAAAAAAAGTTCAACAATTCGATTTTTTAAAAAGCCATAGGACAAGTTATTGTTTACCTTATAAGTGTATTTTTTAGTGTTTTTCTCATTGATTTCATCTTCTAATTCACTTACAATCAAAGTTTGTACGTTGCTAATAAATAAAGCAGCATAAAAATCTTGTTCTATGGTTTGATTCGAATAACCAGAAAAATGTTCAATTTTCAATTTGTTCTTTAGTTCGTCATAAAACGTTTCGATTTCCCATCGTTTGGCATACAATTTTTTAAATAAATTTGAAGGATGTTCTTGAGAATCTAACAATGAAGTAATAAGGATTTCAACTTTATCATTAGGTAATTCTACACGAACCAATCGTACTTCAACTGGAGTGTTTTTACCATAAGGTTTATCGGAGAGTTTTGTGTTTTTACCTGGAAAAATTTCTACTATTTGTGACACTTTTTTACTTTCAACAAAATCGATTACCGTTTGGCTAAAAGTAGTTTTTACACGCATTAAAAAGTTGATATTCTTTTCAATATGTTGGTGTATAAAATTGTATGAAGGGTAACCCCTATCATAAATAAGTAAATCTTTTGAATTGCAACAATACAGATGAGCAAGGGCTAAATCTCTTTCGCCAATTTCAGGAGCAGCCAAAACTCCGTCTAAAACATATTTGTTTAAAACATCAAATAAAACAGAACAACGAGCTTGTACGATATGAGAATCTGTTTGATTTTTAGTAACTCCGTATATAGCTTTTAGTTCTGTTGTTATTGGCAGGGTAATTCGGGTGCTATCAACCGCTAATAGTCGAAAACTTTTCCATAACTGTATTGCTTCATCGTTATCGGTATAAAATTCTTCTAATAACATAGAAGACAATTGTTTAAAAACTTCAGGTTTGATTTTTTTTCTAGCTTGGACAAAGGCACTTTTGGTAAATTTAGGAAAAGACTGCTGCTTAAAAAACGAAACAAAATTTTCGATTTCAAGAGATAAACTTTTTCTCAGAAGATTTAACATAAAGAGTAAAATGATTGGGAAATGTTGTTTTCTTTTTCTAATGAAATACTTGTCAGACATTCTAAATTGTGACTTAAACTCTTCTGAAAAAATTTCGTTTGTAATTTTATTGAAGATAAAAATAGTCGTTTTTTTTCAAAATTCAGGTGTTATTATTTGATAATAAAAATACGAAAAATAGTATTAAAATAAAAATAAAACACCTGCTAATTGA
>NZ_JAEHFV010000015.1 GCF_016522065.1 Flavobacterium agrisoli | reverse complement strand
CGATTTTTATCCCTATGAGATAAATAAAAATCTATATTTGTTTTGCAGGCGGTGGCGTTTTTTCACAGTCTGACGTTACCAGCTATTTTACAGAATCACATATGAAAGAAAATTGGCTTTTTATTAAAACTCCAGATCATTACGGAAAATCAGAGATTATTCAGATTGATGAAGATGTCATTGATTATTTTGTCGTTGAAAAAACTGATGAAATCTGTCTAATAAAAAACGAAAACAGAAACGAAAAGCTAAGCAAAACAGAACATAAATTTGTAAATCAAAATCGAATTAGATTTTACAGAAATGGAAAAATTCACAAAGTTTTGAGTGATGAAAAGTCTATAACTGAAGATTGTATATTCGAAAATGATTACGAAAAACTAAAAGCAACAGAAACCGAATTAACAGAAAGTGAAATTCAGAATTTAAAGTTTGAGTTTAATTGGAATGGAGAAAAAAAGAATCTTAGATTCAATGAGGTTTTGGACTCGCCAGTTATACAAGAAATAAACAAACGTTTGAATAAAGAAGGAAGTAGAATTGTACTTGAAAAACTAAATGAAACGCTATTTGTTTCACTTTATATAGACAATTCTCTTGACAAACTAATTCCTATAAAATATGTTGACAGACAAAAGATAATTTTATATGGTTTCCCAAAAGAACCTTATGAAATTAATTGTCCAATAATAGAATAAAAAAAACAGCTGGTAACACACGCTACAAGCAATTTGGGGATTTGGCTTAATGGAAAAATTGGTTTGTATTTGGAAGATTTGGCAAATCCGAAGATAAGGCTTAATTTAATCCCAAACTGCTTGTAGCGCGAGAACGTTAGGCGTCATTGTTCCCTAATTGGACTTAAAAAACAACTATGAAAAAAGTATTATTTATCTGTTTGATTTTTCAATTCCAAATTTCTTTTGGCCAAAATGTTAGTATCGAGATTTCTGACCACTATCGTGAGCTTGATGGAAAAGCATATGCAACATACCAATTTGCTTGTTCAAGTTATAGTGCTTTGAGGCCGACTTTAGTCATTTTAACAAATAAAGATTTATCATTCGAACTTTTTGATAAATTATCAGTTTTATACAAAGCAAAACAGGAATATACAGATGTTTGGATATTAGGAATCACTAATTTCAACCAAAAAAATATTTCAGAAATTGATAAAAAAATAATTGACAAATTTTTACAACAAATAATCAAATATCGTGCAGACAATAATTTACCGAGTATGGAACTGGAACCGCCAGATACGCTTGAAACATTACAAAGAGACAAGATTATTATTGAGAAGAAAGAGGAAATTTGTAAATACTTGATGTGTAAAAACAAAATATAAAAACGTCTAAAAAAATAAGGAGCAAGAAAATCAAATTTTAAAACAGAAATTAATATTGAAATCGGTTAGCCAAATATTGTCGAATTTCAATACTTGCCAATCTTACGTGTCGCAACGCCGCCTAACAGCCGTTACAATCGATTTGCGGATTTAGTGGAATTATCGTTTTTAAACACTATTTTCGTTAAGCAGAAAATACTCAGTTTCAAAACCCGCAAACCGCTTGTAGCGGCAAAACGTCAGGCTGTGAAAAAACCTCGTTTCTTCCTCAAAAAAAGCTAATTTTTGCAGTACTACAAGCCTGATAAAGCC
>NZ_JAEHFV010000014.1 GCF_016522065.1 Flavobacterium agrisoli | reverse complement strand
CACCGCCTGCAAAACAAATATAGATTTTTATTTATCTCATAGGGATAAAAATCGTATATTTTAGCTATGCAACATATTCAAGGAATTTCCCGTCATCAGCTCCAGATGGTCAGTTTAGAAGATACCATTACAACTACTAATCCGGTGCGATTTATCGATGCTTTTGTCCATGTTATAGACCTTGAAAAAATAGGTTTTCAGCCCAGAGTATTAAAACATGAGGGGCGGCCAAGTTTTGCAACAGCCGTTTTTTTAAAACTGTATTTATACGGTTATCTCAACGGAATTCGAAGTTCAAGACGATTGGAAAAAGAGTGCTTGAGAAATGTGGAATTACAATGGCTTTTAGAAGCAATTTGCCCGAATTACCACAGTATAGCCGATTTTAGAAAAGACAATCCCAAAGCCCTAAAACAGCTCTTTAAATTGTTTGTTTCGTTTTTAAAAGACGCTGAATTGATAGCAGGTGATACCATCGCTATAGACGGTACCAAATCCAGAGCACACAACAGCAAAAAAGCCAACTTTAACCAAAAGAAAATCGACAAACACAAAGAATACATTGAGGCAAAATCACAAGAATATTTAGACCAATTGGAAGAAAATGATCTACAGGAAAATCCAGTTGCCATAAAAAATATCCAACAAAAAATAGAGCGATTAAAGCAAAATAAAATCAAGTACGACCTTTTAGAAGAACAACTAAAAACCAGTGAAGAACCACAAGTAAGTACCACCGATGCTGATGCCAGAGCCCTGCTGGTTCAAGGTCAAGTGGTAGAAGTGTCGTATAATATTCAAGCGGCTGTAGATAGCAAACATAATTTAGTAGTAGCAACGCATACCATTAGCCGCAACGACAAAAATGCACTTTCAGTCATTGCAATAGAAGCTAAAGAAAATATAGCAGCCCAACACATCACCGTTCTAGTTGATAAAGGCTATCACAACGGACGCGAATTGGATACTTGCAAACAAAATAACATCACCACCATAGTAGCGGTTCCCAATCAAGGCAAGAGCAACGAAAATGGTACCCAAGAAGCATATTTAGTATCGAAGTTCACCTACAATAAAGACGATAACACCTATACTTGTCCACAAAGGCAAACCTTAACTACCACCGGAAGGTGGCACAAGAAAACAGGGCGTAGCGAAGAAAGCGGTTATTCATACCAAAAATATAGAACCCCGGCTTGTAAAACTTGCCCGGTAAAAGATCAATGCACCAGTAGAACAGGCGGTCGCGAACTAGACCGAAGTCAATACGCCCAAGCTGTAGAAGAAAATCACCAGCGATACAAAGAAAACGGGCAACTCTATCGCAAACGACAAGAAATCAACGAACACATTTTTGGGACTATCAAGCGAAAATGGGGCTACAATTACACTGATTTAATAGGTTTAGAAAAAGTGAATGGCGAACACAGTTTAATTATGTTGGTGTACAACATCAAACGCAGTATCAATATATTGGGTGTTTCCGAATTGATTGCCAAACTCCAGAAATGGGACAGCCCTTACAAGAGAAAGGACTTGTTTTTAATAAAAGTGACTCATTTAAAGCTGAAATTAGACTTTGTTTTTAGTCAAACAAAATTAGCTGCCTAAAAAATAACATCGCTTAAAAGGCTTTATCAGGCTTGTAGTACTGCAAAAATTAGCTTTTTTTGAGGAAGAAACGAGGTTTTTTCACAGCCTGACGTT
>NZ_JAEHFV010000013.1 GCF_016522065.1 Flavobacterium agrisoli | reverse complement strand
AGAACGTTTCGCTGTTGCGGGTGCAAAAGTAGACACTTTATTCAATTAAACAAGCCTTTTTTTATTCTTTTTTTAATGGTAATTTAATACAAACACTTAACTCGCTATACCTGCATTACTTACAACCTAACTTTTTTTTAAAGTTTTTGTGTTAGTGGGGTTTTATAGTGCTGGATTGTTGCTTTTGGGCAGGACAACACTATTCATGAGTTGTGAGTTGTGAGTTGTCGGTTTTGGATGGTGGGAATGGTTATTGGTTCAGTTTTCGGTTTTTTGAGGGGTTCTACAATTACCATATACACTATTAAATGAATCCTGATAAGTTAATATAATGATTTTAGGAATATGATTCATACGCTCCCTCATCCTTCGGGATGACATGGAAGGGAATGACTAGTCCTGAAACAACTATACCGGTTATTAAATAAATCCTATTAGTACTGCGCTACTTTAAAATCTTAAGCTCTATCTTACAACTTTGACAATCCTCCAAACAAGTGTTCCTGAAATCACTATTACAACACTGTACCATTTTCATGCACTATCCATGCACTATCCATGCTTTATCTATGCTTTATCTATGCATTACTATTTTAGTGAGTTGTGAGTTGTGAGTTGTCGGTTTTGAGAGGTCGGTCAGTTTGGTGAGAATAGTTATTGGTTCGGTTTTCGGTTTTTTGAGGTGTTCTAAATTTACCATATACGTCATTAAATAATTCCTGATAAGTTAACAAAATAGTTTAGGGATATGCTTTATGCGATCCCTCATCCTTCGGGAGGACATAAAAGCAACAACACTCCTTATATATACATATAAAGAGTGTTGTTTTGTTGGTTATTTTAAAATACCTAGTTTTATAAAAACTAGTACGCTTTAGGGATGACAGGTAGCATCTAGGTAATTTTTCTTGCCGGAATCGCAGGTTGGTATTTGATCAAAAGGATAAGGTTCTCCTGTGGCAGGGTTTTTAATTTCCAACTTCGTTGTATAATTATCCCCATCGTCATCTTTATCTAAGAAATCAGGCACTCCATCACCATCGGTATCATCTGGATTCACTACCCCCTCATTTAACTCAGACGCAGTCCATACATAACCATCACCATCTATATCTTCATGCATAGACAACACCCCATCAGGATCTGGTACTACGGTTTGATTCAAAATACTATATTCATGATCCATACGACTTATGCTATATAATTTAAAACTAAAAATAAGAGGAGTATAAGCTGGAATTCCTCCGTTACCGGTATAATAACCCAATCCAGAAGGAATAAACATAGCTCCCACACCATAATTATCATAAGAAACCGTTCCATCTTCATTAGAAACATAGTTTCCTGCTTTAAATTGTGGAAAAACTTCTTTCCACCCCCTAATAGTACCGTATAAATCCATAAATGAGTTTGGATACAAAACCGTCTCAAAATGTGTGGTAGTTTGGGTTAAAACATTATCGGTTGTTGTACTCGTTAAATAATCCCCGCTATAAGATGCTAAAACACCATCTACGTTCATCGGATTTTCTCCAACGCCTTCACGGATTACCAAATAATATAATTTATACACTATTTCATGCACCTGCACTTCTCTGTACAGCAATTTAGGAAACCCTGTATTTTCTTGGTACGACCAAATAGAAGGCTGGGTTGCTGGATCGGTAATTTTAGAAAAAGTCACATTATAATCGGCATCAACCGTAATATAATTGGTTTTTAAATACTCTTCTATATTGGCGCTATCAATAGCGTATTGCTCATCATACGGTTTCGTAGGAGTCACTACTACTTCATCATCGTCTTTTTTAGAACATGATATAATTGAAAGCACTGTTATTATTACTATAAAAGAATATTTAATTTTGTTCATTATTGCTTGTAAATTTAGGTGCGCAAGATACAATATTGATTTATTTTTGTAAACTATTTAACTCTGATTTTAGAAAAATTATGCGAATCGACAAATACTTATGGTGTGTGCGTTATTACAAAACGAGAAACATGGTTACCGAAGCCTGTAAAAAAAACCATGTGACCGTTAATGGTCAAGTAGCGAAACCCTCACGCGAAGTCTTTCTGACCGATAAAATCACTTTTCGAAAAGACCAAATTACACATATTATTACCGTACTTGATATTCCGGAAAACCGTGTAGGTGCAAAATTGGTTGATATTTACCGCCGAAACGACACTCCAGCCGAAGCCTATGCCCATTTAGAACTCCTAAAACTTTCTAAAGAGCATTATCGTAAAACTGGTACCGGAAGACCCACTAAAAAAGACCGCCGTGATTTGGATGATTACACTCCCGATTTTGAAGATGAAGAGGAATTAGAAGAAAACGACTAACTCAAAAAAAGAGATGCGATTGTATAATTTTATACCTTTAGCTATCAAAAAAATCACATATTAGTTTCATTTATAAAAATGTCATGAGCAAAAATATCATTTTAAATCACCAAGAAATAGAACACAAAATCAAACGAATTGCTTACCAAATTTACGAAACATTTGTAGAAGAAGAAAGCATTGTAATAGCTGGTATCACCACAAATGGTTCTGTTTTTGCTAAAAAAATAGCCGAGGCTTTAGCGCAAATTTCTCCCATAAAAGTAGCCTTGTGCGATGTTATTATAGACAAACAAAATCCAGCAAATGCCATTCAAACCAGTTTATCACCGGATCAATATGCCAATTGCGGACTAGTATTGGTAGATGATGTACTGAATTCGGGCACCACTTTAATTTACGCTGTAAAACATTTCTTGGATGTACCGCTAAAAAAATTCAAAACGGCTGTTTTGGTCGACCGAAACCATAAAAAGTATCCCGTTAAAGCCGATTTCAAAGGCATTTCGTTATCGACCTCTTTACTAGAGCACGTGCAAGTTGTATTTGATCCCGCTGGTGATTATGCTTTTTTAAGCTAAAAGCGCTACAATATCAGCAACCGTCTGCTCTATGGTTTTACCATCAACTGCCACTTTAAACTGTGCTTGGTTGTAAAAATAACTCCTATCAAATAAATGTTTGGCGATAAACTCTTTCAGTTCGTCGTCATTCATTTGGGCTATAAGAGGTCTTTTGCTTTTATTGGCTGCCAAGCGATTAAAAAGCGTGTCTATCGAAGCCTTTAAATAAATAGAAACCCTATCCTCCCCTTTTAACAACTCGTGATTGTTGGCATAACAAGGAGTTCCACCACCTAAACCGATAATCATGGGTTCGGTGTCATGTAATAATTCGACAAAAACCTGGTGTTCTAATTTTCTAAAATACACTTCGCCGTGTTCTTTAAAAATAGTACTGATAGTTGTATTTGCCTTATTTTCGATCATTTTATCCAAATCAACAAAGGGAATTTGGGTTATTTTAGAGAGGTTTTCGGCAATTGTAGATTTTCCACAACCCATATACCCTAATAATATAATTTTTCTCATTACAATAAAAGCCTAAAAATTAAGCGTTTGGAAATTAAACTAAAAAAAAGACAAATTTATAATAAAATAGCTTGGAAATTATAAAAAAAACGTCTTATATTTGCACCCGCATTCAAGGAACGCTAAAGACTCGATAGCTCAGTTGGTAGAGCACATCACTTTTAATGATGGGGTCCTGGGTTCGAGCCCCAGTCGGGTCACAAATTTTGTGATTTACACATTACGTTTCTTGAAGCACTGACTCGATAGCTCAGTTGGTAGAGCACATCACTTTTAATGATGGGGTCCTGGGTTCGAGCCCCAGTCGGGTCACAAA
>NZ_JAEHFV010000012.1 GCF_016522065.1 Flavobacterium agrisoli | reverse complement strand
GGCGCTTTCATCACTCCGTCACCCCATCACAGTAATCAGTAGTACGGGAATATTAACCCGTTGGCCATCGACTACCCCTGTCGGGTTCGCCTTAGGTCCAGACTAACCCACAGCTGATTAGCATAGCTGTGGAAACCTTAGTTTTTCGGTGTGCGGGTTTCTCGCCCGCATTATCGTTACTTATGCCTACATTTTCTTTTCTAACCAGTCCAGCTCTCCTTACGAAAAACCTTCAACCCTGTTAGAATGCTCCCCTACCACTTAGAGTAAACTCTAAATCCATAGCTTCGGTAGTATACTTATGCCCGATTATTATCCATGCTCGTCCGCTCGACTAGTGAGCTGTTACGCACTCTTTAAATGAATGGCTGCTTCCAAGCCAACATCCTAGCTGTCCATGCAGACAAACCGCGTTCTTTCAACTTAGCATACATTTGGGGACCTTAGCTGATGGTCTGGGTTCTTTCCCTCTCGGACTTGGACCTTAGCACCCAAGCCCTCACTGCTGGTAATCATTATATAGCATTCGGAGTTTGTCAGGAATTGGTAGGCGGTGAAGCCCCCGCATCCAATCAGTAGCTCTACCTCTATATAACTATAGCCAGCGCTGCACCTAAATGCATTTCGGGGAGTACGAGCTATTTCCGAGTTTGATTGGCCTTTCACCCCTACCCACAGGTCATCCGAAGACTTTTCAACGTCAACCGGTTCGGTCCTCCACTGTGTGTTACCACAGCTTCAACCTGCCCATGGGTAGATCACACGGTTTCGCGTCTAACACTACTGACTAAAGCGCCCTATTCAGACTCGCTTTCGCTACGGATCCATGCCTTAAACACTTATCCTTGCCAGCAACGTTAACTCGTAGGCTCATTATGCAAAAGGCACGCCGTCACCCCACTAAAGGGCTCCGACCGCTTGTAAGCGTATGGTTTCAGGATCTATTTCACTCCGTTATTCACGGTTCTTTTCACCTTTCCCTCACGGTACTGGTTCACTATCGGTCTCTCAGGAGTATTTAGCCTTAGCGGATGGTCCCGCCAAATTCAGACAGGGTTTCACGTGCCCCGCCCTACTCAGGATACCACTATCTATTATACTCGTTACCCATACGGGGCTATCACCCTCTATGGCGTCACTTTCCAGTAACTTCCGGTTCCTTGTACATAAAATCTCGTGGTCCTACAACCCCAAAATTGCCGTAACAACTCTGGTTTGGGCTAATCCGCGTTCGCTCGCCACTACTTACGGAATCACTTTTGTTTTCTTCTCCTCCGCCTACTTAGATGTTTCAGTTCAGCGGGTTTGCCCACCTATCGGTGTACTATGTCTTCAACATAGTGGGTTGCCCCATTCGGATATCTACGGATCAATTCGTGTGTGCCAATCCCCGTAGCTTTTCGCAGCTTATCACGTCCTTCTTCGCCTCTGAGAGCCTAGGCATTCCCCATACGCCCTTATTTTGCTTATTGTACTTTGTACAGACAAGTCTAAGACTCGTCTCTACGCGCATTGTAATAAATCACAACACGTGTTCTTTCTACTTTTTAAATATTTTCTTATCTCAATATGTCAATGAACTTTATTTAGTCGAAGGTCAAAAGTCGAAAGTCGTCAAGTATATTACTTTGGACTTTATGACTTTAGACTTTATGACTAAAATCGTGGAGAATATCGGAGTCGAACCGATGACCTCCTGCGTGCAAGGCAGGCGCTCTAGCCAGCTGAGCTAATCCCCCAATTTAATTATGAATTGTGAATTATGAATTATGAATTGTATTTCATAACCTCTCAACTCTAGAATTTCCTTTTTAAGTATTTCAGTCTTTTTAATTAGCAATTAACAATTTATAATTATCAATTTACTTTAAAAAGTAGTCCCGGGCAGACTCGAACTGCCGACCCCTACATTATCAGTGTAGTACTCTAACCAGCTGAGCTACGAGACTCTGTTTTTTACTTATTTTTTTATTCTTTTTTTTGAACTAACAGCAGAGTAATAAAACCTAAAAATCAAATCCACTCTAATCTTCATCTTTTTCCTTAACGTGTAATAAATTACTAACTATAAGGCTCTAGAAAGGAGGTGTTCCAGCCGCACCTTCCGGTACGGCTACCTTGTTACGACTTAGCCCTAGTTACCAGTTTTACCCTAGGCAGCTCCTTGCGGTCACCGACTTCAGGCACCCCCAGCTTCCATGGCTTGACGGGCGGTGTGTACAAGGCCCGGGAACGTATTCACCGGATCATGGCTGATATCCGATTACTAGCGATTCCAGCTTCACGGAGTCGAGTTGCAGACTCCGATCCGAACTGTGACCGGCTTTATAGATTCGCTCCTGGTCACCCAGTGGCTGCTCTCTGTACCGGCCATTGTAGCACGTGTGTAGCCCAAGGCGTAAGGGCCGTGATGATTTGACGTCATCCCCACCTTCCTCACAGTTTGCACTGGCAGTCTTGTTAGAGTTCCCGACCGAATCGCTGGCAACTAACAACAGGGGTTGCGCTCGTTATAGGACTTAACCTGACACCTCACGGCACGAGCTGACGACAACCATGCAGCACCTTGTAAATTGTCTTGCGAAAAGTCTGTTTCCAAACCGGTCAATCTACATTTAAGCCTTGGTAAGGTTCCTCGCGTATCATCGAATTAAACCACATGCTCCACCGCTTGTGCGGGCCCCCGTCAATTCCTTTGAGTTTCAAACTTGCGTTCGTACTCCCCAGGTGGGATACTTATCACTTTCGCTTAGCCACTGAAGTTGCCCCCAACAGCTAGTATCCATCGTTTACAGCGTGGACTACCAGGGTATCTAATCCTGTTCGCTACCCACGCTTTCGTCCATCAGCGTCAATCAATTAGTAGTAACCTGCCTTCGCAATTGGTATTCCATGTAATCTCTAAGCATTTCACCGCTACACTACATATTCTAGTTACTTCCTAATAATTCAAGTCTAGCAGTATCAATGGCCGTTCCACCGTTGAGCGATGGGCTTTCACCACTGACTTACTAAACCGCCTACGGACCCTTTAAACCCAATGATTCCGGATAA
This sequence comes from Flavobacterium agrisoli, assembly GCF_016522065.1. GTDB lineage: Bacteria > Bacteroidota > Bacteroidia > Flavobacteriales > Flavobacteriaceae > Flavobacterium > Flavobacterium agrisoli. Next base: position 936 of record NZ_JAEHFV010000012.1, on the reverse strand, counting down.
CGCTTGGATCCTCCGTATTACCGCGGCTGCTGGCACGGAGTTAGCCGATCCTTATTCTTACGATACCGTCAAGTCCCGACACGTCGGGATGTTTCTTCTCGTACAAAAGCAGTTTACAATCCATAGGACCGTCATCCTGCACGCGGCATGGCTGGTTCAGGCTTGCGCCCATTGACCAATATTCCTCACTGCTGCCTCCCGTAGGAGTCTGGTCCGTGTCTCAGTACCAGTGTGGGGGATCTCCCTCTCAGGACCCCTACCCATCGTAGCCTTGGTATGCCGTTACCATACCAACTAGCTAATGGGACGCATGCTCATCTTTTACCGTTGTGACTTTAATAATGTGTTGATGCCAACTCATTATACTATGAGGTATTAATCCAAATTTCTCTGGGCTATCCCTCTGTAAAAGGTAGATTGCATACGCGTTACGCACCCGTGCGCCGGTCTCTAGTTCCGAAGAACTATACCCCTCGACTTGCATGTGTTAAGCCTGCCGCTAGCGTTCATCCTGAGCCAGGATCAAACTCTTCATCGTATATTGTTTAAGTCTTGCGACTTGTATTATATTCGAATCCAATTCTAGTGGTTTTATTCAAATCTCTCGATTCTATTACTCTTTATTATTTGTTTTGAAATCTCTTTCAAAACGGCTGTCAATTCAATATGTCTAGGAACGTATTCTTCTTTATTTAAACCAAATTTTATTTCAGTTTCTTTCCCTTCGTTTTTCACATTTAATGTGTTTCTCGAAGCGGGTGCAAAAGTACAAAGTCTTTTCTAATTACGCAAGAAAAATTTAAAGTTTTTTTAAGCTCTTTTCAAACCCTAAAACCAAACCCTTCTTACCATTCTCTCAAATAACTTGCGCCGTTTGCGGGGTGCAAATGTAAAACGCTTTTTCTAATTACACAAACTTTTTTTTCGATATTTTTT
>NZ_JAEHFV010000011.1 GCF_016522065.1 Flavobacterium agrisoli | reverse complement strand
GCTTTATCAGGCTTGTAGTACTGCAAAAATTAGCTTTTTTTGAGGAAGAAACGAGGTTTTTTCACAGCCTGACGTTCCCGCGCTACAAGCAGTTTGGGATTAAATTAAGCCCATTCTTCGGATTTGCCAAATATTCCAAATACAAGACCAACTTTCTATTAAGCCAAATTCCCAAATTGCTTGTAGCGTGTGTTAGCGGTTCGGCAGTTTATTTATTCCGTGTGTCCATTCCAATTTATTCCAATTCTCTTTTCCATTTTTTAGTTTTAAATATTGTGTTCTTAAAATCTGAAAAAGTAAATCCGTTGTATTTTCGTTACTAAAACCTATAACCTAAATGAAAACCTACTCTAATAACTTGGGTATGGTCAGTTTTATCAGCATTAAATAATAATTTTCCCCAACCCGCATTCACTTCAAATATAATTCCACTTTTAGTAACCCATTTACTTCCTAAGCCCAAACCAAGGGAAAAATCAATTACATCAGAACCTTCAGTAAGTATTGAATTATTATTTGTGTCATATATTTTTTTTCCGTCAATTGAACTTAACATTCCAAATCCTTCTGCAAAGAAACCAGAAGCAAATTTCTTTCCGAAATATCTTCTATAATATGGTGATAGAGAATAATTTAAATCATCGTGTGATTTATCGTTATTGAATACTGTAAATACAGAAACACCTAATGAAGAATTTTTGTTCAAGTTCCTTTCGTAAGTTCCTTCAAGTGCACCAGTCAAAGGTAATATGACGTTTAATTTCAATTCATTCTTTTTCGTATTTTCAGAGTTGTCATTTTGTGCATTAACAGCAAAAAGCGAAAATAACATTGCAGTAATTAAGTACTTTTTTTTCATAATATATTTGTTGATTATCGAGGACAAACATATAATAATTTGCTTTGCTATGTGTTAATAAAACCTATGACCTAAGTTAATTTTAATACAATTTTTCTCTATAAAAACAAATTTTATTTTTATACGCTTTCACTGCTGACCGCTAACGTTCTCGCGCCTTGCGCGGTTTGCGACTTACGAAGACGAGTATTTTCGGCTAAACGAAAATACGATTAAAAACGGTAATTCCACTAAATTCGCAAATGGCGCAAGACGTGTGTTGGCAGAAGTACATTTTTAGTTATTTATTTTCGGCTTTAAATATTCATAAAGAAATTCAGTTGCTTCTTCTTCATTTTTGAAATATTTTATGTCATTTCTTTCGCCACGCTCAAAATGATAACAAACAAATAAACCTCCAATAATTTCTAAACCTAAACCTTCATCAGTTTCATATCGATTTCCTGGAGTATATGTATTTTTAATGCCATTTTCCGACATCCAATTTTCCAATTCTGATATTGAAAATTTTTTCATTTCAATTTCTAAATCAGTTTTCTTAATCCACAATGAATTTTTAATTGGGTTATGATTTATTACTTTGAAATCGTCCAAATTATTTTCAAATAATACTAAAACTCTTCCGTCGTTAATTTCAACATCGTCAACAACTTTTCCTTTTTGTCCAATTAGTTTCCAATAATTTTCGTCATCAAATATTTTCTTCTCTGAAGTTAAAGTTCCTAAAAATGATTTCAGTTTGACTTCTGTATTTTTCTTTATTTCCGTCATTTTTTTTGTATTTCTGCCAACGTTCTGGCGCTTGGTGAGGTTGCGAACTTCGTAACCGAGTATTTTCGACTAAGATAAAATTTCTTGCGAAACGTAAACGTGAATTTACCACAAAATTCGCAATCTCGCCAAACGGCTGTTATGCCTTCGGTTTTTTATTTATTCCAATTTTCACGTTTCAATTTTCGGTTTAGCTTCCGCACCGATTTTAAGTCGGAAGTGTTTTTAAATTGGTTATTATGTCAATATATAACTTATACGTACTTATTTTTTCAATATTCGCAATAGTTTATTTTGCTATTCTTCTTTATCAATTTTCTTGGTCGACACCTTGGAATTACGCAAAGAATCAAGATTTTTACGGTTTGAAATGGAAGTATGCAATTTGGTTAGTTCCGATTCCATTTTGTCAATTCGTTGTTTTTGTTTTTCTGTATTTTCTTGATTTTTTTGGTCTTTTATGAAATTAGAAACGCTAAAACCAAAACCTATAAAAGCAAAAATAAAGATTGGCCAAAATGTATAATATTGAAATTTAGAAACATTGAAATCAAAAGTGTTTTTTCTATTTTGTTTTATTTCCTCTTTTTCTAATTTTTCAAAACCTCCTTTTTTTAAAAAAGGTTGCGCAAAAATAATTTTCGTAGAATATGTTGTAGTAATTCCAAAATAGAATTTAACTAATTCAGGATTGTGCATTTCTATTTCTTTTAATAGAATTGTAATTTCCTCAATTGAAGAATTTGGTAACACATCATTTTTAATTTCTTCAGATGAAGCGCTTTTTGGTTGATTTCCACGTTCTCTTTCAATTATATATTCTAAAATTAAATCTTTCTTTTTGCCTTCTGATATTTTCATTTTAGATTCTATTTTTAGGTTCTGTGGTAAACTGAGGCATAACGTTCTCGCGCCTTGCGCCGTTTGCGACTTACGAAGACGAGTATTTTCGGCTAAACGAAAATACGATAAAAAACGGTAATTCCACTAAATTCGCAAATGGCGCAAGACGTGTGTTGGGCGTAGTACTATATTTTTTTAGTTGCTGCATCTATTACATTCGTTACAAGATTTGGGCTTGGTGGTTCACTTTCTTTTCCATTGTAACCTGTTTGTTGATGAGAAAATATTGCTTGAGTTGCTTGCACCAATAATTTATCATTTCCATCATCAGATTTTGCAGTATTTAATAAGCTTAACGTTGATTTAAGAGCATTTCCTTTGTGCATATTTATAATTTTGTTATGCATTTGTGCATTATAATTTTTGACACAAAATATGATTGCATAAATGAAAATAGAATATAAAAATATTTTAGTGATAAGAAATTTATAATATGAAAAGTAGATTGTTTTGACTGTTATATCGTCAATATTTTTTCCTTTTTCTGACATTTGTTTTTTAATATTTAAAGCAATATCAGAAAGGTTGTTATTTGAATCTAAACTGCAAAAAAGAAAGATAAGTAAACAGCTAATCAAAATCCCTGTTATTATTGCCCAAATTGTTGCAGCTTTCTTGTTGCTTTCTGCTTCAAATTGAAAATCTAATTGCTTATCAGCAATTTCCAATTTTGTTTTAAATTCATCGAACTTTTTTTCTTCATTAATTAAATTTTCTCTTTCATTTTGCAATTCAATCCGTAATTTTCTAATTTCATTTGCTTCAGAATCAATTTTCTTCTTTTCATTTTCAATTTCTTTTCTAGCGTTATTAATTAACTCATTTTTTTCTTTTTCAGTTATTAATGAAAAATCATTCATAGAAAGTTGTAAATCTTGAATTAGTGTTGATGCTAAACTCTTAAATTCGGTTACTGAAGTATGGAAACCATTACGTGAAGTAGGTTTACTATTAATATTTGTTAATGTTTTAGTATATTCTGCTTTTGAATTAAAAAATTTTTGGATATATAAACTCAATTTATTTTTAGTGTCAATTAAGATGTCAATACTCATATTATTTTCACTTGAAATGCTATCTTCAAGTTGATTTACAATATCTTCTAATTTTTGTATTATTTCGTTCATTTAGTTTTTTTAATGTAATTTTTCCTGCGTGTATGCGTATTACGCCCAACGTTCTCGCGCCTTGCGCCGTTTGCGACTTACGAAGACGAGTATTTTCGGCTGAACGAAAATACGATTAAAAAACGGTAATTCCACTAAATTCGCAAATGGCGCAAGACGTGTGTTACCAGCAGTTTTTTTTAAAACGGTAAGTCTTCTGGTTCTTCAGCTTTCACTTTTGCGATATATTCTAAATGATTTTTATCAATATTTTCCGTTATTATATTTATTACGTTTTCAGGTAAGTCGAGTAGATGATTACTAATTTCCTCTTTAATTTTTAATTCTTTAGGATTGTTAGAACTAGTAAGTGCTGATACTTCTGTAAAACCTCGTAATTCAAATCTTTTTAATATTGATGGATAGTTTCTTGATAATTTGTTGTCAATTTCATTAATTAATTCCCATTCTCTAATATTATCAATTTCGTTTTGTTCTTGCCAACCAGTCATTAATTTAAACCTTCCAGTTTCAATTATGTAATGTAATAAAATAAGTTCGTCATCTTTTAACTTTTTTAAGGTTATTAAGCTTGTAAACTTTGTATATAAGTCTGTATTTTTTACAGAAATTACTTTCAAAGGTTCTATTGCAGTTTCCACTATTTTATGTTCTTCTTTAGCAACTAATTTTTCTTGTTGTATTACTTTATTCAATAATGGCTTTAAGATTTCAGTTTTAAAATCATTAACTTCACTTATAAACTTTTTTACACTTTGAGAAATTATAATATGACTTTTTGATATTTCAAAGTCTTCTGAAATTAATTGTAAAAATGATAATATTCTTTCTTCATCATTAATATAAAATCCTATTTCTCGTGGGTCTAATGCGCCACTTTGAAATTCTTTACTAGATAGATTAAAGTTAGGAGTAAAAATTGCTGCGTGTTTATTCTCAATTATCCAAGCAGCACCCATTTCATTTAAGCAAGCAATACTTTGATAATATTCTTCCGACAATAAATAAATTACAAATGGTTTTTCTGTAATTTGAGATTTTAACCAATTAAAAATATTTTGACCAATAGGAATTCCATATGCGGTATTACTTGTAAAGATTATTTCGTCCTCTTTTATTCCAATATTTCTTAATAAATCTACTAGTTTATCACCATATAATTTATTTTTTGATGAATGTGAGATGAATATTTTCATTTATATATTTTCTGTTTTTGACACATATTTTTCGATTTTGTGCGAAAATTGCTGGTAACGTTCTGGCGCTTGGCGAGGTTGGGGAATAAAGATGCGAGATTTTTCGGTTAAACACAAATTTTCCAAATACAAAACCAACTTTCCATTAAGCCTAAAACCCCAATCTCGCCAAACGGCTGTTATGCGATGTTTTTTTATACTTCTACAATTTCGATTATAGAATCTAACTCTAAAAAGCTGGTCAAATTTTCTGGAATCAAATCAACTTCAAAATCTTCAATTTCTTGGAGAAGATTCCATATACTTAAACTGTTTTTATCATCACTTTCGTAACCAATCACTCCTTCAAGTTTTGGAATATTAAAATGAATTTTTTCTATTCCTGCATTTTTTAATAAATTAAAATTTGTCGTAATTATTCCTTTTGAAGTAGCGTTTCTATTTTCAATTCCATCAAACAAATATAAATCACTCTGTTGTAATGCATTTAGTTCTTCAAACTGATTCAATTCTTCTATAATATTGATTTCCATATCTAAATCATTTATTAAGAAATAATCTAATCCAAAATGCTTACACAATTTTAGTAAGTACAAGGCTGTGGCTTTTCCGTGATGTGGTAGAATAGAAATATTTCTGAAGTTTAAGTATGCTTTAGAAAAGTTAGAATCTCCAGTAATATCATAGATTATTTTTTCAAAGGCGTAGTTATAACAAAGTAAGTCATTCGGACCTTCTACAAGAATTACTTTTCTGCTGAACAGAATTTTATTTAGATTTGGTTCAATGGATTTTATATAACTGTTAAAATTATTTATCTGGACAATATTCTCAAAATTTGGTTCTTCCTCTGTATTATTGTATTTACAGACTGTTCTCTTTTCAGTTTCGTCAAACTCTAGTCTTATAATACTTTTAGTGTCAAATATATCAATCATTTTGTCTGAATGAGTTGTGTATATAACTTGATGACCTTTATTAGCTAACGGACACAAAACCATTTTGTAAAAATATTCTTGATGGTTTTCATGTAAAAAACTCTCTGGTTCTTCAAATAAGAATATACATTTGTCTTCAGTATTTGTTTCGGCAATTGCTTGAATAACTGCCATTACAAACATAGAAATGAAACCATCTCCAAATTGCTCTATCGGTATTAAATTTTCAGAATTTCCATTTAATCCAATTTTAAATAACATTTGTAAAAATATATCTTCATAATTAGGCAATCCAAATTCAACATGACAATCATTGTTTCTTAAATTGGCACTATAATTAACCCTAATTTTTTCAATGAAATTTTGGAGAAGTGAATCTCTTAATACATTTTCCGTAGCTTCTTTAGTCTGTCTGTCAAATTCTTCTTTTTTATCAACCAAGACAGAATCCGTTTCAACTAATTTATGAATATGTTTTGCTAAGAATGAAGATAAATTTCCCCAACTGGTTTTCTTAGTCTTTATTTCTTCTTTTATGTTGTGAAAATTAATGTAGAAAACATTATAATATTTTAACGCCCCAAATGATTGCCAATTTTCTTGTTGTCCCGTTGGGTCGGTACTTCTAAATTTAGCACCCTCAATTTCAATTCCATCTATTTGTATTTCTAATTGCTGATAACCGTTTAAATTAGCTTGCTTGCCATCGTATTTATTTTCAATTGAACTTTCTAATAAAATCCCAATATGTGGGACATTTTCAATTTGTCGGTTATAAAAGTCATTAATTGAGAAAGTCTCTTTTGTTGTGTATTTATAACCAATAGAGTATAATATTGCATTTAGCATATTTGTTTTTCCACTATTGTTATATCCGATAATTGAAATAGGTTTTAAGTATTTTTTATTGGGAAAATTAAAAACTACACGTTCATTAAATGATCTGTAATTTCCAATCAATAACTTCTTGATTCTTAATTCTGACATAGTTTTGGTTTAAAATATCGCATAACGTCAGACTGTGAAAAAACGCCACCGCCTGCAAAACAAATATAGATTTTTATTTATCTCATAGGGATAAAAATC
>NZ_JAEHFV010000010.1 GCF_016522065.1 Flavobacterium agrisoli | reverse complement strand
AAATACGAAAAATAGTATTAAAATAAAAATAAAACACCTGCTAATTGAACCCCTAAACCCTTAACTTAATGACATTGGAGGAGGGCTAGGGAGGTGTTTTAAAGGCCTAGTTGAAAGTGAAGGGTGAAGGGTGAGGAGTGAAGAGTTAGTAGTTTAAAGTTTAAAGCTTATTGCTTATAGTTGAAAATTAATAAGTACGATAGCATAACAGCTAGGTGGGTGGGCAGCTGGCTTTATTTTGTTCGCTTAATTGTAATTGGATTTTGTCTGGTGTCAAAAACATCAGCAATTTTTATAAGCTTTAATTTTTGATCAACGGAATAAATAATTTTATAATTTTTACAAATTAAATATCTATAGGTTTCTTCTCGATCAATTAATAAATCTTCGATTTGAAACATTTCGGGATTATTTAGAATTGTGTTTGGTTCGGCTAAAAGTTTTTGGAGTAAATTTTTAGCAACTTTTAAGCTTGCTTTTTTAACATAATATTCAAAAATTTCATCAAGTTGGTTTTCTGCAAAATTTGACCAAATAATTTCGTAAGGCATTAACTAAATTTTTTTAAAAGCTCTGAAGTACTTTTATATTCGCCATTTTTAAAATCATTTTCAGATTGGTCAATTCTGTTATTAAATTCTTTCATCGACATAGGATTAAAATCGTTGTCCTCCTCAATTACATAACCCGATTTTTTTCTCAATAAATTTTCAAACTGCGAAATTACTTCTTCACTTTGTAGTTTAAGAAAAGCTTGTATAAATTCTATTTTTCTAGTTTGTATATCCATTTCAAAATATTTTTATCAAATTTACAAATTATCTTAGAAACCAAGTTTGTTTACTCCTATTTTTTGCTTGCTGAGGAGTGAACAGTTAGTAGTTTACAGTTTACAGGTGAAAATTTAATGATTTAAAGATTAAGACTCACAATTGATAGTTGATAATTGACAGTGAAGAGTGAGTAGTGAATGGTGAGTAGTGAATGGTGAATTGACAATTCATAATTCACCATTCATAAAGTGTTATGACTATGGCCTATTGCTTACAGGTGAAAATTTAAAGATTTAAAGATTAAGTCTCACAATTGACAATTGATGGTTGATAATTGACAATTCACAGTTCACCATTAATAAAGTGTTACGCCTACAGCTTAACGCCTACCACTTCCAATTGATATTCACAATTGACAATTAACCATTCATAAAGTGTTGCGCCTATAGCCTATTGCCTAGAGCTTAAAGCCTACTATGCGCCATTCACAAAGGTGTTAATTAATCCAGAGTTTGTTTTTGACGATGGTTAGGGAGCGTTTGAGGTGTTGGTTGAGGGCAATTAGGATGATTAACAGTACGAGGGCGTAGCCGACGATGGTGAAAATTTCCATGTTTGCTAATAGTGTGCTTTGTTGGCTGAGGGTTCCGAAGACTTTTTTTATGGCCAAGGTGTGGGCGTCATCGGGGGTGTAGCCTTTTGCCATAAAACCTTGTGTGGCTTTGCTGAGGGCATCTTGTGTTTCGGGGCTGTTGGGGGTTACCCATTGACTTAGTTTTAGAAAATGTTTTTTGTGTAAATAAACGGATGCGTGTTGCATAATGCAAAACCCGATGGTGCTTCCCCAAAAGCGACCGGACACGGCCACGGTTCCTGATGCGGCGGCTAGTTTTTCGGGTGCGGAGGAAACCATGAATAAAACCAAAGGCACAAATAAAAGTCCCACCCCAATGCCTTGTAGTACATAGGGAATGAGTAAGTCTTCTAGCGCAATATCACTTACAAAAAGGAAGGTAAACCAAAAATGATAAATGGTTAAAAGGGTAAAACCCATGATGAAAATGTATTTGGTTGGCATTGCTTTCATTAAGAAATAAGCGGCCAAAACCAATCCGATTACATTACCAAATCCGTTGATGTATTGTACAGCGGCTACTCGTGCCGGTTCCCAATGCCAAATGGAATACATGGCGCTATGACAAAGGCTTAACGTAGCTCGGCTGATGTAAAACAAAAAAAACAAGACAAATCCGATTCGGATATTGGCATAGCGCAAGACATTCAAATCGAATGATGGGCGTTTGTGGGTGTATTGTCGGAACACAAACAGCCCACTTGTAATTAAAGACAACATTAACATAAGGACCATTTCGGTCGACTGCAAGCCGTATTTTTTTTCGGCATAAACAAAAAAATAAGCTCCCGATAAAATAGCAGTTAGTACCAAAATATACCCGATCCAATCTACTTGGTATAGAGGGATTTTCTTGGTGATGCGATGCCCTTTAAAGGTAATCATGATGAGCAATACGTTGATTATTTGGAGGAAACCCGAAACGTAGAGCATGTATTTCCAATCGTAATGATCTAAAAACCAAACGGCAATATTCATGATAAAAGCGGTCGACAGCAGCAAGGAACCGTAATAAAACGTAAAGCCAATGATAACGGCATTTTTCGAGTTAAAGCGTTCAATCAATAATTGCCTAATCGTAATAACGGGTAATGCCATTAAGACCCCTTCTACCATTCTGAGTATGATAAATATCGCAAAGTGGGTCACATAAGCCGATGCCATGATGGTCATCCCTATCAAAGAAAAAACGGCCATTAAATAGTTTTTGGTGGGGAAAAAACTAGAAAAACGACTTTCAATTAATACCGTAGCCAATAAGGTACCGTAGGTGACACACATGGCAAACTGTAAATCTTCGGGTTCGATATCCAAGAAACTGGCCGCATACGCCACATTAGAGGTATATACCCCCAATAGGATCATCGAATGCAACAAGCACACAAATAGAATCCCGATAATGGCCCAGTTGGGCACCCAGGATTTAAAAATACTTGACTGATTCATTTTTTATAGGTGTTCAGCAATTACTTTAATATTCATTCCCGCTCTTAGAAAGTCTGTATTGGCATTGTTTTCTTCCAACTTAATTTTCACCGGAATGCGTTGTTCGATTTTGACAAAGTTTCCGGTTGCGTTATCGGGTTGCACTAGCGAGAAACGGGCGCCACTTGCTGGCGACAGCGAGGTGATGGTCCCTGTAAATTCGGTGTTGCGTATCGCATCGGCTTCAATGGTTACTTTTTGCCCTATTTTTAAATATTGCAATTGTGTTTCTTTAAAATTGGCGGTCACCCATTTTTCTTTGCTGACCATTGACACCACCGTTTGTCCTTCTTTGATTAATTGTCCGATTTGCATCGTTTTTTTACCCACCCAACCGTCGTAGGGTGCTGTGATTACGGTATAGGATAAAAATAAAGCGGCATTATCGGCGATGGCTTTTTTGGCCTGAATGAGCGTTTGGGAAGTCGGCACATTGGCCGCTGCTTGCTCCGTACTTAAATTCGCTAACTGAATGCGGTTTGCTATTTCTTGGTAATGTGCTTGAGCGGCTTCGTAGTCGGCATTTACTTTTTCCAATTGTTGTTGGGTAGCGGCATCTTCTTGCACCAGTGCTTTATACCGGTCGTACTCCAATTTGGTTTTCCATACGGCAGTTTTGGCTGCTTTTAATTGCGCTTCGCCAATGGCGGTATTGCTTGCTGTGGTGGCCACATTGCGTTCGGCTACCACACTATTTTGTTTGGCGGCTTTCCAATCGGCTACAGCGGCTTCCCATTTTGATTGGTATTCGCGGTTGTCGATTACGATTAGGGTATCGCCTTGGTGTACGAACTGGTTTTCCTCGTAGCGAATTTCTTGAATATAGCCTGTGACTCTTGCCATGACGGGGGTTACGTATTGTTCAATTTGGGCATCGTTGGTTTCTTCGTGGTTTTGGTTGAAAATGAAAAACCAGATTCCCAAAAAGAGACCACTTGCCACCAGTGCAAAGGCTACTAGTTTTACGATTACCTTAAAAATATTGTTGCTTTTTTTATCTTGATTTGCCATATCCTGTATTGCTAGGTGGTTATTTTAGTTTTCTTCGTGTAGTAAGCCGGCGGTATGTAACAATTCGTAGTGTTTCATTGCGGCGTCTATTCGGGTTGCTATTTTTTCGTATTTGGCTTCTACTAACGCATTATCAGCATCTACCATTTCGGTGATTAACGCCAATTGGTTGAGGTATTTTAGTTTTACGATGCGGTAATTTTCATCGGCTAAGGCTACGGCCTTGTCGACCACCGCAAATCGTTCTACCACCTCTTCGTATTGGGTATGGTTTTTATATAATTGATCCAACACCTTGTCTTTGGTTATTTTGGCTTCTCGTTCTTCCCATGCTATTTCCGTTTTGGCTTTTTGCACTTTGATTTTATTTTTGTACAAACCCGAAAGGTCAAAACTCGCTTCGATGCCCACTTGACCTAAGCTGTACAAATAGGGATCTGGTGGAAAAAACATATAGTTGGGGTATTTTAAATTGAAATTGCCAAAGAACTGTATTTTCGGCAGGTAATTCCCTTTTACGAGTTTCAACTCTGTTTTTTTTATGTCGATCTCTTGATTGGCCATTCGTATTTCTTCGTTTTGTACCGATTTAGCCGCATAGCTTTCATACGAATCGATTCCGTTTTCCAAGATAGTCGCCGTGGTGTCAATGCTGATTTCTTGTTCTTGTGGTATTTGCAGCAGCGTTTTGAGATTATGGAGTTCGATTTGGATGTTTTTCGAATTGGTTAGCGCACTGAGTTTGCGGTCCGAAAGTTGCAGTTCGGTACGCAGCACTTCGTTTTTGGTCACCGTACCGTGTTTTTGCAAGGATTGTACTTCTTGCAATCGCTTTTTTTCTTCTGCAATGTTATCTTCGATGATTTTTTGCAGCGCCATTAATTTGTAAATTCCCAAATAATTGCCAATCACGGCGAGTTGAATGTCGCTCTCTACCTTTTCCTGATTCACATCCGCTTTGTTTTTTTGCTGATTGGCGATGGTAATGGCATTGTTGATTTTGTTTCCGGCATAAATGGGCATTTTGATTGCGGTACCCACATGATAGATTTCGGGAATGGTATGCACGACGTCTTTTCCTTTTAGAAAACCCTCTTTGAATTCGGTTAGATTCGTAATGCGCGAATAGGATCCGCTGAGTTCGATCTCGGGTAAACGACGTTCTTTGTTTTCTTGGCTGTTTTGATCGGCAAGCGTCACTTCGAGTTGTGCTTGCAAAATGTGGTCGTTGTTTTCTTTGGCAAGTTGTACGGCTTCTTTTAGGGATATGATTTGGGTTTGTTGCGCCTGCAAGGAGTGGATTCCGAGTATAAAAAGGCTACAAAAAAGCACTTTTTTTAGCAAGGAACAGCTGCTGATAATCGATTTTTTACGGAACATAATGGCCTCAATTAGTAATGGTGCAAAGTTCCGACCTTTTTTCGATGACTGTTATCTTTAAAAAGACAAGAAGATATTCATTTCGGACAATTTGTTACCAAAATATACCGGGATTTGGTTAGTGTGTAACTCCTTCTATACGAGTTCGTTTCTTTAGTATTTCTTCTCGGTTAAGGTAATCGGAGGGGCGTTGGCCTAAAATCTTATAAAACGTGTTGCTGAAGGTGGGCACGCTGGAATAGCCGACTTCTTGTGCGATTTCTTTTATAGAAAGCTTCTCGTCTAGTAACAATTCAATTGCTTTTAGCACGCGACGAATGGTATAGTATTGCATGAAGGACATGCCTACATCTTTTTGGAACAAGCGGTATAGGGAACGTTCACTGAACCCAAATTGCTTGGCGATGTCTTCAAACAGGATGGTTTCGCCTAAATTACTTTCGATATAGCGCAGGATTTTAGCGAGTCGCTCGTCTTTCGGCAAAGGCAATTCTAGCGGTAAATTGACCAAGCAAATTTGCGGTAAAATGGCTTTTATGGCGCTGGCAATGGTAAAATTAGGGCTGCCTTTTGTTAGATCGCCGTTCCAACGGTTGGTAAAAAGCATCATTTGCAGCAATAAATTGTTTACGGGGTAAATGCCTTCTTCTTGGTAGAATTCGTTTTCTTTCGCTTCGACGGGGAAGTATAAATTCCGCATAATGACCTTGTCTGATTTGGGGTGTATGCTGTGTGAAACGCCACTTGGTATCCATATAAAATGCCTGGCGGGCAAAAAATAGGTTTTGGTTTCGGTGGTGACAAAGACCACATCGCCTTCGGCATAGAGGAGTTGTGCTTTTTCGTGTTTGTGCGTTGGAATAAAAAGTTCGCCCATCAAATCGTGGTGGCAATAAATGCTTTTTTTGTCTGAATCGACTTTATCAATGTAGTATTTGTCTACTTTGTGATGGGCTGCTTCCATTTTGATGGGGGTTTGGGTAGGTGTGAAGGTAGGAATTTTTTTTTGTAGGTAGATTGTTTTTAGTGGGTTGTGGGCAATGGGCAATGGGCAATGGGCTGTGGGCAGTGGGCGGTGGGTTGTGGGTTGTGAGTTGTGGGCAATGGGCAATGGGCAATGGGCTGTGGGCAGTAAGTTGTGGGTTGTGAGTTGTGGGTTGTGAGTTAGCAGTTCAGTTAGTTTGTTGCAGTTTACAGCCTATAGCCTATTGCTTACAGCCTATAGCTTTATGCCTACCCTTCTCCACAACTATAGCAGTGTAACCCTTAACGGGAAAAGAAAACTGAAAGAGAAACTCTGCTATTGCATCATGAGTTACTGTTTACGCTTAGGCGAAATTAAAGTCTTTTATACTGTTAGTTACAAAATGTGCGGGTCACTAAATTTAGTGATTTTTTAAAGTGGGGGTTTTTATTAAGGTTTGGGTGGGAGCGGGTTAGGTTTATTTACGGTGGCATTTTTTTGTTGGAGGTGGTAAGGTGGTTTTTAGGTATTGAATTACAAGTTTTAAAAACTTATATTTGCGATCCTAGTTTGTTGGAAAATTCTTTACATTATTGTGTGTAAGGAACGCGGAGCTGTGTAAGAATGTGTGCTAGGATATGTTTTTTATAGTTTTATTAATGTGAAAAAATATGAAAGTAGGAATTACTTTTAGTGCTTTTGATTTGCTGCATGCTGGGCATATTAAAATGTTGGAGGAGGCAAAACGGCAATGTGATTATTTGATTGTGGGTTTGCAAACGGATCCTACTTTGGATCGCCCGGAGAAAAACAGGCCTACGCAGACGGTTGTAGAGCGCTATATACAGTTGAAAGGATGCCGGTTTGTGGATGAAATTGTGCCTTATGCTACCGAGCAAGATTTAGAGGATATTTTGCGTTCTTTTCAAATTGATGTCCGTATTCTTGGTGTTGAGTATGCCGAGCAAGATTTCACGGGTAGATCGTATTGCGAATCTAAGGGTATTGCGCTGTATTTTAATGTCCGTGACCACCGCTTTTCTAGCAGTAATTTGAGGAAAGAGGTGGCTGAAAAACAATTGAAAAAGATATAATGATTGATCGATTTTCCTTGTAATGATTTGCAAGGGGAGTCGATTTTCAATTTTAGCCTTTTTATTAAATAAGCAACGTCTTGTTTTTTTGAGAAAGAAGAAAACAGTTGCTTGTGTTGCCTGAACATAACGTTTTATTATAAAAATGAAAGAAAAAATTTTAATTACAGGAGGAGCTGGGTTTATCGGTTCTAATCTTACCGACTATTTTTTAGGTAAAGGCTATGCTGTGGTGTGTCTGGATAATTTTGCTACGGGACACCGGCATAATGTGGAAGGATTTTTAGCGCATCCTGGTTATCGTTTGATAGAAGGGGATATTCGCAATTTGGCGGATTGCCAAGCGGCTGTTACAGGTGTACAATATGTTTTGCATCAGGCTGCTTTGGGTTCGGTACCACGTTCGATACATGATCCGATTACCACTAATGAGGTGAATGTTTCGGGGTTTTTGAATATGCTTGTGGCTGCTCGTGATGCTAAGGTAAAGCGTTTTGTGTATGCAGCGAGCTCGTCTACCTATGGAGATTCTCAAGGCTTACCTAAAGTAGAAGACGTTATCGGTAAGCCCTTGTCGCCTTATGCTATTACGAAATATGTAAACGAATTGTATGCGGAAATATTTAGCAAAACCTATGGATTAGAAACCATCGGATTGCGTTATTTTAATGTGTTTGGTCGCCGACAAGATCCCAAAGGGGCTTATGCGGCGGTGATTCCGAAATTTGTCATGCAGTTTATGCAATACGAAAGTCCGGTTATTAATGGCGATGGGGCATATTCACGTGACTTCACCTATATCGATAACGTCATTCAGATGAACGAATTGGCGATGACTACAACGAATCCTTTGGCAGTGAATACGGTTTACAATACGGCCTATGGCGACAGAACTACTTTGAAACAATTGGTTGCGCTTTTACAAGAAAATTTACAGGTTTTTGACTCTAAAATTGGTAAAGTGGAGGTGGTGTATGGTCCTACTCGAGCGGGTGATATTCCGCATTCCTTAGCGAGTATTGACAAAGCGAAAACATTATTGGGTTATAATCCTCAATTTTCTATTCAAGAGGGGTTGAAAGAGGCAGTGGCTTGGTATTGGGAGAATTTGCAAGTTGAGGGTTGATAGACAAAGTATTAAGTATTAAGTATTAAGTATTAAGTATTAAGTATTAATGTTTTAGAATTCACCATTGACCATTTACAAATAAGATTGAAGTATTTTGTTTAGAGCTTGAAGCTATTGCCTACAGCTAGAAATAAAAAATCTGAAGTGAGGTTTTAAAATTTAAGGATTAAAATATAATATAATGAGTATAAAAATAGCTGTTATAGGATTAGGGTATGTGGGGTTGCCGTTAGCACGTTTGTTTGCTACAAAGTATCCCGTAGTTGGTTTTGATATTAATCAAAGTCGTATAGCTGGTTTGCGTTCGGGAACCGACAGTACACTGGAAGTGTCGGATGCCATTTTGCAAGCGGTGTTGGTTGAAGATTTAAATGGAAAATCGACAGGTTTGTTATGTTCTTCTGATTTGAATGCTATTGCCGATTGTACTTATTATATTGTGACGGTACCGACTCCCGTTGATAAAAACAACCGTCCAGATTTGACTCCGCTTTACAAGAGCAGTGAGACAGTGGCGAAGGTTTTGAAAAAAGGAGATATTGTGATTTATGAATCTACCGTTTATCCTGGGGTGACGGAAGACGAGTGTGTTCCGGTTTTGGAAAAAATATCGGGATTGCAATTTAATGTGGACTTTTTTGCGGGTTATTCGCCTGAGCGAATCAATCCAGGAGATAAGGAGCATACAGTTGAAAAAATCCTAAAAGTTACGGCTGGTTCAACACCAGAGATAGGAATAAAAGTTAATGAATTGTACCAAAGTGTGATTACAGCAGGAACCCATTTGGCACCGACTATAAAAGTAGCCGAAGCGGCCAAAGTAATCGAAAACTCCCAACGCGATATCAATATTGCTTTTGTGAATGAATTGGCCAAAATTTTTAATTTATTGGATATCGATACCCATGCCGTATTGGAAGCGGCTGGAACCAAATGGAATTTCTTGCCCTTCAAGCCAGGTTTGGTGGGGGGGCATTGTATTGGAGTTGATCCCTATTATTTGGCACAAAAAGCACAAGAGGTGGGTTATCATCCAGAAATTATCTTGGCCGGTCGCCGCTTGAATGACTCTATGGGCGACTATGTGGCTTCGCAGGTGGTGAAGTTGATGATTAAAAAAGGTATTACGATTAAAAATGCTTCCCTATTGATGTTGGGAATTACGTTTAAAGAAAATTGTCCCGATGTACGTAACACTAAAATAGTTGATGTGATAGCGGTCTTAGAAGATTATGGCGTAAAAGTAACTACATATGATCCTTGGGCCAACCCAGCAGAAGTAGCACACGAATACGATCTGCTAAGCGTTAACACTTTACCCTCTGAACAATTTGATGCTGTAGTTTTAGGTGTTGCGCACAAAGAGTTTTTAGATCTGGATTTTGATATCTTGAAAAAAGAAAATTCGATTGTTTATGATGTAAAAGGAATACTTTCTGGTGAAGCAGTTTATAAACTGTAAATTTTATCTGATAATTTATATAGTTTATGTCAGATAGTAAGACACTTTTAAAAAATACTTTAATTTATACGGCTGGGAATTTCGGAGCTAAAATACTTTCTTTTTTGTTGATCCCTCTGTATTCTTATTTTTTGACAAAAAGCCAATTGGGGATGTATGATTTAATTATAACCTCAGTTCAATTATTGTTGCCAGTAGTTTCTTTACAAATGAACGAAGCTGTTTATAGATGGTTATTAGATTGTGGAGATGACATTAATTTGAAAAGAAAAGTTTTAAAGCAGAGTGCTTTTATTATGGGTTGTACTTTTGTTGTGGTTCAAGTTCTTATCTTAATAGTTCGCCAGTATCATGAAATACCTCACATAAAAGAGTTTTCATTTTTAATTTTTACATCAAGCATTCTCCCTTTTCTCCAGCAAATAACTAGAGGAGTAGGTAAAACAAAATTATATTCTTTAGCAGGTATACTAAACAGTATATTCATTTTTGGAATAACGATATTGTTTTTGTATATGCCATGGTTTGAGGATAAAGTACAAGGGATTTTTTACTCATTGATTATAGCAAATGTTTTAACAAGTCTTTTTTTGTTTGTAAGTTCTAATATTTATTTTCGAGGATTTTTTGAAACTGAATTGGATTTTGAATTACAAAAATCTTTAATAAGATATTCACTTCCTTTAGTTTTGAACACGTTAAGTTGGTGGGTTATTAATGCTTCTGATAGATATATAATTTTAGAGTTTCTTAATATTGAAGATAATGGAATTTATGCAATTTCAACAAGACTCCCCTCCTTGCTTACAATTATTAATACAGTGTTCATGTTGGCATGGCAGGATTTAGTTATTTCTGATAAGAATGATAAAAATCCAATTTATTCTAAAGTATTTAATAATTATATTTCTTTTAATCTTACGTTAACTTTAATACTCATTGCTGCAAACCCTTTAATTTGTCATGTTCTTTTTGATATTAATTTTTTTGAATCTTGGAAATATGCCCCATTTTTATATTTAGGTTCTTGTTTCTCTTCACTTTCGGGCTTTTTGGGTGCTATATATTTAAAAAGTAAACAGACTAAAGGAATCTTAATTACAAGTGCCATAGCTGCATTAATTAATATAATTATTTCTGCTGGATTAATTAATTTAATAGGACTGCATGCTTGTGTATTAGGAACTTTTTTTAGTTTTTTAACTATGTTTATTATTAGATATAAACAAACAGTTAAAGTGATTCAATTAAATTTGAATGTTAAAAATATAGTTGGACAGACATTTTTGGTGTTATTCTTTACTGGAATTCTGCTCTATTTTGAAAGTTTAATATGTTCTGCACTGTTAACTTTTTTTGCAATAACATTTTTTTATATAATTAATAAAACTAGTTTAAAAACAATTTTTACAAAAATACTAAATACAAGATGATAAAATTAAATTGTAATAAGACTGAAATATTAAAATTACAAGAAATAATAGAAGGTAAACTTTCTCCTTTAATAGATAATGATTTTGTTTTATTGGATATACCAAACCATAGAAATGTAGGCGATTCATTAATTTGGAAAGGTGAATTAGAGTATTTTAAAAGACTTAAGTATTCTTGTTTAAAACAATTTAATCGTTACACTTTTAATGAATCTTCTATTCAATCTTCAAATACTGTTATTTTACTTCATGGAGGAGGAAATTTTGGAGATATATATTCCTCATCTCAATCATTCAAGAAAAAAGTTGTTGAAAATTTTCCCGATAACAAGATTATTATAATGCCACAAACAATTTTTTATGAAAATGAAAAGAATAAAGTAAATGATTTTGCAATATTCAATAAACATAAAAATCTTTATATATGTGTTAGAGACAAAATTTCATATGATATAATTTCACAAATGTTTGATAATGATAGAATTTTATTATTGCCTGATATGGCTTTTTTTATTAATCTAGATGAATTTATAGTGAATGAAAAATCTAATAAGAGTTTATTTCTGAATAGAACTGATGGAGAAAAAGTAGATAATAAATATAGTGATGTTTTTATTGACAAAGAAGTAGATGTGTTAGATTGGCCTACTTATAATTCATCAAATAAAAGACTTAATGTTTTAAGTAATTATGTTGAGGCCTTAGATGGTAAAATTTGTAATATTTTAAAATATATTCCTATAGTTAATTTATGTATCCACCCTTCTTATGGATTTAAAAATAGAAGAGGAATGGATAAACATGTCGAAACAGGAATTAATTTTATAAACAAATACGATATTATCTATACAACAAGGCTACATGGTATGATTTTAAGTGTTTTATTAAATAAGGAAGTAATTATTCTAGATAATTCTTATGGTAAAAATCGTGGTTTTTATGATGCATGGCTTAAGAATTTTAATAATTTAAAATTGTTGTAAAATGATTCCTTTAATATCTGTGATTTTGCCAGCATACAATGCAGAAAAGTATTTAGCAGTTGCTGTTGACTCTATATTGAGTCAAACTTTTTCAAACTTTGAACTTTTAATTATTAATGATGGTTCATCTGATGATACAGAAAGTATTGTGAAGTCATTTAATGATGTGCGCATAAAATATATTAAAAATGTGCTTAATTTAGGGTTGATTGCTTCTTTAAATAAAGGGATTTCATTAGCTACAGGCAAGTATATCGCTAGAATGGATGCAGATGATCTCTCTAGACCAGAAAGATTTGAGAAACAAGTTACGTTTTTAGAAAACAATCCAGACTATGTAATATGTAGTTCTGCAAGAACTGAATTTACAGATAATTCAGAAATTAAACATAATAGTTATTTACCTATAGATGATACATCGATTCGTATTTCTGCAATATTTAGCACTCCATTTACACATCCATCTGTTATGTTTAAGAAATCTGTTTTTGTAGATAATGATTTACAATATAGTCCTAATTTTAAATATGCCGAGGATTACGAATTGTGGGTTAGATTTTTATCCTATGGGAAAGGATACAATTTTAGTGAAGTTTTAATTGATTATAGAAATACACCAAATAGTCAAACAAGTGTGGGCGGCATTGATTATCAAGAAAGAAAGAATACTATATCAAAAATCCAGCAAAGTGCATTGAAAAATATTGGTTTAACTTTATCTCCTAAGGATTTAGATTTTCTTTTTATGTTATCATTGAGTGAATACATCTGTAAAGTTGATTTTGAAATTTATACCATTTCCTATATAAAAGATTTTTTTAATTTGTTGCAAATTCATTTTGAAAAACTTTATCCCGAAGAGAAATCAAAAGTTTATTCTGTTTTAGGTAAAAGATACCTAAAAATAATTGTTTTTAATAAAAGGAAATTGACAATTTCAGAAATTACACGTTTAACCAATTTTAAACTAATAGCAGGTGCTATAAAAAATCTTAGAAATGGAAAAAAATAAATTAACGAGAAATAATTTTATATTATGCAATTTATTTTCTACTATAATAACTTTTCTATATATTTTTAAGGTGCCTGTTGTTTTTGTTGGTGTTTTTTCTATTTTAATTATGGGGTTACTTTATTTTAGATTCTATAAAAAAATTAATTTTGATTTTTTTTTATTATTAATGTTAGTATATACCTTACCATTCAGTTTTATATCTATCTTAGGAGAAAGTTTTTTAAGTTTATTTGTTATTATACAATTAATCTTGACATTATATTTATTTGGTAATGGTAAATATTATTATAAAAATATTTCTTTACATATATTATGTTTGATTAGTCTTTTTTTTATTTTAATTGTGTATACAATTAGTCAAAATATAAACCCAGATTATTATTTTGAAAGCTTAATTAAAATTTTATTATTTATTTTGATGATTTTGGTCGTTTCGACTAAAGCAAAAATAAAAAATAATGAAATTGATCAACTTTTAAAAGCTTATGTTATAAGTGCTTTTATTTCTGGTTTAGCCGTTTTAACACAATATTTGTTCTTCAAATATTTAGGACGAAATGATATCGGATTGCAGAGTGAAATGGGGGCAACAAGATTGGGGTTTGCAGGATTATTTTATGATTATAGTATTTCCTCTGTTTTCATTGCATCATCAACTATAATACTGATTCATGAAAAAATAAATAAAAAAATATTATTTACTAAATATATTGATATTGCATTGATGCTTTTTTTAATTTTTTTTAGTGTTTTAACTTCTGCAAGAACTGGGATAGCATCTTTATTTGTTGTATTTTGTATATTATTGATCTATTTTAAAAAAATAAAATGGATTCTTTTAAGCGTAATAATTGCATTACCTGTTGGTAAAATTATATTATTTATTTTTGAAGAAAATAGAGGTACAGATCTATCAAACGATTCAGGAAGATTAGCTAATTATCTAGATGCAATTGTTTTTTTTCAGGACAATTTTTTATTTGGTGCAAAATTTTTAGGATATTTTGAAATATCGCATAAGATGCTTGCGCATAATTTTTTGCTAGATTTTTTAGTTCAATATGGTGCTATTTTTTCAATTGTATTGATCTTTATTTTTGCTTATATTTTAGTTACGGCATATAAAATTAAGCCTGTATTGTTTTTTTTATTTTTATTAATGATTGTAGGAGGTAATTTTCATGCTTCATTTTTAAATACCCATTATATTATGATTCCAATTATTTTAATTCTAGCTTTAAAGAATTATGAAACTTTATCATGTAATTAATAGTTTGAGATTTGGTGGAGCTGAAAATCTTGTAGTAGATTTATTGGTTCAGTTCAATGCTACTGTTGAAGGAAAGATAGTAATAATTTTATTAGATGGAGTGGAGACACCTTTAAAAAGAAAACTATCCGAACACAAAAATATAAATATTGTTAGCTTAGGAACTTCACTATATTCTCCAAATATATTTATTCAATTAATTAAATTGTTAAAAGATGCAGATGTAATTCATGTGCATTTATTTCCTGCGTTATACTGGGTTAGTCTAACTCATTTTTTTTCATGTAATAAAGCAAAACTCATTTTTACCGAACACAGTACTGAAAATAATAGACGGAATAAATTGATTTTTAAAATTTTGGATCGTATTATTTATAATCAATTTTATAAAATAGTCTGTATATCAAATTCAACCCAATCTAATTTATTGAAACATATCGGATTAGGATATGAAAATGTTTGTACCATTATAAATAATGGTGTTAATTTAAAACAAATAGATGATTCTATTGCTTTGAATAGAACAGAAATAGCTTGTAACAAGAATGATATTATATTGTTACAAGTAGCGAGTTTTCGAGCTGCTAAAGATCAACCTACTGTGTTAAAAGCCTTGAGCAAGTTGCCTCAAAATGTGAAGTTGGTCTTTATAGGAGAAGGTCCTTCTTTAAAATCTTGCCAATCTTTAGCTGCTAAATTAAATATAGAAAAGAGAGTTCATTTTTTAGGAATTAAGAGCAATGTAGGCGATTATATGAAAATGAGCGATATAATAGTTGTTTCGTCAAATTATGAGGGTTTTGGGATCGTAGCTGTTGAAGGTATGGCATGTAGAAAACCAGTTATAGCTTCAAATGTGCCGGGCTTATCTGAAGTTGTTATAAATCATGGAGTTTTATTTGAAAAAGGAAACAGTGAAGAATTAAAGAATAAAATAGTTCAATTGATAAATAATCAATTGTTGTACGAACAAATATCAGACAAATGCTTTTTACGAAGTCGTGCTTTTAATATTAAATTAGTTGCTCAATCCTATCTAAATTTATATAAAAAATGAAAAAGCTATTTGTTTGTGCATGTATATTTTTAAATACTTTACTATTTGCCCAATTTAAATATAATGAAGTACCACTTAATTATATTAAGACTGTCGATATGGGAAATGATTATTTAAAATATTTGCATAGTGCTTATGATTTGGCTCAGGTACTCCCTAAAGGATTTGTAAAGGATGGAAGTATAGAATATACAGAATACATCCAAAGTGCATTAAATAAATATAAAATTGTAAAATTACCTAATTTTCCACTAGCAGTAAATAATAAAGGTTTGTCGTTAAGTTCTAATAGTGTTTTGATTTTTGATAAAAATTCTGAATTAATAATGATTCCCAATAATAAAAATGGATATTCTCTTATTCAAATAGTAAATAAAAATAATGTTAAAATATATAGTCCTAAACTTACTGGTGAGAGAGATAAGCATTTTGGTGTAACAGGGGAATGGGGAATGGGAATTAGTGTTAAAAATTCTGATAGCGTTTGGGTTTTTAATTGTAATATAAAAAATTTTTGGGGCGATGGTATTTATATTGGTGGAGTAAAATGCTCTTCTAATATTAATATTTCAGGAGGTTTTTTGGATAATAATCGAAGAAATGGGATTAGTATTATAAATGGAGATAAAATTTCATTAAATAATTTAGTTATCTCAAATTCAAATGGAATAAATCCTATGACAGGAATTGATATTGAACCAAATGATAATTCTAATATTTTAAGTAATATTTTCCTAGATAATATTATAACTTATAATAATGGAATTAGTGGTTTGTCTATGTATTTAGGTAGGCTTAAATCATTAAAAATTAATGTAGATATAGGGATTTTTGTTAATAATTATAGAGATATATATTCTAAGCGCGGAATTTCATTCTCGAATGTGAAATCTTCAAAATTAAAAGAACTTGGTGGAGAGATTAAGCTTTCTAATTTTTATTTAATTGGAAATAAAGTGCCTATAGCTTTTTTGTTTCATAACACTTCTTTGGATAATATTGTACTTAGTATGAAGAATTTCAATATTCTACATAAGGATAAAACAAAGTACATGAATGATATTAAGGAATTTCAAGAAAAAAAAATTATTTATAATAGAAATTAATGCAAGATCAAAAAATCAGAATTTCATTTTTAGATGGTATCAGAGGAGCCAGTGCTTTATTTGTTGTTTTATTTCATGCTATGCTTTTTACTAAAAGCGGATTTCATTTCTCAGATAATTTATTCCTTAATGTATTACAAAAGATAAATTCTATTGGACATATTTCTGTTTCAATATTTATTGTCCTATCTGGTTTTTGTTTAGCAATTCCTGTAGTAAATAATGATCTTTTATTAAAAAAAGGTTTTATAGTATATATTAAAAGGAGGTCAAATAGAATTATTTTCCCGTATTATATGGCGCTACTTTTTAGTATTATTTTATATTATATTTTTCCAATACTCCAGGAACCAGCTAATACTGTTTGGGATAGCAAGATTCCATTAACAGCACCAAGTGTAATTGCGCATGTTTTTTTAGTTCATAATTGGAATGTAGATTGGATTTATAAAATAAATGGAGCTCATTGGAGTGTTGCTACTGAATGGCAAATATATTTTGTGTTTCCAGTACTATTGTTTTTTTGGAGAAAATTTAATCTGATTACAGCCATTTTTTTTAGTCTAATTCTAACGATTATACTATACAAACTAGTTCCCTTTGCTGAACCACAATTTATTTTATTATTTTTTATGGGAGTTATTTCAGCTTATTTTACATTTTCAAATTCTTTCGAAATAAATGAAGTTCAATTATTGCCATGCTGTTTGTTATTGTTTATTCCTATGTGTTTAGCAGTTTATTATAAATTCCCTGCTAAAGCTATATATCAGGTTTTTTTCGGATTAAATTTCGCCTTTTTATTATATCTATTAACGAAGATTCAATTAAATGGTTTGTCTAATAAATTAATTAATGTTTTGTCTGGTAAGTGTCTCGGTTTTTTGGGTAAGATATCCTATAGCTTATATTTAATTCATGGGCCAATATTAGCTCTTTTTAATCTTTATCTCATGAAATATTTTATAATAAGTTATAATAATACATTGATGATTATGTGTTTTTTAGTAGTTCCATTTTGTGTTTTAATTTCATATGGATTTTACTATTTAATAGAAAGAAAATTTCAAAATAATTAGTCGTAATGAGACTCTAAGTTTTTATTAAAAGTAATGAAACAAAATAAATTAATACGCATAACGACTGTTCCTATTTCCCTTGATAAATTATTATCGGGGCAACTGAAATTCATGAGTTCCTTTTATGAAGTCATTGCCGTTTCTTCCGATAGCAATGCACTTAATAAAATTAGTAAAAAAGAAGAAGTGAAAACTTTTGCGGTGGAAATGACTAGGAAAATAACTCCTCTTCAGGATCTCAAAGCCGTTTGGCATTTGTATCAGTTTTTCAAAAGAGAACAACCCTTAATTGTCCATACCCATACACCAAAAGCGGGTACAGTAGGAATGATAGCAGCAAAACTGGCAAGAGTTCCTCATAGATTACACACTGTAGCAGGATTACCACTTTTAGAAGCCACAGGAAATAAAAGAAAACTATTGAATTTTGTTGAAAAAATTACCTATAAATGCGCCACTAAAATTTATCCCAATTCTTTTGGGTTAAAAGATATTATTATACAAGAACAATTTTGCCAACCAGAGAAATTGAAAGTGCTGGCTAATGGTAGTTCCAATGGTATCGATACCACTCATTTTAATTGCTCTCATTTTTCAAAAGAAGACAATCAAAAGCTGAGGGAAAAATGGAACATACATCCTGATAATTTTGTGTTTGTTTTCGTAGGACGTTTGGTAGGAGACAAAGGAATTAATGAGTTAATTGATGCTTTTTGTAAACTCGAAACTTTAGGTGCTAAATTATTACTTGTTGGTTCTTTGGAATCAGAATTAGATGCTTTACATCAAACCACTTTGGATGCAATTGCAACTAATACATCGATAATTAGTGTTGGCTTTCAATCAGATGTACGTCCCTATTTTGCTATTTCAGACGCCTTGGTTTTTCCGAGTTACAGAGAAGGTTTTCCGAATGTGGTAATGCAGGCGGGTGCTATGGGATTGCCAAGTATTGTCAGTAATATTAATGGTTGTAATGAAATTATAGTTGAAGGAGAGAACGGGATGATTATTCCGGTAAAAGATAGTGCTGCAATTTATGATGCCATGCAAAAAATGCTACAAAACGAAAGTTACCGCCATAAACTGCAAGCAAAAGCAAGGCCTATGATAGTCAATCGTTATGAACAAAAAGTAGTTTGGGAAGCTATTTTGGCTGAATATAAAAGTTTAGAAAGATATGTATAAGTATTTTTTCAAAAGACTACTTGATTTTGTAGCTGCTTTTCTAGCCTTGTTATTGTTTAGTCCGTTGTTTATTCTAGCAACAATTGGTTTGTTTTTTGCCAATCAGGGTAAACCTTTCTTTTTTCAATTGCGTCCTGGTAAAGACGAAAAATTGTTTTGTATCATCAAATTCAAGACCATGAATGATAAAAAGGACTCCAAAGGCAATTTGTTGTCGGATGCGGAGCGTTTGACGCCCGTAGGTTCATTTGTTCGTAAGACTTCTTTAGACGAACTGCCTCAATTGCTCAATGTGTTAAAAGGCGATATGAGCTTGATAGGACCGCGGCCTTTGTTACCACACTATTTACCGCTGTACAATGAAATGCAAAAAAGGCGGCATGAAGTTCGCCCTGGTATTACCGGGTGGGCACAGGTAAATGGGCGAAATGCAATTTCTTGGGAACAGAAATTTGAGTATGATGTTTGGTATGTGGATCGTCTTAGTTGGTGGTTGGATTTGCGTATTTTTTTTTTAACAATACAGAAAGTATTTAAGTCGGAAGGCATTAATGCTGTGAATTCGGCTACAATGGAACCCTTTAATGGAGAAAGATAAAGTTGTATTATATGGTGCTAGCGGTCATTGTAAAGTGATTGTGGACATTTTAGGATCTAATCAAATCGACGTTGCTTTTATTGTTGATGATGATCCAAAATGTAAAACTATTCTTGGTAATTTGGTTGTGCGTTCTGAAAATTGTTTTACTTTTAGAAATGTAATTGTTTCTATTGGGAATAATAGTATACGAAAAAAAATTGTCAAAAAACTGAATAGCAATTTTACTATAGCTATTCATTCTAAAGCTGTAGTTTCTCAATATGTTTCAGTAGGAGAGGGTACGGTAATTATGGCTGGGGCGATTGTGAATCCTGCTGTGCAGATTGGGAAACACTGTATTGTCAATACCGCTGCTACCTTGGATCATGATTGCGTATTGGGCGATTTTGTGCATGTGTCACCGAATGCTTCTTTAGCAGGAGGGGTGCATGTTGGCGAAGGTACTCATGTTGGTATCGGTGCTATTGTTATTCAGGGTGTGGTTATCGGGAAATGGGCTATTATAGGAGCTGGAGCAGTTATTTTACGGGATGTGCCTGATTATGCTGTTGTAGTGGGGAATCCGGGGAGGGTTTTGAGGTATGTTGAAGAGGAGTGAGGAGTGAGGAGTGAAGAGTGAGGAGTGAAGAGTGAGGAGTGAGGAACAGTGATGGTTGATGGTTGACTTGTGAGTGGTGATGGGGATATAGGATAGAAAATAGATAATTATAATATATAATGAGCAATTCAAAAATATGGCTTTCTTCTCCTCATATGGGAGGGAACGAACAAAAATTTGTAAAAGAGGCCTTTGATAGCAATTGGGTTGCGCCTTTGGGGCGTAATGTAAATGGTCTTGAAGCGGATTTAGTGGCTTATTTGGGAACGGATAGACATCAGGTGGCTGCTTTGAGTTCGGGTACTGCGGCACTTCATTTGGGGTTGATTTTATTGGGCGTGCAAGCGGGGGATGAGGTGATTTGTCAGAGTATGACCTTTTCGGCATCGGCCAATCCGATTGCCTATTTGGGAGCTACTCCCGTTTTTGTGGATAGTGAAAGCAGCACTTGGAATATGTGTCCGGTTGCGCTTGAAGAGGCTATCGTGGATCGTATGGCTAAAGGCAAAAAACCGAAGGCGATAGTGGCAGTTCATTTGTATGGGATGCCTTTTCAAGTGGAAGCGGTTGCTGCGGTTGCTGCCCGATATGCTATTCCCATTTTGGAAGATAGTGCTGAAGCGCTTGGGAGTTGTTATAAAAATCAAAAGTGTGGTACTTTTGGAACGATTGGTGTTTTTTCCTTTAATGGCAATAAAATTATTACCACTTCGGGCGGCGGTGCTTTAGTATTGGGAGATAAAGAGCTAAAAAACAAAGCTATTTTTCTTTCTACACAGGCTCGCGATAATGCCCCTCATTATCAGCATAGTGAAATTGGGTATAATTACCGCATGAGCAATATTTGTGCGGGTATTGGTAGGGGACAAATGGAGGTTTTAGATGCTCATGTGGCCTTACGACGAGCTATGCATGCTTTTTATGCTCGTTTTTTTGCGGGTATAAAAGGGGTTACTGTTTTGACGGAACCGGATGATCGCTATTTTTCGAACCATTGGTTAACGGCCATTACGATTGATCCAGCCGTTACGAATGGAAAAACCCGAGAAGGATTGCGCATTGCTTTTGATCGCGCCAATATCGAAAGTCGTCCCCTTTGGAAACCCATGCATTTGCAACCTGTTTTTAAATCCTATCCTTATTATGGCGGTTCGGTTTCGGAAACAATTTTTGAGCAGGGTTTGTGCTTGCCTTCGGGATCTAATTTGACCGATTCGGATCGGGAACGAATTTTACGGGTATTGGAGGGGTTTTTTAGTGAGGAGTGAAGAGTGAAGGGTGAAGGGTGAAGAGTGAGTAGCGTAATCAGTGGTCAGTGTTTTAGTGGTCAGGTTGTGGGTTGTGAGTAGTGAATGGTGTAATGAGTGGTCAGTATCTTAGTTATGGGTTGTGAAGAGTGAAGAGTGAAGAGTGAGGAGTGAGTAGTGAGTAGTGAATAGTGAATAGTGTAATCAGTGGTTAAGGTCTTAGTGGTCAGGTTGGGGGAGGAGTGAGGAAGTTGTACGTTGGTGCTGGGGACTAGGTATATTGATTGTTAATTGACAATTGATAATTATCAATTAACAATTCATAATTATCCATTATCATTTAACCATTATCCATTATCATTTAACCATTATCCATTATGAATTAACCATTTTACAATTTCGTAGGGGTAATATACTGCTGTTACAAAAGATTTTCCCTTTTTAAATTATATTTGTATTTCTAAAAAAAAAATATGTTCCATTTTGTCTTATTGAAGCGAATTGCTTTTTTATTCGTTTTTTTCTTTGTTTTTTCATGTGCTAGTCGAAAAGATGTGGTGTATTATCAGAATATCGATGCTGTGGCTTCTGATTCGGTTGGTGCTAACTATGAAATTACGATTCAGCCTGATGATTTGTTGTCGATTATCGTGTCTGCAGAAGATCCAGAGATTGCCATGCCATTTAATTTGCAAACGGCCAGTGTAGCTACTCCCACAAGACCTGAAGTGGTGCGTAGTCAAGAGACTTTGCAATTGTATTTGGTCGATGCGGAAGGGTATATTAATTTTCCGGTTTTGGGAAAGCTTAAAGTATCAGGGCTTAGTCGTGCGGCTGTTTTGTCACTATTGGAAACTAAAATAAAAGCCTATATCAAAGATCCGATAGTTACCCTGCGTATTACGAATTTTAAAGTTTCGATCCAAGGGGAGGTTGGGGTTCCGGGTGTTTATCCGGTCACGACCGAGCGTATTACTTTAATAGAGGCTTTGAGTTTGGCCAAGGATTTGACCATTCATGGTAAAAGAAGTAATATTTTAATCATACGTGAAATGGATGGGGTTAAAACCTTTAACCGTGTGGACATCACTAAAGCCGATTTTATTTCGTCTCCATTTTATTACTTAAAACAAAATGATGTGGTGTATGTGGAGCCCAATAAAAATAAAGTCAATGGTGCGGCCGTTGGTCCGAATACTTCTGTTGTCATTTCGGTGACCTCTTTACTAATTACCCTAATCACTTTAATTGTTTCGACTTCAAAATAATAGAATATAGTATATGGATTTTAATACGAATGAAGATTTTATAGAGGAAACGACCGATCTTAACGAAATTGTAGGTCAGTATCTTTACTATTGGCGTTGGTTTGTTTTAAGTATTGTTCTTTTTTTAGTAGGTGCTTTTGTGTACTTGCGTTATGCGATTCCGGCCTATCAGGTGACGACTACTATTTTGGTAAAAGATGAAAAAAAGGGTGGGATGCTGTCTGAGTTATCTGCTTTTTCGGATATGGGCTTGGGTGTAGTCGGTAATAATGTGGATAATGAAATAGAGATATTAAAATCGCGTACGATAGTAGAAAGTGCTGTGCGTAAATTAAATTTGGGTGTTTCGGTTATTGCAGAAGGGAGTATTATTGAGGCTAATTTATATGCCGTTAGCCCTATTCGTGTTGCTTTTGTAAGGCGAAAGACGGTAGGTTTTAAAAAACCTATTGAACTGTTTTTTTCGTCTGTAACTGCTAGTTCTTTTGATTTGTCTGTAGCGAATGGTGCTGATACGTTGCTCTTTTCTTCGGGTCAAAAAAAACGCTTTCGGTATACCGAAGCGATTAAAACAAAGTTGGGGGACTTGGTTGTTGTGCGCAACCTGGGAAACAAAACCCTTCCTGTTGGAAAAGAATTGAAGATTGTACTGCATCCGTTTGATGATATTGTGGATTCGTATCGCACGAAATTGCAAGTAACCCCTTTGAGTAAAACCAGTAGTGTTTTGTCGCTTTCCACTGTAGATGTAGTGCCTCAAAAAGGGGAAGATTTTTTGAATGAGCTTGTGGCGTCTTATAACGCCGATGCCGTGGCGGATAAAAACGCTATTTCGGAAAATACTTCGGCCTTTATTGCCAATCGGTTGGTTTTAATTACGGATGAATTAGACGGAGTTGAGCAAGATGTGGCACAGTTTAAAGAAAACAATAACATTACCGATATTGAATCGGATGTGAAATTGTATTTAGAAGGGTCTACTGAGTATAATAAAAAAGCGGTAGAAATTGCTATTCAGTCCAATGTTTTACAGTCTATGTTGGAGTATCTGGGCAAAAGCAGTAATTCTGATTTAATTCCTTCCAATTTATTATCGGGTGAACATGATGCTTCTGGGTTGATTTCGGATTACAATTCCTTAATTTTGAATCGAAACCGGATTTTAAAATCAGCAACACCTACTAATCCAACGGTGGTGAAGTTGGATCAACAAATTGCTTCTTTACGATCTACCATCAAGGCGAGTTTGCAACGTTACCAGTCGAGTTTGGTTATTCAGCAAAACAATCTCTCGAGCAGGGAAGGTGAATTGAATTCTAAGATTTCCAAAGTTCCCTTGCAGGAAAAGAAGTTCCGGTCTATAGCTCGCCAACAAAAAGTAAAAGAGGAGTTGTATTTGTATTTGTTACAAAAAAGAGAAGAAACAGCCATTTCATTAGCGGCTACCGAACCGAATGCACGCATTATTGATGTTGCCAAGGCCGAAAAAGTACCGGTCTCTCCTAAAAGAAAAATTATTTATTTGGCAGCATTATTGTTGGGTTTGTTGATACCGATAGGAGTCATTTATATCCTTCAATTGTTTGATAATAAAATCAAAAGTCGTTTGGACTTAGAAGGTAAAGTTGCGATTCCATTTATAGGGGATGTGCCTATATCGGAAAGTCCTAATGAGTTGATCCAATCGAACAGTCGATCGAGTACAGCGGAAGCTTTGCGGATTATTAGAACCAATTTGGAGTTTATGGTTCCTACTAATGCTGAGGTAAAAGCTAAAACCATCTTTATGACTTCTACCTTTCCTAAAGAAGGGAAAACATTTGTGTCTGTTAATCTTGCGGGAACTTTTGCACTTTCTGGGAAAAAGGTTTTGCTAATTGGTATGGATATTCGAAATCCTAGGTTGGATGAGTATTTGTCGCTACCGGAAAGGGGGTTGACGAACTATTTGTCTTCGAAAGAGGCCTCTTTGGAAGATTTAATAGTAAAACATCCCGATTTTGAAAATTTCTATATTTTGCCAGCGGGTACCATACCTCCCAATCCAGCAGAATTGTTAATGAGTCAAAAAATAGAGGTTCTTTTTGATCAATTGAAAATGGACTATGATTATATAATTGTGGATACGGCTCCTGTGAGTTTGGTAACGGATACGTTGCTTATAGCCAAACATGCGGATTGCTTTGTGTATGTTGTACGTTCGAATTTCTTGGAAAAAAGAATGTTGCATATTCCGAATACGTTGTTTAAAGAAAGGAAACTTCCTAATATGTGTTTGTTATTGAATGCTACGGATACCACTAAAGGCTATGGCTATGGTTATGGCTATGGGAATGAGGTAGTGAAAAAATCTTGGTATGAGAAGTTGTTGGGAAGGAAGTGAGTTGTGAAGAGTGAAGAGTGAGGAGTGAAGAGTGAGGAGTGAAGAGTGAAGAGTGAGTTGGCAGGATTTTAGTGGTCAGGTTGGAATTGTGGGTTGTGAGGCGTTGTGGTGAGGTGTTATAGAGGCGTTAAAAAAGTATAATTTGCTTTTTTAACGCTTTTTTTTTGGGTGCTTTTTGTTTCTGTTGCTTGTTATTGAGGGGGTTGTGTTTTTTGTGGGTTGTTGCTGAATAACAAATTCAAGGAAGGTTGTGAGTCGCTTGAATTAGTTGAGATAATGCGCTATATTTGCGCGATTCAAATTTTCAGTATTCTTAATCCGGTTGTGATTAGGAGTAGCGGAGCTATGAAAAGGAGGGATTTTTTTTATGTTAAAATTCTTTTGCAAGGTTGTAAAATGATATTGTGGATGCTGTTTTTTGATTTTGCTTTTTCGTATCATTTTGCTTTGCCCATTGCTTTGATCACGGCGTATTAGAAGGGTTTTGTTAGTCCTCTGCGGGGCATGTGCCAATGCTTTGTACTATGTTGGTTTGAATTAGTAGTTTAACAGTTTATTAAAAATAAAATATCCTTTGGGATGCTTAATACCGATACTATGGATACTATTGTACACGTTATATTGACAGGTGGCGTTGGAAGTCGATTATGGCCTTTGTCTCGTAAGAGTCAGCCGAAACAATATTTGGGTTTATTTGAAGGGCAATCGTTGTTTGAAAAAACCGTAGTTCGGAATCAAGATATGGCTGATTCGGTAATTGTAGTGGGAAGTGTAGATAATAGCCATTTGAGTCAGGCTACAATGGAGAAATTAGGGGTTTCGTATACCAATATTGTGGAAGCAACTCCTCGTAATACTGCTGCTGCTATTGCCTTTGCGGCTTTGGCGTCAGCTCCTGAAGCCGTTTTAGTGGTAACGCCTTCGGATCATATTATTGAAGGAGAAGCTGCGTACGAGCTGGCTTTGAAAGATGCGGTAGCAAAAGCACAGCATGGTGCGATTGTAACTTTTGGGGTGGTGCCCACCAAACCAGAAACGGGTTATGGCTATATTGAAGCTGATGGTGATCGCGTAGTGTCTTTCAGGGAAAAACCGAATGAAGTAACCGCCAAAGACTTTATTTCTAGAGGTGCTTTTTTATGGAACAGTGGGATGTTTTGTTTTAAAGCGGGCGTGTTTTTAGAGGAATTACAAAAATACCAACCGGAAGTTTTTGAGAAATCGAAAATTGTTTGGGAAAACAATCAAAACGGGCAGTTGGATTTTGCATTATCCAAAGAAATTCCATCTATCAGCGTCGATTATGCGGTAATGGAACGTAGTAAAAAAATAAAAGTAGTACCTGCTGCTTTTCAATGGTCGGATTTAGGGTCGTTTGAATCGGTCTATGATTATTTAGTAGCCAAAGGTCATGAAGTAGATGCCAATGGCAATATGGTAATCGGTTGCGATACCTATACCAGCTTTTTGGGACTTCAAAACACCATTTTTGTCCACACCCCAACCGCCAATTTAATTTTACAAAAAGAGCGTTCACAAGACGTAAAAGATATATACAACGCATTGGAAAAAGTGCAATCTAAGTTGTTGGAGTAGTGAGGTGTGAAGCGTGAGGAGTGAGGAGTGAGGAGTGAGGAGAACTTAAAATAGAAAACCATTTGCTATTGATAATTTACAATTTACAATTTACAATTTACAATTCACCATTCACCATTTGAAAAAAAAATAACATGAAAAACATAATCATCACCGGCGGAGCCGGATTTATTGGATCGCATGTCGTGCGTGAGTTTGTTACTAAGTATCCAAACTATAAAGTAATCAACTTGGATGCGTTAACGTATGCTGGCAATTTAGAGAATTTAAAAGATATTGAATCATTACCCAATTATGAGTTTGTGAAAGCTGATATTACTGATGCGGCACACATTTTTGAGGTTTTTCAAAAATACCAGCCCGATGGCGTAATTCATTTAGCAGCAGAATCCCATGTAGATCGATCCATTACGGATCCAACGGCTTTTGTAATGACCAATGTGATTGGTACCGTAAATTTGTTGAATGCGGCTAAAGAAATTTGGAAGGACAATTATGAAGGCAAACGTTTTCATCATGTGTCTACTGATGAGGTGTTTGGCGCATTAGGCGATACGGGTTTGTTTACAGAAGACACGAAATACGACCCACATTCACCTTATTCGGCTTCCAAAGCCTCTTCTGATCATTTTGTGCGTGCGTATCATGATACCTATGGTTTACCGATGGTGCTAACGAATTGTTCCAACAATTATGGACCGAATCATTTTCCGGAAAAATTGATTCCGTTATGTATTCATAACATTTTAAACAAGAAACCTTTGCCTATTTATGGAGATGGGAAATATACCCGCGATTGGTTGTTTGTTATTGACCATGCCAAAGCGATTGACAATGTTTTTCACAATGGGAAAAATGGTGATTCCTATAATGTAGGTGGATTTAACGAATGGCAGAATATCGATTTGGTAAAAGAATTGTGCAAGCAAATGGATGCCAAATTAGGTAATACAGCGGGTACTTCAGAACAGTTAATTACCTTTGTGAAAGACCGTCCGGGACACGATTTGCGTTATGCTATTGATGCGACTAAAATTAATGAAGAATTAGGCTATGAACCTTCTGTTACCTTTGAACAAGGATTGAGCATCACCATCGATTGGTATTTGAATAATCAAGAATGGTTGAATAATGTGACCTCTGGAGATTATCAGGGGTATTATGAAAAGCAGTATTCTTAGTTTTTTGGTGAAGAGTGAAGAGTGAAGAGTGAAGAGTAAGTAGTTGTAGTATAGTGAACAACACAATAACACAGGTTTTAATCCGTATTAAAATAAATAGCAAAAAAGTTTTTCAATAATTAAATATGAAAAGAATACTTTACATACTGGTAGTATGCATGGCAATGTTGGCTTCAACAACTACAAATGCACAGGATATTTTGAAAGGCAAAGATTTGAGTACCGTTCAAGTCGATTATATGTCTGATGCCGATATTCAAAAAATTAAAAGTCAATTGGATGCCAATAATATGACTATTGAGCAAGCGGAGGGTATTGTCATTGAAAAGGGGATGTCTCCTAGCGAGTATGCCAAACTGAAGCAACGTTTGAAAGATTTGGATGCTAAAAAAGGGCCGACAAATCCTTTGGAAGTTAAACCCAAAAAGGAAGACAATAAAAAAGAATTTGGTCGTGAACAAGAAAAAATTAAAAATCAAAAAGTAAAGGATTCCCTGAATGCTTTGGTATTTGGTTCGGAGTTGTTTGATAACCCAACTTTAAATTTTGAGCCAGATTTAAAATTGGCTACTCCGGTGCATTATGTGTTAGGGCCAGGAGACGAATTGCAAGTAAGTGTTTTTGGGGTACAGCAGTATTCTGAAACGGTACCCGTTAGTGTGGAAGGGAAAGTAAGCATTCAATATGTTGGGGAGTTGGCTGTGTCGGGAATGACTATTGAGGCTGCTACTTCGAAAATCAAAAATGCCATTGCACGTGTTTATAGTACGGTGGGTTCGGGTCAGTCGCAAGTCAGTGTTAGTTTAAGCCGAATACGCACGATTAAGGTCACTTTAATAGGGAGCAAACAACCGGGGAATTATTCTATTTCGTCTTTAGCTACCGTTTATAATGCGTTGTATTTAGGTGGTGGTCCGGGTAAAAATGGGAGTTATCGTACTATTGAATTGATTCGAAATAATAAAGTGTATAAGCAGATTGATATTTACCGTTTTTTGACCAAAGGCGATCAAAGTGATAATGTTGGTTTGAAAGACAATGATGTTATTCGAATTCCGAGTTATACAACACGCGTTAAGATGGAAGGAGAAGTGAAACGCCCTGGTATTTTTGAAATGAAGGAAGGGGAAACCTTTGCGGACTTATTGAATTTTGCTTCTGGTTTTACCGATTTGGCTTATACGGCTTCGGTAAACGTTTTGCAAAAAACGGGCAAGGAATTTAAAGTCCAGGATGTTAACCAGGCTGATTATGGTCGTTACCAACCTCAGTCTGGCGATGTGTTTCGTATTTCAAAAATTTTAAATCGTTTTGAAAATCGCATCACCATAGATGGGGCTGTTTTCAGACCCGATGTGTATTCTTTTTATGAAGGGATGCGTTTGTCGGATTTGGTTACGCAAGCAGAAGGTTTAAAAGAAGATGCCTACCGTCAGCGTGTGCGTATTATTCGTTTGAAGCCTGATTTGACTACGCAGATTATCAATACTAATTTAGAAAAAGCCTTAGGAGGAGATTTGGCAGCTGATGTGATTTTGCAGCGGGAAGATGTGGTGACCGTTTATTCTATTTTGGACTTTAGAGAAGCGTATACGGTGACTATTGAAGGAGAAGTAAAAAACCCGGGTACTTATGATTATTTTGATGATTTAACTTTGAACGATTTGGTGGTTCAAGTGGGAGGATTAACCGGAACGGCTTCTAAAAGAGTCGAAATTGCTCGTGTCATTAAGTCGGATAGCGTAGATGCAAACAATAAAAACCGTATAGAGCTTGTTAATTTGGAAATAGCTGCCGATAATAATGAGCAGGTTAAAAATTTTGTATTACGTCCTTTTGATGTGATTAATATTAGAAGAATTGCGGTGTATGAGAAGCCGGAGACCGTTATAGTATCGGGTTCTGTTTTGTATCCTGGTAACTATGCTTTGGCAACCAAAAAAGAAACGGTTTATAGTGTGATTATGCGTGCTGGCGGATTAACTACTGTTGGAAATCCGGCTGGTATGAAAATCAAACGTCCTATTAAAGAAGAACAAATTGAATTAATTGAAAGCGTTGATTTGAATTTAAAAGAAAATGATAGTCTTCCTGATAAATTGTCAAAAAAACTCAAAGAAGAATTGAAATTTGCTACTATACCGGTGAACTGGGATAAAATTGTAAAAAATCCCGATCATTATTCGAATGTTATTCTGTTTCCAGGTGATGAGATAGAAGTAGCTGAATTTAATGAAGGGGTGAAGGTTTCGGGGAATGTGTTGTTGACCTCGGAAATTCCTTATCGTAAAGGCAAAGGTTTTAAATATTATTTGAGTTCTGTTGGGGGAATTGATAGTAAAGGTTGGAAAAAGAAGGCTTATATTATATATCCTAATGGGAAAGCCGATGTAACGGGATCGTTTTTGTTTTTTAAAAACTATCCTAAAGTAGCACCCGGTTCTCAAATTGTTGTACCGGAGAAACCGGAAACAAACAAAATGAGTGTTGGCGAATGGGTGAGTATAGGTAGTGTGATTACCAGTTTGGCGTTGTTGATTGTTACGGCGTTTAATTAGTGAGGAGTGAAGAGTGAGGAGTGAAACGCTACATACCCTGTCATATAGAGCGCAGTCGAGAGAATGCATCTACAACCACCAACTGACAATATAAAATAGAATAAAGAGCAAAGAGCAAAGAAACTATAACCCAAAGCCGACAACGTTTGTGATTGGGAAGAGTGAGGGAATACACTAGTTGATCATCAGATGATCCGATTGTACTTGTTTTAAAGTCGGAAAGCAGAAGTTGACAATTAAAAGATTAAAAGATTAAAAGATTAAAATTTGACTTAAAGCTCAAAATCTAAAATCAAAATTGTCAACTCGAGCGTAGGCGAGAGACTACACCATAAGAAGAAAACTGATAACCCAAAACTGAGAACTGACAACTCACAACCCATAACCACATCAATATTCAAATAAAAAATATATGAGTGAAAATTTACCGCAACAAACGGAGGAGATTTCCTTAAAAGATCTCCTTTTAAAAATTCAGGAATGGTACCACTATTTGTTAGGCAAGTGGAAAATAATTGTGTTAGCTGGAATTGTCGGCGGTTTATTAGGTTTGGCCTATTCGTTTACTAAAAAACCAGTCTATACTGCTAGTTTGACGTTTGCTTTAGAAGATGAAAAATCTGGCGGAATAAGCGGTTTAGGAGCTTTAGCAGGTTCGTTTGGTTTCGATGTAGGAGGAGGGGGAGGTAGTATATTCAGCGGTGCCAATTTAAACGAACTTTTCAGATCCAGAGCTATGGTTCAACGTGCTTTATTGCAGGAAGTGACCTATCAAGGTAAGAAGATGTCTTTAATCGAGATGTATTTTCAATATAAAGAAATTCGTGAAAAATGGAGTGAAAATGATGCATTTAAAAACATACAGTTTTTACCTAAAAGTGATCCGAATAAATTTACAAGACAGCAAGATAGTATTATAACAAGTGTATACGGGGATATTTTTAATAATGTACTTTCGGTTAGCCAAAAAGATAAAAAAATCAACATCACCACTTTAGAGGTGAAATCTACTAACGAGTTGTTTGCCAAATATTTCAATGAACAATTGGCCAAAGTTGTTTCTGATTTTTATGTGTCCACTAAAAGCAAAAAAGCACGTGAAAACATGTTGATTTTGGAACGTCAAACGGATTCTATTAGGAGAGAACTAAATGCTGCCATTACTGGGGTTGCCGTTGCAAACGATAATACATTTAATTTAAACCCCGCTTTGAATGTTCGCCGAGCACCTTCGGCCCGTAGGCAAGTAGATGTACAGGCCAATACCGCTATTTTAAGTGAATTGATCAAGCAAATGGAAGTGGCTAAAGTAACTTTACGCAAAGAAACACCTTTAATCCAGGTGGTAGATCGTCCTATTTTACCTTTACCTAAAGAGCGTTTAGGTAAAACAAAAGCTTTTTTAATTGGAGGAATTTTGGTTGGAATTTTTACAATTGTTTTTTTGATATGTAAAAGATTAATTAGGCTGTTTTCTGCTTAAATACTATTTAACTAGTGATTAAATAAAGCAGATTGCCTTAACGTTTTAATAAAATTTTCAATTTTTAATGCGTAATTAGTTTTGTTTATGTTGAAGAAAATGTTTGTTTCACTGGAGATTTTTATATAGAATTAAGTTAAAATAATTTATTACATAAATATGTTTGGAATAGAGAGGTTGGAGTGGGATTCTTCTTTTTTTGGTTTTGAGGTAGGTAGAATTGGTATTGGTGATGAAAAGGAATTTGATTATAAATTGTTTAGCGAGTATTCTAAAAAATTTAAACTAGTGTATGTCTTTTCAAAAGTAAATTTGTTGTTCCCTAATTTTGAGTTGGTGGATAGAAAAGTGGTGCTAAATCAATTTACTTATGAGGTTGTTTTAAAGGAAAATGAATTAGTTATTGATTCTTTTAATTTGGATAGACATGATATAAAAGAGTTGAAGCAACTAGCTTTAAAAAGTGGTATCTATTCAAGATTTAATGTTGATCAAAACTTTACGAATAACGAGTTTGAAAAATTGTATATACAATGGATAGAAAATGCTGTAAATCATGAAGTTACGTTCGATATTATTGTGGTATTAAAGAATACTGCTATAATTGGATTTGTTACCTTAAATAAAAAAAATGAATTTTTAGCCGAAATAGGTTTACTTGCTGTATCTGAGAATTTCAGAGGTTGCGGCATCGGCCAACAATTAATTAGTGAGAGTATAAAAAGGAGTTACAATGCAGGCTTTAAAGAAATTCAGGTTGTAACGCAGCAGGAAAATATACCTGCTATGAATCTTTATCAGAAAACAAATTTTAAAATAAAAGAAATCAATAATATATACCATTCATGGAATCTATAATACCATTTAATAAGCCCTATTTAACAGGGAAAGAAACGCATTATATTTATGATGCCGTAAATTCTGGAAAAATTTCAGGTAATGGGAAGTATACGCAAAAATGCCAACAGTTTTTTGAAGAACGTTATAATTTTAAGAAAGTATTACTCACTACATCATGCACTGATGCTTTAGAAATGGCTGCCATTTTAGCCAATATACAACCCGGAGATGAAGTAATCATTCCTAGTTTTACTTTTGTCTCAACAGCAATTGCCTTTATTAGACAGGGAGCTACTATTATTTTTGCTGATTCATATAGCGATAATCCCAATATTGATGCCGACAAAATTGAGGAATTAATAACAGATAAGACAAAAGCAATTGTTCCTGTTCATTATGCTGGTGTTGCATGTGATATGGATAAAATTATGTATTTAGCTACTAAATATAATTTATTAGTTATTGAGGATGCGGCGCAGGCAATTGATAGCTTTTATATTGGGAAAGATGGAGTTAAAAAGGCTCTAGGCTCTATTGGCCATTTAGCAGCATTTTCATTTCATGAAACTAAAAATATTATTTCTGGAGAAGGGGGTATGCTTGTTATAAATGACTCACGTTTCAGTAGTAGGGCTGAGATTATATGGGAAAAAGGGACTAATCGTGCCGAATTTTTTAGAGGTGAAGTGAATAAGTATGGTTGGGTAGATACGGGTTCTTCTTTTCTTCCTTCCGAAATTATTGCCGCATTTCTTTGGGCACAAATAGAAAATTTAGAGCTTATCCAAAATAAAAGGAAAATGCTGCATAATTGTTATTATGACAATTTGCAAAGTTCGAATTTAATTACACTTCCTAGTTTACCTCCTTATGCAACAAATAATGGGCATATGTTTTATGTGGTTACTGAGAATAGTGAAATAAGAAGCGAATTGATTTCTAAATTAAAAGAAAAGGGGTATCATGCTGTTTTTCATTATATTTCGCTTCACTCTAGTGCGTATTATAGCGACAAACACGATGGTAGAGTATTATCAAATTCGGATAAATTTACCGAATGTTTATTGCGATTGCCACTCTTTTATGAATTAAATGAAGTTGATGTAGTGGATATGGCAAAGTGCATAAATAATTATTAATTAATGGCAAATAATTTAAATTTAGATTTTATTTTTAAGTTTTTTAAAAACAAAGACAGATCTAAAAATATCCAAGCCAACATAATAGGTTCTTTTTTTCTAAAAGGGATTAGTATTTTATTAAGTCTTGTAGTAGTTCCCTTAACAATGGATTATATAACGCCCTACCAATACGGTATTTGGGTTACACTATCTTCCGTCATTGGATGGTTAAGTTTTTTTGATATTGGATTTGGAAATGGCTTAAAGAATAAATTTGTTGAAGCAATAACCCATGGAAATATAAAATTGGCTAAAATGTATGTTAGTACAACCTATGCCATTATAACCATTATCATAAGTATCATTTGGATTGTCTCATTATTCCTATCTAGATTTATAAATTGGAATGAATTTTTGAATGTTGACAAAACAGAGAATATAGATTTACTTAGTGTTGTACATATAGTAATAACCACGTTTGCTTTCCAGTTTATTTTAGGTTTATTAAATACTATTTTAGTATCTATTCAAAAGCCAGTAATAACTTCGGTAATTAATGTTACAAGTCAAGTATTAATTTTAGTCGGGATATTTGTTTTAATGAATACTCATGAAGGATCTTTAACATCTTTGAGCATGGTAATGGGAGGGGCTAATACGCTAGTTTTATTGCTTTTTTCGTTATATTTTTTTAATACCTCTTTAGCCAAGTATAGCCCAAGTATAAAATATATTGAGTTTAAGTACACCAAAGACCTATTAAAAATTGGAGTTAATTTTTTTATTTTACAAATAATCGCCATTGTCTATTATGAAACGAATAACATCATTATCACAAAAACACTTTCACCATTAGAGGTTACGGTCTATAATTTAGCTTTTAAATATATGTCTATACTAGGCATGGGTTTTACCATCATTTTAACCCCATTTTGGAGTGCTTTTATCGAAGCTAGTGTTTTAAAAGATTATGATTGGATGAAGAAAGTTAAAAAAACATTATATAAAGCTTTTTTCATTTTTGTAATCTTGGGAATTTTTTTAATACTCATGTCGCCACTGCTTTATAAACTGTGGTTTGGTGACCGAGTTAAAATACCTATGATGTTGACAATTCTAATGGGGATATGGCAATTATGTAATATTTGGAATTCTTTACATTCGACTCTTATTTATGGCTTTAATAAAATTAAATTACAATTAATTTGCTCAATTGTGGTTGGCTTAGTAAATATTCCGTTAACCATTTTTTTATGTAAAAAATTAGGTTTAACAGGAGTGACTATATCGCAGATTTTTTTGGTGCTCTTAATATCATGGGTAGGTCCCATACAATTAAATAAACTTCTTAATGAAAAAGCCCGTGGAATCTGGAACAAATAAAAAGTTGAATGTTTTGATTTTAAGCAGTTTTATGCCCGTTGGTTCCCCGAAAATGGTATTGGATATGTATAAGGCTTTATCAACTACAAATGATGTTGATTTATTATTGAAATATCCTATGGAAAGTAAATTGAATGTGCTTTCAGTCTACAATACGTATGAACGTTTTTTAGAATATGGATTGCTCAAACTCAATACTTTTTTTTCAAAAATTAAAAATAAATTATCTAGAGGTACTATAATACAGCACGAGTCAAAATACCATTTTTTTGGAATTGATGATGCTCATCCTCCAGTTGCTACAAAAAAGATTCTAAATCAAATTCAGAAAGAATATGATTTTATATTGGTTTTTTTTTGGCAAGGTATGATTTCGGCCAAAACACTGTTTGATATTTATCAAAAAACAAAAAAGCCCATACTTTTATTTGCAGCAGATATGTTTCCTATGACTGGAGGTTGTAGCTATTTTTGGGACTGTACTAATCTAACTACATCATGTGGCAAATGTCCTGGGCTAAATTCTTCAGATGAAAATGATAGTACACGACAAAATTTTTTATACAAAAAGGATAAATTAAGTGCTATAAATACTGT
Source organism: Flavobacterium agrisoli (assembly GCF_016522065.1). Classification (GTDB taxonomy): domain Bacteria; phylum Bacteroidota; class Bacteroidia; order Flavobacteriales; family Flavobacteriaceae; genus Flavobacterium; species Flavobacterium agrisoli. The sequence goes on along the minus strand of NZ_JAEHFV010000010.1, from coordinate 34,173 downwards.
TTTTTTGGGAAACAGTTGGATGAATAATTATGCCGCTCAATCTGGTTTGTTTAAGCATATCGAAAAAGCGTATCCTATTATTGATGAAAACATTTTTAAACCTCTGGATAAGGCATATGTAAGAAAACAAAAAAATTATTCGAACAAAAAAATTCTTTTTTTTGGAGCCGTTCAACCCAGTGAAGATAGAAAAGGGTACACTTACCTTATCGAAGCACTTAAATTACTAAAACAAAAACGACCAGACTTAGCGGATAACATTGTATTATTAGTTGCCGGAAATAATGTTGATTTACCAGAATTAGAAGATTTTGAAGTAAAACAAACGGGTTATTTAACATTTGAAGAATTAGCAGAATGTTATGCCATGTCGGACATTTTTTTAAGTCCTTCAATTCAAGATGCGGGTCCGATGATGTTGAATCAGTCTTTATTATGTGGAACTCCAGCAGTAGCTTTTAATATGGGGACTGCATGCGATATTATAAATTCGGATACGGGATATCTTGCTAAATATCGTGATAGTGTAGATTTTTGTCATGGTATTATAGGCTTACTAGATAAATCAGAAATAGAATTAGAAAATATATCCAAAGAATGTAGAAGACAATCAATGGGAAAATACTCATATGATGCTTTTAGAGAAAATATGGTACGTATTTACAATAAAATAAAATAATCAGGTGAAGTTTAAAAGTGGTTGTTTTTTAATTTTTTTTATAAAATAGCCAGCTATATTCAGTAAAAAATCTCAATGATAACTAAAAAGGTAATTCGAAAAATATTAATTAGTTCAATGCGTTTGATCTATTTTGTTTTTTCTCCAATATTTTTCAATAGGTTGGTTTTTACAAAAAATCAATTATATTCTTTTTGGAAAAGTAATGAGTTTAAGACTACAGGCAAAAAATATTTTTTTCAATATCCTCTATACTTACATGGAGGTAAGTATATTACAATTGGGGAAAACTTTAATTGTGGATTAAGATTACGGCTAGAAGCTTATGATATGCATTTAGGTTATTTCTTTTCTCCCAAAATCATTATTGGTAATAATGTAAGTATAAACCACGATTGTCACATAGGTGCTATAAATGAAATCGAAATTGGTGATGGTGTTTTAATTGCAAGTAAAGTTTTTATCACTGATCATTATCATGGTGAAATTTCAAGTGATGCAATAAATATCCCTCCATCAGAAAGAAAATTATATTGCAAAGGAAAAGTAAAAATAGAAAATAATGTTTGGATAGGTGAAGGTGTTGCTATCTTACCAAATGTAACTATAGGTGAAAATAGTATTATAGGAGCTAATTCGGTGATAACAAAAGATATACCCAAAAATTCAGTCATTGGAGGAAATCCAGCGAGAATAATAAGAACTTTATGAATAAAAATGTAGCATTTACCGTTTGTGCCAAAAATTATTTAGCACAAGCTTTTACATTAAGAGAATCTTTTTATAGACATAATCCCAACTGTGAATTTTTTATATTTTTATCAGACGATCCGGAGGGATTGGAAGATAATAAAAACGAAGTTGTTTTAATGGAGGATAGTTGGCTTCCTGAATGGAAAAAGATGGCATTCAAGTACAATGTAATCGAATTTTCGACTTCGATAAAGCCTTTTTGCTTCAAAAAATTATTTCTACAAAATTATGATAAAGTAATCTATCTAGATCCCGATACGTATGTAACGAGTCCATTAAATGAGATTTTTAATTTTTTAGATACTAAATCGATTGTATTAACACCCCATTATTGTAATATTCAAACGGATTATACAGGATCAATTACAGAGGAAGAGATTTTATTTGTAGGTATTTATAATCTTGGTTTTGCTGCTATTTGCAATAATGAGATAGGAGGTAAAATTGTTGATTGGTGGATGAACCGATTAGCTAACAAATGTTATGCTGATAAAATTGATGCGCTTCATGTAGATCAAAAATGGATGGATTTCATACCTGGTTTCTTTCCTAATGATGTTTTAATTACGCATCACATGGGAATTAATCCGGCTATCTGGAACTTACACGAGAGGGAATTAATTATTGAAAACAACCAGTTTTTAGTAAGGAATAATCTTTCTAAAGAAAGTTTTCCATTATTGTTTTTTCACTTTTCAGGATTTGATCCTTTCAACCCTAAGTTAATCAATAGAAGGCATCCAAAATACAATACCGATGTTTATCCTTCGTATATTCCTCTTTTTGAAGAATATATTCAAGGGATTTATAAAAATGGCTACGATCAATACTCCAAAATGGGGTATTCTTATAATTCTTTTGAAGATGGCGAAAATATTTTGCCTCTTTATAGACGTTTATATCGCGTGAATGAAGATAAATTTATAGAAGAAAATCCTTTTTTAACCAAAGAAATTTTTTATCGAATTCTTAAAAAAAACAAGTTGTTGTCAGGTGTTAAATCGAATAGTTTTTCTATTTATACAAATGAAGACCGAAATAAAAGAGGAACTATAGAAAAGATTGTTGTAGTATTGTTCAGTATCTTAAAGAAGGTAGTAGGCATCCGATATTATTTTTCATTCATCTCTTTTTTAAATAATTTTACAAGGTTAGAAAATCAACGTTTTTTAATCAAGAAGGATTTATAATGAAAATATTGATTGACGGCGTACGGCTTACAAATAGGCCTGCAGGAGTTATTGATATAACCATTTCAATAATTAATGCTTTAAGCAGGAATTTTCCAAATTATGAAATCCTAGTTATTACCCACAATGAATTGCATGTAGATGTTGCTTCGCAAATTGAAAACAGTAAAAATATCAAAGTCATTGTTGAGAAAACAGTTTTGTTTCAGTCCATAGGATTGTATTGGTCTTTGTTTAAAATTAATTCGATTGTTAGGAGAATAAAACCAGATCTTTTTATCGCCCCAAATTCGTTGCTATCGCCTTTCTTTTTTCCTAAAAATATCAAGGTTGCTCTTTATATTCATGATTTAGTTTATCTGTTATACCCTGAGTCGATGAGTTTAATTACTAAAATTCAGATGAAGGCATTGCAAAAGTTTTCAATTAAAAGAGCGGATTTTTTTTGGACAAACAGCAAGTATACTAAAGAACAATTAGAGTTGTTTTTTTCTGATGATGTGAAGCATAAAGCAATTTTTTCAGGGAGTGGTATCAATGCTAATTTTTTGAATAATTCAAGCATAGACAAACTAAATTCGGATAAATTTATTTTCCATGATAAAAAGTATTTGTTATTTGTAGGAACGCAAGAGCCTAGAAAGAACATTCTTTTTTTATTACAATTGTTTGCTGAAATTCGAGATAAAGATTATCATTTAGTTATAGTAGGGAATAAAGGTTGGGGGCAATTTGAAAAAAGTATAGATACAATACTAAATCAAGCAAATTACCCTAAGGATCGATTGCATTTTACAGGTTATGTTGAATTAGTTGATCTAATAGCAATATACAAACAGGCTACATTGTTTGTTTCCACTTCTCTCAACGAAGGACTCGGCTTGCCGCAATTAGAAGCTATGGCATTAGGAGTTCCCGTTATTTCACCTGACAATTCAGCGATGAAAGAGGTTGTTTCAGGCGCAGGGATTACAGTTACATCTTGGGATTTTAAGGACTGGAATACTGCAATAGAGGCAGTGGCGGCCAATAGATTGTTTTATATTGAAAAAGGATATCAAAGAGTTTTAGATTATAACTGGGATACGGTGGTGATTAATTTTGATATAGAAATTCTTATAAAATTGAAACAAAATTTAAAATGAGTTTTTTATTTGTAATCAATATTTTTATTTATTTCTATTTGCAGTTTATAAAGCTACGTTATCTTAGCTCTTATTTTAAGAATAGAAAATTTGCAGGAACAAATCCTTTCATTATTCTATTTATATTTAAGCTTCCTGTTGACATATTCAAAGTAGTAATTGGCCCTCCTTTTATATTGGAAAGTGGTATTGATAATATTTACTATAATATTGCCATTTTAATTACATCAGTATCACTTTTAGTAGATTACTTGTTGCTGCGTTTTGCTTTTTTAGTATCTAATAAATACACTTTTACTAGTTATAATTTGAATATTAAAACGAGATATTCCAAGATGATATACGCCTCGATAGTATTCTATTTTTTGTTTTTTCTGTCTTTTTTTCTGCTGTCTAGTTCTTCTTTTGGGTTTTTAAATTGGATAAAGGATCCTAGAACAGGTTATCAACTTCATAGGATGGGAGCAGGTCAGTTTTGGGTTTTTGCAATTTCTTTTTTATCTGTTTCTTTTACGATATTCGCCTTTAGCGTAAAAAAAAATATAAACCTAATCATGCTATTGGTTCCCTATCTATATTCGGCTTATTTGTTAGGGTCTAAAGGTATTGTTCTGGAGTTTTTAGTTTTCTTTTTGATAGTATTATGGATAAGAAGGTTTAAAAATTTGCGTAAAATTTTTCTTATAACCGTTCCTCTCGCGTTTCTATTGATGATAATTAACTTTTTTACGAGTGCGGGATATAATAGTGGTACAATGGATTATAAATCCATTTTATCTTACTTTGATTATTACGTAAATAGTGCAATGTACTATAAAGAATATTATGCAGGTGGTATTGATTTATTCTATGGGAAGATTTATTTTTCAGAATTCTGGAGTTTAGTTCCTCGAGGCTTTTATCCTAACAAACCTTATATTTATGGAATTATACACGTGAATGAGTATTTTTTTCCAGGAGCTGCCGAAGCCACCAATACGCCTGCATTTGGAGGGCCAGTTAACTATTTTGCTGATTTTGGAATTTTAGGAGTTGTTGTGCTAACTTTTTTAGATCCATTTAAGTTTATTTACTATTTCTTTTTATGTCAATTATTAAAGAGTTATGATTATGAAAGCATTAAAAATAATTTGTTTTTATTTTTATTGTTTTTATTTTTTACGGCTCCTTTTTTTCTTTTTTCGCTTTCTTTTCCATTAAATATGATCTTTCTATTTATGGTGGCTATGATATTGCTTTTTATGAATAAAATAAGATTTTCTAAATGAATATCGAAATAGACAATATTATTTTTTCACTGCAAAAAGCAGGTGGAATTTCAGTGGTTTGGCAACAACATCTGAAAAGATTGTTAAATGATGCCGAATTTAACTGCCGCATTATTGAATATGAAGGTGCTACAGCTAATTTTTTTAGACAGCAATTGGCAATTAATAACCAATTAATTGATTCTTATAGTAATGATTTATTAGCTCTTAAACGTTTTTTGAATTTAAAATCTCAAAACAAGGAAAAACACCTTTTTCACTCCTCATATTATAGGACCCAAAAAGGAAAAAATGTAATTAATATTACTACGGTTCATGACTTTACGTACGAGTATTATCGGAAAGGAATGTCTAAGACTATTCATTCTTGGCAAAAAAATGCTGCTATAACAAATGCTCAAGGAATTATTTGCATTTCGGAGAGTACCAAACGTGATTTACAGCTTTTTTTACCGAGCATAAAACCAGAAAATATTCGGGTTATATATAACGGAGTAGATGAAGTATATCAGCAATTAAAACAAGAGCAGGTTTTAACGATAACACAACCTTTTGAAGATTTTAGTTATGCGCTATATGTAGGAGATCGAAAATCTTTATACAAGAATTTTGATATGGCTGTTGCTACTTGTAAATTGGCTAACATGCGATTATTAATTATTGGTGGAGGTCCATTAAGTGAAAACGAACAGTATAATTTAAACTCGAAATTAGGGAAAGATAATTATAAAGAACTTCTTCATGTAAGTGAAGCAGATTTGAATTGTTTTTATAACAAAGCCTATTGCTTGTTGTATCCTTCATTTTACGAAGGTTTTGGGATGCCAATAGTTGAAGCGCAAAAAGCAGGTTGTCCAGTCATAGCAACAAATGCGTCATCGATACCCGAAGTTATCGGAAACCATTATTTTGCTGTTACGGATCCCAATGCTCAAAAGTTAGCAGATAAAATAAAAGAGTTGTCATTCAACAACAGTGTAAGAAACGAAACAATTGAGCAAGGGTTGTTAAAGGCACAACAGTTTAACTGGCAAAATTCGTACAACCAAACGATAGAATTTTACAAGGAAGTATATAACAAATGAAAATATCAATTATAACAGTCGTTTATAATAATGAGAAAACGATTGAAGATGCCATCCAATCTGTTTTGTCACAATCCTATCCCGATATAGAGTATGTAATCATCGACGGAGGATCAAAAGACAATACGGTTTCAATTATTAATAAGTATAAAGAGAAATTAGGATATTTTGTGTCTGAAAAAGACAGAGGTCTTTATGATGCGATGAATAAAGGTATTATAGCTAGTACAGGAGATGTAGTGGGTATATTAAACTCAGATGATTTATACCAAGACAGCACTGTTATTGCTGATGTAATGAAACAATTTATTGCCAATAATGCTTTGGATATAGTATATGGAGACTTGGTTTATGTAAAAAGTGATGACATTCATAAAGTGGTAAGATATTGGAAATGTAAGGAGTATTATAGTCGTTTTTTTGAAAATGCAAATGTACCACCACATCCAGCTTTATTTGTAAGGAAACGGGTCTATGATCAGGCAGGCTTGTTTAATTTAGATTATAAAATAGCCGCTGATTATGAATTGATGTTGCGAATGTTGAAAAAACATCAATTTTTTTCAAAATATATCAATAGGCTAATTGTCAGAATGCGGTTAGGAGGTGCTTCTAATGAAAATTTCTCTAGTATTGTAAAACAAAATAAAGAAGTGTTGAATGCTTGGAAAGTAAACAATCTAAAAAGTCCTTTTTATTTGATGCCTTTAAGGGTGTTTAAAAAAGTGGCTCAGTATCTAAAATAAGAAAAAAATAATATAAACACCTATGAAAGTAGCACTTATAACTGGAATTACAGGTCAAGATGGGTCGTATTTAGCAGAATTATTGTTAGAAAAGGGATACATGGTTCACGGTATCAAAAGAAGAGCCTCTTCCTTTAATACCCAAAGAATTGATCATATCTACCAAGATTTGCATGAAGACCATGTAAATTTTAAATTACATTATGGAGATTTAACAGATTCAACTAATATTATTCGAATTATTCAAGAAGTACAACCGGATGAGATTTATAATTTGGGAGCAATGAGTCATGTAAAGGTTTCTTTTGATTCTCCTGAATATGTGGCTAATGTAGATGGTTTAGGAACACTTCGTATTTTGGAGGCTGTTCGTATTTTAGGATTGGAGAAGAAAACTCGTATTTATCAGGCATCTACTTCTGAATTGTATGGTGGCTTGGCTGAAAATAAAAACGAGAAAGGATTTTATGATGAGAACTCTCCTTTTTATCCAAGATCTCCTTATGGGGCTGCTAAAATTTACGGATTTTGGATTACCAAAAATTATCGAGAAGCTTATAAAATGTTTGCCTGTAATGGTATTTTATTCAACCATGAATCGCCACGTCGTGGCGAAACTTTTGTTACGCGTAAAATTACGATGGCTACTGCTGCGATTGCTTTGGGAGCACAAGATTGTTTGTATTTAGGGAATCTGGAGGCTCAACGTGATTGGGGGCACGCTAAAGATTATGTAGAAGCTATGTGGCGTATTTTACAACAAGACACTCCTGAAGATTATGTGATTGCTATGGGAGAAACTACTTACGTACGAGATTTTGTGAGTATGGCATTTGCAGAGGTAGGAATTACTCTAGTATTTAAAGGGGAAGGAGTGGAGGAAAAAGGCTTCGTAGCTTCTTGTACTAATCCACTATACCAATTGGAAATAGGTAAACAAGTGATTGCTGTTGATCCTCAGTATTTCCGACCTACAGAAGTAGATTTACTAATTGGAGATCCTACCAAATCCAAAACGAAGTTGGGTTGGGTTCCTCAATATGATTTGCAAGGTTTAGTTAGTGAAATGATCGCCTCTGATCTGTTGTATGTAAAGGAACAAAAAATGGTCAAAGAAGTACGTTCGGCTGTTAGGTATTAGGGTTTTAGTTTTCGTTTCTCGATACGATTTTCTGCATTTCATTTAGTAAAAATCTACTCGAAAAGACGAGCGTCACCTCGAGTGTTTTTTGTCCAACGTAACGGAATAAAAAATGTATCGAGAGGTAAGTTGTCTTAAATTAATTAGCTGATAGTTAGTGATGAAAAATAATCAATGAATGAATAAACAAGATAAAATATACGTTGCGGGTCACCGCGGTATGGTCGGTTCGGCAATTTTAAGAAGATTAAAAGTAGAAGGATACTCCAACTTGGTTTTGAAAACATCTTCGGAACTAGATTTACGAAATCAAGCAGCAGTGGCCGAATTTTTTACTACAGAGAAACCAAAATATGTTTTTTTGGCAGCTGCCAAAGTAGGTGGCATCGTTGCCAATAATACTTTGAAGGGCGATTTTATATATGAAAATATAATGATACAAAGTAATGTAATTCATCAAGCGTTTCTCAATAATGTAGAAAAATTACTGTTTTTAGGTTCTTCTTGTATCTACCCCAAATTTGCTCCCCAGCCATTAAAAGAGGAATCTCTTTTAACTGGATTGTTAGAGCCTACAAATGAGCCCTATGCAATAGCAAAGATTTCGGGAATAAAAATGTGTGATGCTTATCGTGCACAATATGGATGTAATTTTATATCTGTAATGCCTACTAATTTATATGGGCCTAATGATAACTACGATTTAACTAATTCACATGTTTTGCCAGCAATGCTCCGAAAGTTTATTACTGCTAAACGAAATTGTGCCCCTGCAGTTACAATTTGGGGAACAGGAAGTCCTAAAAGGGAATTTCTGCATGCCGATGATTTAGCTTCAGCTTGTTTTTATCTAATGGAAAATTATAATGAAGAAGGCTTAGTAAATATTGGAGTTGGTGAAGATATTTCTATAATAGAACTTGCTCATTTAGTAAAAAAAATAGTGGGTTTTGACGGGCAGATACTTACGGATCAATCCAAACCAGATGGAACTCCTCGAAAATTAATGGATGTTTCAAAATTAAATAGTTTAGGTTGGAAAGCTTCTATACCATTAGAAATTGGAATTCAAAAAGTTTATGAAGAAATCAAAAACAATAATTGGGGATAGATTTGTTAAAATATAGTTACAATAATTGATTTACAGAATTTAACATGCAAATTGTTATAATTCAATCCACATGATATTTTATATTTTGCTGCTTTTAGGTGCATTTGTTTTAGTGTTTATAAGCTACAAACAACCTTGTTTAGAAAAGCAAGTTAGTTTTTCTCTATTAGGTATTATGATGGTTGTAGGGGGTTTTCGGGATCATATAGGTTGGGATTACAATGCTTATGTGCATTGGTATCTTTATGGTACTAGGGACCAAGATTTTGAATTTGGTTTTTTAGCTTTACTACAATTTTTTAGATATTTCAAGATTGATTATCGTTTTCTTTTTTTCTTTTTTTCTTTTTTTACATATCTCTTTGCTTATTTGGGAATAAGAGAATACACCAAGAAAACAAGTTTACCTCTTCTGCTTTATCTCGTAATTCCTGTTTTTTTTTTATATTCGTTTACGTATGTTAGACAGTTTCTAGCAGTTACTATTGCTTTTTATGCTTTTAGCTTTTTACTAAAAAAACAATATTGGAGTTATTTTTTGCTCATGTTCTTAGGTATATCCGTGCATAAAAGCTGTTTAATTCCATTGGTGTTTTTTTTATTGATTTATAAATGGGGTGAATGTATAAATCAGTATTATATAGTGCTACTGATGGGGCTTTCATTTGTAATATCGAAAATTGGACTTATTTACCTTTTGAGTTTACTTTTGAAAGATTCACATTATTTATTTTACGTGTCAAGTCAATTTGCAGTCCCTGTTCCTTGGACTAAATTAATTGGTTTAAATGCAATGGGCCTCATTGTTTTGATATGGTATCACATGTATGGGTTTCAAGTAGCGCATCAAAAAATACTAGTCATGCTCTATCTGTTTTCAGTAATTATTATTAATTTGTTTAGTGAATCTACTGAGTTGACAAGAGTTTATATTTATTTTAGAATATTTGAAATAATAATTGTTGCTGAAATTATAAGAAATAGTTTAAAAAGGAAACATCTTTATTTAATTACTTTTTTGAGTTGTTTTTATATAGTCCCTTTTTTTAGAGCTATCAAAATTGACTCAGAATATGGCCCAGAGAAATTAAAATTAATTCCTTACAAGTCATATTTAGTAGGATAGAATTATTTAATACTTTTACCCATCTTCAAATAAAATTTCATCTCTTAATTTTATAACCCTTTTAATGGAATTTATAATACTCGTAATCTTTTTGGTGGCTTTAATACTACTCTATTTTAAAGTAGCCAACCACTACAACATCATAGACAAACCTAATGAAAGAAGTTCTCACACAGAAGTAACATTAAGAGGAGGAGGGATACTATTTTGGTTTGCTTCCTTACTTTATTTTGTACAACATATACAAACTAATTATTACTTTTTTACAGGAATTACGCTGGTGAGTTTGGTGAGTTTTTGGGATGATATTCAGAGTCTGTCCAATAAAATTCGAATTGCTACCCATTTTCTATCCATTAGTTTGATTTTTTACGATTTAGGAATTTTTGAAACGCTGCCCATTTTTGGGATAATTGCTGCCTATATTTTATCAATAGGGCTAATTAATGCCTACAATTTTATGGATGGAATCAACGGTATTACTGGTTTATATACGATTATAGTTATGGGGTCATTAGTGTACGTAAACGAAAGCGGGTACCGGTTTACAGATAGTGGTTTTATTTATTATGCCATTGTAGCTTGTGTTGTTTTTTTATTTTTTAATTACCGAAAAAAAGCTAAATGTTTTGCCGGAGATGTGGGCAGTATTGCTATTGCTTTTTGGGTAATTTATTTGGTTTTACAATTGATTTTATGCACTCATTCGCTTGTGTGGTTGCTTTTTTTAGCTGTTTATGGCGTGGATGCTATTTGCACTATTTTACATCGGATGTATTTGAAACAAAACATTTTTGAAGCCCACCGCTTGCATTTGTATCAAGTTATGAGTAATGAATATAAAATGCCGCATCGATTGGTTGCTGCTGTGTATGCTTTTGTTCAATTATTGGTTTGCCTAATTGTTATTTGTTTGTATCAAAAAATTTCTGATTTAGGTTTGTTTACAATACTTATTATTCCGCTGCTTTTATTATATAGTTTTAAGTTTTATGTGTTGCGTAGCAAAACGACACCATAATTAACTTAAGCCGTTGGCAGAATTTCTTATAAAATCTTAATTCGAGTTTTTTGAATAATGAAGGGTAATACATAATTAATCTAGAAGTGATTTTAATTGTAATGTTCTTGTTTTAATGTCGTTTTTTTTTTCAAAAGTACTCAAACGGACAATTGTAAAATTACAAGCTGTTTGCAACCAATTATTTAGATTAGCGTGATTTTAGTTGTTCGTGTTGTGTGAAGGATTTTCAACGGGTGGGTTTTTTGTACTTTATCATTTTATGGACTTGCATTTTGATGGAATAGCATAATTGAGAATGGTGGTTTACAAGATTAGTACTAAATTTGCCTTTTAATTTTAAAAATAGTTTGAATTTTATATATGTTTCCAAAAATTATTGAAGGAGGTTGTTATGTTGATCAGCGTGGTAGTATTTCGTATGTAAATGATTTTCATTTTTCGGATATAGAACGGTTTTATTTAATTACTAACAGTGTGGATAACCCTATTAGGGGATGGCATGGTCATAAATTAGATGCTAAGAGTTTTTATTGTATTCGAGGGTCGATGAAAATTCATTGTGTAAAAATTGATAATTGGGAGCATCCTTCAAAAAATTTAAAGATTGAAACCATATTGGTTTCAGAAAATGAAAGTAAAATAGTTCAAATTCCACCTGGTTACGCCAACGCTATTGAATCGATCGAAAAGGATTCAAAATTGTTGTCGTTTTCTACTTTACCACTGTCAGAACTTGCGAATGATGATATACGCTATGATTTAGATTATTGGAAAGTAAAGTAGTATATAATTATGTGATTTTAAATAAACATGAAAATTGAACAAACCCCAATTAATGACTTAGTAATCATAGAGCCAGCCGTTTTTGGCGACGAGCGCGGTTATTTTTTTGAAGCCTATAGTCAAACCAAAATGGAAGCGGTAGGCATCAACATCACTTTTGTACAAGACAATCAGTCTTTTTCCAAAAAAGGCACGTTGCGTGGCTTGCATTATCAAAATCCGCCGTATGCTCAGACGAAATTAGTACGAGTACTGGAAGGGGAAATTATTGATGTGGCGGTTGATTTGCGTAAAGATTCGCCTACTTATGGAGAATCTTTTAGCGTGAAATTAACTGCAGAAAATAAAAAGCAATTGTTGGTGCCGCAAGGATTTGCCCATGGTTTTTCAGTATTAAGTGAAACGGCTGTGGTGCTATATAAATGCGACCAATTTTACAACAAAGCATCTGAGGGAGGTATCCGCTATGATGATCCTAGCTTGAACATCGATTGGGGTATGGATTTGAAAGATGCTATCGTGTCGGAGAAAGATCAGGTGTTGCCATTTATGGAGGTGTGTAATAGTTTGTTCTAAAGGGCTGTCAGCTCTGAGCCATGGGCTTTGAGCAATAGGAAACAAATTATAATTTTTTCCAACCTTTAGGGAGGGTAAAGAAAAAGGCAACTCTATAATCACCACTTGGTTCCAGCCTGTCGAATCCTGAGTAGGCATATGGAGTAAACCCTTTGTGTTTGTTTTTTGAGGAGCAAAACGTACTACTGCCAACTAGGATAAAACCGCCAACCTGTACCATCCGTCAGGATATTAATTTGGTCATCAAATTGTCAACTGATACCCATTAACTTATTGAATAATGAGCGTGTTAGGTATTTATTTTTTAATACTTTAGTTCTCCTAATTTTAATCTTTTTAATTTATGGCTAAAGTTGTCAGTGAGTTAGCGTTTAAGGGTACATTGGACGATATTACTTTTTACCAAACTGAGCACGGGAATATTGCTCGGATGAAAGGAAATACTGGTGTTACGAAAGAGGAGTTTAAAAATAATCCTATTTTTGATCGCATTCGACAACAAGGTGCTGCTTTAGGGTTTTGTACTTTAAAGTCAAAAGTTTTTAAAGGATTGGTACAGCCTTTTTATTCGAAAGCGCATGCTTCTTCTTTGTTTGGGCGTTGTAATCAATTATTGTTGGCTATTTTACGTGAGGGAATACCTCAAGAAGATTTGAATCAACAATTTTATGAAGGACTACAAACCGATACTGCCAAAAGATTTTTATTGGGATTTGAAGGAAATCAGTGTTGTCCTTTACCAGCAGTTTTTACACCACCCTTGTCCTTTGACTGGGAACGTAAACAGCTTTCGATCCAAGAGATTAGTCCCTTGACGATGATTATCTGGCCTGAAAAAGCTACGCAAGTTGAGGTTCAAATTGCAATTGCCAACTGGCATGGTCTGACTAATAACCGAGAAACTCTTTATAGTAATGTGATTTTGATTACAAAATCAGAAACTGAGGCGCAACTTACTTTTGATTTAGATGACTTGGAAGAACATGATTTATGGCTTGCTTACATCCATTTTCGTTTTAGTTATACCCAATACAACAAGGTAAAGTATTTGGATAAAGTTCACAACAGTGCTACTTTGATTGGGGTGAAGTGAGTTATGGGTTATGAGTTATGTGTTCAAGTAATCAGCTTTTAGTATTCAGGACTTTTTTTAGTAATCAGTTTTGTAGACTGGAAGTAGTAAACTGTTGACTGTGTTAGGATTTTATCCTTTAAAATTACAAAGTAAATAAGACGTTTTTAACGTTACAAAAATATATGAAAAAAATACTAGTAACAGGAGCCAATGGACAATTGGGATCTGAATTAAAAGTACTAGCGGCACAAAATGCCCAATTTGAATGGGTTTTTACCGATAGAGAGGAGTTGGATTTAACGGATTTGAAGGGGTTAGAAGCACGCTTGACCGACATCCATCCACAAATTATTCTGAATTGTGCGGCCCATACGGCTGTGGACAGGGCAGAAACCGAATATGATTTGTCGGATGTGTTGAACCACCAGTGCGTGGCTATTTTAGCCCAATGGTCGGCTGCACATGCTGCAAAACTGATTCATATTTCTACCGACTATGTGTTTGATGGTACTTCTGCTGTGGCTTTAACGGAAGAAGCGGCAGTTGCGCCTATCAATGTGTACGGTAAAACCAAATTAGCCGGAGAACAGGCTTGTTTGCGCGAAAATCCGGAGGCGATTATCATCCGTACATCGTGGGTGTATTCTACCTTCGGGGCGAATTTCGTTAAAACCATGTCCCGTTTGATGCAAGAGCGCGACAGCCTCAATGTGGTGAACGATCAAATTGGGAGTCCGACTTACGCAGCCGATTTGGCCAAAGCGATAGTCAGCATTTTAAACGCCGGATTTTGGAAATGTGGTATCTATCACTTCTCTAACGAAGGCGAAATCAGTTGGTTTGAATTTGCCCAAGCCATTCAAGAAATTGGCGGTTTTGATTGTGCTGTTTCCGGCATTCCAAGTTCTGCTTATCCCACACCAGCCCAACGTCCGAGCTATTCCCTCTTGGATAAATCAAAAATCAAACAGGTTTATGGCGTGGCGGTTCCTGATTGGCGAGAAAGCTTAGCGCAGTGCATGGATTTGTTACGAATTGAGGCGAATTAAAACGAATTAGACGGATGGATACTGGTGCTGAGATTTTTTATAAAGAAGAAAGTTATAAAATTATTGGGGCTTGTATGAAAGTACATCGTACCTTGGGAGCTGGTTTTTTAGAGGCGGTCTATGAAGAAGCAGTAGAAAAAGAATTTGCGGTACAAAATATACCCTATAAAAGACAAGTTAATTTGGAATTATTTTACGGTGAACAGAAGTTGAAAAAACACTATAGAGCGGATTTTATTTGTTATGACGCCATCATTTTAGAGCTGAAAGCCATTAACTATATTCCAGAACCGTTGTATGCCCAATTAAAAAACTATTAAAAATGTATCAAAATGGAGTTAGGAATCTTAGTTAATTTCGGTTCTACTTCATTACATTATAAAAGAATATTAAATTCGAACAATTCGTAACAATTCGGATTAATTCGTAAAAATAAATAAAAAATGAAAGGAATTATATTAGCCGGTGGATCCGGTACCCGTTTGCATCCGTTAACCTTAGCGGTAAGTAAACAATTGATGCCTGTTTACGACAAGCCGATGATTTATTATCCGTTGTCTACTTTGATGTTGGCTGGAATCCATGAAATATTAATCATTTCTACACCACAAGATTTGCCAAACTTTCAAAAATTGTTGGGAGATGGTTCGCAAATTGGGTGTAAATTCTCGTATAAAGAGCAGCCATCGCCTGATGGATTGGCACAGGCTTTTATTTTGGGGGAAGAATTTATTGGTGACGAAAAAGTAGCGTTGATTTTAGGAGATAATATTTTCTACGGTTCGGGTATGTCGAAATTACTGCAAGACTGCACCAAAGAAGAAGGTGGGGTGGTATTTGCGTATCCGGTACATGATCCAGAACGTTATGGGGTGGTGGAATTTGATGAAGACAACAAGGTACTGTCTATTGAAGAAAAACCTTTAGAACCGAAATCGAATTATGCCGTACCGGGTTTGTATTTTTATGACAATTCGGTAGTAGAGATTGCTAAAAATATTGAGCCATCCCCTCGAGGAGAATTAGAAATCACGGATGTCAACAAGGAGTATTTGAAGCAAGGGAAATTGCGCGTGGGTGTTTTTGACCGCGGTACCGCTTGGTTAGACACCGGAACATTTGCTTCGTTAATGCAAGCCGGACAATTTGTGCAGGTTATTGAAGAACGCCAAGGCATGAAAATTGGTTCTATTGAAGAAGTAGCCTACCGGATGGGATACATCAACAAAGAACAATTGATAAAAATAGCCACTCCTTTGAAAAAATCAGGGTATGGGGAGTATTTGTTGCGATTGGTGAAGTAGTGAAAAGTGAGCAGTTTGCATGTCTAATAAAGGGAATTAAGGTGATTGGACTGGATTTAAATCACGGATATTTAGTATATTAGGTGGTTATTTTTTTGTGGGATTTTTCATAAATATTTTTTTATCTTTATTGTTGAATGTTGTAAGTTGCCTTTCCAAAAATAGATAAGTTTACAGTAGCGGTATTCTGCCAGTTCCATTTTGAATAAACAGGAGTTGTATTGAATTAAAACAGTATCGGAATTAATTATAATAGTGGAAATAAAAATAAATATTTCATACAATTTATTTAGTATTTTTGGTGTTCTATAAATAATAGGTATAATTAAATAGAGTTAACATAATATATGTATAGTAAGTTTTCGAGAAAGAATTTAAAAGTAGATATTCATAATCTAGGGTATTTGCCGCGTTGGATTATTGTGGTTATGGATGTATTGGTGGTGTTATTTGCTTTTACCTTTACTTTCTTACTTTTTAAAGGAACGGGTTTAAAGTATATTTTATATCCGCAACATTTTTTGTTGGTCACTTCTTTAGTTTTGGTCAATGTTTTTTTCTTTTGGTTGTACCGCACCTATTCTGGTATTATCAGGCACTCCTCTTATATTGATGCCATTAAATTGTTTTTTTCGCAGTTGTCTGTGTTGGTGTTCTTTTTGTGTTTCAACTTTCTTTTTGATGTGTACACTGGTGAAAAAGCATTTCTAAATACGGCTTTGTTTATCAATATTGTTTTGTCCTTTTTGGGCTTGTTTTTGTACCGAGTGGTGGTGAAACAAACCTTTGAAATGTACTTTTCGGATACTACTTCTACTAAATTGATTAGAGCCGTGGTATATGGTACGGATGCTAATGCGATTTCAGTAGCGAATGCTTTGAAGTTTGAAACACCTTCACGATTTAAAATAGTAGGTTTCGTAGATAAAAACAGTCAGAATGCCTCTAAACGAATGTTGGATTTGCCTATTTTGATTCAAAAAAAGCGATTGCCTGCTTTGATGCGTTCGGTAGCGGCAGAGGGCGTTATTATAGCTGATAAAAGTTTATCCAAAGAAGAACAACTGGTTATCGTAGACCAATGTTTGGAATTTAACTACCGCGTGTATACCGTTCCCTTGATTACCGATTGGGAAAACCAAAAAGAGATTTCCCGTAAGGTCAAAAACATCCAAATCGAAGATTTACTCGAACGTAAACCGATTGTATTGGATGGAAAAGGAATCTCCAAACAATTAAAAGACAAACGCATCTTAATAACTGGAGCAGCAGGGTCTATTGGTAGCGAAATCGTAAGGCAAGTTATTTCGTTTGGACCAAGAGAAATTGTGATTTTGGATCAAGCCGAAACACCGCTACATTCGTTGTGTATTGAAATTCAGAAGCACCAATCCGACATTAAAATAACTCCCGCGATTGTTGATATTCGAAATAAAAAAGCGGTTGAACGGGTTTTCGAAAACTCCCGTCCGCATGTGGTGTTTCATGCAGCCGCCTATAAACATGTACCGTTAATGGAGGAAAATCCTTCTCAAGCAGTTATCACCAATGTTGAAGGGACAAAAAATTTAGCAGATTTGGCTTGTAAACATCAGGTTAAAAAGTTTGTGATGGTTTCAACAGATAAAGCGGTGAATCCAAGTAATGTGATGGGAGCGAGCAAACGAATCGCGGAGAAGTATGTACAATCCTTGTCTTTAAAAAATAGCGATACCGAAGGTTTTTCTACTAAATTTATTACTACCCGTTTTGGCAATGTATTGGGGTCTAATGGTTCAGTAGTTCCTTTGTTTACCAAGCAAATAGCCGCTGGCGGACCGTTAACCATTACCCATCCCGATATTATTCGGTATTTCATGACGATTCCGGAGGCTTGTCAATTGGTACTGGAAGCAGGTGCAATGGGCAATGGAGGCGAAATTTATATATTTGACATGGGGAAACCGGTTAAAATTCTCGATTTGGCTAAAAAGATGATCAAGCTCGCTGGTTTTATTCCCGATAAAGAAATTAAAATTGAAATAGTAGGTTTGCGACCGGGAGAGAAATTGTACGAAGAATTACTTAACGATACTTCTAAAACGTTACCCACCTATCACAATAAAATCATGATTGCACAAGAAATTCAAGATGAGTTTGCTGATTTACATGCCGATATTAAAGAGCTTATACTGATAGCCAATAGCTTTGATAATACCGAAATTGTAGCAAAAATGAAACATATTGTTCCTGAATTTAAAAGCTTGAATTCTACTTTTGCTATTTTGGATCGGTAAAAGAAGTCTTAAAGTCTCAAAGTCGTAATGGCTAAAGTCATAAAGTCTTGATGTCGTAAAGTGCTAAGTAAAAGGTGGTAAAGTTGAAAGTCATGGGGTCTTTTGTATTACTAACGTCACCTTACAACTTTATTGTCTATTTATTAAAAGTACACTTATTGTGGTTTATTTACATTATGATCGAGTCACTCTTGTGGGTTTTGAGATTAAGCTAAGAATTACAAAAAGGGTAGTATCGTTTTTTTTATTAAATCTGTTTATCACATTGTATCGTAATTTAGTTCAGACCATTCTAAAAAACTGATTGTTTGCAATAGTTTCTTTTAAGGAAATGGTGTTTTTAATCTTAATTTTCAGGTCAAAAGCGGCTATGTGATTGAGGTGATGCACATCAGACCCTACGAAATCATACCACCCTTTTTCTAATAATTTATCGGCAATTTTTGCTATTTCGGTTCCATAGTACCCGACTACTGATAAAAGATTTAACTGGAAGAGACAGCCCGCTTTTTTGAGTTTAAGATATTCTTCAAAATTATTGTGATAAAATAAATAGCGTTCTGGATGTGCTAATACGGGAATGTAGCCTGCCACTTTTAAATCAAAAAGAATGTTGTACAATTGTATTGGTGGATTGAGGTAAGACATTTCAACTAATACATAATTGTCTTTTAAGGTAAGTAGCTTATTTGTTTGAAAAAGTTTTACGAAAGAATCGTCCATTAAGTATTCTGCTGCGGCCTTAAAAGGGAGTTGAAGGTCGTTTTTTTCTAATGCTATAATTGTTTCATTTTGTTTTTGGATAATTCCTTCTTTTGTGTTTTCCCAAATGTGCTGGATTACATGGGGTGTGGTAATAATTTCAGTGACACCCCAGTTTAAAAAATGCTGAGTTAGTGTTAGCGTATCTGAGAAATTTTTTGCCCCATCATCAATTCCGGCTAATAAATGCGAGTGGATATCGACGTATCCTTGTGGAATTGTATCTTTCAGTATCGGTTTTTTTTTGGAAAAGAAAAGCATTATTTATTTATTAGTATGTTGGCAAAGTAAAGAAAAAATAAGCGTAGTACATTTCTTTTAACATAATTTTCAAAATAGAGATTGCTTGTTAAAGCGTATATTTGTTGGCCATTTAAACTCGCCAGTACAGTTAAACTGAATTTATATGAATGAAATACCCCAAGAAGAATGGTTGTTTGAAATAAAACCGAAGTCTTCTGTTTTTACTTTACAACTTGATGAGGTTTGGCGCTATCGCGACTTACTTTTTTTGTTTGTGAAACGAAATGTGGTGACCCTTTATAAACAAACCATTTTAGGGCCACTGTGGTATTTGATTCAGCCTTTGTTTACCACCTTAACATTTACCCTTATTTTTAATAAAGTCGCCGGTATTTCGACCGGAAGCGTGCCGCCTTTTTTGTTCAATATGGCGGGCGTTATTACCTGGAATTATTTTACCGCTTGCCTTACCGATACTTCGGATACTTTCAAAGCCAATGCCTCCCTTTTTGGTAAAGTCTATTTTCCAAGGTTGATTATGCCTTTGGCCACCGTTATCACCAATTTGATTAAATTGGGTATTCAATGTTTGCTTTTCTTAGGTTTTTACCTTTATTTTTATTGGCAAGGCATGTCGAATACCTTTTCTATCTACACCTTGTTTTTTCCGTTTTTAGTTCTCATTATGGGCGTTTTAGGCCTAGCACTCGGAATGATCATTTCCTCCATGGTAACCAAATACCGCGATTTGACTTTTTTGGTGGGTTTTGGTGTGCAGTTGCTCATGTACCTATCAGCAGTGATGTATCCTATCGCCTTAATAGAAGAAAAAATGCCCCAATTGGCCTATTGGGTGCAATACAATCCGTTAGCTTATATCATCGAAACCGCTCGTTTTCTGCTCTTGCAAGAAGGAACTGTGAGTCCGTTGGGATTGCTTTATACAGTAGCAGTAACCTTAATTTTGTTTCTTTTTGGTTTGGTGCTTTTTAATAGAACTGAAAGGAGTTTTATTGATACGGTTTAGGGGGGGCGAGTAGTGAGTAGTGAGTTATGGGTTGTGGGTTGTGGGTTGTGTATGTTTGTTTACTATTTTAAAATAAAATGGAATTGGTATGAGTGATTTTAAAAGTTATAAAGATTTAGATATCTACACTATTAGTATGGATTTATTTATAAAATTGCACCCGATTACATTAAAACTTCCAAAATATGAGTTGTATGAGTTAGGAAGTCAATTGCGAAGGTCTTCAGACAGTGTGGTGTCCAATATTGTGGAGGGGTATGGTAGAAGAAGGTACAAAGCAGACTTTGTTCGGTTTTTGGTGTTTTCTCATTCCAGTTGTTTAGAAACTATTAATCATATCAATAAAATAATCCTTTTATATCCCGATTTGAAAGATAATTTTCAGCCTTTTAATCTGCAATATGAAAATTTAGGAGGAAAGATTTATAATTTTATTAAATATGTGGAACAGAATTGGAAATAGAAGCGGTTGTGGGTTATGAGTTATGGGTTCACTAGACCACAACAACTCTACACAAAGTATGAAACCCCACAACCCACAACTTGTTGTCACCCTGTCGAAGGGCACAATTCACAACTCACAACTGAAAACAACTCAACACCAAGTATGAAACCCCACAACCCACACCCCACAACTCACAACGAAGTGATTCTAAAAGCCGAAAACATTTCCAAACAATACCGACTCGGAACGGTAGGAACCGGTACGCTGTCGCATGATTTAAACCGTTGGTGGCATAAGGTTAGGGGCAAAGAAGATCCGTATTTGAAAATCGGGGACACTAACGATCGCTCCACCAAAGGAACTTCTGATTATGTATGGGCGTTGCAGGACATTCATTTTGAAGTGCAACGGGGTGAGGTGTTAGGTATTATCGGAAAAAATGGTGCGGGAAAATCGACGTTATTAAAAATCCTTTCTAAAGTTACGGCACCTACCATAGGTTCCATAAAATCGAGAGGCAGAATCGCATCATTATTGGAAGTCGGCACCGGATTTAATCCAGAGCTGACCGGTCGGGAGAATATTTTCTTGAATGGTGCTATATTGGGCATGACCAAAAAAGAAATTGCATCCAAACTCGATGAAATCATTGCATTCTCCGGTTGTGAGCGTTATATCGATACGCCTACCAAACGCTACAGTAGCGGAATGACCGTTCGTTTGGCTTTTGCGGTAGCGGCTTTCTTAGAACCCGAAATTTTAGTAGTCGATGAGGTTTTAGCAGTAGGTGACGCCGAATTCCAGAAAAAAGCGATTGGTAAAATGCAGGATATCTCTAAAGGCGAAGGAAGAACGGTTTTGTTTGTGAGCCATAATATGGCGGCGGTAAAGAGTTTGTGTACAAGGGGGATTGTGTTAGAACATGGAAAAGTGGTTTTTGAGGGGGATATAGAGAATGCGATACAAAACTATCTTGAAGACCAGAATTCAACTGCACATCGTAATTGGAAAAATGAAGATCAAAGTAGACCAAAAGCTGATTTTATTGAGTTACTTGAAGTTCGAGTATTAAATAAAGAAGGCGCAATAGCAATTAACCATAGTATTTTTGATGAAGTGAAAATAGAATTTCAATATAATATACTTAAAGAAGGAGAGTTTTTTACACATGGGTTTAATTTGTTTAACGCGGAAAACATTCATATTCTAAGTTCACATGATAAAAATTCCTTGACTCTAAAAGAATCTTTACCGTTAGGTATTCATAAAAAAACGATTACTATTCTAGGAAATTTATTAGCAGAAGGAAGTTATAAATGTAGTTTTGCTATCATGAGATACGGACCGTTTCATGTCGAGTTTCACGAAATGGACGTTGTAGGATTTAATATTATTGATGAATTTGGGGATAAAACAGTTAGAGGAAGTTATTCAGGACATTATCCAGGATTAATAAGACCAGAATTAGAATGGAAAAATTAAAAAGAATGACAAGGAAATCTACAGGCGAAAGATTAGAATTTAATGATTTTTCGGATGTTACCATAGAACATTTGCATCGTTATGCAATTGCGAAAGATTTTGTTGAAAATAAAATTGTACTAGATATTGCTTCTGGTGAAGGTTATGGTTCTTTTATTTTATCTAAAAAAGCTTCAAAAGTTATTGGTGTTGATATTGATAAAGAAACTGTTTTTAATGCTAAAGAAAAATATACTAATGATAATTTGAATTTTTTCGTAGGATCAGCAGATAATATTCTCCTCGAAGCAAATTCTATAGATGTTGTTGTTAGTTTTGAAACTATTGAACATCATGATAAACATGAGGAAATGTTGTTGGAAATAAAGAGAGTTTTAAAAGCAGATGGGATTTTAATAATGTCATCTCCTGATAAAAAATATTATTCTGATATTCCAGGATTTAAAAATAAATTTCATGTTAAAGAACTTTATTTTGATGAATTTGAGAATTTGATAAATAAAAATTTTGAATCAGCTAAGTTTTACGTCCAAAAATCATATAATTTAAATTCTATTATTTCAAATTTATTGGATTTTAGTAAATTAAAGATTTATTCAGGGAATCAAGCAGAGGTTGACCCAATAGACAATCATCATCTTTATATTTTAGCTGTAGCATCCAATAAGCAGGTTAATGATCTTCCAACTTCAATTTTTAATGGTTCAGAAATAAGTAAGATTATAAGAGAATATGATCTAAATAGAATAACAGAGAATATAAAAAATACAAGTTCATATAAACTAGGAAACGCTATTATTAAGCCATTTTTTTTAATAAAAAAAATGTTTAAATAAAATACATTGACTCAGAATAATCTATCACTGCCATTAGTCTCTATAATTGTTCCGAATTATAATCATGAGAAATACCTAACTAAGAGGTTAGACAGTATTTTTAATCAAACGTATTCTAATTTTGAAGTTATATTGTTAGATGATTGTAGTTTAGATAATAGCTCAAAAATACTTTTAGACTATGTTAAAAATCCAAGAGTTAGTCATTGTGTTTTTAATGAAAAAAATTCAGGAAATACGTTTTGTCAATGGAAGAAGGGAATTGATTTGGCAAAAGGAGAATATGTTTGGATAGCAGAATCAGATGATTATTGCGGTTTTGATTTTATAGAAAAAGTGATAGCCCCTTTGTTGCAAAATGATGAAGTAGCCTTATCGTATTGCCAATCTAATAGAGTAGATGAAAATGACATTATTGTCGGAAATTGGAAAGAGCATTCGTACTCGTTAGATAGAAAGCAATTTGAGACAGATTTTGTATTAGATGGAAATTATTTTATTGAATATTTTTTAATCAATATAAATGTAATTCCAAATGCGAGCGCAGTAATATTTCGAAAAGAAAACTTAAAAATTTCGAATGAGATATTTTCTAATAATCATTTAAAATCTTGTGGAGATTGGATAATTTATCTTCAGCATATTATCAATCATAAAGTTGCATTTGTTTCAGAAATACATAATAATTTTAGATTTCATTCTAATAGTGTAATTGCAAAAACTGTTAAATTAGAAAATAGAGTTACTCTCATAGATATTAATTTGCAGATGCGAAAAACAATGATTTCTATCTTAAAAAAAAGTAATCCATTAAATTATAAAACAATGATTTCTAAAAACAAATCAATTGTTAAGTCTTTAAAATATGAAAAAGGAATGTATTTAATACAAGTTGGAGAGAAATGGAAAGGGATATTTCTATTATTTACTGTTTATGATGAATTTGTAAAACGTTATAATCTTCAGAAAAAATTAATATTAAAATTTAAAAATTTTTTTTCGTGATTTCAATTATTATTTGTTCTCGAACTCAAAAGGTGGACGGAAATTTGTTGATTAATATTAAAAATACGATTGGTTCTATTTATGAATTGATTATTATAGATAATTCAGAAAACAGATATTCTATTTTTGAGGCTTATAATTTAGGGATAGATAAAAGTATTGGTGAGTATTTATGTTTTATCCATGATGATATTCTTTTTCAGACCCAGAGTTGGGGGGGAGTTTTACATAAAATTTTTGATGAAAACCCTAATATTGGCTTGATAGGTGTAGCAGGTTCAAAAATTAAAACAAAAATGCCTTCTGCTTGGTGGGATACCCCTCAAGATTGTAATTCAACTCATATAATCCAACATCATAAAAATAAAGTAAAAAAATTACATAACGAAGGTTTTAATTTCGAAGAAAATGTTAAAGTCGTTGTTGTTGATGGTGTTTTTATGGTACTTCGAAAAGATAATCGTATACGATTTAGTACAAAATTAAAAGGATTTCATACCTATGATTTGAATTTGTGTTTCGAATGTAAAAAGATTGGTTATGATATTATTGTAACCAATCAGATCCTATTAGAACATTTTTCATCTGGAGAAATAAATGAAGAATGGGTAAAGTCCTCTTTTAAGTTACATAAAATATATAAGAACCAATTACCGTTGAATATTGTTGATAGAAAAGTAAGTTTAGAAAATGAAATTATTAATGCACAACGATTTATTAATAAATCTTTAAATTTAGGATTGAAAAAAATTGCAATTATAATATGGTTTAAATTGTTTTTAATTGCACCAATTGCAAAATATAATTTAAGGTTTTGGAAAAAAATTATAAAAGATGAATTATGTTAGCTATTGTCATACCATATTACAAACTCACTTTTTTTGAAAAAACCTTACAATCTTTAGCGGCTCAAACCGATAAACGATTTAAAGTGTATATAGGAGATGATGACAGCCCTGAAAATCCTAAAGATTTATTAGTAAAATACCAAGGACAATTTGATTTCCTCTATCATCGGTTTGAAAATAATTTAGGAAGGACTTCGTTAACGCAACAATGGGAGCGTTGTATTGCTTTATCGGCAGATGAAGAATGGATTATGATATTGGGTGATGATGATTATTTGTGTCCCACTGTGGTAAGTAGTTTTTATTTTTGTTTTAATAATTTTAATATAAAATCCAATCTAGTCAGGTATGCTAGTAAATTGATTGATGAAAATCAAAATAAAATATCTTTTGTTTTTTATCATCCTGTTTGGGAATCCTCTACAGATTCTTATTATAGAAAATTTAAAAAAGAATCACGTAGCTCACTATCTGAGTATATTTTTTCTAGAAAATCATATTTAAAGTATGGTTTTTATAACTATCCACTAGCTTGGAACAGTGATGATCATGCTTGGCTTGATTTCTCTGATGGGAAACCCATATATACAATTAATAATAGTATTGTTTTTGTTAGAGTATCATTTTTAAGTGTTACAGGAAGTAGAGATAATCTTTATGAGAAAAATTTATCAGAGATTCAATTTTATAAGTTTTTAATTTCAAATAAATTTATATGTTATGATAATACTCAAAGATTAGAATTAATAAAAAAATATGGTAAAGAAATTGGAAGAAATAGAAATTTATATTTTTCAGAATGGATTTTTATTCTTTTTAATTGTTTTATTTTTTTTAATCTTGGTTATGTAAAAAAAGGATTTAATATGTTGGTTTTTAAATTAGAATCATTTTGGAAAAAGTATCCATTGTAATCCCATGCTTTGAGCAAGCCGAATATCTTGAAGAGGCAATTGAGTCTGTTTTAAATCAGACTTATCAGAATTGGGAATGTATTATTGTTAACGACGGAAGTCAAGATGATACTGAAATCATTTCTAAAAAGTGGTGTAAAAAAGATAGTAGAATTATGTATTTGTATCAAGAAAATGGAGGTTTGTCCAGTGCTAGAAATTTTGGCATTGAAAAATCAAATTCTGATTTTATTTTGACCTTAGATGCAGATGATAAATATCATTTTTCATTTATTCAAAAGGCACTTTTAATTTTAAAAGAAAAACCCGAGATAGGAGTTGTATCTAGTTGGGTTTCGAGATTTAAAAATGAAAAAGAGATTGCTATTATAAAACCAAATGGTAAAGTTCTTGAAGATTTTTTATTTCAAAATGCATGTAATGGTACCTCATTGTTTAGAAAAGTATGTTGGGAAAAAGCAGGAGGATATGATGAAAATATGAAAAAAGGATATGAAGATTGGGAGTTTTATATCAGGGTTTGCAAAATGGGATGGGAGATGTATGTGCTACAGGAGACATTGTTTTTTTACCGACAACATGCGGTTTCGATGCGAACAGATGCGCAAAATAATTATGATATGGAAATTAAAAAATATATCTATCAAAAGCATGAAGCATTGTATAAAGAACATTATTCAGATTTAATTGATTATTTTTTGAAAACTATTGCATTAGAAAAAAAACAAAATTATAAAATACAAAATAGGATAGATTATAGAATTGGACAGTTGGTTTTAAAACCTTTTAGATTTATAAAAGCATTTTTTAGAAAGTAAAATTAAGTTCTATATGAAACAAGCTATTTTATTACTGCTTACAAAAACTATTATCATCTGGAGGAAATTATTCAATGTTTTGATGATAATTTTGAGTTGTATATTCATATTGACAAGAAAAGTAAAATTTCGGATGCCGAGTTAGTTAATTTGAGAGGTTACAATATTGTAAAGTTAGTTGAGCAAAAATACAAAGTCAATTGGGGCGGGTTCAATCATTTGAAAGCTATTTTATATTTAACAGAACAAGCATTAAAAAAAAACGATACTCAATATTTTCATTTGATTACAGGTCATGATTTTCCTGTAAAAAGCAGTTCGTATTTTGTGGATTTTTTTAATAAAAATGGAAATACCGAATTTTTAAGTCATTTTGACTTTCCAAATCCAAACTCGGGTTGGCCAGGAAATAATGGAATGGATCGTATCGAGTATTTTAATTTTTACGATTTTTGGAATACCAAAAAGCATAATGAAAATCAAAAAATCAAATTATTGATTCGGCTTCAAAAACGATTCGGCTTCAAAAGGAAAATTTCTTCAAAGATGCCTAAACTGTATGGAGGGTCAACGTATTGGAGTTTAAGTAGGGAATGTGTTCGCTATGTATTGGGTTTTACCATGAAAAATAAATTTGTTCTTAATAGATTCAAGCACGCCTTATGTTCAGAGGAGTTTTATTTTCAAACTGTCATTATGAATTCATATTTTTCAGGTAAAGTCATAAATAATAATTTAAGACATATTGACTGGGTAGCTCGAAATGGCAATAATCCAGCTGTTTTGGATGAAACAGATTATGATAAACTAGTGCAATCTGATGCATTATTTGCACGTAAATTTGATTATCCTTGCTCTATGGGTTTGTTAGATAAAATTAAAACCACAATCTCAAAATGAATCATCCAAAAGTAACCATTATTATGGCTACCTATAATAGAGCCCATTTTATTGTAGAAACGCTTCAATCGATTCAAGCCCAGACTTTTTTGAATTGGGAATGTTTTATTATAGATGATGGAGGAACTGACAATACAAAAGAAGTTGTACAACCCTTTTTGGAAGAGGATATTAGATTTCAATATCTAAAACGTCCAAATAATTATCTAAAAGGATTACCAGGTTGTCGCAATTATGGTTTGGATTTAGCTCATGGTGAGTATATAATTTTTTTTGATGATGACGATATTCCACATCCTCAAAATTTGGAATGTTGTGTTTATGAATTATCTACAAGTCAACATTCTTTTTGTCGTTATGTGCGTGAAGTTTTTTTTGGTGATAATTTCAAATACGAGTTTGATTATTCTAGGACTTACAGCTCATTCAAAATTTATGAAAAAGATATTGAAAAAATTTTAAACAATCAGCTGCAATTTAATTCCTGTGCTGTAATGTGGAAGGCAGTTTGTTTTAAAGAGAATAGATTCGTAGAGCATTTAATGTATGCCGAAGAATGGGAGTTGTATTCCAGAATAGTTTCTGAAGGTTTTAGTGGGATATCTATAAACAAAACCTTGTTTTATGGTCGAAAACATCTTAATTCAAATACAGGAGAATTTTATCAAAACAATCCTGTCAGAAGGGCTTCAAATGTAGATGCAATACTGTTAGTGCTTCAGAATTTAAAAGATAAAAACTTACTAACTTATTCTTTAAAACGCTATTTTATTGCCACTTCATTGGATTTCGAAGAATATCAGTTATTCAAAAATATATTAGACGTATTAGAATTACATACATTTGAAAAAATATATTGGATAACATTTTATTATGTATTACCTTCTCGTTTAAAGATACATAGTGTAAAGAAGAAAATTAAAAAATATTTTAAATAAACCATTGAATAGAAAAAATAAAAAATTGCAAAACAACTTAATATAGATAATGAAATTTTTAGTTATAGTTCAAGATTTAAGAGTTAGCGGAACTAGTGAAGGAATTGTTTCACGCTCTTTTTTGGCTAAATTAAGGATTGCTTATCCCGATTCCATAATTGATGTAGTTTATCTCAAGCAATATGCAAGCGAGGATCGATTGGATTTACTACCTGTAAATTCTATTAATGAATATGTTTTGGATTTAAAAACTCCTTTTTTCGTTAAATTTATAAATAGAGTTTATTGGAGGCTTTTTCATGTGTCTTTGAAAGAACGCTATATCCATAAACAATATGCAAAAGTTATTGCTAAAATTGATTATACCATTTACGATCATGTTTTTATAAGAAGCTCAGGAATAAATCACGAAACTATTTTGGCGGCTTATAATCTGCCAATTCTAAGAAAAGCCAATGTCATTTTCCATGATCCTTATCCTTTGGCCTGGTATGTAGGTTCTAAAAGCAGTTTGTCTAATTTGGAATTATTCAGATTAAAACGAATGATAGAAGTGGCTGCGCAGGCAAAAACCTGTTCGAGTTCAGCTCAGTATATGTCACACGATTTACAGCATTTATACGCTTCGAAAAAGAAATTTTATACTTTGGCACATCAGTTTGAAGCTTCCGTTTTTGATCTGTCTGATAAAAGCCAAATGCTCAATAAAACTAAAAAAGTGAGTATTTCGTATCATGGGGCATTGATGTTTGGAAGGAATGCAGAAAATTTGTTATTGGCTTACGAGAGTTTGATAAAAGAAAACTCTATTTATGAGGAACAAACGGAGTTTATTTTACGTTTAAAAGGAGATGGTATAAAAAAGCTGAAAGAACGATTCAAAAATATTTCTAATATTCAAATTTTGGATATCATTAATTTTTCTAATTCTTCCAATGAACAAATCCACGAAAGTGATATTGTTATTATTCTTGAAAATGGCCCTTTGTATTGTAATATTCTAGTGGGTAAAGCGCCTTTTTTGGCAGCTTATGGAAAACCAATTTTATGTATATCACCTGAAAAAAGCGAATTGAGAAAAATTATTACTGATGAAAGATGTATAGCCAATATACATGATGTCAAAGAAATTAAAGATAAATTAAAGATCTTAGTTGATAATAGAATGGTTTCGAACGAGAAATTTCAGCCTTTCGGCGATTATTTTTCGGATATCAATTTTAAAAAGCAATTAGATAAAATTTTGAGTTCATAAATATAACATAATGTTAGTTTTTTTAAATTGAATTATTTCTGCCCAAACAAAAAGAGTATGAGAATAGGGATGAACCCTCAAAAGCAAGAGAAAAAAGTTGTGTTAAATGTTTGTCACAGAATTGTTGTAGTTGTATATATTCCCAATGAGGAAGGATTTTATAAGGATTCTTTTAAAGTCTTTAAAACGTGCTTAGATTCATTAGTTTCAACGACAAATTCTAATGCTGCAATTACTGTGGTTAATAATGGTTCTTATGAAAGAGTTGGAGAGCTTTTAGCATTATATTATAAAGACAAAAAGATAGATACACTGATTTCTCATAATATTAACATTGGTAAAATTGATGCTCAAATTGGTGCAGCTAGAGGAGCAAGAGAAAAATATATTACACTCACTGATGCAGACATATTATTTGTGAAAGGTTGGCAAGAAAAGATTGAAGAAATTTTTTTCGCATTTAATAATGTTGGCTCCGTATCTCCAATTCCAATTCGTACTGGGTTGTATGCTGGAACAAGTTCAGTATTAAAACAAATTTTATTTAGAAAAGTTAAGTTTAAGTTTGTTTCAATACCTGAAAATCTAGTTGATTACAATAGATTTTTATCAAGTATAAATTGGGATTTAGAAACAGATGAAAATAAAAAATGGCCTATAGTAGAAAGAAATAGTGTGAAGGCTGTTATTGGTAGTGCGCATCAAGTTTTGACAATTAACAGGGATGTTTTATTTAAAACATCACCTTCAAACCCATCGTTGACACTAGTAGGAGGGAACTCTGAGCATAATTATGTAGATGTTCCTATAGATAAATCTGGTAAACTGAGATTAGCAACTTTTAATAATTACGCATTTCATATCGGAAATAAATTGGAAGATTGGATGATTGAATTACAGAAAAAAAATATTGAAAGCAATACAGTTTTCGAAAGTAACTCTAATCTTCCAAAATCATATGATTTGTTTAATTCAAAGATGAGTTACAAACTATATAATATAAAAAAAAGATATTTAAAAAAAATATTTTCTTTGATATATGGAAAAGAATAAGCCTGTTTTTTCAGTTCTAATTACTACCAAAAACAGACTTTCGAATCTCAGATTTACTTTGGGTAAAATTCAGTATTTGCTAAACAGGACTGATGTAGAATGTATTGTTTTTGACGATGGTTCAACCGATGGCACATGTGTATTTATAAAAAAGAATTATCCTGATATTATTTTATTAAGCAACCCATTTTCTAAAGGATTAATTTATTGCCGTAATCAGATGCTAAATCAAACCAAAGCTAACTTTGCTATTTCATTGGATGATGATCCTCATTTTATATCAGATAATGTACTCCAAAATATTGAAAAGCATTTTGCTGCCAATCCAAAATGCGGTGTTATTGCCTGCAGGATATTTTGGGGTTTAGAAGAGCCAAATAATACATTTTCGAAAGAAAAAACAGAAAGAACCAGAGGATTTGTCGGGTGTGGTCATGTATGGAATATGGATGCCTGGCGAGCTATTCCTAAGTATCCCGAATGGTTTGTGTTTTATGGCGAAGAAGAATTTGCCTCTTTTCAATTGTTTAAAAAAGGGTGGGAGATTCATTATCTGCCGGAACTATTTGTACATCACAGGGTAGATATAAAATCAAGAAAAAATAATGCTGATTATCAAATTCGATTGCGCCGTTCTTTGAGGTCAGGATGGTATTTGTATTTTTTGTTTTATCCCCTACATTTAATTCCGCGAAAAATGGGCTATTCTATATGGATGCAACTCAAACTAAAAGTTTTTAAAGGTGATTTTCAGGCTTTAAAAGCTTTATTTTTGGCATTTACGGATGTAGTGAGGAATGTTCCTAAAATCATAAAAAATAAAAACAGTTTGCGTGTGGAGGAATTTAAGAAATATCAACAAATTCCAACAGCTAAGATTTATTGGAAACCGCAAAAAAGTATTTAGAAGTTAACCCTTTCAAAGTTCCAAACGCTAGAAAGGGTTGATGAAATTATAAATTTTTGTGCAAATTGAAAGTGTTATTTTCAATTTGCACGTTTTTGTAGAGGTAAAGCGTTAGTTTTTTTGTAAATGAGGTTGTTATTTGTGTTGTTATTTTTTTTAATATAATAGCATGAATAAAAGTTAAACAGTACCTAATTGAATAAGTTGTTTAACCCTTTCAGAGTTCCAAACTCTGAAAGGGCTAGTAAAAAAAGAGTAGCATTAAATGAAAACCATCTCCATTATCCCCGCTCGAGGAGGCTCAAAAAGACTTCCCGAGAAAAATATAAAACTACTTGGTGGCATTCCGTTGATTGTGCATAGTATTTTGTATGCCCAAGCAAATAAAGAAATTATTGATGAAGTGTATGTTTCTACAGATGATCAAAAAATAAAAGAAATAGCTTTGCAATATGGGGCGAAGGTAATGGATAGACCTGAAGACATTTCAGGAGATTTTGAACCCACCGTATCGGCAGTAAAACATACTTTAGAACAAATTACTGATGAGGTAGAAAATGTAGTTTTATTACAACCTACCAACCCCTTGCGTCCTGAAAATTTAATGAAAGAGGCTTTTCAAGAATTCATAAAAAACAATTGCGATAGTTTATTTACGGTAACTCGAAATCATCAGAAGTTTGGAAAAATTATTGCGGATAAATATATTCCATTTAATTACGAAATAGGACAACGTAGTCAGGATTTAGAACCCTTATATTTTGAAAATGGATTACTTTATATTACGAAAGCCAGTTTGATTTTGCCTCTCGACTGCGCTCGAAGTGACAGTAAAATTATATCTGAAAATGCGTATCCCTTCGACGTAAATCATGTTTTTGCGAATGTTGATATTGACACCCAAGAAGATTTTGATTATGCAGAATATCTTTATAAAAAGCTGCAAACCCCATAAACCGATAACCCATAACTCACAACCCAAAAAGATGAACCCTTACATAGAAATAGCCGGCCGAAAAATTGGCCAAGATTACCCCCCCTTGGTTATTGCCGAAATCGGAATCAATCACGAAGGCTCATTACAAGTAGCCAAAGAAATGGTAGATGCAGCTCATAGAGCAGGAGTTGAGGTTGTCAAACATCAAACGCATATTGTAGAAGACGAAATGTCTGGTGCAGCAAAAAAAGTGATTCCCGGCAATGCCGATGTTTCGATTTATGAAATAATGGAGCGTTGCGCTCTGAATGAAGCCGATGAATGGGAACTGAAAAAGTATGTCGAAAGCAAAGGCATGATTTTTATTTCGACACCATTTTCGCGTGCAGCTGCCGAACGATTGAAGAAATTTGATATTCCAGCTTATAAAATTGGTTCGGGCGAATGTAACAATTATCCATTATTAGAACATATTGCATCTTTTGGAAAACCGGTTATTTTAAGCACCGGAATGAATACCATTGAAAGTATTCAAAAAGCGGTAGTTATTTTTGATAAACACCAAGTTCCTGTAGCTTTATTACATACTACCAATTTATACCCAACACCCATTCATTTAGTGCGTTTTGGTGCGATGCTAGAAATGCATTCTGCCTTTCCGGATAAAGTTTTTGGGTTGAGTGATCATACCTTGAACAATAATGCCTGTCTGGGAGCTGTGGCTATGGGGGCTTCTATTTTGGAGCGCCATTTCACAGACCACATGCACCGTACAGGACCCGATATTGTATGCAGTATGGATGAAAAAGCGTGTCGTGAATTAATCGTAAACAGTGCAGAAATAGCCCAAATGCGTGGCGGTACTAAAAAACCAGCCACAGAAGAACAAGTGACTATTGATTTTGCTTTTGCTACGGTTTGTACTATTGCACCAATAAAAAAAGGAGACATTTTAACTAAAGAAAATATTTGGGTAAAACGCCCCGGAACAGGGGAAATTTTAGCAGAACATTTTAATGATTTACTGGGTAAAACGGCTTTGAGAGATATAGGAAATGATGAGCAGTTAAGTTGGGAGGATTTTGAATAGTAGCAGAATCAGTTCCCTCCTTGAGGAGGGTTAGGGAGGTGTAAAGATGTTTTGAACAGTTAATAAAACACACCCCAGCCCCTCTCGATAGGTGAGCTAGGACAATCAGTTATCTCCTCGAGGAGGGCTAGGGAGGTGTAGGAAGAGGAGGTATTTAAAAAGTTTTCAATAGAAGTATTAATTTGAATTAAACACTATTTAGTTCCCTCCTTGAGGAGGGTTAGGGAGGTGTAAAGATGTTTAGAATAGTTAACAAAAACACACCCCCAACCCCTCTTGAGAGGGGAGCTAGGACAATCAGTTCCCTCCTCGAGGAGGGCTAGGGAGGTGTAGGAAGAGGAGGTATTTAAAAAGTTTTCAATAGAAGTATTAATTTGAATTA